>NZ_SRJD01000020.1 GCF_004684935.1 Sporolactobacillus shoreae
TGATGAATAGCACCATGTCTGCCCACTCTTTGACGAGTGCTGACGTACGGGCTGACGTCTTTTTTCCAAGCTTTAACTCGTACCGATCATAGGCGCCCATTTCGTCAGGCTGCTCAAACTTTCTAATCTGTGCGTGTGCAGTCAGTACGACGTTGATTCCGTCGTCAACCACGTCTTGCAGCTTGTTCAAAAATCGGCCAAGTTCTTCCTCAAGCTTGATATATCCGGTACCGTAGCCGAAGTCTTCAATTGATTTTTTCTGTGCATCGGCGCACACTTTCTCGATGGCCATACGCTCTGCCCAGTCAATCGTGTCAATGACAAGAGTTTTGCAGAGCTTGTCTCGCTTGATTTCGTCAATCTGCTGATTCAGCATTGTCCAACTTGTCGGTTTAGGCGTACGGGAAACGTTCATATTACCAGTGCTACCTTCTGTATCGATAAATAGAGGATTCGGAAACTGCGCGGCAAGTGATGATTTGCCGATCCCTTCCATGCCATACAGAACTACTTTCTGTGCCTTGGCTACCTTACCACGTGTTATGTCCATCAAAATTCACCTGGTTTCCATGTCTTTGTCTGTGACTGTTCTTCTTCCGCCTTTTCTTGACCTTCCACATATCCATCACTAATGATGATTGAGCATTCGTCACCCGTGCTGACGCGCGTGGCAATGGCTTGCAGACCTTCCTGTTCCAACCATGTACCAAATTCTTTGAGCGTATCTGTGTCCATCTGTTCGAGCTTGTCCAGGAGGATAAATCCACATTCTGGCTTCAATTTGCGGACAATCGCCGTTGACACCTTGAGTTGATCAGCGCCGCTCATGTTGTCCCATTGCTGCCCTTCATAGATTAACTCGCCATCATCGACAGACAGACCAGGAAGTGGCAGGTTAGTGTTCGTCAGCAAATCAGCTTTTTCCTGACGCACCTGGTCGATCTGCTGAGAGAGTTTCTGATACTGAGCACCGTATTCCTTGGCATCATCTTCCGCCTTGTCTTTGTCGAGATTGGCTCGCACCTTCCGGTTAATGTCATCGATCTGTTGAATATTGGATTCGAGTTCGGCTGTTGATTCGTCCCGCAGGTCGAGTGCGTCCTTCTGTGCGACAGCAAGGTCGCTTTGCAATTCTCCGTATTTCTTCTGTGCGGCATTAAGCTGCGCTGTCAACCGGGTTACTTCCCGGCCGACCTGTTCAAACTCCGCCTGTATCTGTGTCACACACTGCCGTTTGCGTTGATTTTCGCCATTACGTGCGAGTATTTCTTGCTGCTGTTTAATTAGATCGGATGCTGACACAGGTTCCTTCGGAGCATCAGGGAAATATGGTTGTTCCTTGGCAAACTTGGCTTTCTGATCGGCAATTTGACCGATAGTACGGCGCCGGTTATAGACTTCCTGTTCTTGCTGTTCCAGTTCATGTAGCTTGTTCCCTACGCCGATAATCTGTAGAAGCGTGTTGGCTTTTTCTTTTGATGTTGAGTTGATAAATTTTGGTAGATTAATAGCAAGTTCTTCCACGAAAACGTCGAGCAGCTGTTGGCCGGCTTTCTGCCCGTTGGGGTCAATAACCTTTAAGTCGCTGTTCTTTCCTTTGCGTTCGACAATCAGTCCATTGGAAAGAACAATATGGAGAAAAGGATCGGTGACTGATCCCTCGCGCTTTGCCTGAGACGGGCGATATTTGTTACCGCCTAATCCCCACGCAATAGCGTCTAGAATGCTTGTCTTGCCTTGTTTGTTTTTACCACCAACGATGGTTAAGCCCGCCGGTGATGGCTCAACCTTGACGGCTTTTACGCGCTTGACATTTTCTATTTCAAGTTTGCTGATCGTAACCATGTATAAAACCTCGCTTTCGTGGTATAATGACCACAGATGGGATTTGAGCCGCTTTGCAGAGCGGCTTTTTTCATAGATGCTTGATGTTGACTTCATTCACGCCAAGAATCATCTTTAACAGTGATTCAGCTGTAAAATCATCCATCTGTTTCTGCACGGCTTCTCCAATTTCTGGATAGTCTTCAACAAGAATTAGCAGTAGTTCACCAAGTTCCGTTGCCTTAGCAGAGGCTACGATTTTTTGAAGATTGTTTCCTTGATTCACACCGCGAGAAAGAGCATCGAAATGCTTTTGTAACGCTGCTTTCGTTTCTGGGCTCATTCCTTCTCAGCTCCTTTCAACTCAACGTATTTTTTAGCCAGATTGTAAAGTCGGCAACCGTCAACGGTTGCCGGATGCCGACCAATCCGTTTTAGAAACTCTTCATCCGTTTCGGGGTTCAGAACTTCACGTCCGTCGAATACGGCATCGATAATTTTCTTAAAACCATCTTTACCGATAGCTGTTGTATCATTTTGAGACGTTGCACCGAAGAACCGATAAAGCCTCATTGATTCATCCGAAGTTTTTTGATTAATGGCGTCAATGGCTCTATCAGAGACATTGACTGGTAGTCTAAGTGGTTCCATAGATTACTCACCTCCCTTCATCAGTCTGAAATACTTAGACTTCATCCGCAGCGCCCAACGTGCCATCGGCATGCGGTGCTTTGCTACGGCATGCGTCTGGATGTTTGCGAAGAAGAAATAAAGCTGTTCCGCCGTACTTTTTATGATGATACGCTGTCTAACGGTGTAGACTAGGCCAACGCCTGAGTAGATATTCGTTAGTTCATCGTGCGCCGGTTCAATGTGATTTAATGCCCTCATTTACCAACTACCTCCTATAGTTGATCAAACAGTTTGTCAAGGTGCTCTGACATGCCCTTGGCCCTGAATAGCCACTGACCTTTTACAATTTTTGCGATTGGGCGTGGTTCTCGGAACAGGGCTGGGTCGCTTAGGATGTGATCCTTGATCCAGTCTCGTTTATGCCCTGTTTCGTACTCGAGGCGCTGCATCGTCCAATAAGTCCCGACACCCATATCTGATAGTCGCTGGCCAATAACCTTATCTACCTCTTGCGCTAAGAACTGATTATCAACGATGACTTGAACGTCAGGCATTGAGATCAGCCCCTAACTAGTTCAAGGAATTTCTGTCTACCGTTTTCGTTGTAAACGAATGTGGTGACTTGTTTTGGGCCATACTGTGACTTGCTCATGAGCCATTTTCCATTTTCTTCTTTTTTGAGGTCGTTATCGTTGGCAAACTTACCAACCTTTTGTTTTGACCAGCCAACAAGTTTGCCAAGGTCTTCCGCGCTGTAGCCCTTGGGTTCTGAGTTGGGCTCTGGAAGCAAATCTTTTCCTGCGAGCGTATTGACCTCAAGAGAGATAAGAGCTTGCTTTGCAATAGGGGAAAGCACGTCGTTATACTCACTGAGCATCTTGTGATACTGGCGTCCGAGACGAGCACGTGCGTTCATCAGTTTCGCATCGGCTTCTTTTGCACGGATTGTTGAAAGATCCGGATCGTCTTTCTTAGTTGCGTATGAGCCGGTCTTACGAATCGCGGGCAGCACTTCATCAAACACCCATGATTCGAATTTTTCAGCGGCCGGTAAATGCGAATGCGTGATCAGGCGATAAAGGTTGCCCTCGGAAATGAATTTCTTTTTCTGTGTTCTACCTAGGGAATCGATGACCCCCTGAAATGAGGACCCATCTTCTTTGCAATGCTGAGCAATAGCATTTAACGGTTTAGCGTAACCTAACATTTCCGCTGATTCCGTTGCTCCGAATTGCGGTTTGTCATTTACCACGATCACTGGGAGTTTTCCAAAGTCTGAATTTTCAAATATTTTTACTTGGTTTTCAGTTTTTGGCATACTTTACCCCTCCGTTAAATTGTTTGGTAAATTATCGTTAATTGTACTTGCGTAAATTTAATTAACGAATTATAATTCTATTTGTTAAGAACATTTATCCGAATCTTCTTCCACAAGATCCGGGAAAAGTTCTTCCCCAGGTGTTCCAAAATAGCTAATCATCCGGAACATCAATCGAACGCTGGGATTGCTTCGACCCGTTTCAATATTACGAAATTGGCCTTCGGTAATATTTAGGTCGGTAGCGGCTTTGAATTGAGAAACGCTTTTTTTATTACGCAGTTCGCGAAAAATTTGACGACGGTCGGCAACCGTTGCTGGCATTGGGATAACCTCCTTTTTGTTTGGTTTACCTTACGAAAACCAGTATAGTCGGTATTTTACCAACCGTCAAGGGTTTATTTACTTTTCTTTTGAAGGTAGGTATTGGAATGGATTTAAAGGATCGAAAACAAATGGGGCAAAGGATAAAAAAATTGAGAGCCACAAAGGGTTTAACTCAGGACGATTTAGCCGAGGCACTAGGTATTCCAAACCGTGCGTCCATTTCTGGATACGAATCAGGACGCACGGTTCCACCCAGTGATGTTCTAGCAAAGCTGGCTGATATTTTTAAGGTATCTACTGATTTTATCCTATGCCGTGAGGGAAAGGTATCTTATCAATTTGATGATGAAGCCCTCGCAAGTGACGGAATTGAAGGCCTCGGTTGGGCCTTACGTGAGGAGCGAAAACATCAAGGGTTTACCCAAGAAGAGTTAGGCAAAATGGTAAGCATAGACCAAAGACTTATTTCTAAATACGAATTAGGAGAAGCTATTCCCGCGGAACAACTTGATAAGATATTAAAGGTATTTGATATGTCATTTCCTTATTTTTTGAATGAATACGGATTATACGATGAAGAAATCCCTTCTCAATTTGATGGGGATGTGGACCAATATGAGGCGTTTAAGAAAGCGGTTGACGAAGATCATTGGCGCGAAATGAAAGAAAATGTGATTCATCCAAAAAGTAAAGAACAGGAAAAAGTAATTGAACAGGCGATCGAGCAACAGAACGCGTATTTGAGTGGTAAAAATAAAAAACCGGATAAAAATGCCCTTCCTCCTCTTTCTGAAAAGGATGAGCGAGACATTGGCAAACAGCTTGAAAATATTCTCAACAAAATGGATTCAAATGTATCCCTTGCCTACGATGGCGAGCCTATGGACCAGGAAACACAGGATCTTGTTCGGGCTGCCATTGAAAGTAGTTTGCGATTAACCAAGCAGATTGCAAAGAAAAAATTCACTCCCAAGAAATACCGTGACTGGGAGTGAGACCATGGAATGGATTCTTGCTATGCTTTTAAAAACAATTCGCAGATACAAAACGGTAGATCCTTTCGAAGTTGCAAAAGCAAAACATATTTTGATTCGTTATCTCCCACTGGGGGAAACCTATGGCTTTTATCTTAAAAATGCCAGACAACAAGTAATCCATATCAATTCAGATATGGAAGATTATAAACGCCCTTTTATATGCTCTCATGAGCTTGGTCATGCCATTCTCCATCCGAACGCAAACACGCCCTTTTTGGATAAACGGACGCTGATTTCAAAAGGTAAAATTGAATCCCAGGCAAATGCCTGGTCAACTGCCCAGATCCTATTACTTAATCATGCAAGACTATCAGAATACGAAACATCTCAGCAGCTATTAAGAATGAACGGAATACCGCTTGAAATGGAAAGATTCATTAATTCTTTGCCGGACAGGCTTTTTTAATACAGAAAATTAGGAACGTACGTTCCTTCAAAGGAGGTGAAAACAGATGATTCAGGTAAAACTTACAACACGTAATCGAAATGGAGCATGGCAATACCGGGTTCGTTATCAGGATGAAAACGGTACATGGCATGAGAAGTCTAAGGGAGGTTTTAAGCGAGAACGAGAGGCGCGGCAAGAGGGGCAAATAGCCACACGAAAAGTTGAGGATGGGGCATATCAAAATGAACGGATTACTGTGAGCGCCTATCTTGATTTTTGGTTTGATACGTACAAAAAAGACAAGCTGGCCTATAATTCTCAAGAAAGCATTAAGCGGGCAATTAAGGTTATAAAGCCGGAAATCGGTCACCTACTTCTGGATAAACTAAACGCGATTACCTACCAAAAATTTATTAACAAGATTGCAAAAAAATACGCCCAATCAACAGTTCGGACGTACCATGCGCGTTACCATGACGCTTTTAAGACCGCTGTAAAAATTGGGTACCTCACTAAAAATCCCGCCGCTGATGTGGTCATTTCGAATCGTGAAGATAATCGGGACAAAAAGAAGATCCTCGAACTTAGTGAAATACCAAAATTTATTACTGCTGCTAAAACACTTGGTCAGAAGGCTTACACTGCTCTATTTCTTGACCTGAATACAGGTTTGCGCTGCGGCGAATTGATTGCTTTGACTTGGGACGATTACGAGGAACCCTATTTGTCTATTAATAAAACAGCCGTACACAGGACACATGAGGGCACGTTCATCGATCAGCCAAAAACAAAATCCGCATATCGTCGAATTAAACTAGACCCAACGACGAATGAAGTTTTAAAAGCATGGAAGTCAAGGCAAGAAACGGATAACGATGCCGATGGGATAAAGAATATCCGTAACCTGATCTTCCCCGGTGAAGATGGCGTCTATTTTTCATCACATCTTACCGTTCGCTTTTGGATCCGGAAGGCCTGTGAATTTGCTGGCATCGATCATATCTCAACCCATTCTCTCCGCCATACTCATACCGTCCTAGAAATGGACGCTGGGGCAGATATTAAATATGTCAGCAAGCGTTTGGGGCATGCGAAGGAGTCGACGACGATTGGGATATATCATCATGTGTCGGAGCATATCGCGGACGAAAGTGCAAAGCGGTATGATGAATTCGTGGGGCAGCTGTGGGGCAACGGAACCCAAAAGGATGAAAAAAGCTGATACTAAGGCATAAATTAGTACAATTATAAATTCCGGATAAAAACTTGAAGTGATTGATTATTCGCTCTGCATCATCTGAATTCAAAATTGCCATTTCATACAGATATCCGTGAATTCGGAGCTCAACCAAAGTGTCACGGATGCGTGGAATAAAGTGGATGTCCGAAGCATCGGCGCTGTATGCATGAGCCAGCAATTCCCTGCTCCTTCTTCCGATGTGGTTTAATGGCTCTTTCAAATATTCACCTTCTCTTAATATGGAATATATTGAACCAGTGCATCCGAAAAGTCCTGGCAGGGCAGAATGTTCACCCCTCTTTACGGGCAAATTGCACTCTATTATATTATTCTCTTCCCAAATCTCAAATCCTCTAAAAAAAGTAATATTTATGCATGAAAAAAGCGGCCTGAAATCACGCATCGTATGCTTCAGTCCGCCATAATTCAAAAAGGAGTAATATTAGTTAGCCTGCTTGACCTGACTTTCATTATTATCCGCAGTAATCCGCATCAAATCATCCGAATGATAGCCGACGACAAGTTTTTCACCATCAGTCAGGATCGGGCGGCGAAGCAGCCTGGGCTCTGAAGAAAGAAGCTGGAGCGCCTGGCTGAGCGGCATTGTGTCCAGATCAACATTCAATTGTTTATAAAGCGTGCTTCTGGTCGCAAGAATATCTTCAACACCGGATTTTGAAAGTTTCAGAAGTTCCATCAGTTCAGAAACATTAGGCCTGTCGCGGAAAAGATGACGTTCTTCATAGCTGATATCATGCTGCTTCAGCCATCCCTTCGCCTTCCTGCATGATGTACAGCTTGGATACGTATAGAAAACTAATTTTTTCATCGGCTTCCCTCCTCTGAGCTCATTATTCTTTAAATTCCCGCTTGTGCAGAAAATAAACGTTTTATTTCAAAAATTCTTCATATTTATTATTATTATGATCACAATCGACCCTTTTTTCAGGTTCCATGTTGAAGGTTTTTTTTAGCTGTCGTCGAATTAATATAAAGTTAATACATATATTTTGAAGGGAGATGGTTCAATGGCAAACAGGATCGTCCATTTTGATATTGAAGTACCCAATCCGGAAAAAGTGATCGACTTTTACACGAATGTCTTTCACTGGTCCTTTCAGAAGTTCGAGAATTGGGACTCTGACTACTGGCTGATCCGTACTGGCAGTTCGGATGACGCAGGTATCGATGGGGGTCTCGGCACTTCTGATGATGGAAAATCAAAAACAACAAACACAATCGAAGTTACAGATGTAGACGAATATGTAGAAAAGATTCACGCAAATGGGGGAAAAAACGTCATTCCTAAACACGCGATTCCAGGTGTCGGCTATCTAGCGTATTGTGAAGATCCTCAGGGATATCTGTTTGGCATTTTCCAGGAAAATTCCGAAGCAAAATAAAAATTTATCAGACTATTTGCATGCCTTGCGTGATTTACGGCAGGAGGAAACTTATGTTTTTTAGGAATCAGATAAAACTTAAAGGGCTTCCTGCCGTTTTTCTATTGTTCTTAATCCTATTAAACGGCTGCGGATCTGTAACGATCAGCAAAATAAACAATGGATCAATCTTGCAAAACGCCTTGGCACAAAGCGGACAGATCCGAAATTCCAATGTGGATCTCACCGCAAACCTGCTTATAAAATCCGGAAACCAGACAATCGCCAGCGAAGCGTCAACCCATGGGCAAATGTCGATTCGCCCGATGTTTTTGCATCAGCACTTTTCTGCCAGCATTAATAACAAAGTACTCCCACAGGTAGAAGCGTACATGGATGAAAAAAACATTTACGCTAAGTTGAACTTATCACCCTCTGCTTCCTGGACTAAGGCGGATCTGAGCCAAAGTAAAAAAAATGTTGATGTGCAATTAATCAAAGAAAGTTTTAAGCAAATGGAGGATGAAGTACTGATTCGTTTTCCTAAAGATCTTGTTAAGACTGGCACGGTCATTCAGAAGGGAAATGACTACCTCATCAGCTTTACGTACAGCGAAACAGCCGTTAAAAAATTTGCAAAGCGAATCGCGTTCATTTACATAGGGAATCCTCTGGCACAAATGATCGGCAGTGCCATAGACCAAATGAAAATTACAAAATTTGACTCTGCTTACACGATCGACAGGAAAACATTTTATCCAAAAGCTTACCGCACCGCAGTTAAAATGACTGGAGTTGAAAACGAGCAATCCATTGATATTTCAATGTCTGTCAGCGGTAACTTCTCCGCGATAAATCAACTAAAAGATTTATCGATCCCTGGAAATGTTCGAACGGCTCCATAAGCTGTGTTTTTTTGTCAGATTAACAAAGGCTCAGATGAAAGGATTTGTTGAAACTTCCTTTCATCTGAGCCTCTTCTTTTACGTTATTGAGAAATGTATTGCATCGGATCAACTGCGCCATTATGCGGCGGTGGTGTCCATGGCCCGATATAGAGTTCGAAATGAAGATGGGAACCAAACGCTTCACCCGTCGCCCCCATCAAACCGATAAGCTGGCCTTGAGAGACGGTTTGACCATCTGATACATTGTAACTTGATAAGTGGGCATAAACTGTAGTATAAGTCCGTCCGCCGATAAAATGAGAGATCATGACACAATTTCCATAGCTGGAAGACTGATAGGCTCTGAACACAATACCATCAGCAGCCGCATAAACCGGCGTCCCTGTACTGTTGGCAATATCAATACCGGGATGGAACTCATGATCAAATGACCGATAGCCGAATCCTGACGAAATGACACCTGCTGCAGGCTTGATAAAATTACCATGAACAGGATTAGGACTTTGGAGCGCCTGAGCCGTTCCTGAATCGGTGGATCCCCCGTTTGAACTACCGCTTGTCTGAACCGTCCCCGAACCAGCGGATCCCCCGCTCGAAACACTCTTCGTCTGAGCAGCAGCGGCTTTCCTTGCCTCCTCTTCCTTCTTAAGATTCGAGATCTGTCGGTTAATCACAGCCGCCTGAGCCTGAAGAATACCGGCTTCCTCGTTCTTATTCATAACTGTATCATTAATATCGGACGCCTGCTTTTTCAATTGGGAAAGAAGCCCCGTCTGCTTCGACTTCTCCTGTATCAGACCCTGATTTAAGGTATTGAGACTGGCAAGATCTTGCTTTGTCTGCTCCAGTTTTTTCTGAATCACATTTTGTTTCACCTGCCGGGCAGCCTGGTCTTTTTGCTGAGCCGCAATGATCCCGGCATCATGATCTGTTATTGTTTTCACCGCAAGCAGGCGGTCAAGGAAATTACCAAAGCTATTGGATCCCAAAAGTACTTCGATGTAACTCACCGCTCCACCGTTTATGTATATAGATCGAATTCTCCTGTCTAATAATTTTCCCCGTTGGTCGATTCTTTTTTCGATAATCCCGACCTGTGTTTTAAGCTGGGCGACGGTTGCCTGATTTTGTCCGACATCCGCCCGCTTTTTTGAAATTTGGCTGTTCATACTGTTGATTTTATTTTCAGATTGTACAATTTCAGTCAACACATCATTCTGTTTGTTTTTATTCTGAGAAAGTTTCTGCTTGGAAGCCTTCAGATCACTCTGGTTATTGATCTGTTTTTCCTTGATTGAACCCAGCTTTGCATTCAGCTGAGACTGGGTCTCAGCTGAGGCAGGGCTCAGATCAAATCCGGCGGCCAAAAATATCGCCAGCCCTGCAGCCATTGATGCGCGATAAATTTTTGTTTTTTTCAATACTACCAAACTCCTTAAAAAACGATCATTATCTTCCAACACTAGTTAACATATCTATTATATCAACAGAATTCGAGTTTTTGAGACAAATAATATTACAATTATATTTCTTCTTATAAAGAAGCCTTGGCGAATCTGGGCCTCTGGCGCGGGCTGAATCTTAGACGACCAGGGATGTTCGGGCATTAGGTTTTATTCTTTGTAACTTATTTACGCTCTTAAAATGCAAAGTAAAAACCCGGGGCTTGAATTGAAACATTCAGTCCCCGGGTTCTAATCTTTCCGTATCATTTAGTTATCGAGTGAGAAACACAACGATCAATAGCCAAGTTTTCTGTTAACAACATTAATGAGCGGCTTTCCCAGCAGATAATTTTCTATATTCCGTTGGATCAGTTCTTCTCTTTTTTTCAGCTTTCCAGATCCGACACCCAAGGAGTGGGAAGTAATCACTACATTTGGAAAGCGCCACAGTTCACTGGTTTCAGGTAACGGCTCAATTGATGTGACATCAAGGCCAGCACCGCCGATTCTGCCAGAGTTCAAAGCTTCGAGCAGCGCCTGTTCATCAACTGTTCCCCCGCGTCCGACATTAATAAAAATGGCACCCTTTTTTATTAATGAAAATCTTTTTCGGTCAAACAGCCCTGATGTTTCAGCAGTCAGAGGAAGCACATTAACGATAAAGTCACTTTCTTGAAGAACTGTATCCAAACCTTCCATATCATAAACATCGTCCACGTAGTCCGGCTTATTACTCACTGTACGCTTGACCGCCAGGACCGTGGAACCAAAAGCTTTCAATCGGATCGCAGCCTCAGAGCCAATATCGCCAAGCCCGATAATTCCGACCGTCGACTCATCTAGCTGCCGAACATCCGATTCTTCTCTCCAGACATGTTTCTCTGTCTGCCTGACGTAGAGCGGCAGCTGCCGGGCAAAGGACAGAATCAGAGCCAGAATGTGTTCCGCTCCGGACGCACCGAATGCACCGCTTGCATTTGTAACGATTACTTGCTCCTTGAGTAATGGGTGATGTGCAAACTGATTCGCTCCCGCGCTTGGCAGCTGAAGCCATTTCAGTTCCGGCATCGCCTGAATCATCTGATCCGAGGGCCACCCGATAAACGCGTCTGCATCTTTGAGCTGCTCAAAGTTTTCCCCATCAGTTTTTAAAAACAGGATTTGATCCCTATACGTTTTGGAAATCGTCTCCAGCATCGTTTTTGACAGCTTAAAATCGTCAGTAAACCCCAGTACAATCTTCTTCACACCCATTCACCTGTTCCCTTCAGATTGTAAGCTCTGTTATAGTGAACGTGTATCAGTCGCAATGAAAAATCTTTAATTTCATATCGATACACTCTTTCCCTGTAATCAAATTAAAGTATAAACATACCCGCGCTGTTAATCTAGCAGAAAGCGCCGGAAATCAAGTTCAAATAAAAAGAGCCGCTCGGGCTCTTCGCATCTAAATCATATTAGTCTTCAAGCGTTGACAAATCTCCTGTTGGGAGCCCAAGTTCCCACGCTTTAAGCACCCGGCGCATGATTTTTCCGCTCCGTGTTTTTGGCAGTTTATCTTTGAAATCTATTTTTCTTGGCGCTGCATGGGCAGCCAGACCGTTCTTAACAAAATGATAAATCTCTTCCTTAAGTTTTTCACTGGCTTCAAACCCTTCTCTGAGCGAAATGAAGGCTTTGATGATTTCTCCCCTTATCGGATCCGGGATTCCGATCACCCCAGCTTCCGACACCGCCGGATGTTCCACAAGTTTGCTTTCAACTTCGAAGGGTCCTATTCTTTCACCGCTGGTCATGATCACATCGTCGACCCTTCCCTGGAACCAGAAATAGCCGTCCTCATCCATATAGGCCGAATCCCCCGAGACATACCAGCCGTTTGATGTAAAATATGAGTCATATTTTTCTTTATTATTCCAGATGGCCCGCATCATCGACGGCCATCCTTTTTTGATCGCCAGATTGCCCATTGTATTTGGTGGAAGCTCGATACCGGAATCGTCAACAATCGCAGCGGTTATTCCGGGAACAGGCTTACCCATTGAACCGGCTTTAATTTTCATTGAGGGATAATTGCAGATCATGTGCGCCCCTGTCTCCGTCATCCACCAAGTATCATGAATCCGTTTTTTAAAGACTTGCCATCCCCAGCGGATCACCTCGGGGTTAAGCGGCTCACCTACGCTAAGAACATGACGAAGGCTTGAAAAATTATGCTTTTCTGCCAGTACCTTTCCGGCACTCATCAGCATGCGGAAGGCTGTCGGGGCGCTGTACCACACTGTAACGCCGTATTTTTCAATTGTCTGATACCAGTCCGACGGGCTGAATCGTCCGCCGCGTACAATATTGGTTACACCATTTAGCCAGGGGGCAAAAACTCCGTAAGAGGTCCCGGTTACCCATCCCGGGTCAGCTGTACACCAATAAACATCGTCCTTTTTAAGATCCAGAACCCAGCGCCCGGTCTGAGCATGTTGCACCATAGCCTCATGAACATGAAGTACACCCTTCGGTTTCCCTGTGGATCCGGATGTGTAATGCAGAATTAGCCCGTCTTCCCGATCCATCCATTCAATCAGAAAATCATTGTCGGCCTGATCCATAGCCTTTTTATAATCAATAAAATATTCATCCTCATTAATTCCATCTCCGACGAGCACAATATGTTTGAGATGTGGCAGTAACTGATAAGGTACACGTTTCAGCAGTTCCGGAGTCGTGCACAATACTTTTGCTTCACTGTCCTCGAGACGATCTCTGACAGCTCCTTCCATAAACGCTTCAAACAGGGGACCGACAATTGCTCCGGCTTTTATCACACCTAAAAAGAGAATATACAGTTCCGGAGACCGGGGCATGAAAATAAAAACCCGATCGCCCTTTCTGACGTCCGCCTTCTGTTTCAGGACATTTGCAGCTTTGTTACTCAGTTTTTTCATTTCCCCAAAAGTATAACTCTCATCTCTTGAAAGATCCGAATAATAAAGAGCAACCTTGTCTGCACTACCCTTTTCAGTATGACGGTCAATTGCCTCGTATGCCGCATTGATTTTTCCGGTTTCATGCCAGCTAAACTGATGTTCCGCCTGCTTCCAGTCAAAAGATTTCCTTACTGTTTCAAGATCATCAAGTTCATGTACTCCTTGTTCGGCCGGCAAAAAGAAACTGTCAAGCATGAAGATCCCTCCAGTCGAATAAAATGTCACAGAATTGTCACATTAAGCGCTTTCATTATTATATGATGAATGCTTTATCTTTTCAAAAAGAGCGCCTTGAATTCAGCAGATTTCTTTCGCCATTTTTCGCAAGGATCAAGTAACAAAAATTTCAAATAAAAAAAGTGCCGGGAAATTAATCCGGACACTCACTTCAAATCTATTATCCAGCACACATGGAGATGTGCGGGTCAGTCAATTTTCTCAGGGATATGCCTTTGAAACGGATCATCACTAATACCGGCGTCCAAGACGATTTTCGCATATTCTTTGGCACCAAAAAGAGAGTGATCTTTGTAATTTCCGCAGCTGACCGGTGAAACTGCCGGAACTTCCGTTGTTGTCAAAACTTTTTCAAGGGAATTCTTCAATGCCGCCGCAATCTCTGAAGGCTTGTGCTCATTCCAGAGGATCAAATAGAATCCGGTCCTGCAGCCCATCGGGGATATATCGATCACTCCAGTCAGTTCATCCCGCATATATGTTGCCAAAAGATGCTCCAGTGTGTGAAGTGCGCCAGTGGGAACAGCAGAAACATTAGGTTGAAGCAATCTCAGATCATATTTTTGAACCAGGCTGCCCTTCGCGTCGTTCTCCGTTCCGGCCAGACGAACGTACGGCGCTTTGACAATCCTGTGATCTAATTGGAAGCTTTCGACCTTTGCCATCGCAATCATCTCCAAGTATACTTATTGAATTAGTGAACACAGAATAACACAAATCAATGAAACTGTAAAACGTATCTGATTCAGAAAACGGCTTAAAAAAAAATATAATTACCCGCATTTCAAATCTGTTTCGATGAATCAGTATATGATCATTCACAACCCATGTCACAAGCTCAATGCTTCTAAACAGGGTTATGCAAGCGGGAACCAGCCGCTTGGCTGGGTAATAATTTTCCAGAGACGATCCGGAACAACCAGTTCTTCCTGACTTTTTGAGCCCAGAGTAACCTGAATCTGATTCACTTGGTCATTTTTTACTTTTAAAGTCCAGTCTGGATCCATAATCGCTTCCCTGCCGAGTGCGACGATGTCGGCACCATCGTGCAATCCCGCTACAGCTTCATCAGGACGATGGATCCCTCCGACAGCAATCAGCGGGACGCGTCCATTAATATGAGAGGCCAGAATGTGAACGATTGTCTCACTGCCCTCCTCATTTCCAGCAGGGATTGCTTTAATATTATTTTGTGAAACATGCAGATAATGAGCACCGCGCTCGATCAGACCGTCCACAAGCTGCAGCGTATCATTAACCGTATAGCCCGATACCCGATGAATCTCTTCCGGAGAGAAGCGATAGCCAACGATAAATGAATCATCCGCATATTTTTTTACTACGGACTGTACTTCTTCAAGTGCAGCAAATGGAAAGCGCAGCCGCCTATCCAGAGTTCCGCCCCACTCGTCCGTCCGTTGGTTGAAATGCGCCGACACGAACTGCTGGATCAGATAGTGATTGGCTCCGTGGATCTCAATTCCGTCAAATCCGGCGAGGATCGCCTGCTTTGTCGCAAGTCCGTATTCTTTGATAACGGTTTGAATCTGTTCCTCAGTCATTTCCTCGGGAACTGTTTCAGGATTGGAAAATGAAGGAACAGCGCTGGCGCTTACCGTTTGATTAAAGAGAACAAAGTTTGGATCCGCCTCGCTGCCGCCGTGCTGAATTTGAAGAACAGCCTTGCTCCCTGCAGATTTCATGGCATCAGCCAACTTTTTCAGTCTCGGCAGAACCGCGTCGTCATAGGCAATAAACTGATGATCAAAAGCCAGACCTGTCGGTGAAACAGCGATACAGGCCGATATAAAAAGTCCTGAAAGAGCTGCGCGTCTCTTATAGTAAGCCAATTCCTGGTCGGAAACCGTTCCGTTCAGATTTGCGGACCAGGTAGTCATCGGCGCAATCGCCAGTCGGTTCGAAAGTTCCACACCGTTGGGTAATACAATCGGGTGGAACAATTCATCATAGTAAGACATGGGTAACATTCCTTCTTTCAGCAAGATAATAAAACTCACTATCCATTATAGGTGAATCTGATCCTCACCCTGTAATACTTTGCTTCAGCCACATTTTTTTACAGGGATAGATCAATTTCAACCGGACAGTGATCGGAGCCAGTGACATCCGCCAATATTTTAGCCTCCTTAACCCGATGGCTGAGCCTATTCGAGATGACAAAGTAATCAATCCGCCAGCCGACATTCCTTGCTCTGGCATTTCCCATGTAGGACCACCAGGAATAGGCGCCCTCACGATCCGGGTAGAGATAACGAAAACTGTCGGTAAAACCGGAGTCGAGCAGTTTGGAAAAGTCATTTCTTTCTTCAACAGTAAATCCCGCATTTTTTACATTTGTTTTAGGATTCTTCAGATCAATCGCCTGGTGGGCAACATTCAGATCCCCGCAAAAGACGACCGGTTTTTTTGCATCCAGTCTATTAATATAGTTTGTAAAAGCCTCGCCCCACTGAATGCGATAGCCAAGCCGTTTCAGATCGCGCTTGGAATTGGGGGTATATACTGTCATCAAATAGTAGTTTTCATACTCAAGAGTAATCACTCGACCCTCATGGTCGTGCTCTTCAATGCCTATGCCATAAGTGACATCTATAGGCTCCTTCTTCGTGAAAATCGCCGTTCCTGAATAGCCTTTCTTCTCCGCATCATTCCAGTATTGCAGATACTCTGTCGACTGAAAATCAACCTGATCTTTCTGCAACTTGGTTTCCTGAATACAGAACGCATCTGCTCCAGTCTCCTTCAACCATTCACCGACGTCCATCTTGCGCTGCAGCGCCCTAAAACCGTTCACATTCCATGATATGAATTTCAACTGAATTCTCCTCACTGACTATAAGTCTCTGTATGCCTGATTCTATAACATTATTTCCTGCCGCACAAAGAATTCGACTAATTTTGCGTTCGGGCCAGACCATTTTTCGACTAAAATCCCTGCTTGATCCACAACTTGCTGAAATTCGCCCACCCGAACGCATTCATCTCAATACCTGTCAGTGCTTCATGGAAACTGACTTCTCTCCGAATATGATAGAGATAGAGCAATAGACGCCTGTCTCTAATCATATCCTCAATCGTTCTGAACATTGATTTCCATTCCCCTGAATTCTCCACCTGAATAAAACGTCCCATCAGCTGATCGATACGGCGCTTCTGAGTATCATTCATAAACCGCCTCACAAGGCTACTCTGATTGCAAAATAATTGAACAACGCCAAGTTCTACGTTCTCTTCAATCATCTCTCCGGCAAGCAGCAAGTCTGCGTCTTCAATGATCGCTTTACTATAAAATTGGTTAAGCGGAAGTGGCACCAGATCAAGAGAAATGCCGAATTGAGCGGCACGGTTCCTAATCCATTCTGCATCTTCCCGTACATTGTTATGATCGAAATGATAAAGTCTCAGTCGTTCACCATGATACCGGCTTTTTTTTAATGAAGCGGTAATCTTACCCTCGTCTTCCTGTACAAGCTGAATGCATTTTGTTTCAGAAGGAAGAAAACTGTTTGCAGCCATATACCTGTCACTACCAAGATCCCGGATCATCCTAGAGCGGTCTATAAGGATATTCATTGCTCTCCGGAACCAAATATCATGCTGCACTCCGGATTTATTAAAATTAAAAATCAGGTAGCTGCATCCATTTTCTTCAAGAGTCCGTCCTTTATCATTCATCGATATGGGTAAATTTGGTACATCAAATTGCCGCTTTTGTGTGATCAAATCGGGGGCGAAAAAGATTTCAACGCGGTCAAGCAGTGCCTGTTCACGGAAATAATTGTGAAACCGTTCCAGGATAATCTGCTCCTTCGTATATTTTACGAGCTTGAATATCCCGGTTCCAACGATCCGGTTTGCATTATATCCGATGTCTGAAGAGAGTATTGCCATGTTCAGTGCACTGAGAAAATGAAGCAAAAATGGAGCAGGATCTGAGAATTTCACAGTAATCCTGTACGGGTGCGATGTATCCATGCTTCTAAGTGACTGGAGCGTCCAGTGGCACGGCAGTTGATGCGCTGAATCATGAATCCGTTCAAATGTATATCTTACATCTTCAGAGGTCAGTTCTTTTCCATGGTGAAAAAGAATGCCCTTGCGAAGGTAGAATGTCCACACCTTCCTGTCATCAGAGTTTTCCCAGTAATGGGCGATATGCGGAACAATGGATCTTGTTTCCGCATTGTAATTGACAAGGCAATCAAAAATCTGCCTGGCAATATGTGTTTCGCTTGTAATCGCCGCAAATGCCGGATCGAGCGTCGCAAGTGGACGCCGCATCGGTATTCTCAGGATATCCAGCGGCCATTCTCTTCCCGTCCCCACTTTATAACCGAATTGTTTCTGAATCCGTTCATAACAAATTTTAAGCAATTCAGCCGGAAGTTTGTGATCACGAATAAAGCCGAGCGCCTTTTCAAGATTTCCATTTTCAATCGCCAGAGCCATATAGTCAGTAACAAGTGGTGTGAGCTGGCGAAGAAAAATAATTTTTGACTGATTCCCCCGCCCGAGTCCGCCTGTCCAGCAAATCCATTGATCGTTTCCCATTTTGTGGATCAATAATTTCGCATTTCGCTCCGAGCAAAAGAAGATATCTGCACATTTTTTCACAGTCACTTCAGTTTGCCGGTTCCGGTCCGCCCCGAGCTTCAGATACAGATCTGTATAATAATCCACCAGTTCCACAGTAAACAGCCCTCTCTTTCAAAAAAGGGGAAATTATTATTTTTATTTTACACTTTTTTCACCATTTATTTTATAAAAAAATAGAGTTATTCCCAGAAAGAGATTGGAGTTCGGTCTCATGAACACTTTTATGTCCCTTCATCCAAATATCAAAATTCGTCTGATGACTTCGTTTCTCTCCCGATTTGTCGGGAACATGGTTTTTCCATTCATGGCGATCTATTTTGCCAATGAATTCGGGGCCGCGACAGCTGGTTTCCTGCTGTTTCTTAACGTGATCGCATCCCTGGTCACCAGTTTTTTCGGCGGTTATGTGTCTGATCATTTTGGGCGAAAAAAAGTCATGGTTCTTGCCCAGGCAATTCAGATTCTTGCCTTTTCAGTTATGGCCGTATCAAATTCACCATGGTTCTTATCCGCCTTCATCACTTTTGTGATGATGTTCATCCAAAGTATCAGTAACGGTTTAATGAACCCTGCTGCCGAAGCGATGCTGATTGATGTCAGCACGGAAGAAAACAGACAGTTCATGTACAGCGTGAACTATTGGTCCGTGAATTTGTCTATTGCAGCCGGTACGATCATCGGCGGGTTCTATTTTAACAGCCACCGTTTTACCCTGTTTGTCGCACTCACAATGACTTCGGTCCTCGTGCTTCTGCTTCTGACCCTATTTATGCAGGACAGCGGGCAAACGCGAACATGGCCGCGCATGTCCGCCCCACTCGATTTGATAAAGGATATGGGGAAAAATTATCGTCTCGTCATGACGGATCATCGTTTTCTGATTTTTTGCCTGGCACATTTGCTGATTGTTTCTCTTGAATTTCAGATGAATAATTATATCGCCATCCGTCTTGAAAGCGAATTTCACGCGTTCTTATTGAACCAATCAGTGAACGGGCTGAAGATGCTCAGCTGGCTTCGCGTAGAAAATACGGTGCTCATTGTACTTTTTACCCTCTCAGTCAATCAGTGGATGAAACGTTATCGATCCACAAATATTCTGTTCATTGGGCTCGCCTTATATATATCCGGCTATGTGACGCTGGCTTTTAGTAATCTGTGGATCCTACTGCTTATCATGATTATCGTCTCGTCGTTAGGTGAACTCATGTATGTGCCTATATGCCAGTCCATGGTTGCCTCAATGGCAAGAGAGAATGTGCGGGGATCTTATATGGCTGTTTATGGACTTGTTTTTCAGGGGGCCAAGATTATGGGATCCCTTGGTGTTATAGCCGGCGCATTCTTCCCCTCTTTTGTTATGGCTGCTCTATTTCTTACTATGGGACTCGCGGGCATGTACTGCTTTTATAGCTCCATCCATTGGCTGCAGAAGAAAAGCGTCCCGGTCTGAACGTGGCAGAGTAGTTCAATCGCGTGCGGGAAATCCAATAAAGTTACGCTAATGAGGAGGATTTCAAGTGAAGTTTGT
Source organism: Sporolactobacillus shoreae (assembly GCF_004684935.1). GTDB lineage: Bacteria > Bacillota > Bacilli > Bacillales > Sporolactobacillaceae > Sporolactobacillus > Sporolactobacillus shoreae. The sequence continues at coordinate 19,872 of NZ_SRJD01000020.1, forward strand.
ACTTCTATTTGGACCCCAGGCCGTCGGGAAAATGACCGTGGGACAGGAACTGGCAAAAATCACTGAATTGAAATTGTTTCATAATCATATGACCATTGATTTGCTCGTTCCATTATTCGGCTATAGTCCGGAGATGTGGCGGCTCTGCCACCTGTTTCGGGAGGAGATTTTAAAAGCTTTCGCAAAAAGCGATCAGTACGGAATCATATTCACGACTGTGTGGGCATTTAACAATGCCGAAGACTGGAAGAATATTAAGAAGATCTGTGATATTTTTCATTCAACTAAAGCCGAGGTTTATTTTGTGGAGTTAGAAGCCAGCGTGAAAGAACGGCTAAAAAGAAACACAACCTCAAATCGGCTGGAACATAAACCAACGAAACGGGATATTAAATCATCTGAACAGGATCTGTTACATTCAATGGAAAAATATCGACTGAATTCCAAAGAAGGTGAAATTACCGAGCCTCATTATCTAAGAATCAATAATACACACGTCAGTGCGGAACAGGTTGCGCAACAAATAAAAGAGACATTCCATTTATAACCAATTGACGAAAAGCTCTTGAGATTCATAAAAAATGGTTTGGAGAAGTCCCCCAAACCATTTTTTATACATTTATTAATTCATATTTTTTGCGCTTTTCTACTTTGCTTATTTCCCACTAAACTCTTCCGAGTATTTGTTCAGAAGTTCAAATTTGGCATTCCATACTTTTGGAGACAAGTCCACATAATAGTTATGGGGATTTTCAAAGCGAAGAACTTCCGCCCATTGTCTCTCGACCTGAGCCTTCGCAAAGTTTCTTATTTCGACTACGGACGGGCTCTCGTAGCAAAGTTCTCCGGTTTTAAAAATCTGTTTGCGTAGCAGTTCGGCTTTATAGTTCTTCAGCGTTTTTTTCTTCCAGGTGTATACCGGATCAAAAATAGTCAGCGGTTTACTTTCATCAATTACCTCTTCACTGTCGCAGATCAAATCAGCAATCGCTTTATCAGCGCCTTTTTCATAAATACGATAGATTTTCTTAAAGCCTGGATTTGTGATTTTTTCTTCATTCTCACTGATCTTAATTCTCGGGATCACATTGCCCTCTTTTTCAATAGCAACCAGTTTATAGACACCGCCGAAGACAGGTTCTGACCTGGCAGTAATTAGCCGTTCACCAACACCAAAGGAATTAATTTGAGCGCCCTCCGCCAGAACATCTTTGATAATATGTTCGTCAAGAGAATTGGAGATGACGATGATTGCTTTTGGAAATCCTGCCTCATCAAGAGCTTTTCTGACTTTTTTAGTCAAATAAGTAATATCACCTGAATCAATACGTATGCCCAGTGGTTCATGGCCCTTATCCCTGAGCTCCTTGAAAACTTTAATCGCATTCGGCAGGCCGGATTTGAGGACATTGTACGTATCAATCAGAACCAGGCATTGATCCGGATAAGCACGTGACCATGCACGAAAAGCTTCTAACTCGCTGTCATAAAGCTGAACCCAGCTGTGCGCCATTGTACCGGAAACCGGGATATCAAACATCATGCCTGCCAGAGTATTCGCTGTCGCGGAGCATCCTCCGATCACAGCTGCCCGCGCACCATATATAGCGCCGTCATAACCCTGAGCGCGCCGTGATCCGAATTCCATGACTGATCGGTTCCCCGCAACACGGCAAATTCTGCTGGCTTTGGTCGCAATCAGCGTCTGATGATTGATGGTCACAAGAACCATCGTTTCCAGAAGCTGTGCCTGGATGGCCGGCCCTCTGACCGTAACAAGCGGTTCATTCGGAAAAACGGGGTAGCCTTCTGGTATGGCCCACACGTCGCATGAAAATTTAAAATGGGCCAGGTAATCAAGAAATTTCTCGGAAAATTGTCCGGTTGACCGAAGATAATTGACATCATCTTCAGTAAACCGGAGATCTTCCAAATACTCAATCAACTGATCCACGCCCGCCATGATGCAGTAGCCGCCGCCATCCGGGACTCTGCGGAAATACATATCGAAATAGACGATCTGGTCGCCTACCCCTTCTTCAAGATAGCTGTTTCCCATAGTGAGTTCGTAAAAATCGACCAGCATCGTCAGATCCCGGTCATTTCTCACGTCAAACCTGCTCTCCATTGTTCTACTTCCTCCAATTATGGTCGGTTATGTAAGTCATATATTGAGTCGAGTATACTATTGACCTACAAACTTGTAAACCGAAAACGGATTCACTGAAATACCCGGTGGATCAATTCAGTCTTTTTTCAAAAAAATGTTGACTGTAACCTGCCGGGTGATCCTGGACAACTCCATACTCTTCATATCCCATTTTTCTGTAGAAATCCGGAGCCTGAAAACTGAACGTGTCAAGCAGGATGAGCCGGCATTTTTTCTCTTTCGCCAGCCTTTCAGCCATTTTAATTAGCTGACTCCCATACCCCTTTCCGCGCAGACTCTGATCCACCCAGAGAAAATCCACATGGAGATGGGCCCAGAAAATGGTACCTGTTATTCCTCCGTATATTTTGCCGTCTTCGTCTTTCAGCAGCAAATTTAGATTTTCAACAGGCGACTTGATTTCATCCGAGAGGCAGCCCGCGTTATATTCTATAAGCTTCTTCCTGATGTAATCCGAAGAGCTTTGGTCGTTCCATTGTTCTGAAATGAACATTGACATTTATCCGCTCCCTGCAAAATTTTGCTCCTATCTTAAAGTATCAACACGCCCCTTAGACAACAATAATTATACTTTGGGTTGGAAGGATCCGCTTCTTTTTTTCCCGGAGTTCAGGAATAGGAACAGGAACCGTTGTCACATCCCCAATTAGCTGTATACTGAATCTGTAAAGCGAAACAACCGAGGAGGAATTCACTTTGATCAAACTGATTGCTATCGATCTTGACGGAACCTTACTGAATGATGAGAAGAAGATTAGTCAAAGATCCCGGGAAACATTAATGAAAGCGAAGAGACTTGGTGTAAAAGTTGTCCTCTGTTCAGGCAGGCCGATTGCAGGAATCAAAGAATATCTGGATGTGCTTGGACTGAACGAAACCGGAAATTTCGCGATAACCTACAATGGAGGCCTTGTGCAAAAAACAGACAGTGGTGAAGTCCTCTCTGAAAAGATTCTGACTCGTAGCGATGTCCGTTCAATTTACACGCTCAGCCAGAAACTTGGTGTACCGATGAATTTTATTGATCAGGAAAACGTTTACTGCCCGACGCCTCCGAAGGGCAGGCCTTCTTTATATGGAACGGTCATGCATTCCCTGCCATTTATCGGTACGACAATGGACCAGCTTCCCGGTGATCTGAAGGTGAATAAGGTTGTTTTCTGTACGGAACAGGAACGACTTGACGCAGCGATTAAAAAAATTCCAGAAACGTACTTTGAAAAATATACAATAATGAAATCAAGGGCCATTCTTCTGGAGATCATGAACAAAGAAGTGGATAAAGGAAGAGGCTTGCAGATCTTGGGGAGCTACCTGAAGATACGGCCTGAAGAAATAATGACACTCGGGGATCAGGAAAACGATCTGGCAATGATTCGTTACGCGGGTCTCGGTGTGGCTATGGGTAATGCCATTCAAAAAGTAAAAGACATTGCACAGTTCGTGACCAAAAAGAACACCGAAGACGGGGTCGCGTTCGCAGTCGAAAAATTTGTTCTTAACCAATGATCCAGCAAATATATAATGCCAGCCTTGTCATTTATTTGAGTGAATTTTCAGCCCTTACAGATAGGAGGAAAATTCCTTTTGTCTACTATTTTTCCTTTCAGATCCTGTCAGTGAGCCATCACATCTAATGAAAGGACATTCAGCACATTGACCAGTGATATCATTAAAAACCTAAATGTATAGAACGTACATATTTTTATTTAATTTAACAAAAAAAAACTTCCAAGCCTGATTGATTCTTTTTATCAGGTTTGGAAGGCATCTTCCATGCTAATAGAATAATAGCTGTAATCATTGATTCGTAAAAAGGCTTCCCACGCTCTTATCCAAAGAAGAGTGAGTCGAGGCTATACATACCAGCCCCAATCAGAGCAGTACCAATGACAACGGCGATAATCAGCAGATTATATTCAAACCCGTTTTCAGTCACCCAGTAACCATTTTTCCCATGAACCGTTGCTATTGCAACAATCATTGTTCCGGTGATCAACAAGGCCGCCAGGGGAGTCAGCAGTCCCACTGCAAACAGCACGCCGCCAATGAGTTCAGATAGTCCGGCCATAACAGCCATCAGTACTCCCGGCTTAACTCCGATGGATTCAAAAAATCCACCGGTTCCCTTAATTCCATGGCCTCCAAACCAGCCAAAAAGTTTTTGTGTGCCATGCCCTGCAAAAGTTAATCCTAATACAACACGAATAATCAGCAATCCTAAATTCATCAATTCTATCACTCCAATATAATATTATTAATTCATATATCATGAATTCGAAATAATTAAGAAAGCAAAACTTTCCCGTTCAATCAACCTGCCCCGCCGCAAACAGTCCAAGCTTTTTCAACTGCTCAATCATTTCAAATTTCTCAGACGGATTCAATCCACCAAGAATCTGATCCACTGCGTTCCGGTGCTGCGGAAATATATTTTTCATCAAATCGGTTCCGTCATCTGTCAGCGCGGCGAACGTTACCCGACGATCGGTCGGACATGGTTTTCTTTTAAGCAGCTTTTTCTTTTCCAGCTGATCAATCACATAAGTTGTGCTGCTGCTGGCAATCAGGATTTTACTGCCGATCTTCTGAATCGGTTGATCTCCCTTATGGTAAAGCAGCTCGAGTACACCAAACTCAGTCAGATTGAGACCGTAACTCTTAATATTTTCTTCGATTCTTTTTCGAATGGATTGTTCTGCTCTCGTCAGAACCACCCAGAGCTTCAGAGAGATGTCTTTCGCCTCGGCCGTCTGCTCCTGATTTTTCTCCGCCATAATGATTCATCCCTTTTATCTCTAATTCGAGACAATTATATCCTGACCCACCTTCCCTGTCAAGGGTAACTGTTTGTTATCGTTCAAATATCCAGGGGCTCAAGCTGGCTTTCAATAAGCTCTCTTTTCCCTTCCAGAAAAGGCGGCAGAGAGAGTGTGCGGCCCAGAGACGATTCATCTTCATCCGTAGCGAATCCAGGCCCGTCAGTTGCAAATTCAAACAAAATGCGGTTGAATTCCCGAACGTACAGGGATTTAAAATAAAAACGATCAACAAATCCGGAATTAGGCATTCCTGTCTTATTGATGACTTTGATCCATTCATTCAAAGCATCCTGATCTGCAACGCGGAGAGCCAGATGATGCACGCTTCCGTAACCCGGAACTTCAGCCATATGATTCTGGTCTTCACGGACAATAATCTGCGCGCCATGACCGCCCTCGCCGACTTCAAATAGGATATTCTCTCCCTCCTGTGCCACTTCCCTGAAATGAAGTATATCTGTCAGGAATGAACGCATCATTCCGAGATGTGACACGGTAAGCGTTACAGTTCCTAATCCCCGGATCGCGTGCTCCATTGGAACCGGTCCGCCCGCCCAAGGTATCCCTCCTGCGACCCCTTTATCCTTTTCGTCTGATATCAGACGCAGAGGCGTACCGTCAAAATCTTCGAATTCAAGGATCTTATGTCCGAACAAGGTTGAAATTTCTTGATGGCTTACTTTAAGTTCATCAAAACGGTTATTCCAATAATCAAGAGACTGGTCACTCGGTACCCGCAGCGAAACACGTGAGATAGAGTTCGTTCCTTTTCGGGTGGGACGTGTACCGGGAAATTCGAAAAAGGTCAGATCGGTCCCCGGGCTCCCCTTTTGATCGGCATAAAATAAATGGTAGACTGAGATGTCGTCCTGATTGACAGTCTTTTTGACCAGACGCATCCCCAGTACTTTTGTATAAAAGGAAAAGTTTTTTTTCGCATCGCTCGTTACAATCGAAATATGGTGAATTCCGAATAACTCATTCATTGGTTCGGCCTCCTTCATTCTCTTTTTCAATAGGTTTGACTTTCTTTCATCGCGCATTTGATCCACCTGATCCTGAATGACTTTCACTTTATGCGGCGTCACATCATTGCCCTTTTCATCAATAAGTTTTACATTGAGCAGGTTTTGTCTGAATGTTCCTCGAAAGATTTCAATATACCGTTTTCTCAGCTTGCCCTGAATTTCCCTCTCTTCAGAGGTCAAAGGCCGCTCTTTTGCTGCTCTGGCCAGCCGATTGATTTCTTTCAGCAAATCTTTCATCTCTGAATCTCCACTCACAAAAGACTGATACCACTTCTGTGACGCAAGCACTTCATCCTCTGTCAGCTGATGGCCGGCTACAGTCCATTTTTCCTGAACGGAAGCCCCTGCCTCTTTCAGATTCCAAGTCATTTGTTTTGTCGACTCTTGAGAAATCAACGAATCATTAAGGCCTGCCGCCACAAAAACAGAGACTTTCTTCAAATCACCGTATGGATCTTCAGAACGGTAGTCCGTGCCACGGAACAGGATGGCACCATTAAAAACAGATGCTTCATGATGTAAAAGACTGACAATCATATTCGCTCCATTTGAATACCCGACGGCGATCACTTTCCGCTCTGTAAATTCATGGTTCAGACCAAATTCATTAAGAAAGCGATGAAGACTGTCTGTTTCACTTTTTAAGTCATCAACATCTATTTCACCTTCAGAAAAGCGGTTGAAAAACCGGTTCATTCCATCTTCTTTGCGATTGCCGCGGAGACTGAGTACCGCTGCACCTGGCGCTATGGATTCGGCAAGAGAAAGCAGCGAATATTCATCTCCTCCCGTGCCGTGAAAGAGAACAAGAACCGGGGCAAGTGGCGTGTCACCTTCATTAAAAATGTGCTTAAAGCTCATGTCTTCACCTCCAGATAATATTTTTAATTAATATATCTCTGTTTCGAGATAATAATATCTCTTTTTTCTTAGTTTGTCAATTATGTGAACAAAATTCATGTTCTCGTAAAAAAATATCCCGGAGAAGGAATACATCCTCTTCTGGGAGAGACAGTCTTTCATCGATTAAGTTTACAGAATTCATCAATGGCTCACTCTGAGAGCAGCCGATCCTCTGCGGACAATGACTTTCGTTCCAGAGCATAGCTCCACATACTCAGGAAAGCAGCCGCCAGAACCATCAGCGCACCGATCCAGGTTGTATCAATCAGACCGATATTGGCGACAACTTGTCCGCCGATCAGTGACCCCAGAGCGACACCGCCATTAAATGCTGCGATGTTGACTGCGGACGCGACATCAACCCCCTCCGGAACAAGACGCTCCGCAAGAACGACGGCATACAGCTGAAGCCCAGGGACGTTCATGAAGGCAAACAGTCCCATCAAGATCACTGTCAGAACGCCAAACGTTTTAAATGGTGCTGTGAAATACAGGATAAAAATGGCCGCAGCCTGAAACAGAAACATATAGATCAGGGCTTTCATCGGCCGATGATTTGAGACTTTTCCGCCAAAGGTGTTCCCGACTGCGATGGCGATTCCGTAAACAAATAGAATTAAAGCAACAGAACTTGGCGAAAATCCTGTAATTTTTTCAAGCAACGGGGACAGATAGGTGAACACAACAAATGTTCCTCCGTAACCAAGTGCAGTAATGATAAAGACGAGAAGCAGTGGACCTGTTTTGATTAGTCTGAACTGATCGCTGAATTTCATGCTCGGCGACTTCTTAAGATTCGAAGGGACAAGCAGGCTGTTCGCGATCAAAGCGAGCACTCCAATGGCCACGATAATCATAAATGCGGCACGCCAGCCGAATGTCTGGCCGATGAACGTACCTAATGGAACACCTGTAACCGTCGCCAGAGTCACGCCTGTAAACATAATTGCAATAGCGCTTGCTCTTTTATTCGGAGCAACAATATCAGCGGCAATGGTTGAACCAATCGACATGAATACACCGTGTGAAAATGATGAAATCACCCGTGCGGTCAGCAGCATTCCGATCCCAGTAGCAGTAGCCGCAACAGAGTTGCCGATGATGAAAACAACCATGATTAAGATCAGTAATGTCTTTTTTGGAATCTTGACCGTTAATGAGGTCAGAATGGGCGCGCCAACAGTTACACCCAGCGCATATAACGTCACAGTGAGCCCTGCCAGAGAATAAGAAACATGGAAGTCATGCATGATCAGCGGCAGAAGGCCAACGCTGATAAATTCAGTTGTTCCGATTGCAAAAGCACTGATTGCCAGTGATATAAGTGAAAATAAACCCCTTCTTGATGTCAAATGAGTGACTCCTTTCAAAATAATATGTTCAAATTTATCTGCACATGTTATTATGAATGGTGCATGCCGTCCCAACAAGTACGCACTTTAATGTAAGGTAGATACTTTTAAGTGCCTATAGGAGGTATTTTCATGGATAAAAAATACAATATATCTGTTGAAGCAACACTTGAGGTTATTGGCGGCAAGTGGAAGCCCGTGATCCTGTGTCATTTGATCAATGGTAAAAAAAGAACCGGTGAACTTAAGCGACTGATTCCAAATATCACTCAAAAGATGCTGACACAGCAGCTGCGTGAACTGGAGCAGGCCGGTATCATTAATCGCAAAGTGTACAATCAGGTTCCGCCAAAAGTCGAATATGAGTTAAGTGAATATGGCGAGACATTAAAGGATGTTCTTCATCGTCTATGCCTTTGGGGAGAAAATCACATCAGAAGGACTTATGGTGAAACGGAAAGTCACTTGGAGGAAAGCGTACTAAATAAATAAAACTCGCCGCAGCGAAAACGCCTGTCCGATTTAGCATTCGGGCAGGCGTTTTGCGAGACTATTTGTTACTAAGCGGTTTCGGTTTGAAAATTAATTTCGGCACATCTTGAAAATCGGATTCATAACCCTCACGTATATGTGTAAAAATTATTCAAGCTGCTTCCGCGGTTTTCTGACTAAATTAATGATACCTGCAATCAAATAAAGGATGCCCGGGAAAAGAGCCGGCAGACTGACTACACCAGCCACGATCAGCAGAACGCCTGAAAGGACAGGTTTTTTACGAAGAAACAGTAGAACAAGAGCGGCAATCGCTAATACAATACTGATGGCCGAAATAACGATTAATGTGGTCCCTAGAATATGCACAAGCTGAATGACATTGTCAATATCTGAGGAAGTAATATTTTGATTCGAGTTCGTTGCTGAAGCCATAAGCTGCACTCTGAGCGCATTCGTGTCAATCGATAAGATACGTATTCCTGAAATTAATGCCAGAAGGCTCAGTGCCCCTCCAATGATTGACAATGTGATTTCTGCAGTCCTTTTCAACAAGAAGACCCCCTAAAAAAAATTATGTTAAAAACTCATTCATTTTCCCAACAAACACCGGAAGGAATCGTTTCTTTCAACACTTTAATAGATTCATCATCCAAAGCTCTTTTTGGTAAAATAACGGCGGCCATCGGATTAAAATAAATAAAAAAGTACTCATCTGTTTCCGCAACCTTATTGATCGATGACCATTCCGCTTTTGTCTCTTCTCCTGATGGCATTATTTCTATCACATTTTTGTCCGTCAGGATCAGTGCTGTTTCACCGCATAGTTTTCCTTTTCCCATCTCGTCAATCATTTTTGACAGTCTCCTGTGAAAGCTCCACCTGAATATTTTTGCTGAAAACGCGATCCAGAGCGCAGCAATAATGAGGCTGATCACGAAATAACCGGTCTGAAATTCATGAACAAGCAGGGAGAAAACAAGAGGTGCTAACAAAAAAATAAGCGAAAACAGCTTCTGAGTTCGAATTAACCGCTTGTTTGAAATGGATTGCTCAAATGTAAACAAATTGAACGCAATGTAATCTTCCTTCGCTACTTGATAATGAAGTTCCATCCTCCATCTCCTTTAAACATCCAATATTCAAAGCTTAGATGCTACTCATCAATCTATAATTTACTATACATGATTGCTGGCAGATATTCACTAAGATTCAGATTCCGCGTAACTTTTACGCGTTTCAGAATAACAGTCTTAAAATCGTCATGGAGGCCACGCCCATAATCACAGCGTACAGTAAGTGATTCGTAAAAATGGTTGTTAAATTGAAGGGAAAACAGCTGCCACCGCATGCCAATCAACAGACACAACTCCACTCCGCCGAACAAACAGACTGCCGGCAATAGTTGGATTATCGTAAGTTTAAGATTACTTTCGCAAAGCAGGGTTGCCACGCTTTTCCATAATAAAAAAGGATTTAGCAGAAGGACGGGAATCGTCCCTGCTAAACCCTTGAAGATCTCATTTTTCTAATTTGATCAAGTAACTTACTTCAACATTATGGTTGAGAATGCCGGTAAAGTGATCTCCACTTTTCCATGTCCTCTCGTCACATTTTTGTGTGAAAATGTGGTATACAGCACTTTGTGAGTTTTAAATTCCTGTTCATTCACGCTTATCGTGACCGTTTGATCTGAAAGATTATTCAGGACGAGCACTGAATCTTTCTGATCATTTCTTGTATAGCCCAGAATTCGGCTGTCTCCGGTCTGAAAGTCCTGAATATTCCCTGAGACCAGAGCCGGGCTCGACTCACGTACGTGGATCAGCTCACGGTAATGGTTGAGAAGCGAGTTGGGATCCTGGTCTTCTGCTTCAACCGAAACTGCATTCGGCCCAACATTATATTGCGGTGTTTCCCAAGTTGTCTGGCCTTCTCCGTCACCCGGATACCAGCGGAAGGGCTCCCGTTTCAGGGGATCCGGTCCGTCGCCAAGCATGCCGATTTCTTCTCCATAATAGATATATGGATTCCCCGGCATGGTCAGGAGGATTGACGCCGCCATTTTCGCTTTATCCACATTCCCATTCAGAACTGACATCGTTCGCTCCTGATCATGATTTGTCAGAAATGGAGCGTCAATGGCGTCAGGATTCACACTCTGATACTGAGAAAGAGTGCTCATCTCGAAAGCCGCCAGTCCGTTGTCTTCTCCATTCTGAACAGCGTCCAGAATCTTGCCGGCAAGATCAAAATTGAAACTTGAGTTCAGTGCTTGATAGTAGGGTGCGATATTATTTGGCCGATCCCAGACTTCTCCAACGAGATAAACATTTTGATCCACTGTTTTAAGGGCCTGATCAAATTCATCCCACCAAGCAACATTTTTATCCGTGTCCCCGGTATAGATATGCATCGCCGCGTCAAGGCGAAATCCGTCCGCACCTTGCTTCAGCCAGAACTTGCCAATATTAATCACTTCTTCACGGACCTTTGGATTGTCATAGTTCAAATCCGGCATTGCGGGATCAAAGAGCGCGTAATAATAATCTCCCGAACCCGGATAGGTTTCATGCCATAGCTGCTGCCCCCACGGACCTTTTTCATTAAGATCCGTGTTTTGATTCGCCCAGATGTAGTAATCCCGGTAAGGGCTGTTCTTGTCTTTCACAGCTGACTGGAACCATGGGTTCTGATTACTGGTATGGTTCAGCGCAATATCAAGGATCACTTTTACTCCGCGTTTATGTGCTTCCTTCGCCAGATTGCGGAAATCCTGAAGTGTGCCGTATTGCGGATCCACATTGTAGTAATCCGTTGTATCATACTTGTGATAACTGGGTGATGGGAAAATAGGCATCAGCCAGATGGCATTCACACCCAGATCCGTTTGGCTGTTTTTGTGCCCGTCGTTCAGGTAGTTCAATTTTTCCGTCACACCATTAAGATCGCCATGTCCGTCATTGTTCGAATCGTAAAATGAGTTAACATACAATTCATAATAAACGCCAAGGTTGCTTTGAGTGGCAAGATTCGGCGACACGTCTTTTGCAAAAGCGCCTGTTGCAAAACTGAAAACAAGAGTCAGTGTCAGTATGAACGATAGGAATTTAAGTGCTCGTAATTTTTTCAACATTTCGCACCCCTATTCTTAGCGAATGAATACTTTGCCTTTTTCATTCACAGGAATTTTGACATAAAGGACGCCGCTGTTCGAATCGAAGTAGTAGCCGTTCTCCTGTTTACTTAGATCGTCAAGGCTGCCTGCTTTTTTATAAGTTGTATTTGCAGCTTTGACTTTCTTAGGATCCTGAGCATTATGAAGTTTTAATGTGTAGGACTGGAGTGCCGAATCATACTTCTGGACTTTTTTGTCCTGACTAAATTCAATATGATTGCCCTTCTTTGAGACATTGAGATCTGTCACATTGTACTGACCCTTATTGTGATTCAGCGTTGATCCGTCATCTTCATAGAAGCTGTAGGAAGCGTCATGATTCAGATAAGTATCCAGTGTAAGATTTGTCAGCTTGTCCTGGCCGGTGTACTGCTGAACCTCACGTGTCGGAATAATCGAATCTTTCTTTACAAAGATTGGCATGTAATCCAGAGGGGCGTCGACTGTGATCGTCTGGCCACCTGTATATTCCTTCTGATCCCAGTAGTTAATCCATGTTGCGCCCTTTGGCAAATAAACGCTTCGGGAAGTCGCTCCCTGCGTTACAACCGGTGCGATCATCAGTGAATCGCCAAACATGTACTGATCGTCAATGTTATAGGTGCCAGGGTCTTTCTGGAACTGATAAACAAGCGGCTGCTCAACCGGTGTACCGTTCACAGATGCTTCATGGAATGCGTTGTACAGGTACGGAAGCAGCTGGTAGCGCAGGTCAATATACTTTTTACTGATGCTTTCTACTTCTGGCCCGAAAGACCATGGTTCCTGATGATAGTTTCGGTCGCTCCACTGATCGTAGTGAATACGAGAGAATGGTAGGAAGGCGCCTGTTTCAATCCAGCGGGCGAAGAGTTCAGGAGTTGCTTCGTTACCAAATCCGCCGATATCATTCCCTACAAATGCCTGACCGGAGAGGCCGATGTTTGTATTCATTGGAATGGACATCTGAAGGTGTTCCCAATCGCTCAAGCTGTCACCTGTCCAAACGGCAGCATATCGCTGCGTTCCGGCATACATATCCCGGGAAAGAACAAACGGACGCTTATTTGAATTATTGGAGCCAGGGGTTGTCCAGGCATTATAGCTGGCTTCATCCTCGAGTCCGCCATACATATTATGGAAGGCCGGTGCAAGAACTTTATTGCCCTGATCGTCAACACCGTAGGAATCGCTTGGAAGCGTATGACCTAATCCCTGATCGTCGTTGAATACAGCTGGTTCGTTCATGTCGTTCCAGATACCGTCAACCCCTTCATTCAGAAGCGAGGTAGCGATATTGGACGACCACCAGTTCCGCACATTGCTGCTGAGGAAATTCGGGAATGCGGAGTCACCGGCCCATACAGGTCCGATATAGGGCGTGCCATCTGCATTCTTCACCCAATAATCGTTGGCTGTTCCCTCATTGAACACTGAATAATTCGTATCCTGTTTAATACCAGGGTCATTGATGACTACCGTATGCATACCCGGAGTGCTTTTGACTGTATCAAAAGCCTGCTTGTAAGCATCATTAAAGGTGAACATTCTGTAGCCGTTCATATAATCAATGTCAAAGTTCATCGTATCAAGCGGAATGCCCTTGTTACGGTAGGTTTGAGTGACATTTACAAGTTGCTCCGGTGTGTACGCCCAGGCACTTTGCTGCAGACCAAGGGCCCATTCCGGTGGCAGATTAATTTTTCCGGTCAGTTCTGTGTACTGATCCAGCACATGCGAGATGGACGGACCGTTCATGAAATAATAGGTCAGAGGGCCGCCATCCGCATAAATGTAATAGTAATCGTTCGATTCATTGGCCATGTTGTAATACGAGTGATACGGGTTGTCAAAAAGGATTCCGTACGCATTGCCATTCTTCAGTCCGATAAAGAAAGGAATGGTCGTGTAGACGTACTTGGTACTATTGTTATAACCGTAGGAATCCGAGTTCCACATACCCATGCTCTTGCCACGTTTGTTCAACGTGCTTCCAGTCTGTTCACCGAAGCCGTAAAAATTCTCGCTGCTGTCGGTCTTTTTGAAAAAGTACGGCTTACCGTTTTCATAGCCGACGGACGAACCATTTTTAGAATAATCCTCATTAATAACCTTGCCGTATTTATCAAGAATTTTAACGCCGAAAGGTTTTTCACTGATATCAACCGTAATGTCGGTCGTCTTCAGTGAATAGACATTTTGATTTTCTTTCGTGCTGAATTCTGGAGCTTTCCAGTCTTTTTTAGCAATCGCCGGAGAATCCGTTTCTGCTGTTCCTTTTGGCAGCACAGATACCTTGATCATGTCTTTTGACAGTAAATGGATATATCCATCATATTTACCTAGATCAAATTTGACCCCGTCACTGGTTTTCTGTGCACCATTTACATAAAGAGTCTCCAAGTTGTTTTCATTCAGTGGAGTCTCCTGCGGGGCAGCAGCAAATGCCGATGAAAAAGCTGACGAAAAAGTAATCAGTAATGCCAGGATAATTGATACAAGGATCTTGATGTTAGGTTTCATCAGTGACATACCCCTCTCACCCCCTCTTCACTCGTTTTAAAGGAATCATTACAGTTACTGCACTGCCATAGCCGCTTAGCTCTCAAAACAATCCCTCCAAGTAAATTTATTTATATCTGAATTTTCAGATATATTCATTGTCAAATTTATACCCCTTATTAAAAAAGCCCAAAAATAAGTCATGAATAATATTACATTTATTACAAATTATTACATTTAAGCAAAAAATATATTGAGGGCTGTATAATGCTGATAAAATGAGCTTATACAGCCCTCAATTCTGACCGGGTGAACCTTTGCCTTATGTAAATCCAAACATGTGTTGAAGGACTCAGCCGGCAGGCTGCAATTGCAGCTGAAAAAATATATGCTATTCTAATGGGGAGCATTAGTAACAGCAGCATTAAAGGCCAAGCAAGTTAAGAAAGTTACACCAAATGTCGTTTGCACTAAACATGGTTTACACCTCCTTTGATAATTTTATGGTATCATGATTCGACATCACATTATTAAAATGTATAATATATTCACCTAAATAGGAGGAAGGTCACATGGCATACCAATTGGGAGAAGTTCTCAAAAAAATTCGTGAATCCAAAAAATATACTCAAAAGTATGTTTCTGATAATCATATGTCACGAACCACCTATGCGAAAATTGAGGCGTGCACTATGGAGCCCACTGTAGGTAAATTCATGCACATACTGCAGAAGCTCGACATATCTTACGATGAATTAAAATACATACAAAATATGTATTCTTTGGAGGGTAAAGAAGAGATCATTCATGATTTTTTCCAGGTGTCAACCAGCGTTGAAACCAGTAAATTTTTTAAGTTAAAAAAAAGTTGTGAACAATACCTAATTAATCATTCTGATAGTGTTGTTGACGATATCCGATCCATTTGTATTGCTCAACTCATAATTCAGTCTGAAAACGATTATAAAAAGGCACATATACATGCGAGCAAAGTCTGGGAAAGGTTGTCAAAACTTGATGATTGGTACACTATCGAGCTAAAATTGATCAACAATATTTTTTTCTTTTTTCCATTGGAAACCGGAATTTCCATTGCTCAAAAAGCGTTGAAGGAAATTAATAAGTTTTCATTTGTTGAGAAAATAAATGAGTTAAAACCAGCCTATTTATTAAATATGGCTCTTTTAATGATCAATAACCTACAGTTTTCAGAGGCTCATCACTTTTCTGAGAAAGCTATTCATGAGTGTGATTTACAAAAAAGATATGATTTAATTTCCGTTGCCCATGCAAGAAAGGGGGTTGCGCTTATTAACCTTGGAAAGAATAGCGAAGGCATCGCTTCAATAAAAAAGGCAATCGCTATAAATAAGGCACTTGATCAAACTCAAATGATTAATGCAATTTTGGAAGAAGTAAGACAAAAAACAGATATTAGCATCAGTTTTTAAAACTTTTTATGCTTCTTTGTTAAGGAATTAAAATTACCGTATATTCAAATTCCATTTACTTCCGTGAGTAGCTCTGCATCCCATTTCCAGTCACTAACAGCCACCGCGTCCGTAACATGTTGCATCTTGCTGGCGCCTAGAATGGCTGTAGTTACTGCTGGTTGATTCAGAATCCATGAAAGAGCAAATTGGGCTATTTTCTTCTCATAACGTTGAGCAATTTTCTGATACTTCGTCACTCGCTCGAAGTTGTTTTCATTGAAATATTGAAAAATCAACTTTTCGCCGGAAGCCGCCCGGCTACCTGTTGGAAAGTCTGCCCCGGAAGTGTATTTGCCTGAAAGCATACCACGGGCGAGCGGACTATAAACGAGCAGCCCGACATTTTCGGACAGGCAATATGGAATCAGTTCCTGCTCCGCTTCCCGCGAGAGCAAATTGTATTGGGATTGCGATGAAATGAATGAAGCCAGACTTTTTATTGCGCTCACCTTTTTTGATTTTTCAATCTGCCAGGCCGCGAAATTGGAACAGCCGATGTACCTGACCTTTCCCTGCCTGACAAGCGTCGTGAGTGCTTCAAGTGTTTCTTCAAGCGGAGTATTCTCGTCGAACCGATGCACTTGATATAAATCAATATAATCGGTCTGCAGCCTTCTTAATGATTCTTCTGCCTGCTGCAAAATATGCTTTTTTGATAAACCCTGTTCGTTAACGCCTTTTCCCATTGGGAGACCTACTTTGGTGGCAAGAACAATTTTATCTCTTCTGCCCTTCAGTGCTCGTCCGATAATCTCTTCGGAGGCACCAGTGCCATATCTGAATGCTTCATCCTGCCCCTTACCGTAAAAGTTAGCCGTATCAATCACATTGATCCCGGCATCCAAAGCTGTGTCAATGATCCTGTTTGATTCTTTTTCATCGATCCAGCGTCCGAAAGCCATCGTCCCTAAGGAAATGTTGGAAACCGTCAACCCCGTATTGCCCAAAGAATGATAGAGCACTAAAGATCCCCTCCTTAATAATCTTGACTCTTTCATTATCAGCAATCCTCCAAAAACTGTCCAGAAAAGCAGCTCCGTAAAAAAAGATTCCCTGAGTCGACACAGAGAATCTTTAGTTTAACTTTTTTTAATTTTTGGTAGATCATTAATTTTGTGGAATCGTAAGTTTGTCTCCTGGAAAGATCAACTCAGAAGACAGATGGTTTGTTTTCATTAGCTGGCTGACCGTGGTGCTATTCTCGTGGGCGATCGCCCACAGGGTATCTCCCTTCTTTATTGAGTAGTTCTTTAACGGTGCCTGAAGCTTCAGGTTTTGCCCTGGGAAAATGGTGCTGTTTGACAATTGATTGAATTTTTGAATCTGAGAAACTGTAATACCGTTATCACGGGAGATCGCCCAAAGTGTGTCACCTGCCTGAACGACGTAAACCGCGTGTCCCGTTTTTATCGGCTTCGTTTGAAC
This sequence comes from Sporolactobacillus shoreae, assembly GCF_004684935.1. Lineage (GTDB taxonomy): Bacteria > Bacillota > Bacilli > Bacillales > Sporolactobacillaceae > Sporolactobacillus > Sporolactobacillus shoreae. The sequence goes on from NZ_SRJD01000020.1 coordinate 37,216, forward strand.
GGCCGAAGTGTTGGGTTCAGCAGGTGCAGTTGATCCTACGGCTTTTTGAGTTTCCTGATTTACCACTGTTGTGGCTTTTGGTTGTATCGTTTTGCTTTCAAAGCGAGTTGAGGACTTTTCTACTGTTTGAGTGGTTGTTTTCGCAGACAGTAGTTTGGCCGCCTGTACCTGAGGGGCAGTGCCGATAATACGGCGGGCAGTCACATATCTGGGAGCCCAATAGCTTGAAGCCCCTCCACCAAATATCTGAGTCTGACGGACGCCAGTTTGAGCCGTTTCCGAACTGATCATCTGATTGTTGCCGACATAAATGCCGACATGGGTAATACCGGTACCATACGTATGAAAAAAGACCAGATCACCCGGTTGCAGATCCTGCTTGCTGACATAATTTCCATAGCCGGCCTGTGCTGCCGCGTTGTGGGGCAGAGTAACACCCAATTTTGCGAATACCTTCATTGTAAATCCCGAGCAATCATTGTTTCCCCAACTGTAGGCTTCACCAATGCCCTGTTTCGCCAGGTCCGCCGGATTCACTGGAGAATCTGCCTTCGCCTGATGCAGGCCACCTGTTCCCCCAATAATCAGTCCGCCTGCAAGAGCCAGTGATAAAACGCTTTTTTTCATTAAAACATCCTCCCCATTCATTCGCTTTCTCTTTGAAACGCAGATTGCCGATTCTTATGTAAATTGGATCTGTCACGCTTCAACAACTCAATGTTAGTCCCTAATTTTATCAAAGCGGTTACACCTTAATCACAGAGCTGATACGTCTTTGTTACATCGTGATAATAATTGATCTAAAGTCAGTAAATAAAATGAGTTTTTGACTGAATTAGCAGATAATGACAGTTGCATTTCAGAAAATCCTGCTGCGTTTTTTATAACTTCTACATCCAAAGTAACACAGGTTAACATCATAAGTTATTATCTGCCGTTAACAACTCCTGGTAACATCATGAGTTACAACCTGTCGAAGTTTCATTTGCTATACTTGCACTCGTGCCCGGAATCTCGTACTGCAACACAGATTCCCGAACGATTATTCACAGGAGGATGATTCTATGGTCAGCATCAAACTGCCCTATGATAAGACAACAATCACTGCAGAAATCAGCGAGAAAAATTTAGCAGGCATTCTAACCTCAAAAGCAGAAAATTTTCACACCGATCTTACCCAGGAAGAAACCGTTGAGGCCTCTCTTGACCATCCGATCGGCTCGCCAAAACTTGAGGAACTTGTAAAAGGCAAGAAAAACATTGTCATTATCAGCTCGGACCACACGCGCCCGGTCCCCTCAAAGATCATCACGCCGATCCTTCTTCGTCGAATCCGTTCCGTGGAACCCGCTGCGGATATCAAAATACTGGTTGCCACCGGTTTTCACCGCCCTTCAACGCACGAAGAGCTTATCAACAAATATGGAGAGGAAATTGTTGCGAACGAAAAAATCATCATGCATGTCTCAACGGACGACTCTTCTATGGTACAAATCGGAACACTCCCTTCCGGCGGACCATGCATCATTAACCGTGTGGCCGCCGAAGCCGATCTCCTGATTTCTGAGGGATTTATTGAATCACATTTTTTTGCCGGATTCTCCGGAGGCAGGAAATCAGTGCTTCCCGGCATCGCGTCATACAAAACGATAATGGCTAACCACTGCGGGGAATTTATCGATTCGGATCAGGCGCGAACAGGTAATCTGCACCACAATCCGATCCATAAAGATATGGTTTACGCGGCTAAAACTGCGGGGTTGAAATTTATCCTGAATGTAGTTCTTGATGGAGAGAAACAGATTATCGGTTCCTTTGCCGGTGATATGGAGGAAGCTCATAAAAAAGGCTGCCATTTTGTCGAAGAACTAGCGGAAGTCAAGAAAACACCGTGTGATATTGCAATCGTGACTAATGGAGGCTATCCGCTTGATCAGAATATCTATCAGTCGGTCAAGGGCATGACCGCCGCTGAAGCGACGAACAAGGAAGGCGGCGTCATTATCATGGTCGCAGGCTGTTCCGACGGGCATGGCGGCGAAGGTTTTTACAAAAACCTCGCGGAAGCCAAAACACCAGCGGAGTTTCTTGAAAAAGCGATCCATACAGCCCGCCAGGAAACGATTCCCGATCAGTGGACGTCGCAGATTCTCGCGCGAATCCTCGACAAGCATCACGTCTTCATTGTCTCTGATCTCGTCGATCCAAAGCTTGTAACATCCATGCACATGGAAAACACCGCAACGCTCGAAGACGCTTTGAAACGCGCTTACGCTATCGAAGGCGAAGACGCAAAAGTAACGGTTATTCCTGACGGACTCGCTGTAGTTGTCAAATAATGGCTTGAAGGTCTTAAAGAAAGGATGTTTTTAGATGACAGATGAACGGATTGAGAAACTGGATCGCCTGAAAAAATTACTTCACGGTTATCAAAAAATTGCCATAGCCTTCTCAGGCGGTGTCGACAGTACTTTTCTTTTGAAGGTCGCTCAGGAAGAACTAGGCGACGGCGCACTTGCTCTGACGATCCAGTCGCCCACACTGACTGAAGATGATTTGAAGGATGTCACATCTTTTTATGAAGAAAGCGGCGTTAACTATATGCTGATTCCCCTCAATCAGCTGAAGACCCCTTCATTCAGTCATAACTCGCCCAATCGATGCTATGTTTGCAAAACTATTGAATTCACATGCATGGCCGAGGAAGCAAAAAAACGCGGCATCAAATGGGTTGCCGCAGGGATCAACGCCGACGACATGAGAGACTACCGTCCGGGGTTAAAAGCACTGGATGAAATCGGGATTGTCAGCCCTCTTAAGGAAGCGGGCATGACCAAAGCGGATATCCGCTTTTTTTCAAAACGTTACCATCTGAAAACCTGGGACAAACCGGCGAGCAGCTGTCTGGCTTCCCGCGTCCAGTATGGTGAATTAATCACTGAAGAGAAGTTGAATAAAATCAGTGCGGCTGAGCGCGTGTTAAAGAACCTCCATTTCAGAAAACTGCGTGTACGCTATCACCATGGGAATATTGCACGAATTGAAGTTGCTCCTGAAGAACGCTCCATTTTTTTCAATAGCAATATTATGGACACAGTCGCTGAAAAATTTAAAGAAATCGGCTTCAGCTATACCACGCTTGACCTGAGTGGCTATCGTTCGGGAAGTCTGAATGAGGTTCTCGACGAAGAAACGAAAAACAAAGTGAAGATGAGTATCCATGGATCACGATAATTTAAGAAAACTGCTTAAACAGGTTCAGAAAGGAACCTCAAGTATCGATGATGCACTTGAAGAGTTGAAAACCCTTCCCTTTGAAGATCTTGGTTACGCCAAGGTAGATCATCATCGCGAGATCAGGAACGGGTTTCCGGAAGTGATCTATTGCGAAGGAAAAACCATAGATCAGGTCAAGGGTATTACTCTGGCGATGATCCAACGAGGTTCAAGTATTCTCGGTACCCGTGCCTCAAAAGATGTGTATGAAGGTGTGCTTGAAATTGCGCCCGATGCCGTCTACCATGCATCTGCGAAATGTATCGTTGTTAATCCAAAAACTCAGCAGCTTCATCCGGAACGAACCATCGCAGTCGTAACCGCAGGAACTTCCGATATATCAGTTGCAGAAGAGGCTGCTGTCACCGCCGAGACCTTTGGACAAAAGGTCGACCGCATTTATGATGTAGGCGTTGCCGGCCTTCACCGGTTACTGGCCCAGTTAGACAGGCTTCGCAAGGCGCATGTGGTCATCGTGGTTGCCGGCATGGAGGGCGCACTTGCCAGTGTTGTCGGCGGGCTCGTTGACCGACCGGTTATTGCGGTACCAACAAGCATCGGTTATGGTGCGAGCTTCAATGGTCTTGCCGCATTGCTGACCATGCTGAACAGTTGTGCCAGCGGTGTTAGTGTAGTGAACATTGATAACGGTTTTGGAGCGGCCTACACCGCTTGCCTGATGATTAAAGACTGAAATGGCAGGTGTAATTGATGAAAACTTTATTTTTTGATTGTTTCTCCGGAATCAGCGGTGACATGATTCTCGGAACCTTAATCGATTTAGGCGTCGATGAAAAACGTCTGACGAGAGAGCTTGAAAAACTGCATGTCGGAGGCTACTCGATTACTTTCTCAAAGAAAATAACCAGTGGCATCGTCGGGACGGATGCCGACGTGAAATTGATTGAAGCGCGTCCCTGCTCAAACCATCATCAAGGTGATCACGATCATTGCCAAGTTCACCATCATGATCACTCTGGGTCGCGTAATTTAGCAGACTGTGTGTCAATCATTGAAAAAAGCGGGCTTTCTGATGAAGTCAAAACCCACGCGATCCGTGTCTTTGAGGAAGTCGCACGGGCTGAAGCACACGTACACGGGAAGCCAGTTGATCAGGTTCATTTTCACGAAATTGGCGCCATCGACAGTATTGTTGATATCGTAGGCACTTTTATCGGGCTTGAACTGCTGGGAGTTGAAAAGATTTATGCCTCCCCACTTCATGACGGAAACGGCTATATAACCTGTGCACATGGCATCATGCCCGTTCCTGTTCCGGCAGTTGCACAGATGCTCGCATCGAGTGAACGTCCGATTCCATACATTCAGGAGGATATACCGACAGAACTGATTACCCCAACCGGCATGGCTATTATAAAGACGATTGCCTCCGGATTTGGCAAAATACCTCAGATGGATGTCCAGGCGATCGGCTACGGTACCGGCAAACGCGAAACAGGAAGAATGAATGCTCTGCGCGGTATGCTGGGAGAGTCCATGGATGAACATGAATCTGATCAAACCATCCTTTTGGAGGCAAATATCGACAATCAGAATGGTGAGCAGTTAGGCTATACAATGAACAGACTGCTCAGCGAAGGTGCTCTGGACGTTTTTTTCACACCCATCTATATGAAAAAAAACCGGCCCGCCACTATGCTTTCCGTGCTGTCCAAACCGGAAAGCAAACAAAAAATGATTCACATCATTCTAGCTGAAACAACAACGCTTGGCATTAGAACATTTGAGTGTCCGCGTTCAACGATGAATCGCGAGTTTTTGACTGTTCGGACCAAGTTCGGACCGGTTCAGGTCAAACATGCTTTCCTCGATGATATTGAAAAATACTCACCCGAGTTTGATGACTGTGCGCGTCTTGCAATAAGCCATAAGGTCCCGCTGGCTAAAGTCTGCGAGGCTGCACAGAAAAGCATACTGGACAGAGACTGGGAACAGAAAAGCGAAAGCGTCATAACGGAATGAGAAGGTGATTTGCACTTATGACGGATGTACATCACTGTCGCCTTTCCTTTGACATGAAGAAACAAACGGTTTTCAGTAATCAGTGCCGGCTCATGATCCCGCTGCATGGCAAGGTATTTTTTGAAACGCCTGAAAGAACAGCAACAGTCACTGAAAATGATCTCTACCTGATGCCATTTCATCAAAAGTACACAGCATATGCTGATGTGCCTAATGAGAGCATTATTATCGATATTCCAGAGCCTTTTGGCAGTTTTTCAAAATGAAACTGATTGAGCATGGCGACTGTATCTGGCAAACGGATAATAAGTGGCCTTATGCCAGGATGCTCCTAATGAGTGAAATCAGCGAGAACGACGCAAATGGCGTTATTAAAATGCTTCAATACATATTTACAGAAGCTGTTCACAATCAGGCCAGCAAATCCGTCCGCTATATCCAAAAGCATTTTACAGAAAAAATCGATATCAAAGATCTGGCGGCTATGGAAAATTATACGCCCTGCTATTACAGCGACTGGTTCAAACAAACGATGAAGATCACTCCATTGAAATACATCCATTTGCTGAGAATCCGGCGCGCAAAAGAATTGCTTCAGGATCATTCGCTCAGCGTCCTGACTATCGCCTATGAACTGGGCTACGAATATCATGCATCCTTCACCAAAATGTTCAAAAACTATGAAAAGATGTCCCCTTCGGAATACAGAGATTCATTGAAACGGAAAGTTAGAAAAGTCCAGTAAAACCCTTTTGGGTAAATACTGGACCTTTTTAATATATATATTTGGCTGATTACTACAAGACTTATTGCTTCATTGATGTCGTTATAAATAAACGGATTTGCTCGACATTCTGCCTTGCATCACTTTACAACATTCTCTTCAAGAAACTGAATGTTTTTTATGTAGATTTTGGATTGAACGATTTCAATGATTTCTTTTTCTCTGAGTTGATGCAGCATCCGGTTGACACTGTTTCGTGTGCTGATGCCCGCAAATTTTGCCAGTTCCTCGTTCGTAATCACAAAATCGATCAGGATGCCTTCTTGGAAAGGTACTCCGAATTTCCGTGCGAAACGCAAAAGGATTGTGTATAGAGCCTCTTTCTTTCCACTCATGGAAAAATCACGGATTTTCAATATAGCATCTTCAAGTTCCTTGCGGTAAAAACGGTAAACCTCGCGCTGAAGATCTCTGTTCTTATAGACATCCTGCCAGAATGCGATCCGGTTAACTTGATAAAGATAGGCACACTCTGTCTCCACCCTAACATTGTATGGAGCCAGCGGTTCGGCAATATTATCTTCGCGCAGCAAGGAGACAATATCCCCCTTCTGCAAGTATGCAACATTGAACTCTCTTCCGTCCTTCAGGATCAGGCTTGATTTAACCACACCCTCCTTCAACAGCCATACATAGGAAGTGGACAGACCCGAATAGGTAATATATTCATTTTTGCTTTTCTTTATGATTGATGCATTATTAGACTGGAAGTAATCAACAATAACCGGATATTTCATTTACTTAAAGAACTCCTGTTTTTTTATCGCAATAGCACTCACTCATGTTATCATACACCTCAAAAAAAAGCTTGTTTCTTTTCTAGGTCAATTACCCCTGCCCCTTTTTTTAATTGTGACAATTGTGTAACGTCAGAACCTCTTTTTTGAATCAGTGAAAGAAGAAAACTATGATTAACTCGATACAGGAATTCGTCCGATAGGCGATTTCCTGACAAGCGTAATAAAAGGAGGAATTGGAATGGCTGAACAAACCATTACAGCAGCGTCAGCAGGCTCTTTCAAGATTGGCGAGGATTTGCCGGTTCATCGCTTAGGTTATGGAACGATGCAGCTGACCGGCCGCGGAGTCTGGGGAGATCCGGAAGATCCGGATGAAGCAGTCCGCGTGCTTCAGAAAGCCGTCGATCTAGGTGTGAATTTTATTGATACCGCAGACGTTTACGGCCCTTACGTGGCCAATGAATTTGTCAAAAAAGCGCTCCATCCTTACCCGGACGATCTTGTGATCGCGACCAAAGTTGGATTTACGCGACAAGGACCGGATAGATGGATCCCGGTTGGCCGGCCGGAATATCTGCGGCAGCAGGTTGAAATGAATCTTCGCACTTTAGGTGTGGACACGATTGATCTCCTGCAGCTGCATCGAATCGATCCAAAAGTCCCGCTCGCCGATCAAATCGGTGAACTCGCACTAATGAAGTTGGAAGGAAAAATCCGTCACATCGGATTGAGCCAGGTCAGCGTCGGCGAACTTCAGGCTGCCAATGAAATCACACCGATTGTATCCGTACAAAATCTTTACAATCTGGCAAAACGTGATTCAGAAACGGTCCTCAATTACTGTGAGAAGCATCAGATCGGTTTTATACCGTGGTTCCCGCTCGCTACCGGCGCACTTGCTAAAGATGGAGGCCCTCTGGAACAGATCGCCAAAAAGTACGAAGCTAAGCCAGCACAGATCGCTCTCGCATGGCTTCTGAAGCGTTCGCCGGTGATGCTCCCGATCCCGGGAACTTCATCAATTCAGCATGTTATAGAGAATATTGCTGCGGCAGGTATACAGCTGAGCGATGAAGATTTTCAGTCTTTATCCCAGGCTGTGTCCCAGTAATTCTTTTACGATCACAAAAAGGGTCTTTTCACACAACAGAAGTGAAAAGACCCTTTTTGGTAGCGTTTATTCATTTTTTGTTACGCTACATTCTGAGTGTTAGATCAGCTCAGAAGGATTTCTATTTCTTTGAGTTTATTTTTTGGAGAATTTATGAGTCTGTTGTTTTGTTATTTCTTCTGTTCATCCTTTTTAAGTGTTCGTGAAAGAATGAGGGTTAAACCCCATGCAAATCCAATGATCAACATTAAAGGGCCGACAAAATAGAAAAAGTTTGACATTGAGTCCACTCCCTTAAGTTATTTATAGTACTACTATACCCATATCCACTGCACATTAGACGTTCAATTAAAACATATCGTCGGATTATTAAAAAAAACCATTTCAATGAGGGTACTTAGGTGGACTCATTCTATAATAGCAGTTCTGCTTCACACTCTTCCTACCAAAGGTTGTCTGTTCACGGATGAACCATTTATTGAAGTTCGAGATTCTTGTTACAGTTTCATCTAAAAAAACAGCTCAACATTACTGCATTTCATTCCAAAAATTTTTTATAAATGTTGATCGCATCAATCACGTTGAACTGAAGAGTTTGATGATCGCCACGTGCACCCATTGTTACAAGCAAATATTCTGAATGGCCCTTTCTTGCTAGCGTTGCTAAACACAGACCCGCTTCTTCGGTATAGCCTGTCTTTCCGCCAATAATACTGATGCCATCAAACTCGGTATGAATCATTTCCTGAAATAAAGTGCTGTATACCGTCATTCCATCGGGGTGCAGATTCGTCGGAGAGATAAAATACCGCCGGGCGGTGAATACTTCCCGGAATTTCGTATTTTTCAACGCGTATTGCAACAGAGTGGTCATATCTCTAGTGGTCGTATAATGACTTGGATCATTTAACCCGCTGTCGTTGGCAAAGTGGGTATTTCTCATTCCCAGTTCTTTTGCTTTTTGATTCATCATTTGAACAAACGCTTTTTCTGATCCCGCGGTCGCAATGGCTAGCCCCTGCGAAGCATCGGCGCCCGACGGCAGCATCGTCCCATACAGTAAATCGCTTACCCTGACCTGTTCATTTGGGAGGAAGCCTGCTGTAGACGCGTCCATCCCCTGCAAATGACTGAAGATACTATTTGATAAAGTCACTTGAACCTGAAGATCTGGAAGATGCTCAATCACTAACAAGACCGTCATGATCTTTGTCAGCGAAGCGGGATAAGCTTTCTCATCAGCCGCTTTCTGATATAAAACTTTATCGTCTGACACATCAAGTAGAACAGCATGTGCACTGTAAATATCACCAATTGAATGATTGATGCTGCTTGCTCCACTTACTCCTTCTCTCTGAAATATTGATTGTATCCCGGATTGAAAGATCCCCCATACGCAAATGGCAAAAATAACAAGAAGACAGAATGTCGTGAACAATCTGTACAAGCTTTTCTTCATCATAAAAAAACAATTCCCTTCGTAATCCATTGAATCATTTGAAGAGAAGCTGTTTATTAAGATCATCTTATTAAAACCTTAAGATTTTTGTGGAAGAGACACGACGAACTCCGTAAAGTCCTCGCTGCTTGAAGCCTTAATCGTTCCTTGATGCTGCTCCACAATTTTTTGGGCAATGGCGAGACCTAACCCTGTACCGCCTGTATGGCTGGATCGTGCTGAATCAAGGCGATAAAATTTTTCAAAAATATGATTGAGTTGCTGCCCTGATATTTTATCCCCTTTATTTTTGAAAGAGATGTCTATCGATTCATCCCTTTTTTTTGCAGAGATTTCAATTATGCTGTCTTCATACCCATACGTTACCGCATTCTTAAGTAAATTATTAAATACCCTGGCCAATTTGTTCGCGTCTCCTCTGATTACTAAATCATCCGACTGAACAAGGGCACTCATATTTTTGTGCTCAAGAATCGGATAAAATTCGTCAGCTAATTGATTAAGCATCAGAGATATATTGATTTTATTCTGTTCCAACTCAATGTTTTGAAGGTTAAACCGTGTTATTTCAAAGAATTCATTAATCAAGTCTTCCAGCCGCAAAGCCTTATTAAGAGATATTGTTGTATATTTTTTCCTTTGTACAGTCGGTAAATCATCAGCTTCCTGAAGCAGACTGAGATACCCAATCACGGATGTAAGCGGTGTTTTAAGATCATGAGCTAAATAAACGACCAGGTCATTTTTTCTTTGTTCACTTTCAGCAGCACTTCTCTTTCTTTCAATCAGTACAGACTTCACCTTGTTCAGTTTTATTTGCATGGAAGAAAGCTCAGGCTTTAATATAATCGGCTGCTCTGAATCTACCAACAATTGATCCACACCCCTGCTGATCTGATCAAAATAACGGACGACTCTTGTTAAAACCAGCGAAAGCGAAAACATGAGCAGAATAAAATATGTAACGATTAGTATTTCTGCTTTATGAAAGACAAAGAACTGCTGGTAAAAATAAATCGCTTGATTTTCTGACATAGAGAAAACACCTTGAAAAAATCTTACAACTGCGTCTGCAAACAGTCTTTGAAAAACACCATCCACAAAAACCGTACAAAGAAAAATTTCAGCCACTCCAGTCAACAGAATAGTGGCCATAATTTGAACCAATATCCTGACTTTTAATTTTCTATAATCATTTTTCAACTTTATAGCCCACCCCCCATACTGTTTTTATCATCTTCGGATTTCCGGCCGGTTCATTCATTTTCTCTCTTAAATGACGGATATGAACCATGACTGTGTTATTACTATTTACAAAATATTTTTCTCCCCACACTTCATGGAAAATTTGTTCAGAACTGATGACTTGTCCCCTATTTTCACAGAGTATCCGTAATATCGAAAATTCAGTTGGTGTCAAATGCAGCTTCTTTTCATTAAAATAGCACTCATGAGTGTTTTTATTTAAAATCAATCCTGAAAAGTCAATGACTTCCTGATTTAACTGAGCCTTCTCATTATATTTTGTAAAACGGCGCAGCTGAGCTTTCACTCTTGCAAGCATTTCCAATGGGCTAAATGGTTTCGTTATATAGTCATCTGCGCCAAGCGTTAGGCCAGTTATTTTATCCGTCTCCTCAACCTTAGCTGTAAGCATGATAACAGGGAAGTTATACTTCTTCCGTATTTTTTGACAAATCGTCAATCCACTTACCTCTGGGAGCATGATATCCAATATGGCTAAATCAAGTGGAACATTTTCAATACATTTTAAAGCTTCCTGAGCCCGGTAATATTTATAAACTGTAAAATTTTCATTTTTTAAATACAACTCTACCAAATCAGCAATTTCCCGCTCGTCATCCACGACTAGAATATTTGTACTCATAACAACACCTCTTCGCTCACTAACCGATAAAAAAGACCTATGAATTTATTTTATCAATAAATACAAGCCTGAATTATTCACGGCCAATCTATTTGATTAGCTAAAATGCTTACTTACTCAGTGTTGTAACGATTTTCTCATTTTCACTGATTGGGTGATTAAAATTAATGAAAAAGGAGCCACTCCTTTGTATG
>NZ_SRJD01000021.1 GCF_004684935.1 Sporolactobacillus shoreae
AACGACCAATTTGGCGACATATTCTCGGTACTCCGAATCAAAAGCCATTTTCGAACACGCCCTTTTTTAGGATAGTACAATCATATGGGATCCCATTCTGACGTGTCCACTTAAAAGACTAACTCCTTTACCAGCCACTTTCGGGGGTTTACCAGCCACTTTCGGGGGTTTACCAGCCACTTTCGGGGGTTTACCAGCCACTTTCGGGGGTTTACCAGCCACTTTCGGGGGTTTACCAGCCACTTTCGGGGGTTTACCAGCCACTTTCGGGGGACCCTCTGATTTTGTACCAAAATCGGGGGTCCCCCGAAGGCAGCAGGAGACGAATTTAGCTCTAAGAAAAGAGCCATGGTTGGCCATGGCTCTTTATGATTAAATCTTATCTGTTATTTTCTTGCCGCCGCGAGCGCACGGTGGCCGATGTCTTTACGGAAGAAAACGTCATCCGTTTCGATGCTCTTGAGGTCATGGTTCACGGCATCGCGTGCCGCGCGAAGATCTTCCCCGAGTCTCGTGACAAGAAGCACACGTCCCCCGTTGGTCAGCCAGTCTGTACCGGATTTTCTGGTTCCGGCATGGAACAGCAGCGCGTCTTCAGGAAGGGAGTTGAGGTCGCCCAGCTTTTTACCCTTCGGATACGGACCCGGATAACCTTTAGAGGCCAGTACCGCACCAACTGCTGTTTTGTTCGACCACGCGAGGTCAGGCTGTTTCCCGTCCAGAATATCCAGAACGACCTGGATCAAGTCAGATTCCAGCCGCGGCAGGACGACCTGCGTTTCAGGATCGCCGAAACGGCAGTTGAATTCGATCACTTTCGGGCCGCTCTTTGTCAGGATCAGTCCGGCGTAAAGCACACCGGTGAAGGGACATCCTTCCTGAACCATGCCTTCTGCCGCCGGTATCAGAATCGACCGCACAGCTTCATTGACAATTGAATCAGGGATCTGCGGAACCGGGGAATAGGCACCCATGCCTCCTGTATTCGGACCCTTGTCGCCTTCATAAGCCCGCTTATGATCCTGCGCAATTGCCAGTGGTGTGACAATTTTCCCGTTGACCAGAGCCATCAGCGAGAATTCATCGCCTTCGAGAAATTCCTCAATGACAACCCGGGCGCCGGCGTCGGCAAATTTCCGGTCCAGCATGATTTCCTTCAGACCTTCTTCTGCTTCGGCCATCGTCATCGCCACGATGACACCTTTACCGCCGGCGAGACCGTCCGCCTTCAGCACAATCGGCGCGCCAACAGTCTGAAGATAGTCGCTCGCCTGCTGATAATTCGTGAACGACCGATAGTGCGATGTCGGAATATGATATTTTTCCATCAGTTGCTTGGCGAAAGATTTGCTGCCTTCGATTCGTGCCGCAGCTTTTGTCGGGCCGAACACCTTCAGTCCTCTAGCGGTAAAAGCGTCGACAATTCCGCCAACGAGCGGAATTTCCGGACCCACCAGCGTTAGTTTGACATCATGCGCTTCCGCAAAATCAGCCAGTTTTTCAAAATCCAGTACGTCGATCGGTGCACAGTCGGCGACCGATGCCATCCCGTCACTTCCGGGCGCCGCATACACCTTATCTACCATCGGGCTCTGTGCAGTCTTCCACGCCATAGCATGCTCACGGCCACCGCCGCCGACAATCAGAATGTTCATGTTTGGAGTCTCCTCTCAGCAGCAATCAGTGTTTGAAATGACGCATGCCGGTCATAACCATGGCAATGTTATATTTGTTCGCCATGTCGATTGATTCCTGGTCGCGGATCGATCCGCCCGGCTGGATAATCGCCGTAATGCCTGCTTTCGCAGCCTCCTCAACCGTGTCGTTCATTGGGAAATATGCGTCAGATGAAAGAACAGCACCCTTCGCTTTTTCACCTGCTTCTTCAAGCGCGATTTTCGCTGCGCCGACACGGTTTGTCTGTCCGCCGCCCATGCCGACCATCCGGCCATGATTAACGAGGGCAATCGCGTTGGACTTGACGTGCTTGACAATCGTCCAGGCAAACTTCAGGCTTTCCATTTCTTCTTCCGTCGGTTTGCGCTCCGTGACCACTTTCAAATTATCCTCGATATCTTCATAGCCTTTAGTATCCAAATCCTGAACAAGCATGCCGCCACGTACGGATGTATACTGAACAAAATCCTGAGCGTCGTCTGTCATTTTTACCTGAAGCAGACGCAGATTTTTCTTCTTTTTCTCAAGAATGGCAATGGCCTCATCCGAGTATGAAGGCGCAATGACAATTTCCAAAAAAATGCTGTGCAGTTTTTCCGCCAGTTCTGCGTCCACTTCTCGGTTCAGAGCAACAATTCCACCGAAAATAGAAACCGGATCGGCCTCATAGGCTTTATCGTAAGCTTCATTAACATTCGCCCCGGTACCGATACCGCACGGATTCATATGCTTAACCGCTACCGCTGCCGGTTCCTTGAATTCTTTGACAATACCAAGCGCCGCATCTGCATCGCGAATATTGTTGTAAGAAAGCTCTTTCCCATGCAGCTGTTTCGCCGCGGCGATCGTCGCTTCATTTTCAATCGGTTCACTATAAAAAGCCGCCATCTGATGCGGATTTTCACCGTAACGCAGGCCTTGTTTCTTTTCGTAAGTGATCGTCAGTTTTTCAGGGAATACCTCACCAGTCTGCTTCGTAAAGTAGTCGGCAATCAGCGCGTCATAAGCGGCCGTGTGACGGAAAACTTTTGCTGCCAGTTTCTGTTTCAGTTCAAAAGGAACGTCAGCATTTTCGTCCAGGCTTTCCGCAACAAGATCATAATCGGCCGGATCGCAGACAACCGTGACGCTCTTGTGGTTCTTTGCCGCCGAGCGAAGCATGCTCGGACCACCGATATCGATATTTTCGACCGCCTCATCATAGGCGACACCCGGTTTTGAAATCGTTTCTTTAAAAGGATAGAGGTTTACAATAACAAAATCGATCGGCTGAATGCCGTGTTCTGCAATAGCGTCCATATGGTTTTTTTTGTCGCGCACAGCCAGAAGGCCACCATGAATCGCCGGGTGAAGTGTCTTCACACGCCCGTCCAGAATCTCGGGGAAGCCTGTGACGTCGCTGACCGATTGGACAGGAAGGCCAGCCGCTTCAATTGCCTTTTTTGTCCCGCCGGTTGAAATGATTTCAATTCCGGCATCCACTAATTTTTTTACGAATTCGATGAGTCCTGTTTTGTCTGAAACACTTACTAAGGCACGTTTTGCCACTTTGATACTTCCCTTCATTATTCTGCGAGCATTTTCGCGATCGTTTGAGGATAAAGCTGGTGTTCGGTTTCATGAATACGCGCTTCAAGCGTGTCAATGGTGTCGTCGTCTTTGACCGGTACCGCCGCCTGGGCGATAATCGGTCCTGTATCCATGCCCTCATCTACGTAATGCACCGTCACACCGGTGATTTTAACTCCCTTGCGGAAGGCCTGCCCGATGGCGTCCAGTCCCGTAAAAGACGGAAGCAGTGCCGGATGGATATTGACGATCCGGTGCGGATAAGCTTCAAGCAGCGTTTTGCCAAGCAGTCTCATGTAACCTGCGAGAAAAATGAAATCGATAGTGTGCGTTTTGCACGCTGCGACAATCTCTTCTTCAAATGCGCGTTTCGTCGGATAATCCTTGCGAGAAACGACCAAAGTGTCGACACCGGCCTTCTCCGCGCGGTCGATCGCAGCAGCTCCCGGTTGGTCGCAGACCATCAGTGTTACGTTCGCCGCAATGTCACCGCGATCAACCGCTTCTTTAATCGCCTGAAAATTGGTCCCGTTTCCGGATGCGAAAACGGCTATATTATGCTTCATGATGAGTCACCAGCGTCAATCCTTGTTTTTCAATCACATGGCCGATCACATAGGGGGTCTCGCCGAGCTCCTTCAGTTTTTCAACCGTCTGCTGTTCGTCCTCCGGCGCTATGGCGAGCACCATGCCAATCCCCATATTAAAGGTATGGAACATATCATCAGTCTCCAAGTCTCCGAGCTGCTTTAGCCAGCCGAAAACATCCGGCAGCGGCCAGGATGTCGTATCGATCTCAGCGCCCAGACCTTCAGGAAACATCCGCGGCACATTTTCATAAAAGCCGCCTCCTGTGATGTGGGACAATCCGCGGACATCCACGGATTTCATTAGCTCAAGCACAGGTTTGACGTAAATACGTGTCGGCTTAAGCAGCTCTTCACCAACTGTAAGCTGAGGTTCAGGGGCATAGGCATCGCCAAAATCAACCCTCGCCCCAGCGACAAGCTTGCGAACCAGCGAGAACCCGTTGCTGTGGACTCCGTTTGACGCCAGGCCGATCAGCTTGTCGCCCGGCTTGATCTGATCACCCGTGATTCTTTTGGATTTCTCAACAACCCCGACAGCGAATCCGGCAATGTCGTAGTCTTCGCCCTGATACATACCTGGCATTTCCGCCGTTTCTCCGCCGACCAGCGCGCAGCCGGCCTGGGCACAGCCATTCGCGATGCCTTTGACAATCGCTTCCGCCTTTTCAGGTTTAAGTGCGCCACAGGCCATGTAATCAAGAAAATAAAGCGGTTCTGCGCCTTGAGTGATAATGTCGTTAACACACATCGCTACCGCATCAATTCCTACCGTATCGTGGCGGCCGGTTGCAAAAGCAACCATCAGTTTCGTTCCGACACCATCCGTCCCGGAAACCAGCACGGGTTCTTTAATAGCCATCTTCGACAGGTCGATCGCCCCGCCAAAGCCGCCGAGCCCGCCGATGACTTCCGGGCGGAACGTACGCCGAACATGCTTTTTGATGCGGTCAACCGTCTCATAGCCAGCTTCAACATTTACGCCGGCTTTTTTATATGCCCCAGCCATTCCGATCCTCCTCAGACAAGCAGTTCTTTTTCATGCGGCAAAACAGTATCCGGATAGATCTCCGTGGGATATTTTCCTGTGAAGCAAGCCAGACACTGGCCGCAGTTCTTCAGTGCGGGATCGCGGCCGATTGCCTGCATAAGGCCGTCGACACTCAGATAAACCAGCGAATCGGCGCCAATTTCCTTGCGAATCTCCTCAACCGAGTGCTTTGAAGCGATCAGTTCGGATGAGGTTGATGTATCAATCCCATAAAAGCAGGGGTGCGTAATCGGTGGCGAACTGATCCGGACATGAACTTCGGTCGCTCCGGCATCGCGCAGCATGCCGACAATCCGTCGGCTTGTTGTGCCGCGGACGATCGAATCATCGACCATGACGACACGCTTTCCTTCGACAATCGCACGTACCGCAGAGAGTTTCATTTTAACGCCTTGTTCACGCAATTCCTGTGAAGGCTGAATAAACGTACGGCCGACATAACGGTTCTTGATCATACCCAGTTCATAAGGGATACCGGTTGCTTCGGCATAGCCAATCGCAGCGGAAATGCTTGAGTCCGGCACACCAGTGACCACATCCGCTTCGACTGGCGCTTCCTGAGCCAGCATCCGTCCCAGACTTTTGCGGGCAGCGTGGACATTGATACCCTGAATGTTGCTGTCCGGACGGGAGAAATAAATATATTCCATACTGCAGATAGCGGGTTCCGCATGATTTGTAAAAAATTCGGAACGAAGCCCGTCATTATCAATAATGATAATCTCACCCGGGTTGACGTCGCGGACAAAAGTAGCACCAATCAGGTCAAACGCGCAGGTCTCAGAAGCGATGACCCAGGCATTGCCCAGCCTGCCGAGTGACAGAGGGCGCAGGCCATTCGGGTCCAGTGCGGCAATCAGCTGGTGCTCCGTCAGCATCGCGAGCGCATAGGCGCCTTTAATGACCGACAGTGCGTGCTTCAGGCTTTCAAGAAAATTATCGGAATAATCGCGTTTGATCAGGTGAGCAATGACTTCGGTGTCCGAAGTCGTCTGAAAAATGCTGCCCCGCTCCTCGAGTTCGCCCTTCAGCTTGTGGGCGTTAACCAGGTTGCCGTTGTGGGCAATCGACAGTGAATCCTTCTGCGAACGGAAAACCAGCGGCTGTACATTGGCGTAGCTGTTGCCGCCTTGTGTCGAGTAGCGGACATGGCCGATCGCCGCAAAACCTTTATTATTCAGATATTCGAGTTTCTCATGGTCAAAAACATCGTTGACAAGGCCAAGTCCTTTGTGGTCGTAGATATGCTTTCCGTCTGTTACGGCGATCCCCGCACCTTCCTGGCCGCGGTGCTGCATACTGTGAAGCCCGTAGTATGTCAGCTGCGCCGCATGCTCATGTCCCCAGATACCGAATACCGCACACTCTTCGTTTAATTCTTTGCCGACATAATGCATGACAGGACTCCTCTCCAGTCTTTTTCAAGTTCCGGCCGATCCAAAGTGACAGTGTCCGATGCAAATTCAAGAGTGATTTTATCGTTGCGGGTGACTCTGCCGACAAGCACAGCGCCGTCCACAGCCGATTCGAATGCTTTCATCGATGCTTCAGGTACAGAGATGAGATACCGCGACTGAGTTTCAGAGAACAGTTCCACCGCCGGATCCGTAGTGAAATGAAGATCCGCGCCAAGTGAGGTGCCAAAGACTGCGTCAGCGATTGCCGCGGCGAGTCCTCCTTCAGAAATATCGTGAGCCGAAGAAACAAGTCCGGATTGAATGGCCGCGAGAACCTGCGACTGGCGTTTTTTCTCCAGTTCCAGATTGAGCACCGGCGGCTTGCCGCTTGCTTTGCCCTCAAACATGATCTGAAGGGCGCTGCCACCGAATTCCGGGGCCGCCTGCCCAACCACGTAAACAGCGTCGCCTTCATTTTTAAAGGAGACGGTTGCCACGCGGTCCAGATCTTCGACCAGACCGACCATTCCGACAACTGGTGTCGGATCAATTGCCTCATGATCCGTTTCGTTATAGAGAGAAACATTGCCGCTGATGACCGGTGTCTCCAGTACTTTGCACGCCTCAGCCATACCTTTGACCGACTCTTCCATTTCCCAGAAGACTTCCGGATTTTCCGGTGTTCCGAAGTTCAGGCAGTCTGTAATACCGAGCGGTACAGCACCGGAGCAAACAATATTGCGTGCCGCTTCGGCCACCGCAATTTTGCCTCCGACAAGGGGATCAAGTGCCAAATATTTAGCGTTGCAATCTGTCGTCATTGCAAGGCCCTTCTTTGTGCCGCGCACACGGACCACGGCTGCATCTGAACCAGGTGCCACAACCGTATTGGTCTGAACCATGTAATCATACTGGCGGGTCACCCAGTCCTTTGAAGCGAGTGTCGGCTGAACGAGCAATTTTTTAATCGTGCCTGCATAATCCTCAATCACCGGAATCCAGACAGGTGCTGCCTGATTGTCCGTGTATTCAGCCGGCACCTTGGACGGCATATGGCGGACCGGGGCAGATGCCAGTGCGTCCGAAGGTACTTCGGCCACAATCTGTCCTTTATGTTCGAGACGGAGCACTTCTTCCTCGATGACTTCGCCGACAGCAACCGCGTGGAGTCCCCAGCGGGCGAAAATGGCTTTGATTTCTTCCTCGCTGCCTTTTTTGATGACGATCAGCATGCGCTCCTGGGATTCCGAGAGCATCATTTCATAAGGCGTCATTTCTGTTTCACGCTGCGGAATCAGGTCCAGGTTCATGTGGATACCGACACCGGCCTTGGCCGCCATTTCACTAGCTGAAGAAACAAGTCCAGCCGCGCCCATGTCCTGGATGCCGACGAGCGCTTCGTGCTTGGTCAGTTCGAGGCAGGCTTCGACGAGCAATTTTTCCATGAACGGGTCGCCGACCTGGACAGCCGAGCGCTTCTCATCGGATTTGTCCGAGATCTCTTCCGATGCGAAGGTGGCGCCGTTGATACCGTCGCGACCTGTACTCGCGCCGACGTACATCACCGTATTTCCGATGCCACGCGCCTGGCCGACCTGAATATCTTCATGATTCATGATGCCGACGCACATCGCGTTGACAAGCGGGTTGCCGTTGTAGCAGTCATCAAACTGCAGCTCGCCGCCGACGGTTGGAATGCCGATGCAGTTGCCATATCCGGCAATGCCGCTGACGACCTCTTCAAACACGTAGCGTACACGCGAATTGTTCAGATCGCCGAAGCGGAGTGAATCCAGCAGCGCAACCGGCCGCGCGCCCATTGAGAAGACATCGCGAATAATGCCGCCGACGCCAGTCGCCGCGCCCTGGTAAGGTTCGATCGCGGACGGGTGATTGTGACTTTCAATCTTGAAAACGACCGCCTGGCCGTCACCGATGTCAATAATTCCTGCGCCCTCTCCCGGTCCCTGAAGCACGCGTTTTCCGCTTGTCGGGAACTGTTTGAGTAGCGGCTTGGATGTTTTATAGCTGCAGTGCTCCGACCACATCACGGAGAACAAACCAGTTTCCGTGTAGTTCGGTTTGCGTCCGAGCAACCTTTTAACTTCGACGTATTCGTCTTCCGTCAGGCCCATGGTCCGATAAATTTTTTCCTGTTCAATCTGTTCTGGTGACGGTTCAAGATGTGTAAGCGGCATGAGCAGATTCCCTCCAGTGGTTCAAGATTGACTGAAACAGGCGCAGCCCGTCATCGCTTCCGAGCAGGGCGTCTGCCGCACGTTCTGGATGAGGCATCATCCCAAGCACATTGCCGGCTTTATTGATAATCCCCGCAATGTCCGCGCGTGATCCGTTCGGATTTTCACCGTCGTAGGTGAAAACAATCTGATGGTTGTCCCTCAGTCCCTGCAGCGTTTCATCATCGCAGTAATAGTTTCCCTCACCGTGTGCAATCGGAATGCGGATGATTTCGTCTTTTTTGTATAAGGAAGTAAAAAGTGTTTCGTTATTTTCCGTTTTGAGATGCACGGTTTCACAGATGAACTTGAGGTGCTTGTTTTTCAGCATCGCGCCGGGAAGGAGGCCGGCTTCAAGCAAGATCTGGAAGCCGTTGCAGACACCGAGGACCGGTTTGCCGGCTTTAGCTGCCTCAATAACGGCAGGCATGATCCCCGCAAACCGGGCAATCGCGCCCGACCGCAGATAGTCGCCATAGGAAAAGCCGCCAGGGATCATGACCGCGTCGAAACCGTCAAGCGATGTTTCCGCGTGCCAGACATATTCCACTTCTTCGCCGAGCCCGTCCTTGATCGCATAGTACATGTCCTGATCACAGTTCGATCCGGGAAAAACAATGACCGCGGTTTTCACGAGTGGACCTCCTCCTCGATTTCATAGCGATAGTTTTCAATCACAGTGTTGGCCAGCAGTTTGTCACAAATCGCGTCGACCTGCTCCGCAACGTCAGCCGAATCTTCCATTTCGAGTTCGATGTACTTCCCGATGCGGACATCTTTAACGTTCTGATAATCCATGTTGTGAAGTGACTGCATCACAGCCTGTCCCTGAGGATCCAGCACGCTTTCCTTTAAAG
Source organism: Sporolactobacillus shoreae (assembly GCF_004684935.1). GTDB lineage: Bacteria > Bacillota > Bacilli > Bacillales > Sporolactobacillaceae > Sporolactobacillus > Sporolactobacillus shoreae. Next base: position 9,376 of record NZ_SRJD01000021.1, read on the forward strand.
TAATGAACACCTTCACCTTTTTCATTTGACGGCCTCCAGTCGGCTCAGAAGTTTTTCATAAGTCTCCGGCAGATCAGCGATATTGCGGCGGAACACGTCTTTGTCCAGCTTCTCGTGTGTTTCCTTATCCCAGAGGCGGCAGCTGTCCGGAGAAATCTCGTCGGCAAGTACAAGGGCGCCGTTTGATTTCAGTTTGCCGAATTCCAGCTTGAAATCGACAAGCAGAATGCCAGCTTCCGAGAAAAGGCTCTGAAGCACGTCATTGACCTTGAGCGCCTGGCGGCGGATCTCAGCCAGATCTTCTTCCGTAGCAATTTTAAGAGCCAGGGCGTGATCATCATTAATCATCGGGTCGCCCAGTTCATCACTTTTGTAATAAAATTCGATAATGGTTCTGCCGAGCGAGACGCCTTCATCAAGGCCGAAGCGTTTAGCCAGACTGCCGGCCACCACGTTACGGATCACAACTTCAATTGGAACGATCGATACCGCTTTGACCAGCTGCTCCGTTTCAGAAATTTTATCAATGAAATGCGTCGGCAGATTGTTTTCCTGAAGCACATGAAAAATTTTGGTGCAGATGGCATTGTTCAGTCTGCCCTTGCCCTGAAATACGGCTTTCTTCTTGCCGTTAAAAGCAGTCGCATCATTTTTGTATTCCACGCGCAGGACATTGGGATCGTCCGTTGAAAACATTTTTTTTGCTTTGCCTTCATACAATAACTCGCTCATGGTTTCTACCTCTTTTTAATAGGATGTACAAAAAATTCCGAAGCGGATCAGTCGTTCAGGCCGAGGCGTTCAAAAATTAGATTGACATTTTTCAGGTGATACGTTTCATCAAAGCAGGCGTCCAGTTCCGCAGGTGATAGGTTTTCTGTGACTCGTGAATCCTTTTCAAGCAATTCTCTGAACGGTGTTTCGGTTTCCCAGGATTTCATCGCGTTCGGCTGAACAATGTCGTATGCCGTCTCCCGACTCAGTCCTTTTTCAACCAGGGCGAGCATGACGTGCTGAGAGAATGGAAGGCCAAAAGTCCGCTTCATGTTCCGGCGCATGTTTTCCGGGAACACGGTCAGGTTCTCAAGAATATTCGAGAAACGGTGCAGCATATAGTCAAGGCCGATCGTCGCGTCTGGAAGAATCACACGCTCTGCGGACGAATGAGAAATATCACGTTCATGCCAGAGCGGCACGTCCTCATAGGCGGCCAGCATATAGCCGCGGATCACACGCGCCATCCCACACATATTTTCAGAACCGATCGGGTTGCGCTTGTGCGGCATCGATGAAGAGCCTTTCTGACCCTTGGCGAAGCCTTCTTCCACTTCACGGATTTCCGAGCGTTGCAGGCCACGGATTTCGACGGCGAATTTTTCAATCGACGTCGCGATCAAAGCCAGCGTTGCCATATAATGTGCATGGCGGTCGCGCTGCAGCACCTGGGTTGAAATGGGCGAAGCCTTTAATCCAAGATGCTCGCAGACATATTCTTCAACGGAAGGATCGATGTTCGCGTAGGTGCCGACCGATCCGGACAGCTTGCCGACGCGGATATCTTCCGCAGCATCCTTAAAGCGGGCAAGGTTGCGTTTCATTTCTTCATACCAGAGCGCCATCACCAGCCCGAAAGTGGTCGGTTCGGCGTGAACACCGTGCGTTCTGCCCATCATAATCGTGTTTTTATATTTTTTCGCTTTCTCGCGAATCACTTCAATAAAATGTTCGATGTCTTTCAATAAAAGATCATTGCATTGTTTGAGCTGATAGGACTGGGCCGTATCAACGACATCCGTTGAGGTTAGTCCGTAATGAACCCATTTCTTTTCCGCACCAAGCGACTCTGAAACAGTGCGGGTAAAAGCGACGACATCATGACGTGTGATCTGTTCGATTTCATGAACGCGATCAACTGTAAAAGCTGCCTTCTCCCTCAACTTCTGGCAATCCTCTTTCGGAATTTCACCGATTTCAGACCAGCCTTCACAGGTGAGAAGCTCGACTTCAAGCCAGGCTTTGTATTTGTTTTCTTCCGTCCAGATCGCGCCCATTTCCGGGCGTGTGTAACGATCAATCATGAATTCCAACCCACTTCCTGTTCAATTTTCCATATCCCTAATCTCTCTGCTTTGTCGATCACATCTTGCACTGAATCGCCAAGGATGTTCAGGTGACCCATTTTCCGACCGGTCCGGGCTTCATCCTTACCGTACAGATGAAGGTGCGCATCGGATAAAAGCGAGATCTTATCCAATACCGGATGAACATGCTCACCTAAAATGTTGACCATAATGACCGGTTTCAGAAGCGCTGTGCTGCCGAGCGGCAGGCCGCAAATGGCGCGGATATGCTGCTCGAACTGCGACGTGTCACAGGCATTGATTGAAAAATGCCCGGAGTTGTGCGGCCGTGGCGCCGTCTCATTGACGTACACCTTACCATCCGTGCCGACAAACATTTCGACAGCAAGCGTGCCGACGAGATGGAGGGCTTCCGCAAGGTGCAGCGCGTGCTGCGTTGCCTCTTTACGGAGTGCGTCCGGGATTCTCGCCGGCACAAGCGTATGATGCAGGATATTATGCCGATGTATGTTTTCAGCAACCGGAAAGACGGATGTTTCCCCGGTCGTGCTGCGTACAACGATGACTGAAATTTCTTTTTCAAAAGGAAGCCATTTTTCAAGTTCAAAAGGTGTTTTACCAATATATGGAAGAGCTTCCTGCAGATCCTTTTCTGAATGAAGCACGTACTGCCCTTTTCCATCGTAGCCGCCTTCCGTCGTTTTCAATACGGAAGGAAAACCGATCTCGGCGATCGCCGCTTTCAGCTCTTCTTGACTTCTGACGGGAAGGTAGGGAACAACCGGCAGACCCGCTTCGTGAATCGCCGCTTTTTCGTTGAGCCTGTCCTTTGTAATTTCAAGCAGATGCCAGCCTTGAGGCAGATAACTGTGTTCCTGGAGATAATCCGCTGTCTGAACATCCACGTTTTCAAATTCATAAGTGACAACATCCGCGCATTCCGCCATTTTCTTTGCCGCTTCCGGATCGTCATATTCGGCGACAATCGCAGTGTCGGCAACTTGGGCGCACGGACAGTCCTCCGTCGGATCAAGAACGGCGACGCGATAGCCCATCTCTTTCGCGGCAATCGCCATCATCCGGCCCAACTGGCCGCCTCCCAGTATGCCTATAGTCTGTCCGGGCAAAATGGTTTTCTGTTTCACTTTAAATCACTTTCCTTTACTTTCTTTTCCAGTGACGCGCGATAGGCATCAAGTTTGTCCGCCAGCGCCGCATCGAACGCCGACAGAAACTGTGCGGCAAGAAGCCCGGCATTGGTCGCCCCGGAATTTCCGATCGCGACGGTTGCCACGGGGATACCCGCCGGCATCTGAACGATCGAAAGCAGAGAATCCATGCCGTTCAGCGCATGCGACTGCACCGGGACACCGATCACCGGTAGTGTCGTCTTTGCCGCAATCATCCCCGGCAGATGCGCCGCACCGCCCGCACCTGCGATAATTACTTTCAAACCGCGTTCTCTCGCCGTTTCGGCATACCGGAACATCAGATCCGGCGTGCGATGTGCCGAAACAACTTTTTTCTCATACGGTATTTCCATAGCGTCCAGAATGGTGCAGGTGTTTTTCATTGTCTCCCAGTCTGAACTGCTTCCCATTACGACACCAACCGCTGCGTTACTCACCATACTGCCTCCTCAAAACGGGTTCAAAAAGCAATGGTACGCTTTTTGAGCACTTCTAATTATGTGGACATAAAAAAGCCCAGAACAGCTGATTCTCTCTGTTAAAGAGAAAACAAACCGTCTGGTCCAGAAACCGCGGGCAGCGGTTCGCAAAAACAAAACGTTTTTATTTCCCCTTCATAGTCCGGCAATTCTCGGTCGCCGGGTAGAAACAGTTGGGCCATATTCCCAAAAATATATGAGGGTTCGCTTTTCTTTTTTGATACTCCAATCATATCAGTATTATTCAAAACGTGTCAACCCGATAATCGAACATTCATTTAACATTAACAATCTATTGTTCGCCTTTTGCAACAGACAGGCGTCCTTCAATCACGCAGTGCCTTCCGATCACTTCCGGTCCTGACTTTCCTTCACGGAAAATCGGGCGGCTGGTACGCATGATTGGCTGATAGCCTTCCTTTTTCATCCGGTCAAGACACGCGTCTATTGTTTCATTTTCACCGACAATGAATGCTTTTTTCGCCGACTGCCGCGCTTGATTATCCTTTGAACTTTTCTTACCTTTTTTCAATTTCCAACCCACCACCAAAATGCATCAGTACAATTGATTATAACAATTTGTCTGGCCTAGGGCAGCAATTATGTGCGACGTTCATTAATCAGTGTGCATAAAAAGCTAACGCCACAAAGCCCATCGCGATCAGCAGCGATCCTGCTACCCCCGTCGCCATATGGATTAGGTAGAGCGGAATATATTCCAGAATTTTGCCTTCGATCGTCATCGCAATGCTGGCCGAGTTGTCTTTGCCTTTCTCATGATCGGCATGCTCCAGCAAGTGCTTACCCGCCGATTTAAGCTTGACGGTAAAAACATAGCCCGCAGCGAGCAGTCCGAATCCCGCTAGCCAGAATAAAAGAGCCAGAATTAAACCAGCCATCAGAAATCACGTCCTTTTGATCAGGTTATCTTTAGCTTGGCTTTGAAGGAGGCGAGCTATGCAGTTTCACCTTATTCTCAAACAAAAAAATTCCTTCCCCGAGTAAAAGGAGAAGGAATTTTTTAAAAAACTAAATTTGAGTGTTGTTTTGCTAATTATTGCTTCACGAACAGTGCCCAGAAGAAAATAAGGAAAATAACGAACAGAATATAAACGATCGGATGAATCTTTTTCCATTTTCCTGCGGCAACCATTGTAATGACGTAAGTTACAAATCCAAGTGCGATGCCGTCGGAAATGCTGTAAGTCAGCGGCATACCAAGTACGGTCAAGAATGCAGGCACAGCAATTTCAAACTTATCCCATTCAATCTGTTTCAGTGCCGAAGCCATTAATACACCGACAATAATCAAAGCCGGCGCAGTGACCTGTGAAGTGACAACTGCGAGCAGCGGCGAGAAGAACAGGCCAAGCAGAAACAAAACGCCGGTAACAACTGCGGTAAAACCGGACCGGCCGCCGACTGCGATACCGGTTGATGATTCAATATATGCAGAGGTCGGTGAGGTACCGAGTACGGAGCCGACGAGCATTGAACTGGAGTCTGCAAGCAGAGCCCGGCCGACACGCGGCATTTTGTTGTCTTTGATGAATCCGGCCTGCTCCGCGAGGCCGATCAGTGTACCCGCAGTATCAAAGAAAGTAACAAGCAGGAATGTCAGAACGACAATCGCAAGCTGGATTGAATTAATGTCACCAATATGAGTGATCGCCACACCGAATGTCGGAGCAAGACTCGGCGGAGTTGCAACGACGCTTGAGGGAAGCGGAACGAGTTTGAAAATCATTCCGACAATGGAGGTTAATACCATACCGATAAAAATTGAACCCGGAATCTTTCTTACCATTAAAATAATCGTTACGATCAGGCCAAAGATCGTCAGCCAGGTCATGCCGCTTGTTAGCTGATTGAATTTAACGAGTGTGCTCGGATCTTTGACAATCAGTCCGCCTTCCTGCAAACCAATAAATGCGATAAACAGTCCGATGCCGGCAGCCATCGCAAGCTTGAGGCTCTGCGGGATCGCGTTGATAATCATTTCGCGAATCTTGAAAACAGTAATCAGGAAGAAGATCACAGCAGCAATGAAAACACCGGCAAGAGCCGTCTGCCACGGAATTTTCATGCCAATAACAACAGAAAAAGCGAAGAACGCGTTGACACCCATACCAGGGGCAATGGAAATTGGGTACTTAGCGGCAATACCCATAATCAGGCAGCCCAGTGCGCTGGAAATCGCCGTTGCTGTAAATACAGCGTTCGGATCCATTCCGGCATTCTTCAGAACAAGCGGATTGACGAAAAGTATGTACGCCATGGAAATAAAAGTCGTCAGTCCCGCCAATGATTCACGGCCCAATGTCGTATTCAGTTCCGAGAACTGAAAGTAACGTGATAACCAATTTTCTTTCACAATAATCCTCCTCTTTGAGTAGCTCCCTCATGATTCATTGTTTGTTTTTCCTCACTGATTAATAACGAAAAAAGAAAAAGGCTCCCATATTCCGAAGCGCCAAAATAAAGGCTGAAAACTAATCAGCAGATCCGGGAAAAATTTTTCAATAACTCTCTGAGAGAGAGAAACACTTTTCTCTAGCTCATTATAGCAGGGGATTCACAAAAACGTCAAACAAATAACGAACATTATAGTTATTTAAATGATGATTGTTCGGAATTATTACAGAAGTTCAAACTCAGCGGAAAAAATCTGTTGATCGATTTCTTTAACGATTCGATATTTTCCTTTTTTCAGAGGAAACTGGAGTGTATCCGTCGTTATAGAGACCATTGCCCGGTCTGATTGCAAAGGATTCAAGTTCTTATAGATCAAACTAAAAGACACATCTTTCCGGAACGGTAACTGATACCATTTTCCGTTTTCCATTGTTTCAATCTGGTAAAGCGCTCCGTATCCGATTTTGTGATTGGTTTTATTCTCAATGGTTACTGTAATGGATGTTGAACCGGTGGGGATGAATTTTGTCCCCACCGTCAAAACAATATTTGCGTTCTGATTCATTTTGTCAGTCTTATAGTCAGTCAGCTTAAGCTTTGAATACTCAGGCTCGGATCCACCTTTGCCTGAGGACGCAATGTTTGGACTGGGATTCAGTAATGAGTGACCGCACCCCGAAAGAATCATTACAGCAACTGTCAGCAAAATGGAACCGATTATTTGTTTCATCCTTTACAGCTCCCAATCACATAGAGTGTCAACCATCAGCCCATCTTTTTATGATAAACAAACTGTTCGCCGTGTGTGCCGATAACCCTTCTTCCGGTATCCGAGAATCCGTGATGCAGATAAAGCTGCTGAGCGCGCACATTAGCATGATTGACACCCAGCACGATTTCATTGACGTCCGGAAAATGCAATTTAATAAAATCATCCAGCAAAGCCAACGCTTGTTTCCCATATCCCTTGCCCTGAAACCGACTGTCGACCGAGAAAGCCCGTAAAAGCAATGCCCGCCGATTTTCACTGTACTTCTTCGCACCGGCCCACGTATGTAAGACAAAAAATCCGACAAGCAAAGAACCGTGTAGAATCAGAACAGCGTGTCTCTCCCCTTCTCTCATACACTGTTCCAGTGCCTCCCGTGGATGAGCCGTGAATTGAATTTCCCGGATCACGTAATCCTCGATAGCCCGCTCATATGAATGCGAGTAGAAAGCAAGCCTGACTTCATGACCATTTATTTCTCCCATAAATAGCCCTCCCCCTTTTAGTGAGCCAAACAGCAGGCTCTTACCGTCACTGTTGTTTTCTCTCCAGTCAGAACACACGTTCCAATAAAAATTATATCATATCTCTAATTTGTATTTTTTCTGAAGCCCCCAACTTCATTGAGGTTCGGGATTAAGAAACCGTTTTCACAAAGTGTTCACTAATTTATTAATAATTGATGACAGCGGTTTCTTTCTGATTGAATATCTGAAGAAAATCGATTAAATTATATATGTGAAAAGTTTCACAATATATTTTCTTCTTAAAACCTATCTGAGGAGGAAAAAATAATGGCAATTGAGGAAAAAAATCTGAATCAACCCGAAACATTGGAAACAACGATTGGCCAGCTTGTCGCAAATGCGCAAAAGGCAGCAGAAGCATTCCGCCCTCTCGATCAGCAACAGATTAATGAAATTGTCCGGCAGATGGCACTTGCGGGCCTTGATCAGCATATGAAGCTGGCAAAAATGGCCGTTGATGAAACAAAGCGTGGTGTATATGAAGATAAGATCATCAAGAACATTTTTGCAACCGAATACATCTACAACTCCATTAAAAATAATAAAACCGTTGGCATCATTTCTGAAGATTCGTATGAGGAAATCGTGCAGATTGCGGAACCTGTCGGGGTCATCGCCGGCGTGACACCTGTAACCAATCCGACATCTACCACGATGTTCAAATCGCTGATCTCGATTAAAACCAAAAATCCGATTATCTTTGCCTTCCATCCATCGGCACAGAAATCGAGCAGCGCCGCAGCCAAGATTCTACTTGACGCCGCTGTCAAAGCGGGCGCCCCGGAAAACTGTATCCAGTGGATCGAAACACCGTCGATTGAAGCGACACAGCAGCTGATGCACCATCCGGGCGTCTCGCTGATTCTGGCAACCGGCGGTCCCGGCATGGTCAAGGCAGCGTACAGTTCCGGAAAGCCATCAATCGGCGTCGGACCCGGCAACGTACCATGCTATATTGAAAAAACCGCAGACATCAAGCAGGCAGTCAACGACCTAATCCTCTCCAAGACGTTTGATAACGGCATGATCTGCGCATCCGAACAGGCCGTCATCATCGACCAGCAGATCTATGACGAAGTGAAACAGGAACTGATCAGCAATAAGTGCTATTTCCTCAACACGGAAGAAAAGAAAAAGGTCGAGAAGCTGGTGATTGATGAACGGCGCTGCGCGGTCAATCCGCAGATCGTCGGCAAGTCGGCCTCATTCATTGCCGGGCTTGCGGGCGTTACCGTTCCTAGTGATACAAAAATTTTGATCGCAGAGCTGAAGACCGTAGGCCCTGAATCCCCGCTGTCAAGGGAAAAACTCAGCCCTGTTCTGGCCTGCTACAAGGCAAAAACAACCGAGGAAGGGTTTGAACGCACTGAAGAAATGATCGCCTTTGGAGGCAGCGGCCACTCGGCTGTGATCCACTCCAATGATCAGTCTGTGCTTGATGCGTTTGCCCGCCGCGTGAAGGTCGGACGGATTATTGTCAATGCGCCTTCTTCTCTCGGCGGAATCGGCGACATTTACAACCACTTCATCCCGTCGCTGACACTCGGTTGCGGCACTTATGGTGGAAATTCTGTCTCGACCAATGTCGGAACAGCTAATCTGATCAACATCAAAACCGTGGCAAACAGGAGAAACAACATGCAGTGGTTCAAAGTACCGCCGAAAATCTATTTTGAAAAAAATTCGACCAACTATCTGTCTCAGATGCCGGATATCTCGCGCGCATTTATCGTCACAGATCCGGGGATGGTCAAATTCGGCTACGTCGATCGTGTGCTCCATTTTCTGAGAAAACGGCCGAATCCGATTCATTATGAAATTTTTTCAGATGTGGAACCGGATCCTTCAGTGGCTACAGTGATGAAGGGCACGGAAATGATGCAGAAATTCGAGCCGGATGTAATTATTGCGCTCGGCGGGGGCTCAGCAATGGATGCCGCTAAAGGCATGTGGCTCTTCTATGAAAGCCCGGAAACCGACTTTTTCGGATTAAAACAGAAATTCCTGGATATCAGAAAACGGGTTTTCAAGTTCCCGAATCTGGGGCAGAAAGCGAAATTTGTCGCTATCCCGACAACATCGGGAACGGGATCAGAAGTAACCTCTTTTTCAGTCATCACCGATAAAGAAAATGACATGAAGTATCCGCTCGCGGACTATGCGCTGACACCAAACGTAGCGATCATCGATCCGGAATTTGTGATGACTGTCCCTCCACGTGTGCTTGCGGATTCAGGGCTGGATGTACTGACACACGCGCTTGAAGCGTATGTTTCCAACATGGCCAACGATTTTACCGACGGGCTTTGCATCAAAGCGATCCAGCTGGTTTTCCAATATCTTCCGCGTTCCTATAAGGACAGCAGCGACAAAATTGCGAAGGAGAAAATGCACAACGCAGCGACGGTCGCCGGTATGGCTTTCTCAAATGCATTCTTAGGAATCAACCACAGCCTGGCGCACAAACTCGGGAACGAATTCCATCTGGCGCACGGCCGCTGCTGCGCAATCCTGATGCCGCATGTCGTCCGCTACAACGCGACAAAGCCAACGAAATTCGCGGCATTCCCGAAATACCGCCACTTCATCGCCGATGAGCGTTACGCAGAAATCGCCCGGATCATCGGTGTTCCCGGAAAAACGACTGAAGAAGGCGTCGAAAATCTCGTTCAGGCGATCATCAAGCTGGAAAAAGAGCTGAACATCCCGACAAGTATTGAGGCTAACGGCGTCAGCAAAGAAGCCTTTGAAAAAGCGGTCGACCGGCTTGCCGACAAGGCTTTTGAAGACCAGTGTACGACCGCCAACCCGAAACTTCCTCTTGTACCAGAATTAGCAGAAATTTATCGTCAGGCTTTCAAAGGCGTTTGAGAACTATTTGAAGTCTTCTATCCTTCCCTTTTTGCGGAAGGATATTTTTTTACCGCTATTTCCGCCGGCTGTCATAAAATATGACTACCAAAATCACCAGTGCGGATACCGCAGCAACGCAGAATGTAAGAAGGGTTTCCGTGATCAGGTTCCTCAGACCTGTCACCAGCAGATAGCCCAGACAGAAGAGTTCGATTGCTATTAAGAAGGTTCTTTTGTATATTCTTGGGATTCTCATCCAATAGTCAAGTAGTTTCCACAAACAGTTTCACCTGCATTTCATTTTCAGAAATCCTTATTTTTCCTTTTTTTGAGCAAAAACAGGACGCCTGCCAGCTGAATCCAAGCAATAATAAGCGCATAAATTCCAACAGAAAAAAGGGCAAGGATTGAAAAAGCTAAAGTCAGCACAGCACAGATTATAGATAGGACAAGCTGATTTTTCCAAAACAAGAACACGGATAAGAGTACCTCAATGATAACCGCGGTATCCATAACAGGACTTGCAAAAGTCCAGAAATAATCCCAGGATGTCACCTCAATCCCTCCCAATTGATTTTACTCCCTAAAAGAATTTCGATAGTCACAGGCTCAATCCCTTTACCTGCCGACTCATGTGAAAAAATGAATGGCCGGCTTTTCTGCTTTTATCCTTCAAAGCATATATGCTTTAAACTGGAATCGTTTACAATAATATAAAATTCAATTAAACTGAACGTGAATTAATTCACAGTTGCAGCCAGTCTAAAAAAGGGGGAAATATCTGATGAAAATTTTACTCTTTCATGCAATCAAAGATGAGGAAGAAGCGATCCGCCACTGGTCGGAGCAGCATAAAATTGAAGTGGATACCACTCCCGATATTCTTTCCATCGACACGGTTGAACAGGTCAAAGGCTACGATGGCATCTGTATTCAGCAGCCTGTTAGGATCGAGAATCCTGACGTTTACCAAAAGTTGAAAGAATTCGGTATCAGGCAGATTGCAACCCGCACAGCTGGTTTCGATATGATTGATCTGAATGAAGCGGAGAAAAACGGGCTAATTGTCACCAATGTTCCCGCGTACTCACCTTATGCCGTAGCTGAACTCGCCGTTGCTCAAGCGATGCAGCTTGTTCGCCACGTTCCCCAGTTCAGCAAACGGATCACACATCATGATTTTCGCTGGGAGGGCCTGATCTCGCGTGAAATCCGAACGCTTACGGTCGGGATTATCGGCACCGGGCGAATCGGGGCAACTGCTGCTCAGCTTTTTAAAGGTCTAGGCGCGCGGATCATCGGATTTGATTATTATCCGAACAGTCAATTAAGCGGCCTTCTTGACTATCGTCCGACCCTTGAAGACGTGCTGAAAGAAGCGGACATTGTCTCTTTGCATACACCACTTCTGGACTCGACCGCCCATATGATCAATCACAACACATTGAAGTTGATGAAAAAGGACGCTGTTCTGATCAATATTGCGCGTGGTGGCCTTGTGAACACCGACGATTTAATCGAAGCGCTTGAAAATCATGAAATTGCCGGAGCTGCGCTGGACACTTTCGAAGATGAAAGCTTTATTAACCAGGATCTGAGCGGCAAGGGTGTCAACCCACGCCTGCAGAAGCTGATTGATCTGGATCAGGTTGTGCTGACGCCTCACGTCGGTTTCTATACGACAACTGCGATTAAGAATATTGTCGAAGGCGGACTGAACAGCGTCGTCGATGTGCTGTCAACCGGAACGAGCGAGAATCAAGTTCATTCCCTTCATGCTGCAAAGTAAAAGTGAGCGACACAATAGCGTTGTAAAAAAGAGACCGTTTGTTCGCAAATTGGCCTCTTTTTTCTATTGCCAGAACTTTATTTTCGCTGATATACTTTAAAAAGGGAGGTGAAATAATGTCAAGTGAACTGCAGATGGTGATGCAGGCGATCAAAGAACTCGGACACAGCGTAAACGGTTTGGATAAAAGAATGGATAGCCTTGACTCAAGAATGGATGGTTTTGAGAAGAGAATGGATGGTTTTGGAAAGAGAATGGACGGCTTAGAAAACACGATGAAATCCGGTTTTGAATCCCTGCATAAGGAAATTGAAGACAAGTACTTTGATGTTCTGGACAAAATTGAGCTTCTCCGCGAAGAAACTCAAAATACCGCAATGGAAGTGTAGCGAATCAAAAGAAGAGTCAAAAAAGCAGGGTTGCAATAAACGCGCAGAGTCTTGTCCGCAACATTCAGCCTATCCTGCTCTCACACTTCTCATTAATTTTCTTCGATTTTTCTTTTCAGTAATGAACGCTTATTCAGCACATCTTTCTCATTTTTCAGCAAGCCTCTCAGACTCATCGACAGCATGGCCAGAAACTGGTCGACAAAAGGCCTCAATTCATCAATTTGTGCCTCAGGGTGCATTTTTAGGTAGCCCATGGATCGATTTGAATAATAGTAATAATGGGACTGCAGCACGGCCTGAAGTGTCGCCGGATCGACATCATCCTTCAAGTCCAGACTTCCGATCATTTTCTGAAAAAATTCGGGAACAAGTGATTCCATTTTTTGAAACAGGTGGACTATTTTATCCGTCAGCTCTTTCGGCGGCCTCGTAAAGGCAGCGAGGACCAGCTGATAAAGATCTGGGTAATTTTTACAAAATTGAATTTCCTGTTCGCAGTACTTTTTAAATTTTTCAATCACATTTCCTTTAAAATTCCAGTCATTGTAATTCAGTTCTTCCATTGAAAAATTGATGGCGTAGATGACACTCTCTTCAAAAAGTTTTTCCTTGGATTCGTAGTAATGAAAAACAAGGCCCTTTGAGACCCCTGCATCTTTCGCAATCTGATTTGTTGAGGCCTGTTCGAATCCTTTTTCCGCAAACTCATGAATAGCAGCTGTTAGAATTGCACTTTCTTTGGGTTCTTCCATTTACGCTTTCAGATCCTTCCTGCGATAGATCCAGAAAGTCAGCAACACGGATAAAACCAGTACGATCAAGTCGGTCCAGACGTAATTCCACTGGATGCCACTCTTGAAAATCGCACTGGGCAGCGCGGTATCGACGGGCGAGAAATAGACGAGTGTCTTAAAAGTATCTTTCAGTTTGCCGACAACGCCAAGGATAAACGTCAGGAACACGAGCCCCAGTGACAGGGACGTTGCCGATTTGTTTGATGAAAGCAGCGATGACAGAAGAAATCCGACACCGAGAAAGGTCAGACCCATTATCCATCCGGTAAATGTCAACTGAGAAAAACCTTTAAACAAATCGGACACGGAAGCTCCGGACTCCTTAAAAATCAAGCAAACGAGAAAAGCGACCACCATCGAAACAACCCAGTAGAGCGAATAAATCAGCGCGTTTGCCAACATTTTCGATGAAACGATCGAGGCACGCGAAATCGGCTGAGCATATAAGTAAGTAATGGTACCTTCTGATTCTTCGCGTGACAGCGCATTGGTACCAAGCATTGCCGCAAAAATCCCGGTCGCAATCATCACATACTGAAATTCATAACCAAAATAACCTTTTATGGTCGCAAAGGCCGCCATATCTGACAGATTGAACGCCTTCAGCATTTCTTTCGGCATCGATTTCAGATCCATTTGCTGCAGGCCCATATCCTTCATGGCCGGGAACAGGGAAACCAGCCCCAGCGTCAGCAGCGCGACAACAATCGTCCATATAAGAAGTGTTTTTGTATGCGTTTTGCATTCCAGTCTGAAAAGTGTCATTATCTCGCCGCCTCCTGATTTTCATACATAGACATGAATTGTTCTTCGAGGTCGCGGTTGTCGACCGTTACATCATCCAATCCGTGAGCCATATGAGACAGTGTCTGAAAAAGGAGAGGCAGTTCTTTTTCATACGAAAAACGCGCCTCATTCTTCCCTTGTTTGATCAGCTCAGCACCAATCGTTTTCATTTGATCAAGGGGCAGATTCTCACCTTTCAATGTAATGATTTTCACATTTTTATTGATTGCTGTCAGATCTTCCACACCAATCAGATGCCCCGCCTTGATGAACGCCACCTTTGAACAATAGTCTTCGACTTCTTTCAGATTGTGGCTGGACAAGAAAACGGTTGTGCCCTGCTCCTGTTTCTCTTTCATTAACCGGAACAGCCGCGCATGCATCAGTGGATCCAGCCCGTTCGTCGGTTCGTCCAGGATCAACAGTTCAGGGTGGTGAATCATTGCACAGATGACGGCGACCTTCTTCTTATTCCCGAGTGAGAGGTCACCGAATTTCTTCTTCAGATCCACCTCAAAAAGTTCACAATAATGCTCCAGTTCCTGTTTGTCTTCTTTCATGTGATGGAAATCAAGCGTATAGCGGATCAGGTCATGCACGCGGAGCTGCGGATAAAAGCGGACATCGCTTGGTACATAACCAATTTTTTTCTTCACGACAACGTCTGCTCCCGGCATGTCCTGCCCGAGCAATTTGACGCTGCCTCCGTTTCGTTTAATAAAATTCAGGATCATATTCATCGTGGTCGATTTTCCCGCGCCGTTTGGTCCGATAAAACCGAAGAATTCTCCTTCTTCCACAACCAGCGACAGCTCCTTGACCGCCGCAAACTTTCCAAAATATTTACTGATATTGTTTAGTTCAATGACTGGCATCACCTGTCATCTCCTATTCATTTCTGCATTGACCGATTGGTCAACGTCAATATATCATGTATTGACCAGTCGGTCAATAATTAGAGCCATGAATTAGTTTGGCAGATTATCTTCCATTACTTCATCGATTTTCAGTCAGAGTGCTATTCTTGAACTGTCAATCATTGTGACATTTTTGTGGCTAATAAACCAACAATCAGGAGGCAATGTCAGCATAGCTTTTTCAGATGCAACACAGACCATTTTAGAGGCAAAAGAGAAAAAGGAACTTACATTTGCACAAATTGCGGAAGCGGCCGGCTGTTCAGAAGTATTCTGCACAGCCGCTCTCTATGGTCAGCAGACATTAAGCCCTGAGCAGGCAAAAGCGGTCGCCGATCTGCTTGATCTGCCGATTGAAGTCGAAAATGACTTGAAATCCATCCCCTTTCGCGGTGCTAATTTCAGTACGCCACCGACCGATCCGACGATTTACCGGCTTTATGAAATTGTTCTCGTGTATGGCGACACCATTAAGGCGCTGATTCATGAGAAATTCGGCGACGGTATCATGAGCGCAATCGATTTTAAAATGGATTTGGACAAAGAAGAGGACCCGCATGGCGACCGTGTCGTCATCACGCTGAACGGGAAATTTTTGAAATATAAAACGTTCTGAAGCCCGGTAAAATCATTGGACTTCTGCTGCATAATCCCATCATCCTGAGGCAAGCTAGAAACGACTTGTTGAGGAGGGATTATAATGGCAAAACCAGATGACCGTTCGGATAATGTGGATAAAATTGCGCGCAATATCGGCCATACACTGCAGAACATTGATGATTCCAAGGACTACATCAAAACGCATGGCGAAGAAATGAATGAAGAAGAAAAGCAGCAGATTCTCGAAAAAAATAAGCGACGTGAAGAAAGCATTAACGGCCTTCGTGAAGAAATCAATGACGAATCCGCTTACAGCAAAACCGGAAAATTTTAAAGAACGATCGCGGCGCCAGCCCAGTTTGTGGTTGGCGCTTTTTTAATGGACTAATTGCACTTTTTCTTCTATATATGTATAACTCTGAGCATGAAAGTCGTTCTGCCGCACAATATGAATGGGTAAATATGCTCTGAAAATTGAGTTTTATTGATACTGTTCTCGTTTTTATTGATAAGGATGTACGTCTTATCGATAAATGATGGATTTTTATTGATAGAGTTTATTTTTTTATTGATACGGGTTCAAAGTTCATTGAAATGGCTCTTTTATTGGCAATATGAGTGAATCCATTCCCCAGATACCCCTGAAGAAGTGATGATGACACTTTTTTGTGCAGTTCCTATTTGCTGTCCATTATGACAATTTATTTTCTTTAAATTAGGCTACGTTTCAATTCAATGTTGTTTTTGCCCTTCGTTGATTGGAGCGGAAGGCGCGAGACTCCTGCGGGATCAGCGAGCCTGGTGAGACCCCGCAACGAGGGTACCGAGTGAGGAGGCTCACGGATCGCCCGCGGAAAGCGAGCGCCTGGAGCGAAAAACAACAGAGAAGTTTAACAAAGCCTTAAATTAAATAAACCGTGCCATGAGGTACTCATCGACATAGTGATCGCCCTCCCACATGGCTTCCTTGTCTTCCCCGTAGATCGAAAAGCCCATTTTTTCGTATGCGCTGATGGCCTGTCTATTTGAAACCATGACATACAGATAAAATTTTTTCACAATTCCTTCATCCTTTGCGATCTCCATCAATCTTTCGATCATTTGGGCAGAAATCCTCTGGCCTCTGTATTCCGGCTTAACATAAACGGCTTCGAGCGTTGCCCGATGGCGCATCTTAGGCAGCGTTTCCTTGACCAGCGTCACGATGCCGATCAGATTGTTGCCATCAAAAGCGCCGACTGTAATGGCATGCTCTCTTGACAGCCGCTCCTCAAATTCGAACAGAGAGTTCTGGATCTCAACACCATATTCCGAAGCAAACGCTTCCGGATTCTTCATCAACGCTTCAAGACGCAGCTCCCTGTATGCGGACGCATCATTTTCAGTTAACGGTTCATATTGAATCATGAGTAGTGCCTCCTGACGCATCGTTCATTTTTTGCTATGTTGGTTTTATTGTTTGCCTGAAAACCGGATCTTATCGATGAAGGTGATCTTAATTGAAGATTTTTGGAATAAAAAAAGAGGACTTGGATTATTTCGTGAGAAAAGGTACCTACGCTGTGATTTTCATAGATCGCATGCAAACGCAGTTGGCGCTTGTTCTACCGGGCGACTGAATTGAACCGGGAGAATCTGATGAACAATGCCTGCGCCGGGAGCTATTGGAAGAAACGGGTTGCGCCATTGATCAGATCTATCTCGGTCATGCGTGCAACTATTTCTTTTCATTACTGCCGGTTCGCAGGCCTATGCTCGGCTCATCCCAGCGATTTCAAGCCCCTGATGTTTCACGCGCATCAAGCGTGGGCGGTCGAACAAGCGCTTCAGAGTACATCCCATTTTTCATAAACTGTGGGATTCAGAGGTAATTTTTTACTTTTCAGCCACTCAACCGCTTTAAGAACGAGCGGAGAAGCACTCTGAATGGTCAGCTCATCAAGACTGACCCACTTTGCTCCGGCCGAGTCCTGTCCTTCAAAAATTTCCGGTTTTTGAAAAGAACCCGTTGTATCATCGATCAGGTAGAAAATGGCGACATGATGCACATCGGACGCTATATCTGTTGAAAAGCTGTGAAGGGTGCGAAGGAATGCGGCAAGCACGGGTGCCGACCGGATCCCAGATATTTGCCACCTGTCGTCCCCCCCGATCATCTTAAAAAGGCCCTGCTCCTGAAAAAATGAGTGCGGGATTCATTGTATCAGCAATTCATGTCCGTTTAAAGTTTCTGCCCCAAAATACCGCCAGCAAAACAAAAAGCATAATACCAGACATTCCGAAACTGACTGAGAAGTTCAGCTTCTCGACCAGCCAGCCCGTAACCGGAAAGAGCATAATCATCGCCACACTGTACAACATGCTGGAAACGCTGAGCAAAGTCGCCCGGCTGGAAGAGGGAATCAACTGGTTAAAGTAATTGCTGAAAATAGGCTGACTGACAGCTCCGAGCGTATTAATACTGATAAAGCAGACAATAAGTGCTGCCAGTTGGCTGGAAAATGAAACAATCAATAGCAAGGACAGCAAAAGCAAGAACCACGTGATCAGTGCGGCTTTTCCGACTCTTTTTTCAATCTGCGGCGCCATTTTTGCCCCTATGATCTGGAATATCGCTGAGACGACGATCAGCATACTGATCTGGATGCCCTTGAACCCATATCGATCCATCAACGACTGAAAGTAAAAAAAGTAAGTTGCCATAATACCCTGGAAAAGCGCAAAAAACAGCATCAAAGAACGTAGCTGCTTATTTTCTTTCAAAAACAATACCGCTTTTTTTAAAATATCCAGATACCCATCCGGTTGATCAGAATGCTGCTTCACCACCGGTTTATCCGGTTCAACCATCAGAATTACGCACACAATAGCCAGCACCGAAACCAGAATCTGAATCCAATAGACTCCTTCAAAATAGCGGTTCACAAACCAGCCCGCAATAAAAACCCCTAATGTATCCGTGAATTCATAGATGGCATTAATGTTAGCGGAAACGCTGATATATTTTTCCCCAGCGTTTAATTTGCGCAATGATTCGTAGACCAGTGCTTCATTGGTCCCGGAATTCAGATTGTACGAAAGTGCCGAAATAATAAAGCCGATCGCGAACCAGACAAAACTGTGTGAAAAAATCATGATGCCGCTGCTGATGACGGCGCACACACGGCCCAAAACAAGACACATCCGATAGCCAAGACGATCTGCAAGTGCGCCGGAGGGCACCTCAAACATGAAGCTGGCCACATGAAAAATGCTTTCCAGCAAACCGACTTCGACGAGTGACATGCCCCTGTGGGTCAGGTAAAGCACCCATAGAGTAGTCACACCAAGAAAAGAGCAAAAAGTGTAGCCGTAATTATAGCGAATGTTATTTTTGAAACTTCTATCTACTAGATTCATTATATTCCCTGCACCAGATTCAAAAAAAAGATTGCCCCTGAGAAAAGAGCAATCCCTTCAGTCATTTCGTAGCTCATGGTTAAAACACCAAACATTTCATATGGGTTTCTTTACATATACAGTACCAAAAAAATCGGAAACAAACCAGAACTCCCATTGTTTATTCATAACTCAATGTCTGCAGCCGCCAGAATGCGCTGGTCACCCTCACCCGGAATCGATGATTAACCCAGTAGGGGTTGAACAGAATCGCCACCGATAATTCAGTCTGCTACCTTTGTAGAGTCAGAAGGATTAACGCCGTCTCCGGTAATGATTCTGTCCGCCACTTTTACAAAATCAGAAGAATGCGTACTATCTCCGGTAATGATTCGATCCGCAACTTGATTTAAAGTTAAAGAACCTGGGGTAAAGAAATACAGATAACTAAACGCAACACTAATGAGTAAAGCTAATTTAAGTTTCATATTTTTTCCCCTCTTTTATCATTTTTCGTACGGATAAGTTTAACTCATAATACTCAATGGCCTCTTCCGCATCTCCCATTTTTTGAAAATAGCGTGCAAAATCAACGGAATAGCTTTCAATGTCCGGGTATAAATTCAATTCTTTTAAAACTGAAAATTCATGATCAATGACTGATTTGTTTCCAAAACCAGGCAGCAACTCTCTTATAAGATTTAATTTGGCAATAAACTCTGCATCATTCCATTGAGAAGCTTTTTTTATCCCCTCCTTATAAACGGATTCCGCTTTGTCCCGCAAACCTCTTTTGACATAAGACTCCATCAGATTAAACAGAGCCTTAGAAACATAGCGGTCATTGAGCATCTGAAACAGCGAATACGCTCGTTTGATATAGGGTTCTGCCTTTTGGTAGAGCGATTGCTGGTTGTAACCTATACCAATGTTAAGACTGACAAATGCGTCAAGCCGCTTATCCTTGGTAATGATGGATGATTTACCGGCTTCCTTGAAAGTACTAATGGCTTTGACAAACTGATATTGATCTAAAAGGTTTCCTGCTACAACAAGTTCAGAGAAAAATGCCTGCCTTGAATAATCAGGATGTTTGTTGTAAATGCTCAATGCCATCTGAGCATAGGCGATCGACAGGCCGGTGTACTGCATTTCATAATAAATCTGCGATAATTTATAAAAACATGTAGCTTTTTCAATCTCATCATTTAACTGATTTACTTTTTCTTCAGCTGCTTTGTAATAAGTAATGGCTGATGAATAATTACGATTCTTAAATTCATACATGCCCTTGAAGAACCAATAATAGTAGCTTAGAATACCGGTTAAATGATCCTCCTTGTTCTCCAACTCTTGGAGTGCGTCAGCGATACTTTCATGACGCTCAATGTTCTGATCGTTTAATCGTGAACGAAAGTCAAGCAGTGAATAATACAATAAAACATTTTGGTCCTCTTCCATGTGCTGAAACATATTCTTAATCTTATTCTGAAGGGCGTGAGATTTCTCTATATCATAGTCCAGAATAGCTTTGTACCACTCATTTAATTGATCAGCAACATCGATGGATGAAATTTTAGTATTTTCCATGTCTCCCCCTTCTCAGCACAGTTTCATAGTACAACAAAATTTTTAAAATGTATGTCGAATCTTGTCTTGTTATTAAAGAAATCTCTTTTTTATATGAACTGCTCGTTTAAAATTGCGATAATCTACATTTTATGGGGCCTACATTTGTTTTTAGAGAAGGGTTTAATTCATAACTAAAACTTCCGGAGATCAAGATACGAGGGAAAAAGCCGCTGCAGAAAAAGCCTGAAATCCTTTCCGTCATAAGGATTTCAGGCTTTTTCTCTTGTTTCCGCACTTGAGCATTGAGTTGTGGGCACACAATATTTTTTTGTGACAAGACCTGTCTCCATATCCCAATGCCGGGAAACGGATCAGTTGGTCTGCTTGTCCAGGAGTTGGAACTTTTCCTTGATTGTATCCGCAGAGTGTTTGAATTTAGTTTCTTCATCATCGGTTAAAGGGAGCGTGGTCACTTCTTCGATGCCATGCTTTCCAATAACAGCCGGCTGACCGACGTAGGTGCCGTACTTCTCACTGTAGCAGGAACAGATGTAAGCGGCCCGGGCATCAGAAAGAACCGCCTGACTCAGCTTCACGGCGCAGGTTGCGATCGCCCAGTTGGTATAATGCTTGCCAACATAAACTTCCCAGCCGCCGCGACGCGCTGCCTCTTCCAGCTCGTCCAGATTCAGGCCCCGCTGTTTGGCCAGCTCTGTGACCGCCAAACCGTTCACCTGAACCGTCGACCAGGCTGTGAACTGGGATTCGCCGTGCTCACCATAGACATAGCCGGACACATTTTTCGGGTCGCAGTTAAATTGGTCTGATACGACTTTCTGCATCCGGGCGGTATCCAGGAACGTTCCGGTCGCAAAGATCTGCTGCTGGCTAAGTCCCGTATTTTCCTGTAAATACTGAGTAATCGCGTCGCATGGATTCATCGTATCGATTGCGACACCGTGAAACCCGGAAGCTTTAATCTTAGGCGCAATGTCTTTGACAATTTCCTTCGTGTATTCGAATTCTGCCCAGCGGTTGCCCTGCGCCTGTTTCTCTTCATAAGCGTGGATGTTGCCGGCGGTGATGAACAGGATGTCGGTATCGGCAAGCTCGCTGTAATCATTGATTTTAATAATCGTCCGTGTTTCGATCCGGCCCTGCATGTCCTGCAAGTCAAGTTGCTCCGCCCGGGCCAGCTTTTCATTTGTGTCGATGATGACTAACTCGTCCGCTATACCCTTGGTAACTAAAGTATAGGCGACTGCCGCACCAACGTGCCCGACACCAATAATTGCATATTTTCTCATAGATATACCCCGTTTCTCTATAGTAATGAAAAAACTTCATCCAATACTATCTTAGCACTTATGCAATCTTCTGAATCAATTGAATTTGTCATTTAGAAGAGGAAATGGCTCTTTTGGGCGGAACTGATTGTAACTGGCCGTTACCACGCCATTAAAAAGCGCCCAATCAGCAATCTGGAATATTTTAAGCTTTCTTTAGCAGGAATTCTGAACGTGAAAGTTAAGAGCATAATGATGATCCGTTTCATCAGAGCTGACCCGTTTAAAATTGCAGTGCTCCAATACTCGAATAGAGCCTGTATTTGTTTTCAGAACCTTGGCGGTAATACCCTTGCAGTTGCGGAATGCTTGCGCCCATTCAGCCAATGTTTGTAAGGCCTCCGTCATCAGCCCTCTCTTTCTGTAACGAGGCGAAATACTGTATCCGACTTCTGAATAACCCCTTTCATCGGGCGACCCTTTAAACCCGATGAAGCCTATTCCTCTGTGACTGTTCTTATCAATGATCAGCCAGTATGTATACCACTCATGTACCTCTTCGTAAACCTTTTTCATTTTCTCTATTTTCTTTGGAACTGCTGCATCAACTAGATCCAGAGCTTCGATATCCACAGCCGTCTCAAGAGCACCCAATTCTTTGTTTTTGATATTCAGAAGTTCATTCAAGGACAGCGGTTTTAAAAATAGTCGTTCCGATTCTAATGTGATCTGCAAACGGATACCTCCTAAAATCATCTTACTTTCTCTCTAAAATATAGCTTCTTTTAAAGAATCCGAATTTCTGATAGAAATCGAGTACACTTTCGTTTCCCGCACAGACACCTATAACAATGCTTCGTGCACGCCTGTATTCGAACCATTCTAGTAGATGATTCATTAGTTCAGCTCCTAAACCATATTGACGGTACTTGCTCTCAATGAATAATGAATCGATCTCTCCATCCAACTCCCCATTTAATGTACCAATACAATAACCGATATAGGTATGGCTTTCTTTATCTTCAATTAAGTCAACATGAACTTCGAGATCTGTGTTTAAGAACTTCTGTTTTCTCTTCTCGAAAGTTAAGCAATCAAATTTATTTGAAAAATGAGTCGAATGGTTTCTATGATAAGTATTCAGCTTTTCCCATAGATTCCTGACATCTTCAAGTAATTCTCTTCCACCGCTGATGAGTTCTAATTGATTCATCAATGCCCCTCCCCGCACCATTTTATGAAATTTGTTATCTCTTCTCCAGTTTTATAATCGTTCTCCCACGTGCCTCGCCTCTCAGCAAGGTCGGGAGAATTTCCGGAAGCCGGTCAATCGTTACCTCACTTTGGACAAAGTGTTCAAGATTTGACGGCTTCCATTCTCTAGCCAGACGCTGCCAGATTTCCCGCCTTGTTTCCATGGGACAGTAAACTGAATCGATGCCTAATAAGCTGATCCCCCGCAGAATGAAGGGAAAAACGGTTGTTGGAATTGTAGCCCCGGCCGTTAATCCGCACACGGCGACCGAACCGCTATATTGAATCTGGCTGAGCAGTGCGGCAAGCGGTTCCCCGCCGACCGGATCAATCGCAGCAGCCCATTTTTGTTTTTGCAACGGTTTTAATGTGCCGTCATAAATGTCGCCGCGATCAATCACGGTTTGCGCGCCGATCTTTTTCAGAAAATTATATTCCGCCTTTTTTCCGGTACTTGCCTCGACGTGATAGCCACCGGACGAAAGAATCGAAACAGCAAAGCTTCCAACGCCGCCGGTTGCCCCTGTGACGAGCACCTTCCCTTTTTCAGAACTTACGTGATTCTCTTCAAGACGCTGAACAGATAAAGCCGCCGTAAACCCGGCTGTACCGATGATCATCGCTTCTCTAAGCGAAAGGCCATCCGGAAGCGGTACGATCCAGTCAGCCGGAATACGAGCGAGCTCGCTGAAACCGCCGAAATGAGAAACGCCGATCCCGTAACTGGTCGCGATCACTCTATCGCCCTCTTTAAAACGAGAATCCTCTGAAGAAAGAACCACGCCGGCTATGTCAACTCCCGGTACAAAAGGGTAGGATGTCACAATACGACCGTCGGGAATGGCGGCCAGGCTGTCTTTATAATTCACCCCGGACCAGCAGACACGTATGAGCACTTCTCCCATTGGCAACGCATCAACTGTCAGCTCTTGAACAGCCACCGAAAAATGTCCTTCCTGTTTATTGACCACAAGCGCATGAAAATGTTTCATAGGTCCTCCTCTAAAGCTGCCATTTATTGTATACTACGATTATTGGACAATTTGGGTCTGATGCCCGCCCGCAATTGATTGAGAAAGAATGAATTGATGAGAGGATCTGAAGGATGGAACACCATAATCAAGTGAAACCTTGGGTTAAAAATGCTTTGATCAGCTCCATCATTTCCGTATGCATCGCTCTGTTCTACATTGCGGGATGTGTGGGTGAACTCTTCGATTATTATATAAAACTGGAACTAATCGTGATTGGCTGCCATCTGATCGTATTTACGATCGTTTTTATTTTTATAACCCGAAAGATCACTCTAAAAGGAAAAATGGATGGCGTGATGTTCTTTGCTTTCCAGGCTTATTCATGGATCGCCTTTTATCTGCTGCTTGCGCTTGATCCCTTTTCCATTTTGGACAGGCGTTTTGGGCCTAATGTCATGCTTATGGTCAATTTAGTACCGCTGAATACAATCATCGATCAATTCTCTCACTATCCTTCGGCCGACTACGCACTGAAGCAAATCTTCGGCAACATCATCGTCCTGGCGCCTCTTTGTTTTTTCCTGCTCTATTTTCGTCGGATTCGTGTCAGGCACGCCTTCCTTGTCCTGTTCCTCTATTCCCTGTCTATCGAGTTCCTTCAATTTCTTTCCGATTTGTTTTTATGGCAGCGCCGGGCAGCAGACATTGACGATGTCATTCTGAATACATTGGGCGCGGCAGTCGGTATCGCCGCATATTACCTTTTTATAGCCATTACTCATCATTTGTCACTTCTTAAAAACCGATTTAAAAAAGACGGGGCGAAACAGCATTTTTGAAAGGATAGATGTTTGAACTGCGGTACAAATCCACGGCAAGACTTATTTTATTCTCGAGAGCATTTCTTTTTCGTAGGTTTCAATCTTCCGATCCAAGTGTTTCAGGTTATCTTCCAATATTTTTTTCTGCTCCAGTATGGATTGCCGATGCAAACGCAGCATTTCCAGCCGTTCCTTCATCGTCTGGTCACCCTCATACCTCAGCTTTGCATACTTTCTTATTTCCCTGATCGGCATCGCTGTCTCTTTCAGTCTTAAGATAAAATCAATCCATGTTTTGTCTTTCTCCGTGTATCTTCTTTGGTTATGGCTGTCTCTCTCGGGGACAATCAATTTTTCCTTTTCATAATAACGAAGTGTATCAATACTCAGTCCGGTTATTTTTGAAAAATTGCCGATCGAAAAAAACACATTAAAGCCTCCCATTTTCCATTTGACATGGAGTAGACTCCAGCATCTACACTTTCAGTATACCAAGAAGGAGGATGAAAAGCATGGAAAAGAGTCGTTATGAAACAGGGCTTGCGAAGTTATCTGAGGTGGACGGTAAAGTAGGGGAGCAGGTCGTGCAATCATTGAAAGATATTGCACCTGATTTGGGAACGTTTATCATTGAATTTGCCTTTGGAGACATTTACACCCGCCCTGCATTGGATTTGAAACAGCGTGAGTGTATCACACTGAGCAGCCTCGCATCGATTGGCGGTACAGAAAATCAGCTGCGCGTACACATCAACGGAGCATTGAATGTCGGTGTCACCCCGCAAGAAATCGCCGAAATTTTTATTCACTGTGTCCCATATGTCGGCTTCCCCAGAGCGTTAAATGCGGTCGCAGTGGCTAAGGAAATCTTTCAGGAAAGGGGAATCATCTAAGAAATAATTTAAGCCATTTGCTCTTGAATCAAAAGCAAATGGCTTTTTTCGCATAATCCGTCTCTTATTCGTTATGGAATATGGAAAGCTTCGAAAAAACGTGGGCACAGTCCATCAGCCGATAATAGCCACAAAGAGGGCACCTGAACTCAGTACAACCCGAAAGGATTTGGTGCAACTTTTGCCCTATTAGGGGCGGCTTTTTGTGAATTAGGAACAACTTTTAATGAGTTAGAAGCGACTTCTAACGAGTTAGGAGCAACTTCTAGCGAGTTAGGAGCGACTTCTAACGAATTAGGAGCAACTTCTAGCGAGTTAGGAGCGACTTGAAGATTCGGGCGAATAATGGAATGATTACATTGAGTAATATCTTTGTTGCTCAGGGGGATGGTTTTATGAGAAGGATTATTCCTAAGAAAATACATATTATAGGCTGCGTTGGAAGTGGGAAGACAACGTTAGCGCGAAATCTTTCACATCAATTTCATATTCCGTTTTATGAACTAGATAATGTGGTTTGGATGAGAAATGAATCTGGAGATATAAAAAGACCGAACGAGGAAAGAGACAAACTTTTGGGTACAATTATTCGTTCTGATGCCTGGATTATTGAAGGGGCTCATTTTCATAACTGGGTATTTCAAAGTTTTGATCATGCGGATTTAATTATATTTTTAGACACCAATGATTCGAAAAGAAAATTTAGAATCATAAAGCGATTTGTCCGGCAAAAACTTGGATTCGAAAAGGCAAATTATAAACCAACTTTTAAAATATTTAAGGATATGTTTAAATGGAATACGAATTTTGAAAATCAAATCAAACCAGAACTGATAAATACGTTAAGTCAGCAATATAAAGACAAGTTGATAACTTTAAGGGATAACATTGAAATTCATAAATACTTTAACTAACGAGGCTTTTGGGACAGCCTTCTGCCATGTCTTACGCAGTAAGGACGGATTTTGCTGAGCTTACCAGAATAAATAAAAAGAGGTACCCATATAGAGACGGATACCTCTTCAGTTTCAGTTTTTATGATTTCGTGCAACAATGAGGAAACGATGCTCATTGGTTTGCACATATCCTTGCTGCTCTATTTGTTTGTGCAGAAAATAGAGTGTATCAAAGCAGCGTTCCACTGAGAATCCAGGAAATTCCCATGAAATGATCTTAGCATAATAGACGAGAGCACCCACATCATAAAAGCGCAAATAAGGAAAACTTTCATAGTGTTGCTCTATTTCAAAGCCCGCTATTTCAAAGTCTCGAGCAACTTGCTTTAAAGTATTATGCGGATAGGGGCGCTGATACTCTGGAATTAATAATTTGGATAAATTATAGTTGTTATCCGCACCAACCTGCTTCGTGATAAACAAACCATTAGGCTTCAATGTCCGTTTAATATCACGAACGTTAATTCCAGTGTGTTGGTTGATGATGATATCAAATACATGATCTTGACATGGAATATCTGCCTCATGATCACTCTTATAAATGTGTATGCCTAATGGTTCCAGATGTTTTTCAATTAACTGCACATTAGGGGGCCATGCCTCTGTAACTGACGTTTTTTGATACGGATGATGCAAAGAAAGCAAGAACTCCCCGCCACCCGTTCCCATATCAAGCAACTGATCATTGGGATTTAAATGGGCTAATACTATTTCTCGATAGTTCCATGGCAAATTCTCACTTTTCCATCTTCCTCTAAGATGCGAAAAATCCCATCCATGAAAATCAGCTTGTTCTTCTTGTTGCCACAATTTTTTTAAAGTATGTTTATCCATAACTACGCCTCCGCTTAGTATTTATTACACGGAACGGTGCAGTTAACTGCTCACACGTTTTTATTCTTTTCTACATTACTCGATTCAGTCTGTAAGCAGATTAAATTAATTGCACCGAGTAGTTACCTAGTTTTAGAATCATTTGACAACCTCCCATTTCATGATCATAGTAACATATTATTCGCAATAAAGAGTGTTACCCTAATGTTCTTTTTGATTTCATCTATTCGTTTCGTTCTTGCGTTGTTCTCGTCTACTGACAATGGGGTCGTACTGCGCAATTATTAATAAAGCCCTCTCATTAATGAGAAGACTCTTGAAAACCAATTATTTTTTAGTTAACCATTCCTTGGCTAACATTGCATACTCAAAGGTGTCGATCCATAATGGATTTCCTTTTTCGTCACACTTAAAAAATATATTTTGAATCAAATGACCTTCTCGTCTCATGTTTAAACGTTCTAATAATTTCCATGAAGGTGTATTTTTAGGATTGCACATTGCCACAATTCTTCGTGCATTTAATTGTTCAAAACCATATTGCATTATTCTTTTGCTACTCTCAGTAGCGTAACCCTTGCCATAGTACAACGGATTAAAAACAAACCCAATTTCCCATGTGAGAAATTCTTGAGGTTCCTGTCGTTGAAAATAGACATTTCCAATTAACTTATTGTTTTCTTTCAAGCAAACAGCCCAAAAAGCATCTTGTGCTGAGCGATAAATTGCTTCTTTTTTGCAGTCACTTTCATTATAAACTTCATAAGGTTCATATTTGACGACACTTTCTTTTGAAAGATAGTCATATAGCTCTTTCCAATCTCCAGGGGTGAACTTTCTAATAATTAATCTTTCTGTTTCCAGTATTGTCATCTTATCCATCCTCTTTTAATGGAGGAATGGACAAACATTTTATTCATCTTAATTCCTCCGATTCAGTCGGAGAGCCACCTCTTATTTTTCA
Organism: Sporolactobacillus shoreae; assembly: GCF_004684935.1. Lineage (GTDB taxonomy): Bacteria > Bacillota > Bacilli > Bacillales > Sporolactobacillaceae > Sporolactobacillus > Sporolactobacillus shoreae. Next base: position 37,900 of record NZ_SRJD01000021.1, read on the forward strand.
TAATACAATCACTCCTTTCATTCATTATTTGTTAACCTATCCCGACCATAGATAACCCAGATATTGTAAACCAGCGTGAGTTGGTTGTATATGGTTTAATTTAATTTTGTGTTAAAATATCTCAAAATGAATGTTGTACAGTACCCGTCAACTGCTTAGTAATGATGTACTGTGTAATGAATTTAGGCTTATTAAAACCTCCGTCCTCACCCGGACGGAGGTTTAATACTTTATTCAATAACTTAACTTACTTTGAGCAAAAATAATCTAAGTTCATTGCCTCCCTGACTTCCCTCATTGTTTCTTTTGCCACTTTGCGAGCTCTTTGGGTTCCCGCTATGAGGATTTCATCAACGATCTCAGGTTTTTTCAAATAATCTGCCCTCCGTTGCCTCATTGGCTCCAACAAATGATTGATACTTAGTGCAATTTTTTTCTTACACTCCATACAACCGATTGTCCCTTTTTTGCAGCTTTCACATATTTCATCCGCACCCTCAGAACGAAAAATGCGATGATAGGCATAAATTGGACAAACTTCAGGATGGCCGAGATCGTTTTTATGGACACGTGCAGGATCAGTTTTTGCATTCTTGATTTTTTCGTTAACATCCTGCTCTGTTGTGTCTAATTGAATCGCGTTTCCCAGACTCTTACTCATTTTGTTGTTTCCGTCCAGTCCAACTAAGCGAGGAACCTCACTAATGAGTGCCTCTGGTTCGATCAAAACCGGATGATACAACTGATTGAAGCGTCGCACGATTCTTCTTGTTTGTTCAATGTGCGGTAGCTGATCATCACCAACAGGAATTAACTTTGCTTTACAAAAGGTGATGTCTGCCGCCTGACTAACCGGATAACCAAGGAACCCATAGTATAAATCCTTATATCCATGCGCTTCAGCTTCAGATTTAGTAGTTGGGTTATGGCGTAATGCACTTACAGTTACAAACATTGAGTAGTAAACAGTTAGTTCAGCAATTTCGGGGATTAGTGACTGAACAAAAATTGTTGATTTCTCAGGGTCAATGCCTGAAGCTAAGTAATCCATGGTTATATTTCGTACATTTTTCTTAAGCATTTCCGGTTTATCAAAATGTGTCGTCAAAGCTTGTACATCAGCAAGTTCAATAAATATGTCGTAGTTGTTCTGTAATTCAACACGATTTTTTAAACTCCCAACATAATGACCAAGGTGAAGTTTTCCGGTGACGCGATCTCCTGTTAGTACTCTTTCGTCCATAAAATACCCTCCTTAAAATTTTTCTTGAAAAACCTAAATATTTGGAGCACCACCAGCCATCATCCAAAGCCATCACCTCCTTCAAACACATCAAAAAACCTCATCCACAAAGGACGAGGTTTCGTTATGCCACCTTTTTTTACTCATAAAAATGCATGTAATTAAGTACAGAAAGAGTTGTCTCCCTCGATACTCCTCTCTTGGTAACGGAGAGAGACTCCCGTCATCCGCATACTTCTGTCACTTGGACAGTTTGAGCAGAGCGATTCAGAAGACCATTCGGTATCAGATAAGGACCGACTCGCACCGACCGCCGGCTCTCTGTAACCTTACTATTGAAACCTACTTACTCTTCCTCATAATCTTTAATCAGGACTCAATTTAATTTTTACTCTATGTCTAATATCTCTAGAAGTCAAGCGATGAAATAATACCTCCATCTCCGTAAGTTAGATGCACAGTGGGCATATATTGTACAGTATTCGTCAGTTCGCATTAAACACCCACTCGCACAGCCCACTAACTTAGATGATGGCTTTGTAAAAGCATCCTGTATCTCTCTATGATCGGAATAGTTAATTTTGTGATTGTCTGTTCAGGCGATCAACTTCTTCGTTAATTTTCGAATGACCAATTGGGGCAAACAGAGGTTCAGCCTTTTCAGGAATTTGTTCCGGGCAATCGATCATTTTCCATACAAATGGATCCAGGTGAAGAAATTGACCAAGCTTCTCACTGGAAAATGGGAGAAAGGGGGAAAGTAGTTGAGCAAGATTTGCAAGACTGAAAAGACAAGTATTCAGAGTCTGATAAGTGCTCACTTTATTGACGTGAACTGTATTCCATGGCTGTTTTTCATCAAAATATTTATTTAACCTTCTTATAAACGAGAACAGTTCATTCAGTGCTTCTTTAATCTGTGCTTTTTCAATCAGACGACCTGTTTTCACATAAATCGCTTCTACAGATTGTCTCATCTCCGGATCGACACTGCTTGTTCTGATCTTGAAGTCATCTAATTTCTCAATGAATTTCAGCGTTCGATTGACCAAGTTTCCATAGGCACCCAGAAGCTCTCCATTATGGCTCTCTATGAATGCACGCCATGAAAAATCTGCATCATGCGACTCGGGCGCATTAATCAGCATGAAATAGCGGATACTGTCTGCATCGTAACGGGAAAGAATATCGGGAATCCAAACAGCCCAGTTGCGGCTTGTCGAGAGCTTCTTTTTTTCAAGGGTAACATATTCATTGGACACAAGGTTTGTTGGCAGTGCCTTTTTTCCAAGGCCCAATAAGATCGCAGGCCAGATAATCGTATGAAATGGAATATTGTCCTTTCCCTGAACATAATAAGAGATGGTCTTTTCATCCCAGAACTCAGAGATATCTTTGCCCGTTTCCTGTGCCCAGCACTCACTGGCCGAATAATAGCCGGATACCGCTTCAATCCAAACATAGACTTTCTTGTCCTCAAACCCCTTGACCGGGACGGGCACCCCCACCGGTAAGTCACGAGTCACTGCACGATCCTGCAAACCTTCATCCAAGTAGCGACGAGTCAGCTGAATGGCATTCTCCCGCCAGTCTCCTTTCTCCTCTGCCTTTGCCAATAGTTGCCTGAGCTGCGGTTCAAACTGACTTAAGGCAAAATACAGATGACTGACATTGCGAAGTTCAGGCGTGTGGCCGCATATCTTACATGTTGGCTGCAGTAAATCAGTCGGATCAAGAATTGTTGAGCAGGCCTCGCACTGATCACCACGGGCGTGAGCACCGCAGTGCGGACAGACTCCTTCTACATAGCGATCAGGCAGGAACTGCTGACAATGTGTACAGTACATTTGTTTTGTTTCCTTGAGGTAAATATAGCGATGATCATACAGTTGTTTGAAAATTTGCTGCACAATCCTGTGGTGAAGCGGTGTATCCGTTCGTGTATAGCAATCATACGTAAAACCCAGTTTTTCAAAGCATGCCACAAAAGATTGATGGTATCGATCGGCAATCACTTTCGGCGAAACACCCTCCTGCCTCGCTCGAATCGTAATAGGCGTGCCATTGCAGTCGCTGCCGGATACGTACAGTACTTTTTCGCCTTTCAAACGATAGTAACGAGCAAGACAATCCCCCGGAAGTAAGCTGGACAGATGCCCCAGGTGAAGCTCACCATTGGCATACGGCCAGGCCCCTGCGATTAATACAGCCATTTCTCATTCCTCCTTAATTAAAAATCCCCGTTCTTCTGCATTTTGCAAAAGGACGGGGATATTATCCACGTGGTACCACCTGATTTTACCGGTCATTCACACTACCGGCCTTAAAAGTACAGGCATTGAAACGCCTAATACTCGGGTTTTGTTAACGGAAACCACTCCGTCATCTTTAGCCATGCTTCCGTTAAAACATGGTTCAATTTGATCGCTCAGAGGCCATCTTTCAGCGTATGAACTTTGCTTCTCTCACCCAATCGAAGCTCTCTGTGGAAAGTCATACTGCCTACTTCTTCTCGTCATTGCCAAGATTTTAATTTGTATTCAATTATAGTCACCACGTAATTGGAATGCAATGTCAGTTTCATATTGTACACTTTGCAACTTTCACGAAACAAGTACAGACTACACACCATCAAATGAATCACGCATTTTGTCATCCATGAGAAAGGACCCTTTGAACTCAGAAATCAGCGATAACAGCCTTTTTTAGGCTAAACTTGACACTGTAAAGATAATCAGATATGATCTTTACAGTGTCAAGTTTATGGAGGAATAAAAAATGACCAACAAACCCTACCACCATGGAAATTTGCGGAATTCACTAATTGAGGCTGGAATCAAACTCATCAACCAAGAAGGAACAAGACAATTCTCTTTAAGAAAGGTCGCAGTATTATGTGGCGTAAGTCATGCAGCGCCTTACAGCCATTTTAAAAATAAGGAAGAATTATTGAAAGCAATGCAAGATCATGTAAGAGAACAGCTCATGGAACTATTGGAGAACACGATTCAATCCTGTTCCAATTCTAACAGTCCCTATTTACTAGTTCAAATGGGGAAATCCTATGTTATGTTTTTTATTAAAAATCCGCACTATTTCCCGTTTTTATGTTCCCAACTCTGTATGGAGATTAATCTATCAATGGATGACGACGGGACGAAAAACTTCCCTCCGTTTGAACTTTTTAAAACCACTGCATTTCATGTGTTAAGAGAGATGGGTCTACCTGAAGACAAATTAAAAGATACCATAATATCTATGTTTGCAACCGTACACGGGCTTGCTTCCATCACAACGATGAAAAATGTTCATTATGACGAGGATTGGGAAACAAAGATTGAGGACATTATTTGGAACAAATAGAAGTACTAGCGTTTCAGCCTGATATCGGAGGAGAAGAAATGGCAAAAACTTTTATTAAGAAATTCACTATCCCCAAATTTTGGCGAGTGGTGGGACGAATCATGCTGATCTTACTTTCCCTTTTGTTGGCTTGCATTCTCATTGTTGTCAGCGTACTGTTTGCCTGGAGTCCTGGCAAGCCAGCTCCATTTCTTAATGAGAGCGGAAAAGTGCTCAAAGGAAGCATCTCCGAAAAAATCTATGTGAATATCAATGGCGTAAAGCAAGGGATGTTCATTGAGAGTAAAAACAAAGCGAACCCGGTGCTGCTTTTCCTGCATGGGGGTCCTGGCATGCCTGAGTATGCGTTTACCCAGAAATATCCTACCAGTCTTGAGAACTATTTTACTGTCTGCTACTGGGAGCAGCGCGGTAGCGGACTCTCCTATAGCGCCGATATCTCACCCAAGACTATGACGGCGGAGCAATTGGTGTCCGACACATTGGCGGTAACCAACTACCTGCGCAAGCGCTTTGGGCAAGAAAAAATTTATCTTATGGGACACTCGTGGGGTTCCTTTCTGGGCATGCAGGCTGCGGCACGTGCTCCACAGCTGTACCACGCCTACATTGGCATGGGGCAAGTTTCACAGCAATTTGAGTCGGAAAAGATGGCATACACCTATATGCTTGGACGGTATAAAGCAACCGGTAATGAAAGAATGGTGAAAAAGCTGGAGGCATACCCTATTACTAAATCTGATGGTGCGTTGAATTCATATCTATCATCTTCATTGCGTGACGAAGCAATGCATGATCTTGGCATTGGAACGACGCACCGTATGAAATCGGTAATTACCGGTATTTTCTTGCCGGTAATGCAGTGTCGGGCGTATACATTGAGTGAAAAAATAAACATATGGCGTGGGAAGGCATTTTTGAATAATTCCACCGATCTGCGCAAACAAATGTATACGACAGATTTGAGCGTAAAAGTGCCGAAACTTGATATCCCTGTCTATTTTTTCAGCGGCAAATATGACTATACCGTTTCGCATACGTTGGCAAAGAAATATTTCGATAAATTACAGGCACCCATGAAAGGTTTCTACACATTTGATCATTCAGCACATAGTCCTTTGTTTGAAGAACCAGCCAAATTTGTGCGTATTATGCGAGAGGATGTGCTGAACGGAACAGTCGACCATGCCGACTCACATACCAAGTAGATCCTGAATTTTCGAACTCCCGCTCTGGAGTATCATCATGAATTATAGAAACGGGTGGGTTGAGGATGGCAAGGTTTTTGATGCGCTATCTTCTGATGGTGAGGCCGTTGTCACACTTTTGATTATGCGACACCAGAAAGTATAGGGTTCAGTTGATGTCCCTTTACCGATGCAATAGCAATCTACTTGATTCTTGTAATTTAGATTTTTTCTTCATAACTATTACGTGGTGTACCATCAACTATGACATAAAGACAGACTGCACACCATCAAGTGAATCACGCATACATCATCACTCAGCTGAAAGAGCAGTGATTTTTTTAACAATTTCCCGTTCCACGTCGCCATTCATGGAAATACTTTCCGTTGTGAGTATCGATAATTCCTCATGATAGCCGCGTGAGAGGCGTGAGTAAACATTGATATGTCATTTGTGTCATTTCCAAAGGGCGAAGGTTTTGGTCATTCAATTTCTGCTTGTTTATATTTATCTTTTCATGATACGATACCGTATCAGGGATGCGAAGGAGTGCTATAAATGGAAGAAAAAAAAGTTACGTGGTTAGAACTTTTTTATGACCTGCTATTTGTGGCGGCAGTTGGAACGGCTACACATGCATTACTTCATGTTGAAAAGGGATCTATTCATCCGGAATATTTATTGAAGTTTGCTCTAATGTTTATCCCGATATGGTGGTCTTGGACTGGGCAAACATTATTTAATAATCGGTTTGGGCAAGATTTATTGAACCAACGCATTTTTATGATTCTTCAAATGTTGTTTGTCCTTATTATGACATCCAGCTTATCGATCGATTTTGACCAATACTATCTCTCTTTTCTGATTGGCTACATTGGTCTAAGAGCACTTACAGCCATCCAATATTTAGTTGTACAGAACTCTGAAGCTGGGGATAAAAAAAGGGTTGCTCTTTTTTTAGGAAAATATTTTTGGATTGGGGTCATCATCTCATGTCTCTCAATCTTTTTTGATTCATGGATTCGGTACGCTGTGTTATACATAGGGATTCTTGTCGATATTTTGGTGCCTATTTTAGGACGCAAATGTCTGGAGAAAATCCCAACCAATACGGCCCACTTATTAGAACGGTTTGGTTTATTGACATTAATTCTTTTTGGAGAATCGGTTGTCAGCACCTTGTTTGTGCTACAGCCGCAAAAGGGTAATTGGAATTCGATTTCATTTTCGATCATTTCATTTATCCTTATTATTTCGATGTGGTGGCAGTATTTTGATAATTTAGAAAAAAAGGTCAACAAGTCGATCCAGAGCACAGGTCAAACGGTTATTTACGGACACCTATTCATTCTAATGTCCTTGAGCATGATCGCAGCATCGATCAAACTGATGTTTTTACATGAGGTTCATTATTCCTTTATCTTATATTTTGTATTTATTTCCGCAATCCTTTATTTCATTGCAACTACCGTCGTTTTTCACCGATACAGGTATGAACAGCACCGTTTGAAAATTTATCATTTAGGGCTATTTTTAGGGATATTAGCTACTTTCTTCGTTATTGATTTGATCATGGTCGTTCCAAACATTGTCATCATTGGGGAATTAACCGTGTTTTTTATCATCTATGCTAAGTTAACAACGACGTGACGCAATAGAAATCGTGCAGCCGGGCTTTTTTACCCGGCTCTTATTAGTTTATCGATCATTTCTATTTATGACGTTAAATTGACTAACCATTTTACCAGTTCTCCTACCCATTCAGCTTTTACTGCCATTCGTCACCGAACTTGGCAATTTTGGCCGCTAATTTATTATTGCAATCTAGCATGAAAAGCTGCTTGAATAAACACCTATTTAGTACATAATCATGAGCCACTTCTTTTTATGATTCATTGAAACTATCCGCGAGAAACAACGTACTTAAAAGAGGTACAAAAAGCGAAAACTTTTTGCGTTTTCAATCCCTCCCCTTTTTTGCATCAATTAGGGATTATGCACGAATCACAATGCGTGAGTTCATTGTTTTTTCCAAAATAAACCATTTTCACTGTATTAAAACGGACTATGCGATTCATCCATCAACAACTGTGTCAATTTTTTGTCCGACGCAGGCCTTTTTTCAGAGCCAATTGCTGCAATTTACTGAACAATTGGCTTACGCAAAATTCTGAGTAAGCATAAATGACCAAGAGGCGAAGGAGCATGAATTTGAAAATAAAACAGTTGAACAAGGCTACACGGTATACTGATTTTCGGGAAATGATTTACGCGAGTGCAAAGAAGTTCAGGAAAAAGCCTGCCTTTCAGATTAAGATAGGAAATGGAAGCTACCGGTATGTGACTTATTCTCAATTTAAAGAGGGGTACAGAGCTCTGGGCACGCATTTTCTCAATCTTGGCCTGCGTGGTAAGCGAATCGCAGTCGTCGGAAAAAACAGCTACGGATGGGTACTGCATTATACATGCGCCGCTACAGTCGGCGTTGTTGTTCCAATCGATCGTGAACTGTCCCCGGAAGATATGTATCACTTCATTATCAGTGCCGACTGCACGGCGGTGTGCGCGGATAGAGAGTTACTCGAACAACTGAAACCGATGATCGGCAGTGAATTATTGCTTTTGTCTTTGCAGGATACCCTGCCGCCCATGCCTGCGAATGATACGCGCATTGACACCCTTCCGATTGCTGAAGAAGAAATGAATGTGCTGATTTTCACTTCAGGCACAGCCGGAAAACCAAAAGGGGTGTGCCTTTCTCAAAAGAATATTTGTGCGAATATTTTTTCGACCTCGCAAATTGTAAAGATCACGTCACGCGACAAAACTCTTTCAATCCTGCCCCTTTGTCATACGTACGAGTGCACCTTAGACTGCCTGCTTATTCTGTCGCGCGGAGCGTGCATTGCTTACGCGGACAGTCTGAATGCCATACGCCGCAACATCCTTGAATACAGGCCGACCATTCTCGTCGTCGTTCCCGCGCTGCTACAGCTTCTAGACAAACGGATTCACGCAGCAATCTTAAAGGATTGTCCGGCCAAGTATCAAGCAAAGTTCAAAAATTCTTCCATTTCAATAGCACTACGAGATTTTCCTGCGCTCGCAAGAATGGTCATTCGTCGAAAAGTGAAGAAATCGCTTGGGGGTAAAATTCATACGTGCATTGTCGGCGGGGCCGATCTCTCCTCTGCTGTGGTAGAGGATTTTCTGGCGCTTGGTATTCGGGCTCTGCAAGGCTACGGGCTCACTGAATCCGCTCCTCTGCTGGCGGGAAATAATGATTTTTATTTCAACGCCCAATCCACCGGTGTTGCGATTCCTGGTGTCGAATTGATGATAGATAGCCCAAATGAAGCCGGTGTCGGCGAAATTCTTGCCAAGGGCGATAACATCATGCTGGGTTACTATAACGATCCGGTGGCAACGGCCAACACTTTCACCAACGGCTATCTCCGGACAGGTGATTTGGGATGCATCGACAGTGACGGAGCTTTGTATATCAAAGGGCGTATGAAGAACGTGATCGTAACAGCTAACGGCAAAAACATTTATCCCGAGGAATTAGAGGCGCGGCTCTTGGAAAAGGATACGATCAGTGAGGCTCTTATTCTTACTGGGAATGATCGTAATGGAGGCGCCTGCGTGAAGGCCAAAATATTTCCGGATTTTGATTGCATTGCCAAAATAATCGGCCATCTGCCTGCAAAAGAAGAAATACAAGCCATGGTAAAATCGATTGTTGATGAAGTGAACAACAAAATGCCGGATTATAAACACATCCGCGTGTTTGAAGTTCTTGAAAAAGAATTTGAAAAAACAACGACAAGGAAAATCAGACGATATGGTATGAATCTCACCTGATGGCATCTGGCGAAAAGAATCCCATCTACTGAAAGAGAACAGCCCGTACGCATTCAATAGATAAAATCTCTCCATCTTTTTTCTTCAGAGAACTTTTTAGCGCTGTTTCAGTCATGCGCGTAAAAGTTCTCTTTTTTCTTTTCGGCTTTTCTATGTAGAATGAGCCAATATCAATTGAGCTTGGGTCCATCGTTTTGGTAACTCAAAGATTTATCGTTAATAAAACATTGAAAATTACTTTTGAAATTAAGAGGAGGTTTGAATATTAATTTAAGAAGTACTAACACCAAAACCCCACCAATATGACAAGGGAGAAGTTGTTGAATGACAGTAGGATGTTTCGTTATTCTGTTTCGCAGTAAACACGCCCTAAGCCGTCCAAAACTCAAAAATTTGAATATCCGTTTTACCTAATTTCATTATTTTACTTTTCTCCTTTCCCAGAGTCGTAAAGCTCGTGCAGTGGTTAAAGATCAAAATTGATAAGCTGAAAGAGCAGTTATTTTCTTAACAATTTCCTGTTCCACGTTGTCCTTCATAGAAATACGTTCCGTTGCAAGTATCGATAATTCCTCATGATATCCGATCATTACAGCGTGAGAAGCGTGAGTAAACATTGATACGTCATTTGCGTCATTTCCAAAAGCGACGTAAGCTGTAATTGTCAATTGAAAAATCCCCCACATCGTCATTAAAAATTCCCCCACCTTATATTTGATTAAGCAGGGAAATTGAAATCCAAAAGTTAAAACGGATCTAATCCCAGTTGAAGATTTTCCCTTT
>NZ_SRJD01000022.1 GCF_004684935.1 Sporolactobacillus shoreae
CGGTGAAGGGATACCCTTTTCCTTTCGCAAAATAAATGCCAGCTATAAAGTCCTACGGACATTATAGCTGGCACTTATTGGACAGGCAATCCCGTCAACTTTCGGCTAAAATCAGGCATCAATAACAGTATATGAGCGGATCGGTGACACCCTGAAGATTGGGGGTGGCGCTAATGACAACATTTCAAGTACTGACACTTATGATTTCTTTTGGAATGTTCGTGCTGATGTTGTCAAGAAACAAAAAATGATCCGTTTCATATCTCCTCACAGATAAGCGAAACGGATCACTTAAAAACGATTCAGTTTTTGCACTGATTCCGCTCGATGCGGATATTACCTGATCCAAGCCGCCCGATATGATTGCAGTCAGATCGGACGGCTTTATTTTACGTTCTTACTAACTTCATTATACACATTTTTTATTTAAATAAAATCAAAAACAATTTAAATAACTGCTTTCACAAGTAGTTCCATCGTCGCTACATCAGCAGGCGCCCATTTTAGTGAATCCAAGTTTTCTCTTTTCAGCCAAATGAGTTTTGAGTGTTCATGCGCGGTTGGAAAACCACTGGTCAAAGTACACAAGATGGCAGTCAGGTCGATTGAAAAAGCATCATAGTCGTAATGGCTCTGGTAAAATGTTTTTTCAGCTTGAATTGTGCATTTTAATTCTTCACTGATCTCACGTTCGATGGCTTGAGCCGGACTCTCGCCCTCTTGAATCTTTCCACCAGGGAACTCCCAATGATTCGGGATCGACATTTTTGGCGAGCGCAGAGCGCAAAGAATTTCATGATTTTCGTTTTCAATAATCGCAGCAACCACGGAAAGTGTCTTCCTCATATCATCACCTCAAGTATTCTAGTACATGTACGATTATACACTTCGATGCGAATGGCAGTAAAAGTTGTTGACATCACCGTAAAAGGTAATATATTATCTATATAGATAATACATTACTTTTTTGCGCTTGGAGGCTCCGAATTGAGCAAACTCGACTTAATGTCTGATCAACAATTCCTTTTTGGTTTTATTTTTATTGCGGCAAATCGTATCGATACGCTGCTGGAGCGGGAGTTCAAGGTGTTCGATGTGACGACGAAGCAGTGGTTTCTGTCCATCGTGATTGACAATCTGTTTGATGAACCGCCGACAATCAAGGAAGCAGCGAAAGAGATGGGCAGCTCGCATCAGAATGTGAAGCAGATTGCTTTGAAGCTAGAGCAGAAGGGCCTACTGGTTCTTGAAAAAGACAAAAACGATGCACGTGCGATCCGGCTCAAACTGACGGAACGAAGTCGGGATTTCTGGGGAAAACTGAGAGAAGAGGGGGCCTCTTTTACTCAAACGTTGTTTCAGGGGGTTAACCCGGAAGATCTGAGTACGGCAAGACGCGCAATGCAGAAAGTGATGGCTAATATCAAAACGATGGATCAAGGAGAATGAGGGTGAAACAAATGACAAGCACATTGAAAATAGATAAGCGTTTGATCTATTTTACACTGCCTATTGTTATTCTTATGACAGTGACCAGTCTGACAGGTATTTTTTATCCCGGAATCTACGACAAAGAAACCACGGACTGGTTTGCACAGACCATCGGACAGGATTTTTCCAATCTGCTCGTCACGGTTCCTGCCCTGCTTATTACTTCTTTTTTCGCTTCAAAAGGGAGCAGAATCGGGAAGATCATTTGGTCCAGGGTGATGATCACGAATGTGTATGCGTTTGTGATCTACAGCTTTGCGGTTCCCTTTAATTTCCTGTTCCACATCTATTGTGCCATTCTCGGACTGTCGGTTTACTCGGTCATTTATTTTTTTATCAAACACTTGACTACCGATTTCAAAAACTGGTTTACTGATCGTGTGCCTGTGAAGGCCGTCGGCATTTTCCTTATCGTGATTGCCGCTCTGTTCGTTCTGCTTTGGCTGTCCCAGTCTTTGCCTGGTGCTCTTGCCAATCGTGTTCCAGAGAGTGTCGCGGCCGACGGGTTGCTGACGAATCCGGTTCATGTACTGGACTTTTCATTCTACCTGCCTTTGATGTTTCTTTCGGGCTGTTTGTTGCTTAAAAAGAGAACACTAGGTTATTTTCTTGCTCCAATGATGCTTGTTTTTGGCATGATGACCAATATCAATATCATTGCACTGATGATTGCGACAATGATGATCATGGCGACCAATACATGGCCGATGATTATTGCCTTTGCCGTTTTTACTGTGGCTTGCTTTGGTTTTCTGCTGGCGGGGCTGCGCTGCATAAAAAAATAGAGAGCGACTAATTTTTATGGGTACAACATAGTTTTGTTAAGAGTGGCAACATAGTATAATTAAGACGAATCAAGCATTATAGGAGGTTATTAGGATGAAATGGAGCGAGGTTCGTCAACAGTTTCCCAACCGATGTGTCTTGATTGAGTCACTTAAAGCAAAAAGCGTTCATAATGAAAGAATTATTGAAGAAATGTCTGTCGTAGACGATTTTGATAATGGAAATGATGCGTGGAAGATTTATAAGAAATTGCATGATACAGATCAATCACGTGAACTGTATATTATCCATACCAATAATGAGAAAATAAAAATATTGGAGCAGCCCTATGTAGGCATTAGGAGAAAACATGAAGTTTCAAATGGTTGACCAACTGCCTAATTCTGGGCAGCTTTTTTTATTTAGAACAGCTTAGTCATCGATTTCAAAAATTATGATATGATCAGTCCTCTCAAGAAATGTGCAATCATTTTTACGGAAGGTTACAATGATTGTTAGTGGAAAAATGAGGGGCATTTTTTGGGGAGGCTGAATTTTGGACAAGCAGAAGTCTTTAAAGTTAATTGAGTCATTATCGAATGCAAATGGTGTTTCAGGATTCGAAAATGAAGTGACAGCTATTTTTTCAAATACCATCCGGGATTTTGGAACAGTCAGCGAAGATCATATGCGCAACGTCATTGTTGAACGCAACGGAAACAGCGGACATAAGCCGGTTGTGCAGATTGACGCGCACAGCGATGAAGTCGGTTTTATGGTTCAGGCTGTTAAGCCGAATGGGACGCTGCGGTTTGTGACAATCGGCAGCTGGTCCGCAATCAGCATTCCGGCGCAGAAGGTCCGCGTACGCAACCGGGATGGTGAGTACATCCCAGCCATTATAACGAGTACGCCGCCTCATTTTATGACGGCAGAGGAACGTCAAAAACTGCCGCGGGTTTCTAATATGTCCATTGATATCGGTGCCACTTCAGCTGAAGAAGTGATTAATGATTTTAAAATAAATGTCGGTGCGCCAGTGGTTCCCGACGTTGCTTTTGACTATCTGAAGAATAAGGACCTGCTTATGGGCAAGGCTTTTGACAATCGGATCGGAACGGCTTGTCTCGTTGATACGCTGCAGGAATTGGACGGGCATGAACTGGGCGTCGATGTTGTTGCCTCTTTATCCGCTCAGGAAGAAGTCGGGGACCGGGGCGCACAGGTGACGGTCCGAAGAATTAAGCCGGATCTGTCTATTGTCCTTGAAGGGCCGCCTGCCGATGATACAATCGTTGAGCCTTACATGATTCAGACCGGAATGCGCAGGGGCCCGATGCTGCGCGACCTGGACACGTCGATTATTGTCAACCCCGCATTTCAGGCGTACTGTCTCGACACGGCGAAACAGTACGGGATCAAAGCACAGAGGGCAGTAAGAACCGGTGGCGGGAATGATGGTGCCGTCATTAATTTGTATCAGGGTGCACCGACGGTTGTGATCGGCATTCCGGTCCGATACGCGCATACACCGCACTGCTTCGTTGCCTTCGAGGATTATGTATCCGCTCTGGATTTGGTGACTCAGGTTCTGAAATCGCTTGACAAGGATACGATCAACAGGTTTTGATGAGAATATCTAAGATGAGAGAAACGGAAGAAAAATAATTCCGGTAGGCAAGAACAAGTACGATCAGTAAAGGGATTGCTGTGATGTGGTGGACGGTGTCAGGCAATTAACAAATGATTTGTCTTTGAAGAAATGCTGCCCAAAGGTAAAATGATCCCATAGAATGATTTTCTAAGGTCACTGGTCGAGCGTACTTGTTTCCGGATAATGATTAACATTTTTCTGTATGAAGGTAAAGATTGCTGCGAGGATAAGCAGAATAACATCAGGAATCGCCAGTATTAATCCGGCAATCAAAAAGCATCCAGTTCCGAGGATCCCAAGAATATGCCCTGTAATTGAAACTCCCGCTTTTTTTGACTTGACGAGGCCGATGATATGAATAACGAGGCCTGCTCCAAAAAAAATTAAATAGAAGAGTAGTGTTCCCAGTACTACCAGACCGCTTTGAAATTCTGTGTATGGATCATCTGTACCAAAGCCAACAATCAGAATAACGGGGTAAAATATGAGGGCTAATAGAGCATTAATGATATCTAAAGATCCGGCAAGATGATTAATGCCTAAGGTTTTCTTCACCCTATAACACCTCTTTTTGATTATGATCTCCAAATATTGCGGGGAACAATAAAAAAATTTCACTTTCAAAAATTGTTGCTACTGTAAATAATAGTCTCTATTCTCCCTAAAATAGAGGCTTTTTGAGCAATAATCTAAAATCAATTACTCTGATTTGGAATTTTCCTTTTGTTCCTTCTCTATTTTTTCAATTTGAGAGACCGTTTTTACGTCTTTTCTAAAAAGTTTATCTAGTTCATCAGTATAACCGCCGACACCCTCAAAGTCTGTTTCTCCGCCTGCAAGAGAAACAGTCATGGTAAAACCTAATATTTTGTTGTTATTTAAATATCCATCAATCGAAATACTGCCAGTAGGAAGTTTGTAATTATCAGTAAAAGTAATTGTTTTACATGATGGAACATTGTATTTTAAATACTCTGTAATACGGCTTTCTTGTTTGGTAATAAAAGCCTGTTTTTCAGCTTGCTGCATCCAAAAATAACCACTAACAACAGTAGCGAGGATCAAAAGGGAAGACAGGATGATTAGAATATAAGTTTTTTGTTTCACTTCGGATTCACTTCTTTAGTCAAAGTTCTGGAAAATGTTTTAAGTTACTTTGACTTTAAGCCTTGCTACTTCTGTTCTTTTTTAATTTTTTCAATTTGCGAAACCGTCTTTACATCTTTTCTCATTAGTTGATCAAGCTCATCTGTGAATCCTCCATCGGCTTCAAAATTTTTTTCTCCACTCCCCAGAGAGATGGTTGCTGAAAAGCTTAATTTTTTATTGCTATTAATGTATCCATAAATGGACACGCTTCCTGTTGGCAGGGTTCTATTTCCTGTAAAAGTTATTGCCTTAAAGGACGGAACATTGTATTGGTAAAATTCTGTGATTCTTATTTCCTGATCTTTAATAAAAGTTTGTTTTTCTTCATGCTTCATCCAGATATAACCCCCTATAGCTATTAAAGTGACAAAAATAGCACTGAGTATTATAATAATATTGGCTTTTTTCTGCAAATTGTATTCGCTTCCCTTTTACAAGAATGAAATGGGGTTGATAAGCAATGAATCAAAATAAGAATAGCATAAAAATTTCCGACTTGGAATATTTTAAACTGTCAGAACAGGCTTATGATCCCATTTATTTTGAAAGCGATAATGGAATACGAAAAAATAAAGTACAATTTAGTTTCAATAATAAATATATACAATTTAAAATATTAAATAGGCTTAACAATACCGACAATGGCGCCCAAGGTTTTGCCGTTGCACCCGTAGATTCAGAAGGTAAGGCAGACACCAGCAGGATTATCATTGCCTATCGTGGTACCGAAGGGATTTTTAACGGCAATGATGTAAGCACAGATGTGCAGCAAGTTGTTGAGGCCCAGAAGAAATATACAAAGATAGAAAAGATGGAGTATCTTCCTGATGGAACTCAGGTTCCAGTTTATAAAGAGGTGGACTCCCAGTTTATATCCGGTTTGAAATTTGCGGATGAAATTAAGAAAAAATATCCGGATGCGCAGATTTCAGCAACAGGTCACAGCCTTGGCGCCGGCATCGCTCAGTATGTGGCGGTGGAAAGGGGCTTTAAGGCGGTCACCTATGCCGCACCGAATGTTTACCGGTTACTCAGCCAGAAGGGTAAGGAAGCTGTGAAAAGCGGGAAAACCAAGGAGCTTATCGTTGATTATACCCATATGAATGATACTGTGGGAAATTTTTCGGAGTTTGGGGCACCGATAATTGGCAGGCAGTACTTTGTGAAGGAGAAATCGGAATCCGTTTGGTCGTTCTTAAGTTATGCGGGACCCCTGGGAGATTTGCGTGGCCTGTATCACACGGTAATCGGCGGTCATTTCCTTGGTACGTTTCAGGGCTCTTTCAACAAAGATGGGTCCGCTCAGCTTCTTGTGAATCCAGACAGCATACTGAAACAGGCAGAACGATTGAAGCAGGTTGCCGGCAAACTGGATGATTTAATGAAAACCGTCCAGCAATATCAGGAACATGAAGAAGAGCGAATCCAACATTTAAAACATAAATTTATCTCGGAGACATACGCTGGCGGGCGCTATGCGCTCCTTGACGGCGGGGATGTGGAAGATGCACTTCGGGATATCGCTCCTTACCGCAAACAGGGGAAAACCTGTTTTCATGATCCGGAAGCGCTGGAATCGCTGCTGACACACATGAAGAACGAAAAAAAGAAGCTTCTGGATTTTACCGGGAAGATTGAATATGCCACGAAGTTGATTCAGCAACGTGATTATCAGGCGGCTCAGTCGTTTAAGGAGGCTATGCGATGAGCTTTGTGAGCAGCTTATTAAAAGACATAGAGTCAATCGGCAGAAAGCTGGAGAATGTGTCTGATGATGTTGCTGATGAAACGGTGTCGCTCTGGAAATCACAGAAGAGAGCGCTTGAAAAACAATATGAAAACTGGTGCATGCGACAGGCTCTGACGCTGGAAGTCGAGAGTATCGTCATGGATGGCTATGAGGAATTGAACCGGACACAGGCTGCTTTTGATGATATTCAGCTGCTGATGATAACGATTAGGGATGCGATGAAGTATGAATTTGACGGAGATGCAGGTCAGTCCATTCACGAAACACTTTTCAGACAATCAGTCGATATCGGTGTCTACTTAAAAGACGAAGCTTGTCAGCTGACGAAAACACTTCGAGCGAATCAAATTCTGTAGCGCCGATTACTTTTTGACTGTGTTACTCGGAATGGATGCACTATTAGAGAATTAAAACATTAAATAATGGGAATTAAATGTGTCCGCATTCTAAATTGATTAACATTTCCACTTTTTCTTAATACTATTTCTTAAAAGGCATTTCTGATTCAGTCTGGTAGGGAATGCCTTCTTTGATGTGAAAATAATGATTGGTAAAAGTGCTTCTATCACTGTTATCCGCCCGCGTTTCGTCCGGCTGATGCTTAGATGCTTCCGGAATCTTCCGGGGATTGAAGTTAATCACGTCGGAAGAATAGATCGAAAAGGCGATGCTTCCGCCGTATTTTTTTGCCCGTATTAGGATCGGCTGGTTATAGGTGTTCTGAAAACGGAAGTCCGGTCCGTACCAGCTGACGGTGGCGTCGCGCCCGGGAGGGACATAGGCGACACGCTTGCTATGGGAATAGCGCTGAACGATGCTTAATCCCGCGCGGTCCGCGGCGTTATACAGGGTGGAGGACACCTGACAGATGCCTCCGCCCACGCCTTCAGAATATTCCCCTCTGACAATGATCCGGGCGGTCCGGTAACCCTTCTGTGTGGTTCTTTGGCCGACGACCTGATTAAATGAAAAGACCTCATTCGGGAAAACCACATGATTGTCAATCGCTTGCGCCGCGAGGAGAATATTGTGTGAGCGGCTTTCATTTCCGGCATTAAAAAAAGTTACATATTGGCCAATTTTCTGCACCCGGATATGGGCAAGCAGTTCGCTGTCCACTTTGGGATAGGTCTCGACCAGCGGAATTTCAATACGCACGGGACCATGGCCGAAAAAATAACGGTTGAACTGATCCTTGAAACCCATCTTGGAGAGTTTTCGCCCATTTTTTTCAGGAATAATGCGTCCCTGATCATCAAGCCCAGCATTAATAGGTGCCTGATTCACTTTTTGCTCAAGGTGATGGATCAACTGCTGGTATTTTCTGTGATCAATCATTGAACCCACAGGAAACGGCATGGCGAGTTCCGCCCGATTAATCTGAGCGATGATCTGTCCATGTTCTGTGATTGTCAGGCTGTCCTGAAGTGTGGCAGGTTGGGCGAGCAGTAAAAACCCGGCAATTATCATCTGAATCATATTTCGGCGCACCTCCGGGTTTTAGTATGAGCAAGTTTGATTCGCCTTATCGGCAAATCGCTTGTTTCATCAAAAAATCCCAGAGATAATAGGAAGAGATCTGAAATGGAGGCAGTCGAATGGGAAGAGAAGCAGAAGTGCATTATTCTATGAATCCAGTCATCGGTCGTGATGCGCGCGTTCTCATTCTGGGATCAATGCCTGGCCATGTTTCTTTAATGAAGCAGGAGTATTACGCGAACCCGCGGAATCAGTTCTGGCCGATCATGCGCGAACTGTTCGGCCGGTCGTCTGAATTCATGGATTATGAGGATAAATGCGCCTTTCTCATGCACCAACGGATCACGCTCTGGGACACGATTCACCGATGCACCCGAGAGGGTAGCCTGGATTCGGCGATCCATGATGAGGAGCCGAATGATCTTCCCGGATTCTTGGAGAAAAATGCGGGCATCCGTCTGATCGTTTTCAATGGGACCAAATCCTTTGCGGTTTTCCGGAAGTATTTTAAAGAGGAACCGATCGGGCAACGGGATTTGGTCTGTCTGCCCTCAACCAGTCCGACACCCGGAAAATATTCCAAAACTTATGCGGAAAAGCTCAAAGAATGGGCGATTATCCGGAACTATTTGCTGTGAAGATCTGCCTGGTGTTCTGTGCTCAAAGCCTGTAGGTGGCTGATAACCAGTGGTCATTCTTTTACATAACAAAAAAAAGCTGTTGCTGCGGCTCTGAGGGATCAAACTCTTTTGCTGATCACTTCTTCTGCAATTTCTTTCTCAAGCGCATCGTTATATTCACGGACAATGCCGGGAATCAGGAACAGGTCGACGATTTTCCAGACGGCAGAGACGATGAGGCCAATAATGGTGATGGTCAGGATTAATTGGGCAATAGCTGAACCTTTGCGTCCGAGATAGAAGCGGTGAATACCCAAGTCGCCCAGAAAAATACAGAGCAAATAAGCGGCAACAATATTTTTGCCTCGTTTCTGTACTTCGCTGTTAACCAGCAGCTGTTCTTCGTTTGATAAGTTCAAATTGATCATATTAAAGCCCCCAATTATGATATCAATGTCACATAACATCAAAAGCATCAATGTATGCTTGTTTATCGAAATTTATTCTACCGTAGAATCTGGATAAAGTCTCCACTTTTTCTAAATATTAATGAAAAAGACACTTAAATGGACCGCCCTGAATACTCGACAGTCCGACCAGCACTATAAGAATGAGAAAAGCACCGGAGCCAGTACTCCAGTGCTTTTCTTCATTATGTAATCAAGTGGATCATGCATCAAAGCACGCGTCGCGCCTTGATGTACTTGGATTTCCAGTAATGCGATGTGGGTCCGACAAAAATACCTGTTTGTCTGATTCCATTGTATTCGGCGTCAACCATTTTACCGCCGCCGGCATATATGCCGACATGGGAAATGACCCCTTTTCTGCCTGTAGCGAAAAATACAAGATCACCTTTTTGCAGATGTTTGATGCTGACAGGCTTTCCAATCGTTGCCTGCTGTCTTGAGGTACGCGGCAGGTTGATACCGAATCTCTGATAGACTTTTTTCGTCAGCGCCGAGCAGTCTGTAATTCCATATATGTAGCGTTCGTGATGGGTAAGAGCAAGACTAACAATAGAGCTTCCGGAAATCCAGTGAGCTTGTCCCTGTGACAAAGAACTGGCAAACAATGCAACGGCGATGCCGACAACAGCAAGAAACCTCAGCCACCTCATCTTTGTTCCCCCCGCAAAACTATTTCTGTATCCGACCTTTTTCATCAACAGTTCTTATCCTACTCTTTGAACTTGTCAAAATGCTTACATAAAAATTACTGAAACGTTAAAAAAATAATACATTTTGTAATATTTGAGTAACAAAACGGTGCTGGGACTGAAAAAGGCTGAGGATAGGGAAATTGAAGTGAAAAGTGATGAATTTACTGAGCTTCAGTATTTTTAGAAAAATATTTTTGTGATAACATACAGATTAGAGATTGGGCCTATTAAGGGGCTATAAGCCAAACAGCAGCGCTGAATTGAGCGATTATTTGATAGAAACAAAAATGATTAAAAAGTGTGAGGTAAACGATGTTTCCAGCAGAATCAGGGTTCCGGATGCCGGCGGAATGGGCAGCGCATGAGCGCACGTTCATTTCGTGGCCGGTTCGGGAATCAATGTGTTATCCGGAAGATTATGCGCGTGTCAGCGCCGGCTACGCGGAATTCGCGCGGGCTGTGGCTGAATTTGAGCCGGTCACTGTTCTTGTGAATCCGGGAGAGTCACAGAAGGTAGGAGGATTGTTCGAGAATCCGGATATCTCCATTCTGACGGTTCCGCACAATGACTCCTGGATCCGCGATAACGGCCCGACTTTTCTGACCAACTGTAACGGCGGCAGGGCGGGAATCAATTGGCGGTTCAATGCCTGGGGAGAGAAATACAGCCCATGGGATCTGGATGATCAGGCGGCCCCGGCAATCTTGGAACATTTTCATATGAGACGGTTTGATGCACCAATCGTGCTTGAGGGCGGATCCATTCATGTTGACGGAGAAGGAACACTGCTTACAACGGAGCAATGCCTGCTCAATCCGAACCGAAACCCACGGATGGGCCGTGGGCAGATTGAAGAGGAACTCAAGAAATTTTTAAACATACAAAAGGTGATTTGGTTGAAAAATGGGCTGAGCGGTGATGAGACGGACGGGCATGTGGACAATATTGCGTGCTTCGCGATGCCCGGCAAGGTGCTGATTCAGGTCACGGACGACCCGAATGACGCCAACTTCGCGGTGACGCGTGAGAATCTCAGAATACTGGAGCGAGCGACTGATGCCCACGGGAGAAAAATTGAAGTGATTCCGGTTCTTCAGCCGCCGGAGCGGGAATTCGAAGGAGAGCGGTTGACACTCAGCTATCTCAACTTTTATCTGTGCAACGGCGGGGTGATTCTTCCAATATTTGGCGAAGAAACGGATCTGGCTGCGGAAAAAGTAATCAGCGAGGCTTTTCCAGATCGCAGGATCCGAACGATTGACGGCATGGCGATTATCAAAGAAGGCGGCAATGTGCATTGCTCGACGCAGCAGATGCCGGCAATTCATGGGAGTGAACTTGCATGAGAAAAGTCAGGGTGGCGGCCACGCAGATGAGCTGTTCGTGGGCGATTGATGAAAATATAGCGAAAGCGGAATCGCTTGTCCGTGAAGCAGCCAGAAAGGGCGCGCAGATCATTCTGCTCCAGGAATTGTTTGAAACGCCCTACTTCTGCCAGAAGGAGAAAAATGAGTATTACGACCTGGCGGAAGAGTGGGAAGAGAGCCGGGCGGTGAATCATTTCAGTCGGATTGCGAGGGAGCTCCAGGTCGTTCTTCCGCTCAGCTTTTACGAAAAGAAAAATAACGCGCTGTTTAATTCGCTTGCTATGATCGACGCGGATGGCAAGGTGCTCGGAACCTATCGGAAGAGCCACATTCCCGACGGTCCGGGCTATGAGGAAAAATTTTATTTCAATCCCGGAGATACGGGATTCAGAGTCTGGCAGACCCGGTACGGAAAAATAGGGGTGGGGATCTGCTGGGATCAGTGGTTCCCTGAATCGGCGCGCTGTATGGCACTGATGGGCGCTGAATTGCTGTTCTATCCGACGGCGATCGGTTCTGAACCTTATGACGCGTCGATTGACTCGAAGGATCACTGGCAGGCGTGCATGCTCGGCCACGCAGCGGCTAATCTGATGCCGGTAATTGCTTCAAACCGGATTGGCACGGAAACGGACGAGGATTCCAGCATCACTTTTTACGGATCCTCCTTCATTGCGGGTCCTCAGGGCAATAAGCTCGTTGAGGCGGACCGAACAAGTGAAACGGTGCTGACCGCAGAGTTTGATCTCGACCAGCTTCAGGCGCAGCGTTTTGAGTGGGGTCTTTTCCGTGATCGTCGGCCCGATCTGTATGGCGTGATTACATCTTATGACGGGCAAGCCAAATAATTTTGAACGGTAAAGGAGGAGTTTCGGTGGATGATCGGTGGATCGACGCATACTGCCTATCAAAAAAAGGTGTGGAGCGGGATTATAAAGAGGAGTGGGAAGCCACCCGCTATATGATCCGCGGAAAAATATTCGCCATGGTAGGCGGGGATAAGAACGGACGTCCGATTATTACCGTGAAACTGGCTCCGGAAACCGGCGCCCAGCTCAGGGATGAGTACGCGGATATTATTCCGGGCTACCATATGAATAAAGTACACTGGAATTCTCTCTATCTCGAAGGCGATGTACCGGAAAGTGTGCTGAAAGGCATGTTGGATCAGGCGCATAGCATTGTGTTGAACGCGATGAGCAGAAAAGTCCAGAAAGAGATCATGGGGGCTGAGGATTAATACGCGCAGATTAAGCCCGCCTGCATTAGAAAATGAAAAATAAGGAAGCGACTTTGATGGGTGAAGATCTTTTAGAAGCATTCAGAAAAACAAAGTATAAGCTCGGCGGCAATGGGCCGAGAACCGTGCAGGTGCTGGAAGAAGCGTTCAGCGAAGTTGATGGCGGGACGGAAAGCGATTTTTACGGCAAGGGCAAACTGATTGACGACTTCCAGAATAAAATGGCTGATTTTCTGGGTAAGGAATCCGCCGTGTTTTTTCCAAGCGGCGTGATGGCGCAGCAGATCGCCCTCCGTATCTGGTGTGACCGGAAGGGCCTTCAAACGGTCGCCTATCATCCAACCTGCCATCTGGAAATTCACGAGAATGATGGCTTGAAAGAATTGCACCACATCCGGCCGATTCTGCTGGCGGATAAGGACCGATTGATCAGTCTGAAGGATCTTGAGGATCTTAAAGAGGATATCTCCTGCCTGCTGATCGAGCTGCCCCAGCGTGAAATAGGCGGGCAGCTTCCGGATTTTCATGAACTTGAGAAAATTTCTTCTTATTGCCGTAACAAGGGAATACGGCTTCATCTCGATGGGGCGCGGCTGTTCGAAGTCCTTCCCTATTATCAGAAATCGGCTGCCGAAATATGCAGCCTTTTTGACAGTGTCTATGTTTCTTTTTACAAAGGAATCGGTGCGATCGCGGGCGCGATTCTTGCGGGGAGCACTGATTTCACGGAAGAGTCGAAAGTGTGGAAAAGGCGTTACGGCGGCGACCTAATCAGCCTTTATCCTTACATTGTCAGCTCAAATTACTATTTTGACCGGCGGATCGGTAAGATGGGACAGTACTATGAAGAGGCGAAAAAGTTTGCGGGATTCTATAATTCCTGCCACGCCGTGTCGACACTCCCTGAAGTTCCGGTCTCAAATATGTTTCACGTACATTTCAGTGTCCCGTTGGAAAAACTCGAACCTCTTTTAATTGGCGTGTATCAGGCGACGGGTGTCGGTCTGACCGGTTACCTGAAATCTCTGGGAAATGGTGGATGTTCTTTTGAGACAAATATCGGTGATTTGTATGAAGATGTGCCGGAAGAAAGAAAAAGAGAGGCCTTCAAACTGCTGGATCAAAAGCTTTCAGAAATCATCGGTTAATTCTATTATGAACGTTCCGGACAAAGAAGGACCTGTCCGATGGTTCCAGTAGCAAGTACTTACTGAGATTCAATTTGGAAATTCAAGAAAATATTGGGATCAATTTCTTGTATTTTTGATAGAAATCCGTATAATAAAAATAAATAATGAGACTTTAGTCACGAATTTTTATAAGCCTAAAGACCTAATAATTGGCATAAATGGATGCCAAGTGGTTTATCTTTTCTGCCAGTTCCCTCAATTCCTCAGCTTGAGGAAAACAAGGAAATTTTCAAGGGATGCCTGCCAAATAATATGCCTCCGATTTCAATTTTTCTGATATAATTTTTATAGTGTGACGAAGGAGAAATGCTGATAATGACAAAAATCTTGATCGTTGACGATTCAAAGTTCTCTCAGAAAATAACATCGTCGCTGGTAGGAAAGAATCTGGACGATGTCTCGTTTGACTATGCGGATGATGGAGAGGAAGGCCTGGAAAAGTTTCGGGAAATACGTCCGGACTATCTGCTCATTGATCTCCTGATGCCAAAATTGAGGGGACAGGATCTAATTGAATCAGTCAGACAGATTGATTTCGATGCGAAAATTATCGTTGTGTCGGCTGATGTCCAGAAACGGGTGCGTGATGTTATTGAGAAAATGGGTGTTCTGTCTTTTATCAACAAGCCGCTCAATGACGAGAAAGCAAAGACGATCGCCGACATCATAAGGAAGGGTGCCCAGTGACAGGGAAGGTCAACAGAGAGGACATACTGAAAGAACTGTTTAATATAGGCGTTGGTCAGGCGGCTGGCACTTTGTCTGAGATAATCGACAAGAAAATTATTCTGGATGTTCCGGATGTCAAAATCCTTAATGTTGAGCTGGGAAAAGCTGAGCTGGACAAGTTCCTGAGTCAGGTGGCCGAAGGAGCGGTCATGGTCTCCTCCATTTCGTTTGATCGGCAGCTTGAAGGGACGGTCAGTTTGATTTTTCCAGCTGATAAAATGCACCAGTTTATTGATCTTTGCCTCCATGAAGATCGCGGTGAAGAAGCCTCAATGGAGTTTACGGATATCGATTTTGATACAGTCAAGGAAATCGGGAATATTATCTTAAACGCGATTATCGGAGAACTGAGTAATACGGTCAATATTCCGGTTGAATACACGCTTCCTGAAGTGAATGTTCTGAACAGCGCCAAAGCGGATCTTTTTGTTTCGGACGAGGCTTACCATCTTGTGTTAATGATGTATATTACGTTCAATATTGAGGGTACGCATATCGACGGAGCAATCGTCATCAACATGACACTTAAATCATTGGACGATATTCTGAATACCATTGATAAAATGTATGATGGAAGATGATCGATATGGATTCTTTTTTGCCCAGCATATTAAACTGCATAAATGAAGGTATCGTGATCCTGACGGAAGATTTGCGTGTAACCTACTGGAATCCCGTGATGGAAAAGCTGACCGATAAGAAACAGGATGATGTCAGGAACATACGGATCGAAAAAGCGCTGCCCTATCTGGATCAGAACTTCTTCCATAACGCCGTGGATCGGGTGATTGCAGGCGGTACACCTGTGTTTTTCTCTGCGGCGATGCATCGGCGCATGATCAGCGACAGCCATCAGGTGAATCTGAAAATGAATCGCGTCGCTTATAACAACGGGGTGGCCATACTGCTTGAGTTTATCGATGTAACGAATCAGTTCTACCAGATCAGCCAGCTCCGCGATTTTGTCCGGCAGCTTTCACATCTGAATAGCCAGTTGCAGCAGAAGGAGAAAGTGATTGAGAAGCTGGCCTATTACGATCAGCTGACAGGGGTGGCCAATCGCGCGCTTTTTGACAAGTTCGCTGATAAATATCTGAATCTGGCGAAACAGAGCGGCCTGATGCTCGGCCTGATGTTTGTGGACGTCAATGAGTTTAAAACGATTAATGATACATACGGGCACAACACGGGTGACAAGGTGATGACCCGGGTCGCAAGCCTTCTAACCGAATCAACGAGGAAAAACGACATTGTCTGTCGTTATGGCGGCGATGAATTCATCGTCCTGATGCCGGAAATCAGCACATTTAATGATTATCGGAAGATCGTGAATCAGATTGATGTTAATAAGAAAAGGCATATTGTTCAGGACGGCTATGATATCAGCCTCTCTCTGAGCATCGGGGTAAGTTTTTACCCCGATGACGGAGAAACGATCGATGAACTGATTGAAAAAGCGGATGAATGCATGTACGCCGACAAACATGAGTCAAGGCATGGGTAAGCTTGCATGAAATTGAGGCGAAGAAGGGATCAGACGGAGTCATTCGCCTGATCCCTTCTTGTCTTGGGACCTATTTTTGGTAGTGGATGAAAGTGGGCAGACAGTTGACATATGAGTGACTGAATGGCATAAATAATAATTGCGGGCCCAACGTGATCGGGTCTGCTCAAGCAAATATTGTTAAATGGAATGACAGAGGATCAGCATGCAGAAAATTGATATATACAACAGTCTGAAAAAAATGGTGAGTGACGCGGAACGTGTAAGATGTGATGAGACACTGAGTGCCTATACTTTCACGAAAACAGGCGGAGAAGCCGACGTCCTTGTCCTGCCGGAAAGCTACGAAGAAATCTGCGACATCCTGCATTTTGCGGAAATAAACGCGATTCCAGTGACTATTCTCGGAAAAGGATCCAATGTTATTATACGCGACGGGGGCATTCGCGGCATAGTGATCAATCTGCTGAAACTGAAAGCAATTCGGCTGGAAGGGAACTGTATCATTGCCCAATGCGGCGCGGCGATCATCGACGTCTCGCGTTTTGCTCTGATGCACAGCCTGACAGGTCTTGAGTTTGCCTGCGGTATACCGGGTTCTGTCGGCGGCGCCTTGTTTATGAATGCCGGAGCGTACGGAGGGGAAACAGCCGATGTCCTCGACCACGCTGTTGTCGCTGACACATCGGGCAGTCTTGTGCGGCTTGACAGGGAGAAGCTGAAAATGGGTTACCGGAGCAGTGCAGTATCGAAAAACGGATATGTCGCGCTTGAGGGGACCTTTTCGCTTGCCCCGGGAAATAAGGAAGAGATTAAGAAGGAAATGGATCGCCTGACCAGCCTGCGCGAACTGAAGCAGCCTCTTGAATACCCGTCGTGCGGCAGTGTCTTCAAGCGCCCGCCAGGTTATTTTGCGGGCAAGCTGATTCAGGACAGCGGCCTTCAGGGCACGCGCATCGGCGGTGTGGAAGTGTCAACCAAGCATGCCGGTTTTATGGTTAATGTGGATGATGGAACAGCCACGGACTATATTCAGCTCATTCACTATGTCCAAAAGACTGTGAAAGCGAAATTCAATGTCGATCTGCACACTGAGGTTCGGATCATTGGGGAGGACAGGACGGCTGAATAACTTGAGATGGCAAAAATTTATAACAAAAGTTGTGTGATTTACAAACAAGAGCCGAAACAGGGAAAAACTGTTTTGGCTCTTATTAGCGTGATCCCCAATAGAATCAATTGCCTGTGCACCTTATTTACCTACCCGCTTCCCCAGGATAACGAGATCGCGTCCAATGCCGTCGAGCTCGGCAACATCTGGAAGGGTTCCCCATCTTTCAAATCCCAATTTCTTAAATAGGTGAAGACTTGGTGCATTATGGCCAAATATAAAAGCAAGAATGGTTTTGATTCCGAATTGTACCGACTTCTGAAGTGCATATTCGGCAAAAAAAGAACCTAACCCTTTTCCACGAAAAGACTCGTCAATATAGATGCTGATCTCGACGGTGCCGAGGTAGGCAGGTCTACCGTAAAAGGTGCTCAGGCTTAACCAGCCGCAGACTTTTCCATCCAGCTCGGCCACCCAGAGGGGGCGGTTCTGATCTGCCAGATGAGCGTCAAACCAGGGCTTTCTGTCGGCTACCGAAACATTGGAGGTGTCTGCGGTAACCATCCTTCCGGGAATCGTCGAATTATAAATGGTGACAATGGCGGGAAGATCTGCATCGGTCGCGTCACGGATGACTATATTTTCTAACACGGAAGCTCACCTTTTTCTTTTTTTAGGCTAAGTTTAAATTCAATGTTGTTTTTGCCCATTCGTTGATTGGAGCGAAAAACAAAGCCCTTTTTTATGTAGATTGCTGTAGATGAAGCGATGCGAAACAGATCAGTCCGACAACAAATTGATCAACCCGTGCGCATCTGCAGAAAGCTTCTCTCTGACACTTTCTGAATCTGCCTCAAAAGGAAAAGTATTGATCAGCTGAACGTAGGACTGAAGGTAGTAAATGGAAGATGCGATGTTTCCCGAACTGTAAGCATCCTGCGCCTGATTCAGAGCGAAGGAGAGCTGAGCCGTGTCCGCCTCGGAGAGTGTATTCTGCCCGAACTGGCCAATCAGTTCGTTTCTCATAGCATTGAATCCGGAACTGATACCTGTGTATCCGAGCAGCTCAAATCCGTTAAGCGCAAGCGAATTCGAACTGCTTGTTTCAGTGATTTTCAGGCGATAGTAACGGTACGCTTTTGGGTTTTTAATGACGAAGGGACGGGTCATTGACCGCCATTGGAACACTTCGCCTGAGCGGTGATCCAGAGTGTCCCATGATTTTCCATCGTTTGATCCGTAGAGTGTCCAGCTTTTTGGATCGCTGGTCCTTCCGCCTGACGAAGAAGTCAAAGTGTACATTTTGACACGCACGTTCCCGGAATTGAATGTCGCATTAATCGACGGCTGTGCGGCTGAGAAAACGGTTGTCGTTCCCTGACCGCCGCCTGTCAAAGAGTCTAGTGACGTTCCATCGCTGGTTGAAAGCGTGGCATCTTTTAGGGACGAGCCTGCCAGATTGACCAGTGGCTTTGGATAAAAGGATGAACCGTTTGTCGATTGAGGGGTCAGGGAATCGGGCATGTTTTCTGATCCCGTACCCCATCCCGAGGGGGTTGATCCCATCTGAAAGGACAGTGTTCCGCCACCCGCGAGCTGGTTTTGTGACAGAACGGTTCCAGTCAGATTTTGTCCATTAAACGTAACGCTTTGAATATATTTGTTTGTGTTGCTCACATTGGGTGCCTGGATAACCAGGTCGTGGCCTCCGGAAAGATGAAGCGTCATCTTTTTGAAATAAGGAGCATTGAGAACGTAATTGGAAGTCCCGCTCTGAAGCGGGAAAAGCCCTGCTGTACCGAAAAAGCAGAATCCGGAGAGCATCGCCCCCCTGTCGCTCCCAAGATAGCCCTGTCCGATGTCACTGCCTGTATAGAAACGGTTCAGTATATTCCGAACGGTAGCCTGTGTCCTCCATGGCGCCGAAGCAAACAGATACATGTAAGGTATGGCGGGCGCCGACGGGTTGTCCAGCGTGAACATGCCCAGCTGTCCGGCTGCCGCCTGCTTGGCTTGAGGATTTGTCTTCATCGTTGACGCTGTAGGATCGGAGGACAGAAACTGGTCAATTTTCTTCTGAAGCCCGCTTTGGCCGCCATAGAGGTTGGCGAGCCCCTGTCCATCATGGGGAACGTCAAATGAAAGCAACCATCGATTCGGGGCTGCCTGCGGGTTAAAGCGGGAGGGACCGGAAGTAGAAGGGCTCTGTCTCCAGCTTCCGTCAGGATTCTTTTCATTAAAAAGGTCTGCAGAAGAGTCAAAGGAACTCAGGTAATCCTGTGACCGCTGTAGGAAATAGGCACTGTCGTCTGAATAGCCTTTCCCTTTGGCACCGCTTTTTCCGGAGAGAGAGGACGCCAGGGCGCCAAGCGAGAAGTCCCTGATGCTGTTCGACAGCGTTTCATTCAGGCTTTGGGAAGGACTGGTGCTTTGCAGGGTGGTCCCCGAAGATATTTCTTCCCCCGTAACGGACGCGTCCCGAAGCAGGGTGCTGTAAAGAGTGTCTGTGTTAATTCCGATGGCACCCTTAAGCTGGGCGCCGGCAAATGCCGTATCTGCATAAGGCATTTGAGAAGGGGAGATGTTATCCCCTCCGTTCTTCTCATAAGTCAGAAAACCGTTGACCAGTTGCCCCGTCAGCTGCGGGTCAAGCAGGCTGTAAGCGGGCCAGACCGTCTGAACGCTGTAAGCAAAATCACTGTTTACATAAACTTTTCCCTTTTTAACCGAAGATCCTGTCCGGTCCTTTTTATTATCAGCCTGGAGCGCTCCATTGAGAACGGCATAGCGATAATCCGGTTTTTTTGCACTTCCGGTATTCTCAAATCCGGCATTCGGATACAGGAAAAGACGGTAGAGGTTGGAGTAAAGCGTGGTCTTCTGTGCCTGGCTTGCTCCCTGTACCTCAACTTTTGATAGCTGTTTGTTCCAGGCTTTCTTCGCTTCATTCATAACCGTGTCAAAAGATGTTTTATTGCTTATTTCCAGATTGAGGTTCTTTTGTGCCTGGCTGATGCTGATCAGCGAAGTGGCGATACGCAGTGTGACAGTCTTCTGCATGGATGTATCGAATTTATAGAAGGCGGTGACGTTGTCCCGAGACTGTCCGTAAAGCCGTCCGGAGCTGGTAACGGCCTGATCGGTATAGCCGTAGAAAAAGAGCCGGCTGCTGTTCCCGGTTGTCTCATCCTGAACGTCTGAATAGCCCTCGATCGTTCCCTTCGAAGGATTCAGTGTGAGACCGCCGTTGTTATCAATATTATCGAAAATCAGATTGCCGGTGTTTCCCTTGAATGTAAATCGGAAGATTGCCGAATGGCTGAGTGCGGTCATCTCTGCTTTCATCCCGTTTGTAAAAGTCACACTGTATTCGTCAGGCTTCGCTGTCTCATTTTCATGCTTGAACGCGAGTCCCCTGTTCAGTCGGTTTGCCGTCGGTGTTCCGAAAAAGTCCGAGGGCATGACTTGAAATGACTGCCTGTCGCCTTGCTGCTGATTAGGAGAATGGCTGAGCGAAAAGGACTGGATTTCCGGAAGATTTGCCGGATCATTGTTTTCCCTGTAAGGATAAAACTGATTGGCTGAACTGCTGTTAAGCGCCGGAGACCAGTAGGCAAAACCGTTGGGCACGCCTACCGCAGGAACCGTTTCCCCGCGGGGAAACGCGCTGTCTGAAGCGGTACCCCTCAAAATGTTCACTTCATCAACCGGGGTAAGATTTCCGGACGGTTTAGCCGGACTCCCGATGCTGATATCATCAAGCGAGCCTTTAAATGAGACACCAGACTTAGGCGCAGAGTAAGCAAGAAGAATCCGGGTAATGGTTTTTCCCGCAGCAAATCTGCCGATATCCGACACCTTGTGATTCCACTGGTCGGCTATTAATGTTCCTGATCCGCCCTGCGCGGCAGGTGTCATGCGGATCCCGTCTTCATCTGTCACGTTCCGCAGTTCGTGAAGATATGTGCCGTCGGAAAAGGCGAGGTCAATCGACACATAGCCAGCGGGATCCAGCACCGGATTTTTGGTATCAGAAGCGGGCGCGATAAAATAGGAAAGCTGTGTATCCTTGCG
This sequence comes from Sporolactobacillus shoreae, assembly GCF_004684935.1. Taxonomy (GTDB): domain Bacteria; phylum Bacillota; class Bacilli; order Bacillales; family Sporolactobacillaceae; genus Sporolactobacillus; species Sporolactobacillus shoreae. The sequence goes on from NZ_SRJD01000022.1 coordinate 21,287, forward strand.
GACCGGTATGCTCACGTTAAATAATTTGTTGTAGGCGTAGCTGCCCTTTCCGCCCGTGACCGTTCCTGAATAGGACAGTACGCGGTGGCCTGTCCATCCCGCGTTGTCCGGCGATGCGTAAAGATGTGCGGGGCCAGTCGTGACCCCTGTCTTCATTGTCTTTATTGCTTTTCTGCCGTCTGCCGCCGCGATGCCGGATGCGAGCGGCCGTGCGTCACTTGATAGGTCGGCTGTGCTGTTCCAGGCCGGAAGTGGATCACCTTTTTCAAAGGAAGTGAAAAAAGAGGGAGATCCCGTCTTAGCAGCCACAGAAGGAATGAAAGAGTCCGGGAGGGACGGCATGATCAGACTAAAGCAAAGAAAACCAGCGAGCATTTTTGATATAAGCTTTGTCCGCATTGACATGGCCCCTCTCAGTTCCAGAAATATAGTGACAGAGATATGTTTCGAGTCGACCCGTTCGGCACTGGCTATCATTCGACGGTTGCCCGATGCAAAGTAGCATTTTTACCTACCACTGTCGTCTCAAACATAGAAAATGTACCGGTGATTCGTAAAAAAAAGCAAAAAAATATGCGATAAGAATGCCGGTGAGCACTCCATCGCAAACGAGTAAATGATGGTTTCCTAAATTAAGATTGAACATCTCAACTTAAGGTTAACTGCAACAGAAGGTGTGTTAAAGCTTACTCATTTATCATAGCACGATGCCAGGAGTGTTCAATGTTTGTGTCATATGATCTTACATAGTATTTTATCGGCAGATCAATAAACCGCAAAATAATGGGTGAAGCGTTAAAAGTCTGACACAAAACATTTTATAAATGAAGATTTTCTAATAATAGAGTTTACTCAGAAAAAGGAGCACTCATTTCTTCGGCTCTCACAATTGCCTGATGCACGCAGTCGGCGACGGCATCCCGAACATTATGACGATCCAGAGTGTCAATACCAGCCTGCGTGGTTCCACTAGGAGTAGCGACAGCTTTCAGCAGATCCTCGGCTGATTCGCCGGATTGCTCAAGTAGTTGTGTAGCCCCCTTGAGAGTCTGCAGGACAAGCCGGGTGGCCGCCTCACCGGAAATACCTTCCCGGATTCCAGCGCGCTGCATCGCTTCAGCAAGATAGTAAAGATAGGCTGGTCCACTCCCGGATAATCCGGCGATCACGTCGATTTCTTTTTCTTCTACAACAGTAGCTGTGCCAACTGTTTCAAACATGTCAACGGCAGTGTCGAGCAGCTTACCCGAAACAAATTCACCCGGAGCGATTCCCGTCGCCGACAGGCCGATTGATGCCGAGGTGTTGGGCATTGCCCGGACAATTTGCAGCTTTTTTCCGACAGCTTTGTTAATAAAAACGGATGGAACGCCGACCATGAGAGAAATGACAAGCTGATCCACTGTCAGATAGCCTTTGATGCCCTCCAGAGCTTCGCGAGTGTTTCCCGGCCTGAATGCGAGAATAACGGCTTCTGCTCCTTCAATGGCAGTTTTTTTGTCACTTGTTATATGAACATGATATTTTTTTTCAAGATCATTAAGACGGCCCTTATTGGATCTATTGTTCATCCAGACCCGATCGGCCGAAACAAAATTCTTTGCAAGAAAACCCTTGAGCAAAGATTCGGCCAGTTCACCGGAACCGATAAATGCTATTTTCTTTAGCATGCTGTGATTCCTCCCAGAAAATTTGATCATTCATGAAAAGTTCATGTATTGAACGAGCGAAAAATCCAGGGCCAGAAACACAACCAGGGTCACAGCCAGAAAACCTTTATGCCTTTCCTCCCGGACCCTTTCTATTATACATGGTTAAGCTTCTCTGCATAAGTGTAAACTTTGAGAACTGATCCTCTTTTTTGCTGCCATGACGAAAACTTGAGAACGGGTTACGGAACCATCCGCGTATGGAAGCGCGATCGAATCCTTTTCTGATCTCCAGTGCCGCGGTTTTTGATAGTCCTCCGGCTGCCGCCAGAGAAACCGGACCTGCTATGTCCGCCTCTTTGCCCGATTTTCTGTTTTCGGTCATTTCGCGCAAATATCGAGGGATGAAAAATTGATGACGTCCGAAGGTTCCGCGCTTCTTTTGATCCCTTACCCAGAAAGATACGAGGGCAATGACAACCAGCATGACCTGCGGCGATGAAAGTGTAAAATCAAGCAGGCCGTACGCGATGATCGTCGGAAGGGAGAAGAAGAACAATGTTGTGCGTAGATAGCCCTTCTTTTTTTTCAGCGAACGGATCAAAGAAATGGATCCTGAGATAAGCAACCCGATAAAGAAAAGCCCACAGACGATTCCCGAAGAAACGAAAATTGAAAGGAACAAATTATGCGCGTGCGCGATCATGTGGCCTGTCAACCGATAATAAGCGTCCGGGAATCCGAGCGTTGTTGTACCGAACAGCGGATGGTCTTTAAGAATCAGGACACTGTTCTCCCAGATATTAAGACGTTGCTGCATCGAAAAGCCGGCGGAATCGGTGCGCGGCATCAGGTTGAAAATAAACGGTGCGCAGGCCGCCGCCAGAATTGCTGCGGCCGTAAATAATTTCTTGTTCCAGTTAAAGGTGAAAAGCATCAGCAAGAGAGCCATAATGACAAATCCCGCGCGAGAGCCTGTCTCATAAATGGCATAAATTAGGATCGGCAGCAGCAGCAGCTCGGCCGTAATTTTCTGCACGCTTCTGAGCTTGATCGATCTCAGAAGTTCGACGAGAAGCAGCGACAGTGCGAGGATAAGCAGATAGCAGGCGTAATTAGGATTATAAGCGGATCCGAATAAACGGTCGTGTCTGTAAAATCCCATCAGCAAGTGCCCCGTCATGAACGCGACACTTTGCGGGATGGGAACAAAGCGGGAGACCAAACTGAAAAACTGATCAGAGAAGTAAAGATAGGCTCCGCCCAGAATGGTGATCCATAAATATCTTGCGAGACGAAGTCTTCCCGGATTATTGAGCAAGTAAAGATAAACCCCGTAATATGCGATAAGCATCGCTGTGGAAAGCAGGTCGCTCACCTGACCGTTCCTGATGGTTGCCCCGACTGAAGCAAGAACAATCAATATAAAAAGAATACTGACGGGATCTTTGGAGATCCTGCTTCTTCTGCGGACAATCGAAACCCATTCCATGCATCCGTACCAAGCCAGAACAGCCATTCCGAGCGGTGGCAAAATAAAAAGCAATGCGAAGCCATATTCAACTGGCCTTTTTTTAAAATCAATGAATACACTCATTTTTTTAACTGCCCTCCGAATAAAAAAACATCTGGACGATTTCAGCTTTTTCATTCTAACACAGGAAGAACTCATGAGGATAAGTTGTGAGTAAATTTCTATATTGTTTCAAGGTAAAAATTGCTTCATAAAAAGTATGAGAAAACTTAACAAAAGGCTTGTTTAACAAAAGGATTTTTTTCTATTGTACCCTATTTTGAAAGGGCTGCCAAAGATGAGCATAACGGCTATAATGAAATTAATATAAAGGCTTTGTTAAAGGTGTCTGCTGTTTTTTGCTCCAGACGCTCGAATCAATCATGTAACGAAATCAACATTCATTAATAACATAGCCAAAATAAAGGAAATCGGGAGGCACATCGGATGAAACTGGCAACAATTGGGACAAGCCGCATTACAGATTCTTTTTTGCGGTCGGTCAAAGCCACGGGAAGAATGACTTATACAACCGCTTATTCCAGATCTGAGGAGAAGGCGAAAGCTTTTTCAAGGCAGCATGGCGGAGAATTTTGGTTTACTTCAATTGAAGAACTGGCGCAAAGCAGTGAGGTTGATATAGTATATGTTGCTTCGCCGAACGGCCTTCATTTTACGCAGGTCATGACTTTGCTTGAGGGCGGCAAGCACGTGATTTGTGAGAAGCCGATTTTTGCGACATTAAATGAGTTTGATCAGGCTTTCAGTTTGGCGGAGAAGAAACATGTCTTTCTTTTCGAAGCAATTCGTAATATCCGGACACCGGTATTTCAGCGCTTGAAAGAGGAACTTCCCAAGGCAGGGAAAATTCGCTCGGCCGTTTTGCAGCTGATCCAGTATTCATCACGGTATGATGAATTTCTTAAAGGGAATATTACGAACATCTTTTCACCTGAATTCGCCGGTGGAGCGCTGGAGGATCTTGGCGTTTACCCGCTCTACGTTGCAGTCGCTTTGTTCGGGGCGCCTGATGACGCGGTGTACTATCCGGTCAAGCTGTCGAATGGGATAGACGGAAGCGGGACACTCGTACTGAGGTATGACGGATTTGTCTGTACCATTTTGTGCTCCAAGATCGCGCATTCTGATGCGCCTTCGGAAATTCATGGCGAGAAGGGCACATTCAGCATGAATAATTCTTCAAACATCCGCAGACTGGAATGGACGGACGCCCACACAAAGGAAAAGAGATGCGTCACTGAAAATACCTCCGATAATGATAAAATTTATGAGATCGCGCACTTTGCCGATGTGATCGAGCATCAGGACACAGAAGAGTACGTGCGGTTGAAAATGCTGAGCCGTGAGGTACTCCGGGTGATGGAAAAATCCAGAAAACAGAATGGAATCCTTTTCCCGAATGATCGAGCATAATGGGTGCCTGAATCCGCTTCGGAACGGGCTGAAAATCAGACTGTAGACGGATTATCTCTTCACCTTGCTCTTTTATAATGAAAGCATCAGGAAAAGGAGCGGGTGCACATGAAAATTTATCAACAGAGGACGCTTCATGTTGATGGACTGAGCGAGATCCTCGTGACAACTTCATCACTGGATATTGAAATGGTGCAAACAGAGGATCAGATGCTGACCGCCGAACTGACAGGCGAGGGAAGCGACGAACTGGCGGGAAGAGTTGAACTGGACGTTCACGCGGAAGGCGATGCGGCGGTGATTCACGTAAGAACAGAAGGACGTTTTTTTGTGTTCGGTATTACCGGGTCGATCTGGAATAAATGGCTGAAGGCTGTCATTCATGTGCCGGCCCGGATCTATGAGAAAGTCGGGGTCGCAGGTCAGTCTGGCGATATCAGTATACGCCAGATCATCGCCGGGAAGCTGTCGCTTTCAAGCAAATCAGGTGATATTGCGGTGGAGGATTGCGAGGCGAAAAGAGATCTTACGGCTGATTCGACAAGTGGCGACATAAGAATTACCGGTGTGTTGGCTAAGGAAAAAGTTTCAGCGCACGCCTCCAGCGGGGATGTTGTGTTGCGCAGCATCGCTTCTGACTTTTTAGAAGTGGGCACACATTCTGGGGATGTCACTGTCTCCGATTTTCGCGGCAGACTTGCCGCGGGTGCGAGCTCGGGCGATATCGATCTTAAGAATGACCAGCTGACAGGGGATCTCACCGCACGCGCCAGCAGCGGTGACATCACGATGGCCTTCAGCCAGGAACCGGAATCATTTGCCATCAATTATCAGGGCTCATCCGGTGAAGGAAAGGTAAGAATCAAGGGCCTTTTATATGAAGAAAAAAGTGAGCACCGGATGATCGGACAGAAAGGTGACGGACACTACCGGATCGACGTTCGCACGAGTTCCGGGGATTTTGTACTGGAATGATCAACTGGTATATCTACTCAGAAGTGAGTGCAAAAGCGAACGTGGCTTTTGCATTTTTCATTAGACGAATACAGGGCGGTATCATTTATAAGTCGAGCCGAATTGGCAAAAAGTTGCCCCTAAACCGATGAAAGTCGCCCCAAATCGGTCGGAAGTTTCTCCGAATGAGGCGGAGGGAGACAAAAATATTATGGCTGTTCACTGTTATTTTAAAAAAGTCGGGACAGGGAAGGAATCCATCGTGTTTTTTCCGGCCGCCGGCTTCTCTGGAATCGAAGGAGAGATCTTTGCAGATTATTTTCATCAAGATTATCAATTATTTCTCTGCGATCTCCCCGGGTATGGAAGGAGCAGTGGGTTCGATCAATCCATTAAAACAAAAGACCTGGCCGACTGGGTTATTCAATTTTTTAATGAAGAGAAATTAGACAAAGTTCATCTGATCGGGCATTCTGTTGGCGGATTTGTCTGTCTATGTGTGGCTTATCATTATCCGGATCGCGTCAGAAGCCTGACTTTACTTGACAGCGGACATTTCAATCTGCCGCGTTTTCCTTCTGAAATGGGGAAATCTGCGGTGCTGATGCCTCTGCTCAGTCTGCTGTCCAGGATTTTTAAACGAAAAATATATCCTTTTATCGGACGTTACATCCTTCCTTCCATTGAGGACTCATCAGATACAATTGAAACACAAGAGAATTTTCTGAAGTTCTGCCGATGGATGCATTTAAATGATGCAAATCCATATGTTTCAGAAGCTTTTTTCAAAGCGGCTGTACCATTGAAACAAGCCGGTTTGCCGCTCCACATATGCTTTTATCAGGCAAGGCCCAAAAAGATGTTATCCGCCATCCGGATCCCTGTCTGTCTCTTTTATGCTTCATATGAAGGTATTGAGAAGAAAAGGGAACAATTCGAGCGGAAAAATATTAAGTCATTCTTAAATCAACCCAATATCCGCATTATCAAAGTACCCGGAGCACATTATGTCCTTTGGTCAGAGGAATCGCCGCTGCCCGAGACCGCTGAATTTATTCGCGCCGCGGGCAATTAGTGTGTAAAAATCCAGGCTAATCTACATGAAATAGAAATACAGGGCAGTTCGTATTTGTACCTCTTAACGAACTGCCCTGTATTTATCTTTACCAATTATTGAGACTTGGAAGCTCTGTCGCTTAATATACATCAAGCGTTGCGGATTTTTTGGCCAATTTTTCAAGAATGATTAAAAATAAAAAACCGATGCACATGTAGACAGCGCCGGTCACAAACTCCATGCCAATCAAATGATAAATGTGGGGAGTTATACGCCCTTCAGCAATCAATCTGCAGGCTTCTATTCCACGGGTGACAGGCAACAGATAAGAAATGTTCTGAAGAAAGAAGGGGAGCCGTTCAACCGGGAAGTTCGCTCCGCAAAAAATAAACAAGACGTACATTGATAGATTGAGCAATAAGTTCATGTCCGAGACGACAAGACCAAGACTGCCGATGAATAAACCCATTCCCATCGCGGCGAACATACTGATAAGAACCGTGATAAAAAATAAAAGGATGTTCATGTTGGTCACGTTTAAATGGAATAAAAGAACGCCGATCAAGAGTCCAAGAATGACAGATGACAGTCCGTCAAGTATATGGAAGAAGGCTCTTCCGACAAAAACGAGAAATTTGTTTGCGGGGGAAGCGATGACCAATTTTAATGTGCCAAAATGACGTTCATTATTCATGACGATCCCGACACCGAACAGCGAATTATAGACACTGAGCAGAAAACTGTTGCCAATCAGCCAAGGAGTGACGTCATCGGTATGATAAATATATTTACAAAGCAGAGTAAAAAAGATCAGCTGCATGATGGGGTTAACCACTTTGACCAACAGATACACTTTTGTATCGAGATAGCCATAGAGAGCCTTATAGGAGAGGAGAGACTGCCGGAAAAACCTGCCCATGATTCCCGTCAATTTAATGCACCCCCAATGTTCCGTCTATCCGGACACGGCGATCAATTTTCTTAAATAAGACAATCGTTAGAAGAAAATAGACAAGAATCAGAATAGAGAGGGCGATCAGATCAAAATAAAAAATCCGGATGTTTTGAATGCCGGCCATACTTTCTCTTAATAATTGTGCTGCCCAGGTGGGGGACAGAACGTATGCAATAAATTGCAGAGCCTTCGGAAGTACACTGATCGGGAAGACCAGTCCGCATAAGATGTAAATCGGGTATTCCAGACAATTCATCAGTATTCGCGCACTTCTTGAAAGGGTAAAAATTAAGCCGATGAGCAGTGAGATAGCTGTAAAAGATAAAATTGAAAGTGTGAACGCACAAAGGAATTCAGCCGGATTTTCAATATGAACTTGTAATCCGAAGAGAAACACCACACAAATAGAGCTGAGTACCATTGAAAAAAGACCAAGCAATAAATTTCCTAGAACATGGCCCAGAAAGATAAGCCTGAAGTCGCTGGGTGACACATAAATACATTCGAGCGTCCCCATATAACGCTCGCGGTCGATGTCGCCGGCTGAAGAAAAGATAATACTGCTCCAGAGATTCATTAATCCGGAACTGACCACTATATATTCTCCTGCATGGACTGGATTGGATCCCCTGAGCATCATGTAAAGCAGGAATGACAGTAGAATCGGCTGAAAAAGAATGACAAACTGAAACGTCGCTCTGGCGAAGTTTTGTCTGGCATGGACATTTAAACTCGAAAAGATGACGTTAATTATTGGTAGCACGGGAAACACCCCTTTCGATAACTTTTCTGAAAGATAATGGTAAGGGTAGCAGGAATGCTAGTGACTGATCTCAATGAGGTGATTGGCTGACATAATGGATATATACGTCTTCAAGTGTCGCTTCCCGTGTACGGACAGACAGAAGATGTCCTGTCCCAATCAGCGGGAAGAGCTGGGGAAAGACTGTTCGCGGTTCTTTGCATTGCAGGGATACTGATTCATATTGATCTGTGTGATTTGCACGAATCTGATCAATTTCTTTTATTTGGTTCAATCCCTTTAGCAGGGCATCGTCTTTTTCATTTAAATGTAACTCAATAACCGATGTATGCTCTGTTTGAGCTTTCAGATTTGCAGGAGTGTCCAGTGCAACCAGTTTTCCTTTATTAACAATAGCGACACGGCCGCAGATCTCATCAGCCTCGTACATATAGTGTGTTGTAATCAGAACGGTTTTCCCCTGCTTCGCAAGCATCTTTACAATGTTTCTCAGATCCCGCGCTCCAATGGGATCAAGGCCGATCGTCGGTTCGTCAAGAAAAATGATTTCAGGATCATTGACAAGGCACCGCGCGATTTGCAAACGCTGTTTCATTCCCTTAGAATACGTTTCTACCCGTTCATCCGCATGATCCTTCAGCCCGACAAGTTCCAGCAATTCCGGAATTCGTCTTTTCTTTATCTCGTTGCTGATATGATACAAGTCGGAAAAGTAATTGAGATTTTCTCTTCCGGTAATCCGCCAATAGAGGCTTCGTTCACCACCAAATACAAAACTGATTCTGGGCCGCAATGCTTTCGCCTGAGTCATTGGATCAAGGCCTAAAATGGAAACAGATCCACTAGTCGGCGCAAGAAGTGTCGTCAGGATCTTGATGGTCGTTGTTTTTCCTGCGCCGTTCGCTCCAAGCAAACCGAAAATTTCCCCCTTCTTAACAAAGAAGGAGAGGTTATTAACCGCACGAACGGTATGCTTTTTCTTTCTGAACACACCTTTGTGGGAGACATAGTCTCTTACCAGATTTTGAACCTCAATAATATATTCTGATTGTTTCTCCTGATCCATGGACCTCTCCCCATTTCAAGAAAATAAGATATTTATATTATAAGATAATTATCTTATAATATAAATATCTTATATGTGAGAACCACTTTTTTTCTTGAATCTACGGTATTAACCTATATGAATACAATAAGAAAAACCGGGCAAGCCCGGTTCCTAATCATTGATCCTATGTCATTGAGGTGTTGGATCAACACTACGGCTCTTCGCTTTCCGCGGGCGTCTCGCACCTCCGCTTTGAATCTCATTCAAGGCACTGTTTTATTGGACAGATTATACTTCCTTATCTTTAAAAAAAGACCTGCCTGAGGCAAGCCGTTAGCTGCAATGCTGTTTTTTTACGTATTTCTAGGAACAGGGTGGTCGAGAATCGCCTTAGAAGAAGAGGGGTTCGAGGAAAGTCCTGCTGAAATTGTCGATAATTTCGTCGGTTGTATATCCTTTTTCCTTCTTCAGGAAAATGTAAACTTTCGGGTTTATTGAGGCCATCAGCGTGTGTGCCGTAAAATCTGCGTTGACCGGTCGCGCCGCCTCCGCCCGGATCGCTTCTTCAAGAAGTGATCGAATCAATGTGTGCATGAAAACATAGGGTGGTGCCTCATAAAAATTTGTCTTTGCACTTTCACACGTTGAGGTCGAGAAGGAATGAATCGTTTCAAATAACCGCGAATGCCTCTCCAGAAAATAAAGCTGCTTTTTAAACACAGCGAAAAGTTTTTCTTTTACGGAAATCGATCCTGCATTTTCCAAATAGTGGCGCACACTATCCTGTAGATCTTGAAAGTTCTCTTTCATTAGATCCATGCAGAGATCTCCTTTGTTGGCATAACGGCGATACATGGTTCCCTGTCCGACTTTCGCGGTCTTCGCAATTTGATGCATGCTGACATTCTCAACCCCGTATTTAGAAAACAACGATTCGGTTGTTTGTAAAATTGATGCGCTAATCTTGTCGTCATCTCTCCGCAATGTATGATCTGGCATGATTCTTCTCCTTTTCAAATCCTGTTTAAGAAAAATGCTTCTTTCGAGCAGAGTTAATCAGTTGACAGGCGGACAATTGTCCGGTACTATTTTCAAGTAACGGACAATTGTCCGCAAATCATTACTCTTATTTTAAAGCCTTGTACGAATCAGGTCAATTCAGGGGGCAGCGATAAGAGACGGAGAACAAATGGAGGGCTTAGAATGTCTTTAGAAACGACCGAAAAAGAGCAGGATCAGGTCACATCATTAAAAAAATTAATCGCACCGCTTTTGGCAATTATCGTGGGTATGTTTATGGTTATTCTGGATGGAACGGCGATGAATGTTGCCCTGCCCGGCCTGGTCACTGATTTCCATAGCAAAATCTCTGTTGTTCAATGGGCGGTAACAGGGTACGCACTGGCTCAGGCGGCGGTCATCCCGCTCGCCGGATGGCTTTCCGATCGTTTCGGTGCGAAAAGGGTTTTTCTCTTTTCCGTCATGATGTTTACCATCGGGTCCGGTCTATGCGCACTGGCGTCGGGCATTGATCAGCTTATCCTTTTCAGAATTATTCAGGGACTGGGTGGCGGGATGGTCGCTCCGATCGCTATGGCCTTTACGTATCGCCTGAGCCCGCCGAATAAAGTAGGCGCCGTCATGGGGATGATCGGGATTCCGATGCTTCTCGCTCCGGCGCTGGGGCCTGTTTTATCCGGTTGGTTGGTTGATTATGCGAGTTGGCACTGGATTTTTCTGATTAATTTACCGGTTGGGGTTATTGCCATTCTGGTGGGAATTCGTACGCTGCCGAATCTTGCACGTCAATCCGTTCCCGCACTGGATTTTCTCGGGATGCTGCTTGCACCGATTGCTTTCGCCTCGATTACATATGGTGTCAGCGAAGGCGGAACGAGCTGGACTTCATTTAAGACGCTTGCCGGTTTGATTGTCGGCGCAGCAGCATTGATTCTTTTCGTCATCACTGAACTCCGGAAAAAAAAGCAGCCCCTTCTGGAGCTTCGTGTCTTCCGTTCCGGCGACTTTACACGGGGGATTATTGTACAGTGGATCACGCAGATCGCACTGTTCGGGACGATGTTTCTTATTCCGCTTTTTCTTCAGCAGGGAAAGGGGTTCAGTGCGTTTCATTCAGGATTAACGACATTGCCTCAGGCGATTGCCGCCGGTATTTTTATGCCCATCGGAGGCAGGTTATATGACCGGTTCGGCGCGAGACCCGTGGTAGCTACCGGCCTAGTGTTTGTTACCAGTTCAGCGTTCTTATTATCCGGTATTTCAGCTCAGGACGGAGCGGAGAAGCTCATTCTTCCACTGGCACTGCTCGGAGCAGGTATGGGCCTGTCGATGATGCCGCTGAATACACACATCATTCAGTCAGCACCGCAAAATATTGTCAGCAGGGTAACCTCACTGACAAATTCTGCCCAGCAGGTCATGATGTCCTTTGCAGTGGCAGGTTTGTCGACCATTCTTTCTGAACGGTTCCAGGAACATGTACAGAACGGCAGCAAGCCGCTTCAGGCACTGTCTTCATCTTTCGGCGATACATTTTTTGTACTCATGGGTATCGCCATTATCGGGATGATTCTGAGTTTCTTACTTAAGCGGCCTAAAAAGATTAAAGAAATAGATGGAAAGACGAAAGTCCCGGCAATGGCCGGACGGTAATCAAAAAAGCGTGTGACCTGTCTTTTGCAAAAACTCTGTTCATATTTAATGTTAATTTTGTTGCCCTATTGATTAGAGCGGAAGGCGCGAGACTCCTGCGGGATCAGCGAGCCAGGTGAGACCCCGCAACGAGGGTACCGAGTGAGGAGGCTCACGGATCGCCCGCGGAAAGCGAGCGCTTGGAGCGAAAAACAACAGACAAGTTTTAATAAAGCCTTTGCAAGAAAATGCTCACTTCCCAATTGGAAGCGGGCATTTTTGATTTTCATGATTCCTCGGTAAATAATTTGAGCTTTTTCATAAACGAGTCCAGTGCTTCATGATTGACGCAGAAATACTTGATCGTCCCCGATTTTTTCTCTATAACAAATCCGGCTTTCCGGAGGACTTCCAAATGATGAGAAACTGTAGCTGTCGTCAGTCCAAGATACTCAGCAAGTCGGGCTCCGTAAAGTTCCTGATGAGACAAGTGGCTGAGCAGAGTCAACCGATTGTGATCGGCCAGTGCTTTTAGCTGTTTTTCCAGGTCACGGCTTTGCTTCTGTCTATCAGTAAGCGGAGAGGCGCAACCGTAAATCACAATGCAGACATCCTTCGAAAAAACCCGCAGTCTTCGTGTACCAATAAAATAGCACGGAATAAAATTGTACAGTTTGTAGTCGCTGATTCTCCGAAAATTTTTACCCATGACAAATTGGGCCAGGTTCAATGGTCCCATCGCCATTGAGCGCACATCGTTCATGGCCCGCGAAAGTATCTTTTGAGCGGCGTCAAGCTGAGTGTGAAATGACCTTGAATGGGCAATTTCAAGTATGATTTGCGCGAATGATTCTCGGTATTTGTTCAGCTGCAGGATAAACTTTTCAAAGAATGCCCGTTTATTCTCCGTGTCCCATAAATAGTGTTCATGGCTGTTTATGTAGCTTGAAGTATTTTTAATCAAAGAAGGAGCGTCTTCAAGGCTTATTTCTTCGCCAAAAAAGTGATAAACGAAATCAGGATTGGGCAGGGCCCTCATTTGGGCAACAAATTTTTCGACATCATGGAAATACGGGCATGGCAGTAAAAAGTTCAACAAATTCCATAGATCAAACGGGGATTCATGGTACCAATCCATAAAAAAAGCTGCAGATTTTGCTGACCAGTCCCCTTTAACAGCTTGCTGTATTGTTTTCGGGTCTTCCCTTTGTTTGGAAGATAGCGATAGTGAAGAAATGATTTCAACCACTATCGATTGGAAATGGTCGGTTACTACATTCGGATAGCTGCCGGCTGAGTCATTTTTCTCAAGTGTCATCCATCATTTCCTCCTTTCAGTGAAAACAATAAGACAGATATCTAATATTATACCGTTCATGCTGCACACAATTCAATGAACCGCCTTACATACTCTTTTTTAGAAATGGAGAAACTAGATCCGGACAGATCTTAAGATGTGAGCGCTCAATAATTATACGGCGAAGGAATGATCTCAATGGACGAGAATCGAATGAATGATGATTTTTCTGAAGAAAACTCATCTCTATGGCGGGATACGGTACATTTGCCAGCTTTTAAGCCACTGGAAACCGACATTGAGACGGAGGCAGTTATTGTTGGCGGGGGGATTACCGGAATTACAGCGGCCTACCTTCTGGCAAGCGAGGGGATGAAGGTCGTCCTGATTGAGGCGGCTCAGCTAGCGAGCGGGACATCAGGTTATACGACGGCGAAAATCACCTCACAGCATGGGCTGATTTACGATGAATTGATGGCTCATTTTGGCGAAGAGAAGGCCGGACTGTACTACAGAGCGAATCATGAGGCTTTGGATTGGATCGGACAGCTGATCCAAAAACACGAGGTGCACGCCTGCTATGAAATGCAGCCAGCGATTGTTTATGCCACAACGGACAAAGAAGCCGAACTGATTGAAAAAGAAAAGGCTGCCTATGACAAGCTGGGAATCCCGGGCAGCCTGGTTTATTCCCTAGACCTGCCTTTGGCTATAAAAAATGCACTTCTGATGCCGGATCAGGCTCAGTTTCATCCTTTAATGTATCTTCATTTTATGGTCTCGGAACTCGTCAGAATGGGTGTCCCAATTTATGAAAATACGCTGGCGGCAACGATTGAAACCGGTCAGTCACCAGTCGTTCTGACAAAACAGGGATACCGGATACTCGCCCGCGATGTGCTGATCTGTTCTCACTTTCCTTTTTATGACAATCGCTTTTATTTCACCCGAATGGTTCCGGAGCGTTCCTATCTGCTTGCCTGTGAGACAGAGAGCGTTGTTCCGGGGGGCATGTATCTCAGCGCGGGAGATCCGAAGCGCTCGTTCAGAAGTTTATCTCTGTCCGGAAAAAATATGGCACTGGTCGGCGGAGAAAATCATAAAACGGGACGTGGGGAGAGTACGGAAACTCATTTTCAGAGACTAGCCGGTTTTGCGAATGCGGTACTTGGGGAAAATCGCAGGATCAGCCAGTGGTCGGCCCAGGATTATACCACGCTGGATAAAGTGCCATACATTGGAAAAATATCAGCCAGTCAGCCGCATATTCACATTGCGGCGGGATATCGGAAATGGGGAATGACCACCGGTACGCTTGCGGCGAAGCTGCTTACCGACCAGATCCTGGAACGTGAAAATCCTTACAGCGAGTTATACAATCCTTCCCGCTTTGAAGCTGATCCGATGATCAAGAACTTTTTTATTGAGAACGGTGAGATTGCCGGGCATCTGATTAAAGGAAAACTGGAGAAGAGCGGGAAATTCCTTGCGGATCTTGGCGATGATCAGGGCGCCATTGTTTCAATGAACGGCCAGAGGGCAGGCGTCTATAAAAATAAAGAAGGAAAAGTCGTGATGGTCGATACCACTTGCCCGCATTTGGGCTGCGAAGTAAACTGGAATCAGGGTGAACGGACATGGGACTGCCCCTGCCACGGTTCGCGTTTCAGCGCGGACGGAGCAGTGATTGATGGCCCCGCTCAGAAACCGCTCCGGAAAATTTATTCAGAAGAGTCAAGTGATGCCGGAGAACAAAATACTTCTTCATAAGAGAGGTGTCATCGATTGAGCATTATCGATATCATGGCGGAAGAAAAAATACAGGCAGGCCTCAGAGACGGCGTTTTTGAAAACCTTCCGGGTAAGGGAAAGCCTCAGCAATTTGAAGACCTTTCCGGTGTGCCCGAAGACCTTCGGGTAAGCTACAAAGTGCTGAAAAATGCCGGTTATCTGCCTGAGGAACTTCAAATCCGCAAAGATATGGTGACACTGAATGACTTAATCCGATGCTGCGATGATGATCATGAGCTCAGCCGTCTGACATCTGAGCTGAAAATCAAAAGGCTCAGATTCAACCAGCTGATCGAGAAGCGTTCCATACAAAAAAGCCGTTCATTCCGTGATTATCGGGACAAAATATTCAGCCGCCTGCATATGTAGCAGATAGAACAAAAAAAGGGCCGATGCCGGCTCTTTTTGTACAATATGAAAGTATTAAAGTGACCCGCAGCAAAACACATTTTTTCAGCAAAAGGGTATAAATCCGAAAGATCAAGCCAACTCGTGTTTATTCACGAAACGGTCGAAAAAAAGCGCGGATTTCCTTGGCGAGCAGTTCCGGTTCTTCAAATGCAGCAAAGTGACCTCCTCTTGATAGTTCTGCCCAGCGTTGTACGTTATACGTGCGTTCAACCCATTCACGCGGTGGACGATTCACAGGCTCCGTTGTCAAAGTGACTCCGGTCGGAACATCCACCCGTCGGTGCATTTGAGCTGACTTCTGACTGTGCCGGTGATCGTAGTATAACTGAATGGATGAATGGATTGTCTCAGTGATCCAATAGATCGTCAGATTCGTTAACAGTTCGTCTTTACTAAAACGTTGTTCGATCTCACCGTCACAATCGCTCCAGGATCTGAATTTCTCAATAATCCAAGCTGCAAGGCCTGCAGGAGAATCATTGAGACCATAAGCGAGCGTTTGAGGACGCGTTGATTGCTGATGTTCATACGCTCCTTCTTCTATTTCCCACAATTTGACTTCAGATGCATACTTCTGTTCCGCTTCTATAAGCGGTGACGCCTCCTCGTTAAGAATCGGACTGGCAAATGCCAGAATGTGAATGCCAATCATATTTTCGGGATGAAAGCGCCCGAGATGTGTCGCAACACCTGCTCCAATGTCTCCTCCATGAGCTCCGAAACGACGATATCCCAGAACATCAACCATGAGTTGTGTCCATAGGTCAGAGATGACTTTCAGTGTCATTTTCCGATGATCCGTATTCTGTGAGAAACCGTATCCAGGAAGTGATGGCACGACAACATCGAAGGTATCCGCCGCATCGCCACCATGCGATGCAGGATCAGTCAGCAAGGGAATAATCTTCGTCATTTCATAAAAGGAACTGGGCCATCCATGAGTGAGAATCAAGGGCATAGGTTTTGGACCATGGCCTTGTTCATGAATAAAATGCACCTTTAATCCTCCAATATCCGCTTTAAATTGATGAAAACCGTTCAGGTATTTTTCCTGATCGCGCCAGTTAAAATCTTTGACCCAATAGGTAATGAGCTGCCGTAAATAATCAATGTTTGTTCCGTACGCCCATTTTGCATCTTTAGGAGAACCTGGCCATCTCGTCTGCACGAGCCGCATCCTGAGATCATCGAGAACTGACTGACTGGCATGAATGTGAAAGGGCATCGATCGCATGACTTTCCCTCCTTGACTCATTTGATGTAACCTTCTAAAATGTACTTTAACAGTTTCATTGTAATGATGAGATATATGGGCTGTCAATTTTTGATGAACTAATTTTGAAGAAGGAATAATTATCATGGCCAATAAAAGTTTTGAATTTATCTCAGGAGCTGAATGCTTGGATTTAGCTAACACCATAGGAGGGGCTCGAGGTCAGACTAATGAAATCGAGTATCTTGAAAGTTATCAAGATCTTTTGAACTGGGGCCGCCTAAAAGGTTTATTAAGTGAGAGGCAAGCTGCCTCTCTAGAGTTAAAATCGAAAGATCACCAGTACGAGGCAAATGAAGTTCTAGAAAAGACGAAAGAATTGAGGAAATCTATTTACCATATTTTTTCTGCTTTTGCTTCTGGGCAGATACCTTCCGATTCGGATCTTTTGGTGATTAATAGGGAGCTCGAACACGGACTTCACCGCCAGCGTATTGTTTGGGGATCATCCGGTTATGAGTGGGGTTGGGAGGAACCAACCGAGCTCGATTCACTTCTCGCTCCTATCGCCCGCTCTGCGGCAGATCTGATCACTTCTGCTGATTTAACGCATGTTAAAGAGTGTACGAGTCCTTCTTGCAGTTGGCTCTTCGTGGATGAAACCAAGAATCAAAGCCGCCGTTGGTGTAACATGAAGACATGCGGGAACAGGAACAAACTGCAACGGTTTCGTTCCCGACAGATACGTCATGAGCAAAAGTGACTCTTCTAAAAATATTTACCGCATAGCAGCAGATTGAAATTTTAAAACAGTGTTTGCTTTGTCGTGGAATAGTACTGCATGGTGGACGGAGAATATGCCGTAACTTACAGATTGGAACTTATCATAATCGTGAAAGTTAGCGCTGAATCTTTGAGTCGCACTGAAATGATGCAAAGTCGCACCCAATTCGGCAAAAGTTGCACCTAATTTTCTGAGTTGCACCGAAACGCTTGAAGTATTACGGGATACAGTTACTTTATATGTTTCGCAGTACGTGTTTTACTTCGCTACAGCTATTACTCAGTAAAAAATTTTTTTACACAACAGAGGCACAAATATATGAGCCTTTCATTTGATCTTCATCGTGCCGCATGGTATTTTGTATATGCAAATGAAATGAGGATTGAGAATAATGTCCGAAGAGAGTCAGCTTTTGACCCGTTGCCTTTATTTCACTGCCAGCCGATTTGCCCGCAACATCACGAAATTAGCAGAAAAAGCGTTTGATGCTGATGATCTCGCGCCGACTTACCTGTACTTGATCATGACTGTCAGATTCCATCCGAACATTACACAGAAAGAACTGTGCCGCAGATTGTCCATTGCGCCTTCAACGAGTACGCGTTTTATCGATAAACTTGAAGGGCGAAAACTCGTCACACGAACGGCAGGCGGAAAGGAAACATATATCGCTCTGACAGATGAAGGAGAAAAAGTCTACACGCGTTTTCGGCAATCTCTTGAAGTTCTTTTTGAACGTTATTCTGAGATCTTAGGTCGCGAGTTCAGCGCGGATTTGAGCAAGATGCTTCATGAAGCGAGCAATAAACTGGAACAGAACCCATAATTTTTTTTGCTCTTCATTTGCATATACAAACATTAAATAAGGAGGATTCATTTTGTAGCATTCGATGATTTAAATGATCAATATCGACCAGTCACCTTGCCTGCAATCAGAATGTGAAATTAAGGTTGAGAAGAGAGGATTCTTGAAGAATGAAAATACTGGATATCGTCGTTCATCCCCACTTGGAACAGTCCGTGATCAACAAAGCATGGATGAATCGGTTACAACAAGAATCGGACATCACTATACATGACCTGTACGGCACGTATCCGAACGGAATCATCGATGTGAAAAAAGAACAGCAGCTTCTATTGGAGCATGACCGGATCGTTTTTCAGTTCCCAATGTATTGGTACAGCAGCCCTTCATTGCTCAAAGAGTGGCTGGATGTAGTGCTTACACATGGCTGGGCTTATGGATCTAAAGGAACGAAATTAAGAGGAAAAGACTTTATACTAGCTATATCAATTGGTGGGCCGGGAGTTCATTATCAGGCAGGCGGTTCAAACCAATTCACCATCAGCGAGCTCATCAAGCCTTTCCAGGCGACTGCAAACCTGATTGGCATGCGCTTCCTCCCTGTTTTTAAGAAACTGGGTGTCAACCAGTTCTCAAATAAAGAAACGCAACAAAGTGCGGAAGAATTAGTCACGTATCTTAAAGCAGAATATTAATCCGTCCTGCTTCAAAAAGAGAATGGATTTGATCTTTTTGGGTCGACCGAATTCCTTTTTTCGAAAACTGTTATCTGTTTGTAGATAACGGGTGTGCCGTATCCCTAAAAAAAAGTGACATAAGCCTACCTTGTGTCACTTTTTTCTTACGATCAGAAAGCAAAAAATTCAGTGAAAAATCGAATAAATGCAACGAAACACTATTCTTAAACATGGTCATAATTAAAGAAAGTATGCTTGTTTTACAGACACTGAAGTTGGATTTTTAATGATCTCTGATTCCGGATGTCATTTCAAAAAAAATTATTGGACAGTACGTATTTTACGGGGCAGCTGAAAAACGAACCAAATGTACTGCCGCTTGGGAAGAAGACGTAAAGAAGCCTGAATTGTTTTACCGGTCAATTTTTCCATAGATCAAGCAGCGGTCCCTTATTGCCATAAACCGGGTCTTCACTGGGCTTCCCGATTTTTGATATGTTTTTCTTTAGCTGAGGTGTTTCTTTCGTCTGTGTATCATAGGAACGGCCGTCCGGGTAGCCGCCGACAACGGAGAAATCCCTGCTCGCCGAAATCCGTTTGTGTCCGGTTCCGGCCGGAAGGACAACGACATCGCCCGCTGTTACTTTGACAATTTTTCCTTTTGGTCCGCCAAGCTGAACTTCGCCATGCCCTGCGGCAATACCCAGTACTTCATGAGATGTGCTGTGGAAGTGGTGGAAGTCGAAGATTCCATCGACCCAATTGTTTCCCCAATTGTTTTGTTCAAACTTTTTAATGATCTGCTCAGCATCCAGGCCCTTGACAGCTCCGTGATAAAGCAGAACAGGATATTTCGGATTGTTTGGAATCGTCCCGTCGTCTTTGAAATTCAGCGTTGTGACATAAGCAAAATATTGATCAGATGAGGAATCACTATTGGATTGGCCCGAGGATCCTTGATGGTTGGAATCTGCGCTTGCGGGATGAGAGCTTACTCCCTCAGACAGGTCGCCGCATGCCGACAGGGCAAATACAAGCGGAGCCATCCAGGCGATCCGCAAAAATTTTATCACTGAAATCACTCCTCCTCGCACTGTTGGAAAAAATTTTCTTTTCTGTCATTATAGCATCGTTGCAACTGGCATTCTAAATAATAGGCTAAAGATTATTATTGTTTGTCCGATATAAATAGTAGACAGTCTTTATTCATTTCTCAAAGAATTTTTGGTGGATTCTCGAGACTAGGGTAAAGTGCATCATTTGCTTGATTTTTTTCTGATGGAAGATTATAGTAATCTCGTAGTTTGATCCATAGTCTTGTAATTTAACAGGTATCTTTAGAAAAATCTCGTTTTTCTAAAGGGCAAAGCTGCTGAAAGGCAGTGACGCAAAGTCACAGATCTAAGGCGATTTATCGCTATGATGGCTGGGCCGCCGTATTTTTGCACTCATTGTGAGTTGAAAACGTAAATGGAGGGGGATTTTTTATTATGCGTTTTTTTAAACGCCTGTTCTTTGTCTTAGTTGTGCTGAGTGTTGGCTTTGCCTCTGTTTCTCTCCTCAATGGCTCTCGCGCGCAAGCTGATAATTCAGGCAAATCGCCGGCCGCTGTGAAAACAGTCGCGGCTAAAAGCAATGTCGTCAGCGGTGTTGAGAGCAAAACGCTTAAGAAGCAGCCCGTGAAAAAGGCTGTGAAGAAAGCGGCACCGAAGAAAAAAACCACCTCAAAAAAGAGGGCAGTTCCCAAAAAGGTTACATATAAGAAAGCAGTGAAAAAACCTGTTAAAAAAGCGCCGGTGAAAAAGTCGGTCGCTCATAAGACGGTGGCAACCAAAAAACCTGTCGCCAAAAAAGTGGTCTATAATGCCGCTCCAAGGGCAACGCTTAGCGCAGGTGTTCAGCTGAACAGCTCCGTTGAGCAGCAGATTGTCAGTCTGATCAATCAGCAGCGAACAAGCAGAGGGCTGAGCCCGCTGCAGGTGAGAAGCGATCTCGCCAATTTTGCCAGCCAATGGAGTTTACAGCAATACACTAATGGCACGATGTCGCACGGGATGCTGGGTTTCACTTACAGCACGGTCGGCGGCCAGAATGTGGCTTATGCTTCAGGTGATGTCAGCTACTATGGCTGGCCAGCAATCTGGAGTGCTTCGGCGACAGTGAATGGTTGGATGAATTCTCCGGAACATCGGGCGAATATCCTGAAAGCAAGCTATAAATACACGGGTGTTGGTGTTGCATACGGCCAAAAAGGCGCAACCGGCTGGGTATTCTATACGCAGGATTTTGCGAACTGATTAGAGTTAAGTGATTTGTTAAATTGTGATCCCCCCCAATAATATATAGAAGAGGCGCAGCCGGTAATCGGCTGCGTCTCTTCACGCAAAGGTCTCGTTTTTACTTACTTATTGATCCAGTCCGGTATAGACGACCACAGCGTCGCGCAGAAGCTTCGCCGCGCTTTTACCGGCACGGCTGTCGTAATATTCAGTGAAGCGCGGATCTTCAACATACATTCGGGCGAGACCCGCGTGGGCTTCTTTAGTGTATGAAGTCCAGAAATAGCTGAGCCACTGTTTGTGGAGACCAGCAGCTTTCTGCGCAGGTTCGCTTTCAGGATCCGCCCCGTGAAGCATGGCCTTTTCCAGTTCAGAAAACATTTCCTCCTGGATCTTTTCTGACTGTTTGTACGCTTCCTTACTCAGACTTCCAAATTTTTTATAGAATTCATTGACTGCTTCTTCCCCATATTTTTCACGTATTTCTTTGCCGTATTTTTTTTCGTTTACATCGATCATATCTTTCTTAAAACCTTCAAATTTTTCATGATCAGTCATCGCAATCTCTCCTTTTTTAGAGGCCAGCGTTTTCTCGACTGTCGCGATCAGTCGGTTCAGACGCTCTTTTTCCTCTAATAAATTATGGTACTGGTCGGTCAGGGACTGCACGATGTTGAAATCATCCGAATGGATGATTTGCCGGATGTCTTTCAGACTGAACCCGAGTTCCCGATAAAAGAGGATCTGCTGCAGCAGATCAACCTGCTTGTCACCGTAGATCCGATAGCCTGAATCATTAATTCGTTCCGGATGAAGCAAATTCATTTTATCGTAGAAGCGCAGGGTACGCGAGCTTACACCGGCTACGTCGCTGAGCTGCTTGACTGTGTAGTTCATCTCATTTCCCCCTGACACTTTTAATCTTATACCTTAACGTTACGTCAATCTCAAGTTTTTTTATAAAAAATGTGGAGCTCAGAAACCTTGGAAAAAATTTTCATTGTTTGAGCAAGATCATTGAATGTCCTGAGAAAATTTTCTAAAATAATGAGGAACGGTAAGAACATGTTATCGCTTTTTGTGTTGCCCGTGTACAGCCCGACTGATAGAAGATTAGAAAAGCTGCAAACGGAGAATATAACTACAAAAGGTTTTGAGGAGGATTTTCAAAAATGGCAAAGAAGATTGCAGCAGTACTGGCCGATGATTTCGAAGATGTTGAATTCACCGGACCGGCGAAAGCTTATGAGGAAGCCGGACACACCGTTGTCGTAATCGGCAAGGAAAAAGGTGCGACGATTTCCGGCAAACATGGCGCCAAGGTAACGGCTGACGCATCCATTGATGAAGTCAAACCGGAGGATTTCGATGCGCTCCTGATCGCGGGCGGTTATTCTCCTGATAACCTGAGAGATGACGACCGTTTCGTTACCTTCACCAAAGCATTTATGGATAAAGACAAGGGCGTTTTTGCGATCTGCCACGGCCCTCAGCTGCTGATCACTGCTGAATCGGTTAAGAATCGTGACATTACTGGTTACAAGTCGATCGCCGTTGATTTGAAAAACGCAGGCGGCAATTATAAGGATGAAGAAGTCGTTGTCAGCGACAAACTGGTCACAAGCCGTACACCTGATGACATTCCGGCTTTTAATCGTGAAAGCTTGAAGGTTCTCGCTTAAGGCATTACGATTTTAATAGAACGAACAGAGCCGCCGTCCGGCATTTGGACGGCGGCTCTGTTTTTACCAGAGAAAAATGAGCGAATACCGATAAATCGTGATGAATGTCGATAAAAACGCGCGAATGCTGATAAATTGTGATGAATCTCGATAAAAACGCGCGAATGTCGATAAATCGTACTGAAGACTGATAAAAAATCGGCATAAGAAAAAATAAAGTTAAGATGACTTCGAACCGAAAGAGAATCAATCAGCAATCATTTGATTGGCCAGATCAGTCAGTTCCGTTTTCATTTTTGAAGGATTGAGACCTGGGTCCTGCAAAGCGATGCTATAATTAACGCCTGCTTTTCTAAATACAATCCCTTGTGCTCCATACAATCCCTTGACTCTGTTGTTAAGTTGAACAGGTTGGTTTGGTCCTACATATTCTGCGTTATGATTATTCGCAGAAACCGTTAAGGAATCTCTCAGATCTTTTGAGAAAGCCGTAAACTTGACATCAATTTCTTTGCCGTTATGTTTAAAATCTTCGATCGAAATATTGGTAAAACCCTTTGAAGAAAAAGGCAATTTTTGAGGTACTGTCATTTTAAATGGCAAGGCTCTGAGCGCAGTCTCTGCGGAACGGGCGGTGTAGTTAAGCGGGATACCGTCACGCTGGCTCTTTGTCAGAACATCCAAACCGACCGACTTTTCCTTTTCCAGCTGCGAGGTATCCAGTTTCGTCGGCTGTGCCGCGCTGCTTTGGCAGCCTGTGAAGGCGAACATGATGATTAATAAAAGGAAAATAATTTTCACGTTTTTCATAGCTTTTCTCCTTTAATCGTCTGATCTTCTATCAAGCACCGATCATCAGATTCGAATGATGATTGGTTTTCCGAAGCAGTAGGCGGGCGATTTTTAGGTTGGTCTCTTCGTTAAGGTCAATCCATTGCCGGGTTTTTGGATTAAGATGTTCGTGTGGAAGAATGGGCCAACCGCCGCAAACATCCACACTTTCAATAGCTTTTCCGGTTAAAAGGAGTTGCGCAATTCCGTGGAATTTATCGAATGTCAGCTTTCCTTGGCTCCAGTTTGTTTTGGCGTATTTGGGTGAAAAAACATCTTTATCAATGCTGATCTGGACATGATCCGTCGGTATGAGCGACATCAGTGTTTGGTTTGAAGGCAGCTGCTCATCAGGAAAAATGACGGTGCGGCGCCGGATGGGGTCGGGGACCGACCGAACCGTAAGCGGATGAGGGCCGATCATGATCACTTTTTTTAAATTGGGAATTCCGGTGATCGCGTGATGAACCCAGGAACCGCACGATAAAAGTGAACCGATCTGCCCTTCATTCAGATCCGTATGATGATCAAACAGAATTAAAGTAAATGGTTCTTGGATTTCACGCATTAAGGCGAGTGCCACATAATGGTAATTTCCGCTGCCGATGAAGGTAAGCCCTTTATCGGGCAGATCAGAAAATTTTTCACAGATCGACTGAAAGGCTTGCGGCGAGCAATAAAGGCTGGTTCCCCGCAGTCCGGTAAAATCAATCTGCTGATGCGGCAATGCCTGGGTCAGTTTTTTCTGATGTTCATAGGTTCTGTCGAAGTTTAAAAAAGTAATTCTGTGATGCAGCAATGGCATGACATTCACCTCTGATTCAATCGCTGTCCGCAGAATGGTCCCAAAGTTGAATAAAAGTCAGTTAATCGCTTTCAATCTTTATTTTACCGCTTGTTCTGAAAAAGACAAATGAAATTAGTATTGATGGATCCGCTTGGTTCTCCAATTTTTCAAAATTTCTATGGATCCTGAATTATTCATAGAACGAGTTTTTTCCGTTCCTGAGCGGAGATTTCTCGAAAAATCAAGCCATTTTTGACACGTCCAGATTCAAAATGAATCGGCTCATCAAAGTTTCGGCAATTGACATACGT
>NZ_SRJD01000023.1 GCF_004684935.1 Sporolactobacillus shoreae
AGGCATTACAGAGTTTTTAAACAAGGGTCAGGGTTCACCAAGGAAACGCTCTGCAATCATGAATTCGTTTACACTATTGGGTACACGCTGGCAGATAAAAATTTGCCTACAAAGACTTGACTCAATCCTGACTGCCTTATAATTTCATTAACTGATTTTTTTAGAGTTATGCTAGAATAAAAAGATAAGATAAGATTTGCAGAGTCGCAGACTCTTTAAGGGATAGGATCCATGGATCAGCATAGAACACCAGTTTTTGACGGATTACTCAAATACAGAACGGATCAGCGCTTTTCATTTCACGTACCCGGCCACAAAGATGGCCTTATTTTTCCGGAGGAGGCGGATCCGCTCTTTCGGCAGCTGCTGTCGATTGACGCGACTGAAGTAGCGGATCTGGATGAACTCTATCATCCGGCGGGAATGCTCCGGGAGGGGGAAACGCTTCTCAGTGATTACTACGGGACGCGAGCCAGCTATTTTCTAGTCAATGGATCCACCGCGGGGAACCTGACCATGGTCCTGGCCACGTGTCGTCGCGGCGATACGGTACTTGTCGCGCGTGACAGTCACAAGTCGGTGTTCAACGCTTTGAAGCTGGCAGGCGTTCGTCCGGTCTTCCTGCCTCCCGAGGTAGATCCGGCCTCGGGACTTGCGGCGGGTATTGACGTAGGCGCTTGGGACGCGGCTGTCCGCCGCTTCCCAAGGCCCAGGGCGCTGATTCTGACGTATCCGAATTATTACGGGATGGCTGCTGTTTCCACGCGAAAGCTGATAGAAAAAGCGCATGCGTGCGGCGCGTTGGTCCTTGTCGATGAAGCGCACGGTCCGCATTTCAGGCTGGGCGTTCCCGTCCCTCCAAGCACGCTTGATATGGGGGCGGATCTTGTGGTGCATTCTGCTCACAAAATGCTGCCGGCAATGACGATGGGTGCCTATCTGCATGTGAACACGGATCGGGTAACTATAGAGAAGGTGGCAGCGATGAGAGAGGCCCTGCAGACGTCGAGCCCCTCATACCCGATCATGGCATCACTCGACCTCGCGCGCCACTACTTGGCCGTCACGGGCAGCGGAAAGCTGGAAAAGTGGATCAAAAGCAGGGACCGGTTTGCGAAAGGACTGCGCAGTCTGAAAAAGATAAGGCTGATGGAAGCCATCCCCGGAAAATATCTACTCGATCCCTTTAAAATAACCATTGAACTTAAGACTGAGGAAACAGGCTTTGACTTTCAGAGACAGCTAATCGCATCGGGAATTTACCCGGAGATGGCCGATCCTCACCGCGTCCTGTTCACTCTCGGACTAACGGATCAGATCGACTTCGGACCGGCGCTGGAAGAGATTCGCAAGTGCCTTATTAAATTCCATGAGGCACCTTCCCAAGGGTTGCGGGGCACGATGTACTTTCCGGCGTTCAGCACGTTGGTGCGTCCCTACGAGGAGCTGGACTGTATGGAACGCGGGGAAACGGATCTGGATCAGGCGGAGGGGCAGATTGCAGCGGAGCATGTGATCCCTTATCCTCCGGGAGTTCCTGTCATCGTCCATGGGGAACGGATCACCAAAGAGCAGATCCATGCGGTGAAAGACTGGTTGCGTGCCGGGGCGGCATTCCAGAATGAGAGTGTGAATCAAGGAAAAATCATTACTTATCGCGCGGGAGCGTTTGAGCATGAATCATAAAGGTTTATTTGTTACATTTGAAGGACCGGACGGGTCGGGAAAGACGACGCAGATCCGGAAGCTGGCTGAAGAGCTGGAGAAGCGGGGGCTGCCTTATGTGCTGACACGGGAACCGGGCGGGACGGAAATCAGTGACAAAATCCGGGCGATTATCCTCAATCCGGATAATCTGCGGATGGCGGACAAAACTGAAATACTCTTGTACGCTGCTTCCCGGAGCCAGCATGTGGAAGAAAAAATCCAGGCGGCTTTGGAAGAGGGAAAAATCGTGCTGTGCGACCGCTTTGTCGACGCGTCGATCGCCTATCAGGGTTACGGGCTGAAGCAGCCGATTGAGATGATCAGAAACATCAACCGATTTGCGACCGGCGGACTGTCGCCGGACCGGACATACCTGTTTGATGTGTCACCCGAAACGGGACGCAGCCGGATGAAAGGGCGAAGCGGACCCGAAGCCGGCGTTACTCGGAATGCCGGAGACCTTGACCGGATCGAGCAGCGTGCTCTGGCTTATCATGTGAGAGTCAGGGAAGGATTTTTATCCCTTTACAGAGAAAACAGACAGCGTATTCTGTTGGTAAACGGTGAAAATCAGCCGGAAACGGTTTTTAATACAGTTTTGGCTGATTTCGACAGTGTTCTGAAGTTCTGGAGTGAATAAACAGACTGAAGGGGTGATTCCTTTGAAATTAGTTCTGGCGGTTATTCAGGATAAGGACAGTGGCAGATTGCAGGACGCGTTGATTGAGGCTGACTTTCATGCCACGAAAATGGCAAGCACAGGCGGTTTTCTCCGTGCTGGCAATACAACTTTTATGATTGGGACGGAAGATGAGAACGTCAATGATCTCCTTGATCTGATCAGAAGCCACTGCCAGAGCAGGACGCAGGTCATGACGCCGATAGCGTCTCTGGACGGGAATACGGACGGCTATGTCATGCATCCGATAGAAGTTGAAGTCGGCGGCGCGACGGTGTTCGTGCTGGATGTAGATCAGTTTAAACACTTTTGAAATCAGTGATCCGCGGGGAGGGATGGCGATGGGGATTAAAATCAGCCGGGAATCCGGTGTGAAGGATCCGGTACTGAAACATGAATCGTCTGCCGCCAGGCCATCGATTTCTTTTGAACGGACACTGGCGGGGCAGAGGGCATCGATGAAGATGGATGCCCTGAAAGAGCTGCTTAACAAAGTGGATGAGCAGGCGCAGATAGTTTCCGAATCCCGGACGGTTCATGATGTGCAAGTGTACAGAAAATATATCCAGGCGTTTATGGAAGAAGCAGTACGCGCGGGGCTTAAAACGGAGCAATCGCGTTCTTGGCAGCGCGGTGGCGTCCGTCAAACGCTGATTAAAGCAATCGACAAGAAATTGATCGAACTGACGAACGCTCTGCTGGATAACAATAAAGATGAGCTGGAGTTTCTGGATCGTCTGGATGAAATCAGGGGCATGTTGATCAACCTTTATATATAGAATGGCACCGGATAGATCTATTTCTAAGAATATGCAGAATGAGCGAGTGAGAACATGGCCGGTATGAATTGGGAAACTTTAACGGGTCAGCAGAAAATTGTGTCCAGGGTCCTGCGGCATGCGCTGGAGCGGCAGGAATTGGCGCATGCCTATTTGTTTGAGGGCTCCCGCGGCACCGGTAAAAGGCAAACCGCTCTGCTGCTCGCGCAAACTTTGCTCTGTGAGGCGCCGGAAAATGGCGCGCCCTGTCAGCAATGCCGCAATTGCCGCCGGATCGCTTCAGGCAATCATCCGGATGTGATCCGGATTGCGCCGGAAGAAGGCGCGGCGACGATTAAAAAAGAACAAATCGCCTATCTGATGAAGGAATTTACTTTCCATGGTGTGGAATCAGCAAAGAAAATTTTTATTATCGAGGAAGCGGAGAAGATGACGACGCAGGCTGAGAACAGTTTGCTGAAGTTTATTGAGGAGCCGCATGAAGGAACGCTCGCGCTGCTGACAACGGATCATATTCATCAGCTGCTGGATACGATTATCTCAAGATGCCAGGTGCTCACATTTTTGCCGTTGACCGATCGGGCTGTGGAATCGGCGCTGGAAGAGGCGGGTCAGCCGCATCAGCTGGCCAGGCTTGCCGCCGAGCTGACGCATGACGAGAGCGAAGCTGCCGCATTATGTGCGGATCCATGGTTTGCGGGAGCACGTGCGCAAGTGTTACAATTAGTCCTGAAATTAAGCAATTCTGCTGAGCCTGCTTTACCTTTTATTTATGAAAAATTTTCTCCCGATTTTGATAGCAATCAAAGAATGATCATTGGCCTTGACCTGCTCCTATTTTGGTATAAAGATCTGATGTCGCTTCAATTGGACCGTACGGGAGCGGTGATTTATGACGATCAGACGGACGTTCTGAGGAATCAGCTGATCCGTCTGTCCCGGGATCAGATTCTTCAGTCCATGGAGTTGATCATGAGTGCGCGGAAACAGCTTGATGCCCATGTCAACGGACTCAGTGTGCTCGAGTGGCTGGTGATCAGGTTAGGAGGTATCCGTTAAGGATGAAATATGATATAGTCGGCATTCGATTTAAAAAAGCCGGGAAAATTTATTATTTTGATCCCGATCAGTTAGCTGTCCCAAGGGATGCCCAGGTAGTCGTGGAGACGACCAGAGGTGTCGAGTGCGGAACTGTCGTCATCGGCCGGAAAACGGTGGATGAGGAGGATGTCGTGCTGCCACTGAAAAAGGTGATCCGTCTTGCCACGGAATCAGACGAATTGCAGGTCCGCAAAAACAAAGCGGATGCGGAAGCCGCGATGGATATCTGCCTTCAGAAAATCTACAGCCATCAACTGGAAATGAAGCTGGTGGATGTTGAATATACATTTGACCGGAACAAAATTATTTTTTATTTTACAGCGGACGGCCGTGTTGATTTTCGTGAACTGGTCAAGGATCTTGCTGCCGTTTTCAAAACGCGGATTGAACTGCGCCAGATTGGTGTTCGCGATGAGGCAAAGATGCTTGGCGGTATTGGCCCGTGCGGTCGCATGCTCTGCTGTTCGACCTTCCTCGGTGATTTTGAGCCGGTTTCGATTAAAATGGCGAAAGATCAGAATTTGTCGCTTAATCCGGCAAAAATATCAGGTGTCTGCGGTCGATTGATGTGCTGCCTCAAATATGAAAACGACCAATATGAATCGGCGAAGAAAGCACTCCCGGATCTGGGCGAGGAAATCAATGTGCACTACGGGTCCGGCCGGGTGGTCGGCCTGAATATCCTAGAACATCTGATTCAGATTGAATTGAAGGACCAGAACAAGGTTGTTGAATACACATTAGATGAGCTTATTGAAGAAGGGGCTATTTCTCCCGCTGAATAAGAGGTGAATGGACTTGGAGAAAAAAGATATTTTCTCACAGGTCAGTCATTTAGAAGAGCAGCTTGGCCAGATCTATGTTGACTTTGGAAATATGAAGGCCCAGCTGGCGGAACTGCTGGAAGAAAACCAGAATCTGACGCTTGAGAACCGCAATCTGAGGGAACGCATCAATGCAGATCATGCAAGCGGCAAGCCGAAGGAAGGGCCTGAAGAAAAGCCGGCTTCTTCAGCTTCGGCATCCAGTATCGGCGAGGGGTACGATAATCTCGCCAGGCTGTATAAAGAAGGTTTTCATATTTGCAATTTGCACTATGGCAGTGTCCGAAAAGACGGAGACTGTTTGTTCTGTCTGTCGTTCCTCAATAAAAAATGACAGGCGCAAGGAAGATTGGAAATGATCATCCCGCCTTTATGGGCGGGTTTTTGTTTACACAGGCTCTCACGAGAGCTGGAGAGGGGAATGAGCATGGAAGGCATCAACCGGAATGAGCGGGTCGATTACCTGTTTCATACAGATCTTAAGATCATCCAATCGGATGACCTCTTCCCTTTCTCTTTGGACTCTGTGCTCCTTGCCCGGTTTGTCTATGTGCCGATACAGCACGGCTGCCTTGTCGACCTGTGTACCGGCAATGGTGTCATTCCATTTTTGCTGTCGCAGCGAACAAAAGGTGAGATTACAGGGATTGAAATCCAGCCGGAAGTCTGCCATCTGGCGGAACGCGGCGCACTGGCGAATCATTTGGAAAGCAGGGTTCGTTTTATCTGCGGAGACGCAAAAGATTTGCCTGAAAAAATAGGCCGCCACAGCTGCGATGTGGTGACTTGCAATCCGCCTTATTTCAATAAACAGGCTGCGCGCGATCTGAAGCTGAATCCTCATCTGGCCATCGCCCGCCATGAGATTCTGATTACACTTTCGGATGTTCTGGAGACTGCTGGCAAACTACTGAAACAGGGTGGCAAGTTCGCGCTGGTGCACCGTCCGGAGCGGCTGGTTGAGATTCTCGATGGCATGCGCCAGGAGGGAATGGAGCCTAAAAGGCTGCAATTTGTTCATCCGAGAATGGGGAAACCAGCTAACATGGTGCTTGTTGAAGGCACGAGGGGCGGCCGTCCGGGAATAACTGTGTTACCGCCGATCGCCGTATATGGGCCGGACGGGCAGTACACAGAGGATGTGTGGCCTAAAAAATGAAAAATTATAGTGTTTATATTTTGGAGTGTGCGGACGGAAGCTTATATACAGGTTATGCCGCGGATGTGCACCGGAGATTCGAACTGCATTGCAGCGGCAAGGGGGCAAAGTATACGCGCAGCCACAAACCGCTCCGCATTGTTTATGAAGAGACGTTGCCTGATAAATCAACGGCACTGCAGCGGGAATGGGCCATCAAGCATCTGTCGAAACAGAAAAAAGAAGAACTGATACAAAGGAGTACTGCCGATGTGGGAACAGAAGAGCTTTCAGACGGAAGATAATCATTCAGGCACACTCTATCTTGTGCCGACACCCATCGGCAATCTGGATGACATCACATTCCGTGCGCTTGATGTGCTGAAGAAAGCGGACATTCTGGCGGCTGAAGACACGCGCCATACAATGAAGCTATGCACGCATTTCGATATTCACGTTCCGATGGTCAGTTACCACGAACACAATAAAAAGACGAGCGGAGAAAAACTGATTGCCGATCTTGAAGCGGGCAAAAATGTGGCACTTGTCACAGATGCCGGCACGCCGGGCATTTCCGATCCGGGGTCTGATCTCGCTGCTGAATGCGCTGCCCGGCAGATCAACGTTGTCCCGCTGCCCGGTCCGAATGCTGCGATTACCAGTCTGATCGCGTCCGCTCTGCCCACCGACCACTTTTTATTCTACGGCTTTCTTCCCAGGCAAAAAAAAGAGCGTGATCAGGCGCTGCAAAGTTTGAGCGAACTGTCTTTCACGCTGATTTTTTACGAGTCGCCCCATCGCGTTTCAGGGACGCTGGAGGACCTGAAAAAATTTTTCGGGAACCGGCGGGTTTCAGTGTCGCGTGAACTGACCAAACGCTATGAAACTTTTGTCCGGGGAACGGTTGAGGAAGTGATCGCTTTTCTGGATCAGGGGGAACCACCCAAGGGTGAATTCTGTCTGATCGTCGAAGGTTCTTCGGAAGAGCGGAAACAGCCGGAAGATTTATGGTGGGCGTCACTCGGTGTATCGGCGCACGTCGACTATTATGTGAACACGCGGGGGATGACATTAAAAGAGGCGATCAAGCAGGCGGCTGTCGACCGCTCTGTGCCAAAACGTGAGGTTTACCGAATCTATCATCAAATTGATGAATCCTGAAAAGTGCTTGTGAAATTCAGGACGTACTTTTAAAAGATTTGAAGAGTGGAGACAATAATTCCAGGAGCCCGATTTTACACAGATATAGGATTTCTTCCTATTCTTGACAT
Source organism: Sporolactobacillus shoreae (assembly GCF_004684935.1). Lineage (GTDB taxonomy): Bacteria > Bacillota > Bacilli > Bacillales > Sporolactobacillaceae > Sporolactobacillus > Sporolactobacillus shoreae. The sequence continues at coordinate 7,500 of NZ_SRJD01000023.1, forward strand.
AGATGACGGCGAACCTTATAGTTTTTTTTAGATAGCTGGAAAAATGGAAGGGCGCATTATTAAGGAGGCTGTTCAGGCTTTATGACAGAAGAGAGAAAATCGTTTTATTTAACAACGCCTATTTACTATCCAAGCGGACGTTTACATATCGGCCACGCGTACACAACGGTAGCGGGAGACGCCATGTGCCGTTATAAGAGGCTGCGCGGTTATGACGTGATGTTCCTGACCGGCACCGATGAACATGGCCAGAAGATTGAGGAAAAGGCGGAAGCCAAGGGCGTCTCGCCTATCGCCTATGTCGATGATATGGTAGCGCAAATCAAGCAGCTTTGGAAAAAGCTTGATATTTCATATGACGATTTTATACGCACGACTCAGGAGCGTCATACTAAGGTTGTTCAGAAGGTTTTCAAGCAGCTTCTGGATCAGGGTGACATTTATCTGGGTGAGTACGAAGGCTGGTACAGCATTCCGGATGAAACCTATTATACGGAATCGCAGCTTGTCGACATCGAGAAAAACGATCAGGGCGAAGTCATTGGCGGCAAAAGCCCGGATAGCGGTCACGCAGTGGAGAAGGTCAAGGAGGAATGCTATTTCTTCAAGATGAGCAAATATGCCGACCGGTTGCTCAAATATTATGAAGAACACCCCGATTTTATACAGCCTGAATCCCGGAAAAACGAAATGATCAACAACTTTATCAAACCCGGGCTGGAAGATCTGGCCGTTTCACGGACATCTTATACATGGGGAATTAAAGTTCTGAACAATCCGAAGCATGTCGTCTATGTATGGCTTGACGCGCTTATGAATTATATAACAGTGCTCGGTTACGGAACGGATCATGATGAGAGGTTCAAGCAATTCTGGCCAGCTGATGTACATTTGGTTGGTAAGGAGATTGTCCGATTCCATACCATCTACTGGCCGATCATGCTGATGGCGCTCGGCCTGCCGCTGCCGAAAAAGGTATTTGGGCACGGCTGGTTGCTGATGAAAGACGGCAAGATGTCCAAGTCAAAAGGCAATGTTGTGGATCCCGAGCCGCTGATCGACCGTTATGGGCTGGATGCTTTGCGCTACTATCTGCTTCGCGAGGTTCCGTTCGGTTCGGACGGTTTATGGACCCCTGAAGCCTTTGTCGAGCGGATCAATTTTGATCTGGCAAATGACCTTGGCAATCTGCTGAACCGGACGGTGGCAATGGTGGAGCAGTATCGCGGCGGGAAAGTTCCGGCTTATGCGGGGCAGGTTACGGTCTTTGACAAAGATCTGGAAGAAGCCTTGGCAGAGACCGTTTCAACGGTTGAAGAACAGATGGAAAATCTCCAGTTCTCCGTCGCGTTGACGGCGATCTGGAAGCTGATTGGCCAGGCCAATAAGTACATTGATGATACTCAGCCGTGGATTCTCGCAAAGGATGAAGTTAAAAAAGCGAAGCTGGATTCCGTGCTGGCGCATTTGGTCAATACAATTCGCGCGGTATCAATCCAGATTCAGCCCTTCTTCACGTCGACTCCGGCAGAAATTTTCCGCCAGTTGGGTGTAACAAATCCTGCCGATCAGGCATGGGATACGCTGAAGGACCCATCAATTAACAAGGGTGATTGGACGGTCCACAAGGCCGAGCCGATTTTCCCTCGTCTGGATATTGATGAAGAAGTGGCTTACATTAAATCGCAGATGCGCGGTGCGGCGGATGTCAAACCAAACGGCAATAAAGAGAAAAAATCAAAGGCTCAGGCCCCTGAAGAGATCGACCTGGATGCTTTTCAGAAGATTGATCTTCGCGTTGCAGAAGTGCTTAAGGTTGAAAAAGTGAAAAAAGCCGATAAACTGCTGAAGCTGCAATTGGATCTCGGCTATGAAAAACGGCAGGTTGTTTCCGGCATTGCCGAATATTACACGCCGGAAGAGCTGGTCGGGCAAAAAATAATTGTGATTGCCAACCTGAAGCCGGTCAAGCTGCGTGGCGAGATTTCTCAGGGCATGCTTCTCGCGGGTGAATCAGATGGCAAGCTGAAGGTAGCGACGGTCGCGGGATCGCTGCCGAACGGAACAAAAATTCGTTAACGATAAATATTCAGCCGTACCAAGTAATATGGGTGCGGCAGGCGGGAAGTCCTGGGCAGGTGTGAAAACCCGCGACTTCCCGCTTTTTTACTTAGTGGGGTGAAGTCAGTGCTTTTTGATACACACACGCATATCAATGATGAAGTATTTGATGAAGATTTTTCGGACGTTTTGCAGCGGGCGAGGGATTCCGACGTCGGCCGGATGATTGTTGTAGGTGTTGACCGCCCGTCTATGGAACGCGTTTTTCCGATCATCGACCGGTATGAATCCGCATACGGGGCGATCGGCTGGAATCCGGAAGATGCGGTAGATATGACGGATGAGGATCTTGAATGGATCAGAAGCAATCTGAAACATCCTAAAATCGTTGCGCTCGGTGAGATTGGCCTTGATTATCACTGGGACAAATCACCGAAGCCAGTGCAACACGCTGTTTTCCGGCGCCAGATTCGTGCCGCGAAAGAAGCGGGTCTGCCGATCATCATCCATAACCGTGAGGCTGTTGAAGATACAGAGCGCATTCTCAGAGAAGAGCATGCGGAAGCGGTCGGCGGCGTGATGCACTGTTACAGTGACGATTGGACTTGGGCGCAAAAATTTATCAACTTGAATTTTTACATCAGCTTTGGCGGGACACTGACCTTCAAAAATGCGCAGCTGCAGCGGGAAACCGCGGCCCAGGTGCCGCTTGACCGTCTGCTGATTGAAACGGATTGTCCATACCTCAGCCCGCATCCCTTCAGGGGCAAGCGTAATGAACCGGCACGGGTCCGTCTGGTCGCGGAGAAGCTGGCTGAAATTAAGAGGCTGCCCATCGAAGATATTGAGAAAATAACAACAAAGAATGCCAACCGTTGTTTTCATATCGCGTGATGTGTATCGATAAACTGAAAGTGAACATAGAACAAGGGGAAATCCAATGATCGTAAAAGAAATAATTGTCGTGGAAGGAAGAAGTGATACGGAGGCGATCCGCCACGCAGTCGATGCTGATACTATCGAAACGAACGGGTCACGTGTTAGCAGGCGGACCATTGACGCCATCCGTAATGCTCAGAGCCGTCGGGGCGTGATCGTACTGACTGATCCGGATTATCCGGGCGAAAGGATCCGGAAAATTGTCAGCCGTGAAGTTCCCGGTTGCAAACACGCCTTCATCACGAGGAAACAGGGTCAGGGCGCTGCAAATGAAAGCCTTGGAATTGAACACGCGTCACCAGCTGCAATCCGTGAAGCTCTGTCAAAGATTTATACACAGATTGATGAACCGGAGGAGCAGATTTCCCTGGAACGGCTCAGGGAATACGGGCTGCTCGGCGGTCAGGAATCCAGGGCGCTTCGCCAAAAACTGGGCGATACATTGAAAATCGGCTATACAAATGGAAAACAGCTTTATAAACGGTTGAGGATGTTTCAGATTACTCCGGAAGAACTGGAACGCGCGATGGCTTCAATAAAAGGAGGGGGTTCTGCCGGTGACTAAACGAATTTCTTCACCAAAAGTGACAAATGATGTGATTCGCCAGCATAAATTCACGTTGAAGAAGAGCCTCGGACAGAATTTTCTTGTCGACGAAAACATTCTAAGAAAGATTGTTGAAGCTGCCGGGCTGACTGAGGAAAGCCATGTGCTTGAAATCGGTCCGGGCGCCGGCGCGCTGACACAGTTTCTTGCTGAAAGCGCTCGGAGAGTCATCGCGATTGAAATTGATCAAAGGCTGGAGCCGATACTGAACGAAACGCTCCAGGGGTATGAAAATGTTTCGGTACGATTTGGCGACGTGCTCAAAATGGATCTTCAGCAGGTGATCACCGAGGAGTGCCCGCCGGACGTTCCGATTACAGTAGTCGCCAATCTTCCTTATTACGTGACGACGCCGATTTTGATGAAGCTGTTGACAGGCGATGTTCCGATACAGACGATTGTCGTAATGGTGCAAAAAGAAGTGGCGGGCAGGCTCGGGGCGGTTCCTGGTGAGAAAAGCTACGGGTCGCTGTCTATCGCTGTTCAGTATATGGCCGATCCCGAAATTATCATGACCGTGCCGAAAACGGTTTTCGTACCCCAACCCAACGTCGACTCGGCGGTCATCCGACTGAATGTGCGGCCGGATAAAAAAGTGGAAGTGGCTGATGAGGCTTTCTTCTTCCGTCTGGTGCGCGCAAGCTTCGCTCAACGCCGGAAGACGCTGGTGAATAATCTGATGAACAACCTTTTCTCAAAAGATAAAAAAGATGAAATCCTAGCTGTTCTTAATGCGGTGGGCATCGATCCGGGACGTCGGGGCGAGACGCTAACGATTCATGAGTTTGCGAAACTCAGTGACCATTTTCAGAATTTAATCAATGAACAAGAATAAGGCGGCCGCATCAGCGAGCCGCTTTTTCAAAAGGTATAAATCTGGCAATAACACAGGGTCAATGATTAGGGACCGGGTTCGCCCGGTTTTTCTTAGTTCTTTTCTGAGAAACAATGGCGGTATAACTTGGTTTTTTAAACATAGAATGGCAAGGATGGCTCTGATTTTCGGACATATCGGTGGCGCTTTCGGAAAGCGGGGGACGGAAAAATGGCGATTCAGGTGGGCGATATCGTGGCGAGAACATCCTATCATTGTGACCTGCCCTTTCGTGTCGTGAAGATTCACGCTGACGAAGAGGTGGCGGAATTGACCGGCCACGATCTCCGGCTGTTCGCGGACGCGCCTTTTGATGATCTGGTGACGGTCACTGAAGATGAACGGGAGAAATATGAAAAAATCACGAAATCCAAAGAGGCGGAATCATATAAGCTGTTCAGGCAGGATTACAAGCAAATGAGAATGAAACGGGAATATACGGCGACCAGCGGGTATCGTTCGGATGCGTCCTATTTCGAAATGCCCGGGCGCGTACTGCATATCGATGGGGATCCTTTTTATCTGAAAAAGTGCCTGATCGTTTATGAAAAGTTGAGAATCCCGGTGATCGGAAAATACATGATGGAGTCCGAGATGCCGGAAAAAGTACCGAAGCTGGTCGGACAGATTCGCCCGGATATTCTTGTATTGACCGGCCATGATGCTTTTATGAAAAATAAAGGGACATCTGAAGAAATTAAGGCGTATCGGCACTCGGGCCATTTTATTCGGACAGTGAAGGAGGTCCGGTTTCGGTGGCCAAGCCTCGATCAGATGGTCATTTTTGCCGGTGCCTGCCAATCCAATTTTGAACTACTGATCCGGGCCGGAGCCAATTTTGCCAGTTCCCCAGATCGCGTGAACATCCACGCACTGGATCCCGTCTATCTCGCGGCCAAAATCAGTTTCACTTCTTTCATGGACAGTGTGAATGTCTGGGAGGTACTACGCAACACCCTGACAGGTGCCGGCGGGCTTGGCGGTGTTGAGAGCCGCGGCATGCTGCGGACCGGATTGCCTTTCCCGTCGGAATAAGCACCCCACAAATAACGGCTGATCGATTTTTTCTTCTTCGAAAGGAATCTTACCTGGACCTCGGGCGCATACTAACAACTGGAAGCGCAAAATGGGCAAATTTTATTAGCAAAATTATTGACACGGATTATGTTTTCTTGATATAATTCAATCTATTTGCTTTTTGACGTCCATTGTGTTATATTTATAATTAAGCGAGGTGGATTGTCGAGATGGGAAAAACCATTGATGATATCAAGGGCGCTTTAGATGAACGCGTCGGCAGTCGTTTGACTCTTAAGGCAAACGGGGGCAGGCGCAAAACGATTCAACGCATTGGTGTTTTGGAAGGGACCTATCCGTCGGTATTCATCGTCCGTCTTGATAAGGATTCAAACGCGTATGACCGCGTTTCCTACAGCTACACGGATGTGCTGACAGACTCGGTGGAACTCACCTTTTTAGAGGAAATGGCAAGCGGACAGTAAAATCGGCTGCTTCTTTCCGGATGAAGACAATTAATCGACTGAGCGGATACGCGCACACTTTTTTGCTCCCAGATTCGGGAATGAAACAGCGATGCGCGTTTATGCTGTCTGAAATCCTTTTCATCAGAAATTATTCTACCACTTTTAACGAATAGAGGGAAGTCATTTGGCACAACCTATTTTTGCTCGACCATTGGAAAGGGGTTGTGCCGGTCATGTCCAGACGGAGAGGCGTCATGTCTGAATCGTTTAAAATAGAACTTGCCAAAGAGCTGGGTTTTTATGATACGGTGAAGAATGAAGGATGGGGCGGCATCCGCGCCCGCGACGCGGGGAATATGGTGCGGCGGGCCATCGAAAAGGCTGAACAGCAGCTGGCTGGCGCTGGGCAGCACAGTGATTGAGCATGAAAAAAGGGGTTTCTGCCCGACAAGGGCACGAACCCCTTTTTCTTATGCCCAGTTTCCTTTATGATGTAGAGAGTGAAGAAAAACAAGCCTTTGGTCAAGGCTGGCCTAATGCGAATGTGCCACAGACACTTTAATCCTTGAAACTTTTATATTTTCTTAAAGTGAAATAAAGCGGGGGAAACGATTGAAAGTACTTGAAAAAGCGCCGGCAAAAATAAATCTGTCTCTCGACGTGCTCGGAAAGCGCAGCGACGGTTATCATGAAGTCCGTATGGTGATGACGACGATTGATTTGGCGGACCGCGTGGAATGCAGCGAACTTCCGGATAATCAGATTATTCTTCACTCGTCCGCACCTTATGTTCCTGAAGACGAGCGAAATTTTGCATATCAGGCGGCGCAGTTGATTAAAGATAAATATGCAATCCAGAAGGGCGTTGAGATAACGATACAGAAGCGTATACCCGTTGCCGCGGGACTTGCGGGAGGCAGTAGCGATGCTGCCGCAGCTATCCGGGCACTGGACCGTCTTTGGCATCTCGGAATGACTTATGAAGAGATGCTGGAGACGGCCAGTATGATCGGCTCGGATGTCGCTTTCTGTATTAAAGGAGGGACGGCCCTCGCGACCGGGAGAGGCGAAAAAATCAGCATGTTGCCGGAACTGCCGCCCTGCTGGGTAGTGCTGGTTAAACCGGACATCTCAGTCTCGACAGGTGAGATCTATAAAGCCTGGGATCATATTGTGGCCACGCATCCTGATGTGGATGCCATGATTCACGCTATATCCGATAATGATTTTTCCACCATATGTTATTTACTTGGCAATACTCTTGAGACGGTGACGATGGAAAAAGTCGCGGAAATTGCCAGAATCAAGGAGCATATGCGGCAAATTGGGGCCGAGGGTATCCTGATGAGTGGGAGTGGTCCGACTGTTTTCGGGCTGACACAGTACGAATCACGAATGCAGAGACTTCTGAATGGAATGAAAGGATATTGCTCACAGGTCTACGCCGTACGCTTGTGCAGGCCGTTTACGCTCTTGTCTGAATACGAATAATGGAGTAGAATTATTGTAAATTATTCGGATTTGGAGGATTATCATGAAACTCAGGCGAAGCAGCAGGCTGGTGGATATGACAGGATTTCTGCTGCAGCATCCGCACCAGATCATTCCGCTTTCCTATTTTTCCGATCGGTACGAGTCTGCAAAATCCTCAATCAGCGAAGATCTGACCATTATTAAAGAAAATTTTGAATCCCAGGGAGTGGGGAGACTTCAGACATTAGCCGGTGCCGCCGGAGGAGTCAGCTATCTGCCCTGCATGGGCTGCGCGGAAGCCGGCCGCCTGCTCGCGAATCTGAAAGAACAAATGACGGACGCGGGTCGCCTGCTTCCGGGCGGCTATTTATACATGACGGATATTCTCGGAAGACCGGAGCTGGTTAACTCGATCGGCCGCCTGATTGCCTCGGTTTATGCTGATGATCAAATCGACGCGATTATGACCATGGAGACAAAGGGTATTCCGCTGGCTTATGCGGTGGCGTCCCAGTGTAGTGTTCCGGTTGTTGTTGTTCGCCGGAGCAGCAAAGTGACCGAGGGGTCGACAGTGAGCATCAATTACATCTCCGGTTCGTCACGAAGAATCCAGACCATGGTTCTGCCAAGAAGGAGCCTGAAGGAGAATGCCCGTGTCCTGATTGTCGACGATTTTATGAAAGCCGGCGGAACGATGAAGGGCATGATGAATCTGATCAAGGAATTTGGCGCGACGGTCGCGGGAATGGCTGTGTTCGTTGAAAAGAAGGATGAGCAGCACAAACTGGTCGACCACTATGTTTCATTATTAAAGCTGTCGATTGTGGAACAGGAAGACCGGTTGTTCATGGAGGAAGGCAATGTCGTCGACTATATGCGGAGCAGGGAGGCCGAGAGGGAACACGTATGAAAAACGCGTTTCCGGATATAATCTGCTTTTTTCATGTAAGAGGAAAATAGAAAATATTTGAATGGCCCGCCGCGGATTGCAGGAATTCACCCGTTCATGTTGAAACCTCTATTATGGGGATTTGCATTTCATGAAAAGGGCGGTGTCTGAATGATGGAAATTACGGATGTCAGGCTGCGGCTTGTCCATACGGATGGCCGGATGAGGGCGATTGCTTCAATCACGGTTGACAGAGAATTTGTTGTGCATGATATCCGTGTTATTGACGGAAATAACGGACTCTTTGTGGCTATGCCAAGTAAAAGGACTCCTGACGGTGAATTCAGAGATATCGCGCATCCGATCACACCGGGAACACGTGAAAAAATACAGGCCGCCGTGCTTGACGAATATCAGCGGGCTTGTGCGGTGGATCCATCCTTTGCTGAACAGGCAGGCGCATCATGAACAGAAATACGATTTCAGACAGGGACCAATCGAATTGGTTCCTGTTCTTTTTAAGGAAATTTATGACCGGAAACAGCCTGCTCCCAAATCGTTGAGAAACAGCCTTACTCGGCCTCGGATAACCTGTCAGTCCTTCTTGAAAAAGGGTGCTATTTAGGCTATAGTCTAAAAAGGATGCTAAGGTTCAATGGGGGTTTATCATGTCAACTCGGTATGCGATTGTTCTGGCCGCCGGCAAGGGAACCAGAATGAAATCCGAATTATATAAAGTGCTGCATCAGATTTGCGGGAAACCAATGATCCGCCACGTGATCGATGAGATCGGGCAGGCACAGTTTTCAAAAACGTTTGTGGTTGTCGGCCACGGGGCTGAAGACGTCCGTTCCTGTGTCGGTGAAGATGCCGAGTGTATTCTGCAGAAGGAGCAGCTTGGAACTGCACATGCAGTTCTTCAGGCTTCGCGGCAGCTCGGCGGGTTGGACGGGACAACGATTGTACTTTGCGGCGATGCACCGCTGATTACTCATGAAACAATAGAGAAATTGGTTGATTTTCAGGAGCGGCAGCACGCAGATGCCGCCGTTCTGACTGCGACACTGGACAATCCCGCGGGTTACGGCCGGGTGATTCGGTCCGAGTCCGGAAGCCTTGCTAAAATAGTTGAGGATAAAGATGCCACGGCTGAAGAAAAAAGGGTCAGAGAGATCAATGCAGGAGTTTACAGCTTCAACAACCGTCTGTTGTTTGAGTTGCTCGGCAAAGTGGGTAATGATAACGCTCAGGGAGAATATTACCTGCCCGATGTGATCGCCCTTCTTGTGAAAGCTTCACGGAAGGTTCTTGCCCTTAAGACAGAACATTTTGAAGAGACTGTGGGCGTGAACAATCGCATACAGCTTGCAGCCGCTGAAAAATACATGAGAGCACGAATCAACAGAAAGCATATGGAACAGGGTGTTACACTGATCGATCCAGACACAACCTACCTGTCTGCCGACTGTTCGATTGGCAGTGACACAGTCATTTATCCGGGGACAGTGGTTAAGGGCCATACACAAATTGGCAGTGGTTGCACTGTCGGACCGCACACCGAAATTATTGACTGCGAGATAGGTTCCGGAACACAGGTTGACCAGTCTGTCCTAGAAGATAGCTGGATAGGCAATGACGTACAAATAGGGCCGTTCGCACATATCCGCCCGCTTTCGAAGATTCACAATGAAGCGAAAATCGGTAATTTTGTTGAAGTGAAGAAGTCGGAAATCGGGAGCCGTAGCAAAGCCTCCCATCTCACTTATCTCGGGGATGCAACCCTTGGGGAAGATGTGAACATGGGGTGCGGTACAATTACAGTGAACTATGATGGAAAAAATAAATTCGCGACAAAAATAGGAAATGGCGCATTTATCGGATGCAATGCCAATCTGGTGGCACCGGTGACGATCGGGGACGGTGCTTTCGTGGCCGCAGGATCAACAATCACCGAATCCGTAAATGCGGACGCACTTGCCATTGCCCGGTCACGGCAGACCAACAAAGAGAAATATGCACTTAAGCTGAATTACAGGACAAACAATTAACTGGAGGGAACCATCAGGATGGTCAGCTATTTAGATCCTAATTTGAAAGTATTCAGTCTCAATTCCAACCCCGACCTTGCCGGGCAGATCGCCGAGCATATCGGAATCAAACTTGGTAAATGCATTGTTTCATCGTTCAGTGACGGTGAAATTCAGATCAGCATTGAGGAGAGTATCCGTGGCAGCGAGGTTTATGTCATTCAATCGACCTGTGAGCCTGTCAATCAGCATCTGATGGAACTCCTGATTATGATCGACGCACTGAAGAGAGCCTCGGCAAAAACGATAAATGTCGTGATCCCATATTACGGCTACGCAAGACAGGACCGCAAGGCTAGGGCCAGGGAACCGATCACAGCAAAGCTTGTTGCCAATCTCCTCGAGACGGCCGGAGCAACCAGACTGCTTTCGATGGACCTTCACGCGCCGCAAATTCAGGGGTTTTTTGACATTCCGGTTGACCAGCTGCTGGGTGTTCCGACACTGTCTGAGTATTTCTTAAGCAAAAAAATTGACGACGTTGTCATCGTTTCTCCGGATCATGGCGGCGTGACCCGCGCAAGAAAAATGGCAGACCGTCTGAAGGCTCCAATCGCGATCATTGACAAACGGCGCCCGCGCCCGAATGTGGCTGAAGTGATGAATATCATCGGCGATATTCAGGGTAAAACAGCAATCATCATTGATGATATTATCGATACGGCGGGAACAATCACTCTGGCGGCGAACGCACTGGTTGAGCGCGGCGCCAAAAAGGTGTATGCTTGCTGTACGCACCCTGTTTTATCGGGACCTGCCATCGAACGGATCCAGGCGTCTGCAATCAGCGAACTGGTAGTGACTAATACGATCCCGCTTCCTGAAGAAAAGAAAATCGACAAGATTGTTCAATTGTCTGTTGCCCCGCTCATTGGTGAAGCGATCATTCGCATTCATGAAAAACTTTCGGTCAGCCGCTTGTTTAACTGATCTTATTTTTGCGAATGGGGACTGTTGCCGGTCAGGGTACGGCTTTGTCATCAGCTAAGTTAAGCTGAATAAAATAATACATTTAAGGTGTTCGAAAGGATGTGCAAGAGATGGCAACATTAAATGCGGCCATTCGCGATGATTCAAAAAAATCAATCGCAAAGAAACTAAGACGTGAAGGTCAGATCCCTTCAGTTGTTTATGGCAAGACAGCGACAAATGAATCCATTGCTGTTAATGCCGGCGAAATAAACAAGATGTTCCGTGACGAGGGCAGAAATGCAATTATTACACTGAACATTGACGACAAGAAAAAGTATACAGTGATGGCTCATGAACTCCAGTTCAACAACCTCAAAGGAACGATTCAGCATATCGATTTTCTTCAGATCAATATGAATGAAGCGATCGATGCGGTTGTGCCTGTAGTTCTGAAGGGCGCTGAAATCGTAGAAGTGGGCGAAGTGGTTGTCAATAATCAGTTGTCCGAACTGACGGTTAATGCACTGCCTGCCAACCTGCCGAACTCGATTGAAATTGATGTGTCCAAGCTTACTGTAGGCGACAGTATCCGTATCAGCGATATTGCCCCAGAAGCCGACTATAAGATTCTCGGCGAGCCCGAAGAAGTCGTTGTTTCTGTTTCCTATAGCGGAAAGAGTGCCGAAGAAGAACCGGCAGCTTCTGAGGAAGAAGCGGCGGCTAAAACGGATAAGCCTGCGGAATAAGGTTTTTACGGCAAAAAATGAAACGGGGCGTAACGATCTGAGTTACGTCTTTTTTCATATCATCAGGAAGAAATCTGGAACCGAATGAGTGAACCGGCCGGACGATTAAGCCGCCAAACACGATTTTACAGATCCCCGAATTTTTCGATCATCGTATTCTGGGGAAAGTGAGGAAAAAACTTTGAAAATCATTATCGGACTAGGCAACCCCGGTTCTGAGTATGCGCATACAAGGCATAACATAGGATTTGAAGTCATTGATGAACTGGCGGCCAGACATCATATCGACCTGAACCGCACCAAATTCAATGCCCTTTTCGGGAAGGGACTAATAGATGGGCAGGAAGTATTGCTGGTGAAACCACTGACCTATATGAACGCTTCCGGAGAGGCTGCAGGACCGCTGGTACATTTCTATAAACTGACTCCGGATGACGTTCTTGCTATCCATGATGATATGGATTTACCGGTTGGCAGGATCAGGCTGAGGCAGAAGGGCAGCTCAGGCGGCCACAATGGGGTCAAATCTCTGATTCAGCATCTTCATACGCAGGAATTCGCCAGAATCAGAGTGGGTGTCGGGCATCCGGAAAGGTCCCGTCAGGTAGTCATTAATTATGTATTGAATGGTTTTACAGAAGAGGAGAAAACGCTGATCGCTGACGCCATCGACCGTGCCTCAGAAGCAGCGGCTGCGTGGCTGACCCTACCTTTTCCGAAAGTGATGAGCGAGTATAATGCGAATAAGTGAATTAGAGCATGGAAATAATCAGAACAGAAATCATGCGGGAGCTTTGGCGGTCAGCCAAGGCGTTTTTCGGTTTAATGAAAGCGAGGATTGCCAATGTTTGGTCTGAACGCCTTTTATGAGCGGAAGATCAATGAGATAAAAGCCGTGCTGGACGGGTACGAAAGCGGTATGAATCAGCAGCTTGTTTCCGGGCTGTCAGGGAGCGCCAAGTCGCTCTGGATCGCCACAATGTATCACGAGAGGCAAAGCACGCTGATCGCTGTGACACATAATCTTTATCAGGGGCAAAAACTTTTCAACGATCTGGCCGGTCTGGTTGATCAGGATGAGCTTTTCCTCTATCCGACAAATGACTTGATCGCCTCTGAAATGGCGGTCGCCAGTCCTGAATTATTGGCGCAGCGTATGGATGTGCTGAACCATCTGGCTGAGGAGAAAAAAAGCCTGGTTGTCGTTCCGATAGCCGGGCTGAAACGACTGCTTGCGCCGCCGTATCTATGGAAAGCGAGCCTGATACACCTCGAGACAGGGACGAGGGTTGATCTGGATCAGCTTATTAAAAAACTTTCTGCGATAGGCTATGACAGAGAATCGATGGTCACCGGTCCCGGGCAGTTCAGCGTTCGGGGCGGTATTATTGATATTTTTCCTCTGACCGAGGAGCACCCGCTGAGAATTGAATTATTTGATGACGAAGTGGATTCGATCCGATTTTTTGACAGTGAAACGCAGCGTTCGCTGGACATGTTGAAAGCCGCACCGGTGATCGGCCCGGCCCGCGAGCTGCTGCTTTATGATGAAGGCTTCGACCATGCGGCCCCGGCACTTGAAGCGGCGCTGGCAAAAACACTCTCAAAGGTTGGTGATCCCGAAGTCAGGGGCCTGCTTGGCGACCGGATTGGAGCGGATATTGAAGCACTGAAGCAGCATGGCTCTTTTCAGAATATGGCCAAATATACGGCCCTTTTCTATAAAAAGGACACAACAATCGCCGATTATCTGCCTCAGAACGCGCTGATTATTCTGGATGAAATCAGCAGAATTCAGGAAATGACAGAACAGCTGGACCGTGAAGAGGCTGAATGGCAGGTGGAAATGCTGCAGAAGGGGGAAATGGTCGGCGGTGTGCCACTGACCATAGGCTGGTCGGAACTTGCTGAGAAATTACATCGACCGCTGCTCCTTCTTTCTCTGTTTTTGCGCTATCATGGACAGTTTCAGCCGCAGAATGTCATCAATTTTACCTGCCGCTCGATGCAAAATTTTCATGGGCAGATTAATCTGCTGAAAACCGAGACCGACCGATGGCTCAAAAGTGAATTCGCCGTTGTCTTTCTGGCCTCGGACGCAGAGCGCGCAGCACGGCTCGCTCAGGTCCTTGTGGATTACGGAATAGAATCCGAGCCTGCGGAAGCAGGGGCGCTGCCCGCTTTCGGACGCATTCAGATTATTACAGGCGGCCTGGAGAGCGGTTTTGAACTGCCTCTTCAAAAATTGGCGGTCATTACTGAAAAAGAGGTATTTACAAAAAAGACGCCGAAAATTCAGCGCAGGGGAAGAAAGATATCCAACGCGGAACGTCTGAAAAATTATAATGAACTGAAAACCGGAGACTATGTAGTGCATGTTGATCACGGGATCGGCCGCTACGCCGGCATTGAAACACTTGAAGTCAATGGCACGCATAAGGATTACTTACAGATTATCTATAAGGGGAATGACAAGCTTTTTGTGCCGATCGAGCATATCGATCAGGTTCAGAAATATGTCAGTTCCGAAGGCAAAGAACCAAAAGTCTATTCCCTGGGAGGCAGTGAGTGGAAGAAGGTCAAGAACAAGGCCAAATCATCCATTCAGGATATCGCCGATGATCTGATTAAGCTGTACGCACAGCGGGAAGCAAGCGTTGGCCATGCTTTTTCAAAAGACGGTCCGGAACAGCACGAATTTGAGGCGTCCTTCCCTTATCAGGAGACGTCGGATCAGCTCCAGGCTATTGACGAGATCAAGAAAGATATGGAGAAGGGAAAACCGATGGACCGGCTGCTCTGCGGAGACGTCGGATACGGAAAAACCGAGGTGGCGCTGCGGGCGGCATTTAAGGCAATTTCTGATGGGAAGCAGGTCGCTTTCCTTGTTCCGACGACGATTCTTGCCCAGCAGCATTTCGAAACGGCCCTTGAACGGTTCGAAGAATTTCCTGTATCGATCGGTGTCCTCAGTCGGTTCCGATCGCGGAAAGAACAATTGGAAACGCTTAACGGGCTTAAATCCGGTACCGTTGATCTCGTGATTGGAACACACCGCCTGCTCTCGAAAGATGTGAAGTTCAAAGATCTGGGCCTGCTGATTGTTGATGAGGAGCAGCGCTTCGGGGTGACACATAAGGAAAAAATCAAGCGTCTGAAAGCGAATATTGATGTCCTGACACTGACTGCCACTCCTATTCCCAGAACGCTCCATATGTCAATGCTGGGCGTCAGGGATCTGTCAATTATTGAAACGCCGCCTGAGAACCGGTTTCCTGTTCAGACTTATGTGACGGAATACAATGAGACACTGGTCCGTGAAGCCATCGAACGGGAAATGGCGCGCGGCGGACAGATCTATTTTTTGTACAATCGAGTGGAAACGATTCAGCGGATGACGGAGCTGATTTCCTCACTCGTTCCGGATGCGGCGGTCACATTCGCCCACGGCCAGATGAAGGAATCCGAGCTCGAGTCGGCGATGATCGATTTTCTCGACGGTACGGATGATGTGCTCGTCAGCACGACTATTATTGAAGCCGGCGTCGATATTCCAAACGTGAATACTTTAATCGTTTATGACGCAGACCGCATGGGACTCGCGCAGCTGTATCAGCTGCGTGGCCGTGTAGGCCGGTCGAACCGGGTGGCTTATGCTTATTTTACTTATCAGAGAGACAAGATCATGAACGAGGTCGCCGAGAAACGTCTTCAGGCGATCAAAGAGTTTACGGAACTTGGCTCTGGATTCAAAATCGCGATGCGCGACCTCTCGATCAGAGGCGCGGGCAATCTTCTGGGCGCGCAGCAGCATGGGTTTATCGACTCTGTGGGCTTTGATCTTTATTCACAGATGCTGAAAGACGCAGTTGATGAACGGAAGGGTATTGAGAAGCCGGTAGAAGTGCGGGTCAGTGCGACGATCGAGATTGATGCAGATGCGTATATTCCTGACAGCTACGTCAGGGACTCCATGCAGAAAATCGATATGTATAAACGATTCAAAGCGGTGGACAGCATCCAGTCCATTCAGGATCTTGAAGACGAGATGACGGACCGTTACGGGGATTATCCGCGTGAGGTGGCCGATCTTCTCAAGGTAGCCTCACTGCGTGTCATCGCGGACCAACTGATGATTGAAGAAATCAAGCAGAATAATGAGGGGCTGACCATTCTCTTTTCAGAGTCAGGCTGGAAATCACTTGACCGGGAGTCCCTCTTCAAATCCATCAGCCAGATGGGGCCCGGTGTCGGACTGGGCTCTGAACGCTCAAAGATGAAACTGACGATCAGGGAGAGCGTGCTGAAAGGCGGCCAGGCACTTGAAACAGCACTGGATCTGCTGAAAGGGATTCTCAAGATGCAAAGGACACCGGAAAAAGCCGGTTAAATTTGGTGGAACATGCATAGATTGGCCAGGGGCGCAGATAATAAATCAAGGAACAGATGATCATGAGCGGGCGTTCAGATCAGGTACACATTCATTGAACAGGCTGTCACCGGCCGTCAAGATCTGAATGGCCTCCATAATGGAAAGCGAGGATATCCTTACATGAAAGCAACTGGCATTGTCCGCCGAATTGATGATCTCGGGCGTGTTGTCATTCCTAAAGAAATACGCCGCACGCTGCGCATCCGGGAAGGAGATCCCCTGGAAATCTTTGTTGACCATGATGGTGAAGTTATTTTGAAAAAATATTCACCGATAAGTGAACTCGGTGATTTTGCGAAAGAGTACGCTGAATCCCTGGCAGACAATTCAGGCAAACTTGCGATTATCAGTGACCGGGATGTTGTTATTGCGGTTGCCGGTGGATCAAAAAAAGATTTTCTGGAGAAGCGTATTTTGGCCGCTCCCGAAAAGGCAATGGAGTTCCGCCAGACTTTAAAGGAACAGAACTCGGGGGGCGATGCGCTGATTGAAGGGCAGGACGTCTCGGGAGGGTCGTACGTGATCGCGCCGATCATTGCTGGCGGCGATCCGATCGGCACAGTCATACTGATTGACAAAGACAGAAATCCCCTGAGTGATGTTGAAATGAAGCTGGCTGAGACCGCTGCAGGATTTCTTGGAAGGCAGATGGAGCACTGAGGACTGCCTCCTAAAATTTTCAAAATGTGGATAATGGTGTCAAAAAAAGAGGCGTAGAACGGCCTCTTTTTTGCTGGAATGATTTTCTCCCCAAGATAAAACTCTTCCATGATTCTATAAAAAGAAATATCTTATGTTATAATCCACTGTAGAATTCAGGGTAAAGGTGGAGGGCTATCTGTGCCGGAAACAAAAAAAGAAAACCGCCTGATCTGGCGGGGGGCGGCCATTCTGACAGGTGCTGCAGTGCTCGTCAAAATTATGAGCGCGGTTTACAGGATGCCCTATCAGAATTTTGCGGGGGATGTTGGTTTTTATGTTTACCAGCAGGTCTATCCTTTTTATGCTCTCGCCGTGGCACTTGGAGGCACAGGATTCCCGATCGTTATTTCAAAATATATCGCCGAAGCGGGCGGTACCCGTGACGGCCGTAAGGAGGAAGATATACGGAGGAACGCACTGTTTGCGCTTTCCATTCTTTGCGGATTGATTTTCACTATCCTTTATCTTTTTGCCACACCGCTGACGCATGTCATGGGAGACATCCATTTAGCGCCGCTGATCCGGACGATCGCTGCTGTTTATCTGTTTGTTCCGCTCATCGCCGCATTGCGGGGAAGCTTTCAAGGAAAAAATGAAAACATGCTGCCCACGGCTGTCTCACAGATTGGAGAACAGGTGGTCCGGGTGGCTCTGATCCTCGGAACCTCCTGGTATCTTTTCCTGCACCATGGCGAAGCCTATCAGTTTGGCGGGGCGGCCACAGCCGGCTCGGCCATTGCGCCGGTTGCTTCACTTGTTATCCTTTTGCTTTTCTCCCGAAAGACAGATACGCTGAGGATGCGAATTTCCCGAAAATCTGCGGATTGGCGCTTAATAAAAGAACTGCTGATCAGCGGTTGTCTGTTCTCGGTTCTGGCCATGCCTCTTATCGTCTTTCAGTTTGTTGACTCGCTGACAGTGATTCCACTTCTGGGACAGGCACATATTGCCGACCCTCGGGCGGAAAAAGGAATCTATGACCGCGCCTATCTGCTGACCCAGTTTGGAATGATTGCGGCTGTCTCACTGACTGCCTCAATCGTCCCCGGCCTAGCCAAACTGACCGCGCTGCGCAGGAAGCTTGAAATTCAGCGTCAGGCAACCAGAGCCCTGAGAATTAATCTTGCTTTTGGCCTTGCGGCGGCAGTCGGCCTGGCAGCCATTAGCACAGATGTCAACACAATGCTGTTCCGTAACGCGGACGGTTCCCTTGCGTTTGCGATTGTCGCTCTGACGATGCTGACCTTTTCTTTGATTCTGACTGCATCCGGAATACTCGAAGCCGCGGGGAGGCCCTGGCAGCCGTTTATTTATCTTGCTATTGGAGCGGGGGTTAAGCTGGGGGCCAATCACCTTCTGATCCCTCATTTTTCGATTAACGGAGCGGCGGCCGCAACACTTTTGGCTACAGCACTGACGGCCTGGCTGAATTTTCGTTCCTTGCGCCGCCAGTCTCTGATTGGTGCGATTCGTCTCGGTCAGGCAACCAGGCTTTGCGCGGCGGTTCTTGGCATGGTACTGGCTGTATATTTATGGAGGCTGTGGGCGGGACAGTGGGCTCCGCCTTCAAGAACGCTGTCCGCAGTAACCGCGCTGTCAGGAGCTCTTATTGGGGGCTGCGTGTTTGTCCCATTGCTTTTCGTCTTCCGCTATTTCAGTCCGGCGGATCTTCAACAGTTCCCGTTTATTGGCCGTCAATCTCTTATCAGGAAGCAGAAGGATAAATAAACGGCAGGTTCTTAATGAAACACGCGTCCGGCGGCCGGAGAGATCACTGTGATCGCGGACGCAGTTATGATAAAATGAAGAAAAATGGGCGAGCATGCTTGATGATTCGGCTGCATGTCTGTAAATAAACGGAGGAACAACAAGATGAACAAATATGAACTGATCCAGAAAGTCGCAGAGCAGACAGGCGTTTCTAAAAAGGAAACAGAGAAAATTGTAAACGGGACTCTGGATGAAATCATTTCCGCTCTGAGCCGGAATGAAAAGGTTCAGTTTGTCGGTTTCGGCACTTTTGAAGTCAGGGAAAGGGCGAGCCGCACGGGCCGCAATCCGCAGACCGGCGCAGCCATCACGATCCCGGCATCAAAAGTTCCCGGGTTTAGAGCGGGCAATAAATTAAAGGATGCTGTGAAAAAATGAGGCTTGATAAATTTTTGAAAATTTCCCGGCTGATCAAACGTAGGACCGTCGCAAAAGAGCTTGCGGATCAGGGACGTGTCGACATTAACGGACAGCCAGGCAAGGCAAGTTCCAACATTAACGCCGGTGATGTGCTGACGCTTCATTTCGGGCAAAAAGAGACGACGGTCAAAGTAACATTGCTGAAGGAAACGGTTAAGAAAGAAGAAGCCGATTCCCTGTACGAACTGGTCAGCGAGCAGACAGCAAAGACTGATTGATCTTTTGCCAGGTGCCCGGGTTCTAAATCGGACAGCTTCCTCATAGGGTATGGAAAAGAGGAGGGAGTCCGATGAGCCAATACTATCCACCGCAGGCACTTAATAAGGACAAGCCGGTGCAGAATCACGATATTGTGGTAAAGAACCGGAAAACAATTGAAATAACGGGAGTCAAGCATGTCGAGAGCTTCGACCATGAAGAATTCCTGCTGGAGACAGTCATGGGTTTTCTCGCGGTCAAAGGATCTGCTTTGAAAATGCAAAATCTGAATGTCGAGCAGGGTATGGTGGCGATTGAGGGAAAAATTCTTGAAATCAGCTATCTGGATGAGCCGGGCGGAGACTCGAGCAAAGGCTTTTTCGGCAAACTGTTTCGATGACGCTGAACGAGCAATTCGGATCCCTTGGCCTGATGGTGTTAATGGGTGTGTGGATCGGAGCTTCATTCTCCGTTTATCAGCGCTTTATCCATCCGCACGGAAAAAAACGCTGGATCTTATTTGCGACTGATCCTGTTTTCTGGATCATTCAGGCTTTGCTCTTGTTTGCCCTGCTCCTGCCGCTGAACGAAGGTGTTCTGCGTTTTTATCTATTCCTGGGTGTGGCTCTCGGTTTTTCTTTCTATAAATGGATTCTGGAAAAGCCTTTTTTGTACTTGTTCGACGGCATTCTGGCGATCATTGTCCAATTAGGACGTTTGATCGGAAAGTCTGTCACTATTTTATTGCTTTATCCGCTCTATTTTCTATTGAAGCTCGTCTACAGATTGTGTAGAATGACAGTAAACGCTATTCTGAAAATCTTATTGTTTCTGCTCGTCCTGCCGCTTAAAATTTTTTGGTGGATGCTTCGGTTGTTTCTGCCTGGAAAATGGGTGGCCGGCTTAGAAAAAAAGATGATCGGAGCGCGTCGGCTGTTCGTGAAATGGCTGACGGTGATTACGAGGCGCAGATAGGAGGATGGGCATGAGCCAGGCAGAGCAACAGCGCGTGATGCATCTTCGGACTGAATATGTTCAGTCCCAGGAGATAGCGGGAAAAAGGAAGATGAAGCATCGGCGAGGGCTTATAAGGCGGCTGATCGCTTTCGCGGTTATTGTTGGCGCTGTCTGCGCATTCATGCTGTCATCACTCGCATCGCAGGGCCATCAGCTGAACAGTGCACTGGGGCAAAAAGCGGTGCTTGAGAAACAGCTCAGTGCTTCTGAACAAAATGCGGCGCAATTGAAAAAACATATTCAGCTTTTACATGACAACAATTACATTGGCGAAATTGTCCGTCGTGACTATCTGCTGTCAAAAAAGGGTGAAATTATTTTTTCAAAATCAGGCAAAAGCGAACATTGACAGGCTCTTTTTTTGCTATGTATAATACAATATTGAGAGATACCATTTTAGGAGGAAGCTTTTTTTTATGTCAATTGAAGCAGGCAGCAAGCTGAAGGGTAAAGTTTCGGGAATCACAAACTTTGGAGCCTTCATTGATTTGCCCGATGGAAAAACCGGGCTGGTTCATATCAGTGAGGTTGCGGATCGGTACGTTAAAGACATTCACGACGTTCTGTCAATCGGTGATGAAGTCACAGTGAAAGTGCTGCAGGTTGCGCCTGACGGAAAAATCGGTCTTTCGATCCGCAAAGCTGTCGATAAACCTGACAGACCAGACAGACCCGATAGACCTGACAGGTTTGAGAGGTCTGACAGACCAGACAGACCCAGAGGCGCGGGGCGGGCTCCCAGAAGCGGCGGAAAGCGGTTCGCGCATGCGCCAAGCTTTGAAGATAAGATCACGCGCTATCTGAAGGAAAGTGAAGATCGGCTTTCCACAATTAAACGCCAGACTGAATCCAAACGAGGCGGCCGCGGGGCACGCAGAGGTTAACCCGGGCCATTCGCCAATCGTTTCATATATTAAGACATCGGGCATTCGGATTTTTATTCCGGGTGTCTTTTATTGTGCAGGGAAACAGATATTTCGTCTGCTTTCCGCACAGAAACGGATCAGTGATGAATGAAAGGTGGCACGGCTCCGGTGTGATCGCATGCTTCATGACTAACCCGAATGAATCCCGTCGAAGTTTTTTTTATCGCAGGCACTGCTTTTCTGACAAATTATGATCGACTGATGTGGTTTAATGAATCATACAATATTAAGCTGAGGGTGGCGAAGGGTATGATTCAAAGATCAGCCAGTTTTGGAAAAAGCATTTCCGGACAGGTCTCGGACAGTCAGCCTGTCCGGGGGATCCGCCGTTTGACGCGGAAAATCCGTACCATAACTCTGAGGATTCTATTCCGCACAGATTTTTTCTTCCTGATCGCAGGTTTCTTGCTTGGACGGGCAGTAATTCTTTCCACACTTACACCCTTTGTTCTGCCCTTCTTTGCCACTCTTTTCTGGCTGAACCGAAGGAAGAAATGGAGGGCTTCGGCCGCATCTGTAGCTGGAGCGCTGACCGTATCTGTCGGACAGGCTTTTTATTCAATCATCGCTCTTCTAGTCTTTCTCTCGGTCTGGAAACTGCTGCAGGCATTGATGAAAAGTAAAGGAGAAAAATGGCTGCCGGTTGTCGTCCTACTTGTCGGATTCACCGTCCGGCTACTCTATCAGGCGGCCTTCACGCTTAATCTGGTTTGGTCGGATGTTCTTGCTGCTGCCGCAGAGTCCGCACTGGCCTTCCTGGTGATGCTGATCTTTATGCAGAGTATGCCTCTGCTCTCTGCCAGAGTCAGCCGCAAGCTTTTTAAAAATGAAGAAATGATTTGTTTTGTCATTCTGCTCTCAGCAATTCTTGCAGGAACCATAGGCTGGACGACGCTGGGCATTTCGATTGATCATGTCCTCGCGCGTTACGCAGTGCTACTTTTTGCTTCGGCGGGTGGGGCGGCCATCGGTTCAACGGTTGGCGTCGTGATCGGACTGGTTATCGGCATGGCGAGCGTAACGAGTCTCTATCAGATGAGTCTTCTGGCCTTTTCAGGTGTACTTGGAGGCCTGATGAAAGAAGCGGGCAAAGCGGGGGTCTCGGCGGGGCTTGTCATTGCTACTCTTCTGATTGGTCTTTATGGAGGCGGTTACAGAAATCTGAGCGGAGAAATCATCGATTCAATGACCGCTGTGCTTTTGTTCCTGGCGACGCCGAAAGGGTTGATTGAACGGCTTTCTTTTTATATTCCGGGAACAAGGGAATATCAGAAAGAGCAGCAGCAATATATTCGGAAATTAAGAGATGTCACAGTGAATCGGGTCGAACAATTTTCAAGCCTTTTTCAGACGCTTTCAAAAAGTTTTTCTCCCCCCATTGAGGAAGATTCCGATGAGGAAGATCTTTTTCTGAGCAAAGTAACGGAGAAAACCTGCAGAAATTGCTTTAAGAAAGAGTATTGCTGGGTCCGAAATGCCGCACTGACTCGACGGCTTATGCTTCAGCTCAGGGATGAGTCCGGATCCGGGCGGAAGGAGCAGAATGCGAGACTCCGACGTGAATGGCGGGAACATTGCGGCCGGTCTGAAAAGACACTGGATGTGATTTCACGGGAACAGGGGCTGGAGGAAGTGAGGCTGCGGATGATGCGGAAGGTCAAGGAGAGCCGGAGACTGGTGGCTGATCAGCTTCATGGCGTTTCACAGGTCATGCGGGATTTCGCGGGTGAAATGAAGCGGGAGCGCGGACTTCACGACTGGCAGGAGGATCTGATACTTGCAAAGTTGAATGGGGCGGGGGTGCTGGTGGAGAGTGTTGAAATTTACAGCCTTGAGTCCGGTACTGTCGACATTGAAATGATACTGCCGCAGGATGATTATGAGGCCAGTGAAAAAGTGGTCGCACCGATGTTGTCCGATATTTTAGGCGAGGCTATTATTGTCGAGAAAAGATGCCGTTCCGAATTTTCAGGAGGGCCATGCCGGGTGGTCTTCACGTCGGCCCGAGCCTTTGAAATAGAAACCGGTGCGGCGACAGCGGCGCGGGGAGGGGGATTCGTCTCAGGTGATAATTTTGCCCTGTTTGATGTCGGTTCCGGAAAGTACGCTCTGGCGATCAGTGACGGTATGGGAAACGGGGAACGTGCGGGTGCGGAAAGTCAGGAAACACTCCAGCTCTTGGCCAAAGTTCTGAAATCCGGCATTCACGAAACGCTTGCTATTAAATCGATTAACTCTATTCTGTCACTCCGCTCGACAGAAGAAATTTTTGCGACACTGGACCTGGCATTGATTGATTTGCAGAATGCCCAGTCCAAATTTCTGAAAATCGGTTCCAATCCCAGTTTTATTAAACGGGGCAATCATGTTCTTATGCTGGACGCCGGTAATCTGCCGATCGGCATGATTGAAGAATTTGATGTGGACGCCCGGACGGAGCAGCTTAAGTCGGGCGATCTGCTGATTATGATGAGCGACGGTATTTTTGACGCACAAAAGCATATTGAGAATAAGGAAGTCTGGGTGAAAAGAAAAATCAGGGAGATGCAGACGGATGATCCTCAGGCCATAGCAGATTTACTTCTTGAGGATGTGATAAGGGTGGCAGATGGGCAAATTAATGATGACATGACGGTCATAGCGGCGAGAATCAGCCATCATATGCCCAAATGGTCCTCGATTTCTACGGGCACCGAAAAGGGCATACCACTTTTAAGAGAAGAGCGTGTCGGACAGTAGTAGAAAACGTGAACCATGGCCGTATAGAAACAATCTTTCCTGTCTATGATAATGCTAGATTCAGGAAGGAGTGCAGAAGCCATGAAAAAAGGAAATCTGAAACAAATTCTATTAATCACTGACGGATGTTCCAACCAGGGTGAAGATCCGTCAGCGATGGCCGCTCTGGCCAGGGAACAGGGAATAACAGTAAATGTAATTGGTATTCTTGATCATTTCGATTCCGAAGACAGCAGAGGGCTCATGGAAGTGGAGGATATTGCGCGTGCCGGTGGAGGAATCAGCCAGATCGTTCAGACGAAGCAGCTGGCGCAAACGGTTCAGATGGTGACGAAACAGGCGATGACGCAGACGATCAAAGGGGTCATCAATCAGGAGCTTCAGGACATTCTTGGGGAAACGGGCACTGTGGAAGATTTGCCTCCTGAAAAGCAAGGCAAAGTTATGGAAGTCATTGATGAGCTGGGTGAAACGGTGGATTTGAATGTGTGCATTCTTGTGGACACAAGTGCGAGCATGAAAGCGAAACTACCGACAGTCCGTGAAGCGTTGACAGATCTCTCACTAAGTCTGTCGGCACGGATGGGGAGCAATCAGTTCTGCCTTTATTTATTTCCCGGGAAAAGAAAACCGGTTCATAAAGTCATAGGATGGACACCCAATCTGGAAAATATTGAAAAAACATTTGCGAAAATCGACACACATGGGGTCACACCGACCGGCCCGGCGATCAGAGAAGCGGCAAAAAGTTTCGGAATGCTTTCAAAAAGAAGTATGATCTTCGAAGATGAAGCTTATGATGACGGGCCAAGATGATGTTTCTATTCTTCCGGGAACTGTTCTGAAAGGAAAATGGCATGGAAAGCATTATCAGATTATCAGGAAACTAGGAAGCGGCGCGCAAGGCACTGTCTATCTCGCACATGCGGATCAGCGAACAGTAGCCGTCAAAGTGGCGAAAGACCGTGCCTCGCTGATTTCGGAAATGAATGTGCTTAAAGAGTTTAATCAGCTTGGGGCGGATCTACTCGGACCCTATCTATACGATACAGACGACTGGCAGGAAGGAGGAAGATTGATTGCTTTCAGTGTGATGGAATATTTACGGGGCACGGCTTTGAATGAGGCATTGCCAACACAATCTTTTGACTGGATCGCTGTTTTTCTTGTACAGTTACTGAGACACCTGCAGAATCTTCATCGTATAGGTTACGCCTTTGGTGATCTCAAGCCTGAAAATCTGATGCTTATGGATCCTGGCCACCACGTCCGCTGCCTTGATTTCGGTGGGGCGACTCGTCTCGGAAGGTCAATCAGAGAATATACGGAATTTTATGATCGTGGTTATTGGGGCCTCGGCACCCGTAAAGCTGAACCGGGTTACGATTTATTTGCATGCGGCATGATTATGCTCTATGCTGCTTCAGGACGCCGGTTTGAAAAATCCGCGCATCCCGAGGAACAGCTGCTTCACATCTGCAGGACAAAACCGCAGCTTGCGCCCTACCGGGAAATAGTGGCGGGGGCTCTGACAGGCAGATATACGTCAGCCGATCAAATGCGTCGCGATCTTCTTTCACGGCTCATGGAAAGACAAAACACGGTGAAAGCCATTCGTCCCAAAAAGAAAAATCGGCGCAGTGCCAAGAAAGATTGGGCGAAAGCATGGATGACAGCTTCACTGTTATTGGGAGTTTATGTTATCTTTGTAATGATCTATATTATGTAATCATAACCTTTCAAAAGAGCTTCCTGCCATCCGGAGATGGATCTCCAGTCAGTGCTGTTCCGAATTTATTTTCATCCAGCGGCCTGCCACTTTACCGGTGTCCCCGACCGAAATTTGCTGATCTTCTAGATCCGGAACGGGGGAGAAAAGCGGAAGTTTCATAGGGAGCAGCAGTGCGATGAATTTTGAAGAACGGGTGACACAATTTATTACGGAACATCAACTGATTACATCTGGTATGCGACTTGTCGCCGGAGTCAGTGGGGGAGCCGATTCAATGGCCCTGATTGATTTTCTGCGCGAAAAGCGCGACATATGGGAGTTGAAGCTGGCCGTCTGCTCGGTGGATCACGGGCTGAGGGGCGAAGAGAGCCGGCAGGATCTTGAATACGTTGCCACATACTGCCGAGAAAATGATCTGCCGTTTTACGGAAAGACAGTCGATGCGCGGGCGTACAGCAGAGAAAAGCAGATGAGCATCGAAGTCGGCGCACGCGAACTTCGCTATCAGGCGTTCGCAGAAGCAGTCGGGCGATTTTCTGGAGACGCATTAGTTCTGGCGCATCACGGCGACGATCAGATCGAAACCATGTTGATGCGTGAGGCGAGAGGGAGCTTCGGCATGTCACGATCCGGTATCCCGGTCCGCCGCCCTTTTGCAGGCGCCGAGTTGATTCGTCCTTTTTTGACTCAGACTAAGAGCGATCTTGAGGCTTATTGTGCGGTCAGGGGCATAAGACCGCGCTATGATGCGTCAAATGATTCGGACAGACATACACGCAACCGGTTCAGAAAAAACATCCTTCCTTTTTTTAAAAAAGAGAATCCATCCGTTCATCTTAAATTTCAGTATGAAAGTGAACGGATTGCTGAGGATGAAATGTTTCTTCTGCAGCTTGCAAAGAAAGAATTGAAAACGGTTATTCGTGAAGAATCGGATGATCAGGTAAAATTATCTATTTCCACTTTATTATCGATTCCATCGCCTTTACAAAGAAGGATTATTCATCTAATATTAAATTATCTTTACACGAACCAACAAATAAAGCCCTTGCATCAATCGATACATATTGAAAATTTAATGCGGCTTTTGCGATCCGACCGGGCTTCTGGCGGTACTTTTTTTCCTAAAAAACTCGCAGCCAGAAAATCATATGATATGTGCGTCATCGGATTTTTATCCCGGGATTCAGTCCGGAGCTACGAGCAAGTGCTGCAGGTTCCCGGGGTGACGGCGCTGCCGAGTGGGGAAATGACCGCTGAATACCTTGAAGGTAATTTTCCGGCCGCCACCGGCTGCAATTGCCTGATCCTTGATCCGCAGCAATTCCAGGCCCCGCTCAGGGTCAGAAATTGGAAAACCGGGGACAGGATGACAACGAACGGCATGAGCCATACGCAGAAAGTGCATCGGATTTTTATCAATGAGAAGATTGACCGTGAAAAGCGTGGACAATGGCCGGTAGTTGTTGACGGCAAGGGAACAATACTCTGGCTGCCCCTACTCAGAAGAGCCCGGCCTTTTCCGCCGGGAATGACGGATTGCAAAGGGACATATCTTAAGCTGGTATTCACGCCGATTGATGATTTTGGAGGGACTCAGGAATGAAGGGTGACGTCAGGGAAATATTAATTACGGAAGAAGAGATTCAGAAAAAAGTTCATGAATTCGGAGAGAGACTTTCTAAAGAGTATGAAGGGCGTTTTCCGCTTGTTGTGGGTGTGTTGAAAGGTGCGCTGCCCTTTATGGCAGACCTGATCAAGCAGATCAGTGTTCCAATTGAAATCGACTTCATGGATGTCTCAAGTTATGGGAATTCCACTGTCTCATCTGGTGAAGTAAAAATAGTGAAGGATCTTGATACCTCCGTGGAAGGCAGGGATATCCTGATTGTCGAGGATATTATTGACAGCGGTCTGACCCTGAGTTATTTAGTAGACCTTTTTAAAACGAGAAAGGCGAAGTCAATCAAAATTGTCACGCTTCTGAATAAACCGTCGGGCCGGAAAAAGAGCTCTGTGATCCCGGATATGACTGGTTTCAATGTTCCTGATGCATTTCTTGTCGGCTACGGGCTTGATTATGCTGAAAGATACAGGAATCTTCCGTTTGTTGGTATTTTAAAACCGGAAATCTATAAATGATTTAACTGATAGGACAGTCGGCAGCCTATTTTCTTGAGGCTGTCCAGCCGCATGTGGTACTATAAAATATGGCTTGTTTAAAGTGGGAGGAGGTAAGGCATGAATCGACTATTTAAGAATATCATCATATATTTGTTTATTTTTGTTGTCATTATAGGCATTGTCACCTGGCTGACTGATAACAACAAAAGCGTCAAGCCGTTGACCTATGCCGCCTTTGAGAAAAATCTGAGTGACGGGAATGTGGAGAGCGCCACTCTGCAACCGGAGGGCAGTGTTTATGCTGTTACCGGACGACTGAAGAGTTATGATGCCAATACAACATTTAAAGCGTATATTCCGGCAAGTGAAAAGGCAGTCGGTCAGGTCACAGATATGGTAAACCATAAGCTGAACCTTGACGTCAAGCCTGCCGAACGTACAAGCGGATGGATCACATTCCTTACTTCGCTGATTCCGTTTGCTATTATTTTCTTTCTGATTTTCTTCCTACTGAATCAGGCGCAGGGCGGCGGCGGCCGTGTGATGAATTTTGGAAAAAGCAAAGCGAAACTTTATTCAGAGGATAAGAAGAAGGTTACATTTAAAGATGTCGCTGGCGCGGATGAAGAAAAGCAGGAACTGGTGGAAATTGTTGATTTCCTGAAAGACCCGAGGAAGTTTGTCGCTCTCGGTGCCAGAATTCCGAAGGGGGTTCTGCTTGAGGGACCTCCGGGTACCGGTAAAACTTTGCTCGCACGCGCGGTTGCCGGAGAAGCGGGTGTCCCGTTCTTTTCCATCAGCGGTTCCGATTTTGTTGAAATGTTTGTCGGAGTCGGCGCTTCACGTGTCCGCGATCTTTTCGATCAGGCAAAGAAGAATTCGCCGTGTATCATTTTCATCGATGAAATTGATGCGGTCGGCCGTCAGCGTGGTGCCGGACTTGGAGGCGGCCATGACGAACGGGAACAGACCTTGAACCAATTGCTGGTCGAGATGGACGGTTTCGGTGCCAACGAAGGCATTATCATTATCGCAGCCACGAACCGTCCGGATATTCTTGATCCGGCGCTGCTGCGTCCGGGTCGTTTTGACCGGCAGATCCCGGTCAACCGTCCAGATCTTATTGGCCGCGAGGCTGTGCTCCGTGTTCATGCTCGGAATAAGCCGCTGGCAAAAAATATTGATCTTAAAACGGTTGCGAAACTGACACCCGGATTCTCAGGCGCCGATCTAGAGAATTTGCTCAATGAAGCGGCTCTCGTCGCTGCCCGTGCAAACAAAAAGGTGATCACTATGGATGACATTGATGAAGCGGTTGAACGTGTCATCGCCGGTGTTGCCAAAAAATCGCGTGTCATCTCGAAAAAAGAACAGAATATTGTTGCTTATCATGAATCCGGCCATACGATTGTCGGTCTGGCTCTGAACGGTGCCGATGAAGTTCATAAGGTGACGGTCATTCCCCGCGGACAAGCCGGAGGTTATACCGTCTCTCTGCCCAAGGAAGACCGTGGCATGATGACTAAACCTGAACTTGAGGAAAAGATCTGCGGGCTGCTTGGCGGCCGCGTTGCCGAAGAAGTGATTTTCGGGGAGATATCAACAGGAGCAAGCAATGACTTGCAGCGCGTGACGAATATTGCCAGAAGAATGGTTACTGAATTCGGCATGAGCGAGAAGCTTGGACCGATCCAATACGGTAATAATGACAGCGGCCAGGTCTTCCTGGGTCGTGATATCCAAAATGATCAAAACTACAGTGATACGGTTGCTTTCGAAATCGATTCCGAAGTTCAGAAGATCGTCAGAGAGCAGCATGACCGCTGCAAGAAATTGCTGACTGAGCACCGTGACAAGCTGGAACTGATTGCGCAGACACTTCTGAAGGTTGAAACGCTGGATGAAGGCCAGATCAAGTCATTGTATGAAACCGGAGAATACATTGAGCCAAGTAAAAACCGTTATGGTCACCAAGACGGTGATCAGAAAGAAGAGCAGAATAACAGAGCTTCTTCTGAATCACCGGCGAATACTGACTCTGATGCAAAGACCGATGTCAAGATTAACATTCTCCCGAAGGACAGCAGCGTGGAACCGAAAACAGACGGAGATAACCATCCGGAAGATAACGCTTCGGATGACAAAAAGCTTTAATTGATTCAACACATTTTTTATGAAATGATGAAAGGGGCATTTCCAATTCGGAGGTGCCTCTTTTTAGGTGGAGGTGCCGGATTTGATTTTTGTATGCGATGTCGGAAATACGAATATTGTCCTTGGAGCTTTTAGCGATGGAAAACTTGTCCATCACTGGAGAATCTCCACAGACCGTGAAAAAACTGAAGATGAATTTGCGATGGTTGTGAATAACCTGTTTCAGTACAGGGGTCTGTCTTTCAGCGATTTCAGCGGCGCGGCGATATCCACGGTCGTCCCTTCGATCCTTTTTGCCCTGGAGCGGATGTGCGAGAAATACTTTCACCTGAGTCCGCTCGTAGTCGGGCCAGGTATCAAAACCGGGCTGAATCTGAAATATGATAATCCAAAAGAAATTGGTGCCGATCTCATTGTGAATGCGGTCGCCGCCATTCATGATTATCAGGCACCGATTATTGTGATTGATTTCGGAACCGCGACCACCTATTCATACATTGATAAGGAATCCAACTATGTCGGTGGAGCTATTGCTCCTGGTATCAATATCTCTACTGAGGCACTGTATGAAAAAGCGTCAAAACTCCCGAGGATTGAAATTGCCAAACCACCTCATATTGTTGGGAGAAATACGATTCATGCCATGCAGTCGGGCGTACTTTTCGGATATGTCGGCCAGGTCGAAGGTATTGTATCACGTATGAAGAAGCAGTCCGGATCAAAGACTGAAGTTGTGGCTACGGGCGGTTTGTGCACATTGATTTCCAATGAAACAGATATTATTGACCATGTCGACAAACTGCTGACGCTGAAGGGGTTGTACCTGATATATAAGCGGAATCAGCATTTGTGATCAGCTAAAAAGGCTTTGTTAAACGTGTCTGTTGTTTTTCGCTCCAGGCGTTCGCCTTCCGCTCCAATCAACGGAGGGGCAAAAACAACATTGAATTTAAACTTAGCCAAAAAAAAGAAAAGAGGACGGCGAATGAGCGATTATTTCATAAGGGCCCTTGCCTGTAACGATACATTGAGAGTCATTGCAACGGTAACGACAGATACGGTGAGTGAGGCTCAGCGAAGGCATGGCACCTGGCCGACAGCGACGGCTGCAATCGGCAGGACAATGACAGCAACGATGATGATGGGAGCTCAGATGAAGGGTGATGAAACGATTACCGTCACTCTGCAGGGCGGGGGACCGATTGGAGCCATCGTGGCTGATGCTGACACGAAAGGCAATGTGCGCGGCTATGTCACGAATCCTGAAGTCCACTTTGAATTGAATCAGAAAGGCAAACTTGACGTTGCGAGGGCTGTAGGCTCGGATGGATTTCTGAGCGTTGTCAAAGACCTGGGCCTGAGAGAAAACTTTACAGGCCGCGTACCGATCGTTTCCGGCGAGATCGGGGATGATTTTACCTATTATTTTGTAAAATCAGAGCAAATCCCTTCAGCCGTCGGAGTGGGTGTGCTGGTTAATCCTGATCACTCTGTCAAGGCTTCGGGCGGATTTTTGATACAGGTTCTTCCTGGTGCGGAAGAGTCTGTCATTACTAGGGTGGAGCAGCGTCTGAGCGAAATTCCGCCCATTTCCAGATTGATTGATGAGGGGCGCACGGCAGACGATCTTCTGGACGATCTGTTCCCGGATCACAATTATCACATTCTTGAGAAAGAGCCGGTCCGGTTTCGTTGTACCTGTTCAAAGGAGAAATTCGGACAGTCTATTGCCAGACTGGGCGCTTCCGAAATCCAGACAATGATTGAAGAGGATCATGGCGCAGATGCCACATGCCGTTTTTGCAAAAATAATTATCATTTTACTGAGGCGGATCTGGAAGCTATGCTTCATTAAAATCAATCGCCGTGTAATTTCTTCTTAGTCGCCATCCGTTATAATTGACGCAAGAATTGAATGTTGATAACATAATAAATAAAACATACGTGATTACTACGGATTTTTAATAAAAGGAGAGAGCGCAGATGACGATTGCAAACTCAGTAACTGAATTGATTGGAAATACACCGATTGTTCGTTTGAATCACCTGACGGGGGAAGACGACGCGGAACTTTATGCAAAACTCGAATACTTCAATCCCGGCAGCAGTGTCAAAGACAGAATTGCCTTGGCCATGATTGAGGCTGCTGAAAAAGAAGGCAAACTGAAGCCGAACGATACGATCATTGAGCCGACCAGCGGAAACACGGGTATCGGCCTGGCGCTTGTCGCGGCTGTCAAGGGCTACAAAGCGATTCTTGTCATGCCCGAGACGATGAGTATTGAACGACGCAAGCTTTTCAAAGCATATGGCGCGGAAGTCATTCTGACTCCGGGCGCTCAGGCGATCAAGGGATCAATTGCCAAAGCTCAGGAACTGGCGAAAGAAAAAGGCTATTTTCTGCCTCAGCAGTTTAAAAATCCGGCTAATCCACGCGTTCATTACTTGACCACAGGAAAAGAAATTGCGGCGGCTTTTGATTCTCTGGATGCTTTTGTGGCTGGTGTAGGCACCGGCGGCACTTTAAGCGGTGCCGGAAAAGCGCTTAAAGAACATTTTAAAGAAATTAAGGTTGTCGCGGTTGAACCCAAAGATTCGCCTGTGCTGAATGGTGGGAAAGGCGGTCCGCACAAGATTCAGGGAATCGGGACCGGTTTCATACCGGATACACTGGATACTGAAATATTCGATGAAGTCATTGACGTATCGAATGAGCAGGCGTTTGAATATGCCCGTCTCGCTGGGAAAAAAGAAGGCATTTTATCCGGTATTTCCGGAGGGGCCGCTATCTATGCCGGCGTGCAGGTTGCAAAAGAACTGGGAAGAGGGAAAAAAGTTGTTGTAATCGTGCCGGATAACGGAGAACGATATTTGAGCACACCGCTCTATCAGGCAGAAGATTAAACAGCTGTTCAGATATCGTATGCTTGATTAGGAAGGGGATCCGGGTTACCGGATCTTTTTTGTATTCATAAGGGGTGATGGGGACATCAGCTCATTTACCGCTGAGTGTAAAGGAATGCTGTGATATACTGTTTTTATAGTAAAAAAGTGTATGAGCATGGTTGGGGAGGATACGAATTGCCGGTATGTACATTTAAGGTTTCGCCCATTCATCTGTTGAAGGCGGGTAAAAAAGTAATCGATTATCAGAAAAAAACGGCGATCATGGGGATTTTAAATGTGACACCTGACTCTTTTTCAGATGGCGGGAAATTTGACCAGATTGACCGCGCGGTGGAACACGCGCTCGAACTGGAGCGTGACGGCGCGGATATCATCGATGTCGGTGGTGAATCCACACGCCCGGGTTACACGCCGCTGCCGGCGGAAGATGAAATTGAACGCGTTGTGCCGATGATTCGGGCGATAAGAAAGCATACGGATATTCCGATCTCGATTGATACTTATAAAGCGGAAACGGCCCGCCGGGCGCTTGACGCGGGCGCCGACATCATCAATGACGTGTGGGGTGCGAAGGCGGATCGGGAGATGGCCCGCACAGCAGCGGAATATAACGTGCCGATTATTCTGATGCACAATCGGGACAACAATCTCTATCAGGATATCGTTGAGGACATGAAGACAGACCTGCGCGTCAGCATTAATCTGGCATTGGAAGCTGGCGTTGCGCCTGAAAGTATCATTCTCGATCCCGGGATTGGATTTGCCAAGGATTACCGGCAGAATTTGATCGTCATGAATCATCTCGAAGATTTTCATGAACTTGGCTACCCAATTCTACTGGGGACATCAAGAAAGGGATTTATTGGTAAAACTCTAAATGTGACTGTTGACCGCCGCGTGGAAGGAACAGGTGCGACGGTTTGTCTGGGCATTGCGAAGGGATGCCAGATTATGCGGGTCCATGACGTGAAGCCGATCGCTCAGATGGCCAGGATGATGGACACGATGCTGCAGGAGGATGGCAGTGACCGATAAAATCATTTTGTCCCAAATGAGCTTTTATGGCTATCACGGAGCTCTGCCAGAGGAAAATAAAATTGGTCAGCGCTTTCTGGTTGATGCGGAACTTGAGGCGGACCTTTATGCAGCCGGCGCCTCAGACAGTCTTGAGCAGACGATCAATTATGCCGAAGTTTATGGCTTAGTCAGGGATATTGTCGAAGGCCCTGTCTTCAAGCTTATTGAAGCAGTCGCTGAACGCATTGCCGAAGAGCTGCTCAACACTTATTCTCAGGCCGCATCGTGCCGGATCCGGGTGATCAAGCCGGATCCGCCGATTGCGGGGCATTACGAATCGGTCGCTGTTGAAATTGAAAGGAAACGCTCTACGTCCTATCTCGGACTTGGTTCAAACATTGACGACCGTGAAGGCTTTTTGAAAAAGGCACTTGAAGCACTGAATACCACAAAGAACACAAAAGTAAGCCGCTGCTCATCCATCTATGAAACGGATCCCTACGGACCGATCGAACAAAACAATTTTTTAAATATGGCCGTCCAAATTGAAACATTGCTTCCGCCAGAGGCATTGCTTGATGAAATACGCCGCATTGAGCAGGGACTGATGAGGAAGCGGGACGTTCATTGGGGTCCAAGGACCATTGATCTCGATATACTGCTTTTTGACCACTATAAAATTAATACGGAAAAACTCTCATTGCCGCATCCGGAAATCAAGCGCCGCGCATTTGTTCTGAAACCTCTTGCCGATATTGCTCCGCACGTTGTTGTTCCAGGTATCAATCGTTCGGTGATTGAACTTTGGCAAGGGCTTAATGATAAAGAGGGAGTTAGAATATGGAGAAAGAACAATGGGGAAGGAAAATTCGGGCTTTTCGAAAACTGAAGGGCTACACTCAAATTGAACTGGCTGGGAAGCTGGGCATCTCCCTGACCCTTCTCGGAGAGATTGAGAGAGAGAACCGTGAACCCTCAAGAGAGCTTGTTGAGAAAATTTGTGATACATTAAGCATATCTGTCAATGAAATGAAAAACTTATAACAGGGTTATCTCCATGAGCAGATCCCTGTCTCTAAAGATAGATGAATCAAATGATTGAGGTGATCTCATGCTGAAAATAGGTCCTGTCGAACTGAAAAACAGGGTGATTCTCGCGCCAATGGCCGGTGTCTGTAACTCCGCATTCCGGCTGATTGCCAAACGTTTCGGTGCAGGCCTAGTCTGCGCCGAAATGGTGGCTGATCGTGGAATCATCCATCATAATAAAAGAACGATGAACATGCTTTATATTGATGATCGCGAGAAGCCACTCAGCCTGCAGATTTTTGGCGGGTCGAGAGAAACGCTCGTTGAGGCGGCAAAGTATGTCGACAAAAATACGAACGCCGATATTATCGATATTAACATGGGGTGCCCGGTTCCAAAAGTGACCAAATGCGACGCTGGTTCTAAGTGGCTGCTGGATCCGGATAAGATTTACGAAATGGTTGCTGCCGTTGTCGATGCAGTAGACAAACCGGTGACGGTTAAGATGAGGAAGGGCTGGGATGACGATCATATTTTTGCCATCCGTAATGCCCAGGCGGTTGAAAGGGCAGGCGGGCAGGCCGTCGCTCTTCACGGCCGTACGAGAGTCCAGATGTATGAAGGAAATGCCGATTGGGATATTATCCGTCAGGTAAAGGAATCTGTCGGCATACCGGTGATTGGAAACGGTGATGTCCGTACCCCTCAGGATGCGAAGCGGATGCTGGAAACAACCGGGGCAGACGGTGTGATGATCGGACGCGGGGCGCTGGGCAACCCGTGGATGCTTTACCGAACGGTTAAGTATCTTGAAAACGGGGTTCTGTGCCCTGAACCAACTGCAAAGGAAAAAGTAGATGTCTGCCTTTTTCATTTTGACCAGCTGATTAAACTCAAGGGCGAGCACCTCGCAGTTTTCGAAATGAGAAAGCATGCCGCCTGGTATGTGAAAGGTCTGCGTGGGGGCAATGAAATCCGAAAGAAGATCAACATATGTGAGGATGCCGGTCAGCTGCGCGAGTTGCTGAAAGATTATGCCCGGGCTTCCGAACAGGATCTGGTACCGGCGGGACAAAGTTGACAGTATTTCTGAAATTCTCTATAATTTTGATAGATATTAAACTGCCGGTGGTATTACTGGCAGTTTTATTTATGATTGCAGATCGTGCATACGACAAATGGACTTTTTGAATAAAGAAAAGTTTGCTGCGGCCGGCTTCGCGCCAGCCGCATTGTTGAAGGAAACCGCGTGGGCTGGTGAGGCTGCGGCGCGGCGGAATAATGACTGGAGGTTGGAAAGCACATGAGTCAGGAAGTAGATCTGACCGATCAGCTTCAGGCAAGACGTGAGAAGTTGAAGGAACTAAGGGAACAAGGGATCAATCCCTTCGGCGCCCGTTATGAACGTACCCATGATACAGAAAAAATCCGTACACTTTACAGCTCGCTGACCGAGGAAGAACTTGAGGAAAAACCTGTGCCTGTTGTCATGGCAGGCCGTCTGATGGCAAAAAGGCGCAAGGGCAAAGCAGGATTTGCGGATATTCAGGATTTCAACGGAAGAATTCAACTTTATGTCAGAAAAGACAATGTTGGTGATGAGGAATACGAGATCTTCAAACGTATCGATATCGGTGATTTTGTCGGCGTAGAGGGCACTGTGTTTAAAACGCATGTCGGGGAACTCTCGATAAAAGTGACCAAATTCAACATCCTCTCAAAAGCAATGCGTCCGTTGCCGGACAAGTTCCATGGGCTTAAAGATGTGGAACAGCGCTATCGCCAGAGATATCTGGATCTGATTGTTAATCCGGAGGTCAGGAAGACATTTATCTTGCGCAGCAAGATTGTGCAGACAATCCGTGATTACCTTGACGGCGAGAGCTATCTGGAAGTAGAAACGCCGACGATGCATTCCATTCCGGGTGGCGCCGCGGCGCGTCCGTTTATTACACATCATAATGCCTTGAATATGGACCTTTATATGAGGATCGCGATTGAGCTTCATCTGAAACGGTTAATTATTGGCGGATTTGAAAAAGTCTATGAGATCGGCCGTGTTTACCGTAATGAAGGAATTGATACGAAGCACAATCCGGAGTTCACGATGCTCGAACTCTATGCAGCATATGATGATCTGCGGGACATTATGTCTCTGACAGAGAATTTAATTTCATCGGTGGCTGAAAAGGTTCTTGGTACAACGGAGATTACGTATGAAGACAAAAAAGTAGATCTGAAACCAAGCTGGCGCAGGATTCATATGGTTGACGCCATCAAGGAAGTCACTGGCGTGGATCTGTGGCCTGAAATGTCCGACGAAGAGGCTCGGAAACTGGCTGCGGATCATGGTGTGGCTGTGAAAGACGACATGATTTACGGACATGTTGTCAATGAATTCTTTGAACAAAAAGTGGAAGAGACACTCGTACAGCCAACCTTCATTTATGGACATCCTGTTGTCATTTCACCCCTAGCAAAAAAAGACCCAAGTGACAATCGCTTCAGTGACCGTTTTGAACTGTTCATTGTCGGGCGGGAACATGCGAATGCGTTCAGTGAACTTAATGACCCGATTGACCAGCGTGAACGTTTTGAAGAACAGATGCGCGAAAGGGAAGCCGGGAATGATGAGGCACAGATTATTGATGAAGATTTCCTTGAAGCGATGGAATATGGCATGCCCCCTACTGGCGGCCTCGGCATCGGTATTGATCGTCTGATTATGCTTCTGACGGACTCGGCTTCCATTCGCGATGTTCTGCTGTTTCCTCAGATGCGCAACCGGGAAGACAAATAAAAAAATTTATGCGTTTGAGGAAGCTCATTCCGGCGGGAAGGAATGAGCTTCCTTTTTTACTTTTACGAATCTGCCACGATGAACAGTTTGACGAAGAACGTTCCCATATCATTGCGCTCCGTTGACAAAATGGGTGAATGCTGATAATATTTTACTGTTGCCGATGAGCCTGTCTTTTTATAGTTTTGTAGGAAGCAGGCAATGGATTAAGAGGCCTGTTGTTAATTTCTTGTTGACAAAGCATTTTTTTGTTGGTAGAATAGACAGGTCGCTCAGAGAGGCGACACGGAATGTTCCTTGAAAACTGAACAAAAGCCAAGCGTGATGTAAAGGGTAAACCCCTTATGTCAATTCAATTTTGCTGAGGATCGAATGAACGAAGAAGAAACAAACGGAAGCTGCGGTTTCCGATGCACTATTTTTTGGAGAGTTTGATCCTGGCTCAGGACGAACGCTGGCGGCGTGCCTAATACATGCAAGTCGAGCGCACAGAAGGGAGCTTGCTCCCGGAAGTGAGCGGCGGATGGGTGAGTAACACGTGGGCAA
>NZ_SRJD01000024.1 GCF_004684935.1 Sporolactobacillus shoreae
CATACAAAGGAGTGGCTCCTTTTTCATTAATTTTAATCACCCAATCAGTGAAAATGAGAAAATCGTTACAACACTGAGTAAGTAAGCATTTTAGCTAATCAAATAGATTGGCCGTGAATAATTCAGGATGGATGTTTCTTTTGTACTATTAATATTGTTAACGCTATCATTATAATGAAGTAGCAATAGTATTCTAATATGGAGCTAAAGAGACAAAGAGGCTAAAATCAATGAAATAAAATATGCGCCCCACATTTCGACAAAATTTTTGTGCAACTTGTTATATTCTTATGGGTGAAAATGATGAGCTATGGTCGCCCGTTTTTTTAGACCATTTGAAGGCTCTCACAGAAAGGATCTGCAGCTATGACAATGACAAACCGCAAAAATAAAAGCACGCTGAATCAGGTTATAGGAAGTGTTGTGATCCTGATTGGTTGGCTTATTTTAATCGCCGACATCATCGGATCAGTCGTGCTATGGACATTGTCTCAGAATTTAATCGTTATTGTTTCAGGAATTTTAATTGCTCTGGGAGCTTTGTTCAATATTTACCTTTTCTCAAAAGAGAAATCGAGAGACGAGTAGGTGGCTGACATGATGTATCGATACGGGAAGCATTTTCCTAAAGTAGATTCGAGTGCCTTCATTGCTCAGGGAGCTCGAATTATTGGGGAGGTGGAACTGGAGGCAAATACGTCCGTCTGGTTCAATGCGGTCTTGAGAGGCGATGAGGCGGGCATTTTCATCGGTGAAGGATCGAATATTCAGGACGGGGCCGTCGTGCATGTGGACAAGAACAGCCCCGTGAGAGTTGGTAAAAATGTAACCGTTGGCCACAATGTCACCCTGCATGGGTGTACGGTGGAGGACGGGGCTCTGATCGGAATGGGCGCAACGATTTTGAATGGAGCCGTCATCGGACGTGGGGCTCTGGTGGCTGCTGGGGCACTCGTTCTGGAAAATCAGGTTGTTGAAGCGGGGACACTTGTTGCCGGGGTACCGGCCAAGATGCGGAGAGAACTGACGGAAGAAAATAAGGCTTATCTGAAATATGATGCGGAGCACTATATCGAGCAGGCGAGACGATACATGGATATGAGGGTGGGCGACGAGGATTAAAAGAGATTTATTCTATATTCTGTTCCATCTGCATTCTGATCTCCTTGATAATCATCGCGACACAGTCCCTGATCGGTATATCTGAGGTGCAGGGAATACTGATTTTAGGATGATGAAGGGGTATCAGATATTTTCGGCATGAAAGATCTGTGAAGGCATGAACCATTGACCTTGTGATTTCGCCCTGGATGGAACCAGGCTCAATGATGCCGATCGGAGCGATCATGCCATCGATCGACTCGCGGCGGCAGAAGGAGCAGAACCCCTTTTCACCGCTGATTCCCATGTCCGCCCCGGCACGCACCATTTTCGATGTAGCAAATGTGTTGGTCCCGAGGGCGATGATGGTCAGGTCTTGCGGCAGCTCCTGGCGAATTTTTCTGATCAATGACTGGCCAAGCCCCGCACCTTGGCCATCAAGCACTGCTATTTTCATTTCTCAATCCTCTCTGACAAACGGTTGTCACAAAATTTATTACGCGCTTACTTTTTATTATTATATAATAGGAGACAGTTGATTTCCTCATCTGATTTTTTTGGAGGCACGGATCATGAACACAATTAAAGTCGTCAAACAGCTCCTGGAGTGGAACGAGGACTGTAGTAATGACGTTAAAGAGGTACTGAACGAGAAAAAAGTTTTCGCGATTAATATCATGGCCGCTCCCGGTGCCGGGAAGACAAGCCTGATTATCAAACTGATTGAGAAACTGCAGCCGCGCTACAAGGTGGCGGTGATTGAAGGCGACATTGCAGGGCAGGTCGACGCGGAAAAGCTGGATCAGCTCGGTGTGCCGGTCGTGCAGCTTAATACCAGCGGAGCATGCCATATTGAGGCTATGTCGATGAAAAAGATGCTCGGCTATTTTGACCTGGATGACATTGATGTGCTTTTTATTGAAAATGTCGGCAATCTTGTTTGCCCGGCGGAGTTTGAAG
This sequence comes from Sporolactobacillus shoreae, assembly GCF_004684935.1. Taxonomy (GTDB): domain Bacteria; phylum Bacillota; class Bacilli; order Bacillales; family Sporolactobacillaceae; genus Sporolactobacillus; species Sporolactobacillus shoreae. The sequence goes on from NZ_SRJD01000024.1 coordinate 2,062, forward strand.
TCGGCGAAGACATGAAAATCGGCTTGGTCAGTATTCCTGAAGGTGACGATAAAGTCGTCAAATATCCGCTCCTTTTTTCCAAAGCGGACCTGGTTGTTCTGAATAAATATGATATGATGCGGTTCTTCGACTTCAACGATCAGCAGGTGGAAGAAGATGTGCGCGGGTTGAATGCGCAGGCGAAGGTTTTTCGGACCTCCTGCCAGGCTGAAGATGGAATTGACGCTCTTTATGAAGAAATCGCCGGAAGAGTGGGCAAAAAAGTGACAGAATGACAGATTCCCTTTACAAAGGTTGTCTGATTGCGTTAGTATGACAAATGCGGGTCACGAAGATCTGCGGATTTCAAAGCATGAAGAACGAAAAATACGATTGACAGAGCAGCCACGAAGGCTGATTGGCATCCGCTTCGCACGGATTTCGATTAGCGTTCGCGGCTTTTTATTTTGGCTTTGTTAAACTTGTCTGTTGTTTTTCACTCCAGACGCTCGCTTTCCGCGGGCGATCCGTGAGCCTCCTCGCTCGTTGCCCTCGCTGTGGGGTCTCACTTGGCTCGCTGATCCCGCAGGAGTCTCGCGCCTTCCGCTCCAATGAACGGAGGGGCAAAAACAACATTGAATTTAAACATAGCCTTTATTTTAAAAGGAGGAGGCGCAATCATGCATATTCCGGACAACTATCTGAGTCCGCAGACGTGTTTGGTCATGGGTGCTGCCATGGTTCCCGTACTTGCGGTTTCCGTCCGACGAGTGAAGACGAAGATGTCTGAAAGCAGGCTGCCATTGATTGGTGTCGGCGCGGCGCTTTCCTTTCTGATGATGATGTTCAACGTGCCGGTTCCGGGAGGTACCACGGCTCATGCTGTCGGCGGTACGTTGCTGGCGATTATTCTGGGTCCGGAGGCGGCGTGCCTGGCCATCGCCGCCGCACTGTTGATTCAAAGTCTGTTTTTTGGTGACGGCGGCATCCTGGCGCTTGGCGCCAATCTCTTCAATATGGCTTTTGTCATGCCTTTTGCGGGTTACGCCCTTTACCGGTTCCTTTCAATCTGGCTGAAATCGGAAAAAGGCCGGATGGTTGCCGCGGCCATTGCCGCCTATGTCGCAATCAATCTTGCCGCACTCTTTGCGGGCATTGAATTCGGCATTCAGCCGTTGCTTTTTACAGATGCAAAAGGCCTGCCGCTATATTCACCCTATCCGCTTCAGGTCTCAATTCCTGCCATGCTGATTCCGCACCTGACCTTTGCGGGAGCCGCTGAAATCATTTTCACCACGGGTGTTCTCGCTTTTGTAGAAAAAGTTTCACCGGAGACTTTGCATCAATCCGGTCCTGTCGCCTATAAAAAAATGGCTGGACTCCTTCTTTTTCTGGTCATGCTGACGCCGCTCGGTCTGCTGGCCGCGGCGAGCGCCTGGGGGGAGTGGAACAAACAGGTTCTCAGCCGCTCGCTAGGCTACCTTCCTTCTGGGATGGCTCACGGATTTGACTATCGGGCGATGATGGCCGGCTATCGAATCAGCGGCATTCCGGAAAGCCTCGGCTATATCCTTTCAGCCGTTGCTGGCTGCGCCATCCTCATTATTGTCTTCAGAGTGATCCGATTTAAAAAGAAAAAAGATGTGCGGAGTTGAAACATGAAATGGAGTTTCCTGAATGGCTGACCCGGAATGATGATTACATACCTGACGGGAAAAGAGCCTCATTCATTGAAAAAAATATTAAGGGCCTTGCGGAAATCCTTGCCGGTCTCAGGAGCAGGAGAAGAAGTGGCGGTATCCTGAACCGGGTGCAGCCGAGAGTTAAGCTTCCAGCCGTGGTTTTTTTGATTTTCCTTGTGTCACTGAGTAGGAGTCCTTCATTTGTCTGGCTGGTCTCCGTCAGTCTGTTGGTATTACTGAGTGTTCTACCGACTCAGCTCCTGAAAAGAATACTCGCGCTCGGTGTCATGTCGGCGTTGTTCACGTTTGTTACCCTTCTGCCAGCTCTGTTATTCGGCTTCAGCAATCATATTGAACTGATTGTGGCCAAGGTCTGGTTGACCGTTTCTTTTTCAGGCCTGCTGGCGCTTTCCACGTCCTGGTATGAAATGACCGGTGCATTGAAATTTTTTCATATGCCGGATCTTTTCATTCTGATTCTTGACATTACCCTGAAGTACATCGCGGTTCTAGGAGATTTTGCGCTCGCCATGTTTTATGCGTTAAAGATACGTTCTGTCGGGCACTCGGAAAAGGGCGCGCAGTCTTTAGCAGGGATCGCGGGGACCCTTTTTCTCAAATCAAAAACCATGGCTGACGATTTGTTTGATGCCATGACCTGTAGAGGATTCACGGGGACATACAAAAGAAGAATGAGGCCGGCTTTTCATCTGGCAGACGACATATGCTTTGTATTTATCGGCTTGCTCATTGCGGCCTTTTTCATTTTTGAGTGAGGATGAGAAAAAGTGATTGAACTGAAAAACATATCTTATGCCTATCCCAATCAGTCTCAGGCGCTCAGCGATGTATCCCTCCGAGTCGAACAGGGTGAAGCGATCGCTCTGATTGGAGCCAACGGAAGCGGTAAGTCGACACTGATGAAGCTGATCAACGGACTGATCCTGGCAGATTCTGGGGAGTACCTGTTTCATGGTACGGCGATTAACGCAAAAAAGTTGAAAGATAAAAAGTTTGCGAGGCAGTTTCATAAAAAGGTCGGCTTTATTTTTCAGAATCCGGACACCCAGTTGTTCTGCAGCAGCGTCCATGATGAGATCGCGTTCGGACTGAATCAGATGGGCATGGCTGAATCGGAGGTCAGGCAAAGAGTCGAAGACACGATGGAACTGCTTCAGATCAGTGAACTGTCAGACAGAGAGCCTTATCACCTGAGCGGAGGTGAAAAGAAGCGTGTCGCGATCGCTGCGGCAGTGGCACTTAATCCCGACGTCTATGTTTTTGACGAGCCGATGAATAACTTGGATCCAAAAACCAAACGCTTTCTTCGTCAGTTTATGATTAGACTGAATCAATCAGGCAAAACCATTATTTGCTCCACACACGATTTTGCCTATGTGGACGGCATTTTCCAACAAGCCGCTGTTTTCTCCGCCAGTCACCGGTTGATCCGGGTTGATGATTATGAAAAAGTCATGCGGGACAAGGACTTTTTAGTTGAGCAGAATATCATTTAGTCCGTCCTCATTTTTTCCTGTCCGGTTTGTTTGACTGCTTGTTTAAATGATTGACCTGATCGGATAAGTGATCAACCTTCCTGGATAGTTCATCGATCGTCACAATGAGCTTTTTGAGATCTGCTTCATCGGTGCCCTCATGCTCTTTGGTGACCGTGAAAAAATCAGTAATGGTACTGGTTAACAAACCGATAAAACCGATACCGCCAATCATTAGGATGGACGCAATAATTTTTCCGACAAATGTCCGTGGATAGATATCCCCGTAACCGACCGTTGTTGCCGTAGTGATCGCCCACCAGAGTGCATTGGACAAAGATATTTTTTCCACCATCGAGTAGAGTAGGGCACTCAGTACCAGAATAACCACACTGATTGAAAATAAATAGATAACACCTGTGGAATAAATGAATTGATGAATGCTGCCGGTGAACTTTCCATCAATACCAAGAACCACAAATATGTGATGGTAACGCAGGATGCGAACAATTCTGGCCAATCGAAAAATGACGAAAAGCGGATGCATGGGGATAAGTCCCAGAAGATCAAATGCATTTTCGATCAAGAAGTGTTTTTTGTCCTGAGCGGTGAACAATCTGACACAGTAATCAATGACAAATAGCAGAAGGATGCCGTTATTGATGTCGTTATAGGGGAAATCAATCATACTTATCTTATGAAAAAAAGAAAATAAGACTAAAGTAACGGACGACAATATTAAAAGAACAACGATGAGGTGATACATGAATATGAGTTTATTTTTCGCCATGATTATTTCTTCCTTTTAATGGATCAATAATTCCACAAACAATAATACGTCAATGATTGGATCAATAAGGGGTGAATGGCCCAAATTAGATGGTGCCGTAATAAGTAGAGGAACGGATCGATGTCCTTGTTAATAGATTTCCTATATTAATGAAAACGTATCCATTTTCTCCGGAAATTTTCTGATATAATAAAAAAAGGGAGACGATGTCGTAGAACAGTTTCGAGAGTAACGAGTCGCTGTTCAGTTGTAGCCAGCTCTTGTTGGGAGGGTGAGCATGCTTGGGCATTTAGGATTTTCATCTATCGGGCTGATCTATATGTTAATGCTGGAAGTACCCAACATCATGTGGGCACGGTATAAATCGGAGGGCTATGAGCCTTCAGATGAAAACAAAGTTCTGCTCGTGTTTGAGCGCGCCGGGCAAGTGCTGTGCACAATGACGATATTGTTTTTCAGCGACTACAGCCCGCATTCGTTCGAACCGTGGACTGTATGGTTGTTTGTATCCTCTTTGCTGATGATTTTGTATGAAATCAACTGGATACGATACTTCCGGAGCAAACAAACGGTCATTGATTTTTATCGCAGTTTTCTCGGAATACCCGTGCCGGGGGCGTTGTTACCCGTAGTGGCTTTTCTTTTGCTCGGAATATACGGCAAAGTTATTTGGCTGATCGTTTCGGCGATCATTCTCGGTATCGGTCACATCGGGATACATTTACAACACATAAAGAGTTTAAATGGAAAAAAATGATTGGTCGCCTCAAAAGCGACCACGCCCACGCGAAAGACGGTTGATGGCAAAAACGCACCCAATTTATTCAAAATTTTGATATAATAAAAAAAACGGGAGATGATGTCCGTGAAAATTTTTTTGTTCGGACTTGGTTTAAGTGCACTTTTACTGATCATCGGTGTTCTCACGCCTTACCATTTGATTCTTGCCGGAATCACCGGATTAATCGCCTTGGCCTGTTTACTGATCGTTGGTCTTTTGTCGGAGACATTTGTCAGCGGGGATCGGAATCGTGCCAATTACTGGACGGAAACCCCAAAAGACAGGGGAGAGCGGGTCGGCTCCAGTCTGCGGTTCTTCCTTTTCGGATTGCCGTTTCTTGCGCCCTGCATCCTGCTGTTTGCTTTATATCATTAACGTCAAATTCTTACCCTTCGAAAATCCTCGCTTGCGCTGAGGATTTTTTTAAAAGGTAAGGAAGTAAAAATCTGGCCAATAAAACAAGGCCCTGGATGAGATTCAAAGCGGAGGTGCGAGACGCCTGCGGGAGAGCGAGCCAAGGGAGACCCCGCAGTGAGGGAACCGAGCGAGGAGGCTCACGGATCGCCCGCGGCAAGCGAGCAACCGAAGCGTTGATCCAACATCTCAATAATACAGGGTCAATGATTAGAGATCGGGCGATTTTTGTCCAGTTTTTCTTATACTCCAGCTAGTTGAGAGAAAGGGGCGACCCGATGAGAATGCATCGTGCATCTCCTCCATGTCCCAACTGTTCGGTTTTGGCCACGGGCACATCATATTTCTCAGTGATTTCAAGGACAAGCTGTTCGATCGAAGGCTTCAACTCTTTTTTCTGCATCTCTGAAAAGGTTCCAAGCAGAACACCGCGGCACTTGCGGAACACAGATAATTGATCTAACTGGGCAAGGAGCGAAGCCATGCGCGCGGCGCCACCGCCAAGCGCTTCCAGAAAAATAATTTTCCCCTCCGTGTCAGGGAAAAACCTGGTGCCGGCCAGTTTCAGAAAACAGCGGATATTGCCGCCGATCACGATGCCCTTCATATCGTGGCCCCGCAGCCATCTGTAAGTGAAGGGTGAAGGTGCTGGTTCGCCCATAATATAATCTTCAAAAAATTTCTTCTGTTCCGCGGCAAACAGCCCTGCCAGGTTCTTAATTCGGTAATGGCAGGATGGTTTTTCACTTCGGGCAAAGATGGCGTTATTGACCACGGACAAATCGCTGATGCCGGTGAACATTGCCTGAGATGTGCGAATCGCGGCAAAGTCCAGGCAAGGAAGAATCTGGTTGGCGCTGTCCCCGCCGGACAGATCGAAAATCATTTTCACATCCGGATCATTGAAGAAACGCATCAGTTCGCTGGCACGGTGAGCGGGTGATCCACTGAATGGCTTGTCATTCTGTTGAAAAATGGTTTCGGCCGTTTTTACTCGAAGTCCAAGAGAAGTCAGCGTATGGATCACTTTCCCCACGATTGGCTCCTCTTCCGGCCGCAATCCGTCAGAGCAGGAAGTCAAGCCAACCGTATCTCCTTTTTTCAAGAGTATCATTGCGTAAAAACCTCCCGAATTTTTAGTGATTTAGTCCCCTGAGACGTAGCCCTTTGGGATAAAAATTTTTTAACGTACCGCCGGCGGCTTTTCCCCAGCCAAGTGTGAATCCGTCAATAGTGACTGCTGTCCATCCTTTTAGAGAGGCAGGCGCGGGCAGTGTTTCGCCCCGCAGATAATGATCCCAGTCAGTGCCTGAGGATTCGAGCGGAAAGGTGGATTGGAAGGAGACGGCCGGCATCGCCAACGCCAGTGCGTGGTTTGGTTCGAAACGGTTTTTCTTCTGCTCGCCCAGGTGAAGCCCGGCGCGGATCACTTTCAATTGGCTAAAGTCCGGACAACCGTCGGGCAGAAGAAAAAGCTGATTGCCCGCAAAGTAAAAGGAACCGGCCAATTTTTCAGCCAAAGTCTGCTTCTCAAACTGGCGATAATCCTTCAGCGAGGATTCTTTCACGGATGACACAGGCTTGATTCTTTTCGTTAAGGACGGGCCGTGCTTCTGGAGCTTTGCGACAAAATGTCCTTCTCCGTCCAGATGGTGCGGCCAGAGCCGGGCAGTTTTTCTTAGCTCGGAATTTGCTGAATCCGTCCATTGCGGACGCCCATCTTCAACACCGCCTGTCTTTTCAATGGGTAAGACTTCCATATCCGGGTATTTTTTTAGAAAATGGTCGATCATCTGCTCATCTTCTTCAGGGGAAAAGGTGCATGTTGAATAAACAAGTATGCCTTCTTCACGCAGCATACTGTAAGCATGGTCAAGAATCTGGTTCTGAAGCGCGGCACATTCTCTGACGTGATCCGGACTCCAGTACTGCGCGGCATCCGGATCCTTCCGAAACATGCCTTCACCCGAGCAGGGCGCATCCACGAGAATTTTGTCGAAATTGCCCGGGAAATACTCAGCGAGCCGCTCCGGTGTTTCATTGGTAACCAGGGCGTTTGTGATTCCCATCCGCTCAATATTCTCAGAAAGTGATTTGGCCCGTTTCGGGTAGATTTCATTGCTGACAAGGAGACCACGGTTCTGCATGGAAACAGCGATCTGTGTCGACTTCCCCCCGGGTGCGGCGCAGAGGTCAAGAACACGTTCCCCGGGCTTTGCGTCCAACCTTTCTGCTACAAACATCGCGCTGGGTTCTTGTATGTAATAAAGTCCTGCCTGGTGGAAAGGGTGTTTTCCAGGTTCGTCCGCCTCCTGATAGTAAAATCCGGATGGGCAGAATGGAACCGGTTTTAAGTGGAACTCCGGAAGCTTTTTCAGTTGCTCACCCGACGTTTTCAGCAGGTTGGCGCGTAGCCCGAAAGCGCGTTTCTGGTCATAGGTCTTAAAAAAGTATTCCGATTCCGGTCCGAGCAAACGAGTCATTTTTTCAATAAATGCTTCTGGCAGTGACAAAAAAAGAAACCTCCTTGATGGAAAACGGTTAATCATTGGAAACCGTGATGTGGCGGAATGCGCGAACATCAAAAAGCCCGGTGTCCGTCAGCTTCAGATCGGGAATGACCGGAAGGCTGAGAAATGATAGAGTCAGAAACGGGTTAAACGCCTTGGAAGCTCCCTGAGCGGTTGCCGCTTTTCTTAATTCTTCAAGCTTTTCAGCGACTTCTTCGGCTGGCGCGTCGGTCATTAATCCGGCGATCGGCAGGGCAAGTTCCGCCACTACTTTTCCGTGATTCACAACAACCATACCACCTTGTATTTCTTTCAGCCGCTCAGCTGCAACGATGAGGTCTCTGTCACTGCAGCCAGCGACGACCAGATTGTGGGAATCATGAGCGACCGTTGTTGCAATGGCGCCGGATGTAAGACCGAACCCTTTAACGATGCCCAGTCCGACGGTGCCGAGGCCCTTATGACGCTCAATAACAGCCATTTTAAGCAAATCTTTTTCTTCTGAATAGGTAAAAACACCGTTCAGAACTGGTACTTTTTCAATGCTGTCGCGGGTGACCAGACTGTTTGGAATGATTTCAATCACGTGCGCTTTTTGAGATGGACCGATGTTCATTCGAAAGCTTTCCGGTGTCAGTTCAGGCAGAATGAGCGGGTGATCCGCAGCCTTTATTGAAGCCATGCTTTTGTACACGGGTTTTCCATCTTCAGCAACCAGTTCTCCGCGCACGTAAACCTTATTGATTGAAAAACTGTCCAAATCGTCAAGCAGCAGAAAATTTGCTTCATAGCCCGGCGCAATCGCACCTTTTGCCTGCAATCCATAGCATTCAGCCGTATTCAATGAAGCCATTTTGATGCTGGTGATTGGGTCGAGACCGCTGCGGATTGCCATCCGGACATTGTGATCCACACTGCCCTCCGCAATAAGGTCATCCGTATACTTGTCATCGGTGCAGAACAGGAAGCGTCTGCTGTTAACTTCATTGACTAGGCCGATCAGCTGCGGGAGATCCTTGGCAACAGTACCCTGACGGATCATCACGTACATCCCGCGCGACAGGCGATCTCTGGCCTCGTCTATGTTCACACATTCATGATCAGTCCGGATTCCGGCAGCTGTGTACACATTAATGCCGTCTGCATCCAGCCCGGCCGCGTGCCCGTCAATCCGCCACGTATGCCTGCGGGTCATTAGCAGTTTGTCGACCATCAGCGAATCGGCATTCAGGACCGCCGGAAAATCCATCACTTCTGCAAGACCAAGTACATGATCATTTTCAAAAAGAGGTTCCAGGTCTTCAGCATGAAGTGTGGCCCCGTTGTGCTCAAATGAGGTGGCAGGAACAGAGGACGGAAGCATGACATAGATGTCAATCAGGCTGCCCTTCGCACGCTCAAGCATAAAACGGATGCCATCCGCGCCGAGTACATTCGCAATTTCATGCGGGTCGGTCACGACCGATGTCACGCCGTGGGCGGCAAGCACGCCGGCAAAGGTTCCCGGCGTCAGCATGGATGATTCAATGTGAACATGACCGTCGATCAGCGCAGGGCTTATTATCTTTCCTCCGGCATCCAGAGTCTGTTTGCCCTCATAACTTCCCAGTCCCACAATGATGCCGCCTGTGATGGCGACATCTGTCTCCATCAGTGTTCCGCTGAAAACATCAATCACTTTCCCGTTTCTTATAACTAAATCCGCAGGCTCTTTTTTCGAAGCTGTGCGGATGCGGTGAACCAATCGATCTCTTTCTACAGTCAAAATCCATTCTCCTCTCTGAAACAACGCACTCTGCCGGGTGCACATCTGCCCGTACAAATATATAGATCATTATAGCTGAAAAATGGGACAGGGGGGAGCTGATCGCTTTTCAAGGCATGAAAAAAGAGCCATTCCCCTTAGGAAATGGCTCAAATAATAATTTTGTTTTTCCTCAGATCAAATGGCCGACGGTGTATGTGATAGTCATCGTCAGCGCGCCGACAAGCACATTTCTGAGAATCGCCGGCCAAGCCGGCGCTCCGCCCAGCTTGGCGCTGATGTATCCGGTCAGGCCCAGTGCGAACAGAACGGCGATCACGGTAAATAGAACGCGCATCGAACCCGGTATCAGAGCAATGCACAAAAAAGGAAGAATCGCTCCGATCGTAAATGAGATCATCGATGAGAATGCGGCGTGCCACGGATTGACAAAATCGCCGGGGTTCACGCCCAGCTCCGCAGCCGCGTGCGCTTTGAGCGCATCTTTATTCATCAGTTCGACAGCAACTTTTCGGGCCAGCTCTTCCGATAATCCGTTCTTTTCATAAATTTTTGCGAGTTCATTGACTTCCCCTTCATAATCGTCCCTGAGTTCCGCTTTTTCCAACTCAACTGCCGCTTTTTCTGTGTCCTTCTGTGTGCTGACGGAAACATACTCCCCGCCACCCATCGACAGAGCTCCGGCCACGAGACCGGCCAATCCTGAAATGACCAGTGTCATCGTGTTTGTTGTGGCACCGGCGACACCTATGACAATACCTGCTGTTGAAACGATGCCGTCGTTCGCCCCAAGTACACCGGCGCGGAGGACATTCAGTTTCTGACTCATTCCGTTCACTGCTTGTTCCATAATCTTAACCTCTCCCTGTTATTTGCTTGATTCATCTTTCAAACTGTTGACGAATGAAAATGATTATTTCTAATTGAGAATGGTAATCATCTTCACAACCCTTAAAACGACACATGCTGCCATCCGATTGGATGACAGCATGTTTACGTAAGTTAAAATGATTATTGATTACCGTGTCTCTTTATTCTATAATCAAAAAGTTTTTTTGTCTATGATAACGGCTCAGGTTTTGTATATTTCCTCATTCGGTGAGGGTGAGAAATTTACGGACATCCTGCACACAATAATCCAGCGCCGAGCGCCAGAAATCAGGTTTGTTCAGATCGGCACCCAGATGCTTTTCGGCAAGCTGTTCGGTTGTCATCCTGCCTGTGTCATGAAGCAGGGCGTCATATTTTTCAGCAAAGGATTTGCCTTCTTTTAAAGCACGCACGTAAATCCCTGTACTGAACAAGAAGCCAAAGGTATACGGGAAGTTATAGAACGGCCAGTCTGTAATATAGAAATGAAGCTTGGAAGCCCAGAATGTCGGGTGATAGACATCAAGCGAATCCAGATAAGCCTCTTTCTGAGCCTGAAGCATTAATTCATTCAGGCGGTCGATGTTAACCACACCTTTTTTCCGCTCGGCATAAAAGCGTGTTTCAAAAAGGAAACGGGCGTGAATATTCATCAGCAGCGCAACACTGCGTTCAAGCTTATTGCTTAGAAAGGCCAGCTTTTCTTCTTTGGTTTTTGCCGCAGATTCGGCGGCGTCTCCGACGATCATTTCTGAAAAAGTGGATGCCGTTTCCGCCACATTCATCGCGTAGTGTTGGGAGAGGTAGGGCAGGTCATTCATCACTGACTGATGGTAGGCGTGGCCCAGTTCGTGCGCAATTGTTGACGTATTCGATGCCGTTCCGCTGAAGGTCATAAAGATGCGCGACTGTCCGGCGATCGGGAAACTGGTGCAGAAACCGCCGGGCCGTTTATTCGGTCGATTTTCGGCTTCGATCCAGCGGTTTTCCAGTGCGTTCTTCGCGAAGTCCGCCATTTTCGGATTAAAAGTTCTGAAGTTGTCGACGACAAAGTCCGCAGCCTCTTCATATGAAACCTTTCTTCTGCTGCGGGTAAGCGGGGCGTCGACATCAAACCATGATAATTTTTTTAATCCGAGAAGTTTGGCTTTTCGGTCGAGAAATTTTACGAATTCAGGTTTATATTCATCAATTGTCCGCCACATTGTATCCAGTGTTTTCCGTGACATGCGGTTGTAGTCCAGCGGTTCATCAAGAAAATCGTCCCAGCCCCGCGCCTTGTAAGCAGAGAGGCGGTAGCCCGCAACATGATTCAATGTGGCGGCAAACAGGTCGGCGCTGTCCGACCATGCCGTCTCCAGCGCGCTGAATGCCGCTTTCCGGGTGCCGCGGTCGGCATCGTCGAGCAGATTATCGGCCTGGCTGACTGATAGGGTTTCTTTCCCTTTTTCCGGATGGTCAAACGGGATTTTAATTTTTCCTACGAGCGCATAATACAGATTGCCCCAAGCGTGATAGCCATCGACCGACAGGCTGCCGATCAGTTCTTCCTGTTCGGAAGGGAGCTTCTTTTTTGAAAGGTCCCTTTTTTCCTGAAGGGCGAAATGGACGTCTTTCATTCCATCTCCGGCAAGCTTCTGCCAGTCATGATCTGAAATGGCGCGGAGCAGTGTATTCAGCAGGGTGTCACATGAAGCGAATGCAGCGGACAGGGACTGAATTCGGCTGCTCAGCGTCAGCGCCGCTTCATCTTTCATATTTTGCGCCGTGAGGCATTCGGCAAATGCAGCCGCCTCGCTCAGCCTTTTGTCCAGGTTTTCATAAGTCAGGACACACTCGCGGAAATCATCGGCGTCGTCCGCGTTGAATGGTTTTACGATTGCTTTGAGATCCTTTTTATACGCTGCCATCTCACTTTCCAGTTGATCCAGAAAGTTAATGTAGTCCGATGAGTGGCTGTCACCTGAAAAAATCGGATCCAGATTCCATTGTTGATTCAGTGTTTTCATAGTGTTCTCCTTATTCTTTTTTCTTCACCAATTTTAGCATAAAAGTTGGAGAACAATGCCCCATGGATTTTGTGGTTTCTCCAATTAATTGCTATGATGGGACATAAGCTTGAAATGAACGAAATATGTAAGTAATCGCTTTCGCAGTGATAAAATTCGCGTTAAAATAGGGATGAGAAAAAATGATTCGCGTACTTTTTGTTTGTCTGGGAAATATTTGCCGTTCACCAATGGCGGAAGCCGTGCTTCGTGATAAAGTCAGGAAGGCTGGTGCCGGAGACCGGATTCAGGTGGATTCTGCAGGAACCGGTGACTGGCACACCGGGGATTTGCCTCATTTCGGAACGCGGAAAATATTGAAAGAAGCCGGAATTTCTTTTAACGGCATTCACGCGCGGACAGTGGTTCCTGAAGACCTGGTGCAGTTTGACCGGATCATCGCCATGGATCGGAACAATGAGCGCGATCTACTGCAGCTGGCAGGTAATAATCAACAGTTTAGATACAAAATCAGCCGTTTTATGCAGCTCCTGAATGACAGCGGTGGATCGGATGTACCAGATCCTTATTACACCGGCAGGTTTGATACGGTTTACCAATTAATTGATAAAGGAACCGATGAACTGCTCAGAATTCTAGTGCATCGATAAGAACCGGGACGATTTTTTATTTCACTCTAAGGCTTCTTTTTCCACAATATTAACCGGGTTCTCTGCGCAGACTACAGATATAATCCAATTAGGGATTATAGATACTGCAAGGAGGCAAAGTCTGATGAGCATTTATGGCAACAGCCGGATGGGCAGATTTATGCTGATCGGTGGCCTGGTTGGCTGCGGCTTATCGCTTTTCAGCCGTGAAACACGCGCGGTTTGGGGAAACCGCGTGTCAACTGCGGCCGCGAGCGGCGGCAAGCTGATCCAGACCGTGTACAGGCATCCTGATCAGGTCGGCCGGTATCTGACGGTGACCGGAACACGCCTCAAAGGGCTTGCACGGGAAGTCTCTGAAGATTTCCAGCAAATGATTGATCACGCAGAAAAGGCCCGTTTCAGCACGGGAAATACCTACCAATACGTGATGGAAGCCGGAAATGAGATCGCCGAGATGGCCGGAAAAATCAGGCGTGCGGGACAGAATATCACACGTTATGAAGAACCTGTTCTGATTGACTCGGAAAAAGATGCGCTGCAGCGTCTTGAAAATGAAACAACCGTACCGAATCCCGGTACGATGCCGAAGCATCACACGGCGGATGGAAATAGGTACAAGTCAAGCGTGAGAACGGGATCCGGGAAGAAGAAAAACGTTGGCACTTCATCATTCAATCCCAGATAGAGAAAAGGGAAAAGCTCGGGGATGAGAAATGTGGGGAAAAGAAGGTTAATCAGAGAGACGGAAGTCTTCATCAGGCTTCTCGGCAAACGAATTGTTAATGATCACATAGTGGATCTGGCGGCGACACTGGCTTATTATTTTCTGCTGTCACTTTTTCCACTTGTGATTTTTTTGTTTGCCATCCTTCCTTATCTCGGGCTGACACAGGCACAGGTCATTCCGTTCGTTGGCCAGTACCTTCCAGGGGAAGTCATGACACTGATCAGTCAGAATCTTGGCGGCGTATTTACAAAAAGCGGTGGCCTGCTTTCGATCGGTGTGATTGCCACCCTCTGGCCGGCGTCAGGTGCTGTAAATGCTTTGATCCGCGCTCTGAATCAGGCTTATCATGTCAAAGAAACCCGTCACTTTATCCTGACACAGGTTCTGGCAATATGTTTGACTGTGGCCATGATCTTCGCGATTGCAATGACCCTGGCTATCAATGTGGCTTCGGCGGCGTGGGCCGAAGGACTGTTTCATCGGCTTGGTTTTCCGGATACATTTTCCGATCTGTGGTCGATCGTCAGTACCCTTGTCACATTTGCTGTGATTATTATCATCTTCGCTTTTCTATATATGCTGGGTCCGAATATGCTGCTGAAATTGAGAGATGTCATAATCGGCGCCGTGACCGCCGGCCTCGGCTGGCAGCTGGCATCTTACGCCTTTTCATTTTATGTCCGCTATTTCGGGCACTATTCATCAACTTACGGCACACTCGGCGGGATCATTATATTAATGGTATGGTTTTATCTGACAGCCTTTACCGTGATTCTCGGCGGAGAGATCAATGCAGTTTGTTATCATCTCGATGCGGGCAGGAGAAATAAATTTTTGATCTGAAAGTTGATTTTTTGAATCGGATATTTTTAAGGTAAAGGAACAAGTCGGTCATTGAAAACGGACTTGCCTCATATTTATAGCGGTAGGGGGCATGCCAGTTGAATCAAGGGATATCGGGAAAGCGGGCACTCTTTATTGTATTACTCGCCTGTTACTTAACGGTGCTGCTCATTCTCACGCTCTTCACACATAACTATTATACGTATGGAAAGTCAGTCAACCTGGAAATTTTCAGCAGTGTTCGGCTGATGCTGAGAAGCCGGGATTCTCTGCTGATTTTGAAAAATGTGCTGGGAAATATTGCGCTGTTCATTCCTCTGGGTTTTTTGCTTCCCCTTGTATCGCTTCGAATGAGATTTTTTCTTTTGACTATTGGATGCGGCATTCTTTTCAGCCTGATGATTGAAACGGTGCAGTATTTATTTGCCGCGCGGATTTTTGATATCGATGATCTGCTGCTCAACGCAGCAGGAACAATCATCGGCCGTTTTCTTTACAGCGTCGGCCGCTTTTTCAGATACAAAGTGATGATTTTTCTTTCATGATAATGACAGCAAACGGTCTGCGGCATCCCGGATTCGCATCACACCGCGCTCACCGAGATGGTATTCAGACAGTTGCCCGCGGCTGTCGAACAGATAATAAGCGGGAACAAAACGATTGCCAAAAGCATCCGCCAGTCGATGTCCGTTGTCAATCAGGACCGGTTCGCTGATCACGTATTCGGCGCAGACCCGGGCCACTTCATTAACATCAAGATCATTTTCAGACAGCGGCATATGAATCGCAATGATATTCATGATACCGGAATACCCATCGCGGATTGACTGAACAACCGGCAGCGAATGCTTGCATTTGAAGCAGCTGACCGACCAGAAATAAATCAGTGTTGGTTTACCAAGCAGACTTTCCCGGGTTACCTGCCTGTTCATCCAATGGGTCGCCATTGACAGGTCGGGCAGGATCAGATTTTTTTTCAAAGATCATTCCTCCCAAATGGACCTCCCTGAAGGGGATGCCCTTACAGTTTATGCGGCGCATTGGCGAGCGTTAATCTTTACTTTAATCCGTCACTTTTGAGGGGAATCAGTCACTTTAAGTGGAGCCAGTGATTTAAAAAAATTACTGCGCGCTTCCTAAGTTCTGTTTTACAGACAACCTGTTTTTCCTCGTGCGGATCTTTTGATGGATGACCGAACTGGCCGAGACAATAAGTAACATTGCGGAGATACTATAGAACAGGCCGCCCTTGGGGACAGGCACGATCAGTGAGTTGCTGACAACCGGGCCGGCCATGGCTCCGATACTGTAACAAATACTCATCAGGATATTGCCGAGTGGGATCAGCGGGCGGTCCAGAATGGCACTGACATAGCTCATGCTGAGTGAGTACAGCGAACCGATCAGCATGCCTGCGGCCATAAATGTGATGAAAAGCCCATAATAGCTCCCGGACATGACTCCTGAGAAAGCGAAGGCCGCGGCACCGGATAGTGAAAGTAGTGGAAGAAGAATTTTCCAGCCGATTCGGTCACCGATCATGCCGATCGGAAGCTGTGTCAGAAGCCCTCCGGCGATAAATACTGGAAGAAGCGAAGAAATATCATCCAGACCAAAACCACTTCTCAAAGCGAAAACCGGAAAACTGTTATTGAGAGAGGCTTCCATAAAGCCATATCCGAAGGTCGCGACAAGCCCGGACCATACGGCGGCGGTCGCCCGCCCGTATCTCACAAAACCATTGACAAGGCTAATCTCCTGCTGAACGTTTTTTTCCGGATATTCATTTTTCAGCAGCAGCAGAGGGAACAGAAAGATGAGACAGAGCAATGCGCCCGTTATAAAGGGAACAGCTGTACCGAAAACAAGCAGACGGACGAGCAGCGGGCCTGCGGCAAACCCGAGGCCAAAGGACAATCCATAGATCGCAATATTTCTTCCCCTTTTTTTATAAGGGCTTCCAATTGTGATCCAAGTTTGTGCGGCAAAGTGGAGCATGCTGTCACCAATGCCGACCACCAGTCGCAAAAGGAACCAGAAACCTAAATTAAACCAGAGCGGGAAAAGGCAAAGCGACACTGTGATCATCATCAGCCCCGTGAATAGGAAGGTTTTGTAGCCTAATTTCTGCATGGGTTTTTCCATAAAAGGAAGGGTCAGCAGCATCCCGAGATAAAGCGCGGTCGTTCCCGCGCCGTTGATGATGACGGGCACGCCCTCCTTTTCCAGCAGAGAGGCAATTAACGGAAGCAGCATGCCTTCAGCCGTGCCGCAGATAAACACAGAACCAATTAATAATGATAAACGAAACGAATCATAAAAACGGGAAGTCATTCGAATTTCCTTTCACAAGTGAGTTGGGCGGTTAATGAGGGGCTGACAGAAGCTCATTCAATACAGTTCGGGCCTGCGGTCTTCAAAAACAGGAATGCGGGACCGGATTGTGTCGATGGCAGAAAGATCAATGTCCGCCGTGATCACAGATTCTTCTTCGCCAGCCTCGGCAAGAATCTCCCCCCAGGGACTGATCACCATCGAGTGTCCGGCAAATTCATTATCCGGATCGCTGCCTGCGCGGTTGCAGGCGATGACATAGGATTGATTTTCAATCGCCCGGCAGGTAAGCAAAGTGCGCCAGTGATCCAGCCGCGGTTTTGGCCACTCGGCAGGAATAAAGAGAAGCCTGGCGCCTGAAAGGACGTGTTTCCGTATCCATTCAGGGAAGCGGATGTCGTAGCAGATAAAGCCGGCCGCCTGAACACCGTCAAGAGAAAAAAGGCCGTCCTGATCCCCCGCGGTCAGATATTTTTCTTCATTCATTAAACGAAAAAGGTGGACTTTGCTGTATTCTTTAATACAATTGCCTGCTCGGTCGAAAGCGATGAACGTATTGAATATGCCCTGTTCCGTTTTACGGGCAATCGAGCCAGCGATGATGTTCACCTGATTTTCTTTCGCCCATCCCCCGGCTATTCTTTTTATGTTTTCTCCGTTATTGTCCGTTGTTTCCTGAAGATGTTCCAGATCATAACCTGTGGTCCACAGCTCCGGAAGTAGGATTGTGTCAATGTTTTCCTTTAACACACTGTCGATCATTTTTTTCGACTGATGAACATTTTTCTCTGGATCTCCGAAAGCGACGTCCAGCTGTATGAGTGCAATTTTCATCTTAGTTCCTCCAATAACAAAAAAGGCATATGGATCAGGCTTTACAAATTCCTTTTTTTCTTCGACAATGACATTAACTCTTCTATTTATTATATCCGTAATCAAGCGTGATTGAAAATGATCTAAAATGCTCAGTGAGGTGTGATTTTCATGGTTAACTATTCAAAATCAAATGCCCTGAATCGGCTTCCTAAACAATTTTTTGCCGATCTCGTGGTGAAAACGAATGCCGCCATTGCCAAGGGCTACGATGTCATCAATCTGGGGCAGGGCAACCCGGATCAGCCGACACCGGAACACATCGTGCGCGCGCTGCAGAAAGCCGCAGAGAATCCGCTGTACCATAAATATTCTCCGTTTCGGGGTTACGACTTTCTAAAAGAAGCGATCGCGACTTTCTATAAGCGTGAATACAATGTCGATCTTGATCCGAAAACGGAAGTTGCCATTTTGTTTGGTTCTAAAACAGGGCTGGTTGAAATCGGCGAATGCCTGCTGAACAGCGGAGACACGGTGCTGATGCCTGATCCGGGCTATCCGGATTATCTGTCCGGATTCGCACTGGCCAATCTGAAGATTGAAAAAATGCCGCTTCTTAGAGAGAATGCTTTTCTCCCTGATTACGTGTCGATTCCGGAAAATGTGCTGGAGCAGGCGAAACTGATGTTTCTCAACTATCCGAACAATCCGACCGCGGTTACGGCGCCCGCGGATTTCTTTGAGGAGACGGTAGCCACTGCTGAAAAACATAATATTTGTGTTGTTCATGATTTTGCGTATGGCGCGCTCGGCTTTGACGGAATAAAGCCACGCAGCTTTCTGCAGACTCCAGGCGCGAAAGATGTCGGCATTGAAATGTACACTCTTTCGAAGACTTATAACATGGCTGGGTGGCGCGTTGGTTTCGCCCTTGGCAATCCGAGCGTGATCGAGGCCATTGAACTGATTCAGGATCATTATTATGTCAGCCTGTTCGGCGGGATTCAGGAAGCGAGCGCCCAGGCGTTGCTCGGGCCGCAGGACTGCGTCCGTGAATTGGTCCAGCGCTATGAGACGAGGCGGAATGCGTTCTTTGATGCTGCTCATAAAATAGGCTGGAACGCGGCGCCTTCAGAGGGATCTTTCTTCGGCTGGCTGCCGGTTCCGGAGGGCTTTAATTCCGAATCATTTTTTGAATATGTCTTGGACAAGGCGCACGTTGTTCTCGCACCGGGCATTGGGTTCGGATCCCAGGGCGGGCAGTATATCCGCGTCGGACTATTGACCGAGCCCGAACGCTTGGCCGAAGCCGCCTGGCGGATCGGAGAGCTGCATCTTTTTGACTGAAGCTTTTACAATGAATTTCGCCGGCACATGACGTGCCGGCGTTCTTTTTTTGAAGGACAAGAAAGTATAAAATGATCGATGGATTCAATCTGCCGAATATACATTCGGACTCAGACGCGGAGGTGCGAGACGCCTGCGGGACAGCGAGCCAAGTGAGACCCCACAGTGAGGGAACCGAGCGAGGAGGCTCACGGATCGCCCGCGGCAAGCGAGCAGCCGAAGCGTCGCCGGAAGAAGGCAAAACAATGCGTATCACGGGTTTTTAGGACTGGGCGATTTTTGCCCGGTTTTTCTTAATGGCTCCGTTAAAAATCAATGTTGCTTTTGCTGCTCTATTGATTGGAACGGAAAAGAATAGACAAGTTTTAACAAAGCCTTTTGGATAAATTTTCTCTCCAGTGAAGAGAATAAGGGAAAAAGGAGCGATCCGACATGAAAAACATCCCTTTCTTCCTCTTCTTCTTGGTCATCGCACTCTGTTTTACGCAGGCCGCCCACGCTAAAAACGTACTGACGAATAAGCTTCCCGATCATGTGATTGATATTTCCAAGGAGAATACTTATCCGAATCCATCTCATGACACTTCGGAACTGGTGCCCGGTGGTCCCACGCAATCACTTCTGAAGACAGCAAATGTTCCGATTGAAAATCCGACGCTGATCAAACTCCTGAATGAGTCATCGATCCGCCCCTCAAAATGGTCGATCGGTTATTCGGCTAAAATTTATCTGGGGGAATGGCCGCTGAATTACGTGTCCAATGAAACTTCCGTGAACTGGGAATATAAAAAAATCAATGATAATGCTGTGGACGCCCGGGGCAGCAAAGAAGGACAAAAGTTGCTCTATATTCAAAAGATAGAGACGCGGATTACCGGCGGACTGACGGCGAATGTTCCAAAAAAAGATGAAGTAAACCAGTTGATTATGGCAAAGGCGATGCAAAAGGTACATCTGCCCATCTCTTTTTCAACAATTATCGGAAGTGGTACAAAGATTGACCGACCCTATCAGGTTCAGGCCAAACAGATCGGCCATCTCTACGGGTATGTACCCGCAGTCAATGAAAAAGGGAAAATTACTTATGGCGAGGTTTATCTGGTGCTGAAGGGCGGCAAAGCAAGCCTAGATGTGAAGAACGTCATGCAGCAGGGTATTGGCGCATGGATGCCGATTCAGGATCACGTGTCGCTGCGCTACCTCGCACAATAACGTTCCCCTCCTCGCTCGGTGCCCTCGCTGTGGGGTCTCACTTGGCTCGCTGATCCCGCAGGAGTCTCGCGCCTTCCGCTCCGATCAACGGAGGGGCAAAAACAACATTGAATTTAAACATAGCCAATGAAAAATAAATCCTTTCTGTGCTACAGTTAAAAGTAAAACAGTAGTGTTAGGGGATGGGGACAATGGGGAGAGCCGTGCATTCGAAAAAAGATCAGGTTGTCTATCTGAAGGACAGGATCCGGCTGATCGCGTACATGGTCCAAGCGCTGGACGGCGAGACGGCGCAGGCGGAGGATCTGGACAAACTGCTCGAGATGATGAATGAATTTGAGATCCGGATCCGCCGTTTCCGCGATGACTGGAAGGAAAATCTGACGTGCGATGAACACATAAAATAAAAACGAACAGGTCACTCTAACATCTGAGGGGTGATCGGACTTGAGAAAAATAGTTCTGGCTTTACTTATTGCGGTGATCGGATTTGTCTGGAGCCCGGGGCCGGGATCGGCGGCAGACTGGTATTTTAAACCGGCAAAAAATAATCAGCCGGCGACAACGGAACCGGAATACGAAGCTCTGCTTAAGAAATATGACGGTATTTATATCGGGAATACGACAAAAAAGAATATCTATCTGACATTTGATAACGGTTATGAGGCCGGCTATACGCCGAAAATTCTTGATACGCTGAAAAAGGAAAAAGTGCCGGCGACATTTTTTGTGACGGGCCACTATATTACCGACCAGCCGGCGCTCGTGAAAAGGATGGTCGAAGAGGGCCATATCATCGGCAATCATTCCTGGGGGCATCCGGATCTCTCAAAGGTCAGTGATGAAAAGTATGAGCAGGAACTGTTGAAACTGAAACAGGCCTACACAAAGTTGACTGGCAAGGAAAAAATGATTTACCTGCGCCCTCCGCGGGGAACGTTCAGCGAGCGTTCACTCAGGCTGGCCGATGAAGCCGGTTATGTCAGTGTATTCTGGTCGGCGGCCTATAAAGACTGGGTACGTGACGAGCAACATGGAGCCGACTACGCGTATCAGCATATTATGAACCGGATCCATCCGGGGGCCATTGTGCTGCTTCATACGGTTTCAAGTGACAACTCCGAAGCACTTCCCCGGGTTATTCATGACCTTAAAAAACAGGGCTATTCTTTCCATAGCCTTGACGAACTGATGGCGGAGAAATCACTGCCTGGCCATACCCACTGATTTCTTATCCCTTCTGATGGAAAATAACAATCTGTCAGAAGGCTTTTTGTTGGTTATGTTGAAATTCAATGTTGATTTTGCCCCTCCTGATTGGAGCGAAAAACAAAAGACACGTTTAATAAGGCCCAGCAAAAAAATGTCTTTTTTTGTCATGCAAAGTTATGAACACAATCCACAGATCTATCCACAGGCTTGACAATTATTATAGTTGTTTTTAGTGGATTTCAATGATGTTATCCACACAATCCACATCAGATCGAATAATTATCTACAAAATTAATCACAATTCGACTTTACGCTTTCTTTACAATTGGCGTGGCTTTGTATCAGTTATCCACTTATCCACAGAGTTATTGACAATTCAAAATCTGCTGACCTCGTATATTCAGAATAGTAAATTAAATAATTCGATGACTGTGCGATAATTAAGGTATAATATATAACAATAAAGTCATCGGGGCTGTCATTAAACAGTGTTCCCAGGTAGTCCCTCATCGGGAAATAATACAGATGATTGACGAGAGGATGAAAAGAATGCCTGTGATCATCCAGATCAGGACGGATGAAAAAGAGAAAGGTTTTTATAACATAGAAGTTGCACGCGATGACGGGCAGACAATGACATTGAATGTCCACGAGGATGTTCTGGTACAAGACGAATTGAGAAAAGGGCTTCCTCTGTCGGAAAGCCGGCTGGACGGCCTGCGCCGGGAAGCGGAGGGCATTCGCGCTTACCACGCCGGTTTGCGCTACCTTTCATACCGTATGCGAAGCAACCAGGAAATGCGGCAATATCTTGAAAAAAAGGAATTCAGCGTGGGACAGATCGCTGACGCGCTTCAGCGACTGAAAGATGAGAAATTGCTGGACGATCAGGCGTTTGCTGAATCTTTTATACGAACGAGGATTCAGCTTTCGACAAAGGGTCCTCAGATGATTTATCGCGAACTGCTGCAGGCGGGAGTAGATCAGGAAATTGCTGCTGAATCGGACACTATGTTTCCGGAAGAGGAGCAGATGGATCATGCCAGAAAATATCTCACTAAGCAGTTGGCGTCAGTCAAAAACAAAAAGTCTTCCATGGAAGCCAAACAGGTGCTCTCGCGTCTCTTAATGCAAAGAGGCTATTCACGGAAAATCTCCGACCAGGTCATCGGCGAATTGAAGGAATTTCTTGAGGATAATGAAAAGAGCGCGCTCGCGTATCAAGGCGATAAAGCGATGCAGAAATTCAAAAAATTGACCGGCGCGGAGTTCACACAGAAAGTCAGGGCATATCTTTACCGAAAGGGTTTCCCGTCCGAAGAAATTGTAGCTTTTATTGAAGAGCGGACCGGCGGAAATCTATAATTATGGCTAAGTTTAAATTCAATGTTTTTTTGCACCTCCGTTGATTGGAGCGGAAGGCATGAGACTCCTGCGGGATCAGCGAGCCTTCTGGCCTTGCAGCGAGGGCACCGAGCGGGAGCGCCCGCGGAAAGGAACGCCTGGAGCGAAAAACCACAGACAAATTTAACAAATCCATAATTGAAGTAAATTTAGGCAGGGAAGGGGACAGATAAATGGAACGAAGGTTCAGCGAAATGACTCCATTTGAACTGACTCAGAAAATCGGAGAGTTTACGGATCAGGCACGGAAGGCGGAACAACTCGGCATGGTCAGCGAACTCGCTGTATACGAGCGAAAAATAGATATGGCAAAAGCCTATCTTATGGACCCGGAAAGTTTCAAGGCGGGACAGACCTACTTCATCCGGGATCGTGCGTTCAGAATTCATCATATGAAAGGTACCTTTGCCTGGGGAACGTTGGAGGGCGGCGAGGAACTGCGCGCTTTTCCGATTTCCCTGCTTAAAAAGAAGAAGTGGTCTTCAGGCCGTATATCCGATTCGGTCGAGTGAAACGGCTGGAAAAACAAATCCCGGTTTTTAAGCGCAAAAAAAGCATGTCGTTTATGCGGCATGCTTCTTCTATTCCTGATTTATTTAGACTGGGCAAGCACAAGCTTCTCCCTGAGTTTCTTTTCACTGAATACCCAGCCTGTAAATGAGCTCTCAATTTCCATATCTTGACTCAGCCAGACGGTCGCTGTAAATGGGTACATACCCTTTGAGAAGTAGCGGAGGTCCGTAAACTGAATGACAAGATGGCCGTTCCGTTCGTAAGTGCTCCAGCGATAGATCGGCGAGAATGACAGAAACGCGCGAACATTTTTATCCCGGCTTGCCAGACGAATTCTTTCATTCTCAAAATTGATCGGCTTACGGTCAAATGCGTCGATCAGCGTCATCTTTTTCCCGTCGAGCTTACCAACATAAAAGCGGTCGGGACTCTCAGCAGCCACATGATAATGTGACCAGCGCATCGTCGGCGACAGATAGACTTTGGTCAAATCGGGCAGCTGATTCATGACGTATCGGATCATCCGATGGTGCTGGACACCCCGGAGCACATAATAGATCGCAAGGATTACATAAATGGTGGCGAATGTGACACCCGGATAGCCGGCATATTGCCAGATCATGAACCCCATTATATGAAGGCTGAAAATGAACGGGTCGAAAATATTGATTGTGCCCAGAGCAACCCATTTGCCTGAGATAGGGCGGATTGCCTGAGTTCCGTAGGCATTGAAGATGTCTACAAAAACATGTAGCGAAACGGCCAGCAATGTCCAGAGCACGAGATGACCCGCATTTACTCCCGGGGAAAGCGCGATCAGGAGAGCAGATATGACAAACGGCCAGAGCATCGTCGCCGGAAGGGAATGCGTGATTCCCCGATGGTTGCGGATGTAAGCCGCGTTATTTTTCAGTTTCAGGACGGTGTCAATGTCGGGAATGACAGAACCGGCGACCGCGCCGAGCATAACCGCGTGATACGTTGCCGGATCTCCGGCGATTACCGGATCCAGTGTTGCCAGACCCGCGAGGCCAAAACCCATTACTATGTGAGTGGCTGTATCCATACTTTGTGAAAATCCTCCTTATAATCTCAAAAAGGAAAAGATCATCCGTATACTTTTTCATTTTTGCATAATTTGAGGCATAATGGAAGGGTTATATATGGAAAATGTATCGAAAAAGGTTACAGAAGTTTTTCGGATGGTTCATCCCATTTATATGTTTTTTTGACGTGAAGGATTACGATGGCAGGAGTGAAAGAGATGACCCCCCGACAAATCCGGCAATTTAATCATGATTTGCTGAAATGGTTTCACGAAAAAGGACGCAGTCTGCCCTGGCGTGAAACAAATAATCCGTACTACATCTGGGTATCGGAGATTATGCTGCAGCAGACTCAGGTTAATACGGTAATCCCCTACTACAATCGGTTTATCAGCCGGTTTCCAACGCTCCATGCGCTGGCAGAAGCGCAGGAAGAAAGCGTACTGAAAAGCTGGGAAGGGCTGGGCTATTATTCGCGCGCGCGAAATCTGCAGAAGGGTGTCCGGGAAGTCGCTGAAAAATACAACGGGCAGGTCCCTGATGACAAAGACAAGCTGCTTTCCATCCATGGCATCGGTCCGTATACGGCGGGCGCGTTGCTCAGCATCGCTTTCAGCGAACCGGAGCCGGCCGTCGACGGAAATGTCATGCGCGTCATGTCACGTATTTTTCTGATTGATGACGATATTGCCAAGGCTAAGGCAAAGAAAGAGTTTGAAAATGTGGTGCAGGAACTGATCGCAGAAGCGGATCCGCGAGCTTTCAATCAAAGTCTGATGGACCTTGGAGCGATGATCTGCCATCCGAAAAATCCCGAATGTCCGGAGTGCCCTGTCCGGAATCATTGCAGGGCGTATGACGAAGGTGTTCAGACGGAGTATCCAGTCAAAAGTGGAAAAGCGAAACCCAAAACTGCTGATTATGCCGTTCTGCTGATCAGCGATTCCGAGGGCAAGATTTTGATCGAGCAGCGTCCGGATTCCGGCCTTCTTGCGGGATTATGGCAATTTCCGATGATCGGCGAGTCAGAAGGCGGGAAAGCTGCTGTTCAGAAACTTGCAGGTGAAAAAATCGGACAATCCGTTCATTTGACAAAAGAATCCTTTACACACACACACAGATTCTCACACTTAGTCTGGAACCTGTCCCTGTATTCAGGAGTGATCTGCGATCCGATAATTCCGGGAGAGAGGCAGGAGTGGCTGCCCGTATCAGAGCTTGAAAAGCGGCCGTTTCCTGTATCTCACCAGAAAGTCATTGACTGGCTGAAAAAAAATCGGCGGAATGACACATAATATTTGTTGAAGTTGGCAAAGTTAAAGGTCGTGGAGGTGATACTCGATGGCTAAGAAAAATGTGGGCACAGATGTGGAACAAGTTAAAAAGCAAAATGCCCAGTCTCAGAATGGACAGTACAGCGGCGAATTCGGCAGCGAAACCAACGCTCAGGAAGTCCGTCAGCAGAACCAGAAATCTCAGCAGAATAAACAGTAATCACCTGACATGAAATAAGGCGCTCTGCCCGTAAAAACGGACAGGGCGCTTTATTATTTTATTTTCAGACATTCAATGCCATTAATTTACAATCGGAACAGTTGGAATTTTTTATTGACACCGTCAGTATTAAACTGTAACCTTTTGTCTGTTGTAAAATGTTATAATATGTGACATGTAGGGGAGGTGAACCTTTTGAGCGAAACAATTTTGGAAGTAAAAGGATTGAAAACCTCTTTTTTCACAGATGACGGAGAGGTACCGGCGGTTGATGGAATTAACTTTTCTGTCAATGAAGGAGAAATTCTCGGAATAGTCGGGGAATCCGGCTGCGGGAAAAGTGTCACTTCACTGTCGATCATGGGGTTGCTGCCCTCGCCTCCGGGAAAAATTGTGGGTGGCCAGATTCTTTATAAAGGTGAAGATATCAGCCATGCGAAGGAATCCCGGATGCGGAAGCTGCGCGGCAATGATATTGCGATGATTTTTCAGGAGCCTATGACGTCGCTTAATCCGGTCTTTACTATTGGTGAACAGTTGACAGAAGCCATTCGTTTACATAATCATCTGCCCAAAAAGGAACTTGAGTCACGCGCCGAAGAATTGCTGAAAATGGTCGGCCTTCCGCGCGCGCGGGAGCTGCTGAAGGAATATCCTCATGAACTTTCAGGAGGCATGCGCCAGCGTGTCATGATCGCGATCGCTATGTCCTGCGATCCGAAGGTACTGATCGCCGACGAACCGACCACGGCGCTTGATGTTACCATTCAGGCTCAGATTCTGGATCTGATGGCGAAGCTCAACCGCGAGACGCATACCGCAATTATTCTGATTACCCATGATCTGGGTGTCGTCGCGCAGGTGTGCAAGCGCGTCGTCGTCATGTACGCGGGCAAAGTTGTCGAAGAGGGGGATGTACGGGATATTTTTAACCATCCCAGTCATCCTTACACCGAAGGGCTGATCCGGTCTATCCCGGATCTCTATTCGAAGAAAGAAAAGCTGTATACCATAAAAGGCAGCGTGCCAAAGCCGGGATCAATCAAGCAGGGATGTCTGTTTGCGCCACGCTGTGACTATGTGATGGACAAGTGCTGGACTAATGCTCCCGAGCTTGTCGGCGACAGCCACAAATCTCGCTGTTTCCTTCATCAGGAGCAGGCGTAGGAAGGAGTTCCGACCATGAGTGAGCCGCTTTTGAAAGTGGAGAACCTAAAAAAATACTACCCGATTAAGGGTGGGATTTTCGGAAAAGTTTCAGAAACCGTACGGGCCGTTGACGGTGTCAGTTTTACCGTGAATGAAGGTGAGACACTCGGCATCGTCGGGGAATCGGGCTGCGGCAAATCAACGACCGGCCGTATGATCATGCGGTTGATCGAACCGACTGAGGGCAGCATTCAGTTTGAAGGAAAAGACATTCTTAATATTTCAAAGAGTGAGATGCGTAAGGTCAGAAAAGATGTCCAGATGATTTTTCAGGATCCCTATGCTTCATTGAATCCGCGCCAGACGGTCGGCAGCATCATAGAAGAACCAATGATTGTTCATGGACTGGGCGACCGAAAAGAGCGCAGGGAGCGTGTCGAGGAACTGCTCGAACTGGTTGGCCTCAGCGCCTACCATGCCAAACGGTATCCGCATCAGTTCAGCGGCGGGCAAAGGCAGCGTATCGGCATCGCGCGAGCGCTTGCCGTCCGCCCGAAACTGATCATTGCCGATGAACCCGTGTCCGCCCTTGACGTTTCGGTCCAGTCACAAGTGCTGAACCTGCTCCAGGATCTCCAGAAAAAATTTAATCTGACTTATATTTTTATCGCTCATGACTTAAGCGTCGTTCGGCATATCAGCAATCGCGTCGGTGTTATGTATCTTGGTAAGATTGTTGAAATTTCGGATAGCGAAAGCCTGTACGACAACCCGAAGCATCCTTACACGAAAGCTCTGCTTTCTGCTGTGCCGATACCTGATCCCGATAAAACAGCGGATCGGATTATTTTGTCCGGAGACGTTCCGAGCCCGGCGCATCCGCCAGCGGGCTGCGCGTTTCATGACCGCTGCCCTGTGGCTATGGATATTTGTTCCAAAGAAAAACCGGTAATGAAAGAAATGGAAGACGGGAGACTGGTTTCCTGCCACCTATATGACTGATACGAAAGGAGTGAAATGCAATGCTGTCATACTCTGTCAAACGTTTGCTGATGCTTGTGCCAGTGCTCCTCGGAATGACAATAATTGTTTTCGCAATTATTCATGCCATACCAGGCAATCCTGCCCTGACTATTCTGGGCACAAAGGCGACACCTGAGGCCATTCACAATCTGAATCAGTCTCTTGGCCTGGACCAGCCTCTGTACGTTCAGTATTTTACATATTTAAAAAATATTCTCAGTGGCCACCTGGGGACGTCGATCCAGGATAATACGTCGATCGCAAGTGAAATCTGGCCGCATCTGGCCGCGACGATTGAGCTGTCCTTTGTCGCAATGGTCATAGCGGTCGTGGTCGGAATCAACGCCGGAATTATCAGCGCATGGAAGCAGAATTCCGTTTTCGATTATGCGGCTATGATCATCGCCCTGATTGGTGTTTCCATGCCAATCTTCTGGCTCGGCCTTCTTGAACAGTGGGCTTTTTCTGTGAAATTAAACTGGCTCCCTTCAATTGGACGTACGGATATCATCACCACTGTGCAGCCGATTACAAACCTTTATTTGATTGATACTTTGCTGGAAGGACAGTTTGCGCAGTTCTGGATGGTCGTTCGCCACCTGATTCTCCCGGCGATCGCGCTTGCAACCATTCCGACGGCGATCATCGCCCGCATGACCCGGTCCAGCATGCTTGAAGTTCTGAAGTCCGATTATATCAGGACGGCAAAAGCAAAGGGAGAGCACATGTTCTGGATTGTTTATAAATATGCGCTAAAAAATGCCTTTATCCCTATTCTGACGGTCATCGGCCTCCAGACCGGCCTGCTGCTTGGCGGTGCCATTCTGACAGAAACGATTTTCGGATGGCCTGGCATCGGCTTATATGTTTATAATGCCATTCAGTACC
Organism: Sporolactobacillus shoreae; assembly: GCF_004684935.1. GTDB lineage: Bacteria > Bacillota > Bacilli > Bacillales > Sporolactobacillaceae > Sporolactobacillus > Sporolactobacillus shoreae. Next base: position 31,016 of record NZ_SRJD01000024.1, read on the forward strand.
GGGATTACCCGGTGATCCAATCCGGTATTCTGGTCATTTCCTTTATCTTTGTGATGGTTAACTTTATCACTGATTTGCTCTACGGTCTTTTTGACCCTCGAATTAAATACCGTTGATGAAAGAAGGGTAAGAAGATGTCTCAATCCGTACAGAATGGCGCAGCGAAGGATCTGGTGAAAGAGAAAGGCCCTCTGGCCAGCGCCCTGACAGATTTCTGGAGGGCTTTCCGCAAGAACAAGCCGGCAATTGTCGGAGCGGGTATCGTTCTATTCTTCATCGTTCTTGCTGTATTCGCCAGATTCATAGCTCCTCAGGGGATTAACGACCAAAACATCAACATACGGCTTGAACCGCCGTCTGCACAGCACTGGCTTGGCACTGACGATTTTGGGAGAGATATTTTCAGCAGAATTGTCTTTGGTGCCCAGCTGTCGCTTCGCGTCGGATTTCTTGCCGTCATCGGATCGATTATTTTCGGAACACTTCTAGGCGTGATTGCCGGATATTTCGGAAAATTCATCGATACAGTCATATCGCGCTTTTTTGATATTCTGCTGGCATTTCCGAGCATCCTGCTCTCAATTGCCATTGTCTCAGTGCTTGGACCTTCTCTGAATAACGCACTTGTTGCCATCGCCATTGTCAACGTGCCCGTGTTCGGCAGGCTGGTTCGTTCCAGAGTTCTCACAGTCAAGGAAGAAGAATATATCGTTGCGGCTCGTTCCATTGGCATGGGCAACACTCGGATTATCTTCAATCATATTCTGCCGAACAGCTTTGCCCCGGTCATTGTTCAGGGAACGTTGAATATCGCGACGGCGATTCTTGATGCCGCAGGTCTCGGCTTCCTTGGTATGGGGGCGCAGCCGCCGCAGCCTGAATGGGGAACGATGCTTTCCGCTTCCAGACAGTACATCACCAATGCGCCGTGGACGGTTCTATTCCCCGGTCTGGCCATTGTTCTTGTAGTAGTCGGGTTTAATTTAATGGGCGACGGTTTGCGTGATGCATTGGACCCTCGCATGAAAAACTGACATATATTGTCAGAACTTCTTTCATTAAATTTGGAAAATTGGATAAAAGTTGTTTGTCCTATCGTTTTGAATGAGGTACAATGGTTAAGAATTTTATAAACATAGAAATTGGGGGATCACAATGACAAGAAAGTCTGTAACGTTAATACTTTCTGTTTTCATGGCTCTGGCCATGATTCTTGCCGGATGCTCATCCGGCGGCTCCGGCAGTTCTTCCTCAAGTGCGGGAAAAACATTGATTTTCGGACGTGGAGCAGATACCACTTCGCTTGACCCTGCAGTGGTTACCGATGGCGAATCATTCCGTGTCACTCAGAACATTTTTGACACACTCGTCTCTTATGATTACAGCAAGCAAAGCACAAGCATTCTGCCAAGCCTTGCTACCAGCTGGAAAATCACAAACGGTGGCAAAGTTTATACGTTTAACCTTCAGAATGGCATCAAGTTCCAGGACGGCACTCCATTCAATGCCCAGGCGGTTGTTTATAACTTTGATCGCTGGATGAATGGCAAGGCTTCCGGCAAATTCGCTTATTTCCCATCGATGTTCGGCGGGTATAAAGGTGACGCCGGTCTTGTTATCCAGAGTGTTACTGCTCCGAACGCGAACACCGTTGTCTTCACTCTGAAGAGACCGTCCGCTCCATTCCTGAAGAACCTGGCCATGTCGCCGTTCGCAATCTCAAGCCCAGCCGCCATCAAGAAATATGGCAAGAATTATGGCGTAACTGCAGCTGTCGGCACAGGCGCTTATTCCTTTAAATCTTGGAAGAGAAATGACACAATTACTCTTACAAAGAACAAGAACTACTGGAAGAAAGGACTTCCAAAAATCAGCACTCTGATTTTCAAAGTCATTCCGGATAACAGTTCCCGTCTTAACGCTCTGAAAAACGGCGAAATTGATTTGATGGATGGTGTCAACCCAAGTGATGTTGCAGGATTAAAGGGCAACAATCAGCTGCAGGTTTACACTCGTCCGCCGATGAACATTGCTTATTTGGGCTTTAATGTAACGATGAAGCCATTCAATAATGTGAAGGTTCGTCAGGCTTTGAACATGGCTGTCGACAAGAGCGGCATTATCAAGGCCTTCTATAACGGACAGGCACAGCCGGCCGTTAACCCGATGCCGCCGAGCCTTCTCGGATATGACAAGAGCATCAAACCGTATCCATATGATCTGACACAAGCGAAGAAATTGCTGGCACAGGCCGGATTCCCTAACGGATTCACGACAACGCTCTACACGATGTCAAATCCACGTGACTATATCCCTGAGCCAATGAACGTGGCTCAGTCGATCCAGTCGACATTCGGAAAAATCGGCGTGAAAGTCAAAATCGTCACGGTTGAATGGTCGTCTTACATTGACAAGCTGACAAAGGGCGGCGCTCCAATGTACATTATGGGCTGGACGGGTGACAATGGTGACCCTGACAACTTCCTGTACACGCTGCTTGATAAAGATGCGATCGGATCCAATAACTTCTCGTTCTATTCGAACAATCAGCTGCACAACATCCTGATTGCCGCACAGTCGGAAACAAGCGACGCAAAACGTGTTGCTCTGTACGATCAGGCACAGGTGATCCTGCACAATGACGCTCCTTGGGTTCCGCTGGTTTACGCAAACCCTGTACTTGTTGGTAAGAGCACCATCACAGGATACAAACCAAGCCCGACCGGAACAGAACCTTTTGACGCTGTAAATATTAAATAATTTAGCACTTTCATTGAAAAAACCGTCGAACCAATTTGGTTCGGCGGTTTTTTTGCGCTCCTAACTGATGAAAAGTCGCTCCTAACTGATGAAAAGTCGCTCCTAACTGATGAAAAGTCGCTCCTAACTGATGAAAAGTCGCTCCTAACTGATGAAAAGTCGCTCCTAACTGATGAAAAGTTGCTCCCAACGGGCGAAAAGTTGCTCCTAACTCATGAAAGATTGCTCTAATCCGGCAAATGTTGCCTCGAATCATATCCAAGTATTACGAACTACAGGTACTTTCTTCGCCACGAAGTCCGTGTTTTACTAAAAATCGTTTAGAAATATGAAAAAAGGTTATGAAACAAAAACCGACCGCGTGGGCCGGAACAGAGCTATATCTACTTATTTACATAGGTCGTGCTGGAAGGCGTAAATGACGGCCTGTGTCCGGTCCTGGACGGCGAGTTTGCTTAAAATATTGCTGACATGGACCTTGACCGTTTTGAGCGCGATAAACAGTTCATCAGCGATTTCTTGATTGCTTTTTCCCTCTGCCATGAGCAGCAAAACTTCCATTTCGCGCTTTGTCAGTTCCTCGTGCGGCGCTTTGGACCGGCCGCTTTTCATCCGGGACATCACTTTTTCCGTTACTTCCGGCTCGAGCACGGACTGGCCGTTGTAGGTCGCGCGGATAGCTTTGGCAATTTCGCCTGCTTTGGAGGTTTTCAGAAGATAGCTGGTCGCACCGGCTTCAATCGCCGGATACACTTTATCATCATCGAGAAAGCTGGTCACAATAATTATTTTTGCTTCCGGCCATTGTTCGATGATCTTTTTCGTTGCCTCAATGCCGTCCATCTGTTCCATCACCAGATCCATTAAAACAATATCCGGCCTCAGTTTCAGAACGAGAGCGACACCGTCTTTCCCATTAGCTGCCTCGCCGACTACTTCAATATCGGGCTGAGCCGACAGATAGGCGGAAACGCCGATACGCACCATCTCATGATCGTCCACAAAAACAACCTTAATCATTGTTTTCATCCCCCTCGAGTATTGGAACCTTAACTTCAAGACTTGTCCCTCTTCCGGGGACACTGACAAGCTTTAATTGTCCGCCGATCTGTGCGGCGCGTTCTCGTATGTTCTGCAGGCCGTAAGAGCCGGGTTTTGCTGTATCCGGCTGAAAGCCTACGCCGTCATCGGTGATGCGCATGATCGCCATATTTTCCCGCCGTATCAGCATCACATCAAGTGTCTCCGCCTTGGCATGGCGCAGTGTGTTGGATACGGACTCCTGAAGAATGCGGAAAATCTGGTCCTCAATCCCCTTGTCCATGCTCACCTGCTCTATGGTCGAATTGATGGTCATCGGTACCTTCTGACGAAGTTCATTAAGCAGCTGCTCGATGCCTTCCCTGAGCTGTTTCCCGTGGAGCTGGACAGGCCTCAGATGAAGGAAAAGGGCACGCATCTCAAGCTGCGACTGGTGGATCGTCTGTTCCACCAGCTTGAGTTGCCGTGTTTCCGTATCGCTCGACGGCGGACGCAATTCATTGATCGTCGACATCAGCATGGACGCGGCGAAAAGCTGTTGGCTAACCGAATCATGCAGCTCGCGCGCGAGGCGGTTCCGCTCTTCAGAAACGATTTTCTGGATCGCTTTCTCCTCAATCTCCGACTTTTCACTGGCCATTTTCTGAGCGAGCTGGGTCTGTTCCGCCATTTGGCCGCTTAGTTTCTCCAGATGTCTCAGAATGCTCTGGGCCTCCTCGAGGCGGACAGCGTCCGCTTTAACGCCCGGCTTGTCCGGTGCCAGCCCGGTCAGCGAATCATCGATGGAACGGAGCACGCCGCGCCAGTAGATGCCGGAGAAAAAACCCGCCGCGGGGCCGAGAAAGAGCGAGAGAATTGGCACGATAAAGACAAAGGGAAGGTGCCAGATCTGCCGTGTCCAAAGGAGGGACCAGTCATGAATCGGAAAAGTGGCGAAGAAGAGTATTGAAAATATAATCAGGAAGCCTGCCGTGAAAATGATGCCGGTGATCATCTGACGCTTAATGGCTGTCATACGCGCCGCACCTCCAGATTTCCGGTTACTGCGGAAACGACGATGTTCACCTTTTGTTCCGCGGCTTCGTATCCGTCTGTCCGGAAGGCGACGGAGGTGTTAATCAGCCTTGTTTCTTTATGCTCAAAAAACTCGGCCTGGCCGAAAACGACAGAAAATCTGAGCGAGGCCTCAACACCGTAGGGGACGAGAATACGCACTCTCCCAGCGAGGTGGCGGATCAGAATCACCGATTCCTTTTTCGGAAGGATCGTATGGCTGAGGTCGATCAGCGTGTCGCCCGCGCCGGTCTGAATATTGATATCCTGCCACTCATAATCCTGGTCAGGTGTCTCCTGATTGCCGAACCATTTATTTTTTAAGAGAATCGGAAGAGAAACGATACTGTCTTCATCGACGGACTGGTCTCCGAAATCGGGTGCCAAACGCCTTGGATGGCGCCTGGTGCGTATAAACTCGATGACGAGGAGGATAAATAGTCCGAGAATCACCAGCTTAAAAGCCATTAAATTAAAAATGGTAAAAGCGAGCCCGACCACGCCGATCCAGAAAAGGACCTTCCCTTTCCCCAACGCGCGTTTTTTTCTTCCGTAGTAAACCATGGCACCGAATAAAACCATTGGGAAGAGGAACCCCCACCCGTCGAACAAGGTCTGAATGACAATCAGAAAAAGCCCGGCAAGGAGCATAAAGCTGTATTTGTCTGATTTGAATAAGCCAAACATGAGGGTTCACCTGCCCTTCACAAAGTATTCTATGTACAGCAGAAAAAGGCGCGGTTCACGCCTTTTTCCATTCTATCATCCCGATTGCAGGCTTGCCACACTCAAATGGTTCAGGCCTGCGCGTTCTTTTTCTCCAGTTCGCGTTCAAGCTGCCTGATTCGCGCGTCGATTGTGTTGTGGTGGTAGTCCGCGTTTACCTTCTGTTCTAGTCGTTCAAGGTACATTTCACTTTCCTCAAATTTAGAGAAGGATTGTCCGAACGCCTGGCCGGGATGGACGACACGGTCCATACGGCTGTTTGCGTTTGCAATGTTTTCACGGCTCATCAATTCCATCCGCTTGAGATACATGTCTTTCAGTTTGCGTTTCATTTCCGCATATTTCTGTTCCATCTGATCCAGTTGCTTGACTGTACTGTCGTAGGAAGTTTTAAGGCGCGCGGCTTTCTGCGCGTAATCTTCCTGCTCCTTAAGCGCAAACTCATGCAGCTCAGACTCTCCGGCACGCTCGGCGATCTCCGCCTGTCTCAGGCGCTTTTCAGCCATTTCGGAAGCCTCGTGGTACTCTCTGACAAATGTATCTTTAAGTAAGTACTGGCGATCAATCAGTTCGCGCACGCGCTTTACCTCTTTTTCACAGAGACGCAGATGCTGGTTCAGCATAGCAATTGGATTTTTTTGTTCCTTCTGATCCAGAAGTTCATTGATATCCGACGAAATGGAATCTTTCAGACGAGTAAATAGGTGGCTCATTTTTTTTCGCTCCTTTGCAGTTTGAAATCAGGTTCTGTTACATCATTTCTTTCCATTGCTTGTCAAAGTTGTCAAACGGGTCTTCCGGGTCAGGTTTAGCCGTCTTGCGGCTGTTCCAAGCCTTGTACACGTAATAAAGTGCGACGAGTGCGACGATGCCGATGATCGCCGGAAGATTTCCAAGTGAGAAGCCAATCGCGATCACACCGATGATGGCCCAGAGTACTTTGCCTCCTGCAGAATCCGAACGGAAAAACCTCCTGAAAGCGAACCAGAGGATGGCCAGGCTGACCAGCAGACCGATCATAAATCCGATGTGTGAGAGCAGGACGATGAGGCAGATAGCTCCGGCAACGATAAGTAGAAATTTTTTCACTTTGATGTCCCCCTTTCCTTGATTCAATCATATAAAAAATGCTCCGCCTGAATAATGAGCCGGAGCTGTATTTTGTGATAAGGCTTAAGGCGTAATCAAAATCGGACAGGGGAAACCTGTCCGACACAGATCACTACTGCGGTATTAGTCGAACCAGTCCTGGTTGACCTTCATCCGATTTTCTTTCTTATGATACGTTTGAAAACTTCCGACCAGCATATCCAGATGTTCGATGTGCCGGCTGTAATCGATGACGGAGGCGATCAGCGGGAAGAGATCCAGCAAGTCATCCGTCCCGTTCGTTTCGAAGTAAGCTGTGAATGCGGCCGCCAGTTCTGTTTTGTAGCGGAAGTCCTTTTTGGCCTGCTCTTCGTGCCGCTTTTTCCTGATTTTTCCGTCGAACTTCAGAAGTACACGTTCATGATAAGCGACCAACGCATACAACTGCTCCTTCAGGTTTTTTTTGAAATCCGAAGGCATCAGACGGTAGGCGTTCTCGTTGCGGTCCATTTCATCGAGAATACGGTGCAGGAGCCCGGTTGTGGCGATCATTTCTCTGAAAATCACGACACGGCGCAGTTTGACGACACGCAGCTTCCTTGAATAGACTCGCTCTTCCTTGTACCAGTGGTAATAATTTGCGATTTTCAGCTTCTTCACATCAAATGCCGCGCGCTCGCTTTTGATCTTCGTATTGTCCGATGCGCCTTCACCTAGGAGCCGGATCCACTTAAAGAGCTCAGTGGTCTGGCTGACAATACCTTCATATAAATCGTCATCATATCTGGGTGGAAGGATCAGTGTGTTGACCAGAGTCGCCGAACCGACTCCGATAAAAACGAGCACAAATCGTTTCGCGGCATCAATAATGAACAAAGAGATGTTGCTTTCTCCGCTAGACATGATAAAGATTACAGTCACCATAGACAGAGTGACTGTGTCATAAAGGCGGAACTTCAGATGGATGACGATCACAATGACGACGGCAAGTCCGACAACGATCGGGTTTGCACCAAATGAAATCACAAAAAGGATGGCTATAGCAGCCCCGATCAGATTGCCATAAATGTTCTGGACCATTGTACGGTATGATCTCCGGACTGAAGGCTGTGTCGTTACGGCAGCGGCGACACCAGCCATAATCGGCGGCACCAGATTGAAAAAAGCGGCGATGATCAGCGAAATGGCTACGGCAATTCCGGTTTTCAGACTTCTCGCACCTAGGCGCATAATTGGACTGCTCCTTCCCATTCGGGCTAAATATAAAAAAGAGGGGGCGGTAAGTGCCGTCCCCTAGAAATATTGATCACTTTGTCCGGCTGTTTATTTAGCCAGTTCCGATAAGGCGTAATCTACGGCATCAAGCGTATCATCGATATCTTTTTCCGTATGTTCAGTAGTCAGGAACCAAGCTTCATATTTGGAAGGAGCCAGGTTGACGCCTTTCTCCAGCATCAGCTTGAAGAAGCGGCCGAACATCTCGGTGTCCGTATTCTTTGCTTCATCATAGTTTGTCACTTCATGATCAGAGAAATACAGGGTCATGGCACCGACGATCCGATTAATCGCAATCGGAAGGTTGTATTTTTCATTGATCGTGAAAATTCCGTCTTCCAGTTTCTTGCCGAGGCGATCCATTTCTTCGTAGATGCCTGGTGTCTGAAGAACTTCCAGGCAGGCAATGCCGCTCGCCATTGACAGCGGGTTACCGGCCATCGTTCCGGCCTGGTATGCCGGTCCAAGCGGTGCAACTTCGTCCATAATTTCTTTTTTTCCGCCGTAAGCGCCGATCGGGAGACCGCCGCCGATAATTTTCCCCATAGCCGTCAGATCAGGTGTGACGCCAAGATAATTCTGCGCACCACCGTACATAAAGCGGAACGCGGTGATGACTTCATCGTAGATCACGACAGAGCCTGCTTTATGGGCGATTCGGTTGATCGCTTCAAGGAATCCCGGCTGAGGCATCACCATGCCAAAGTTTCCGACGATCGGTTCAACGAGAACGCCGGCGATGTCATCGCCCCATTTATCAAAAGCCTGCTGCAGCGTTTCAACATTATTATAAGGAACAGTAATCACTTCATGAGCTGTGCTTTCTGTGACACCCGCTGAATCCGGTGAACCGAGTGTAGAGGGGCCGGAACCGGCGGCAACAAGGACGAGGTCAAAATGGCCGTGATAGCAGCCGGCAAATTTCAATATTTTTTTTCGGCCGGTGTAAGCCCGGGCCACGCGTACCGTGGTCATGACGGATTCCGTACCAGAGTTTGTGAAGCGGACCTTGGCAAGCGAAGGAATGGCTTTTTTCAGCATGATGGCCAGTTTCGACTCCAGTGAGGTCGGCGTGCCATACAGGACGCCAAGCTCCGCCTGCTTCTTGATTGCTTCAGTAATGTGCGGGTGGGCGAAGCCGGTGATGATCGGGCCGTAAGCCGCCAGATAATCGATGTACCGGTTATCGTCCTCATCGTAGAAATAGGCGCCCTTGCCTTTTTTCATAAACACGGGTGCTCCGCCGCCGACTGCGGCATAAGAACGGGACGGGCTGTTCACACCGCCAACGATATTTTCTAAAGCTTCGTCATAGAGTTTCTCTGAGGTCTTGATGTTCATGAAAAAAATCGCTCCTTAACTTAAAAGATAAAAGGGCACCTCAATAAGGTACCCGGGCTGGTACAATTTTTACCACCCGCTTCAGTATCCGCTAATTGGATGAACTTTACAAGCTGAAGGGATGGAAGAGTTATTCAAACATCCTGTGGTTTATTAAAGAAACAAAGTGTTCAAGTATCCGTGCGGTCAGGCCCCAGATCGTCCGCCCCTGATAATCGAAAAAGGGTTCGATCACTTTCTGGGCGCGGAAGGGATAGTTGCGTCCCGCGATAATCCGGTCAAACGGGAAGTCCTGATTCTTATCAGGCTGGAAGCTGAGCGTATATTTCTCGGGCATCTGTTTCATTAGCCAGGGAAGCGGAATCGTGAAGGTTTCGGCAACCTCGCCCGGGTTCGGACGAAGTGGTGTGTCAGGGTCAAGCACGCCGACGAAAGGATAGATAAACAAATCGGATGTCGCGATGCACGTGCCCATTCTGCCGATCACATTGATCGATTCCTTGGGGACACCCAGTTCCTCACACGTTTCACGGATGGCCGTTTCACGCAGGGAGGCGTCAATTTTCTCGCTGCGCCCTCCTGGAAAGCAAACATCCCCGGGTTGGCGCCGCAACTGTTCCGAGCGGACTTCGAGCAGTATCGACCATGTATCGTGATCGGGAATTAGCGGAATAAGAACCGAGGATTTCTTTGCCACTTCCTCGCCGATAATCGATCCATCGTTCTCGATGCGTCGCTGTATACTTTTTAAATCCATGTTATCACCTACTATTTTACTGTACATTCTTATTTTATCACAATACATCTATATCCCATGGCGTATATATTGAGTTATGGGACTAGTTCTGAGAAAATGAGGGCAGAGGTGATCATTTATGAAGGCGATTGTTCATGAAGGGCATCCGGATTTTGAGGGACTCCGTTTCCGTACCGATTTTCCGGACCCTGAACCGGGCCCAGGCGAGGTTAAAGTTGCTCTGAAAGCGGCGGGACTGAACCACCGGGATCTTTTTATCGTGCAAAAACGCCATCAAGTGAGTGATGGGCCGCTGGTCATCGGATCAGACGGGGCCGGTGTTGTAACGGAGACTGGAGCAGGTGTGACAGGCGTTCACGCCGGAGACGAAGTACTCATTATTCCGAGTCTCAGATGGGACAAGGAATCCCCAGCGCCGCCTGATAACTTTGACATTCTCGGTTTTCCTGATAACGGAACATTGGCTGAATACATCGTTGTGTCTGAGAAACAGGTTGCGCTAAAACCGTCCTACCTTTCTTGGGAAGAAGCGGGCGTGCTTCCTCTGTCGGCACTGACCGGATACCGGGCTCTATTTACAAGGGGCGGATTAAAAAAGGGAGAGACTGTGTTTATTCCCGGAATCGGCAGCGGTGTCGCTACTTATATGCTGCAGATGGCGAAAGCAGCCGGAGCCAAAGCGATTGTGTCATCACGGAGTCAGGAGAAGCTGGAAAAGGCGAAAAAGCTGGGCGCAGATCTTGTTCTTGATAACGATCAGGACTGGGCGGAAGCGCTTGAAGGAAAGTCGGTTGATGTTGTGATCGAAAGCGTCGGTGCGGCGACTTTCAATCGTTCGCTCACCCTGCTTAAACCGGGCGGAACGATTGCCACATTCGGTGCGTCGGCGGGGGATGAAATCCAGCTGGATCTGCGGCAGTTTTTCTATAAGCAGTGGAATCTCCATGGATCGACCATGGGCAGCATTGAAGAATTTCACAAGATGCTGGCTTTGTTTGAAAAGTATGAGATACATTCTGTTGTTGATCAGACCTTTGACTTGAAAAACGCGGTGGAAGCTCTGCAGCGATTAAAAAAAGGCGCTCAGTTCGGAAAAATCGCTATCAGCATCGGCTGATTATAGCAGGGATAAAATAACACGAGTATAAGGAGACCATGCAAATGCTTGAAGCAGGAATAGCGGCACCCGGCTTTACACTGAAGTCGACTGAAGGGCGCGATGTAACGCTTTCGGATTTTCAGGGGAAGAATGTCGTTCTCTATTTTTACCCGAAAGATATGACTCCGGGCTGCACCACTGAAGCCTGTGATTTCAGGGATCAGAACAGCCTGTTTGAGGAGCTGAACACCGTAGTGATCGGGATCAGTCCGGATCCGATTGAAAAACATCAGAAGTTTACGGAAAAGCATCAGCTGCCCTTTACACTTCTTGCTGATACGGATCACTCAGTGGCCGAGCTCTATGGCAGCTGGCAGCTGAAGAAGAATTACGGAAGAGAATACATGGGCATTGTCCGTTCAACCTTCGTCATAGGAAAAGACGGAAAAATTTCGAGGGTATGGCCAAAAGTAAAGGTCAACGGTCATGTTGAAGAAATCTATCAGTTTGTTAAAGATAATCTGGTTTGAATTTTTCTCACAAAATAAAGTATCAGGCAGGAGACCGTCCGTGATTGAACGTTATCATCGGGGCGGTCTCTTGTTATGTTCACAACCATGCGACCATAGAAGTAACAATGGAAAAGCTCTGTTTAAATTCGCTGTTGATCTTGTCACTCTATTGATTGGAGCGGAAGGCGCAAGAGGTACTGAGCGAGGAGGCTCACGGGTCGCTCTGGAACGAAAAAAACAACAGACGAGCAAAGCCAATGGAAAAAATAATCCCCCAATTGAGAAATTTAAAAAGCCGGTGTATCCGGCTCTCTTTTTCAGATGATATACAGAATTATAACGGGTTCAGGAATAAACAAAGTGCTTCATGGAAGAATACAGGGGGAGAAGTGCTGATTATTGACAGGACGATCATGAACAAGGTACACTGAAAATATAATTATAACCATTTTAACTTGATAATTGATTTTGATTACCATTCCATGATTGAAAGCGAGGTGCCTGACGGTGAGTGTAGATACTGACAAAGTGGATAAAGCAATTGACATGCTTAAAGATTCAGGTGTTCGGATCACACCTCAGCGCCATGCCATTCTGGAATACTTGGTGGTTTGTGAATCACATCCGACTGCAGATGAAATTTATAAAGCTCTGGAACACAAGTTTCCCAATATGAGTGTGGCCACTGTATATAATAACCTGCGCGTCTTTAAGAAGACAGGGCTTGTCAAAGAACTGACGTATGGCGATGCGTCGAGCCGGTTTGACTTCTCGAACAAGCAGCATTATCACATTATTTGTACTCACTGCGGAAAAATCGTGGATTTCTTTTATCCCGGTCTGGACGAAGTGGAAGATCTTGCGGCACAGGTCACAGGCTTTACGGTTAACAGCCACAGGCTTGAAGTATACGGGCTTTGTCCTGAATGCCAGAATAAGAAAGCTGAAAACAAAGAAAAGATGAAAGTGACTGAGTGATCGGATCACTTATAGTGGTGAAGTTTTCAGGCCTGTTTCGAATGTCGTTTTTGACATGAAACAGAGCCTTTTTTTGTTTTGCTGGTGAATCAGGACAATATTATCTTTAAATGGCGGTTGACGTTCTCGTCAATGCATGATAAATTATATATCGTTGTCTTTGGACAGGAAGACACCTTTGAAAGTCTTAAAGTAGATATTGATCGATACCTCGAAAAAGGATGATCAGAATCTGTTTGACTTTTCTGGAAATTGGTGTTATTATATTTCTTGTCTTTTTGGACGTCCGGATGAACGAGTGGCACAATTGCTTCATTAAATAGTAAATTTTTTGAGGGATTGACGTATCTGACATTCGGGAGTATAATGTTTAAGTTGCTGTTTGAATGTTCCTTGAAAACTGAACAAAAGCCAAGCGTGATGTAAAGGGTAAACCCCTTATGTCAATTCAATTTTGCTGAGGATCGAATGAACGAAGAAGAAACAAACGGAAGCTGCGGTTTCCGATGCACTATTTTTTGGAGAGTTTGATCCTGGCTCAGGACGAACGCTGGCGGCGTGCCTAATACATGCAAGTCGAGCGCACAGAAGGAAGCTTGCTCCCGGAAGTGAGCGGCGGATGGGTGAGTAACACGTGGGCAA
>NZ_SRJD01000025.1 GCF_004684935.1 Sporolactobacillus shoreae
TTGCCCACGTGTTACTCACCCATCCGCCGCTCACTTCCGGGAGCAAGCTCCCTTCTGTGCGCTCGACTTGCATGTATTAGGCACGCCGCCAGCGTTCGTCCTGAGCCAGGATCAAACTCTCCAAAAATAGTGCATCGGAAACCACAGTTTCCGTTTGTTTCTTCTTCGTTCATTCGATCCTCAGCAAAATTGAATTGACATAAGGGGTTTACCCTTTACATCACGCTTGGCTTTTGTTCAGTTTTCAAGGAACATTCCGTTGTCACTATTAAAAGACAACTTTTACATATTATCAAATAACATGTAAAAAGTCAACCATTCATTCGTGACAACCTGTATTTATTATACCTATTACTCAGCCATCTGTCAACGAAAATTTATACTCGTTGACAGCAACCAGATCAATATAACAATCTTTGCTTTCACTGTCAACCATTTATTCCGAAATAAAATATTTTTTTGTAAAAAGCACACATTGACAGATTTTTTTCAAAACAAATAAACATACTGACAAGGATTGTCCCCTTAGAATCCATGATATCAAAGTTAATCCCAGATATTCACATCATATTTATCAGTTCTTTTTTAATAATCACTCAGTATTTCATCCTTTTTTCCATTTAAGGCTTAAGGCTTTTTGAGTTTCTGATATCCATGTTCTGGCCGCAAAAGAAAGGTAATGATTTTTTTTCCATACCATGGATAATCGCCAGGACAGCGATTCATCTTTAAGCGGAATAAGAGTGACGGATTGCACTTTGGCTTTTTTTACAATACTCATAGGAAGCAATGTAATGCCGAAACCTTCGGAAACTAATTTAATCATGAAATCCCATTGAGAACTTTCAAAAACAATTCTGGGCTGAAAACCGGCATGTTCACAGCTTTTTGTAATCATTCCGCGCAAGGCAAATTCTTCAGGAAAAAGAATGAAAGATTCAGCCCTAAGATCTTGAATTCTTGCGCTTTTTTTTGAAGCAAGCAGACTGGATTCATGAACAGCAAGGCAAAGAGGATCATTATAGAACACAAATGAATCCATAGTTCTCCTGTCAAACGGGCCGACTGTAACGCCTATTTCAAGTGATCCCTCCGAGACACAATCAGCTACCTTTTTCGCACCATATTCTACAATATGTAAATCAATTCCCGGGTAATCGACCCGTAGTTTCCCCAATATAGTGGGGAAAAAATGTACCCCGATCATGGGCGGTAATCCTACCGTCAGTTTCCCTCTTCTGGCATTTGTCAGATCGGTCAATTCATCAGACAGATGATCAAATGACCGGACAATTTTTCTTGATTGTTCAAACACAATCCGTCCGGCATCAGTCAGTTCAACTTCTTTTCCCGAGCGGTCGAGCAAAATCATGCCCAATTCGTCCTCAATATCCTTGACCATTTTACTGATCGTTGGCTGAGTAACATACAAGTGATGGGCAGCCTTCGTGAAGCTTTTCTGGATAGCTACCTCCAAAAAATAATGCAAATGCTTGACATCCGTTGTGACCGCCTCCCATAGCTGATAGGCATATCGAACATTCTATCAATCTATTGTACCTGTAATTTCATGTTTTGTATAATTGGAAAGTGACAAACGTCACATTTAAATATGTCAACCATAAGGAAGTGTCTTGTGACTTTGAAAAAAGTTTTTCTAACGATTATCCAGGTTGCCATTCTCTATTTCTTTGCATTGCTCGGCAATTTAATCGTTAATTGGACTCACCTTCCTGTCTCAGGAAGTATAGTCGGCCTTTTTTTAGTACTCGCTTTACTGCATTTCAATGTTTTAAAGTTATCAGCTGTTGAACGCGGCGCAAGTTTTCTCATGTCTGAAATGCTGCTTTTCTTCATACCTTCGGCCGTCGCAATTATTCAGTACAAAGATCAGATTCTCCGGCACGGTTCACAATTTCTGATCGTCATTATTCTGAGCACGGTCACCGTCATGATTGTGACCGGTGTTGTTGCCCAATTTTATGTTCACAGGTTTGCCGGAAAAAAAGGAGAGATCTGATCCATGCTTATCGCTTTGGGCTGTATTGTTCTGACTGCCACTGTGTATTATCTTTCAAAAAAAATATACAGGAGATTCAGGTTCGCTTTTCTTACTCCACTTCTGGTAGCGCCCTGTATCCTATCGTCGTTACTCGTTGGGTTTCATATCAATTACTCCGATTATGACAGCGGAGGCCGCTGGCTAAGCAATATGCTTCAACCGGCCGTTGTTGGATTCGCAGTTCCATTATATAAATTCAGAAAGGTAATGAAAAAGTATTTAAAAGTTATTGCCATCAGCATGACAACCGGTGTGACTGTCGCCCTGATCAGTTCGGGTGTTTTCAGTCATCTCGTGCATTTGAATGACAGTTACCTTCTGAGCCTCCTGCCAAGATCGATCACCACTCCTATTGCCATGGCCGTGTCCGTCGACATCGGAGGAATGCCGACAATGACTGCGATATTTGTCATTGTAACAGGTATTTCCGGATTGATCATCGGCCCTATGGTCATCAGATATCTGCATATCAAGGAAAAGCTGGCCAAAGGGCTTCTTCTTGGGATGGGTGCCCATGGAGCAGGCACATCCAAGGCTCTTGAGTTTGGAAGCGAGGAAGGTGCCGCCGCCAGTCTTGCTATGGTGCTTGCAGCCATATTTACCCTTGTTTTTGCACCATTACTTACGCCGCTTATCCTTTAGCAAAAAGATCCGGTTTAGCGCCGGATCTTTTTTAGCTAAATATCTTTTCACACACTTCAATTTAAGAATTCAAAAAAGAAGGCAGGCCCCTCGATAAGTTTATCGCAAGGCTTGCCTTCTTTTCTTGTTTAATTGTATCTTTAATTATTTTTCTTTGCCGATACCCTGTGCGTTGATTACCTTATCGATGGCTGCAGATGCATCATCAGCATCAGAACCGTCAGCAATAATTTTAAATTCAGCACCCTGCATGATTCCCAGAGCCATAACGCCCATGATGCTCTTCAGGTTTGCCTTTTTGCCGTTGTATTCGATATTGATATTCGATTCGAATTTGCTGGCTTCACTAACCAGTACCGTTGCCGGACGCGCGTGAATACCAGTTTCATCAGTGACGACATAAGTTTTTTCCATTTGTTTACTCGCTCCATTCATTTTCTTAATAGTAAAATTGAACAAAATGCTACCAAAAAAAGATCAGTCGAATAACCGTTTACATCTTTTTTGTGACAACATTCCGCAAAACCTTAGTTTTATTTTATCATTCCTTCTCCCGCCTGTCATGAGAAAAGATGAAAAAAATAAGAACGCTATCAAAAAATTATCAGTGGATCAGCGCTTGGTCAATCCTAGCAGTAGTCCACCGATTGCGATCAATGTGCAGCCCGCTAAAATGAATATCATTTGTTTCTTCGTTTTTCTCTCACCCAGCAGGAATATACCACCTAACGTTGACAATACAGTTCCGATCTGTGACATCGAAAAACTCGTTGCAATACCCTCAATTTTTGTTGCGACCAGAAGAGCAATATTCCCGCCTCCCCACATCAGTCCGGATGTGACATTCAGCAAAGTACGCCTATCAGCTAATTCTCTGATTTTACCGCCGGAAAGAATTAAAGACCCAAATATCATTCCGAATGATTGGGGCAAAATAGCCGACCAACCGTTTATATCAAATATGCGGAGAATGACAAGGTAAGAAATAAAGCCCAGAGTGGATAAAACCAGTAAGCCAATACCTTTCAAGATGCTGCTCGAGCCACCTGCTTCAGCATTTCTCTTTTGCTCATGTGAAGTCAACAGCACGCCACACACAATAAGAGTCAAAGCACCAAAACCGACGAAAAGCCGGAAGGCTGTATTCCATTCATTAAAAATCAGAACTCCGCAAAGAGAAGCCCCTGCAAGTTGCATACCGGTTGAAATCGGCATCGTTTTCGAAATACCGATTACTTTCATGGCTCCGAACTGATAGAATTGTCCGACGGCCCAAAAAAGACCTGAGATAAAACCTACAACGATAACTGTAATGCCAAAATTAGGCGGTACAATAAAAGAAAGCACAATTGAAAAAGCAAGTGCTCCGATCGTCATACCGAAGACCTGATGATGAGGCGTTCCTCCCATTTTTGTGCTAACCAGAGGGAGTGTACCCCATAGCAGAGCCGGAATCAGTGCGATCAGGATACCGGTCAAAACATTCACACCTTCCAAGACCTCAACACGTTCAGCTTGTTGATAACTTGCCACAATTTCTGAAAAATATGTACGGTTCACATGCTCAGAAAATCAATGCCTTCACTCGAATCGGATAACAGAATGAGGGGGGACAGGACTCGCAAAACCGACTTGTATCAGTATTTTTTTCACATTGATTTAATATAACACAAAAGTTATATTTACAAAACAAAAAACCGCTTCTCTTTAAGAAAGCAGTTAATGATCAGAGCCTATTTCTCCTCTTGACTCGCACAAGAGCATAACCTACTCTTCAAATTACTTGAAAATGATTATCTAAAGATGTGTTCCGCTTTTTAATGCTTTGAATCTCCGTTATTTTGCCCGGAACGCCTGAAAAAAAGATCGTTTAATAAATATTTACTTTGCTGAATCGGCAATTCATAAAGCTCTTCCCATTTTTTTGCCACTTCTTCTGGCCCGCTGTCCATTAATCTTTTTTTGTCTTCAGGGTTCAGATTGTTGAATACTTCGCTTAATTCATTCATATTTTTATCAGAAAGTTTGCTCTCTTTTTTGCGTAATATTTTCTCCACTATTGATTTTAAATCATTTACTTTACTCAATATATCCACCCTCTCTGGCATGTATTTTTGATCTTACTTACTAAATTTATATTACAACAAAAAAAATTAATGGTAATTAATATTGTCCTAAACCGTCAGATAAATTTTGGTTCAATTAAAGGTCAGGGCATAATGGGATTTCTCACTCTTTTTTAGGGTAGAGATTCATTTAAGACAAATCCTGGGTCTCAGCTATATTTTTATCTGCCTTGACTTATCAGTACCAATCAAGAAGAAAATAATTAAATTGCCACCTGCTTTAAGACAGGTGGCAATTTATATAATCAATTCTTGAAGCCCTCTTGAGTAACCGGATTAATGAATCAGGGTTTCCTCCTGTCTGTTCTCAATTCGAAGCTTGTCGGCGACCATGGCGATGAATTCACTGTTCGTGGGCTTCGCCTTAGACATCGAGACCGTATAACCAAACAAAGATGCAATGGACTCAACATTGCCGCGACTCCATGCCACTTCGATTGCATGGCGGATCGCACGTTCCACCCGGCTTGGTGTGGTTTTGAATTTCTTTGCAATATCGGGATAGAGCACTTTGGTGATGGATCCAAGCAGTTCTATATTGTGATAAACCATGGAAATAGCTTCCCTTAAATACATATATCCCTTAATATGTGCCGGGACGCCAATTTCATGGATAATTTCAGTAATACTCGCGTTTAGATCGTGGTTACTCTGCTGTACCGATGTGGTTATTCTGCTGCTACTCGAAACAACAGCGTCAGTTTCTCTTTCACCAGCCACTAGGCGGATCTGGTTCGCCAGATTTTCCATATCAAAAGGCTTGAGAATAAAATATGAAGCGCCGAGTTCAACCGCTTTTTTCGTTACATCTTCTTGTCCGAAAGCGGTAAGCATGATTATCTTAGGTTTCGCGAGATCCTCGCTCCTGCGAATTTGCCTTAAAACCCCAAGGCCGTCAAGATGCGGCATGATAATATCCAGCAAGAGTACATCCGGTTTTACTTTTTTTAATGTCTCCAGACATTCCTGTCCATTCCTTGCCGTGGCCACAACTTCAATGTCTTCCTGAGTCTTCAGAAACTCCGAAATCAGCATAATCAATTCCTGATTGTCATCCGTCAAGCACACTTTTATTGTTTGCAAAAGAAAATCCCCCTCATGAAAAGTTCTACAGTTTAGCTTTTCGACAATGAGGAGGGCATTCCTTTTTCAGTTGAAGTAAATCGATATACTTTTTTCTCACTTTTTTCCCTTAATTCGCCAATATTCGACTAATTTTGACATTTTACGTTCTTTTACAACAGGCTATTGTCGGACAATATTTTATTTTTTAGGCTTTGTTAATCTTGTCTGTTGTTTTTCGCTCCAGTCATTCGCTGATCCCGCAAGAATTTCGCGCCCCCCGTTCCAATCCATAGAGAAGCATTATCATTCAACTTTAACATAACCGCTTCTTGGCGAAGCAATGCCTTTGGCGCAGGCTAAGCCGTAGTGCACTTATACTATATTCCTTTAAATTTTTCTACTTCCTATTGCGTAAAGAAACCTAACCAATCTGGTGTAGACTGCCCCATTGTTTGGGGGTATAGAGAACTAACTCGCCGCTTGCTGCATTCTCTGGTTCTTCGATGAATCCATACCGGCTTCCTGTAGCATCCATTCGATGTGAACGCCATAGCCGCATGTTGGATCGTTGACAAAAACATGAGTGACTGCCCCAACCAATTTCCCGTTCTGAATTATCGGGCTTCCACTCATCCCCTGAATGATGCCGCCTGTTGATTGAAGCAGACGTTTATCAGTGACTTTGATGACTAATCCCTTTGTGGCAGGATATTTTTGAGGAACCGAGTTTAAAATGAGGATGTCAAAGGCTTGGACACGAGTTCCATTCAATACAGTCAGAATTTGAGCAGGGCCTTCTCTTACTTCATCTGCAGAAGCGGCTGGCAATCCTTTATCCCAGGCGCTGCTTCTGAGCATCCCTCGCCCTTTTAGATGACCATATATGCCGAAAGGTGTATTTTTTTCAACGCTTCCGATATTTGCCGCATTTTCGGAAAAAAAAGCAATTTTTTCGCCCGGTTTCCCCTCAGCCCCCTTATCAATTGCCTGAACGGTTGAATTGACAATATGGCCTGTCTTAATGATGATCGGCTGCCCTGTATCCTTGTCAGATATAACATGCCCAAGAGCGCCATATGAAGAAGTTTCGGGATCATAAAAAGTCATTGTTCCAATCCCTGATGCAGAATCCCGTATATAAAGCCCTAATTCATACAGGCTTCCTTCACTGTCCTTCACAGGTATCAATTTTTTCTGAAGCGATGCTGTTCTTCGAAGTACGTCCACGGTGAGTGTTTGACTTTTAGCCACATGTGTAACCAGACTCCGGACATCCGCTATTGTCGTAATGGGTTTACCATTTATTTTTGTAATGACATCGCCAATTTTAATGCCCGCGTTCTCACCTGGCGACAATTTTCCATCAGGTCCGGAAACAAGATGGTAGCCGACAACTAGTACACCTCGGGTACTGATCCTGACACCAATTGATTGCCCGCCTGGAATCAGATGTATTTCTCCTCCTGTATGTGCCTCCGAAAAAGTTTCTGGTTTCTTCATGAAAAACACCGTTTGCGTTTTTACATATTTTTGCCGCTCATGAACAGCGAAAGTTTTTATTTTTTTAACTTCCATCGCAATTGGTGAACCGGCTGCCAGTCCTGAACGAAAACTTTGCCCTTCAACTTTTGCAGTATCAGCTGCTTTTAACACATAGCCTGTGATTTGTCCGGTCTTCATGCAGAAAAAAGCAATGAGGAATCCAAGAAGAATCAGGCCAGCTAAAACCCCTAACTTTTTCTTTCTCTTTCCCATGACTCACTCTCCTCGCTCCTGTCCCGCATCCTTATCTTGCGGTGCATTTATTAAAATTGCCTGAGGAGGGCAGAATTATGAGCAGGGAGAACAATGGATTTCTCCCAATAAAGGATAGCTGTACCAACGTGAAAGAACGTCGCTGAATGGCCAATTGTAATTCACCCGGGTTTTACATTTTTACTTTTTCCGCCATTTTACGAAGCTCACGTGCATGCTCACGCGTCAAATCCGTCATTTTCGTTCCAGAAATCATTCGGCCGATTTCAGATACTTTCTCATCTTCATTAAGTTTTCTGACGGACGTAACGGTCCGTTGATCGGATGTAACTTGTTTTGAAATATATAGATGTTGGTCCGCCATTGCCGCAACCTGAGGCAGATGAGTGATACAGAAAATCTGTGACGATTTTGAAAGGCTGAAAATTTTCTCAGCCATGGCCTGAGCTACACGACCACTGACCCCTGTGTCCACCTCATCAAAGATGATTGAGGTGACACCCATAATTTCTTTAAAGTTTGATTTAATGGCCAACATAATACGTGACAGTTCACCGCCTGAAGCAATTTTGGCAAGCGGTTTTAAAGGTTCACCCGGATTGGTCGTTATAAAAAATTCAGCATCATCAATGCCATCAGGCCGATAATTGATAAATGATTCAAGATCGTCCTTTTGATGCAGTCGGGCATCAAACTGAGCATGCTCCATATAGAGATCCTTCAGCTCATGGTTTATGGCCTGATTTAATTGGATTACTGTTTTTTTTCGCATACTCGAAATGACCAGCGCTTTTTTCCGCAATTTATCCATATGTTTGTGAAAAGTTTCATTTAATTCATCATATCTTTCATCACGATGAGTCAGGTCTTCATATTCGTTTTGTATTTTTTTGAAATAATCAAGAATTTCTCTGATACTTGTACCATATTTTCTCTTGAGAAGATGGATATCATTCAATCTGACTTCAATATCATCAAGGCGTTCCGGATCATATTCCATTTGCTCCAGATAATCACGGATCAAAGAGGACTGTTCTTCCAAAATATAGTACGAATTAGAAATGGATTCTGCATAATTCTTCAAATTGCTGTCCAGATCCTGTACCGATTCCAGACACCCGGATGCGTTTCTTAGCCAGTCCAGGCCCCTATTCTCGCCCTCAAGTGCTTCATAGCCCGTTTTTAGTGCCTGAAATACCTTTTCAAAATTCACAAGACGGCGTTTTTCTTCGGTAAGCTTATCATCTTCACTGTCCTGAAGCTGCGCCTCACCGATTTCTTTGATCTGATACTGGAGCAGGTCAATTCGCTGGGCTGTCTGCTTTTCATTTTTATTAAATCGTTCGCATTGAGCCGCAATATCCGACGTCTTCTCATATTCATCTTTGTAATCCCGTTTAAGCTGAGCCAACGCTTCTCCACCGAACAGATCAATCAACGGCAGATGACGTTCGGGCTCTAGGAGAAGTTGATGCTCATGCTGTCCATGAATGTCAATCAATCGATGACCAATTCCCTGAAGCGCATTGAGTGTGACCAGCTTCCCGTTAACCCTGCAGATACTTTTACCTCTGGTAGAAATTTCTCTGCGCAGGATGATCAGATTATCGTTCCGGTCAATGCCTAGTTCTTCGAGTATCGGAAGAACTTCATGCTGCCCGTCAATCTCAAACAATCCTTCGATCTCCGCTTTGTCAGTCCCATGTCGCACATATTCTGAGGATCCACGTCCTCCAGCGAGTAGGCCGATTGCATCGATAATTATTGACTTGCCTGCTCCAGTCTCACCTGTGAAGACTGTCATCCCATTTTCAAATGAAATCCTGAGTTTATCTATAATCGCAAAGTTAATAACCTGAAGCTCCAGCAGCAATACAGACGCCCCTTTCAAAAACGAACGTAGGTTCTATGAATATTCTCTCTTTTTTTTTGTTTTTCGTCAATATTTTCGAAACAGAAAGGTTGCTGCACTCTACTGAAAATTTGCCCGATTATAATGATTGACAAAGGGCACGCCTTATCGATGTTCATCCGAAAAAAAGAACGCACGGCTGTGCGCTCATTCGAGTTCTTTTTTTCGTTTGTCCAGTATTTGATGAGCTCGCGTGACAACCGATTCAATCTGATCAGAAATTCCCTCATCATTCTTCTTGTTATCCGTCTTAAGCAAGGCAAGAAATTCAATGTTGCCGTCTCCGCCCGTGATGGGAGAAAAATCGAGACCGCAGAGACTGAAACCCAGATCAATAGCAAAATGAAGGATCTGATTCAACACTTGATTATGGATTTTCGGATCCCGGACAATACCCTTTTTACCGATTTCATCTCTTCCTGCTTCGAACTGTGGCTTGACCAGAGCCACAACGTAACTCCCGGGTATGAGGATCTTCATCAAGGGTGGGAGAATTTTTTTAAGTGAAATAAAGGATACATCGATCGTCGCAAAGTCCGGAATGCCCTGCTGAAAATTGGCAGGTTCAGCATATCGAAAGTTGGTTTTTTCCATAACAATGACACGCGGATCACTGCGTAGTCTCCAGGCGAGCTGATTGTAACCGACATCAAGCGCATAGACCTTTGATGCTCCGTTCTGCAGTGCGCAATCAGTAAACCCCCCCGTTGACGCCCCAATATCCAGCATCAATTTTCCTCTGACATCAATAGGAAAAACTTTCAGTGCTTTCTCCAGCTTAAGGCCGCCGCGTCCTACATATTGAAGCGTATGACCCTTCACCTGAAGTTTGGCAGCACTGTCAAGCTTGCTGCCCGGTTTATCGACGCGCTGGTCCCCTATATAGATGATACCCTCCATTACAGCGCGTTGAGCTTTTTCACGGGATTCAAATAGTCCGTTTCTTACAAGAAGTACATCCACACGTTCCTTATCCTTCATGGCAGTGTGATCCTCTGACGTTCTGTTTGGTCAGGTTCCTTTGAATTTTTCAACATTTGCCTGATCCGCGTACATACTCTCTCACTGGTCAGTCCGAGTTCCTTCAGTAATTCCTTAACACTGCCGTGTTCTACGAACCGATCGGGAATTCCCATCAGTTCAACCGTCTGATCATGAATGCCGCATTCTGAATAAAATTCAAGTACACTTGATCCAAAACCTCCGGCCAAAATGCTCTCTTCAAGGGTCAGAATTGGCATTTTATGAGCCGCAAGCTTTTTCAGTAATTCTGTATCAAGTGGTTTAATGAAGCGGGCATTAATCACAGAGATTTGAATACCCTCCGACTGCAATGATTTAGCAGCTTCCATAGCCACTTTAAGCATCGGACCGAAAGAAAGGATCGCCCCATCGTTTCCATCACGGAGAACTTCCCACTTTCCGATCTCCAGCCTGACTGGTTCTTTATCGAATGCAACCCCATACCCGTTACCTCTGGGGAAACGGACTGCAATTGGTCCATTATCGTAATTAATGGCGGTATAAATCATATTTCTTAGTTCGTTTTCATCTTTGCCCATCATAATTGTAATGTTAGGTAACGCGCGGAGAAAACTGATATCAAATACACCCTGATGCGTCTCCCCGTCCGCGCCAACTAGACCCGCTCGATCAACGGTGATGACAACATTCAGATTCTGACGGCAGACATCATGGATCATCTGATCATACGCACGCTGCATAAACGTGGAATAGATGGACAAAACCGGCTTCATTTTCTGCGTTGCCAGCCCTGCCGCAAAAGTTGCCGCATGCTGTTCGGCAATTCCGACGTCAAAAAGCCGATCAGGAAATTCCCGTGCGAAGCCTTCCAGTTTGGAACCAACAACCATGGCAGGTGTAATCACAACAATCCGCTTGTCCTTTCTCGCCAGTTCTTCCAAGGAATCATTAACAACTTTGCTGTATGAAGGAGCATCGGTAACAGGTTTAATAAACGCTCCAGACTCGATTTTGTAGGGCCCGGGGCCATGCCACGTACCGATTGAATCCATCTCTGCAGGCTTATATCCCTTTCCTTTTTGTGTCAGAACATGAATCAATACAGGACCTTTTCTTTTGCGCGCAAGCTCTAAATTATCAATTAAAGTGCTCAGATTATGGCCATCAACCGGACCCTGATAAGTAATACCCAGCTCCTCAAAAAACACACCGGATACAACCATGTATTTCAGTCTGTCTTTCACACGTTCCGCGACAGAGGCAAGCCGCCCCCCGAATGCTGGTATCTTCTTCATCAAGTATTCAATATCTTCTTTTGCCCGGTTATACTTTTCCGCAGAGCGGATCCTGTCGAGCATGTTGTGCATCGCACCGACATTCGGAGCGATTGACATTTCATTGTCATTCAAAATGATAATCATATCTTTTTTTAGCTGGCCGATATTATTAAGCGCTTCAAGGGCCATTCCCCCAGTCAGCGCACCGTCTCCGATGATCGCAATAACATCAAATTTTTCTTTTTTCAGATCTCTTGCTACCGCCATACCCAATGCAGCTGACAAAGAAGTTGAACTGTGGCCAGTCTCCCAGACATCATGTTCACTTTCACTTCTTTTAGGGAAGCCGCATAAACCATGAAATTGACGGAGAGAGTCAAACTGGTCGCCTCTGCCAGTCAGTATCTTGTGAACATAGGACTGATGCCCGACATCCCAGATCAGTTTATCAGACGGACTGTTGAACACTCTATGCAGTGCCAGCGTCAGTTCAACGACACCAAGGTTGGGTCCGAGGTGCCCGCCTGTTTTTGAGAGTTTTTTTATTAAAAAGTGCCGAATGTCCGCAGCAAGGGCGTTCATCTGCCCGATGGACATTTTCTTCAGAAACTTAGGGTTTTTAATCAAAGTCACATCCATTGGCTCACTTCCCCCTTTTCCTTTTTTTTGTTTTTTCTTTAATTCCCTTTTTGTCAAGGATATTGAGGATTGGAAGATGAAGCTGGCATTCTGCAAAGTAGATGACATAGCCTGTTTTGTAGATAATCTTCGTCGAATTTTTGATGGCATAAGTTTTACCAAGTGCTTTTACAAACACTGTTGTCGCAGCGACAAGGCATGTCACAATAACAGACAGCACATATTCCAGCGCTCCGCCGTCCTTAGAAGCAATGACTGCCAGCAGTTCGACGACTACCACGGATGCGGCAGTTCCGCTGATGATCGCGCTGATATCACCAATAACATCCGTACAGAATGTGTTCACACGATCCGCATTTTTTGTCAGCCAGACCGCATATCTGGCTCCCTTCATTCCCTTTGAAGCCATTGAATGGAACGGCGCTTCACTGGACGCAGTTGAAGCCACGCCAATTATATCAAAAAAAAGAGCAATAAGAATAATGACAAGCACAACCGCAATACCGGAAATAACTCCGGCATTGTTCAGCACTGCCGTCGATATAATTGAAAAAATAGCCGCCAGCACGAGCGTGATAACGGCTAAGGGCAGAGCCCATTTTAATGACTTTTTCAGTTCATTTTTCATTAATAATCCAGTTTTCAATCATCCACATGATCAAAAAACAGGCCTTTCACATCCTTATATAAACCATATTCATCTCTGATGCTTATTATGTAAAGCAGGAGGTCATCTGAAAAGTAAACATTGCGGCTTAGGTCCAGTAGGTTTTCCCGTCAAGCCACCCGATGTTGCCATACGGGCAGTTTCCTTTTAAAGCCTGACCAGCGAAGTCGCCCGCACGCCGAACTGGAACGCCACTCAGACCGCACTATAATCCTTTTCAGACGCTACACCTAAGTACAGACAGTCTAGGAGATTTCCTCAGGCACTCTTGAACTTTATTCTAGCCTCTTTTGCAGAATTGATTTCAAGAAGTCGCACGCCAGTGACGCCGGCCAAGCAATCATTGGTTACGCGCCTCTATCCCCTCTTTTCCACTCAAGGCAGGCTACGCTGTTTGCCTTTCCTTATAAAAGTACTTACAAACAGGTTTTCCACTTAGTCATTATGCTAAAAGCAAACAACGTACGTGTCTCCACGGACGCAGGGTCTTCGCCCACATGCCATTGCGGATCGCCCTACGCCCTTTACTCCCAGCACTAGCCCAAAGCTGGGCGCCTTAAGCCGGCACCAGGAACTTCATCGATGTGCCCTTTGACGGATTTTTAGCCCCGTCTTCAAATAAAGTGGAGTGACTAGAATACTGCACCACCTGCGTGAGATACACAAAATATATTAACATATTTTCATTCGTTTCTCAAATATCCCTTTGGAAAAGCGTCAGGAAGTGCGGTGCAGCAGATAGTCCGCCAGTTCTGAAAGAATGCCTCCATCAAATTTTCCCTCGCTGAGGAATCCTTTCGCCCGTTGGATATGTTCAGCCAGCTTCTCTCTCGCACCGTTCACAGTCAGCAGGCTGACATAGGTATTTTTATGATTAACCAAGTCGCTTCCTATCGGTTTTCCAAGATCTTTCTCATTTCCGGCAATATCCAGAATATCATCGCCAATCTGAAAAGCGAGTCCAAGATGATCCGCATAGCCTGAGAGAGACTTTTCCTCCTGTTCCGAAGCACCAGCAATCAAGGCAGCTGCTTCAACAGGAAATTTGATTAACTTTCCTGTCTTCCGACGATGCACCGACATTAGCTCTTCAAGTGACAGAAACTTATCCTCCGCTTCGAGATCATCTTCCTGCCCTCCAACCATTCCTTCCGGTCCTGCGGCGCGTGCAAGCCGCAAAACCAACCCGCTTTTGCACGCATCGCTGAGCTGATCATCAGCCGCAATAATCTGAAAAGCACAGGTCAGGAGACCATCTCCCGCCAACGTAGCCGTTGCCTCACCAAAGACAACATGATTTGTTGGTTTCCCTCTTCTGAGTTCATCGTTATCCATAGCGGGAAGATCATCATGAATCAGAGAATATGTATGTATCATTTCAAGGGCAATGGCAGTTGCCAACCCTTTTTCTTCTTTCTCCCCAAGAGTGTCAAGTGTTGCGAAAAGTAAGACAGGACGTATGCGTTTTCCTCCCGCCATTAACGAATAAACCATGGAATCCTTAAGTTTCGAAGGAATCGATGCTCTTTGCAGGAAAACGGGAAGTTCTTTTTCAATCCACGCTTTTCTCGAAGCCATATAATCCATTAAGGGCAGTGTCACTGCTCTTCATCTCCCTGAACAGTGAACGGCCTTGATTGTCCACTGCTGTCAATCAGCTGATCCATTTTTTTACTGACCGTTTCCAGCTTGTCATGGCAAAGTTTGGAAAGCGACATTCCTTCCTGAAACAAGTCAATCGCCTTTTCCAAGGGGACATCATTTTCTTCCAGTTGCCGGACAATGGTTTCCAATTTTCCCATGGCTTCTTCAAATGTAGGCTCTTTTTTTTCTTCAGGTTCCTTCGGATCACTCATTCTCATTTTCCTCCTCGATCCCCCATATTTGGCAGTCAATCCTTCCGTCATTCATCCGCAAAATGAGCGGATCCCCTGGTGCTACATCTTTCACAGATTTTACAAGCTTACTTTCCTGATTATAAGCCAGGCTATAGCCTCTTGCCATAATCTTTAACGGACTGAGCGCATTCAGTTGCAAGGTCAGCCGATCGAACGAAGAGCGCTTGGTCCGCTGATAGTTCTGGCCGGAGACTAGCAACCTTTCAATTCGGTCTTTTAACGAATTCTCGGCTCTGTTGAGAAGCTCATCCGGACGATTTTTTCCGAGAAGTCTTTCAAGAATCACTATTTGTTCTTTCTTAGCGGTCAAAAGTCTGTCCTTATTTTTGTTAAAGCGTTCCGTAAGCCGGTCATATTCCTGCTCTTTCTGAAGAATCAACTGACCCGGAAATCTGAAAGCGTAAGACTGACTGATTCTCTTCATGCGTTCTTTTTCCCTAGTCACTCGGTTTTTCATCGTTTGTGTGAGACGAATAAAATCATGATCAATGTGCCGATTCAATTCCCGTACATCAGGAACTGCGAATTCTCCGGCTGCCGTCGGTGTGGGTGCCCTTCTGTCAGCCACAAAGTCTGCAATTGTAAAATCAGTCTCGTGACCTACAGCAGAGATGATCGGAAGTCCGGATCTGAAAATCGCGTTGGCGACAATCTCTTCATTGAACGCCCAGAGATCCTCTATCGATCCTCCGCCCCGCCCAACGATCAGAAGATCCAGCTTCTCCAGCCGATTAGCCTGATCAATGGCCGCGGCAATGGATGGCGCAGCGTCAGCTCCCTGGACCAACACCGGAAACACAGTCAAGTGTGCTGCGGGAAACCGCCTTTTGATCGTTGTGAACAAATCACGGATAGCGGCACCCGTTGGGGAAGTGATAATACCAATACTATAAGCAACTTCAGGAATCTGTTTTTTATGAGAAGCTTCGAACATCCCCTGAGCCTGGAGTTTCTGCTTAAGGGCCTCATAGGCCAGATAGAGCCTTCCAAGCCCGTCCTGTTCCATCTGTCGAATATAAATTTGGTATTCTCCATAGGGTTCGTACAACGAAATGGAACCCTGGACCAGCACTTTCATGCCATCCTCTGGTTCAAACGCCAGCTGTTTCGCGTTACCCGCAAACATAACCGCTTTTATTCTCGCATTCTTATCCTTCAGCGTCAGATAAAGATGCCCACGGGAGTGCCTTTTGAAGTTTGAAATTTCACCTTTCAACCAAACTTCCTGCAACGTACTGTCCGATTCCATCCTCTGCTTGATATATCTAGTCAGCCGTGTGACCGTGACGTAACGATCATTCTCCATCACAGGCCCGTTCTTTGACTATTTTTTCAGCCGCCTTCAGCGTATTCTCAAGAAGCATGACTCTAGTCATCGGGCCTACTCCGCCAGGAACTGGCGTAATAAAGCCCGCCTTCTGGCAAACTTCATCAAACGCAACATCTCCGACCAGTTTACCTTCGCTGTTACGATTCATTCCGACATCTATGACCACCGCACCGGGTTTGATATCTTCAGCATGGATCAAGTCGGAGTGTCCAACTGCAACTACAAGGATATCAGCCTGTTTCGTGTAATTTGAAAGCGGATTGGTTTTTGAGTGGCAAATCGTAACTGTGGCACTATGATTCAGAAAAAGCTGAGAAGCCGGCTTTCCCACAATATGGCTTCTCCCCACAATCACTGCATGCTTACCAGTCACAGAAACATTGATGGCTTTAAGCATTTCCATAATTCCCGCAGGGGTGCATGGAACGAAACAATCCTGATTGGTCATCATTCTTCCAAGATTAACCGGATGAAAACCATCAACATCCTTTTCGGGGCTTATTGCCTGAATTACTTTTTCTTCAGAGATCTGCTTGGGCAAGGGAAGCTGAACCAGGATGCCATGAATTTCATCGCGTTGATTCAATAGACTTATTTTATCAAGCAATTCTTTTTCAGAGACGGATTCGGGTAATCGGATCAGTTCAGAATGGATTCCTACTTCCTCGCAGTCTCTGATTTTCCCCTTAACATAGGATTTCGATGCCGGATTTTCCCCGACAAGCACTACAGCTAATCCGGGAAGCAAGCCCTCCGACCTCAATTGGGATACCCTTGTTTTCATATTTAACCGCTTAGCAGCCGCGATGGCTTTCCCGTCAATCAGTTTTGCAGTCATATTTCCCACGCCCTTCTTATACGAAACAGTGAATTTATTGATATCCAGTCTGTGCCATAAATTTTCTGATTCTGAATTATATTTCTTTGGAAATGCTTGAAAGAACGCCATTCACAAACTTTCTGGTTACTTCATCGCTATACTTACGGCACAGCTCGATCGCTTCATTAATGCTTACCGTCGTCGGAACATCTTCAAAATACATCATTTCACAGACCGCCAGCCGTAAAATTGTCTTATCAATATTTCCAATCCGGTCGAATGACCAATTAACCAGATGTTCTTTGATCAGCTGATCAATCTCCTTCTCATGCAGGCCGATCTCATCAAGCAGACGGCTGACATAAGGATCGACTGGCAATCCATTTTCATTCACGGCATCAATTGCCGTTTCCCGGTCTGTGCTGCTCAGCGTCATCTGAAAAAGCACCTGCAGGGCCATTTCCCTCGCCTGTCTCCGATTCATCACAAACTTCCTCTCTCAATCTGCATCGCGATTTTTTTACACTATAGGAAAGTATTAAAATTTAAGGATTATAGTGTAAAGGCAACTAGGGCTCAGCCTGCACCAAAGGCTTGGCATCGCCAAGTTTTCTTTATCAGAGACACGGAAAGAAGCAAAGGGAAACTTGACTTCCCCTTGCTTCTTATTCCTCCTCTGCCTCTTTCTTATCCTTTTGGCTGAAGTGAATGCCGACAACATGGATATTGATTTCATGAACGTCAAGTGCTGTCATTCTCTTTAGCGTACGTGTTATGTTGCTTTGAACCTTCTCAGCAACCTCAGGTATCGGAACGCCGAAATTCATTGTCAGCTGAACATCAATAACAATGCCTTCATCAGTGAGATCTACTTTTATTCCTCTGCCGTACTTCCTGCCGCTCAACTTCTCAACGACACCTGATGCAAAGTTGCCATGCATATCGCCGACACCTGCAACCTCAACAGCCGCAAGTCCCGCAATTATTTCAATGACTTCGGGAGAAATTTCAATCTTTCCGAGATCTTCACTCTGATCTTCCACTTCAACCGATCTATTTTCATTTTCCGGCATGATGATCACACCTCCAAAAAATTAGTCCTGTTCATTCAGCGGATTTTCCTTCAAAAATTTAGTGTTAAACTTTCCACTGACGAAAACGGGGTGATTGAGCAGACGCAAGTGAAAAGGTATTGTCGTATGGATTCCTTCAATAACATACTCTCCAAGTGCGCGCTTCATTATCGAAAGAGCATCATCCCTGGTTTTCCCGTAAGTAATCACTTTTGCCACCATGGAATCATAGTAAGGGGGAATAAAATATCCCTGATAAACTGCGGAATCAATACGGACTCCCGGGCCGCCCGGTGGTAGATAGGTATCAACACGGCCACATGATGGCATGAAATTTTTTTCTGGATTTTCGGCATTGATTCTGCATTCAATAGCATGCCCTTTTAGATGGATATCCGACTGTTTCACAGAGAGCGGTTCACCGGATGCAATACGGATTTGTTCTTTCACAAGATCAATTCCTGTGACAAATTCCGTCACACCGTGCTCAACCTGTATTCGGGTATTCATTTCCATGAAGTAGAAAGAACCATTCGGTTCATAAATAAACTCAAGAGTACCTGCTCCGCTGTAGTTAACAGCTTTTGCCGCCCTCACAGCAGCCATCCCCATCTCTTCACGTCTCTGCTCATCCAGGGCCGGGGACGGTGACTCTTCGAGCAGCTTCTGAAGCCTTCTCTGAATGGTGCAGTCGCGTTCGCCGAGATGAATCGCGTTTCCATGTTTGTCTGCAAGAATTTGTATCTCTACATGGCGAAAATCTTCAATATATTTTTCAATGTAAACGCCAGGATTACCGAATGAGGTGTCCGCTTCCTGCTGGGTAATGGCGATCCCATGGCGGAGTTCACTCTCATCTCGCGCCACACGGATGCCCTTTCCGCCTCCCCCGGCAGTCGCTTTTATCAATACGGGATAGCCGATATCCTTAGCAATTTTGACACCTTCCTCAACGCCCTCAATCACGCCGTTTGACCCGGGGACAACCGGCACACCCGCATTTTTCATCGTCTGTTTAGCAACATCTTTTATTCCCATCTTACTAATAGCGTCAGACGGCGGACCGATGAAAAGCAAGCCGCATTCCTCGCACATTTCAGCAAAGTCGGCGTTTTCCGATAGAAAACCGTAACCCGGATGAATCGCGTCACAACCCGTCAGCGAGGCAACGCTGATGATGTTGGTATAGTTCAGATAACTGTCTTTTGGCGCGTTCGGACCGATACAGTAAGCCTCATCCGCAAGCTGGACATGGAGCGCTTCTTTGTCCGCTTGTGAATATATGGCTACCGTTTCAATATTTAATTCTTTACAAGCGCGGATGATTCTAACCGCAATTTCTCCTCTATTCGCAATGAGTACTTTTTTTATCATGGACTACTAACTCCTTAATCTTCCTTTACCAGAAACAATGGCTGACCATATTCAACGAGCTGGCCGTCTTCTGCAAGAATGTCAACAATTGTCCCCTTGCATTCCGCTTCAATCTCGTTGAATAACTTCATCGCTTCAACAATACATACCACTGTCTTTTTATCGACCTTTGATCCCTTACGGACATAAGCTTCCACATCCGGCTTTGGTGAGGAAAAGAATGTCCCTACCATCGGAGCCGTAATCTTGTGTAATGAGGGCTCCTGCTCCGGCGCTGCATTGCTGTCCGTTTTCGCTGCTACCTCTGGAGCTGCCGCGGGCTGAGCGGCGACTTGAACCGGCGTGGGCTGAATTACAGTCTTCTCAGTCAGCGCAGATGTTTTGCGCAATGTAATTTTCGTTTCCTCAGATTCATATTTCAATTCACTAATTGACGATGAATCCATTTCCTTCATCAAAGTTTTAATTTCATCAATACTTAACAAACCAAGCACTCCTTTGTCCTAGCCGCTTTTCAACTCATTATATCATATCATCCCTCAATTTTTCCCGGATTGTATGACAGATACAGTCTTAACGGCAATCCATATTGTCCTCTATCTTCTGAATAAGATTCAGTCGCATTACCTGCTGCCAATCAAGATGATGTCCATCCTGATTTTGCTCAATTCATATGGAGCAAAAAGCTGAAAAAACTGCTGCGGATTTTCGCAACAGTTTCTATTGTACCTAATTTTGTTCAAAAAATCTTCAAAAATTGTCAAATCTTATTCGGTCACATTAATAGATTCCGGATTAGTCTCGTATAAGTTAGGCCGTGTGTCCTTTCTATTTTGAACTAAGATTATAACTGACACTGACTACCCTGCCTGCTCCCAGATATTCATTAGCGAGTCTGATAATTCCATTGGCCTGCTGATCCGTCAGGTTTTTGGCATCCACATAGATCTGAACCTGACTCCCTGCTGTTTTCACAACTGCATTTTTATAGCCTTTAGATTGGATCACGTCTTCCAGCATCATTTCCGCGTTAGCCAGTGTTTTCATGGACTCCATGTTGTCATATGCGGCGCTCACCTGCTCCGCCGTACTCTTCTGAGAGGCAATCACACCTTCATATTTTTTCTGCAGCTGGCTTCGTTCGTCGGCTTTGTCCAGTTCAATTTGTCCCAATTTATTATCCGCTGCGCTTGTGGTTACGGCGGCCCCGTTTTTCCCTGCTGTCGCCTGACTTTGATTTTTCTGTTGATTAGTCAGACTGCTCGCAGGCTTGTCCGGGGCAGTCAGGGCGTATACAGACAGAACGACAATTAGACTGAGCATTGTAAGCAGCCATACTGTTTGTTTTTTTAACATTTTTTAAAGCCTCCTTATTCATTTTTCTGTAAAACTTTAACCTGATAAGTTTGGATATCCATGACTGTCGCAACAGCGTCCATGATTTCCGCACGGATGGCCGGTTGATCTGCACCACTCGCGACGACAATGACACCGCGCACGGTCGGCTGTTCTTTTCCAATCACAACCGGTTCTTTGACCCCGTTTTTATCGACCATCACAACCTGACTGTCCTGGCTGCGTTCATTGACCTGACGTGTTCCGCCCTTCTGATCATTTTCAACTGTCTGATTGTCCTGAGTTTTTATATTGTTCTGATAAATATTTTTTTCAGTTGATGAAAAAGTAACCATTACCGATACTTCTGAAACGCCCTGTATCTGTTCCAGGATGTTTTTCAGATTTTGATTCACGTAGTCTTCATAATTCGCTATAGATCCTGCGGAATTGTTTCCATTACCCGATTTGATGTCAGACAGCTTTTGCGAATCTTTACTGCTGAATACAGGGCTGCCATTTGTCTGCGCCGCATTTTGAGGGGCAGCAATCATTCTGTTCCCAAGCAGCAGGGCAACTCCTATCATTGTCAGGACGATTAGCCGGATTATGGCTGATTTTTGTTTTCTTTCCGGCTCACCATCTCTCCCTAGCGCACTTTTAAGCCATTTTTTTATAAAATCCGTCAACCAAGACAATGGCATTAATCCCCCCCTTCTATCCGGAGTGAGATGATTTTCTCGTCAACCCCCCATTGCCCTGCAAGAAAGGAACGGATCTTGTCCGCCTCAGCGGATGTACTGCCTGTCTTATTCTGACGGACTTGATCCCCTATGTTGATTGAAACTTCATCAACGGGCCTGACAGCTGAAAGACTATTTCCCCCGGTACCGCCATTTTTCTTCGATTTTGCAGCGACGACCGTAATGCTTTTAAGTGACAGATTCTGTGTGTTTCCCTGATTCGCGGATAATACCAGGTTTGTGATCTCCAGTCCGTACCGTCCATTTAACTCCTCCTTCACGCGATTCTTCATTTGGACAGCCACCTCTTCATGAATATATGCTGCCTGCGCCTGTTCTATTTCTTTTTTTTGCTGGTTTGTTTCCAACGTTAATTGGCTGCTTCCGTGCTGAGTCGGGATGCCTCCTATAATCTGTCCCGGATCCATATGGAACAGTTTGATTACAGGATCCATTAAGGCTACGATGAGAACAAGTCCGAGAACGAGCTTCACATATTTTTGAAATCCCCCTGAAGGAAGCAAAAGTTCAAGAATCACGGCAAATAAGACAATCATTACCAGTTGTGAGACCCAGCCTTCAAGATACCCCATAGCGTCCCTCCTACCTCACCATCAGAGAAATATTTCCGGATGTGATGATTATAGTAAGCGCCAGAAAAAACATCAGCGAAACAATTGCAAGGGCTGAAAAAAGATAAAACATACTTTTCGCCATAATCACCAGTGAGTCGGTAACTGGTCCTTTTCCAAGAGGCTGGAGTACGGCAGCGGCCACGTTATAGATAAATGCCAGTGACAGCACTTTGAGAAGCGGGAACGCAGTGATACAGAATAGTATGAGAAGGCCGGCAATGCCTACTGTATTTTTAAGTATGACGGAGGCTCCAATGACTGTGTCTGCCGCCTCAGTAAACATGCGTCCAACCACCGGAAGAAAATTTGCAGTGAAGAACTTAGCGGATTTGACCATCAGTCCGTCTGAAATTGCTGCAGCCGCCCCCTGGACTGACATAACACCAAGAAATACAGCAAAGAAAGCGGCGAGTGTGAAGAGAGCAATGTTTCGCAGGAGGTCACTTAATTTAGTGAGTTTATATTCTGAAAGAGTGCTGACAATACCCAGAAGGGCAGACATGAAAAGGAGGGGCATGATAAATACGGATACAAGCCATCCGGAAATATTGACCAGAAAAATAATTAGTGGATGAAAGAAGGCGACTGAAGCCGCCCCTCCGGCCGCTGCGGTCAGTCCAAATATCAACGGAATAAGTGCAATAAGAAATTGGCTCATGGTACGAACCGTATCGGCCGTATAGCCAGCTGCTAATCTAAAACTATTAAGTAAGAGAACAAGCAGGACAAGTGTGACCACAATATAAGCGACTTTCGAAACAGTCTTGACTTCAAAAGCGGATTGGATCGCTTGCAGCAAAGTGGAGAACACAGAAAGCATGATCAGAGTACCCAAAAGGCTGCTGCTGACAATCAATTCATTAAGGAAGAAACGGAGAAGCCCACCAAAAAGCTTTTTTAAAAATCCTTGCTTATCGGACTGAACAAAGCTTTTGAAATTTGGATTCGTTTCCGGCAGGTACCCATTATTGTCATCTACAACCTGTTTCCAGTAAGTTTCAATCTGATCCGTGCCAATGCTCCCCAACTGCTGTTCAGACAATTGCGCAGGTGATGGGGCAGAATCACCCTGAGCAAAAGCCAATTGCCCCTGAAAGAAGAGCAAAAATGATACGGCAAAAGCAAAGATCATTTTCCATAAAGATGAATTACGGATCGCCTTCATTTTACCCTCCTCCTACTCGCGGTACCAAGTTCATAACAGTATCGACGATAGCCGTAAGGATCGGAATCGCCAGCACGAGAATGACTATTTTACCCGCCAGCTCAATTTTACCGGCAAGTGCAGTCTGCCCTGCATCCTTGGCAATTTGTGCTCCGAATTCTGAGATATAAGCGATCCCGATTATCTTCAATACCGTTGCGACATACATGCTGTTCAAATGAGCTGTTTCTGCCATTTTTTTCAGCATGTCCATGACCAGTGTGATTTGATCCACAAGCATGATGAAAATAGTGGTGCCGACGATCGAAGTAAGCAAAAGGGCAAAGACCGGATTTTTTTCTTTTAGGATGAGTGCCAGGAAGGTTGCCGCCAGGCCGAGGCCGACAATTTGCAAAATATCCATACATTAGTCCTTACATGAACAAGAAAACGTTTTTGATTTTTTCAAATAAGTCGTCAATCATTGTAGCGGCCATATACAGAATGACGACGAATCCAATCAGAGTAACCCATTGCGCCCAGTCGTCTTTCCCCATTTGTTTCAGCACCGTTTGGATCATCGCTACGATGATGCCTATGCCCGCAATTTGAAAGATCGTGTTCACGTCCAGTGACATCCGGGTCCCTCCTCTCTTGGAAACATTAGTGCATGCATTACTCTCTTCAAATACAGATCAGGACTATGAGAATGCCGGCAAGGAAACCAAGGCTGCGTGTCATTTTTTCATTTGCTTCCTGCCTGGCTCTGGCCTCTTCCTCTTCCCGTTCAAGATGCGCGAGCGCCAGTTGAATATGTTTCTGCTGATTTTCAGCATCTTCTGTACCTAAAGTTGATCCAAACTGCAGAATCACTTCTTTCTCAGCTTTTCTCATTGAAGTTTCCGGCCAAAATACTTTGATGGCGTCGGGCCAGGCTTCACGAAGCGGCATTTTTTCAGAAACCATTTTTTTCTGTAGAATTTGAAAAAAAAAGGCGATAGGGTGCGGCAGCTGGACGGACAGATGACCTGCCATATCGTCAACGGGTATGCGTCCATAGACGATCTCCGCTTCAATTGACTGCAGCGCTGAGCGCCACTGTCTGATTTCTTTCGGACGGTCCCGGAAACCACGGGCGATCACAATCCCCGCTGAAGTAGATGATACGACGATTAAAAGAGATCCCAGGAGCTGTATCATTGCCAGATACCCTCCTCCGTGGCAATTGACTGCCCGAGGCTGTCAAGTACGGACATCCTGCTGCCTTTAATGAAGTCCGTCCTTGATAAAATAATGTAACGGTCAAACATATGGGCTTCGAGGAGCGGAGCAAGTGATGGCCTGCTTCTCAGCTGAGTCAGCGAGAAACCGTGAGCCGTCGCGATGACTGAAACGCCTGCATTGAGCGCTTCAAACAAAGCTTCCATATCTTCTTTTCTTCCGATTTCATCAACAATAAGTACCTCAGGGCTCATTGACCGGATCATCATCATCATTCCTTCCGCCTTAGGACAGGCATCAAGAACATCCGTCCGTTTCCCCACATCATTCTGCGGGATTCCATCCACACATCCGGCGATTTCTGATCGTTCATCAACAATTCCAGTTTTCTCAGCTTCTATAAATCTGTCAGGCAGACCACTGCTGATCAATCGCGCTAAATCCCGGAGCAAAGTTGTTTTTCCTGTCTGAGGTGCTCCTATAATCAATGTACTTACCCAGCGCCTCTTTTTATAAAGGAACGGGATCAGCGGCAGGGCCGTCCCTATTTTCTGCTTGGCCAGCCGGATATTAAAAAAGGTCACATCGCGAATCCGAAGCACATGACCCTTTTCAGTAATGACCCGCCCTGCAAGCCCAATCCGATGGCCGCCTCTGATCGTGATATATCCGCGCTTTAGTTCCTCTTCCATCGTATATAGTGAATATCTGCTCATTTTCTGAAGCATTTCTGCAGCATGCTCTCTTTTAAAAACAGGCATTGCTTCCCCGGGAAGATACCAACGCCGGTCAGCAACAACAAGTTCCAGCGGACAATTTGTGCGCAGCCGTATCTCTTCCAGACTTATGCGCGCGTCATCTGGCATTCTGAGAATAACGGATCTAAATGGCTCAGGTAACAATGACAAAATAGGTTCCAATTCATCCACCTGCTTTTTAAAGTGCATCAGGCTTTCGTTTCAATATATGCTTGCCTGTCCTCTATATGCTAATTGTCAGTCTGAACGGTCATTCGGCGTCAATTTCTATTAAGGGGAAAAATAAAAGACGTCCGAGTATACGGACGCCTTATAAAATATGAATATCACTATTTCTTAAAAAAGAGCTCGATCACGCACGGGAAACATAAAGGCCGGATCTTGTATCGATGACCAGTTTGTCCCCTTCATTAACGAAGAACGGCACGCTGACCACATACCCGGTTTCAAGTGTTGCCGGCTTTGAGCCGCCTGAAGCAGTGTCACCTTTGATTCCGGGCTCCGTAGCCGCCACTTCGAGCACAACGGTATTAGGGAGTGCGACACCAATTGTCTCTCCTTGATAAGACTGAACATTGACTTCCATATTTTCTTTAAGAAAATTAAGCTGAGTCTTAATTTGGCTTTCGTCCAAATCCATCTGTTCAAAAGTTTCCATGTCCATGAATGTGTAAGCCGATCCGCTTGCGTAAAGGTACTGCATCTTGCGGTTGTCAATACGGGCAGGGCTGACTTTTTCACCGCCGCGGAAAGTCTTCTCCTGAATCGCTCCAGTCCTGAGATTTCTCAGTTTGGAACGAACAAATGCCGCTCCTTTACCCGGTTTAACATGCTGAAATTCAATGACGGACAAAATATCTCCGTCAACTTCAATCGTAAGACCTGTTCGAAAATCATTTACCGAAATCATTGTCTTCCTCCTTGTAAATTGCTCCGCACTTGAACCGGTTCATCTCCGGCCGGCTTTTTTCAGTCAGCAAAGACACTTTTTGCAGCAGAAAGCTTAAAAAACAATTGATCACTGCTCCAGTGTATTATTCTCTTAGGGCAAATGCAGACTGAAAACCACTTTAAACATTTTACCACAGCACTACTCTTTTGGATAG
Source organism: Sporolactobacillus shoreae (assembly GCF_004684935.1). Classification (GTDB taxonomy): domain Bacteria; phylum Bacillota; class Bacilli; order Bacillales; family Sporolactobacillaceae; genus Sporolactobacillus; species Sporolactobacillus shoreae. Next base: position 26,567 of record NZ_SRJD01000025.1, read on the forward strand.
TTTTCTAAGTCCGGTTTTTCTTCGATATCATAGGCAATAGAATAGCCGATAAAAAGTCCGTATAGCGCAAACAAACAGCTCGTTGTAGTCAGTGTATTCCAGCCAATTTTGATTAGGGACGGAAGACCGGGCAGCCAGCGCTGCAAGACAATAAAAACTAATCCCCATAAAATTAATCCGTAGCCGATACCAATCCAGATAGATTTGAATTTGCTCAATGTAAACTGATATAAAAGAGCGAGAGGTATTGAAAGCAGGCAGAGTCCCGCAATTGCCAGAAACTGCCCGAAAATACCACTTTTCCAAGCGCCTATGTGAAAGGGAAAGAACAGAAGTTCCGGCCCCACCGATGCAAAATTCAGAAGATGGCAGACCATTGCGGTGCTGCTCCAGATAAGTCCCCCGAAGAATCCTATGACAGTTGCACGGCCCAGGGATTTTCCAATTTTGTTTTCCTCTTTGCTTTTCTTTGTTTTTTTCTTCAGAATTCGTCTCGCCACTCAGAGCACCTCGGAATTTTTTTCTGCAACTAATTATGCCCAAAACAACGAAATTTGTACCAATTTAATATTAAAACACATCGAAGAGCATTTTTCAGTCAAATTTTATTAATATCCAAACTTCTTCCTAGAGCTTTTTGAACATTTCGGGTAAAATAAAGATATGTATAAGTAATTTAGGAAAACAATCTATTACTTTTAGAATCGGGCTGATCAGATTATGGCAGGAAATCTCCCTGTATATGGCGGGCAAGCAGTGATCGAAGGCGTCATGATGGGTGGAAAATACACTACGGTTACTGCTGTTCGCAGAAAAGACAACTCCGTCACTTTTTTTGAATGTGCGAAGAAACAGTATCCGTCATTGAGACTTCTGAAGAAGATCCCGGTTCTACGCGGAATTGTGGCCATTTTTGAGGCAAGTGCTGTTGGAACGAAACATTTAAACTATGCGTCTGAAGTCTATGGCGAAGAACCATCCGCCGATAAGAGCAACAGGGAAAAAGTGCATGGAGGGTTAAGTGCATGGATTGGACTCACGGCAGTGGGCATAGTGTCCTTTCTCTTTGCTAAATTTATTTTTACACTTGTCCCAGCGTATGTGGCCAGCCTGTTTGAACCGTGGATCAGCGGAAGGACAGGACAGGTGCTGCTTGAGGGTAATTTCAAAATCATTTTATTAATCGGCTACATTTATTTCATTTCACTGACACCTTTAATGAAAAGATTGTTTCAATATCACGGATCCGAGCATAAAGTAATAAATACATTTGAAAGCGGTGAAGCATTGACCGTTGAAAATGTGAAAAAGCATTCCAGGTTCCACTACCGCTGCGGGTCAAGTTTCATTTTATTCACGGCGCTGATCAGTGTTTTTCTCTACTTTTTCGTTCCCGCTGACCCGTTGTGGCTCCGGCTGGTAACCCGCGTTCTACTGATACCCCTTGACCTGGGGCTCGCTTTTGAAATTCTTAAACTTACAAACAGTGTTCGGCATATTCCGGTGTTGCGCTGGCTCGGTTATCCTGGCCTATGTGTTCAGCTGCTGACAACAAAGGAACCGAATGATGAGCAAATTGAGATAGGTATTGAGGCATTTAACAAAATGCGTGCTTGTGAATCAGCAATTGAGAAGGAGCAGGTTGTTCCCGTTAACCAGGTATTGTAAAATCTTACGGAGGTGAATGTTCGTGAAAACATTTCTCTACTCGCTCATATTTTCACTGATCATTGCTCTCGGAATTTTCGGTTTGCTCACAAAAATTTTTAGTAATCCGACTGCTCTTCTCGTCCAGCTTTTGATTCTGGCCGCCATTATTGCCGTCGGCCTGTTTTTCTTTAAAAGGCTGGCGGAAGGGACAGGGAACGCAGATCAAGCACTATACCGGAGAGCAGCCAAACAATCACTGAAGCGCCGGAAAATCACTTCCATCAGCCGAAAATTTCGCGGCATTCATCCGTCAAGATTTAAAGTTATATCCAGCGGCTCTCGTTCATTCAAAGAGCTTTCACGGCAATCTATAAAAGAACATGGCCATCTGACGGTAATCGAAGGTAAGAAAAACAAGAAAAAGAAACGTGTTTTATTTTGATTAGTAAACACACAATTAAGGATTGGCGCGGCGGCCAATCCTTTTTAATGCCTGAAATATTCAGTATGACCACTTTTGAAGAAAACGGTCGGTCCGTTCCACTCCGAGTTGGTAAAGCCTGCTCCTCTCTTCTACAGATATTTGAAAATCCTTTGTTGTCACATTCTTTATCGGTATCACAATCAAGTTAGAGTCTTTAATTCTCTGTATCGTTCGCTCATCATGTGCCTCATGCATCGCTGTAAAGATCCCGCGAAATAACTCGAACGCATTCTGAATTCCGGCATGTTCGCCTTTATCGCCCTGTGTTGTTTGAATACCCAAATAAGGACGAGCGGGCAACCCTCCCTCCTCCATATCAAAAATCCAGATTGGAAAATTACTTAGAATTCCTCCATCTACGATTAACGATCGTTCTCCATTTCCATCAAACAGGGAAACGGGTTCAAAGAAAAAGGGCAGGCCCGCACTCATTCGCACGGCTCGCGCTACTGAAAATGAATCCGGATTAATTCCGTAGTCTGGCAAGTCATCGGGTATTACGACCATTTTCCCTTTTGAAACGTCCGAAACGATCATTTTTAATGACCCCGGTGGCAAGTCTGAAAAGACGGAAATACCTTTGTCGGCGAGTGCTTTTTCCAACCAGTGTTCCAGCTTTTCTCCCCGGTACAACCCCATTCTGAAATAGACGCGCAGCCATTTATAAAACGGGAAGCGAATTCGCGCAGGCGCATCAAGGAGTTGCCTCGTATCCATTCCGTCCATCAATTTTTTCATTTCGGAAGCTGTGTATCCGGCCATTAGCAGTGCCGCAACTATTGATCCGGCGCTTGTACCAGCCGCTCTCTTAAACCGGTATCCTGACTTCTCCAACCTGGCAAGGGCCCCCACAAATGCAAAGCCTTTGATTCCCCCTCCTGAGAAGACAATATCTATCCACACAGGCTTCCCCCCTATAAATACATTAGATGATCGTAAATTAAAAAAGAGACCGGAAACAGTAGTTTCCGGCCATCGTCAATCAATTTCATTAATTATTCCAATCATTACTCATCAAAATCATCGCTTCTCTCTTTAATTTCCAGCAGCTGATCCACCCGTTTCGGATCTTCCTCAAAATATTGGACGACATCACCAATTCTGTCAATGGAATCCCAGCTCAGATGATGCTCGATACCTTCCACATCTTTATAGACATTTTCTTCGCTGACACCAACCAGTTTGAGGAAATCTTCCAGTAGTTCATGACGATAAACTAATCTTTTCCCCATTTTCTTTCCCTTTGGTGTCAGGATAAAGCCTCGATATTTTTCATAAATCAGATACTGATCTTTATCAAGTTTCTGAACCATTTTTGTCACAGATGAAGAGTGGACGTCCAGTGCCTCGGCAATATCCGAGACTCTTGCGTATCCTTTATCCTGGATCAGCCAGTAAATTCGCTCGATGTAGTCTTCCATACTTGGAGTAGGCGACATCATGTCTCCCCCTAACAACATCCCATAGTCACTTCCCCAATGTTACTATAAGAGCGCTTAAAAAACAAGAAAGCCTGGACCGTCTTTTTCTCTCATTTTACCCTGCCCAGTTGATAAATTTGAAGTGAAACGATGTAGCTTCTTTAAAAAAAGTCGAAAAATCGGTATAATAATTTTGAATAGTTGTGGGGGGAAATTAGAATGCTGGGTTGGGTATCATTTATTGTATTGCTTGCCGCGTATCTGGGCTACACATTTGCATCCAGGTATTTTCTGCGCAGATATCTTACAACGTTAAATGAAGTGGATTTCAGAGCCGGGTACAGAAAAGCGCAGCTCATTGATGTAAGGGAAGCCAATGAATTCAAAAATGGTCATATTTTAGGTGCCAGAAATATTCCTCTGGAACAGCTCAAAATGAGAAAAACAGAAATCCGCCATGATATGCCTATTTATCTGTACTGTTCAAATGGATCCCGCAGTTCCCGTGCGGCCAGTATCTTGAAGAAGCTTGGCTATAAAAATCTTTTCGACTTGCAGGGCGGTTTTAAAAAATGGGATGGAAGAGTTAAAGCAAATCATTAAAGTCGAGTGCCATGGTTCTAACCGTTCTACCAGTGGAAAAAAGCGTACATCAGAGATGTACGCTTTTTGTTGTGCTTCTTTGCAATCTTTACCTTACAGCTTATTTTGCTTCTGGCTTTTGATAACGAAGAATCGGATGTCTCGCCGCACGTGTTTCATCCAGCCTTGAAATAACCGTCTGATGTGGCGCTTCCTGGACTATCTCCGGATTTTCTTCCGCCTCGTAACTGATCTCTATTAAACGATCAGCGAAGGCATCTAAAGTTTCCTTTGACTCCGTTTCTGTGGGTTCGATCATCATCGCCTCATCAACAATGAGCGGGAAATAAATTGTCGGCGGATAGTAGCCAAAATCAAGCAGACGTTTCGCCATATCCAGCGTTCGGACGCCAAGTTTTTTCTGGCGGCTTCCCGATAATACAAATTCATGCTTGCAAAATTGCTTGAACGGTGTATCAAAATTTCCGGACAGTCTCTTAAGCAAATAATTGGCGTTCAGTACAGCATCCTTAGAGACCTGACTGAGCCCCTCCGCCCCCATCGTACGGATATAAGCATATGCCCGGACATTGATTCCAAAGTTGCCATAGAATGCTTTAACCCGTCCAATAGAATCCGGTCGGTCATAATCGAACCCATAGGTCCCGTCTTCCTTTTTAATAATCAATGGCTTCGGAAGGAAAGGTGCCAGTTCCTTCTTAACACCAACCGGCCCCGATCCAGGTCCGCCTCCCCCATGCGGCCCAGTAAATGTTTTATGAAGATTTAAGTGGACCACATCATAACCCATGTCTCCGGGACGCGTGACACCCATGATCGCATTCATGTTGGCACCGTCATAATAGACTTTACCGCCCGCAGCGTGGACTATCCTTGCTATGTCCTGAATATGGGTTTCAAAAAGTCCCAGCGTATTCGGATTGGTCAGCATCAGCGCCGCAGTATGGTCGTCTGCCACACGCTCCAGATCCTCCAAATCAACAAGACCATTCACATCAGATTTTACTGTTACTGCCTCAAATCCGGCTACAGATGCCGAAGCCGGATTCGTACCATGCGCCGTATCCGGTATAATCACTTTTGTCCGCTTTGTATCATGGTTTGCCTCATGAAAAGCCCGGATAATCATCAGACCCGTCCATTCACCATGGGCACCGGCAGCAGGCTGCAGAGTCATCGCATCCATTCCGGTGATCGCTTCAAGATTAACCTGCAGACGGTACAATAATTCCAGAGCTCCCTGCACCGTGCTCTCATCTTGATAGGGATGAACCTTTGTAAAGCCGTCAAGACGGGCGATGACTTCATTGACCTTTGGATTATATTTCATGGTACATGATCCCAGCGGATAGAATCCGTTGTCAACACCAAAGTTCCGCTTTGACAGAGCCATGTAATGACGAACAAGCTGAAGCTCCGAAACTTCAGGAAATTCCGGATCGTTTTTTCTGATATACTCGTCATCAATAAGACTGTTCAAAGTTTTCTCAGGAACATCAATTTCCGGGAGACTGAATGCAACCCGTTCTTTTTTCGATTCTTCAAAAATCAGCGGTTGATTCTGATCAGACATTGACAATCCCTCCTAATGCTTCCGCAAATTGATCAATTTCTATTTTTGTACGCATTTCCGTCACTGCGATAAGCATTTTATTCTTTAAGCTGGCCGAATCCCTTCCCAGATCATAACCGCCGATGAATCCTTTCTTGATCAGTGCCTGATTGACCTCTTTAACAGGTTTTCCACAATTGATCACAAACTCATTAAAGAAGGATCCCTCATTCTCAATGGTCAGTCGTTCTTTTTTCAACCGCTCGACTGCATAATGTGCCTTTTGCACGTTCTGTTCCGCAAGTTTGCGAATTCCTTTTTTCCCAAAAGCGATCATTGCAACTGAAGAAGCCAGAGCATTAAGCGCCTGATTCGAACAAATATTGGATGTAGCTTTGTCACGTCGTATATGCTGTTCACGTGCCTGTAGGGTCAGAACAAAACCACGCTGGCCTTTTTCATCTACTGTTTCACCGACAAGCCTGCCGGGAATTTTTCGGATCAGTTTCTTAGTCACTGCGAAGTAACCGCAATGCGGTCCTCCGAATGATTCAGATATTCCGAGTGGCTGGCAGTCTCCGACAACAATATCGGCATTGAAAACACCTGGGGGAGTGAGTAAACCCAATGCCAATGGATTGCTCGAAACGATCAAATGCGCTTTTTTCAAGCGGTGAACCGTTGCTTCAATTTCTTTCAAAGGCTCGATCTGCCCATAAAAATTAGGATATTGTACAATGACACATGCCGTTTCCTCATCCAACTCTTTTTCAAGTTTCTTAAGGTCTGTCATTCCGTTAAGAGACGGAATAGTCACAATTTCTAGTTGGCGTCCGTGCGCATAAGTATTCAAAACTTCCCGATATTCAGGATGGACTGTTTCGGACACAATGATCTTTGAATGGTCACTCGCTCCGTATGACAGCAGCGCTGCTTCAGCGAGTGCCGTCGAACCGTCATACATTGAGGAGTTGGCGGCATCCATCCCTGTTAATTCGCAGATTAAAGTCTGAAATTCAAAAATCGCCTGTAGTTCCCCCTGGGAAACTTCTGCCTGATATGGGGTGTAAGCTGTATAAAATTCTCCCCTTGAAATCACACTATCTACCACTGATGGAATAAAGTGGTCATACACGCCAGCGCCCAAAAACGAGGGGAGCCGACTCGTGCTGATGTTTTGCTCCGCGAGTCCAGAAAAAAATCTCAAAAGCTCGGGTTCAGACAAAGCCTTCTCTACTTTAAGCCCTTCTTTGAACCGAATTTTCTCCGGTATATCGGAGTAAAGTTCTTCTTCATCAGCCACACCAATTGTTTTCAGCATAGCCAGCCGGTCGTCTTCAGTTACCGGCAAGTAGCGGAATCCTGCCATTTCTTTAATTGCCTCCTCAGCTTCTCTTATAAAATGGAGTTTTGACAACCTTTGCCTTTTTCCGTTTGCCACGGACATCTATATCGATGACGGTACCAATTGACGTATGTGCTTCATCGATCAGTACGAGCCCGAGATTTTTTCCTAATGTCGGTGATTGTGTGCCTGTCGTTACTTCCCCTATCTGAAGGTCACCATCATAAACCGCATAATGAGTCCGCGGTATCGCCCGGTCAATCATTTCGATTCCGACAATTTTTCTTTTCAGTCCATTCAGTTTCTGAGTGGTCAGTGAAGTCTTCCCAATAAAATCGTCTATTTTCTTCGTTTTCACTGCAAAACCGATACCTGCTTCAAGAGGTGAAATCGAGGCGCTCAGCTCCTGACCGTAAAGTGGCAGCCGTGCTTCAAATCTAAGGGTATCTCTTGCACCAAGGCCACACGGAATCAGTCCCTCATTTTCACCAGACTTCAGCAGCTTGTTCCAAAGCTGTTCGGCGTGATCCCACGGGCAATAAATTTCAAACCCGTCTTCTCCCGTGTAACCCGTTCGGGAAATAAGGACTGGGATACCGTCCAACGGAACATTTTGTTCAAATTTAAAATGGTTGATACTTTTCAGATCAAACGGGGTAATTTTCTGAATTACTGATTCTGCCAGAGGACCCTGTACGGCGAGCAAAGCTATTTTTTCAGATTCATTCTTCAGCACCGCCTTCCCGTCAAGATGGGACTGCAGCCATTCAAAGTCTTTTTCAATATTTGCCGCATTGACAACGAGCATGAACGAGGATGCTGAGAGGCGGTAGATCATCAAATCATCCACTGTACCTCCATCCGGGTAACACATAGCTGTGTACATTGCGTCTCCCGGATGCGCTTTTGAAACATCATTGGTGACCATCCCTTGAAGAAAAGCTTCGGAATCCGCTCCTTCAAGGCTGAATTCGCCCATATGTGATACATCGAATATTCCCGCCGTGCTTCTTACCGCATGATGCTCCTGCTTAATTCCTGAAATCTGGACTGGAAGCAGATATCCTCCAAAATCGATTAATTTCGCACCAATTTTTTGGTAAGTTCCGTAAAGCGGTGTTGTTTTCAAACCGGACATCCTCTACAAATCCTCCCTCTGAGAAATGAAGTGCACTTGCATTGAAAAGTGAAAGAAACAAAACAGGACAGGGGAAAACACAGCTGTGTTTTCCCCTGTCCTTAAACCTGAAAGTTTATCGCTTAATATTTAGCGTCAAGCGGTATCCCCTTTGGTGGCTGATTCAGCACTCTCCAGAGGTGCGTCTGCCACGAGTCTTTTTGCCTGAGAGATTCACTGTTCGCTTGCTCCTTCGGCGTCGCATGAATGCGCCCTCTCCTCATGACATCATCCGCAAAACATTCAATTGTTGTTTATCCCCAACCAATGTTGCACATACTAACAGTTACTATCCTATCATTAAAAACAGATGAAAAGCAATGGTTTGTTCACAAAATTTTAACAAATAAAAGGTGTCAGATATGCAACCGATCCTATTATTTGACCGATCTTGGCAGGAAGACTTTATTAAGCGGATAGAGAACGACGGCCCTTGGGGAAAACTTGAAATGTTTGAACTGGCTTATCAAGCTGACAGTGAGCGTATTGTTCCCTCTTTTCACGGCCTGATCGCTCCCGGTATGCTGCCGAAGCTCAAGCTCCATCCGCACCAGATTGAAACAGCTAAGACGGTCATCGAAGACATGCACGGCAAAGCAATTCTCGCTGATGAAGTCGGTCTTGGAAAAACGATTGAAGCGGGACTGATTATCAAAGAATATATGATTCGTGGACTGGCAAAAAAAGTACTGATCCTTGTGCCTGCTTCACTGGTGCTTCAATGGGTGTCTGAGCTTAATACGAAGTTCTCCATACCCGCTGTCCCGCAGCGTAAGTCCTATGTCTGGAGCCAGTGCGACGTTGTTGTTTCGTCTATTGATACTGCGAAACGTGAACCCCACCGGAGTCTCGTTCTGCAACAGAATTATGACTTTGTCATTATAGATGAAGCGCATAAACTTAAAAATCATCAGACGAAAAACTATCAGTTTGTCCAGCTGCTTAAGAAAAAGTTCTGTCTCCTGCTTACGGCAACACCCATTCAGAACAGGCTCAGTGAAATTTTCTATTTGGTTTCCCTCCTCAAGCCCGGATATTTGGGAGACGAAGAAAGTTTTGCTAAGACCTATAAATCCGGAATCCGATCAGTCAGGAATGAAGAAAAGCTGAAACAGCTTGTCAATCAGCTGATGGTCCGCAATCGCCGAGATGACACAGGCCTTGATTGGCCGAAGCGGATTGTGACATCACTTGACATGTCCTTTTCTAAGGAAGAACAGACCTTTTATGATACGCTTTCTGAGCTCCGGAAATCCGGGCTCATTCAGGGATTCTCATTGCTCACTCTACAGAGAGAGGCCTGCAGCAGCCGGGAAGCTGCTTTTGTTACGCTGAGAAAAATTTACAGAGATAAAGCAGAGCCTTCAACTGCCGTTCTTTGGAACACGATATTCGAAAAACTGAACGGTGTGCAAAGTAATTCAAAAGCCGAGAAAACACTTGACTTAATCCGCAAAATTAATGACAAAGTCATCGTGTTTACAGAATACCGTGCGACGCAGCTATACCTCCAGTGGTTTTTCAAACAGCATGGCATCACCTCGGTTCCTTTCAGCGGAGGTTTCAGACGAGGGAAAAAAGACTGGATGCGCACATTATTCCAGAATCAAGCGCAGGTTTTAATAGCGACTGAAGCCGGCGGTGAAGGAATCAATCTTCAATTTGCGAGCCACCTGATCAATTACGACCTTCCATGGAATCCGATGCGTATTGAACAGAGAATCGGGCGCATTCACCGGCTGGGCCAGAAAAAAGATGTACACATTTATAATTTGGCAATCCGAGGGACTGTTGAAAGCCATATTCTGAATCTGCTGTACAATAAAATCCATCTGTTTGAACAAGTGATTGGCGAACTCGATGAAATTCTTGAAAAGATTGACCTGAAAGACGTTGATCGGCAGGTGCAGCAGATATTTGAGGAATCGGAGTCAGATGGCGAGCTGCGCATAAAGCTGGATAACCTAAGCAGTGTGATCAACTCAGAAAATCGTCATTTCTTGGAGGACGTTCACCATGCAGCAAGCGGAAATACTTGATTTTCTCACACGCTTTTTTAAGACTTCCGGCTGTACCTTGCTTCCAACAGAAACTGGTGGACAGCTTAAGGTCAAGCTAAGTGAAGAAATGGACCAACTTTTGATGAACCGACCTTTTTATTGGCATTATATCAGGCAAACCGGTGGAATTCCCGAAACAGCAACGCTTCTGTTTCGGACTGATGAAAAGTCTGACGACGGAGAGTTGATCTATTTCGGATCCCCTCGGCTCCACCAGATCTTCGAAGTCGCAAAAAAACTGGCGCCATTCGTCCGAATCTATCAGGAGCCATTAATCCATTCGTCACCCGCTCTTGAGCCCTGGTTATGTCTGAACATGAAAATCAGTGATCAGTGTGACCTGAAAAGGGATCGGATTTACTCTGTCGGACTTCAGCTGATAAACGGAACGCTGGTCGAGGGTTTCCATGAAATACTGTCTAAGCTTACCCTCAGTCCGAAAGCACCGGATTACTGTTATACCCTTAGCCCCCTGATTACTGTTCGAAGCGGTATCAGACGCGTAGAAAAGCTGATCGAGTCGGAATTACGTTGTGAGCCGTCAGACTGGTCGGACAGTGCGGGAAAACGATGGGAACGGGATCAGGAACTGCTGGATTCCTTCTATGAACTCGAGACAGAGAAACCGGAAGCCTATTTTCAAGAAAAAGAAGCGCTGAAGGCCCAATATCAGCCACGCACAGTGATCAGATTGATCAATGCCGGCCTCTTTTATCTTCAATCCAGATCATTTCTTCCTGACATTTCTAAAGGCCGTTGACCATCTGAAAAACAGGCAGAAGCACTGAGGCAAACATTCCAAGTATGAGCCCACCGATAATCAACAGGAGTGCCGGCTGAAGGACTGACAGGAACGTGTGGATTCTCCGCTCCATTCGATCCATAACGACTGTACTGTATTTACAAAGCGCTTCACCGGGGATACTGTTCAGCTGTCCATGATAAAGCACAGTCGCCAGCTCCGGAAGGTAAAAGGGGGAATCCAGCACAATCTTTTCAAATCGAATTCCGTCCAGAAGGGAACGGCGAATCCGAGTCGCTTCGTACTTCAGGAATGCTGTCGTACCTTTTTCCGATAACGTTTCCACAGCTTGTCGGATCGACAGGCCTGCGCGAAGCAGGCTGCCTATATAAAATGAAAAGTGATAGGTAATATAGTGACGCGTAAAAGAGGCCGCGAGGGGAAAATGAATCAAAATACTTAACTGCTTCTCAGCAGATAGTCTGCGAAAGTGAAAAAAAGTCAAAGTAAAAGAGACTACCGCAAAGCCAAGCAGCACGATTAAAAAGTAGCTATGATCTGTCAGATAGATAATGAGCTTTGTCGTCAGAGGGAGATCTATAGAGAGTGTCTGATACAGCCGGCTAAAGCTGGGCAGCAGGAAGCGGCCGATAATAATAAACATTAACGTGAGGATCCATAGGAGCATAATCGGATAGCGGAGTAACTGTGACAGTTTTTTCTTATACCCCTCACGCCTCTCCATCATCCTCCCCGCCTCAATCATCCCCCGGGCAAGTTTCCCACTTGCTTCCGAAAAATAAATTGAGCTTGAGATTTCTCTTGGAAACCCAGAATCCGACAAAGCGTCTAAAAAGGATGATCCATTTTTTAACCTTTCCAGCATCATTTCAAGTTCATCCCGGGCAGGCAGGCTTTGATTAAATAACTGGAGGCGGATAGAAAGTTCTAAAGGGTACCCATCACTAAGACATTCACCGACATGGATCAGAAATTCGGCCTGCTCTTTTTTAGTCCAGTTTTTTTTGAAAATCAATGGGTGAAACACCTCCCTTCAGAATCTCTTTCGCAATCCATCCCGAAGCGATCCCTTCTTCCAGATAATCCTCAATTGTTTTATACTGCGGAATCCGGGACCGCTGATCGTCAGATGAAAGAATTTCCTGAAGCGGCCTCCCAGCCAATATCTCAAAAATGCCCGTTCTTTTTGGGTGATGGCGATTTGCGCACTCAGGTGAACAGTTATTCCCACATTCAGGGCATTGAATCGTCACAAGGCGTTCAGCAATCACTCCGACTAACGTATCCCTTAAATCAAAACGCGGTATTCCGAGCTCAGTCAGACGTCGGAGTGTCCCCGCCGCATCAGAGGCGTGCACCGTTGAAAGTACTAAATGTCCTGTCAAGCTCGCCCTTACAGCTAACTTTGCCGTTTCTTCATCACGGATTTCGCCGATCATCACGATGTCCGGATCGTGACGCAGAATTGCCTTAAATCCATCGGCATATGTGAAATTAGCTTTTTCATTCACTTCCATTTGAACAAAGGTTTCATTTCTTTTTTCAATGGGGTCTTCAAGAGTGATGATACGGGCGTGGTAACGTTTTTGCAAAGCCGCCATCAAGGTATAAAGAGTTGTCGTTTTCCCGGAACCGGTAGGACCTGAGACAAGTATCAGCCCATTCTCATAATTCAGTAGTGATGACAGGCTTTTTACTGCTTCATCAAATACGGATAAGTCACTAATGGAAAGTGTTTTGTTTTGGGGGAGTAATCGGATAACCAGGCTTTCATTATAAGGGGTTGGTAGTGTTGACATCCGAAGTGACAAAGTATCGTGATTGATCACGGTGATCATGGCGCCGCTTTGGGGAAGCCGCCGCTCTCCGATATCCATTCCGGATAAATATATTTTTTAATCCGATTACTTGCGGAAAAGGCTGTAAATAAGGCTTTTTAACGGTACGGGTACGAATGTTTAAGAATGATTAAGATGTTTCTTGGGGCAGCTGTGGGGGCATATTACCTCAATTAAAACCGTGGGGCTGACGTAAAACAGCCCAGATTATTATTTTTATCCCGCCATTGTGCGGGATTTTTTGTATAATTAAGGAAAAATATACCGGGGGAAAGATAATGAATAAAAAACGATGGATCCTTACCAGCATATTCGGCATTGTTATATCAGCTATAATACTTATCCCTTTTATAATAAATTGGTATCACGAACAACAAGCTATCTCCAAAGCCAATGACCAATTTGATGTAGCTTTTTCGAATGTTATTGGCACAGCTTTAAATACTGGAATTGAAGCAGACAATTTAGGGCATAATTACGAAAGTATTATTATGTATTCTGGTGCAAATGGAAGTGATTTAAGTAGTTTAATCGATCAGGAACAAACGCGACTTCTCACTCAGGGAAAAACGCTTAAATTAAATGACTACAATATGAAAATGGATATTGCCTATACTTCATTAATGAAGTTGAGCCTAAAGAATATTAAACAGGGCAAAGAGAAAAAAGCCGCCGCTAAAAAATTTTATGATACCGTTTCCCAATTCTATTATTTTGTAAACAATCCGAAGCCTAACAATACTTATGCGCTCACTTTCCAAACCTATCAAAAACAATATCTTAATGAATCAAAAGCCTGTACTAAGCTCCAATAAATCAACTCTAAGAAGGATATTTATTCCCTGCGTTTTCCATGTAGCGCAGGGAATAATTTTTTGCTAAAATAAGAACATACATTCTATGCGGAGATGATCTCATGCTAAGCGATTTTGAGCGGAAAATAGCGCAAATCATGCGCAACGATCGATCAATGGGCCGTGTCACACAGATCGCCGATCTGGAACAGCGAACCGGTCATGATCCCGAAGAGATCGAAAAGGCCATTGATAAAGTGAAGCGTACACAGCGCGCTGAGGGCGGATTGCAGTAAATATGTGGTGGGCATCTCCGCCGATATCCCTATTATCCTGCGCTATAGCGTGGGATTTTTTTATAGAAAAACCCTGAAAAACTTTCCAAAAGGACTTGCACTCATATAGTACATGTACTATAATAAAAATATGGAAGGAGGTGAAAAAGTGGTTGATAAAATAATTGATGAGGTAAGAAATGCAATAACAACCGTGGCCGCGGTTATCGGCATCTACTACCTCATCAAAGATCATCGGAAGCCTCGAAAGAAGCGCCGAAAGTAACACCCCGGGGGAGAAATCCCCCACATATTATTATATCATAACCACTTTAAATTATGAAAAAACTCAAAACTGTTGACATTTTGTTTTTCATTCTCTTTTTGTCATGGCTATCTGATACAGACTTCTCTCACTTGTCCGTTATAAAAATAATCGGACTGATTGCTGTGGGTGTTTGGTTCATTTTGATTTTGCTTAAACTATTTAAAAAGGACTGGTGATCATGCATAAAAACCAGCTGAGCTATGATAAGGAGTGGGCGAACGAGAACCGCGAACACAAACGATACTTATCAAAGCGATCAACGGCTAAATCCTTTATACGTAAGGACGCAACGGCTGAGGACTTGGACGACCTCGAGTCATTAATTGCTGAACGACGGAAACTTATCACCCTAAAATAATTATGTATGCCCGCCACCACGGCGGGCTTTTTTCATTATGTCATTTCTTTTTCAGATATTGCGCTCCGACGTACACATGGCCGGTACCGCTCTTAATCTGCGCCCAGCCATTGCTGATTCTCTCAACCTCGACTTGCTGACCTTGCTTTAGTGTGCCAACGACCTGACCATTCGGTGCCTTCCGGATATTCAGTAGGCTGGCCGCAACGATATAGGACACTGTCTTTTCGACTGTCGGCTTCGGTGCTGCCTTAACCAGCTCTGGTTTCTTTCCTGCTTGCAGATAGGACAAAAGCTGAGTGTTCTGCCCAGCCGTACCAATGTAAGCCTTAATGCCGTACTGCTTGGCCAGTTTGGCACGGGCATTAAAGCTGCTATCCTGTTTCTTGGCGTCCAGGTACTGCACCAGCGTCATCGGTTTGCTGGCCTGTTTCACAGCTTTTTTAGCCTGCGGGCGGCTAGTGAATGCGCCAGTATAGTCCACACTGCAGTCAAAGGTACCACTGATCCCTTTAAGTTTGACTTTGTCCGTATACTGCCACGCGCCAACATTTTTAAAAGGCGGTTTGTTCAGATCCACTTTTGCCGGATAGCCTGCTTTCCATGGGTTTGCTGGCAGTTTACTTTCGTCCAGGTGTGCATCAGTAAACGGCTGATTGCTGTACCAGGTGACGTTAAGATAACCAGCAGCCTTGACCGTATTGATAAATACAAGGGCATTCTCCGTCATATTCCCACCGAGTACAACCTCAATATCCAACGGTATGCGTGCATTTTTAGGCACACCATAGAATTTAGCGAGTGAGAGAAAAAACTCTGCTTCAGCTTTCGCTTCTTCCGGACTGTTCGCCCGGAAAAAATGGTAGGCATTGACGAGTAACCCTGCTGCCGTAGCATTCTTAATGTAACTAGCCGCCATGGGATCCTTAAAGGTATGACCCTCTGATAGCTTGATCGTAACAGCTAAAATACCGTCTTTCTTCATTTGCTGGAATTCACTCACCGATCGAACGCCTCGGCTGTGATTAAGGTCAATAAATAGCTTAGCCAACTGGCTCACCTTCCTTGGCTGCGGTTTCCACCTTCGCCTGTACCTGGTCAACCTGATGTTTCAGACCGGACAAGTCAAACGCTTCCTGAATGAATCCCTCAAGCTGTTCCGGAGTAAACCGGATATGGAAAAATGACCGGCTCAACCATGATGCGAGTAGTTCCAGCGCCAGTTTCCGCTTTTCCTGCCCAGACGGTGAATCATAGTATTCTTTAGCCTGCTGTTCAATCAACAATACAGCGCGGGCTGCCGCCTGCTCCACATGCTTCCGCTGTGCCGCCGTAAGGCTTGCCCAGATCCGTGCGGATACGAGTGCCAAGACAAATAAAATAGCGACCAGTAAGATGGCCGCTCCAATCAACAGGTAAATATGATTCATTTCAATCGCTCCTCTACATTTTTAATGCGTTCCCCGTGATCTCTAACTGTGCCCTCGACCACGTCCAGCCGCTTACCAAGCTGCTTATGTTCCACCTTAGCTAGGTTTAAGCTATTGGTGTTGTCCGTGATCGCCTTGGTCAACGGTTCGATATAATCTTTGACTGTGTCGCTGATAAACTTTGTCAGCGGACGAACAACAAAACGCCGAATAAGGGCAATAGCGGTGGCTATAATCCCTAACAATGCCCCCCACTCCTGCAAGTCAATCCCTAAAAACCTCACCCATCATCACCCTCTTTTAGCCTGCCGGCGGCGTATTCAGTGCAGAAATGGCCGGTGCGATCAGTGCATTGATCTGATCGACATTACCGGCCGTCGCGGTGAACTGTTCAACTGTGATGTGAATCGAACCATTAATATAATCG
>NZ_SRJD01000026.1 GCF_004684935.1 Sporolactobacillus shoreae
CATACAAAGGAGTGGCTCCTTTTTCATTAATTTTAATCACCCAATCAGTGAAAATGAGAAAATCGTTACAACACTGAGTAAGTAAGCATTTTAGCTAATCAAATAGATTGGCCGTGAATAATTCAGGTTCTCTAAATATTTACAGAGGATATACCTTTTTTTGTTTTCATTGCTAAAAAATCTAGGTCTTCAAAAGCGTCATAAAAGTTGACTTTTATGTCACTTTCAACATATTCTCTAAATAAAGAAGTCCGTGTTTAAGGGAAAGCTGGTGAATATTTTGATTAAAAAAAGTGACATAAAAGTCATGGGTGGAGAAGATGACCCTATTCAGAGGCTCAGAAATAGAGAACTAAGCAAAGGAAAAGCTGAAGGAACGGTCAACTCTTATTGTTTTGAGTTGGAACGCCTGGACGTTTGGCTAAAATCAAGTGGCAGCTCGCTTGATCGGATCACTCGTTTCGACGTGCAGCAATACATCAACGCCTTGAGAGCTGGAAAGATTTTAAAAAACGGGAAAAAAGCAAGCGTGGCCACCACGGATCGGATTTTCGGTACCATCTGTGTCCTAGCTGATTTTCTTAAAAAGCCTCAGATCGTTGAGGATATCCGGAAACCAAAAAAATTGCCAATCAGCATGATCAGCCCGGAATCGTTGAGTCGAAATGAACGTAATAAACTTTTCCGTGATGTCGAACGGGATGGCAATCTGAGGAACATTGCAATCGTATACCTTCTTTCGTATTCCGGACTCCGGATTGAAGAGCTGGTTGAGCTTGACCGATCTGATGTTGAGGAGATCAAGCAAGGAGGTATGTTGACAATCGTCGGAAAGGGAAACAAGGAGCGAAAAACCCCTTATCCTGCTGAGGCTCGACGTGCGGTGCAAAAATACCTTGAATCCAGGAAAGATGACAGCCAGGCATTGTTTATCTCAAATTATAACCGGCGATTGACGAAGCGATCGGCCCAACGAGTCATCGAAAAATACGGGTTCCACGCTCACCAGCTGCGGCACACCTGTTTTCGCAACATGCTGAAAAGCGGTTGGGACATCGTTGAAGTAGCTCAATTCGCTGGGCACAAGTCAATCGAAACGACACGGAGGTATACGCTACCTTCACAGGAAGAAATCAACGAGAAGGCTGATAAAATTTATTCTGATTGATGATGAACAAAAGGAATTGAAAGAACTATGTCGAAAAATCACTACAATTCTACAGTGTGATATGTATTGTCTATAAATTTATCTTCAACCCTCCTCAGAGCATTCCACCAAAACATTTCCGGGGTGAAGAAGTTGAAATCCAGTGCCCTGTGGAGGCACCATGAAACGGACAAAAAAAATCCCAAGTAATTTGATTTTACTTGGGATGTGATGAGATCGAGTTGGCGATTTTGTTCTGCTAAAGCTTTCAGTATATACACACCGTATATACACATGATATAATTAAAACGTCAGGGAAACGGAGCGTGAGGTGAGGGAATATGAAACAGCAAATGAATATTCGATTAGATGAGGTACATCAGATACTTTTGGACGAGTCAGTTAAAAAATTGACAGTTGATGGCGTCAAAACAAACAAGACGGACGTAATCGAAAAAGCACTGTTCATGTATGCTCGGGACATTCTCGGCAGAGATAGAGTAACTAAAATCATTGATAATCATTATGTAGGGATGTACTGAGACAGACATGCAGATTTTAAGCGCCGTTCTTTAAATTATGGCATAATTAAAGCTAATATTAGCTGTAGACAAATATAAAAATAAGAATATAGCTTGGGGAAATCGACAGTGAAATTGACTTTGTTCCATGGAACCTTGGAAGATGACGCAATAAATATCTTAAAAGAGCGACGATTTGATTTTTCAAGTGGTGATAAACATCTTTTAGGAACGGGAATATATCTTTATGAAGATGTTAACCATGCTGAAGTCTGGGCAAGAATGAAGGCTAAACATTTTAGAAAAATTCCTGCTGTATTAGAGTTAAACATTGAAATAAACGATGAAAAGTATTTCAATTTGGATTATAGAGAACCTCAGGATGATTTTTTTAATGCTCGATGTTCATTTTTTAAAAAAATTAATTCTGGAAAGAAGCACGATAAAGAAAAAGTGGACGCATACTATACTGACAGTAAATTTTGTGATTTTCTTGTTGGTCTGTCAGGCGATGAATTATTAGCCAAAACATTCGTCTATGTTAATAAAAATGACCGTCCTTTGGTTCCAGTAAGGTATACTAATCAAAAACAAACCGACAGGAATATCACCAGACATTTTAGAACAGAAAAACAGTTTTGCTTAAAAAAAAATGAGGATATTTTAGACATAAAGCGGATTTTATAGGAGGTGTTTTATAATGACCGATCGTGAGAAAATTTTTAATGAGTACTTTGAAAATGTATCAAATGAACAATTAATGCGGGACCTTGAAGAAACAGGAATGTTTAGAAAGAAACCAGAAGAAGTTTTTGGAGAAGAACAAGATAAAAATCAAGGTACTACTTATGTTACTACAGTGGGGAAGCCGATGCCCATAATTGGTGTTAGGCCGGTTGGTGGAAGACAGAGAAGGCGTCCTCGTCATGTTCTTCGTTCGTTTGACGGAAGTTCAAAACTCGTTGGGAGAAAGCTTCCTGATGGCGTAAAGATAGTAACCAGGGATGCACAAGTTATAATCACCGGCAACGAAGCAGCGATCACTAGGAAAAACAAATAGCCATATTGTGTGTTTGAAACACAATTGTTTGTTTATTAAAGTCAACATACTGACAGGCCATCTAATGCAAATATCTTGTTATGAAAAGACACATACGGGAAAAAATCAGGATGGTTGCAATCATCCGTCTTCGTTAATGTCAAAATGTTCTTCACCTGAAAGCCCACTTATCAGTGCAAAAATCCAATTCACACTCACAAGGCTGGCGCTATTGCGTTGGCCTTTCTGATACAATCAAAATACAAAGAGACAGCACCGACCGAGTCTAGACAATAAGTCGCTTTTCTGTATACCTGTCTTTCTTAAAACTAGAAATAACCACTAAAAAAGCCGTCGAAATGCCAATATTAGACCACTTAATCAATCTCAATCTGCTTCCGAACTGCGATGTCGAGCAGTTCATTCTTGTTCAACTATTAAATGAAAAGGGATCCTCTCCTTGATATGGTTAATTTATGGGCATTATTATGATTTTTTATTGCTTATAAAAATATACATTAGCACTACATTTTGAATTTACCATAAAATCTTTATCATTTAATGCTTGTCTAATCAAATCCTTTTTATAAGGGATATGAATTGTTGGAACATCTGACATAGAATCTCGAAAAGCAGGAAGTTTATCCCATAAATTCTTAATCTCATCCTTAATTATGTTTGAACTATAATCTACAATATCGCTTTTATTTGAATATTCAGGATAAACAACTATTACTGGTAATCCACTGATTTTCATTCCAAAGTTCATTTCTTCACGAAGCGCCTTACTATTTTTTGTTATCGAACTTAAAAACAAAATTATATTTTTTGAATTATTTAACCTATCGTGTAGACGAGGCTTCAAAGTTTTTTCCCAATCACTCTCGTCTCTCACATTATAATTTTTATTATGTGAGTCATTAAAGGGAAAACTACTATCTGCAGCTTTCCATGCCTTTAATATGTTATAGGATGAAAAATCTTTTGTAGCTGCTGCACCCAGGTTACTCTGACTAAAAGGTTCACTAACGTAAAATGCTGAATAATTTCCATTTCTATATGTCATTTTTTTCAAACCCCTTTAATTTATAAAAATTTATTTTTTTATAATGGTCTCTATGAAGGAGAATGATAACTTTAGAAGGTTCTCTAAATTTTACCTTACTAATTTTAAAAGTCCAAAGCATTACTTCTAGCAATTGATGAGGAGTAGCATCAAAATCCTTGTGCCTCGTTATACCAGACCCCAACAATGGAACAACAACTTCTTGTCGAGCGTAGAGACTATTTATTTCATTCCAAAAATTTATTAAGCAATTAGCATATTCATATAATTTTAAACCAGCTTCGTTTTCTTCATTGAATTTCGAAAATGCGACGAGGAAAAAGTCCATATCTTTGTATACAGAACCCAAACGATAACGAATATTTTTCCCACCTAAAGGACGGTCTACATTTGTTTTGACTATTCTAAACTTCATTCGTGGGTCTTGAGCTATTTTTTTGTCTAAATCTGATTTATTATCTGCATAGTATTTATTTAAATATTGACCGTTCAAGGATGATCTTGATATTATTTTGTCATCTACTTCTGTATCAAAAAACTCATTAAAAGCGATCACTTTATAGATATTTCGAGGAAATGAAAAAATATCACCTTTTTTTATTTCAATTTCAGATCCATCAATAACTAATTTAACTTTTTTTATTAATAAACTCTTAAACAAATTAATCAGTACATATACAATGCTTATTACCACTAGTGCAATTAAAATAATTAGTTTGTAAAAGCTTTTGCTAAAATCGATAAAGGTAAGTACCGTTGTAGCTATTCCAAATAAAATTCCTGGGAAAGCCCAAGAATTTTTCCAAAAGTTCTTATCTTTAATAATATCTTTTACTTTCCACATAACATTCTCCAAAAATAAGTTATCTAAATTTTATTTTAGTCATTAGGAACGGAGTATACAATATTTTGTCTACCCTTTGTAAAAATCAATTATCATTTTTTAATCCCAACAAAGCAACATTGTCATAACTTAAAGTTTTAACGGCGATAATAGAGTCCAGTAAAATTGCGGTATCAGACGTTCTCATAACTTGTTGTCATAATTAGGAGTGAAAAACGGATGATATATGGGTATGCAAGGGTCAGCACCAGGGCACAACATCTTGATGCACAGATTGAGGATTTAAAAAAGGCCGGTTGTAAAAAGGTATTATCTGAAAAATTAACAGGAACAAAGGCAGAGCGTCCAGAATTTCAAAAATTATTGGCTATCCTAGCCAAAGGTGACACACTGACGGTAACAAAGCTTGATCGATTTGCGCAAAGTACATCTGACGCATTGACCATTATTAAACCACTGTTCAGAAAAGGTGTACGGGTCAACGTATTGAATATGGGCATCATTGAAGACACACCAACGGGCCGACTTACCTTCACTATATTTTGCGCCTTTGCTGAATTCGAACGTGACCTGATCGTAACAAGAACTCAAGAGGGGAAAGAAATTGCTAAGCAGCGCTCTGATTTCAGAGAAGGACGACCAAAAAAGTTCAACCGGCAACAAATTGAATTGGCACTTTCTTTGCTTGATAAGAACTCCTATACTAAGGTCAGCGAGATGACAGGTATTAGTAAAAGCACTTTAGCAAGAGCGAATCGAGCGAAACAGAAAATCATCAGGGAAGTGCATTAAGATGAAAAGGTTACCGCTAAATGATGAAATTGCAGTTGCGATTTCACAGGTAGTAGACGATGCTTTAGTGGCAACCCGTAAACCAAGTCATGCAGATATTGATAATATTATTCTTCGTAACAAATTGGATAAGGGTGATCCAAAGCTAAATGGCCAAAACACAAATATCGGTAAAGCAAAAAGAGTAATTGCCGTGTTGAATTGGGCTTTGGAATATGATCAGGAGGCAGGAGAATCTTTTGTTAGCTCTCTTCTATCGTTAGTCAGAGGATGTGGAGGGTTTAGGGAATCATCTCCAAACTTTGTCGGTCATGAATCCATTCAGAACCTCCAAAACTCATTGAAAGCGGAAGGGATTGCACTAACAAGCGATGGAATGGTCACCTCCGCTGTCTTGGATAGCCTAACTGACTTGGAAATGGAAGAAGCATTAGAGAACTACATTCGTCGTGCTAAAAAGGGAGCATCAGATGCGGCATTGTTAACAGGGACAAGCAAGGACCTATTAGAGGCCGTTGCTGCTCATGTTATCACAAGAATTAAGGGAAAATATCAACAAAGTAATTTTCCAACTCTATTAGGGCTTGCCTTTTATCTTCTAGGATTGTCCACTCCTGAAAGCAAAGGAATTAATGAGAGAATGTCGCGTATAGAAATTGCTATGTATCAATTAGGATGTTCCGTAAACAACCTGAGAAACAAACAGGGAACAGGACACGGACGACCATTTCTACCGACCGTAACTAATATAGAAGCTAAAGTTGCTATTGAGAGCATGGGATTAATTTCAGAATATTTATTAAATAAACTAAAAGAAACAATATAGGTTTTATTTTTGTTCGTAATGTTATTAATTAGTTCAAGCTGTGTCATCACATTAGGTGGTGAGTTGCCTTCGATCACCCACAGCCAAAACGAAGTCTGCCATTGTCATTGACGAATTAACAAACAACCGGGCATGATGCTCTGCGATATTTATGCGCTTAGATCCAACACCGTGGGAGTCGCTGTCCTTGTTTCTCATTTCAGCGATAGCGAAAAGAATCTTTTCAAGGCCCGAAAGCAGGCTGTTAATACGCTTGTCCATGCTCTTGTTCTGATGCATATGATAAAGCTGCTTAACCTGATTGTAGAGCTTGCCAATATCTCCGCTCTCGGATGGGGTTTCACCCCTTTTTTCAATCACATAGCAAAACACTTCTTCCAGCAAAGTCCTGGATTTGGTAATGGCGCTATCGTAATTTCCTTCGGTTACATCCTGCATTGCCCGCTCGGACAATCTCACTATGTAATCGCGGTCAATCGTTTTGATTGCAGGTGCAGCAACCTTTACAGGCGCGCCGATTTTCTTTATAACAAAGTGTTCTCCGACTTTTACTAATTCGTTGCCTCCAAAATACAAAATACCATTGATCTGATCAATTACATTTTCTACTATCTTGGTGTATGCGCATTCTATTACTTCAGGAGTGTATCCTTTGAGCTTTTCAACAAAATGTCGTTTTGAAAAAAAGAAGCTCAACAAGTCTGATTCCCGATGGTTCTCAATGCAATACACAAACAAATCGTCAAGATATGCCCATCTGCTCTGAGCTCCTCCATGATAGGGGTATGAAACCAACATTCCAAACCTATTGGATATGTCACAAAGCATAGGTCCGCTTAAATATGGCATCGAAATTTCTATAGTTTCATTTAAATCCGCCGTCCTTATTTCGCCCAAGTCGGTGTCTCCGTCCAAAATGGCAAGGATGTTCTTATCTCGTAGCAGTTTAAACGGATTATCTTGGTTTGTCATGCGCTGATCACCTCGCCTTTTCATCCTGTATTCCCATGAGACCACACCGAAAAAATAAATGCTGTTAATAACCCTGATGGTAGTAAATCACCGAATCTTTGTCATCACTTTTATATAATAAGACTCATATTCCAGTTTTGATATTCTTCACTAAAATATAGTATTTTTGCATTATGTTTAGCTCCAACAGTTGTAAACGAGTATATGTCATCTACGTATTCTTTTGATAAATTGCTAATATTTATAACTCCTTTGAAAATAGATCCATTGTTTTGAAATCTAACAATTATATAATTTGGAACAATCCTTATTACTGTCACTTGATAAATTTCATCTATTTGTGGTCTATTATCAATGGTCTTATAACTTCTAGTAGATATACCATTTTGAAGAGCCATGTGGATCATCATGCTCCATTCATCAGAGATTATTAAATCCTGATCCCCCTTATGCTGCCATCTATATGATTTTGGACTTCTCATGTAATTTCCAATAATGCCTAATCGGTATAAGTCTCTGAGGACTACTTCAAGTTTTTCCCCCAGAATAGTTCTAGAAAAATATCGTTCAACCCTATACTTTATTTCAGAAAATGAAAAAATTGATTTAAAACCTTTTATACACGAAATAATATCTTCAATTTCCTCTGACGTATATAGCGCTCGCATTTCCTCTTTGACTTCATTCCAGCTATCTAATGAATATTTCTTCCGTAATACTTCGAAAGTTGCTTGTTTAAAAGCAGTATCAGAACTATGAATTCCACTCTTTGCTGATGAAATCAATCTCACTATATCGCGGGGTTTAAACCAACTGTTATTGAGAATATAATTTGCGGGGTCAATATGATTGACCGATTCTGGAAACCATTTTCTTATTAATTCTTTGTAAGTCAGCTTGTTGCCAAATGCTTGTTCTGCAATATCAATTCGCTTTAATAGAATTTTTAAAATGGGATGTTCAAATGAATTGGTATTTGCATAATCCCAAACAAGGGGTACTTCGAAACCTGAAGTAACTTTATTCAATTCTTTTGAAATTATAAATCTATTAATTGCGTTTAAAATTTCAAGTCTAACAGAACAA
The DNA here is from genome assembly GCF_004684935.1 of Sporolactobacillus shoreae. GTDB lineage: Bacteria > Bacillota > Bacilli > Bacillales > Sporolactobacillaceae > Sporolactobacillus > Sporolactobacillus shoreae. The sequence continues at coordinate 8,294 of NZ_SRJD01000026.1, forward strand.
ATTATCTTAGTCTTAGTTTGAAAATACTTTGTTATGAAAGTGTTTAATTTTTTGACTGTAAAGATTAAATCTCTTATTATTTTTAAATCTCTTTTAAAAACAGATAATTCCCCATAGTATGCTTCCAATTCATCAACAAAAATATAATATGGTATATCTGACCGTATTAAATTTGGGAATATATGGTCCAATTCGTCAATTATACTGGTAAATGCTCTATACTCCTTTGTATCAAAAGATCTAGCTGATGAAAAACTCAAATCCAATTCCGGAGAAACCGTCACACCATTTGTTGTATTTGAAAATGGAATCGAAAATTTCATATGTTTTGGAATCAATAGCTTACCTTTGCCACTCTTTGTGGTAATTCTGGAGATAATTCTATCGAATTTATTCCAATTATCATCTTGAATAAAAAGGTTGCCACCATATTCTGAATTGTCTTCCCAAATTCTTTGGTAGAATAGCCATCTCCATATATATTCGAAATCTTGCCCATCCAATACAACATCATTTCCAAACGATATGGAGGATACCAATCTCTTTGACAACCTATCCATATCTTTTCTCTGCATATCTGTATAATCATCTTTAAAGAAAATAAACGATGAACATGTTGAGGAATCTATTTTTTTTAAACTATTATCTAGATAGTAAAGTAAAGCAGTTTTTCCAGTTCCCTTATAGCCCGTAATAAAGCAATAATTGCCCTGTAATAGATCGTCAATATTAAAATTATCTGGAATAACAAAACTCTCGATAAATTTATCGTAACCTTCTGTATTGACCTCATCTTTCGCATCAGGTTTCCCTGCATATATATCCTTGATTCGAACAGCTTGCACTCCGAACACCTCTCCATATATGTAATTCACACTAATATATCCAGAATTATACTCTATAACTCGAGTGGCACCGAGATTTTCACCTCAGTCTGCCACAGATTCCATACTTATCAATCCAAATTGGAATAGTCTAAAATTCGTAAATGTATATAATTTTACAGTACGTTCGCAAAGCAATGGTTGAACTAACAAAATTATAACCTGAGTTATACCTGTTTCTTGGATCTTCGGTCACTTCCAGACTCACTGTATGCCAACAAGTCAATATCAACATCCAGAACTTTACGGCATACCATTTATATTTTTCATTTGGTCTGCCGATGGGCAAAACTCTGCTTATAGCTTATCAAAGCATTTTTCAAACGGAACTTGTCAAATATGATTTCACTTCTTTACACTCAAGCCTTTCGCAGACTCTTGTATATCTCATCGGTGAAGATACCGAGTACCTGCTTTTTGATTTCATCATGGCCTAGAAGCAGCGAAAAGAAATCCTGGTTCTGAGAAAGACCTTCAATAAGTGCATCGTCAATGCCATCGAAATAAGAAAACGCAAAGTCCTTTACCGAATTGTTCTTGGCGCTCGTTTTCAGCTTATCCGATTTCAAAAGAATATCCCGGATCTGCAGCATTGCCTTGACGGCGACATCGTTGTCATACGATTTGCCGGTGCGGCTGTTGATCTCAGCAATAATTTGCGACAGGCGTTCTTCCTTTGCCTCGGTTAAACCAAAACTCTCCGCTACGGGTAATTTCATTACCGGAGAAGCGACAAGATCCGGTTTTTTGTGTTCCTCGCCCTTCTTTTGTAAAAAACGCGTAGCTTTGATTTTTCCGGAAAGATCATAGCCCTGGCCGGGGTGCTTGATGCTGATATAAGCGAGCAGATACGTGATGAAATTGTATTTCTTATGCAAGTCTGCATCCTCAAAGCAGGAAGCCTGAAGGAGAAACTCGTAGAAGCGGACAAAATGGCGCATGAGTGTCACCATCTCGGTCTGCTGCCGATCGTCACGGGCCTCAATAAGGTTCTTGGACTTCTTAAAATAGAAGGTCAGTTTCTGTTTGTCCTTGGAACTGATTTTTTCTTTATAGAGCAGGTCATTTGCCTTTTCGATATCATCCGGATCCAGGACCGCGTAGGCGTCAATCTTTGCTTCAAGGTCGTATATTGCCGTCGGCGTCACCGAATTGGACAGCAGCGTGGTCGTATAATACGGAGCAAACGCCGCCTTGATGTCCTCGTAGCTGTTGACGAAGTCCAGAATAAACGTTTTCTTATCATAGGGCGGGTAAATCCGATTCAGCCGGGAAAGGGTCTGAACCGCAGAGACGCCTTTCAGCTTTTTAAGGATATACATCGCGCAGAGTTTCGGCTGGTCAAAACCCGTCTGGTATTTATTGGCGACGAGCAGAACCTGATAATCGTCTTTCTCAAACGCCCCCGTCAGCTTGTCCTCAGAAAAGCCGTTCATGGACATCTCCGTAAATTCCTTGTCGTCATCCGGAAGCTTTACTTTGCCGGAAAACGCGACCAGTGCATGAATATCGGTATAGCCCTTCTTCGTGATATAGTCCTCAAAAGCCTGACGATATTTGACCGCGCCTTGTCTGGAAGATGTGATCACCATGGCTTTAGCCATGCCCCCGAGTTCCGTCATCACGGACGTACGGAAGTGTTCGATAATCACCTCAATCCGCTGGGCGATATTTGTTTCGTGGAGTTCCACAAAGCGGGCAATCTGACGCTTCGCCTCGGTGGTTTTACAGCGTGGGTCGTCCTTCACTTCTTTATTGATTTGGTAGAAGGTCTCGTACGTTGTATAATTCTGCAGTACGTCCAGAATGAAACGTTCCTCAATGGCCTGCTTCATGGAATAGACATGAAACGCCTCATACTGCCCCTTCGTGTTCAATCGGCCAAAAAGCTGCAGGGTCGTCGGTTTGGGCGTCGCCGTATACGCGAACATCGAGACATTGGCCTGCTTGCCGCTCTTCCTGATTTCATCCGTAATTTGGCTTTCAACGTCAGGCGCATCTTGATCACCGGCACCCAGCGACTGCGTCACCGCCGCCATGTCCTTACCTGACGTCGATGAATGGGCCTCATCGATGATGACGGCGAACCGCTTTGTTTTAAGCCCCGCAATGCTGTTAACGATGTACGGGAACTTCTGGATCGTGGTGGCAATGATTTTTGTATTGCCGTTCAGTGCAATGGCCAAGTCGCTAGACGTACACGTCTTGTCCATCACGCGAATCAGCCCAGCCTTGTGTTCTAGACCCAGGATGGCCTTCTGAAGCTGCCTGTCGACTACGACGCGGTCGGTCACAATGACGACATTATCAAAGATGATCTTGTTTGCGGCATCGTGAAGCGACGTCAGACGGTGTGCCAGCCAGGCGATGGAATTTGTTTTTCCGGAACCGGCGCTGTGCTGAATGAGGTAGTTCTGTGCCGTATGGTTTTCGCAAACATCGATGAGCAGCTTACGTATAACATCAAGTTGATGATAGCGTGGGAAGATGACGGCTTCTGAATTTTTGATTTTACCGGTGGCATCGTCTTTCTTCTCTTTGGTCTCAATGAAGATGAACTTGCTGATGAGGTCAAGCACCGTATCCTTAGTGAGGATGTCCTCCCACATATAGGAGACGCTGTACTTGTCCGGATCGATCGGATTGCCCGCACCGGCCGCCACGCCTTTGCCATTACCCCGGTTAAACGGCAGGAAAAAGGTTTCTTTTCCGGAGAGCCGGGTTGTCATATAGACTTCTTCCAGATCCATGGCAAAGTTAACGAGAACGCCGGACTTAAACCGGAACAGACGCGTCTTCGGATCGCGGTCCGTGCGATACTGATAGATGGCGTCCTCATAAGATTGGCCGGCGGCGTTGCACTTCAACTCAAAAGTCATAATGGCCAGGCCGTTCAGGAAGATCACAAGATCCATGCGCTCCGCGTCACTCGCCCAGACCTCCTCCATCACAGAGAAGATGTTCTTCTTGTACTTGGCCAAAAGCTCCTTGTTAAAGGTGGTTGCCGGCTGGGTATACATCAGGTCCAGCTTCATGTTCGACATCTCAATGCCGTGTTTGAGCACCTCGAGCAGACTTCCGCGGCTCTTGGTCGCCTCGCTATTAATGAAGCTAACGATTGTATCTTCAAGGCCCGTTTTGTAGATTTTCCGCAGTGCGCGCATCGCTTCCGGCTGCGTCTCATTCAGGAACTTATAGAGCATCTCCCGATCCATTGCAAACAGGCGGTCGAAGCTGGTCGCCTGACGGATGATATAGCCGTTGTCCTGTGCCAGACGTTCCATGATGAAATGCTGATAGTCTTTTTCACTGAGGATACGGTTCATACTGTGACTTCCTTTTTACCGGTGACGTATTCGTAAATGAGAGATTTTTTATAGTCATCAAGAATTTTAAGCTGAGTCTGTTTGTCCGAGATGACTTTGTCTATTTCAGTGCATTTAGCATCAAGGTACGAGACGATTTCTTTCTGTTCAACTATCTCAGGCATGGGCAATCGCATGTTCCCGTAGTTTGTTTGCGTCATTCCCGGTAATGTAGTTTGGGATATGTAATATTTGTAGTCAAAACAAATTGCAAGGTAATAGTAAAAGCGCAATAACATCATCGCGTTCTTTTCATGTGCATCAAATGCCGTGTCAACATTCCAATACCTACCTTCAATGAAGTGTGGAATATGCAAAGTTGCCCCCTTTCGACCAAGTAAAACAGTCGGTCCTTCTTTGTATTCGCCACAAGTTTTGAAGCTACCAGCTCCGCTACCATATACGGGTATATCTCCCTCACTTTTAGGATCTGATCCATTTTTGATTGTCATTACATATTTTGCGGGGATAATATTCCATGCAACCGGAATTTTCCCTATCCAGATAGCATAGCTGTCTTTCATCTCAACATCAGGATTCAATCCCTTTGTTACGGCTTCCGTGATCATGGAACGCTTATACTGCTCAAGGGTATCAATCTGGGACTGCACATCGGCGGTCAAAGCATCAATTTCGGCACATTTGGCGTCAAGGAAGGCGGCAATGCGGCGTTGTTCCAACGACGGAGGAACAGGAATAGATATTTTCTTCATATCGGTCCAACCTGTTGTCCACAGGTCATCTACGATACCATGCCCCCAACGATAAAACTCATCTGAAAATAACGGCGCATGAAATAACCAATTATAGTATTCAGGCATCATAGTTGTTCTTGGCTTTAGAACAGTGTTGATTAATGACACCGAACCATCATAAGCAGATATGCCACACGAACCACGTCTATCAGAGCGACTGTTAATAGAAAAGTCACCCTTACGAACCAGTTTTCTGTTATCGCCATCATCTGTTTTTGCCGCTGTTTCAAGTTGAGGAACAATTCCTTTCATGGTAACAGAAAGCGGTGGATAATCTTTGTCACTCACTTTTTCATTGCGTAATTCATAAAGCTCGCCAATTTTACCTGTACGCCATGCATCAGGCATCTTCCCTATCCACTCAGTTCCACTGTCTTTCATTTCTCTCATACCGTCGTCACCTTATCTCCAAACAGTTTCGCCACGCGCTCATTGACGGAGCGTTCCAGATCCATGAAATGAACCACCAGATCTTTGCTGGGCGTGGGCTGCTGATATTTGTAGAAATAACGGGTAAACGGGATCTCGGCGCCGGTTTTAACAACCGGATGCTTCGCGCCCAAATTTTCTTCGAAGAACGCTTTAGCATCAGGAATATGAGGCAATACTTCGCGCGCCATGTAGGTGTCAATATCTTCTTCGTATTTGACGATTTCCGTATCTTTTGTCTCTTTATCGTAGAGAACATGGCCCTTGCGGTCACGCTGAATCTCAGCCGCCTTGTCCATAACAGAAAGTCCGTCCGCAATCTTTTCGAGCAGCTTTTTATCGACGGTGACGTGTACAAGCACCTTGACCAGCACCGGCATAAAAGCTTCAGGTGCTGGATAGACGGTATCTGAAATAGCGGCCGTTAATGCTTCAATAATCGCGTCGTACGCCGGCTTGTTATTTTTATAGTTTTCGAGTTTCTTGGCGTCCTTGCCGGTCAGTTCCTCGGCGCTTTCGAGTTCCTCCACCTTTGCTTCATCATAAAGAGAGGACAGAGAACCCTTGGAGAGCATTGCGTCAATACGCTCCTGAGTGATCGCGTAGCTGCGCTGGAGGGGCTGCATCACCGTATACTCATGGTAGATGAACTCCTCATTCTTATAGATCTTGCACTGTTCATTTTCAGCGAAGTCGGCGTAGAGCTTGGTGATGGCCGCGCGGTCTTCCGGCGTAATTTCATTTCTCTTATTGCCTAGGGCTTTTCGCAGCTTGTGATAAATCGTTGAGGCGTCGATCAGCTGAATCTTGCCTTTGCGTTCTTCACGTTTGTTCTTGGAAAGCACCCAAATATAGGTCGCGATGCCGGTGTTATAAAACAGGTCGGTGGGCAGCGCGATAATGGCTTCGATCAAGTCGCTTTCCAGCATCCAGCGCCGAATCTGACTTTCACCGGAGGCAGTGCCGCCAGAAAACAGCGGCGAACCGTTTTCGATAATGGCGGCGCGACCATATTTATCATCCATTTTGTCGATGGCGGACTGTAAAAAGAGCATTTGCATGTCACCAGAACCCGGAAGGCCGGAGCCCCAGCGTCCATCCAGACCTTTGGCCTGCTCGTCTCGAACTGCCTGCTCAACGCCTTCGGCGGCGTCCTTGCCGCCCCACGGCTGGCCAAACGGTGGATTTTCCAATACAAAGCGCATCTTTATACCCTTAAAACGGTCTGCCTTCATCGTATCCTGATAGCAAATATTCTCCGCGTTCTGTCCTTTGATGAGCATTTCCGCCAGACAGATGGCATAGGATTCCGGATTGACCTCCTGACCAAACAGGCGGACATCGGCAGAAGGATTGTAACGCTTGATGAAATTATAGCCGGTGGAAAGCATACCGCCGGTGCCGCAGGCCTGGTCCAGTATAGTGATCACCTTTCCGTCGTCAAAAATATCGTCGCAGCCTTCGGCAAGCAAAATATTGACCATGGACTTGATAATATCCCGACCGGTGTAGTGGTCACCCGCCTCGGCATTTTCAGAAAATCTTCGGATGAGATCCTCAAAAATGTATCCCATCTTTACGTTGTCAATTGTGCGGGGATCAAGATCCAGTTCAGAGAACGCTTTAACCACACTGAGTAAGCGGTTGTTCTTGTCCATCTTATCGATCTGCTTCGAGAAATCCAGGCCTTTTTCAGCCGAAAGAAGAATTTCCTGAACATTAGCAGAAAAGCCCCGGATATAGCTTCTAAAGTTATCCGCAAGGTAGTCGGCTTCATTCACCAGTTCCGCCAAATCATAGTCGCTGGTGTTGTAAAACTGGAAGCCGGACACGCGATACATCGCCTTTGCCGGGAAATTCGGACTCGCCTTAAACTGGTCAATGACCGCTTTTTTAGTCGGCGCCAGTGCACATTCAAAACGACGGATAATCGTCATCGGAATGATGACGTCTTTATACTTATCACTCTGATACGGTCCACGCAGTTTGTTTGCGATGGACCAAATAAAATTGACTTCTTTAGACACATCAACAGGCGCGTCGTCCCACATTGCATCAATAACTTGTTTTTCTACCATGAATTAATTCTCCAATCGGCCGATTGTGGCTTGCTATAAATCAAATCTATACTATTTAAATTTAAATATAATTATATTTAAAAATAATTTAAATTAAACCTTTTTCCGAAAGAACTTGTTTCAAAACCGCGTTTACAAATTCAGATTTGAACCCTCGCCCTTTTCCCTTACTAATCCGATCGATAGCTTTGGCAACATCAGCATCCAAAACGAAGCCTTTCATAATGGTCTGCTTTTTGTTGTTTTCAATAAGGCTGTCAATCATGTCTGACTTTGTAGTAACACGTGTATTTTTTGATTCGTTAAGTTGATCTGTATTTTTACTAGGCACCGTATTTTCTGAGGAATTTATATCAGTAGAAGCAACGTCATTAAAACCAGCTAAGGTCCTTTTTTTCATAAATATTATTTAACCTCCGATTTAATTAAATATAACTTTAAATTAATTTAAAGTTAATTCATTATATAATTGACTATAACTATCCTTTAAAACGTTATTATTTTGAATAAGCGTTACGGGTAGGTTCTCGTAGGCAATACCTGAGGCGCCCCGTATGCTTCTTGGAATGACGGTATCATAGAGCTTTATATGGTTTTCCAGACAATACTTCCTACATTCCTGAAGAATTTGATCATGCAAGGCGGTGCGGCGATCGACCAGAGTCGCTACAACGCCATTGACCTCAAGCCTGTGGTTAATTTTTGATTTGAAGTCAACGATAAAGTTCAACATTTTGACTAGGGATCGCATTGAATATTTTTCTGGCTGGAAGGGGATCAGGACCTCGTGAGCGAAATTCAGGATATTTCCGGCCATGAGCCCAAGGTTCGGCGGGCCATCTACAATCACGATGTCATAGTGATTTAAGTCGGAAAGGTTACTTTTTAACAAATGGAAGGGCTTTTTATACTTCTTTTGGTCTGTCAGAACGTCGAATTCAAGAAACTGAAGATCATCATTTGCAGGCAGAATATCAATGCCTTCGTAGACCTTAACGATAGATTCCTTAGCAGTTGCCTTGCCAACCATTACATCGTAGATTGTGGTCTCAAATACATCAGGGTTTTTCCCGAATGAAAGAGAAACATTGCCCTGATTATCCCCGTCAACAATCAGAACCTTCTTCCCGTCTAGCGCAAATAAACCGGCCAGATTTACAGACAAAGAAGTTTTCAAAACGCCACCTTTGTTGTTAGATACGGCTAAAATACGCGTCACACTCTATCACCACACATAAACAAATTATAAAAATAATATATTTAAATTATATTTAAATTGTATTTAATAATCAATAAAAGATATTTTTTGCCATTGAATACAGAACACACGTTTACATATAATGAAAATATATTTGTGACAGGTTCCCCATAAAAAGTGATTAAAACATTCGATTATGGGCAGATAAAATATTAGCGATCATGTTTTATATTTCAAGTCACTATTGTTCCTTTAGAATTGTATTCCAAAGGATTATTAAATATAATAGACCTAAAAAATCACTAGGAGATTTTGACCATGAATCCATTTTTAACGAAACAGCGGGCCGTATTAAAAGTTTATTTATTAAATGAAATTGAACGTAGTAAGTCTTATGGCTGGCGCTATACAGAAGCGATTGCTGCACGTAATGCCGATTATCAACCCACACACTCTGAAATATACAAGGCGCTGCATGAATTGACAGCTGAAGGCATTATTAAACGGCACAAACAACATGTAATAGAGAAGGGGTCAGGGCTTTCAGAAGTGGTTCTTTATTCTTTTACTGAAGACGGCTACCACAAAGCACAGATCTATAAGCTGCAGGTGAAGAATGATCTAGAGCGTAGTAAACGATTAATTGATTCAATTATTGCTGATAACTATTAACTAATACTAAAATGACTACAGATTCTGCCTGAGTAGAGGTTACCTTTTAGAAGGTTCAGGTAGGGCTTCAAGAGCATTGTCTAACTTCCTGTATGGTTTGACCGTTGATTGTTTCAGATCTCAATATCTCACAATGGACATTTGAGTAAATCTATTGATATGTGATAAAAGAAACGCGCGCTTATAATATCTTTTAATAGATATTTAAAAGATATTTAAAGATATTTAAAGATTATTTTGGGAGAGCCAGGCGTCTTAGAGTCGCAAGGGGTTTGGGTTTTTAAAGCGAGAGATGGTGCGATTTAAAGCGAGAGATGGTGCGACTTAAAGCGAGAGATGGTGCGATTAAAACGAGGGATGGTGCGATTTAAATGTTAGATCGGATTTTGAGAAAGATAAGTACCCTACATGTAATTAAAACGAGGAATAGTGCAATCACAAAGCCAAATATAAGGTTGGTGGGTTGAATTGATCAGCATTAATATAAACAAAAAGCGAGCAATGGTGCGACTAATTGTAAAAAAGCGAGGGATAGTGCGACTCAAAAGCCTGGGTGCATCCTAATCATTGTCCTAAAAGCGAGCAAAATTATTTATAAAAACTTTTATCGCAATATGGTATTATTAAACACATAAAAGTATATAGGGGGTAGACATGACCAGGAATGTTAATCTTTTGATTGATAGAATGCCAGAAAAGCTTAGAAAAATGAATGCAAGGGATTATCAGGTGGTCAAGGCCAACGCTCTGATACAAAAAACTCGCTATGACCTGACATTGCAGGAACAGAAAATTATTTTGCATGTGATCCAATTGATAAAGCCAGAGGATAAAGAATTTCATCGCTACTTGTTGTCTATCAAAGAATATTGTCAGATTTGTGAAATGAATTATAAAAGCGGTAAAAACTATGAAAATATAAAAAAGTCCCTTAAATCATTGAGGGATAAAAGTTTTTGGTTAGAAACTGAGAATGGAACAGAAACGCTGATGAGTTGGCTTTCAAAAGTGCGTATCTTTGAAAATAAGGGTACGATTGAGGTTGAATTGGACAACGATTTAAAGCCCTACTTGCTGGAGCTAAAAAAGTTTTTCACGAAGTATAAATATCTATATGTCATGGCTATGCGAAGTAATTACAGCATCCGACTTTATGAGTTGTTGAAATCGTATGAAAACCAGCGCGGAATAAGGTTAACAATTGAACAACTCCGTAAAATGTTAGGTATTGGTGAAAAGAAATTAACCAAGTGGTATGACATTAGACGCTATGTCATAGATCAGGCACAAAAAGAGATCAATGAACTGACCGATATACAGGTGAAATATACCACGGTGAAGCAAGGACGCAGCGTATATGCGGTGGACTTTCATATATTTACGAAAGACGGAAAGCTGCAAAATGTGGCCCAGATGCGTGTTGAGAATCGTCTTAAAAAGGTTAAAGATGATTATCGGCTTCTAGACAGTTGGGGGAAGGATAGATAATGTGACCAAGCATTGTAAGAAACAGGGGACCTTTAGTTACTCACGATAATATCAGAAAAAACAAAAAGTAGTGGAAACGATAAACTTTGAACGTGTATGTCAGACATCCTCAGAGGCCTCAAAATAGCCCACAACAATATTTAATTCATTCATCTATTTTATAAGGCAGATTTATTTTAAGACTCTTAGAAACGATTCTGGTAAATTTCGGGTTTCTGTTTAAGAAGATGTTGCTTGTTTTAAATGATTAGGAGAAATAAGCATTTCGGTTTTTGAAAAAAATATCTAATTGCCGATTTCCGGCTGCCTGTTTGGCCAAAAAATCGACACGATCATTATAATATCTATGGTTATGTGCTGTAATTTTTTCAAATTCAATTTCAATGTACGCCCGCGCTCTTGTAATGAATTCAAAATAACGTTTCGATAACATTCTGCTGCTGGACGACTGCTTATGACGACTTTCTTTGTTTGACCATGCAAAGATAACAGCGGCATCGTATCTGATAATAATCTTTTTGAAACCTAGTTCGATTGCCTTTAGGATGCAATTCATTACCGCTTCTAGTTCACCATTCAGATGCCGCATATCATTATCACAAAAAGAAGCCCCTTTATTTTCGAAAATGATTCGTTGATGAGTAATTAATAAATAAGCGTAACCCGATAACATGGTTGTGGTACAGTAAGAGCCATCAACATAAGCAATAACTGCTTGTTCATTTGCTTTAAGTTGTTGAAAATGTTGTTGGGCTTCTTTAAGTGTCTTATGTTTTTCTATCTTTACGTCTATCCCATGTTTAATAAACGGCTCAACTAATTTAGTTTCAGTAAAAATTCCTGAAATTTGATTCGACTGAATTACATAATAGGCTTTATCGCGATATATAGGCTCATTTTTGTCAAAGTCACGAATCGCTTCATCCGGTGATTCGAATCTTTTTTCATAGTAGATGGATTCACCTTTAGGAATAACTTTTCGCTCTTCGGTGTTAAAGATCCCTGAATAGTGTTGGGCAATAACAACGATAAAAGTCGAAGGATTAGGAGACTTTTCTTGATGGTTTTTTAATTGGGCTTCGGCCATTGTAAGATTATCACATTCTTTAATTACCGCGCCGTCGTGATTGTTAGCTATAAAAGAATGAATTTTGTCTATATCAGTAAAGATACCGGAAATTCGAACGGAATTTACAACATAAAAAGGACCGTACTGATAAAGTGATTCATTTTCCTCAAAATAGTTAATCGCTGATTTAAGTAAATAAAATTTCTTTTTCAACGCGATAGGCTCATCTTCAGGAATAAGCTTTATTTCTGCTTTTGAAAAAACGCCGGAGTAGCGTTTCGAAAATACAACATAATAAATTGGATTTTTCTTATCGTTTCCCTTGGCTCGAACGTCCAAAAATTTAGTCATCTCTGGGAAGGTGTATCCTAATTCCAATAAGCCTTGGGCATGGTTTAGAAAACTTTCGCCTTCGTCTTGGTCAAAAATTTTTATTATCTTACACGGATTATTTGGCTGATCCGGTAGATTCTCTTTTCCTTCATAGATTCCAGTCAATGACCTATCTTCAGAAATAAAAGCATATTTTTTCTCTTTATTATTTTTCATAGGAGATCTCCTGATAAATCATAAATATAATCGAGATTATTATAATATTGATTTCAATCAACCAAAACGTCTAGTGGGGACTTGGGAAGGGTTGGAGTGGAAAGTTACTTTTTAGCCAGGTCTCATAAGGCTTCATTATATTTATTAATCGTTTCCTCGATCCCTTTTTTGAATTCTGGCGTGATCTCTGTTTCTAATTGTTTCTTTGAACGGATGAGTCGCTCCCGTTCTCTTTTGTTCAGATGTTTCATTGCTCGATTCTTCTGTCCAGTGTAAGGTGCATACCAGATAATTTGATTTTGATCTACTTTTGGCCATCATTCCCTCTCCAAATTTTCTAATTCCCGGTAGTAGTCTTTTCGGTATTTGTCGAACTGTTTGACCATATTCTGCCCATCATCGTCTGTCGGTTGGTGTTTAAACTGTCTGAGCAGATTAAAGAGGCAAATTTCGCATAGTGTGAACGAAATATACGACTCGTCAAATGGGCTGCCATACGCAAACCTGACATCGAATTCATTGAAATAATTGCCTGTGAAACAGGTTGATTCTGAATAATGATAGATACGCCCGCAGCAATCGCATCGGAACATTCTTTGCGGTTCGGTGTCAGGATGGCCGTTAATTTTGGTTAGTCCGCAGCGATGAAGGGCGATGAGAAAATAGTCATAAATAAGCTGACCATATTTATCTGCGATAACCGCCGAATGATCAAATTCGGCGATATTTATCTGCCCCATTTCGAGTTCGGCAGTTACATTTTTCAGCTTTTCCCTGACCTCATAAACTACTTCGCCTGAGGAGATCATATTGTAAAGCTCGTCACAGATACCTTGAGTGAAATTATTTGCTGCCATTAGGTTCATCCTTTCCATGAATGGGATCGTTTCTAATAATCAAAGCTAGTGCAGTGGTTGGCACGTACAGACTGCCTCATTGCCGGCATCAGTCGGTCAGCCGCTGACCCTTTTTTGCTGAAGAAAGGCCGTCTGCCGCTAAACGCATTTAACATTAGTATGTTGGATAGCGGTGGATGATCTTCAATCTCTTTTTTTCGTTCAGTTCATGGGGGTTTGCTTTATTGGGTTCCCCTCATAAATACCCCAGAAGAAAACCAGAAGCTTTCACATTTATAAGGCAAAGCTTGGGTATTTCTGCTATAAAAAATCAAAGTGATCTAATAGTATCTCCCTAGGAAAAAGCAGTAATGCATCAGATATATGATAGAAATGTTCGTTATTATGTGGTAGTGACAAGGTATAGCTCTGTTATTTATCCTTAGAAATTAATTGACTTATAACATTAAACAGGATAAATAGATTTATGTTTTCCCTAGCGGTACAGCTGACTTACAATAGAAGCTGTGGTACTTATAGAGTATTTATCCCTTACTGCAAGTCGTTTATCGGTTCTCCCTAGAGATATTACAGATTATCTCTAGAAATCTTTGTAAAGGGAAGTCATTATGGAAGAAAAATTTGATATTAAAAAGTGGCGCGCTGAAAGGCCAATGGATTATAAATTGGCGATGAATATAATAAATCAGGCTTCAAGCAAGAATAAAGCATTTCAAATAATTTATCAGGTTACTCGTTTGTATCTACCTAATATACTATATAAATATTTTTCGCTTACAGAAGATATATCTTTAAATAACTCTAAACTTGAAACGTTGATGAACCAAAAGACTTATATGTCAAATGTAAAAGATTTAAATGATCCATTCGATGGCAAGGCTTACTTTTATAGGCCAGAACAATTGAAAAAATATGAAATACTTGCTGCACATGGCAGTAAATTAATAGATGATTTTTCTACATTTACCAAGATTGCTTCATTTACGGAAAATGGTATCAATTCAATGCCAATGTGGGCACATTATTCAAATAATCACAGAGGTTTTTGTATATCATACAACATGAAAGATCAAAGGAATATTCAGCTATCAAGTTGTACTTTTCCTGTGCAATATATAAATCAAAGAATAGATGTTACTGATTTAGTGGATTACCAAACGGGACAAGTAATTTCTGAAGTTGAAAAATGTGTTAAAGATGGTAAAAAGGAAATTTTATATGATGACTTATCTTTAATTTTTATGATAGCATTTTTTTCTAATATAAAGCATAAAACATGGAGTTATGAAAAAGAGTTCCGATGTGTGACGGGTGGGACTGCCAAAGATACGTCTTTTTTTACCGCAATACCAATGGAAATATATATAGGCATAAACTGTTCGCCGTTACATGTTAAACGTCTGGTTGAAATTGCAGAACAATTAAAAATACCAGCTTATAAAATGAGATTTGATAAATATAGTACTAACTATGATCTTTCGTATCAAAAACTTATTTAGATGAGCAACTTGAACCATTTATTTTTTTACGGTCCGCCGCGGGTCCCCGGCTGCGCTTCCCGGGGCGGACCTTTTTAGCACAAAAGGCGAAAAATACGAAAGTACACTCAGCCATTTAATTTTGAATTTAAAAACCATGACGCGGCTTTTCCGGGTCCCCCGCTTCGCTCCCGAAAAAGCCGCTTTTTAGCGCAGCGTGCAAAAAATAAGTGACGAAAAACGGCGGGTCCCCGGCTACGCTTCCCGCCGTTTTTCTTTACGGACGTTTTGCACCCAGTTTGCGACTTGCGGGGTAATTTGAAGGAAAAAGACGCCGCCGCCGTACGCTCGTAACAAGCCTTTTGATATCACCGTTATTTTGACTTTTGCCCCAAATGTCGGGGCAAAATAAACGGTTAACCAGCACTCGCTTCATGGCACTGATTTGTAACTTTGATGATGGACGATTATTGAAATTTGGGTCCGCGCACGCGTCCCCTTTTACAACTGTCACGTCACAACGGCGGCGGAACAGGCCCTTTACAGCCTGGCCACTGTCCTTCGCGGACAATGGCGGCGGAAGTGACTGAGTCACCAATAGCGGCTGATTGATTCACTTTCCCGCAAGGGCATAAGGGGTGGTGACGGCTTCGCCGCGCAGCATAGCTGCGACCACCCTTACTCGGTCGCTTCGCGCCCTCGGCCCTTCGGGCTGCCCCGCCTTCAGCGGCGAGCAGGAAACCCTTGCGGCAACTGCGTTTCCGCCGGGTTTCCGCCAGCGTCATGACGCCGGCTGCTCCTATTCGTCGCACCCGTCTTTACAAAAAGTGACCGTGCCACCGGCACCGTCCCTTTTATCGCTGGCCTTGTCACCTATTTTGGCTAAAACCGCGCGAAAAACCGCAAAAAAGTGACTCGGTCACTTTTGTTGCTTTCGCGAACGCCAAAAAGGTGATTGCGTCGGCCCGTTTCTGCCACCGGCAGAGACGGGCGCTCGCAAAAAATGCCGCAAAAAAAGAGGCGGCTCCTCACCCCTCTTTTTGTTGCTTTTATAGCCTAGCTGAAAATCCCTGACCACCCCGCGGCGCGTCGAAAACTATTTCAGCCGTCAGACATTGAGTCCGGATGCCTGCTTTTCGCGGCGCTCGTCTGGTGCTGACCCTGCGGAATTTTCAGGCGGAACCGGACCGCTTTGTTCCTTCTGTGCCGGTTCGCCCGTACCGAACGGTTCCTTTTGAAGCGACGCGACCAGGGCGCGAATCTTCGTTAAATCCCCTCCGGTCGCGTCCAAGATCGGTGCCGAAAGCTGCTCCACATAAGCCTTAATCTGCACCGATTCTTTTTCTTCAATTCGATGAATAACCTCGTTCAGACGGTCCCGAAGTTCCAGAATCCGATCGTGCGATTCGGTCCCCTTTGTCGATAAACACTTGCCAAATTCAATCGGATGACGGGACAGAACATCCAGCCGTTCTGCAACCTTTTGCATCTGATCCAGTGTCACCGGTTTTGGTTTACGCGCCATGGATAAGTCCCCTTTCGGTAAAAATGAATTGTTTTGACGGTGCATAAATAACAGAAATGAATCAGACAAAGGGTACCCAAATAGAAGAAATCAATTATTTTGACGGTACCTGAATGTTGACGATCGGCGTAAATTTCGACGTTTTAGAAATCGACGCGGTCTGATTTTGGCCATCCACATCCTGCTGAATACCGTATAAAGCCGCGCCCTGCGTAACGTAAATATCTTCTTTTTGGCGCCAATCTGCGTCCAATTCGACTGCAGTTCCGACCAGGTTTGCTGCGGATCAAAGGCCGTGCTGTCTGATGAATCAATCGTTCGAACTCCTGCACTATTTCCAATGGATTTTCGCGTTCAGCCAATACACAGGAAGCGCAAAAAAGCCCCTGTTTCTAAACAGAGACTTTTTGTTGCGTATAGCATCAAGGGTTTTTAAGCGTTATATTATGATCTCCGACATTTCGAAGGACAATATAATTTGGATTGACAAAATGAAAGGTAATCCGATACTGCATCGTTGGCGAAGCTTCAAACACAAACCGGTGCCCTTTCATTTTCTGAACTCTTAATGACTTAGGATAGGGACGACCCTTGACTAAAACCCTTATCGCATCATCTACGGTTTCTTGAACGTCGGGTGGAAGTTTTTTGTAGGCTCTTTTGAAACGATTAGGTACATCTAATTGATAGGCCAAGGAATGACTACTCGCTTTTCAAAAATTTAATGGCATCATCTACGTCAGTAAAAGAGTGAACACGTCCGTGCTCAATGTCCGAGTCTACTTCTCTTTCAGCTTCCTGCCATTCTTTCGTCCAAAACCACATCTGATCTTTCGCAATCGTAATTACAGGCCGTAAAATAATTTTTCCACCCTCAACAGAAAAGTCTAACTCATCATTTTCCTTTAGATCAAGCATTTTCCGTACTTCTTTAGGTATTGTTAGTTGTCCTTTTTTCTTCAAAACCGACTTTGCAATGATCTTTTCATCTGAGTGTTCAGCTTCCACGGTAGACATACCCCCATTAACATGGTGTGGTAAGGTTGCTTCTGCCATTATATGTTTCCCCCTCCCAGATATTTCATACATTCGCACTGTGATAAAGGATAACTTTCCAACTTTCACACTTATATATTATAACTGTAATCGTAAGATTTCAACTACCATGATTGAAATCGGTGGATTGACGGTGGCGTGGGGTGAACAATCCGAAAAGTCGGGCTGAAGCTTGACTTCCGTCATTTTATCGCCGCAAAGTTCCGCAAATATTTATTGATAATCGAAAGGGTAACATTATCGATGAAGTAACAAAAAAGCAAATGGAAAAGAGGGGTCACGCATGCCTCCAAGGTCCACAATCTGGACTCTGGACAACTGGTCTTGGCTCAGCGGCCTTTTTCGCTCGCAGACTGTGCATGGGACATTCCTGGTTGAATACCTCCGGTAGCGACGATTTTGGCAGTATTGGAAAGATGCGTACAGAAAGACGGATGTTTATGACCGGCTGCTTCATAATCTTTCCACTGGAAATCGTTTCTAGCCATGAAATCGCTTTATTTTATAGTTTTCCATCGATTTCAGATAGGTCTGTGAAAACGGCCGCGAAACCAGGCGCCGCAAGGGACGGCGGCGGCTCAATCGGGTCATGCGCGCAAGAGCGTACAAAAAAAGTTCTACACCCACACTGCCTATCTCTTGTGAGCTGCTGTTTAAATCCTGTAAGCCTTGGTAACTCTATGTTTTCATAAAAAAGTCACAAACGCGAGCTGTTAAAATGAACAGCTCTGAGCCGCTTTTTTCGCTTTAGTTCAATGCTGTGCGAAACTGATTTACCAGCGTTCCTGCATATTTATAATTTCCAAAGTAGAACTTTTTTTAAGCAACTCATTAAGAAACCCCGTTGTATCAAGGGTTTAAGGCCTATAAAAAAGTGTTCTACAAAGTTCTACACGCGTTTTGAACCCTTTTGCGAGTGTTTCATTTCGCTTTATTTTTTTTCTGTAGGCTAGGCGTGGTGCGGGGTTTGAGCGTTTGGCCGGTGTGATTGACCGGGTGGTCATTTTGTTCTACATTTGTTCTACTCTGTTCTACAAGGCTTATTTTATTCCATAATATGGAAATATATGGGTTATTTTAGGCGAAATAGTGGGTTATTTAACAGCTATCACAGCGATTTTAACAGCTCGCTGTTAAACAAATATGGAAATAACTGGTATTTTATTTTGATTTTTGTAGAACAGTGTAGAACTTTTTTAAACTCGATTTTTTTCACAAACTTTAAGTTACGCTTACATGGTGGTTTTAAGGCGTTTTTGGCGATAAAAATGAGCAAAAAAGTTTGTGAATCACAATGTTGTAGAACACTGTAGAACAAAAGTAGAACTTTTTAAGTTTTTCGTCGCTACTCTATTGGTAAAGATGTAAATAACTGGATGTTTTGAAACGAGTTTTCTGAAAACGAGACAATTGAAGCCCAGTATTTAAAAGATAGATATGTGTTGGATGAAATGCTATTGATTTTTCACTCTTTTTGTTCCGTTTGTCACGAAAAAACGGGCATACAGGATCAAGAACTGGCTGAGATGTTTATAACGTTTATATAAAAGTTAAACTAAGTATATGTACGCTCGCCTCCCAATACAAACGCCCTGTTACGAAAAAACACATACGGAAAAAACAAATTCGGATCGACCGATCATTGACTAGATTTTTTCCTTGTACGCCCTCTTTTTTCTTTTCGCAACCAACGGTTGGGACTGTGAGGAAAAAAACAGACAGGCTGTAAAAACAGACCACCTTTCGATATGCTAAAATCCATTATGGAAAAGAGGGGTCACACATGCTTAATTTTCCCGACGACTATCTTAAAGACGTTCTTGTTCGGCTGGCTCATCATTCTACAGCCATCGAGGGCAATACGTTATCGCTTGCGGAAACCATTTCGATCATTCTTGACAGTGCG
Organism: Sporolactobacillus shoreae; assembly: GCF_004684935.1. GTDB lineage: Bacteria > Bacillota > Bacilli > Bacillales > Sporolactobacillaceae > Sporolactobacillus > Sporolactobacillus shoreae. The sequence continues at coordinate 27,603 of NZ_SRJD01000026.1, forward strand.
CTGCCGCCTACGAATCATAAAGTTAACCTGCGCGAAATCAATGAAGTCAAAAATCATGAACCGGCCTTCCACTACATTCTGGACGAGCTGAATGCGGACCATCCGCTAACCATTAACACCGTTAAAAAAATCCACGCCGCTTTAACTGATCGTCTACAACATGACCACGGCCAGTTCAAAAGCACAGACAACGCCATCCTTGGTTCTGAATTTCATACGGCCAGCGCCACGCAAACGCCTTTCCTGATGCAGCAGTGGGTAGATAATCTGAATTTCCGTTTAGCCAGCGCTGCAAATGACACCGACTGTTATATGGTCATCGGCGAAGCACATATCGCCTTCGAGCGCATCCATCCGTTTTCCGACGGCAACGGCCGAACCGGACGTATGCTGTTGACCTATTTTCTGTTGCAACAAAACTTGCCGCCAGCTGTGATTAGCAGTGCCGATCGTACCGAATACATTAGCTTTCTGGCGAAAGAAGACGGCCAAGGTCTGAGCCGATTCATCCAGAATGAATCAAAAGACGAATTAAATCGCATCTGGCGTTTTCAGAATCAGGAAAAGCAACAAATAAAGATGTCCCCTGCTGTGAAACATTCTTTTGATAGAAGTTAATTTTGGAGTAAGAAAGGAATTCAATGGTTAAATATTAGTTTAATTTTATTTAAATTTAAATTAAAAAATATAAATTAATAAGTACAAAAAAATTTATTGGTAAACACCTCGTACGAACCCTTAACTCGATCAAACCAACTCACAACTTTTTCATTGTCACGGGTCGGCTGATGCTTGAAAATTCCGCATGATTTCCATCAGGTAAAAATAAGTTGTTTTTTTATTAATGATAAATACGAATACAAACAGCATTCTTCCGTTGAATTAAGTTGCCATGTAAAAAATAGTTATTTACTCATACAGTCGCCCCATGATTTAATCTGAGATTTCAAGATAAAAAAGTCCTTTACTGGTCTATAATTATAGAAATAAACTGTTGCGTGGTTGACGGAGAATACGAAACCGTAAATAATGGATGAACACTTTATAACGACTCTTTTTTTAGCCATTCAACTGTTTCTGTTGAAATCCGCATGCCTGCTTTTTGATGAAGCAGTATAGAGGGTTTATTTGTATAACTGATCTGAGAGTAGGGGACATTATTATTTACTAAAAAGTATCTAATCATGAAATTCATTAGTTTTAGCCCGCAACCCATTCTTCTATACTTTTCGACAACTGCAAGTAACCCGATTGAACCTTCATCATGAATCCCAATGAATCCAACTAAGACATTATTTAAAAAACCACCAAAAAGATATTTTTCTTTAAAACGTGATAAAACATACGAAAGATCACTTGCTGGATAATATTTTTTCACTAAAGAAATGTCATCATCAACAAGACATCTAATTTTTAATGCTGGATTTAGAACAGTTAATGCATGTCCTTCTAAAAAAGCTGCCTGATAATATGTATCCATATGAGCTAAACGATATTTATCCTGAACAAAACATTTGGCCCAGCTTTGAAATACTTCACATTCTTTAATATCCTTGATATCATGCAACAATCTCTTATAGTCTTCCAGAGTGTTACAGCTAATCATATAAGTTTCACTTGGGATGTCAAATATGACAACACCATCTTTATCGGCCTGAATGATATTTGCTTGATGATGTTTTATGCTTTCTATCATATTAATATGAAGAAGGACATTTCTATTTAAATACATTAGTGCGGTATTTTCCATTTTTACTCCTTAACTCCTCTAGCTACAAGTTATCTCTGTTTTAAAAAGTATACCAATAGGACAGGTTCAGCAAGATATAGTTTATGAATTGAGATAGATCACAACATCCTTACTTAACATCACCGTTAATTTTATAATTTTTTTGTACATGAAATGGACAGTTCGACGCTACTGCGTAACAACACCTTATCAGGAAAAACCTTTTTTGTAACGGAAACAACTTTATTGTTCGGGAAAGAACTTTATTGTCATAAATCATTTAAAAGAAGGCCACTATGGACAAACATATCCACCATCATTACGAACCGAACAGGCATACCTTTCTAAACGAATTCGCTATTCCAACTCAAGAAGCAATACAAAGATCAGGAGATATGCAATTTGATAATGAGACACTTCGCATCTTCGTTGACGCTTCAGAATTATATGGGCATGGGATATTTGGACTCGCTGGCTGTTTTGTGGGACAGGGGCAAGTCTTTACTGAATCCAAAAAAATATATAACCTCAAATACAAAAGACAAAATGCTTACGCAGAGTACATGGTCATCCTTTATGTTATTCAGCGCCTTCCGGGCATCATTAGAAAAAAGTATGTGAAACCTGATCGTATTTTTATCTTTAGCGATTTTATTCAATTTGAGAAACTCATACAAACCGACCAACCCTTTCATGATGAAGAGATGAATCAGGTTGTTGCTCAGATCAAAATCAGTAAACAAAAATTTGAAAGTCTGTATCCGAATATTAAATTGGATATTCGAATAATGAGCCATTCGTTAAAAAGGAACAATCCCTTTTATAAGGCAGCGCACAATGCTGCACGAAAAGCAACACATTAAAAAAATGATTTTCGACCAATTTTCCCATTATATGGTAGTATATGCACTAATCAAAGGGGTCAAACTCAATTGGTACAGCCTTTTTTTGCTTTCACAAGATAAAGCGATCAGAACAAAAACCGCGTCAGAACGGCTCTTAAGAATATTATTTCGTGTAATATATTTTACGAAGTTTTCTAAATGAAAAAATAGTGGCGCAACAAAAATCACTCTTGTCGTGTCACGCGACACAAACCTGGGAACTCCTTTCGACATAAATCAGGTTACTCTATTAGTCCCATGGCTGCTGGTTGTTACCAGACAGTTTCAGGATGGGTTCTTACCTTTCAGGTAGTATATTAGTCTGTCGATTATCGTCAACATTTGTCGGAATTTTTTTACTATATAAATTCACCAAATGTTCACATTTGGTGCTACTATTAATTGTAATAGTTGGAGGTGATCAAAGTGAAAAATGTGGCAACCGAAATTAATGCAAAATTGCTAGGTTTTATTACACTCATAATGATAGTGAGCTGGTCATTAATATTCATGTATTCTATACATATAGTTCTGCCACCTAATCCGTTGAAACTTCCATTTGAAAATAACTTAGGTTTAAACGCTTGGTTTCCACAAGGGTGGGGGTTTTTTACCCGAGATCCAAGATCTGTGAACGATTATGTTTATAACCTGGATAATGATAGATCGGCTGTTGCTTGGCCAAATAATTCTGTCCGCAACTTATTCGGAATTAGTAGGTATGGAAGAGCTCAGGGTATAGAATTGGGTTTAATTGAATCTAAGATACCAGAGAGTGCATGGAAAACTTATAACGGGAACATAGAAAAATATTTTAAAAACACTCAAGTTAAACTTACTGTAGATAATCCTACACCACATGCTACTATTAGTGGAAAAATCGGAATAGTTAGAAAGCACCCAATTCCATGGTCGTGGTCCAAGCAGTCTAAATATATTAACATGCCTTATAAAATTGTGGTGGTGAATGTGAATGTTCCAAAAAATAGGTAACGCATCTATTCGATGGGCAAATTCAGTAAATCCTTGGACTAATGTATATGGTTTAGCAAGAACGATCATTGCCTTGTCGACTGCAATTACTCTAGCTGTGAACCCTTCGTGGATCTTTTTTAAACCTGCAGCCGGAGTTTCTGACTATCGTCATTACACACCTCTCAACTATTTTTGTCTTGTTCCATTCAACTATACTTACCTTGAAATTATGAGGTGGATTGCAGTTATTCTTTTGCTGCTTGTTGCTTCCGGATGGCGACCTAGAATAACTGGAATAATCCATTGGTGGATAACCTTTAGTTTACAAACCTCCGCAGTAACATTAGATGGCGGGGAGCAAGTAGCCACAGTAATTACTCTGATGTTACTACCGATCACTTTAACGGACAAAAGAAAATGGCATTGGGATAGTACCGAATCTTCTGACCCGATGACTAATTCCAAATTTATTAAACGGATTATTGCACTTACTTGTTTCTTAGCAATTAGATTTCAAGTGTCAATCATCTATTTAAATGCCGCTACTGCAAAATTGTTTGATGCTGATTGGTTAAACGGTACAGCTGTTTATTATTATATGGGTGCTTCTATGCTTGGACTGCCAAGCAATCTATATAAACTGTTTTACAGCGTTCTCACAAACTGGACGGTTATCATCCCAACCTGGGGAACAATCATCGTTGAATTGTTATTATTTTCTGGTTTATTTATTGATAAAAAGTACCGTGTATTATTGCTAATCCTTGGCATAACCCTACATGTAATTTTTGCCATAATGCTTGGATTATATAGCTTTTCTATGATTATGTCAGCGGCCTTAATTCTATATTTAAGACCTGTTGGGAAGAAGTTCACGTTCAAAAGTGTTGACCTAACACCCAAAGTCAAAACCACTGCTGAATTACCTTTAATGAAAGGAGGTGATAAACTTGAAAACTAAGCGAATATCGGTGCTTTTACTAGCTTTTTGCTTGTTTTTCAGCTTCTCATTTAATTCCTTTGCTGAAGCTAAAAGCCCTACTGACAAACAAAACGTTCAACAAAAGAACAGTCAGTACAGTGGGGAAGAATTGTTTCGTGGTTTAGTTTTTGGACAAGGACCAGTTGCTAAACTCTTTCCTGATATCTGGAGCAGTGATCAGATCAAAAAAGCTAACAATTCAACAGCAGATAAGGTTGTAAATCTTGTTATCAAACAATTGAAAATCAATTCCCCCTCTTTTTTCAGTAATTTCAAAAATATTGTAACGAGTGGGAACCCTTATCTCATTGATCAAAAAAGTTCAGAAATCAGTGCAGAAGTTCAGCAAGCTCTTAAGGATTTAAATGCTAAATCTACGAAATCTACAAGCTTGTCAAGTGCAGCACAGCCCGATTGTTTGTGGGTTGCAGGGGCCGCTGTGTATATGTACGTAGGAGGCGTCAATACAGCAGCGGTAGCCATCAATGTTGCAGGGGCCGTCGATATTGTGCTTTGGGGGGCCATCTATATTTGGACCAAAGGAGCAAAAGCGGTTTCACCAAGCGATCAATTCCAAAGAGAGCAACTTATTGAAGAAATGGCGACTAAATTAGCCAAATAATTAAGTGAATTAAAGGAGACTGTCACATACGTCGAGGTTGTCGATCATGCGACAGTCTCTTTTACGATTTGAGCAATGTACTTGTCCTTGCCTCCTTGCCATAATAACATTAAATATGAAATTGAATAGTCGGACTGCTCTTTTTTATCAACGCTACAAATTCATCAAAATTTTCTGGAGAAATAACTGTACATGTCCCTCCATTATGGAGAATAATAAGCCTATTTTTTAACGATAAAGCCGGCCCGGCTAGAACTGTATTGGCTTTAGTTATAGATTCAATTTGATGAAAACGGATTCTCTTATTTCTTAAAGGGCTTTGATGGATGATGATACTGTCTTCAGATACTTCGTAGTAAAGCGTCTGCCAGACCATAAACATTGTAATACCAATTAATAAGCAAAGAATAGAAATAATCCAAAGCATGAAAATTAACCAAATATTTTCATAGAAGTGAAGGATGTTTGCAACACCCAATGTAATGGAAATAACGATTAATATGCTCCCAATCGCCCATATGGCTATGGCTGCTGCTATCCCTCTTTTCGCTTTAAAGCTCATATAATCATCTCCTTTAAATAAAATATAGAACTAGGTGATAAAAATGAATTTTTCGCATTTACGGATAAAAGTTTATTACGATGGATGGTGCCCTGTTTGTAGAACAATTAAAAAGCAAGTTAAACGTCTAGATTGGCTGAACTTAATTGAAATGGTATCAATGCGAGAGGAAAAAAACATTAGCGATATTAATGTTCCTATAGAAGAACTTGAAAAAAGAATGTTTGCGCGTTCTTTAATCTCAAATAAGATATACTCAGATATTGAAGCCTTTACTGCTATGATACTACGCATCCCGTTATTATCGATTTTCTGGCTACCGCTTAAAATACTAAGCATTTTAGGGATAGGGAGACCATTGTATGACTTTTTCGCAAAAAGGCGTTTGATTATACCTGTGGGCCATTGTAATGACGAAAAGTGTTTAATAGAGGTTCCTAAGGAAAAAGAATGATATTTTTAATATTTATAATTATGATTTGTCTTTCTTACATTAGTCAAGGATGAATCTCTTCCATATAGTGGCCTGTTTTACGGCGTACAACCGGTAAAACAGGCCTTACTGGTTAGTATTAGAGTTCGATTTTCTGACTAAAGCCATGATTCCTGCAATGATATAAAGAATGCACGGAATAATTTCCATCAGGCTAACAATACCGGCAAGGATCAATAACCAACCGGCCACTTTTGGTTTGTCTATATTTCGTTTGAGAAGAATTAAAGATATACCGGCCAGCAGAATACTGATAATCGTAATAACAACAAGAAGAGTTTCGATCGTGTTTAGTAAGTGAATAAGATTATTAATATCCTGAGCACTTAAATTGCGTTCTGCCGCTCTTAAATGCTGTTTTAATGTGAACGGATCTACCGAAACGGATCGAACTCCGGATATAAACAAAAAAACATTGAAAGCGAACGCAATGATGGACAATACTAATTCACCTGTTCTTTTCATGTAAAACCCCTCCCCTGAGTTATTTTATTAATTTTTTAAAGTGACGGTATCTTCCCAGTTAATGTACCTTCATTAGACCATTTTGATGTAAAATGACAAAGCCTGCGGATGCGACGGCATACAAGGTAATAATCCCTTCGGTAGGCAGTAGCGATACACCGACAAGTTTACAGAAGGGGCCTGTAAAATCCACGGCTGCATGTAGGAAAATGGCCAATAAAAAAACGATATATCGGCGTTGAATAACAGCATACAAAACAAGAACGGACAGGGCAATTTGAATAAGAAGAGCATCGACGCGTTCAAGACCACCCATAAAAAATGCCCATGATGGCAGATTGACTAGCTGCTGTCTAGTGTGCTTGAGAATATCTGCCTGTGTTGGTATTCTTTCTAACGTTTTCTGCAGAGTACCTAAAGTGCCGTTGTTTATCATAAAAGATAAAATAACGTTGTTAATTTGAGCTAGAGCAAGCATACCACCGACAAAAATCACTTCAAGTCCACCATGCCCGAGTCCATATGCTACCCCATGTTTCCATTCTCGCTTTTTTTTGAGAAGAAATTTGAATCCAATTAAGCGCCCTACCTCTTCAAAAATACTTGCCGTAAGGGCACCGTAGACTGCTAAAGCAAGTTGATTTTTGAAGAAGGTTGCGGTCGCACTATCCCATTTTAGTAGGAAACGATTAAGCAAACCTTCCAGCACTAGAGCAAAAACGAGAAATATCCCAGCACCGATAAGAATTGGTTTCATACCTACCTTGTATCGGATCAGGAAAAAGATCAGGAGCCCTATAAAAACACCAATAGGGACAAGCATTGTTACAAACATCCCCAAGATTGACCATCCACTGACCATGGAACTCCCCCTCTAATACTTTTTTGTAATACAAATCTGGGACTAAATATATTCTATAACATTCTATATAAGAAGCACGAAAAAGCGGCCTCTACGCATTGTAGAATCCGCCTTTTCAGACCGTCCCTGAAGAAGTCCGAGAAATGAGATCATGGTACATAGAGGAACCATATTGTCTTGATTGGGCGTTAAAGTAAATAAATTGTTCACCTCTGAAAAATATAATGGTACATTCATAAATTAAAATTATGCTAATCATTACCCGAAACATCATCAAAACCTGCAATGGTCAAGTCCTTTTTTGTGTGTAAATTCATCTCAGGAAGGATAGAGTGATTAGCTTGGATAAATAGCTGTCACTTTACTAGAAGGAGTCGTTTTGGGCTGTTTGGCCTTCCAGTCAAAATAGTCTTC
>NZ_SRJD01000027.1 GCF_004684935.1 Sporolactobacillus shoreae
AAAGGGAAAATCTTCAACTGGGATTAGATCCGTTTTAACTTTTGGATTTCAATTTCCCTGCTTAATCAAATATAAGGTGGGGGAATTTTTAATGACGATGTGGGGGATTTTTCAATTGACAATTACAATAGGGGCTATATGTACAAATGGTTCAGTTTTAGACGTCCCTATATTAGAGAAATCTCCGTGGGTGTATGAGTGTTCACTTGTTAAAACCGTTCCCCAAGATCACTGCTGCATATACATAAGCGAAATCAAGAATATACAGGTAGATAACGTTATAGAAGACACTACATATGGAAAAATTGATTTAAATGCTATCGATCCATTAATCTATGCTCCCGGAAATTATTATAAGCTTGGAACAAAGATTGGCTCGGTTGGCTACTCTAAAGTTGTTAATTGATAAACCCTAAGGATTTTAAGGATCGAATGGTCACGTAATAAAGGTCTCTTCTGTGAAAATGTGTTAACCGTCAGCGCTGAGAAGGAACCGGAGCAGTAAATGCGTGCATAACGGGTGTTTTTTATGATCACTTATTCTTGACTCTCCTGTGCGGGGTATCATTTATCATTCATAGTTGAGGGGGGGAGCACAGTGCAGATTGTTGATAAGCCATGGTTTTGTGGGCTCACTATCTGTATGGTGAAAATATAAATCTGTTTATAAAAGAATTGTTAATTCTTATATCAACGATTGGGAGGATATGTGGCTATGGATAAAGTGGATTACAAAAAGGACTTCAAGGATTTATATCTACCCAAGCAACAACCTGTAATTCGAAACATACCTGCGATCAATTTTATTATGATTGAAGGTAACGGCGATCCCAACGGTGAAGCATTTGCTCAAGCGACAGCCGCAATTTACGCGCTCAGTTATGCGGTGAGAATGTCCTATAAAAGCAAAGATGTTCCCAAAAATTATTATGATTACACCGTTTTTCCGCTTGAGGGAGTTTGGGATCTGGTGGATAAAACCTTACCGGCTACTGTTAAAAGTAATTTAAAATATCAATTGATGATCCGGCAGCCTGACTTTCTGACGGCTGAATTATTTGACCGGTTTTTATCCGAAACAAAAAAGAAAAAGCCCAATCCTTTTCTGGATAAGGCGAGATTTATCCCGATAAACGAAGGTTTATGCTGCCAGATGCTTCATAAGGGCAGTTATGATGACGAACCATCTAGCTTTATCATAATGTCTCATTATTGTGAGGAAAATGGCTATAAGCGACTATCAAAGACGCATCGGGAAATCTATCTGTCGGATCCTCGAAAGGTTGAAGCAGATAAACGCAAAACAGTTCTTCGGTTTCAAGTCCAGGCGACAGAGAAATAATCGCACTACAATAAAACTACTTGTTACGTTGCTGTAAATGAAGCCTGAATTTTGATAGGATGCTGTTCCTTTATCTTCATTTTTCACTAAAGCAGTGCGTGGATGATTGCTGCGAATCCTTCAACGGCATTTTGATTCGTAATATGACCATAGGCATGAATAAGAAAGGAAATGAATCGTTGTATAAAATAGGACAATTTTCCAAAATTACCAACCTTACGATTAAAGCGTTGAGGTATTATGACGAACAGAATCTTTTGAATCCGTCCTATCGAAATGAAGAGAATGGTTACCGATATTATAACGATTCAGATTTTCAGAAGGCTCAATTTATTCTTTTGTTACGCAGTCTTGAATTTTCAATTTCTGAAATGAAAGATGTTCTGAACCACTGTGAAATGGCTGATGATTTATCGTATTTTCTAGAAGAGAAAAAGATTTTGATTGAACGTCAAATTTTAAAAGAGCAAGCCCTGGTTGAAGAAATCAGTCAAAGCACAGCACCAAAGAAAGCCATTGCTGCTAGCCATGATTACCAAATCGTCATTCGAACGATTGAGCCGATGACTGTTGCTTCCATGCGGTATCAAGGCAGTTATAGTGATATAGGCGATTATATTTGTAGAATTTATGATGTGCTCAAGGATAATGTTAAAGGACAACCGATATGCTGCTACTATGATCCGGATTACAGTGAAATCGCGGATATCGAGGTGTGTGTGCCGATTATCCGTCCCGTTTCGGCCCGGGATCTTGTCATTCGGGAATTGCCGGCGATCAAAGCGATCTGCACCACGCATAAAGGTCCCTATGAACACTTGAATCAGGCCTATAAGGCGATGATTGATTATGCTATCCGTGAAAATCTGCTGTGCGGTATTCCGTCAAGAACGGTTTTCCTGAAGGGGCCAGGCAGGATATTTACAGGCAATCCCAATCATTTTATAACTGAAGTAATGATACCAATCAACGGAGATGCGTGAAATTGATGGGCCGTTATTAGATCTTCAAAGTTTTCCTTATTCTGAAAGCCAACCCACTTTTTTTCATAGCGTCTGATGGCAATGGACCGGATTTCTTGAGAATATAAGGAGAAATGAATAATTCTTCAGAAGGTGGAGCTTCGAGTTGCTCCTAATTCGCGAAAAGTTACCCCTAACCCATGAAGAGTTGCTCCTAATCAGGGAAAAGTTGCTCCTAACCCATGAAGAGTTGCTCCTAATCAGGGAAAAGTCGCTCCTAACCCATGAAGAGTTGCTCCTAATCCGGCAAAAGTTACTCCGAATCTCATCGAAATATGACGAATTACAGGATTGTGTTATTAATTCAACTGTATCTGAAACATCCATTAACTTAAGCATTTTCTTCAGAAGAATATGCTTTCTTTAAACGACTGCTTGTTTCCACATGCCGGCCAAAGTAGGTCGATGCAACAATAAGAAGTCCGCCGAGCCATTCCTGCGGGGACAGCCGTTCGCCGCCTAATAGTACGGCAAAAAGTGCTGCGAATAACGGCTCTGTTCCCGTCAAAAGCCCGACCCGTGTCGGAGAGGTTCGCCTGATCATGGTCAGCTGAATGTAAAAGGCGAACAGTGTACAAAATAGGGCGAGATAAGCGGTCAACAGCCAAAACACCACCGAATGGGTAATCGTCCAAGAAGGAAAACGATCTGTGGACAGAGATAAAATTCCCATAATGATGGCGACTACGCCCAGCTGTATGGTCGTCAGCGCTCCGGAATCCATAACTTTTCCTTGAGTCATTTTTTGTGTGACCGACATTTGAACAGCGCGTAAAAAGGCGGCGAGAAGTATCAGTACATCACCAATATTGAAGTGATAACCATTTTTCATCGTCAGTAAGAAAGTTCCGATGACAGACAGTAAGACCACTCCTAAAATACCGGCTTGAAGTCTTTTGTGAGACATAACAGATTCGACGAACGGGGTAAATATCACGAATAAGCTGATCAGGAAGCCGGCATTAGAAGCTGACGTAAAATTAATGCCCCATGTTTCGGATGAGAAAATGGCCGCAAGAAACAAACCAAAAATGATACCGGACAGCCATGTTTGTTTGGTGGCCTTCACGAGTTTTCTCCATGTTAAGCTGGCCATAATGACGACCGTAAGCAGAAAGCGGATAAAAAGAAAGGGATAAACCGGAATGTCGGTTAACACTACTTTTGTTATAAGATAACTGGAACCCCATACGACTGCAATAAAAAGTAAAGACAAGTCAGCAAGCCATCGCTTCTCTCGGCTCATGATTCTGTTTCCCCAACGAGAAAATGATAAACTTCTTTCATGGGTCTTAACCAATTTTGTTTCATGATAGCCGCTGCTTGCTTGGTATCATGTATCTCGAAAGCCTGGATTAGTGCTCGATGTTCTTTCAGCGACTCTTTCACAATGATGGGGTCCCTTTTTAGAAATACAAATTTAAAACGTCGGATATGTAATTGCAGAATTGAGGAGAAGTCCGTAATGTATGGATTATCTGCCAGCTCAACGATAGCGTTATGAAACTTTTCATCGCTTTCGATCGCTTTAAACGACTCCTGATGATCGATGAGCTGTTCATAGTCACTTGTGATGTTTTTCAATTTTTCAATTTGTTCCGCAGTAATGATTTTGGCCGCTTCTTCAGCAGCCAATGCGTGTAACGAAGCCAGCGGAGGATAAATTTTTAAGGCATCTTCTTTATTTATCTTGGTTACCCGTGTTTCTTTTCCAGGCCGCATTTCAATAAAGCCTTGAACCTCTAGCAATTGTAAGGCTTCGCGGATCGGCGTGCGGCTGATACCTAAAGCCTTTGAAATTTCCGAGTCATATATTTGTTCACCCGGTTCAAGCGTTCCATCTAAGATCCACTGTTGTAATTGATTGAATGCCTTATCTTTTGCCAACAGTCGAATGGGTGTGGAGATGTTTTGAGGTATAGGCATCATTTGTCCTCCTTCAGTGTGATATATTGCATACATATATTATAAAAGAGTTTAATACTTTGAACAATACGTATTTCCAGGTTAAAAATGATTCCGAATATTAGTAATGAGTAGCTTATAATGAACAATAGAAAGAAGAAAAAATAAGGTGGTAACCAAATGCTTCACTTTGAGGGGAAACAGATTGTTATCCGTGATTGGAGACTGAAAGACGCAGAGGATTACATCTTCTGGAGACAACCCGGACAAGCCTGGCAAAAATTTGACGGACCCTATTATCCCCGAATGTCTAAGGATGAGGTCATTCAGCTTGTCGACGCATTGTGCACAAAAATAAAGACCAACACTTTAGAGGTGCCGCGAGATGACTTAGCCATCGCAGATTTGGATACGGATCAGCTCCTGGGCCGAGTGAGCTGGTACTGGGAAAGCCAGGAGACAAACTGGCTGTGTGCCGGAATAGCGATTTTTGATCCTGAATATTGGGGAAACGGACGAGGATTTGAAGCGTTCGGGTTATGGACGGAGTATCTTTTCAACGCCATGCCGCAAATTGTACGTGTGGATTTAAGAACATGGTCAGGAAATTTTGGCATGATGCGATTGGCAGAAAAACTGGGTTACACAAAAGAAGCCTGTTTCAGAAAGGCTAGGATTGTTGACGGCAGATACTATGATTCGATCGGCTATGGCGTTCTGAGAGAAGAATGGAATCAGATGCATCCGGAAGGATTCCAGAAAGATATTCTTAAATAGTTTTGTATTTTGTAGCTTGCATTCTACGAAAAGACGGATACTGTGATCGAAAAGAGTGATTGAAGATGAAGCCATACCTGGATGAACCAAGCAAAGACTATAGATCTAGTTTTCAAAACTATGCTAACAGCTATAGAGACACTTCAGAAGACGCTGTTTATTTCAGTATGTACGGTAGGGCCTTAGACGATTTTGATGATTTTTTAACTGATTTAAGAAATGCAGCCAACAATATAAATATACCGGAAGATTGGGTTGCCGCGTCAACCTTCTGGCTGATTGATCATGATCAGGTTGTTGGCGTAGTTAGAATAAGGCATCAGGAAGTAGAAAGTGCCGGACATATCGGCTATGATATTGCGCCGCAGCACCGAAAAAAAGGATATGGTTCGCTAATCCTGAAATTGGCTTTGGCAGAAGCCCAAAAATTGGGGCTGCAAAAAGTCATCATCACATGCAGAACAGATAACGAGCCTTCTAAAAGAATCATTGAAAAAAATGGAGGAAGACTACTTGGCACTCTATATGATGAAGAAGAACACGCTGATTTATTCAGGTATGTGATCATGAATCATTGAAGCTTTTTAAACCTGTATCATCTGGATATCTAAGGGGGCATTAGCATTGAAAAGACTGAACATTATATTTAGTCTGATCCTTGTACTACTAATTGTTGTTGTTTTTATTTATTTAAATAAACAATCAGTTAACTCAGTTAAACCAGATGATCAGGTTTGGTTTAAAACCGAAAAAGCGGCCATTCAGCATGCAGAAAAGTCACAATCTTCCAGTAAGCTTACATTCGTAAATGGGACAGGCTTCAACAAAAATGGAATTAAAATTATTCCGGCTTATTTCAGAAGCAAACGTATGGGTGAAGGTTTTATGATGATTGAAATAAGGGAAAAAAACCATCAGTATACTGATCTTGCCAATAATGCTGGTGCTGCATTTAGCTATCCATCAGGAATTCCAAATGGAAAAGCATTGAATCCCGGCTTAGTTTTGAAAATTGGGAACCAGAGTTATATTCTTTTATTCGGGCGCAGCCAGACCCACGTTAATCAAATATGGGATCAAATCAGTCAAAAAAATGTAAAACTCAATTATGTGGAAGGAACGAACATATTCTATTATTTGGAGAAAAAATAAAATAACAAAATGTCTGCACTTTAACTGTGGAGGAGAAGGAACTATTTTGTATTTTGTGCCCGCATTTGCTGCTTGGAACACGGATACTGTGAGATAAGAAGAGAAGCTTTATAGTCCTTAAATTATTGCAATTTAATCATTACTTCACATTTAATTTATGAGGAGTTCAACAGATGCAAAAGTAATATTTATTACAAGGAGACTACAATGATCCGATTAATGACGATTGTTCCTGAATAGCCCCGTCTAATTTTAAAAACAAAATGAATAAACTGAGTTGGTGGTGTTTAAAATGTCGGATCTATTAACCTTTGATTGTTATGGAACACTAATTGACACTTCAGCTTTCTGGGAAGAGATTGGGAAAATTGCCATAGAAAGCGGAATTAATAAAATATTGCTGGTCAATACATATGGCAATTTTGAAGAACGTTTAATGTATGGCGAAGGATTATTTACTGTATATAGTGACATTATATATAAGGCCCTGCAATACTGCGAGATGGAATTAAGCGTTGGAAATCTAACCGATCAATATGAGCGATTAATCAAGGTACATAAAGAACTTTCTCCATTTCCTGAAGTAATCGATACATTGAAAGTATTGAAATCCAAAGGCTATCAAACATCGATCATGTCAAACTCGGACTGGAATATTATGAGGTATAACTTAGCATCACTTGAACATGACTTCGATGCGATCTATCTTGCTGAAGATTTACATGCTTATAAGCCCCAAATAAGTTTTTTTGAACAGGTTCAAGATAAATTATCAAGTAATCGCCACGTACACATAGCTGCTGGTTTTTGGTGGGATATGGTCCCGGCGCAAAGAATGAATTGGAGAAGAATTTGGGTTAATCGGCAATCAAAAAAGGGGCTCCAAAATTGCATGCCATACGGTGAAGTAAAAAAATTAAACGAAGTACTGAATTATTTATAAGATGTATTTTCTTTTAATTGCGGAGAAGAAGTATATCACAACGCAGTCAATTCATAGACAAACGGAGTTTGATTATTTTGGAAACATCAATGTTTCTCCTATTTTTATTTACCATTTCCCTTCATAATACCGAAGAGGGAATTTGGTTGATTCGAATGACTCAGAATTCGAAATTCGGGTTTCATCAGGCTGTTAAACAAGATCAGTTTCTGTTTGCTGTCATTGCAGTAACAGCAGTTGCTTACTTTGTTACTTCTATGTTCATTTTTTACCCCGACAATTCATTATTTAAATATGCTTATTTCGGATATGTAGTGGCAATGATGATCAACGTTATTTTTCCACATGCACTCTCAACGATTGTAGAGAGGCGGTATTCTCCGGGTTTAATGACTGGACTCTTATTGATTCTGCCCATTCATACAATCCTTATTGTGAGAGCCTTTCACAATCATTTAATTTCAGTCAGCGGTTTAATTATTGGGACCCTAATCATGTCGATAGCTATGATCTTACTTATTCCTGTAATGTTTAAACTTTCTGCAAGGTTACTTCAATAATTTTTGTTGTGCCGTACATCATTTATTTTGTGGTATTATTATTCTCCTTTTAACGGGTGCAGCGTTGTCCAATTCAACAAGGATTATAATTAACATAAGAGAATACAGAATGGAACCGATACACTATTATCCTTATGATTAGGAGTATTTCGTGCTGATCAGTGATAATAGAGAAAGCACATCCTATTGCATGGTTGACGGATACTGCGAAATACTCAAAGTTGAGAGGAGACACTTCAATTGCCTGAACTTGGTGTAACATTAGATTTTTATAAACAAGAATATGAGGAAAGTATCAAGCATTTTACATTACCAAGTCATCAACAAAAATATTCTCCTTTGCCAATTGAGGCTTTAGAGACAGCGTCGCTAAAAATAGATAGATATCCTGTTGTCATTACAGCGAACAAAAAAGCTGTCGGTTTTTTTGTGCTCTATGCAGATAATTTTATATATAAACATACAAATAATCCCAACGCTTTACTTTTAATGGACTTCTCAGTTAATTATTCAGAACAGGGAAAAGGTTTTGCCAAGAGGGGTTTGAGTCAATTAAAAAGATTTGTAAGAGATAATTTTGGAGAATGTGATGAAGTTGTTTTAGGGGTGAATTATAAGAATTTTAGAGCACAGAAGTTATATGAAAAAATTGGATTCATTGATACAGGTCGAAGAATCATGGGGGAAAATGGAAAAATATTTATTTTGAACTTAAGTTTGATTTGAGGAGTGACAATGTGGCAGAGTATGTGACTATAGCGTAAGAGAAGAAGTCGACGCTATTAAACTGAAACTGGTACGTTACTGTCTCTTTGACTCCACGGTGCTGTTAATGATAGAAGCATGAAATCAAAAAGATGGAAATGCCGTCTAGAGACCGTTTCCCCGATTAATCAAGAAACAGATAACATTCATTTAAATAGTAAAGAAAAAGGCCAATTCATAACGAATTGGTCGGATAATAAATTTCTTTTGATATTAAAAATCATGATTTGTTGTAAATATTTGAAATACAACTCCAAAGGGATCTTTAACCACTGCATAAGCCTTACTAAAATCATTTTCTTTTAGCGCTGAAATAATTTTTGTTCGGCTATCTTGAGTTAATTTTTTATATAGTGCTCCTGCTATTTCCCTTTTAGTTGTCTGCAAAATGATACTTATCGAGTTACCTATACTGTATTCCGTTTCATTGTCAACCGGTCGCTCTGCGAGCATTAATTTATATCCATCCACCAATTTTAAAACGCAATGCGCTATACGATTTTCTTGCCCTTTTTCATATTTTAAAAACAGAACGTGCGATCCAGCCTGTAGGAATCTATGCCAATAATGGTTTATGGTATTGTCCGGCTTACTGTTTCTTGAGAAATGATTTTAGAATATTCCGCTGTGATAAGATGCATTCTGCAACGTTTGATCATACAAATAGGGAACCGATTGATTTACGAAATATTCATTTAGGGAACAAGGAATCTTTGATGCAGAGAAGTGGGGGGAGTTATTTAAAGCTATATGTAGAGCTCCAACAAGAAGGCGTCAATCAATGCGAGGCACATCTCTGGCTTAAAAACAGCTTACATGTTCGTGCGGATGGTAGTGGATGGTTAGACGGCAGCATTACAGCACGTGAGCTTACTTTTTTTGCATCCTTTATTCTTGGATTGGGTAATAAGGCTACCATTAAAGAACCACCAGAACTTGTGGGAAAGTTAGAGAAACTTATTTCAGAAGTTATAAAAAAATATGGGCAGTCAAACTCAAAAGGTCTATCGAGATAAAGAACTCTTTACTGATCAATAACTGTAAGAAAAGAGCTATAGATGGATATAACGGACAATTAAGAAGTATTGACGTCATAAAATAATTGATGATCGAACAAATGTTTGCTATTATAAACTAGTAAATTATTTTTTTGGGCCGGGAAGTGAAGATATGGAAACAGTAACGTTATACAGAAACATTGCAAAGTTGAAGGGTATTGATATGTTTTATTTTGATACAAAAACCGAAGGGCGACCGACTATTCTTTGCCTTCATGGACGATGGGGAAGAGCGGAGACTTGGGTGGATTTTATGAAACACTATGGAAAACAATATAGAGTAATTGCACCCGACCAAAGAGGGCATGGATTAAGTAGTAAACCTGTATCAAAATATACGACAAAAGAAATGGCTGAAGATATTATTGACCTTTTACACTTTTTAAATATAGATTCAGCCATTCTAGTTGGCCATTCCATGGGTGGGGCAATTGCTGCCTATTTATCAGCGGTATATTCCAAGTACATAAAAGGTGTGGCTATTCTTGACAAGTCTGCTGCAGATTATTCGTTAGATACAGAGTACAAAAATATTCCATTAGACCAGCTGAGGGATCCGTTAACCAAAGATTGGCCGTTACCTTTCTCAAGTTTAAACGAAGCGATGAGCTTTATTAAACAAAAAATGGATTCGGATTTAAGTTACCAATACTTTATGAATAGTCTGGTTGAGACTGTAGATGGTTATAAGATGATGTTCAGTTCTCAGGCCATGGCTGCCAATATTGCTAACTATGAAAATTGGTATCATCTGTTACCAGGCATAAAGTGTCCTGTACTCTTAATACGATCAAAAAGCCACGAAGCAGTTCCAGATGAGGACTTTATAAAGATGCAGTCTCTGGTTTCCTGCTATCTGGCTTATGAAATGTCGGAACCGGATCATAATGTTCATTTAAGCAACAAAAAAGAATTCTACGGTTATTTTGATGAATTTTTAAAGGGAGTGTAACTTTTGTTTATGCAGGATCTTTGTTGCGCAGTGCATGTTTACCGCGCAACAGCTATTCATTACTGAAAGCACATTACACTATTAAGCGTATGGACAGAGCAATAAATTTCTATGAGCTATTATTGGATCAAAAAGTGAGTGAAGAAAGACACCATTTTTAGTATTTTTAATTTTGAGCATAACAGGCTTTGCTATTTAATCCTTCAAAAGTAAATGAAAAACACGTTTGGGGCCATAACTGCTTGCCGAGTTTTCAAGTCAATAACATGGAATTGTTGCTTAAATGGATTAAGGAATTAGGTGCCCCCTATCGGACCCAATCTAAGGCGGCTGATTTTTTAACATATTTTAATGCTGACTTCTCTTCTTTTGAAAAACAGAATTCCAGCTAATTAATATTTGTAGAGCGATGAAACAGAGAATTCCTAAAGAAAAAAACAGCCAAAGAGTTTCGAACCCTTTATACGAAAGAATAACTCCAGCACAAGTCGTGCCGATTCCACCACCACCGAACAAGCATAGACCAATCAATCCGGAAGACAAGCCGGTACTTTGGGGTGATATGTCAAACGCCATAGCTGCAAGCGTTGATTGGACGAGAATACAACCAAATCCTAGACTAACTGTAGCAAGTATAGCCGTTTGCCAACCCGGAAACAAAGTGAGCAGTAATCCCGAACATAATCCGAAACAACTGCCGGACAGCACCGTACCTGCTCGTCCCAAATTATTGATGAATTTTCCGACAAGCATACTTGCGGTTAGAGATGATAAACCAAAAAACATAACAATGAAACCACTTTGTAAGTAATTGAGATCTAGTCTACTGTTCAGAAAAGATCCAATATAGCCGTACATACCTAGAAGTAAAAAACCAGTGAATAGGGCAAATGGAAAGATAACCCTTCCCTTTGGAGAGACAACGACACTTTTTAATTCTCTCTGGAAATTTCCCTCTACTGCAACAGGCGGACGATCTGGTAATTGCTGCAACAAAACGGCAGATGCTAACGTAAGCAGACCAAAGAAGAGGAACGCGATATGCCAATTCATAAAAGTTGCAAAGAAGCCACCTAGTACCGCGCTAATTCCTTGCCCCAGAGACACAATGGCCATGAATTTACCGACAAAAATTTGCCGATAACCGCTCGGAACTGTATCTCCTATAAGGCCCAGAGAAACAGCAATGATTCCGGCTGCGAAAAAACCGGTAATCACTCTAAGAGTGGACAGTACGAACAGTGATTGAGAAAGCGCACATCCCAATGTGCCAACGGCAAGACCATAATCAATGATTTTTAGCGTTTTTAACTTGCTGTAGCGGTCGCTGAAAAATCCATAAACCGGCTGCATGATCCCATAAGGCATCATATAGGCGGTCAGAATAACACCGGCCTGGGCAATAGATATGCCAAAACTATTTGCCATTGCAGGCAACACCGGTGAAACAAACCAGCTGTTTGCCGCTGAAACGAAGCCTGAAAAACCCAGAATGAGCACTAGCCTATTTAAAGACGGCAGGTGACTCCTCTTAACAATCAAATTGAAGACCTCCGATTAAGTAGAACTCAATGAACTTTTGAATGGGATTAATTAAATATCGTTTCATCTAAGGCTTCATTCCTTTAACAATACGATCTTCAGGCATGTTGGAATAATTCAATCTAAATGTATTGTTCCTGGCGCTATTTGGGAAGAACGGTTTTCCCGGCACGAAGGCCACATTATTTTTCAGGCACTCATCAAAAAGATCTTGTGAATCAATCTGTTCAGGGAGCTCAATCCAAATGAACAGACCGCCTTCAGGAGCGCTGTGCCTGATTTCC
Source organism: Sporolactobacillus shoreae (assembly GCF_004684935.1). Taxonomy (GTDB): domain Bacteria; phylum Bacillota; class Bacilli; order Bacillales; family Sporolactobacillaceae; genus Sporolactobacillus; species Sporolactobacillus shoreae. The sequence continues at coordinate 12,303 of NZ_SRJD01000027.1, forward strand.
TTTGGGAAAAAAGATTTGATACATTCCATCATTTTCTCACGCCGAGACAGATAGACGGCTTTGATTTTCTGTATATGTGCTTCCATGTCAAACAGTTCGATATATTTGGCTGTGATTCTTTGGGCGAAAGTATCTGTATGCAGATCAGCCGCCTGCTTGAATGCAACGTACTTTTCAAGGAGAGCCTTATTCGCACAGATCCATCCCAAACGCAGACCCGGCGCAAAGATTTTAGAGAATGTGCTCAGATAAACCACACGGCCTTCCGTATCAAAATGTTTCACAGGTGGGAGCGCTTCTCCGGCAAACCGAACGGCACCATATGGATTGTCCTCAACGATAATCATATTGTATCTATTAGCCAGCTCGACCATTTTCTTTCGTCTCTCTAAATTCATCGTCCGGCCTGTCGGGTTTTGAAAATCCGGTATTGTGTAAATGAATTTCGCAGCCGGACTAGCTTGAAGGGTTTGTTCAAGCTCTTCCATGATCATGCCTTCCTCATCCATAGGCACTTCAACAAAATTCGGATTGTACGTTTTGAATGCGTTAATTGCTGCCAGATACGTCGGACTTTCGCAGATGACTGTATCGCCTTCATCCAGAAACAGCTTGCCGGTTAAGTCAAGACCTTGTTGTGATCCTGTAATGACTAAGAGATTGTCCGTAGTTGTCTCAATTCCGATTGCTTCCATTCGATCAGCGATCGCTTGTCGAAGCGGAAGATAGCCCTCAGTCGTACTGTATTGTAGAGCCTGTTCGCCGGATTCATTGAGGACAGCTTCACAGGCTGCCTTGATTTCTTCGACCGGAAAGAGTTCAGGTGCCGGAAGCCCACCAGCAAAAGAAATGATTTCCGGTTTCTCAGTAACTTTTAATATTTCACGTGTTGCTGTATTTGAAACCTGTTTTGCGCGCTCTGAAAATTTTATTTCCATCAACATAATCCTCTCCTCTTGCCCATTTGTTGTGCTTTGTTTGAGGCCTCTTTAAACAATCGGCCGGTTTTCTCTATGAACTCGATCTTCAGTTTTCTGACCATTCAACTTTTCCAAGGCTTCTATTAAAATAGCTACTCCTTTTGTAATGCGTTCAAAAGATTCGTACGTATAATTCAATCTCAAAAAATGTGCACCATCGCTTTCCTGCGGATAGAAAACGGTGCCCGGTGTAAAAAGCATACCTTTAGAAGCACAAAGTGAAAGAAGGTCCTTTTGCGAGACCTGTTCGGGAATCCTGCACCAGTGATAATAGCCCCCATCGGGTACATTGAATGCGATCAGTCCATGATTCTGCCTCAGAGCCGCAGCCATAAAATCTCTTTTTTTCTTATAGACAGCCAGCTCATTTTTTAGATGCGCTTCATAGAAGCCCTCCCGAAGGTATCGATCGAGCATAAATTGCCCGGGTGTATTTACATGAAGATCCGTGATTTGCTTTAACAAAGCAAATCTTTTCATCACAGGTTCAGGACCGATCACCCATCCCACACGTGTTCCCGAGAAAAGCACTTTAGAAAATGTGCCTAAATAAATGACATAATCATAGGAATCCAGCGCTTTTAGTGGAGGTCGTTCCTGCTGATCAAAACTTATTTCGCCATAAGGATCATCCTCAAGAACCGGAACTTGGTATTTATACGCAAGATGTAGCAATTCCATCTTCCGTTTCATGCTCATCACAATTCCCGTTGGGTTATGAAATGTTGGTATAGTATAGATAAACTTGGGCTTATAGCGGCTAAGCTGTGCTTCAAGTACGTCAGTACGGATTCCCTCATCATCAAGCGGGATGCCGATAATTTTCGCCCCGGCCGCTCTGAAACATTGGATTGCCTGCAAAAAAGTCGGTTCCTCAACAATGACTGCGTCACCTGGAGAAAGAAAGGTTCGAGCGGTAAAATCAATACCTTGCATTGATCCGGAAAGAATCATGACTTCTTTTGGCGAGACGGAAAGACTTCGAAATTGCATTAATTTACTAAGACTCTCCCTGAGCGGATAATAACCTTCAACAGCGCAGAGATTCAGTGCTTCACTGTTATAAGCACGTTCGGCTTGGATTGCTTTTAATTGTTTGATCGGATACAGATCCGGATCGCCGACACCTGCAGCAAATGAGATCATATCCTTCTGATGGCCGACATTCATTATGTCAGTGATCGTATCGCTTACATATCCCAGCTTTTTGTCGAATAATGGATACCAGGATAAAGGAAATACATAGGATTGTTTATTGGATGTATCCGGTTCCCGTCTTTCTGTGACAACCGTCCCCTTCCCTATGTACGACTCGACCAGTCCCAACGCTTTCAGTTCATCATAAGCTCTGATGACTGTCGTCCGGCTGACACCATTAGAATCAGCCAGTTTTCTTTCCGGAGGCAGAACGAATCCCGGGGGAAGTATGCCTGTCAGTATCTGCTCTTTAATACTGTTTTTGATTTGCAAATAGACCGGAAAGGGAAACTCTTTATTAATCTTTAGCCTCATAACACACCTACCTGCTTTGACCTGAATCAAAAATATTATGTTCATCATAGCATCACCGAGCGATTTTAAAATAACCAATTGGATCTATCTTTTGCAGTCCAATTCAGGTTTCCTGCCAAATAAAAACACTAATGTGGATTCTAATTAGGCAATTTATACGCTCATTGCATAAAAGTTAAATAAACCTGTTGGTCTAGTTCGTATTGTTATTGAAAGTTCAGTGCTTATAATCGGGTTCATTTTTGGTGGGAAAGTCGGGATTGGGACATTTTTTATTGCTTTTTTATCGGACCATTCAAACAGGTTGTGTTCAAATTAAAACATTACAATGCTAAAAAAACCAAACACAAATATATAGATAAAACAATGGTAAAGTGTCTGTACGACCATATTCATGTTAAAATTTAATTGATTGTCGGCATGTTTCTACTGCGAAATAGACGAATACTGAGCAACAGATGAATTTTCAATACATTTTGTTCCTATAACACTGAACTCAATGTAATGAAAGGGGGGAGGGCGTACCCATTGATGATTGCTAAAAAGTTTAACCACAGTGAACGAATAAAAGCAATATTATTTGATTCTGGACGTGTTTTGAATAGACCGGCGTCCGGTCACTGGTTTATCCCCCCTAATTTTTTTAATTATGTTGACAAGAAAAAGTTTCTTTCTATTCCAATCAAGCAAAGGAAAACAGCTTTTTTAAATTCATCAGAGTATATCATTCATCAAAAACTTATAAAAAGTGAAGAAGAGGAGTATATACAATTCGTCCAATTTTATAAAATTTTTGCTGATTTCCTACCAGAATTAAATTTAGAGGACACTTCTATACAGGCAGTTGCAAAAGACTTGGTTTTTAACCGAGAGAAATATACATTTTTTGAAGATGCACTATATCTTGTTCCAAAGTTAAGTGAAAAATATAAACTTGCTGTAGTTTCAGATGCTTGGCCTTCGCTAGAAAATGTATTCGTCAAAGCCAACATGAGGAACTATTTTTCATCATTTATAATCTCGTCGAAAAAAGGAGTAACAAAGCCAAATAAATTAATGTATCAATCAGCATTGGATGAGCTAAACATTTCACCAGAGCAAGCCATTTTTATTGATGATAATATAAGAAATTGTATTGGAGCTTCACAACTAGGTATCCAATCACTGGTTCTAAATAGAAATTGGAAACTATTCACCCTAAATAAGTTACTTCAAAGAAATTATCATTTTATAAGGAATCTATATGACATAGAGAAAATATTAGTTTAATTCGCGTCACTTCTTAGCTTATAGTTAGTCAACGAATGGCAAAATAGCAATTCGATTATCAAAGAGGTAAACAAAGTGGAAATTATTGATCAGAACCCAAGTTCCACAGAGGCACTATTATTAATGAATGAATTTTCAAGTACGCTAGAAGCAATTACAGGAAACAGTGGTCATCATTCTTTTAATAGTGATGATGTACGTAAGCTACGCTCGCTGTTTGCAATTACGTATATCCAAGGATAAGCCGTAAGTGAATGGAAAAGGAATAGGAGGTGCAATATTGGACTATCTTGGGAACAAAGCTCGAAAGATGGGCTACATAAAGTTAATCTTAGAGACTAGACTGATCAATCAAAAGCAATTCAGTTTTATGAAAGAAAATCTTATCATCGTATTTTAAATTATGGAAAGTATGTTGGACGTTCTGAATCAGTTTGCTTTGAAAAAGATCTGAACAATACATGATTAATCATGACTTAGCAACATGAACTTATTGCGAAGTAGACGAATAATGCGCAATAAAAGAAACAGATTTCAAGGAGATTTATATAATGAATGAATTTAAGTCAATTTGTAATGATTTTTCTGAAAATCACTATTTTTCAGGAACATGCTTAATAAAGGTACATGAGGATGTTCTATTTTCAAGGGCATATGGATTCGCACACAAAGGCTTTGCTATTCCTAATAATTTAGATACTAAATTTGATATCGCTTCAATCACTAAACTATTTACTGCGATTTCAATCCTGATTCTTATAAATCAAGGAAAACTGAGTCTTGATGACAAAATTGTTAATGTAGTAGACCTCGAAGGCTCCGAAATTCCTTCAAACGTGACCATTGAGCATCTCTTAACTCACACATCAGGAATTTCAGACGATGCTGATGAGGAAGCAGGGGAGGATTATTCAGCATTATTTATTGATAAACCCAACTATTCCTTTCGAAAAACATCTGATTTTCTCCCTCAGTTTATCTACAAAAAACCCTTATTCAAGGCTGGAACAAATGTCAGGTATAATAATTGTGCTTTTATATTACTTGGGATGGCAATAGAAAAGATAACTGGTCAGAGCTATCGTGAATTTGTCAGGGAAAATGTGATTCAGCCATTTGAATTAGCCAATACCGAATTTTGTGCTATGGATGAGATTAACGAAAATACAGCAGAGGGCTACTCTGGAATTTTTGATGAAAATCATCAATTAATTAAATGGACAAAGAATATTTACTCATATCCGCCTGTGGGTTCTCCGGATGGAGGACTTTATTCCACGGTAACCGATTTAGACAAACTCATTCGGTCGATTAACGCGGGAAAAATTTTGGGGAGCTCTCTATCAGATACTCTTTTACAACCGCACTGTAAATTTACGAAACCATTTAATAAATGGAAGATAGCACCCCATGCAAGATTGAGGACTGGTTACGCTTTTGAGTTTGTCGAAATAGACAAAGGTGTATTTTGCATAAGAAAAGACGGTTTAAACGCTGGAGTTGCTGGAATGCTTTCTTATTATCCTCAAATTGACGGAACGATTGTTATTTTGTCGAATCAGGACTGTAACATTTGGGAGATGCACCGGAAATTGCAAACTTTACTCTATCAACTATTTTATTGAGGAAGTTCCGGATAGCTTACTGCGCATTTCGTCTATACGGTGAATTAGACGAATACGGAGGTACCTGGTCTACTCCTTTGTAGTCGTAGCCATGGAAGTTCTATGATGATGCAATATGGATCGTAACAGTTGAAAGCTTAAAACTCGCATTATTTAAAGTATTTTTTCCCCCAAACACATAATTCTTGAAGGATTTTTTCTAATGATTTCCCCCTTGGCGTTGGTATGTATTCAACTTTCGGCGGAATTGTTGCGTATGCGATTCTCTCAATTAATCCATCCATTTCAAGATTGCGCAGTTCTTGAGATAAGACCTTATGACTGATCTTAGGAATTGATTTTTTGAGTTGCCCGTATCTTATTAGTTGTGATTGCAAAACATGCCATAGAATGATCGCTCTCCATTTACTACCTATTACTGTCATCGTAAACCCGATGGAACATTGGAAGTCTTTCTGTCTTTTGTTTTGATTGGGAAATAGTTCCGAAAAATCTTTACTCATTCGTTTTCTCTCTTTCTAAACAGTTAGTGACTTATCAAAAAGTGCGTACTTGTATCCGATTTTACCTTACCTATAATGATTATATAGCACTATTGAAAAAGATAATATTTCAACAAGAAAGATGGAGAAGGACATGAAAAAATACCATTTATATCAGATCGATTCCTTTACAAAAGAGAAATTCAAAGGAAACCCGGCTGGAGTCATAACTAATGCCGATGGATTATCTGAAAACGATATGCAAAGGATTGCTCGTGAACTGAATAATTCTGAAACAGCATTTATATTTTCATCGGATAATGATGCCTATGAAGCCTACCTTCGCTTTTTTACCCCTCTTAAAGAGGTGCCTTCATGTGGGCATGCCACAATAGCCGCTCACTATGCGCGGGCTCTGGAAAACAAGCTGGATACCTCACGGATATACCAGAAAATTGGGGCAGGCATTTTACCTGTTGAGATATTAAAAGAAAAGAACGATTATAAAATCATTATGACTCAGGGAAAAATTGAATTTGGGCCAATCATTGAAGGAGAAAATAAAGACTTTCTTTTATCAGCCTTAGGTATTACTCAAAATGAATTATTAGAGGGCTACCCTATTCAGATTGTGTCAACAGGCCATTCCAAAGTCATGATTGGTATAAAAAATCAAGATATTTTAAATCGGCTGAAACCGAATTATGATCGTCTTGCTAGACTAAGCGACGTAATAAAATGCAATGGTTATTATGTTTACACTCTTGATTCTGATGATCAGGATATATTGGTTCATGGAAGAATGTTTGCTCCGGCTATTGGAATTAACGAAGATCCTGTGACAGGTAATGCAAATGGTCCTTTGGGAGCCTATCTTGTTCATCATCAACTGGTTAAACATAAAGATGCATTATTTGTATTTAAAGCGAAGCAAGGTGAGAAAATTGGCAGGTCAGGAGTTATAGAAGTTGAAGTTCAAATAGACCAATCAGAGCCTGTTAAAGTTAAAATTGCTGGAAACGCTGTAGTCGTGTTTCAATTAGAGCTAATTATTTAATCTACAGTTTGATAACAGTATTTCTATTACGCAGCAGCTCTACTCTAAGCAAAGAACATTTTTACTCGGGTTAACTCATGGTGCCTATGGCTTAGGTATTGTCTCTTCCTGCGCTTTAGGAAGTACAATCATGTAAAGGATACCCACCACTAGGAGACAGCCACCAAACCACAGAAATGGCATCTCTACAGATACATCTTTCGGAAAAGTGAATGCCAGGATCACAAAAAGCAAAGTTTGAGCCAAATTTCCAATCGGGTCCAATAGAGCCTGAACACGTCCCATAAACCGCGAGTCGACGATTTGGGGGAGCCATCCATAAAAAGGGACGCCGACGATCGGTATGGAGAATGCCGTAAGAAAATAAAAAACAAGAAAAGTAGGCACATCCTCCACAAAGAACTCAGACGATATAAAGACACTTGCAATCAAAAAGCCAAAAATCATTAATTGATACAGTTTGATTTTAGTGACAAGTAGTGAGGCGACAAAGCTGCCCGTGAGTATCCCGGCCCCAAAGACAATTCCGGACAGAGATGCTGCCTGCTGATAATAGCCTGACGCCAATTTATACTTGAGCAGATAAATCGGCATAATTGACAGCCCGCCATTAACAAACCCAAGAATGAATGTACCAAGCATTAAATATTTAAGAATACGGTGTTTCAGACTATAGAAGATCCCACGTTTAAATTCAGAAAAGATCGAAGTGATTTTTAGATCAATAAAATTACGGTTTCCCTGAGGCAAAATAGTCTCAGAGTTAAAAGAGCATTGAAAAATAAGGAAAGCAGAAATCAGGAAACTAAAGCAGTTAATCATGATTGCCCCAGATATACCCAGCTGCCAATAAAAAAATGCGCCGAGAGCTGTTCCAAAGAGGAGGAAGATGCTCGTGAGCATTTGATTGAATCCCCCTGCAACCGCATATTCTTCTTGACTCAGAATTCCTTGGATTAACCCGAATTGTGCGGGGACAAAAAACTTGGAAGCAGCTGTAATCATAAAAAGCAAAGGAAAGATGACATAAACCTGATTAAAAAGTGCAGCGATCATAAGCAAAACACAGAAACAGGCGTTTAAACAGTCTGAATAGACAGTGGTTTTTTGCCGGTTCAGGTTATCTGCCCACACACCAACGATAAAAAATACAAAAAGTGAGGGTAGTGTGTACATCATTTGTACAATCGTTGCATAGTATGGCTTGCTTCCATACTGATCAAGCAAATAAAAGGTGAAAGCTGTAGTTGAAGTGACCGTTCCAAGCTGAGAAGCAAAAGAGGCAAAGAATAGGTTTCGGTAGTTGGCATTTCTGAAAATACTGGTTAGTCCCTTCATCAGAAAGCCTCATTTAAGCCCTGAATGCGATACTTTTTTTCTAAAGGTGAAAGCCTGTTTAATTGTCGGATTGAATACGGCCAACGAATTGTACCAGCCATGCCATCTTTTTTACCACCGAATGCCAAACATTTTACCAGCGGTTGCCAAAGTGCTTACCACATGAAAAATCCTCTATTCTACACAGATAGAATAGAGGAATTGAGAAAATAAGATCAATTAAAAGGGATCTTGTCCAAGTTCGGCTTCAAGGAGAAGCTTTTCGCTTTTCAGTTGTTTAATCTCTTGTTTAAGCCGGTCAATTTCATCCAGCAGTCGGTCTATTTTCGTTTGTGGATCAATACCCATTTCATGAGCAGTTCCTTTGCACTGCAGCCATGCATTGAAACGATACATCCACGCTTCATCCATGATCCCCTCCGTATCCGATTGGACGGCCGGATCTTCTTTCAGCCATTGATCAACCTCTTCTCTTTCGACTTTCACCATATAGTGATGAATCAAGCGAAAGGCTTCGTTGGCATCGAGTCTGCTCATTTGTTACTCTCCCTGTTTTCTTATTTTGTTATGGGGGATAATCATTCGACCGATGATGGGGCATTCTTTAAGCCATGGCGTTCACGCATCGAAACGGCACCATCGATGAAAATACGGTAGGAATCGTGGACAATGCGATCTAGAATCGCCTCGGCGAGTGTCTCATTGCCGAGCTTCTGATGCCATCCTCGTGGATCAATTTGCGAGCAGAAGATCGTCGAGGCCGTCTTGTGCCGTGCTTCAGTAATTTCCAGAAGCGTTGACACTTCTTCTGTCGATAAATCAGTGAGGAGCCACTCATCCAGAATAAGCAGATCCGCTTTCGTGTATTTTTTAATCAGCTTGCGATAGCTGCCGTTGGCAGCCATCTTGGCAAGGGCTAATTCATCCAGCAGCTCTGGTAGACGCCGGTAGGCAACCTTGAAGAACTGCCGGCAGGCGGCAACACCGAAGGCGCAAGCGAGAAATGATTTCCCGGAGCCCGTCGGGCCCATTAGAATGACATTATGGTGATTCTGAATATAATTGCCACTGGATAACTTAAGAATCAAAGCTTTATCCAGCTTGCGATCCTCGTAATACTCAATGTCTTCAATTGAAGCATGGGCATAGATCAATGACGCTGCGTTGATCAGCCGTTCCAGTTTGTTGCTTCGGCGCCGCGAGTATTCGCAATCGACGAGTAGTGAGAAACGATCTTCAAAACTCAATTTTTGGAAATCGGTCTGGCCGGCCTGTTCCTGATAGGTTTCAGCCATCCCCTTGAGCTTCATTTCATACAGCTTCGTTAACGTTTGTTCGTTCATTGCTCGTCTTTCCCCCCGTAATAGGAAGCGCCGCGAGTAAAGCCATAAGAGTCATTGTTACTTTCGTTTTGGCGCTTTCGCTCTTGTTCGGCGTCGCTTTTTTTATGATTCTTCAAAATGGTTTGCAGGATTTTGACCGTCGGTCGTTCAGTGATTGAAAAGGCGGTTTTACAAGCTCGTTCGATTTCGTATTTGGAGTAACGACGTTCTAATTTCTTGAATGAAAAAATGACTTGGAGGGCTTGTTTCTCCGTCTGATAAGTCGCCAAAATGTAGCGAACGAGGCGAACTGTGGCTGAACCAATCCCTTCGGCCCAGTCCTGGGCTGTTTCCAGAGTCTGATCCACATACAATCGGTGATGCTCAGGCATATGATCACGAAGAGTAGATAACTGGCCAAACTTCCCGTATAATCGTGGATGAGAGGCAATACGCATATGGTTGAAGAAAATTTCAACGAGATCATCCGATAATTTTACTTCAATTTGTCGGTTGATGTACTCGTAGGGGACAGAGTAAAACATGCTTTCTACCGAGATGTGATAATCTGGACGGACTCTCACCGTTTTCCATTCAGACATCTTATAGGGTGGGTAAGGAAGAGGAGAAAGGGCAAATTTCTCCTCTTCTTCGAATGCCAAAGATCGGCTGCCTTTTTTACGTGTAAAAGGACGCTTGTTGAATTCCTCCAACTTCTCCAAAACGGCCTGATTCAACTCGTCTAGGCTGAAACATAGTGTGTTTCTTAAAGCAGCCAGAATCCAGGTAGACAAAATCCCGACCGAGCCTTCAACATTGGCTTTATCGTGAGGTGTCCGGACGCGTGCCGGCATCACGACAGTGTGATAATAGTCGGCCATCTCTTTGTAAACCGGATTTAAAACCAGCTCCCTGGCTGTGTGTCGGGTGACTCCGGTCTTTAAATTGTCCGGAACTACAATCTGCGTTACCCCACCAAAATACTCATAAGCATGGCGATGAGCTGTGATCCAGGACCGCAGGTTCATGGAAAACGTTGCTTCGGCATAGGAGAGCTGACTGCACGGCAAGGTCGCAATGAAGAGATAAGCCTTAATCTTTTCCCCGGTATCCCTATCAATCACAGAGGCCGTAGACCCGGCCCAATCTACTTCCATGATTTCACCTGGTTTTCGGCGAATACGCAGGGTCGCTTTATACTTTTCCGCATAGCGACTGTAATGCCTTACAAAACTTCGATAGGAATAGGGGATCTTGTGATTGAGACGACATTCAGCTTCGTATTCATGATGCAAAAGTGAAAGTGTCACGTTGGGCTTAGCCAGTTCTTCATGAATGAGTTCAAAGTTCAGGGGCTGTCGTCCTAATGCCTCCAGCGCTTTTTCTGGATAGAGAAATTCCTCAATCCACTGATCAGTCATGTCGTCATCCAGAGGACAGACCAGACCTTTTTTCTTAGCCCTTTGGATGATCTCTGTGACCTTTTGCCGAGAATTCCCCGTACTTGAGGCAATGCCTCGCAAACTAACGCCTTCCTCATGAAGTTCCAGTACCTTTCGATAGTAAAGCAAAAAAACACCTCCTAAAAAATGAATTTGGCACACCTGCGGTGTGCTCACTCATTATACAGGAGGGATTGAGTGGTAAATAGGGTTGTCATTAATTGGTACATTGTTTGGCATTCGGTGGTAAAAAAGATGGCAGAGGTGGTACATTCCATTGGCCGTAATCAGTCGGATAGCCGGAAGGATCACGAAGGAGTACTGCTCCGATTCTTGTTTGAAATCATTTTTTAGTTTTGCCACTCGTGAGACAATTTCAGAATCCACAACAATTTGATCGCTCATCTCTTCGGAAACAATCATCAGAGAAATATGCTTTTTACATTTAATTAACTTCCCATGGAGTACATAAGAGGACGTGACATCGATAAATAATTGACCTAATGGGAGTTCCCCTTCTGTAACTAATTCAAAAATTAAATCTGTGTCTTCATGTATTTCGGGAATAGTTACCTCATGTCGCTCATTTTCAGGCCAATTATTTAAATTCTTAAGGGCACTGATCCCTTCTGGAAGCGAGAGGTCAATTCGGAAATTTTTGATGCCGGAAATAGTGGAAGCCTCGATATGGATCAGCAAATGATTCAAGCCTTCAGTACATTCCAACTGTTGTTTTTCTAACAATGCGTTAACATTCATTGTTTCCCGTCTTCTTTCATGATTCTTGAAATAGAGTTAACGATTTTTTTCCTTACTTCGGGATTGACGTTTGAACCTAATGTGATAAAAGCATCATCATTTATTTTTGTTGTTTCCCGCGTGCTCAGGTTTATGGATTGATAAAACGGCATTTGTCTGCCGATTTTTTTGATTTCCTCAATAGGCAGTTTCTGTAACTTATTTTGAATGGAGGAAAGCGTCTCTCCCGTCCTGCTTAATGTTACAATGGCCTGAAAATAGGCTAAATGTTTCTCTGTATACACGCGTCTGTTTCCGACGGTTTCAAGCGGAGGAACCATACCAATTTGTGTATAGTACCGTATAGTCCGTAGTTGGATATCTGCCCCTTCTTGTTGAAGGAGTTCTGTTATTTGTTTGGCTGTGTAGTTTGGCATCATACTACCCCCCCATATCGTTACACTATACTGTATGTGTTACATCTTAGTGTAACTATGCTGCTTTGTCAATAAAAAATAAGGAGATCTAGGGCAGTATTTACTTATTCTTTCGTCGCAACGATAAACGATTAAATAGTTGTTAATCGTTAATCCTTAAAACTATTCCATCATTGCTTCGTTGGTTTCATGACAAAGAGGTTCATTACTGAACAATTTCCGAGTGCCCATAATTAAAAATACAATACTGTGCAGTACTATCTGCGTTATTGATCTGAGAACATATGTTTGGTAAAATGAACTAAGAAAGGAGTGTAAACATGGTACCATTAAGATTAAAAAAACATGATAAGATTGGCATTATTTCTCCATCAGATCCGATAACTAAAGAAGAAATGAAGCAGTTTGAAAAAGGCACTAAATATTTGAGTGAGCTAGGATTTACACTGATCCAATCAAGAAATTGTTTATCCTGTTCTATGGGCTATTCAGCAACGCCGAAGGAAAAAGCAGATGATATCAATAATATGTTCGCTGATTCGTCAATTAAGGCGATTATCTGCTCACAAGGCGGGGCCAATGCCAACGCATGCTTGCCCTATGTTGATTGGAATATTATTAGGAGTAATCCCAAAATTTTTATGGGGATTAGTGATATAACGACTTTGTTAAATGCTATTTTCCTCAAAACTGGTTTAGTAACCTTTCATGGAAATGATATGATCTGGGGATTCGGTCGTGAGCCACAGATGTACGATAAAAAGGAATTTAGTGAAAGGTTAATGAGCGGAAAGATTGGTGACTTAAAATCCAATGGAAATCGAGTGAACATTCGCGGAGGAAAAGCAGAAGGGACTTTAATTGGTGGGAACCTTAAATGTTTACTAAAACTGGCAGGAACCACCTTCTTACCTAAATTTAACAATACCCTATTATTTCTTGAAAGTTTTGGCTTTGATCCTGTAGTTTGTGACAGCGCTTTTAACCAATTGAAGCAAATGGGTGTTTTTGATGAAATTAAAGGTGTCATCATTGGACATATATTTGATGATCGAGAAAAACAACATAGTATACATATGGAAGATATCCTTTTGAACGTATCCAAGGAGTATTCTTTTCCTATTTTAAAAATAGATGATTTTGGTCACAATTGCCCCAATACAGTCATTCCAGTTGGAGTAAAAGCATCTATGGATGCGGATAATCAAACGATCACTCTGTTAGAAAATTGTGTGGAGTAATAATTTGTTTAGGCTTTCGTTTTTCAAACAGGGGGTAGGTGTTTTGCAGCAGATCTGCTCTAGGCAAAGCACTTTTTTACACGGCGTTAACTCATGGCGTCTATGGCTTAGGCATTGCCTCCTTCTGTGTTTTAGGGAGAGGGATACCTACTACCAAACCACAGTAGCGAAGTGGGCGGATAATGTGTCATGAACACAATCAATCATCTGAAGATACATAATAGCGCTATTTATGTTGCTTTAATGGATTGATTTTAATTTTTATTGATATATTAATATGTATGTGATATATTTCTAATAAATCAAAAAATGGAGATCATAAGATGCCTATACCTAAAAATTACCCATCCCCAGTCCGTATGTCGGCTAAGGAGAAAGCATTCGATCAGCTGCAGCGATGGATTATTGATGGAACGCTTGAGCCCGGGGAAAAGCTTAACGATTCAGAACTTGCAGAAGCACTTGGTATTAGCAGAACGCCCATTCGAGAAGCGCTGCAATTACTTGAAGTTCAAGGATTCGTTGAAACGTTCCCAGGAAGAGAGACGCGTATTACTCAGATCAAAAAGACCGATGTTTTAAAAGTGTATCCTCCACTCGCTTCATTGCAAGCTTTGGCAGCAGCGGAAGCGTCCAAGATCATCACTTCTGAACAGGCTGAGGAATTAAGAACGATTAACCAAAAATATGATGAGGCAATAAAAAGTGGACAACCCTTTAAAGCTATGACTTACGATGAACACTTTCACCAGTTTATTTTAGAGATTGCTGATAATCCATACATTGATCGCTTTTCGTTAATTTTACAGCTACACATGAGGCGGTTTAAATATATTTTTCTGAATAATGATCTCACACTTAAATCAGACTCTGTGAACGAGCACAATGCGCTCATTAATGCTTTAATTGATCACAACGCCCAATTGGCAGCTGATACGATGAGTCAAAATTGGCTGAGGCCAATGAATGAAGTCTATCAACTTCTAAAATAATAGCTTAAAAAAGAGGTAATACACGATGAAACCGAATACAAAAATAGTTGTTGTCATTAGAGACAATCTTCAAACGTGGCAAGAGCTGAATGTAACAGCGTTTACTGTGAGTGGTATTGCCGGAACAATTAAAGATATCGTGGGTCAGAACTATGAAGATGGTTCTGGCAATGTTTACTTACCTATGTTCAAACAACCCGTATTAGTTTTTTCTGCAGATCAAGGCCAAATTCAAAAGGTACATCAGCGTGCTTTAAGCCGAGCCATTCAACTTTCACTTTATACAGAAGAACTTTTCGATACGAATAATGACGAAGATAATCGCGCAGCTGTTAAGGCCTGTAAGGGGGAAAACCTTCAAATTGTCGGAATGGCTATGTATGGTCCGAAAAACACTGTAGACAAGATATTAAAGGGACTTTCTCTACATAAATGAACAGGTTTCAAATGATTAAAGTCCAATAAATGAGGAAGGTTAAGACATGAAATTAAATCAAGAACAGAATAAGGGAACCTATTATTTTTTACTGCTACTTGTTCCTTTATTTTGGGGTGGTGCTTTTGGAGCTACAAAGCATGTCATCACCGAGTTAACCCCGATGACCGCAGCAACCATACGTTTTGGACTAGCTAGTTTCATATTATTGGCCATTACCCTTTCTAGATCTGAATGGAAAATCAATATTCTAAATAAAAGCAGTATAGGGATATGGCTCATGTCTCTAACCGGTATTTTTGGATACAACGTTTTTTTCTTTGAATCGATGAAATATACCTCAGCGATAAATGGGTCTTTGATTATGGCGACAACTCCCGTCTTTGTCACATTTGGTGCTGTTTTTTTCCTAAGAGAATCATGGAATATGCGAATCGGTATTGGCCTCTTATTATCTCTTCTCGGCGTATTTCTTGTTATCGTCAAGGGGTCAATGCAGACTATTTTATCCCTAAAGTTTAACATAGGAGATCTGTTGCTTCTTGGTGCATTAGTTTGTTGGGTCATTTATGGATTGATCGGAAAAATTGTCATGAAAACCTATTCTCCACTTTTGACAACAACAGCTACAATGCTGATTGGTTCCATTTTCTTGGCAATAGGTTCTCTTTTTGAAAATGATTGGGGGGATGTCAGCCGTGTCTCGATGCAGACATGGACAGAAATGGCTTTCATGGTCTTATGTTCAACAGTCATTGCATTCTTTCTTTGGAATCAAGGGGTTCAAAAGATTGGTGCAAGTAAAACAAGCATGTATATGAATCTAGTACCGATTAATGCAACATGGATCTCTCTACTCCTCTACGATTCATCGATTACCTGGCCACAAATAGCCGGCATGGTTTTAGTCATTATGGGGGTAATTTTTACAACAAGTACACGTAAAAAAATGATTAGTAGTCCAAAGCAAAGAAAAGATTCCCCATCTCAAATGACAGAGATAAATAACAAATAGTGGTGTCTAGTCCAAGCTGTTTTTGACGGTGGGTAAAATTTTCTGGTTTATCACTTAACTCTACTCTGAATCCCAAACTAATTTATTGATCGATAGAGTCGGACTCGCCTCCTTCAGTCACAAAATCGTTAACATCGCGCAGTTTTATGACATGAGACGGGAGTAACCACAAAAAGCCAAAACATGCACCGACTGTTCCAATCCACAAGGCTCCATGAAGCCCGAAAAAGGTAGGTAATATACTGCCAATGAGCGCACCGATCGGACGTATCCCATTATTGACAAAGCCAAATGCGCCGCTGACTCGTGCACGTATTTCAGCAGGTATGGCCGCAGCACTTATCGATCCGCTGCTGATATCGAGAAGCATCACGCCCAGCCCGGAGAAAAACGCCGCGAAAAATAAAAATACGAGAATCAGAGGCTGCGAACCGCTTGCCAATGGCACTAAAACCAACGGGAGAGGAAATAAAATGGTTCCTAAAAGCAATGTGATGCCTAAGCCCAAATGGTTGCTCATTTTGTTGGTTATAACGGACCCCAGTATGGCTCCGAGTGATCCGCATCCCAAAACTAACCCAAGTTGTCCGGGAGAGATGTGAAGGACACGTGTTACATATAAAATAACAAGAGCAGAATAAATAAAGTTGAAAAGATTAATTGTTGCTACACTGATCAGGAGATAACGTAAAATAGGTGAGTCTCGAATAAAGCGCAGCCCAGTGCCGATATAGCCCGGTTCGGCCTTTACCGAAGATGGTTCCTTTGCATGAATCCGAGAAAAAAATAAAGCCGATGTGATGAATGATAACGCATCTGCCATGAGAGCGATAGGAGCTGAAAGAAACTGAGCTAAGAAACCGCCAACGCTTGGCCCGCTTAAAAAGGCAACTGCCCGGCTTCCATTTAATAACGAATTCGCTTCTACGTATTGCTTACGTGGGACTATTGAAACAAACAGAGTACTTGATGAGACGTTAAATAATACGCTCAGTATGCCGATTAGAAAAGCAATAATTAATAGTTCAGTCACAGTTAATAAACCCGTAAGATAGCTGATCGGTATGGCGATAAGCAGCAGTGCTCTTAAGCTATCAGCGATAATCATGATTTGTCTGCGTCGCCCCAAACGATCCACCCAAGCACCTGCGTGAATGCCCAAGAAAAGAAAGGGTAACCAACCAGCAGCTGTCAGGATGCCCATAACCCCGGCACCAGCATGTAAAATCAGAACAGCTGTTAGAGGAAGGGCAAGAGAAGTTACCTCATCACCAAATAGTGAAACCGTCTGACCGATCCAGTAACGACGAAAAGAAATGTTTAGAAGAATATCTGGGACTAATTTTTTTATCGTGGCTGCTTTTCCTCTCGACAGTGACATTTAAACTTAAACATTTATTCTGTTTATTGTAGTCCATGATATGAAGAACAAATTTGATCCAATTATACTATAGTTTGTTATTTCTATAATGTTTATTGGAATTCTTCCTGACTTTGCTATGCCGAATAGTATATGAGGATTTTTCATTGATATCGCTTAATATGGTATCGTTTTTTTGGCTATGTTTTGTTTGGTTATTATTTTCAGACAAAGCATGGCGTATTTCACTCAAGAAAGCTTTCACTGTTCTAGTGAGATTGCTCTTTTTTCTTCTGATAAATGAAGTTTGAACGCGTCCCTATTGTTTATTATTTTTTTCCTTATCCCTTTTGAAAGTGAGTAAGTAAAGCAAGATTAAAGATGGGAGAAGATCCTTTGGAATTCTAACCCAGACATTATTCGGATGATATTGCTCGAATCCGAAAAGAATATCTCCGATCGTGTAAAGACCAGATAAAATCATGAGTACGATTAACAGTTGTTTGAAAATCCTCATGGGAGTCACCTAACCTTAACAAAAAATCGGGGCCCTTTCCGACCATCCGATACCTCATTTTACCATATCAGGAAGGATAACTAGAGAGATCTAAAGGAAATTGAGATAAATTTGCAAGATCTTAGACTAACACAAAAGATGGAGCGTGGGAAAGTGCTCGTTGTCATACTTGACGGTGTTCAAGGAAAAGCGAAAGTGACAGAAGCTGTTGACCACAGATCCATAATCATTGAGACAGTAAAGGGAAAAATTGCTAAGATTAAGTATAATGAAGGGGAATTGTTATAGTAATGAACGGTACTCAGAAAATAACTTGAATCGGAGCAAAAAATATGAAAGCGATAGGGTTCGACTTGGGAAGTACGCTGATTAAATACGAAGATGTTCCACAAAGTTGGAAAAGTTTGTATAAAGAAGCTCTTAAAGATGTTCTGATCAGCTGTGATCGTATTCCTAATAGTAATATGATTGGAACAGGAGAAGAGATACTATCAAAATATAATACAAGAATGAATTACAGAGAAGTCGAAGTATCATCAAACCAAATATTCTCTGAAATGCTGGAAGCATGGGATTTGAACAAAGATAAATATTTAAACAAAATAAAAAAGGCTTTTTATTCTTACTTTCAACGAACGTCACACCTATATGATGACACAATCATAACCTTAGAAACCTTAAAGAAACAAGGAGTAAGAATTGGCATATTGACGGATGTGCCCTATGGGATGGATAAGGATTATGTTTTAACTGATATTGAAGCATTTAAGGGATATATTGATGTATTGTTGACCTCAGTTGATGTTGGTTTTAGGAAACCAAACAAACAAGGTTATTCAGATTTATTAAACAATCTGGATGTGACAGCAGACGAAACGGTATTTGTAGGTGATGAACAAAAAGATATTTTAGGAGCCAATAGTATTGGTATATATTCAGTCTTAATAAACAGACAAAGTACCATAAAAGAATACGGTCAAAGAAAAATGATAAATTCTCTAATGGAGTTGATGGCAATTTAATCTTTTACTGCGCAGTTCGTATAATACTACGATGCAGATATTCGCTCAGAAAAGTTGGGTAAACATTTTTTATTGTAAATAAAAGAACTTTAATTCTACTGATACTAGGGAAATGCCGCCCGAAGAATCCGAACCCGTCGATCGAAAGTCGAGGTACCCAGCAAAAAAAAAGGATACCTCTAAGTTGAGGTATCCCGTTTGTGTATCATTCAATTCGATAAAACTTTACTTTTTCACTACTGGAATATAGATATCGCATACTTTTCCGGCGTCTGACATGCAGCGGTCATCGTAAAGCTCAAAGTCGGCACTATCCGGTGCGTACTCATATCCAGATTTAGGAAACCATTCATTAAAGACGTAGTTCCATGTGCCCTGAATGGCAGATACAAAGTTAGCGGCATTGCAAGGCAGTGTCGAAAATACGGCATAGGTTGCTGGCGGCAGTGTGCAAACGTGATAGCCGTCCGGGATTACCGCATCGTCCTTAGGTTCAACACCGATCACATATTCAAATTCGCCGGTCTCCGGGTCTTCCGGAAAGCACGCACCATATTCATCGTGTTTCTTGAGAAAGCTTTCAGCGTGCAGCTTATCCATTCTCCCATCACTCATATAGTCACTCCAAAAATCCGGGATGGCCTTACTGTTTTCTCCATCAGATGAGGTCGTTTTGATCGCATAGCCCGCAAGCTTTACAGCGGGGAGCGTCACAAATTTCGGTTCCAAAATAATTCCTCCAGTCAAATAGTTGTTTGTGCGGGGAAGGCTTGGCGGGAACGGGCGATCGCAATGCGCATGCAAACGGTAGGTTCCCGGTGAGCAGCCGAAATAACGGCGAAAAGCCTTACTAAAACCTGAGTGGGTCTCAAAACCATATTCCAGCGAAATATCGATAATTCGCCGGCCGGAAGCGAGTTCGCAAGCGGCAAAAGCAAGGCGGCGGTTCCGCACATAGGCCATCACCGAATATCCGGTGCCCCATTGAAATACCCGGCAGAAATGCCAGGTTGAAAACCCGGCGCGTGCTGCTAAAAGATCCGGGCTGATCTCGTCTGTGATATGTTCGTCAACATATTCCAGAATGTCCTGCAAAGTTGCTATCGTGTCCATGAAGCATTCCCTCCAACCGTACGGTAAACTCAGTATAACAAAGCGTGAGAAAGTTACTGTTCCAAAATTGCGGAGTTCGGAGAGTAACAAACCCGCGTTATCGTTGGACTGAAGGGGTACGGAAAAAGGATACCCTGGTGCCCGAAGTCACGATTTAAGTGGAGCTGTCTGAGTGACTCATAGATTTGATGACAACAGAGTTCCTTACTGTCTTATAATTAAAAAAGTAGTGTTGCGCGGGAGACAAAACGGTGAATTGATTTCTTACTACAATGTTCTAATGGTTGATTGTAATACTCTTGTAGATGAGGTGATTTGATGAAATTTGAAGTGAAGATGGAAACCCAAAATCTAATTTTAAGATCTTATCTATATGATGATTACAGAAATTGGTTGAGTGCATTTAATAATAGGTATCCATCGCAAAATAGATTTGATAAAGGAAAGATGGATATGAGCGAATGTACTGAAGAGTGGTTTAAATCACTAGTGAATGACCATCAGGAAAGAGCAATTAATGACAAGGAATACATTTTTGGGGTATTTAGAAAATTTGATGGTAACCATATCGGGTTCGTGGATTTTTCAACATTGCTGCGTGATAATTTTCAATGGGCAAGAATGGGATACACGATCCATAACCAGTTTTGGAGAAAAGGATATGGGGAGGAAGCAGTGACAAGGGCAATAAATTTTGGCTTTGAAAAGCTAAATTACCATAGAATTGAAGCACATATTGACCCAGAGAACTTACCCTCAATTGGATTAGCGAAAAAAGTTGGAATGACATTCGAGTGTGTTCGCAATAGATTTATTCTAGAAAATGATCGATGGATCAATCAATGTGTTTATTACATAGATAAGGATAACCATCTGCATTAGATTAAGTGTTGCGCAGTCCGTATCTTATACTGCGTCGCAACAGTACCTTCACTGATCAGTAGTGATAGCAAAGTGGTAATACCGCTCGTCCGAGCAACGCAATTCATAACGAGAAAAACTTGTCCCTCTTATACAGATGACGGGAGCAGGGCAATAAAATGAGATGTCACACTGAGGAGTTATAAACAGATGAATTTTGTTTTTGATTTAGATGGAACGATTTGCTTTAAAGGTCAGCCTGTCTCAGAGAAAATAACGTGCGCTCTTGAACGTTTAACAAGAGTAGGGCATCAGGTCATTTTTGCTTCTGCAAGGCCGATTCGTGACATGCTGCCGGTGCTGCGTAAACCGTTTTTCGATTACACGATGATCGGGGGAAATGGGTCTCTTATTTACAAAAATGGAGCCATTAAGAACGTTCACTCCTTTTCATCGGTTGACGTTAAAAAGCTCTTATCACTGATTCAGGAGTTCAAAGCGACCTTTCTCATCGATGGTGACTGGAATTATTCGTACACGGGTCCAGCCGATCATCCGATATTACAAAATGTAGATCCGGCGCATTTAGCCAAACGCGTTCCGATTGAAAGTTTAACGTCAATTGTAAAAGTGTTAATACTAGGATCAAGAGATAATAAACAATTAGCCGAGAGATTAGATAGCCTTAATCTATTTGTCACTCATCACACGAATGAGGATGTACTGGATATTAGTCCCACAGGGATAAGTAAGTGGAGTGCTCTTGAATCTCTGGGTGTTAAAAATAACGCTTACTGTATGTAGTAATTTAAAAGTACCCCACCAAAGTCATTAAAAATTCCCCCACTCTAGTATAAATAAACCCACAATAAGTAATGTGATGTCTTGTTGTGGGGAGATTGGGATGATGATGACTTTGAAG
>NZ_SRJD01000028.1 GCF_004684935.1 Sporolactobacillus shoreae
CGGGTTTTAGTCTGGCGGTCATAGCGAAGAGGTCACACCCGTTCCCATCCCGAACACGGCCGTTAAGCTCTTCTGTGCCGATGGTAGTTGGGGGCTGTCCCCCTGTGAGAGTAGGTCACTGCCAGGCAAACAGACAAGAGGCATTCTCCTGAAGCGGAGGGTGCTTCTTTTTTGTAGAATCATGAAATCGTTTTTTCAATTAGCAATGTCGATGAATTATGTTAAACTGAACCTAAGTGATGATTGCCATCAGCTGTCAGAGGCCAGCATTTAAGGCAAAAACGACAGTGGGTCAGACGGCATTAAAGAAGGTGTTAACCAACCATGCACGAATGGACTTTTCATTCTCCGGAAGAAACAATGGCATTTTCAGAGTTGATAGCCGAATATTTGCAGTCGGATGACGTTCTGACACTTTCCGGAGATCTCGGTGCGGGAAAGACTGTTTTTACGAAGGGCCTTGCGAAGGGCCTCGGCATTGGTGAAATGGTCAGTAGTCCGACTTTTACCATTGTTAAGGAATATAAAAGCGGGCGTCTGCCTCTTTTTCATATGGATGTTTATCGGATCAGCGATGAAGAAGATATTGGTCTGGAAGACTATTTCGATCAGGAAGGTGTTACGGTCATTGAGTGGGCGGAAAATATCCCTTCGTGGCTTCCTGATGATTATTTAAATATTGAAATTGAGAAACTTGATGAGCATTCAAGAAAAATGACAATAACATCGCATGGCGGAAGATCTGAAAGTCTACTTGAGGAGATAGTAAGGGATGAACATACTCGCGATTGATTCGTCCAACTTGGTCATGGGTGTGGCGGTAGCCTCTGGCGACAGAGTGTTAGGCGAATTAATGACTAATAATAAAAAGAACCACTCGGAGCGGTTGATGCCAGCGATCGCTCAGCTTCTGGATCATGCAGGCGTAAAACCTGAGGAACTGGACCGGATTGCTGTTGCACAGGGACCGGGATCTTATACGGGTCTTCGCATTGGCGTGACGATTGCTAAAATGATGGCCTGGACGCTGCAGAAGGAGCTGGTTGGTGTTTCGAGCCTTGAAATTGTGGCCCAGAACGGAAGGTATTTTAACGGACTAATTGCTCCTTTTTTTGATGCGCGTCGCGGGCAGGTCTTTGCAGGATTGTATAAGAGTCGTGATAATCAGGTCGTTCCCGAAAGCCCGGACAGACTTCTGATGATGGATGACTGGCTTGCCGAACTGGAAAAAAAGAATCGGCCCGTTCTTTTTCTAAGTAATGATATGGGAAAATGGGTGGAAAGGCTGAAATCACTTCCGGGCGCTGCATTTGGCTCCGCGTCCCAGAATATTCCGAAGGCGTCCGAACTTGCCCGGCTGGGCGCGGAAAAATCTCCCACAGAGGATATTCATCACTTTTTACCGACGTATCTCCGCCTGGCGGAAGCGGAGGCTAAATGGAAGGCCAAACAGGGGCGATAACAATGGCACAATTTGATACGGCGCATATCCGGCCGATGACGATTAGTGATATCGACAATGTGATGATTGTCGAACATAGCGCGTTTGATGTTCCATGGTCAAAAAAAGCTTTCGAGAATGAACTGGTCAACAATCATTTTGCCTCATATTTCGTGGCTGAATTCGGCGAAAAAATTATCGGGTACTGCGGTGTTTGGGTGATTGTTGATGAAGCGCACATTACCAATCTGGCTGTGCTGAGCGGATACCGGGGGAAAAAGGTTGGCGAAACCCTGCTTCGGCATGTTATGTTGTATGCCCAGGCAAAAGGATCCAGGACAATCAGCCTCGAAGTTCGCGTCGGAAATGATATTGCGAAGGGACTATACCGAAAGCTTGGATTCAGAAGCGGTGGCATCAGGAAAAATTACTATTCAAATAACGGCGAAGACGCACTTGTGATGTGGGTGAGGCTATGAGTATCAATATAAATCAAAAAACAATGATCCTTGGGATTGAATCCAGCTGTGATGAAACAGCGGCGGCGGTTGTTGAAAACGGGAGAATCATCCGCTCCAATGCGGTGGCATCCCAGATCGACATACACCGCAGGTTCGGCGGTGTGGTGCCGGAAGTAGCTTCACGCCATCACGTCGATCAAATTACGCTCGTCTGCGAAGAAGCCATGGAAAAATCCGGAGTGTCGTGGGAAGATCTGGACGCGATTGCCGTAACGCAGGGACCCGGTCTGATCGGGTCCCTGCTGGTCGGTGTGAACGGGGCCAAGGCGCTGTCATTTGCGCATGGCTTGCCCCTTGTTCCGGTTCATCATATTACCGGACACATCTATGCGAACCGGTTTGTTCAGGAACTGGAATTTCCTCTGGTCGCGATGGTTGTATCCGGCGGACATACGGAACTGGTTTATATGAAGGAACATGGATCGTATCAGGTTGTCGGTACGACACGGGATGACGCTGCCGGAGAAGCGTTTGATAAAGTGGCACGGACGCTCGGGCTTCCCTATCCCGGCGGCCCTGAAATTGACAGACTGGCAGAAAAAGGGAAGCCATCAATTCATTTTCCAAGAGCCTGGCTTGAGGAGGGCTCTCTGGATTTCAGCTTCAGCGGCCTGAAATCGGCAGTGATTAATTATATCCATAATGAGCAGCAGCGCGGAAATGAAATTAATGAGGCGGATATCGCCTCAAGCTTCCAGGAGAGCGTCGCTGAAGTTCTGGTAAGGAAAACGTTGATTGCGGCCGAACGCTATCATGCCAAACAGATTCTGGTTGCAGGCGGCGTATCGGCAAACAGCAAAATCCGTTCGGAAATGGAGCAGGCGGCGGCAACACGTTCGATTCCACTGATTATTCCACCACTCAAATTTTGCACGGATAACGCGGCGATGATCGCCGCTTCCGGGACAATCGGCTTTTTAAAAGGAATGCGGGCAGATCTTTCATTGAATGGAAGCCCGAACCTTCCGATCGAGGCATTTTAAATAGAGAAACGATTTGAAAATACCGGACTCGTTCTGGTATTTTTTTATTAGGCAGAATGGTGGCTGTCGATCATGCACAATCAGAAAAGAGGGGTTTATTCATGAGTACTGAATTTCATTGTGTCGAGGATGTTCTGGAAAATTACCGGTCTGCTGTTTATGAAAAAAATGCTGTACAATTTCTTTCTTCCTATGCTTCCGATGTCCACATTTATGATTGCTGGGGAAACTGGGAATACATCGGACTTGATCAATGGAAGCAAATGATTCAAGAATGGTTTAAAGGTTTAGATGAGGAGGACATTAGGCTTAAAGTAGATTTTGATGATCGAGTTATTGAAGAAAATTCAAACCTCGCATTTGTTCATTTACAAACCGCCAGCTGAGGATACTTGGCATTTTAATGCTGAGAGGAATCAGCGCCTCAGGTGGCGCTTTTTTTGTGGTGCTGACAGGTTAATTGATTATCACTTCAACAGAATTATTGTATAATTAATTTGTTGAAATATTAAGAATTAAGGTGAAACGAGATGCAGCAAGGGCTAACACTGAAATTGAAAATCAAGCCGACGCTGCCAGAAGCGCGTCAGTTGCACACGATGCAAACGGCATATGCCCATGCCTGTAACCATGTGTCCCGCTATTATTTTGATCATCAGTTTGGACGATCCCGGCGACAGCTGCATGACGCGCTCTATCGAGAATTACGAGCGGTTTTTAATCTGAAATCGCAGATGGCTGAATCGGTTCTGATCACCGTTTTGGCGCGTTATAAAACGGTACAAACCTTGATGAAGCGAAAACCGTATCGCTTCAAAGATACGTACACCAACCAGTGGCATCAGGTAATGAAGGATCTGGCGTGGCTCCGCCAGCCGATCCGGTTTAAACGGCTACAGGTGGATCTCGTCTGGGGTCGGGACTGGAGGTTTCTGAAAAATGGTCAGATTTCAATCAACACGCTCGATCAGCCGATTAAAGTTGACGGGTCGTTAAACTATTTTGATCGCTATATGCACCAAGGCTGGAAACTTGGCACCGCTAAACTGCTGCAGGTGGGCCACAAATGGTTCCTGCATGTCGGCGCCACCAAAGAGCTCCCGGATTTCGACCCGTATCAGGTACAGCACGTCGTCGGCCTGGATCGCGGGCTGCGTTTCCTGGCGACGTGTTATGATGAATCCGGCAAGACGCGCTTTTTCAGCGGTCAGGCTATTTTGACTAAGCGACGCCGTTTTAAACGGCTCCGGCAGCATTTGCAGGCTAAGGGAACAAAATCAGCAAAACGCCGCTTGAAACGAATCGGTCAGCGAGAAAACCGTTGGATGGACAATGTGAACCATTGCCTTACGAAGGCACTCGTCGACACGTATGGCGCTGGAACCGTTTTTGTTCTTGAAGATTTGCGGAATGTCCGCTTTGCGACGGAACAGACCGTCAAGACGCACCGCTATGAAGCGGCCAGCTGGTCATTTTTTGACTTTGAGCATAAACTGGCGTATAAGGCGGTTCTGTCCGGAGGCACGGCTATCAAAGTCTCTGCTGAGTACACCAGCCAGCGCTGCCCGAAATGCGGATCCATTGCCAAAGGCAACCGGGATCACAGCCGCCACCACTATCATTGCGGTGCCTGCGGCTACCAGTCGAATGACGACCGTATCGGTGCCATGAATATTCAACAGCTGGGCGCGTTGTGGGTCAGTGGCGGTACGCGCCCTCGATTTGAAAAGCTAACAGCTGTCGAGTAAACTCGGCAGCTAAACGGGCGACAAGTCAACCGTCCGATGATGTAGCCATCGCCGCAGGAGGGCCTAGCCCGTTTGTACTGCTGGACCGGCTTGCCGGTTTTTGAGCTGCAAGCCTGCTACTTCAGTAGCGAGTCGTTGACCATTACCCATAGATATGGAAACGGGGAAAGGTGTTTTTCATTTAAAGTAAATCCGTACGCGAGGTGCGGGCTATTTGATACTTATTTATAAAGAGAAAAAAACGCCTCCCAATAATGTGAACTGGTCATAAACATTATAACGTCAAAGCGGTTTTTTAAGAAAAAGTTACCATAACCATAAAAATCGAGAGGAGAAAATATCCTCTCGATTTTTTGTGCTACCTCTTGGGACAGGTTCCTAAAGATTCTTTCACGAATTCAATGTTATTTGCCTGCTGAGATATCTTGAATAGTTTAAATTAAGAAGGAGAAAAATCACAAAATAATTGAACAGTAAACCGATTGCAACGCCGTACAGTTTAAGGTATTCAATCAGAATGATCATCAGGACCAAGGTTATGGTATTGACGACACACGTCAACTTTAGTACGCAACGACTCTGACCGACCGACTGCAATGCAGATTTGTAGATTTCGAACAACGGGCGGAATACATTAGCCAGCCACAGTATAAGAAAAATGTTTGCTGAGTAACGGATAAGACGCGTGTCATTTGTGATCAAGCTGGCGATAGGCACTCGTAGCGAATAAAACAGGATACCAATGAAGCAAAACAGGATCATTGCCAAAATACCAGCTGTTCGCGGGAAATCTTTCAGATCAGATTGATTGCGTGCCCCGTTGCTCTCGCTTACCAGCGTAAGCAATGCTGAACTGTACATAAAGGTTGGTACCAGTCCAATCTGCAAGATCTGGCTGATGAGTAGATAACCAGACAGGATCAGTGGGCTTATATGGGCGAGCAATGCATTTAGTATAATAATAAAGACGCTGCCTTCAAGGAGTTCCTGTCCCATTAAGGGGAGACTTCTCAACAAGATAAACACGGTTTCTGCCGGTGGAAAATGCAGAGCAGATTTTATGTCATTTCTTAACAAAAAGGCATAGGCTCCGGCATCAAGACAGAGTGTGATGGTACTGGAAATTGCCGCACCACTTACACCGAGTCCACGATAACCGAAAACACCAAAAATCAGTAGATAATTTAGACACGTATGGAGTAAGGTCGTTGTCGTCGATACGATCAGTATCCATTTAGTGTTCTTATTGATTTTCAAACAGTTGGTCAGCGTGAAAATCACCAGCTGCAGAAAAAAATATCCGCTCATTAATGAAAGATAATCGTTTCCGTCTTGAAGTGAGATTCCGGAAAAACCATACAGACGTATCAACAACAGGTCTTTACCAATAAAACAAAAGATACCTAAGCCAACCCCAAGCAGGACATCCAGAAGGAGTGAAGAAGATAGATAGTTTAAGTACCGACTCTTTTGTTTTTCGCCGATGGCCTTAGAACCATAGATGTTCAAAGTAATCGCAACGGCACCAATAATTCCTCCAATGGTATATAAAAAGTTTCCAATTGCTCCCACTGAGGCATATGCTGCTACAGAGAGGTGAGCGATCATTGCTTGATCGACTAGTTCGATGGATAAACCGAAAATCGAATTGGCGATCAAAGGTATTGCTAGCTGATTTAAAGATTTCACATAAGTTTGAAAGGAAGTTGCCATGGACAACAGCTCCAATTTTTATAAAGTTTCCCCATCTGCCGCCGTAAAAGTTGATGGGAAAACATACTCTGCCGCATCCATTGCATCACTTCCTATTTCTTTAAAATATGATTATTATAATTGACCTTTTGAAATCTTTCTACATGAAAGGATTAATTCTATTTATTTTCGGATTAAATTTGATTTGAATGATCATTTTACTCGGTTTGCATTTTACCGTGGAAATGGCAAAAATGCACAAGGTTATCCACATTTTCTGTGGATAATCTTGTGCATAAGATGTCTCATATGTGGAAAAGCTTCCGATTGATGTTGAAAAACTGTGGATGATTCAATCTGTGAATTCTTCGAGGGCCAGTTGATCGGCTTCCCATTTTTCCATAAACTGACTCAGCTGCTCTTTATGTTGGTCAATTTCGCTCTGAACCTGTTTGGCTTTTTTGGTATCGTTAAAGACTTCCGGCGTAAGCAGAGAGTCTTCGTCTTCCTTAATTAATTTTTCGAGCTGTTCAATTTTTCCTTCCATTTCTTCTACTGAGCGGAGCAGCTGCCTTTTTTTCTTTTTCTGCTCTTTGTCCTTCAGAAATTGCTGTTTTCCGGCGGCGGGAGCGTTCTCCTGCTTCACGGTCGGTGCACTCTGGGCATCGAGTTCGGCAATCTGCTGCTGCTCGCTTTTTTTGTCCAGGTAGTAATCATAGTCACCAAGGTATTCTGTAATCCCGTCTTGCGAGAGTTCGAGGACGCGGGTGGCAATATCGTTAATGAAGTACCGGTCATGGGAAACGAACAGGATCGTGCCCGGATAATCGATCAGGGCGGCCTCAAGGACTTCTTTGCTGTCGAGATCCAGGTGGTTGGTTGGTTCGTCGAGAATGAGCAGATTGTCATGGCGCATCATCAGTTTGGCGAGCATCAGCCTGGCCTTCTCGCCACCGCTCAGCTGAGCCACATACTTAGCCACATCGTCGCCTGAGAAAAGGAAGCCCCCAAGCACATTCCGCATTTCATTCTCCGGATGAAGCGGGTAGTCATCCCACAGCTCGTTCAGCACGGTCTTTTCGTTGGTCAGGCTGGTCTGTTCCTGATCATAATAACCGATGGATACCTGGCTGCCGAGATGCACTTCCCCGGATAGTAGGGTTGATCCGCCGGCAATGGATTTCAGCAAGGTTGATTTGCCAATGCCATTCGGTCCGACCAGAGCTACACGTTCAGTCCTCGAAATATGGAAATTAAGCCCGGAAAACATCGGCGGTTCCGGTGGATAGCCAACAGACAGGTCCGAAATGGAAAGCACATCGCGGCCGCTCTGCTTCTCAATCTGGAAAGAGAAATCGGCGGCTTTTTCATTTCCACGCGGCCTTTCCATAACATTTATTTTTTCCAGTTGTTTGCGCCTGCTTTGCGCACGCTTGGTCGTCGACGCACGGACGATATTCTTCTGAACAAAGTCAGCCAGGCGTGCGATTTCCTTCTGCTGTTTGTCATAGCTCTTCATTGCACTTTCATACGCTGCTGCTCTTAATTCAATATAGTGCGTATAATTTCCATCATATTTATGTACGGTATGTCCGGCAACCTCGTAAACTTTAGTCGCAACTTTATCAAGAAAGTAACGGTCGTGGGAAACAACAAGAACACTGCCCTGATAGCGCTGCAGATACCCTTCGAGCCAGGTCAGGGTGCTAATGTCCAGATGGTTGGTCGGTTCATCGAGAATCAGCAGATCCGGTTTAATCAACAGAATTTTTCCAAGCGCAAGCTGGGTCTTCTGACCGCCGGAGAGATTGCTGACGGGTGTATTTTCAGGGAAGCTTCCGAAATTAAGACCATTTAGAACGCTGCGGATTTCTGCCTGATACGTGTAACCGCCCTTTGATTTGAATTCTGCCTGCAGGATGTCATAACTCTTCAAGAGCTGATCATAATCTGCCGGGTCTGCAAACCGGTCAGGATCCGACATCCGGCTTTCCATGTCCCGAAGTTTCTTTTCCATTTCTGTCAGAGGACGGAAGACCGTGAGCAATTCATCGAAAATTCCGCGCGTCGAATTCAGCGTGGCGTTCTGTGGGAGGTAGCCCATCGTCCGGTCCTTCGGCATGATCACTTCGCCGCTGTCGGCGCTCATTTCTCCGGCAATAATTTTAAGAAGTGTCGACTTCCCGGCACCATTCCGTCCGACCAGAGCGACACGCTCGCCAAATTTCACTTCAATAGATATATTCGATAGGATCAGATCAGTCACGAATGATTTGCTGATCTCGTTGGTTTGCAGAAGAATCATCAAAGTCACCTCAGGACGCTTGCGGTTGCAGTATATAAAAAGGGCTCGGGTGTAAAAAATAACCCGGCACCTCTTTATTGTAGCCTAATCGGGTTTTATTCGGCAACTGTGCAGGGGATATGAGGTGAGAAATCGTATCTTAAGTAAATTTTTTTACTAGCGCCTGTAGAACCTAAATTTTTATAATGAACTGTGTTTAATAAAAATTACAATCTAATTGGAATCGTTACAAAAAAATAAGCTGACACTGCAGAAAAACCAGAGCATGAGCCTTGCCATTTGATTGTGACGTGTTAAACAAAATTGTATAAGCATGGTTACTCAATCAATGTCCTATTGATGGTGTTTAATGTAATCAAAATATGGAACGAATGGTCAGGATTCTTCAGCACTTGTTTGAGTCTGGCTGACGCCTTGATGTGGCAGTACTTCAAATGGCCTCATCATATCATGGTCTTCATGTTCAAGAATATGGCAGTGCCAAGGGTAAATACCTGTAAATGGACCGAAACGCGCAATGATACGTGTAACCTCGCCAGGATTCACGCGAACGGTATCTTTCCAGCCACTCTCACTTGGGTCTGGTGGTTGTGGTGCTCCAATTAAGAGATCAGGTCCATTTGGGTCGCCAGTGAATGTGGCGCGATTCAAAATTTGAAAATTAACAAGGTGTAGGTGAATCGGATGAGTGTCAGGTGTCCTATTGAAAAACTCCCAAATTTCTGTGGTTTCATTTTTAGGGGTTTCCGTAAGAGGTAAGTCATCCCACATCATATTATTTAGTAATAGCTTCAAACGGCCAAAATTATCGGCAGATTCTATTAATAGGTTTTTCCGTACAACTTCAGCAGCTTCAGGATCAAGACGTCCAAAGGAACTTAAGGTTGATGGAATTTGACTGTCATCGGATCTACTGAGCCTTTGTTTGACCCGAAATTCCATAATTTGTTTAAGGTCTGAAGAAGGTGGGTCTCCATCAGGGAATGGGGCTGCTGCGTCGTTTGTTAAAGTAATTCTTTGACCTTTATAGTTCGAAAAATCGATGATAACATCGGCACGCTCAGCCGGTGCAAGGGTAATTTCGGATACAGTGACCGGTTTTTCCAAGAGCCCTCCTTCCGTTCCGATCTGAACCAATTCTTGACCTGAACTAAGCTGAATACGGTAAAAACGAGCATTGGAGCCATTAAGGAGGCGGAAGCGATATTTACGCGGCTCGACATCCAGGTACGGCCATATTTTCCCGTTGACTAAGTTCATGTTGCCAAAAAATTCCGGGACAACTGTTGGATTCGGTAATGTCGGATTTACTGGTTGCTGTGGAGCTGGAGGTGGCTCCTGGCCTGGTTGGGTTGGATAGAATAGTTTACCATTAGGATAGAACGAACGATCTTGGATGACGAGCGGAATTTCAAATTTTCCACGAGGAAGATTCAGCTTTTCCTCTTCTTCCTCTCTAATGAGATAGAGCCCCGCAAGACCTGCATAAACGTTCAAACGCGTAATTCCAATGGCATGATCATGATACCACAGCGTAGCCGAACGTTGCCTGTTAGGATAATAGTAAACTTTACTTGCAAATTTTGACCCGCGGTTTTCAAAATTTTGGGTGAACCATGCTTCCGGATATCCGTCATTTTCTGGAAGAACACGCCCTCCGTGCAGATGTACAACTGTTCGGACAGAAGGTTGATCCGGTTGTGCCCCATGTAGGGTTCGATCAACGGGCAGCAAATGTTCGTAAGGTAATTTGTTTTTCCACTTAACACGAATAGGATGATTCCGTTGAACTTCAAATGTTGGGCCAGGGAACATCCCGTTGTAACCCCAAACGGTAGTCGGTGGCAAATCGCGATGAAGCTTTTGTTGGACTTGCTTCATCGTTACCTCATAGTAAGGAATGTCATCATTCTCTTTTGGCTTTAAAACAGGTGGAATAGGTAATGCATCTGCAAATTTTTCTAAGGACATATTTCTGCCTCCTAGGAAAAATATTCTCTTATTCAATATATGCGCTTGATTTATAGGGGCATGGTCATGTATAGGAGGACTAAAGTGGAATCTACGCACAATAGAAGTGAGTGAATGAATTTTTGACAACATACTGGTTCCTGATCGCTTTACTTGACAATAGATGACTAGTCATCTAAAATATAATCAATAAATGACTAGTCATCTATTTTTGCTTAAAAAGAAATCGTTGAATGTGAAGGGATGTTAAATGGAAGAGAAACAGAATGTTAAGGCAGAAGCATTACGCTATATCATTCTCGCAGTACAACGCCATGGAAATCGTATACTCAATGACCTGCTAAAAAGCATTGGATTAACGGCATCTCAGGCAGAGGTATTACGCACGCTGCGTGACAGGAAGGGGCTCTCTCTCAAGGAACTGGGACAATTATTGATCTGTGAGTCAGGAAGCCCGTCAAGGCTCGTAGAACGATTGGTCCGGGACGGCCTGGTCGAAAAGATCGCGCATTCGAAGGATTCTAGGTATGTTACGCTTCAGCTCACGCAAACTGGAAAAGAAAAAGAGCATCTTGTAGAGAATATTGAAAAGCAGCTGTATGGCCAATTGAATCAAGCATACTCCGAAGAGGAGCTTGAACTTATGTGCACGTTATTGGGCAGGTTCTTGAAAGGGCAGCCTATTACAGAGACTTTGAAAAAACGTGGCTATTGGAATTAATTATCCCATTGTAAGGAGATGTAGACATGAATGTCCTCATAATTTACGCGCATCCCAACCCGAAAAGTTTTAATCATGCTGTACTTGAACAGGTCCAAAAAGGACTGGGGGAATCCCATCACGAGGTTTCGGTTATCGACTTATATCAGGAAGGCTTCGATCCCGTGCTGATTTTTAATGAAAAACGCAAAAGAAGGGACATGAAAAATGATCCTGAAATGGCGCGCTATCGTGATTTAGTCAAGAAGGCGGACCACTACATTTTTATCTATCCGGTGTGGTGGTATGGACTTCCGGCCATCTTGAAAGGTTTTTTTGACAGAGTATTTGCCGCTGGGTTCGCCTACATCTATGAAGGTTTGGTCCCTAAAGGACTGCTTACGGGTAAATCCGCGTGGGTGATCTATACGATTGACTCTCCAGGGTTGTTTGTCCGATTGGTTCGCGGGAATGTCGAGTGGACGGTCGTGAAAAAAGCCATTCTTCAGTTTTGTGGTATTCGTCCGGTAAAAAGAATGATGCTGGCCGGAATGAAGGGAAGCAGTGCCAGAAAGAGGAAGCGGTGGCTGGATACCGTTTATCAGCAGGCACGTCAGCTTTAAAATTTGTTTTTTATGAGACTGTCACTTCACTGTTTCTGTCGAAGACATACGATAAAAGGTGGTTTAAGCGATGAAGGTACTGGGTACATTAATCCGTGTGTTTATTGAACGCGATGCTATGGATGAGACGATTAAATTTTACGAAGAGTTGTATCAAACGTCATGCACGCAGCGCGGATATTACGAAGTACTGAACTTGGAACTGGCCATAGTTGATAAAGCGGTTATTATTGCGGGAGATGCAGCATCCAGAAAAGTGTTTGAATCAGCTCGCGCAACGCTGCTGGTCGATTCGATTCAGGATGCGATGAACGAACTGCAGCAAAGAGGAGCTGTCTGTCTAACCAAACCAAAACGTACACCAGGCAGTTGGATTATGCTGATGCAGCATCCTGATGGGTTGATCGCAGAATACGTCGAGCGCATTTCCTAAAAAACGAGACGGAGTTTCACTTGATAACTTTATTTGATCCTGAATGATTCACAGACCAATCTACCGATTAGCTAAAAACACTTTTCTCTTGAGCAAATAAAGAAGCTAAAAGCAGCGCAAACGTCAGATAAACCCACCACATCTTTTCAGGGTGGATTATTTGACGTTTAATTTTTAGTAAGAGGAAAGTAAAAATAGATTTTATTATGAATGATTGGTTATATTGTTCCAAAATGGTTTGATCGACTCTGAGAAACAGTTTGCCTTGAGGTAGATATTTTAGGCCTTACGCAGACATTGACTCTCAAAAAGGATATGGGATTTTTTACATTTATCGGACACGGAATTGTAATTTTACACTCAGTGCCCCCGGAAAGTGAGAGTCTATAATATAAATAGTTGTTAAACAATAGTAAGCAAGTATGTTTTCTGACATTGCTTACCAAAAGTGTTCTTTCATTTGAGGGATGCATGTGGGTTTGGCACTATTACTTTAATTTATTGTAGAGAAAAAGGGGCTGTTGGGTATCATGGCAAGTGAAGAAGTCTGGAAAGAAAAATTGGCAAAACGCACTCGTATTTTTAGTTTTGTGTTTGGAATTGTATGGTTGGTTGACGCAATTTTAAAATGGATGCCTGCTTTTCTATTTAATTTTAATGCTGATCTTACAAAAAAGATTAGTACGTCTCCTGACTTTTTAGTACCATGGCTGAAATTTGTGCTAAAGATTACATCCACAGCGCCAGTCTTTTTCGCTGTTGTGATTGCGATCGTGGAGACAGCAATTGCCTTGTCACTATTATTCGGCGTCGCACGCAAGTACATGTATGTGGTCGGCTTTATTCTTAATATCGTCATTTGGGTTACGGCGGAAGGCTTCATTGGCAGATTCTGGACTCCTGGCGCAACAGATATTGGTACATCAATAATGTATAGCTTCATTTTTGCCGCTCTTTGGGGGCTGGAACAATTCGCGTCAACAACAAATTATTGGACGCTGGATCAGAAAATTGAAGCTGTTTGGCCTGCCTGGAAGAAAGTCAGCGAATGGAAGACGGCTGCCTGATCGGATTTGTGATTGTTGCTGGTTAATCGTGCACTATTCTAAGTAAAAAGAATTAAATGGCTAATTATTTAAGCCGGGGAGAAATTTGAATCATCTTTTCTCTCCGGTTTTTAATATTTTTGTGTGAATCCGTGTGCTCACGCAACCGTATGATTCTTAAAAAGATTGTGAATCAGATAACAAAAGCGGCGCATATTGATGTATAGTGTAGATGGAATTATAGAAATAACGGATAAAAACTTATAGAGACAGACCGGAAAAATTTCGCGGACAAAACGAATTTACCGGTTTACAAGGGGGGACAGGAGTATGGCATCGCAGAAAGTGCCTCAGGCAACAGCAGAACGGCTGCCGCTCTATTACCGGTCTCTGCAGCGCCTTGTCACGAACGGTAAGACACGGATCTCATCGTCTGAATTCGGAAAAATTGTGCAGGTTGATTCAACAACGATCCGCAAAGATTTTTCCTATTTCGGCGCGCTGGGGAGGAAAGGGTACGGGTACAACACGCAGCATTTAATGGAATTTCTCAGAAAGACGCTTTATCAGGATGAACTTTCGAAAGTCATTCTGATCGGCGTCGGGCATCTTGGCACGGCGCTCCTGAACCACAATTTTCAGAAGAACAATAACACACGGATTGTCAAAGCGTATGATATTAATCCATCAAAGGTGGGCAAAAAAGTAGGCGAGACCGAAATCCACCTGATGGATGATCTGGCGACGGATGACAATCACGATATCACGGCGGCCATTCTGACTGTGCCGCCTGACCAGGCTCAGAGTGCTGCCGAGCAGGCGATGGCTTCAGGTGTTCACGGTTTCCTGAACTTTTCACCGGTCCGGCTGGCATTGCCGCCGGAAGTTTATGTCCGTCATGTGGATATGACGGTTGAGCTTCAGGCGCTGATCTATTTTCTCAATCATGCAATGGAAGAAAGCCGTGCCGAATGATCGAGTGCCTGATAAAGTGTTAAAATACAAATGTCGCATCTTAAATAAAGAGAATGCTGAAAGGATACAGGGGTGGAAAGAATAAATGATACAGTTAAAATCTGCAAATGAAATTGCGGAAATGAAAAAGTCGGGCCGGCTGCTGGCTCTGACACATAAGAAAATCAAGCCAATGATCCGGCCTGGTGTCACGACATGGGAAATTGAGGAGTTTGTCAATGAATTTCTTGAGAAGCATGGCGCGACCCCTGAAGAAAAGGGATTCCAAGGTTACCAATTCGCGACCTGCGCTTCGGTCAACGATGAAATCTGCCACGGCTTTCCAAATAAGAAGCCGCTTAAAAACGGGGATATTGTCACGATCGATATGGTTGTCAATCTGAACGGGGCCCTGTCGGATTCCGCGTGGAGCTACGCGGTTGGCACGATTTCGGACGAAGCGGAACACCTGCTGAAGACGACGGAAGAAGCGCTATATGAAGGCATCAAACAATCCGTCGTCGGCAACCGCCTCGGCGACATCGGCCACGCGATCCAGGAATATGCGGAGTCTAGGGGCCTGAGCGTCGTACGTGATTTTGTCGGCCATGGCATCGGACCGACCATGCACGAAGATCCGGCAGTCGCTCATTATGGCAGGCCAGGACGCGGACTTCGTCTCCGGGAAGGTATGACGATTACGATTGAGCCAATGCTGAATACCGGCGACTGGCAGGCAAAAGTCGATGACAACGGCTGGACGGCGCGTACTGTTGACGGTTCACTTTCAGCGCAGTATGAGCACACGCTTGCCATCACCAAAGAAGGTCCGGAAATTCTGACGGCGCTGGATGACAGCGACGAATAATTTGGTAAAACGATTTTTAAAGAGAAAGCATGATAGGGTGAAACGCAAGGGGCCCGGGGAAAAATTCCCCGGGCCCTTTGCGTATGGATTCAGTGATTGAGAAAAGAAATCAGGCCGATTGCCGGAGCAGCGTAGCTAAGAAGGACAACGGCGGTATTCATTGTCGCATGCATGAACATGTTCACTGTGATTCGCCGCGTCATTTGATAACTGAAACAGAGAAAAACACCGATCATGAAATAGACGAGCAGATTGCGGATATCCAGGTGCATAAGGGCGAAAATAATAGAACTGATGATCGCAGCAAACCAGAAGCCAATCTTCTTTCTCATGCCTCCAAATAAAATTTTTCGGAAAACAATTTCCTCGAGCACCGGTCCGATAATGCTTACTGTCAAAATGAAAACAGGAGAATACTTAGCCAGAGTTTCAATCTGCTTCGTATGCTCTGATCCTGCCACCTGTCCAAAGAGTGAAAAGTTGATCAGCGTGGCCAAAATTTGCAGAAAAAACAAGGCGAACACACCACCGACGGCCCAGAGGAGAGACATGCCAACAGATGCGCGTTTCTCTCCGGATCGCATGGTGCGCTCGGGAAGGAGAAGAAGCAGGACGGCGGCCAGCGTTACAAAGAAAACAACGGTATAGACATTGCCGTAGCCGCCGGGAGTTTTCGGGAACAGCCCGGAAATGCCCGGCAGCCTCGGGGAACTGAAACAGAGCAGGTAGATCACAACGATTGCTATGTAACGTTTAACCAACAAAGACACCTCATATTCGGATGGAATCGACGGATTTCAAAATGGATGAACGTGAATGAAACGAATCAGCACAACCATTTTTCTCTATACACTATTTTATCACAGTGCGCGGCAGACTAAAGAATATCCGCCTTCTTCCCACATTTGTGAAGTGCGTATGAAAAACCGTAAATATTTAATCAAAAACTTGCAAATCAGTAGGGAATTGATTATCATATTAAATGGATTAGCACTCAGGCGAAGTGAGTGCTAACAAAGTACTTAACTTAACGTTTTTAAGGAGGGTATTTTTTCATGTTAAAGCCATTGGGTGATCGGATCGTTATCGAACCACAGGAAAAAGAAGAGAAAACAGCAAGTGGTATCGTGCTGCCTGACTCGGCCAAGGAAAAGCCTCAGGAAGGCCATGTCGTCGCAGTCGGCGCCGGCAAAGTTTCGGATAAGGGCGAACGCATTGCGCTTGATGTAAAAGAAGGAGAAAAAGTCATTTATTCAAAATATGCCGGCACGGAAGTCAAATATGATGGCAAGACGTATCTTGTTGTCCGTCAGGACGATATTCTGGCTGTCGTTGAATAATTTAACGAAACAAAAAAATTCAGGAGGGACTTTCCAAGATGGCAAAAGATATTAAGTTTGGCGAAGAAGCACGCCGCTCCATGCTGCGCGGTGTGGACATTCTGGCAGATGCAGTGAAAGTAACACTCGGACCGAAAGGCCGCAACGTGGTACTGGACAAAAAGTACGGCTCACCGCTGATCACAAATGACGGTGTTACCATTGCGAAAGACATTGAACTTGAAGATAAATTTGAAAATATGGGCGCACGTCTTGTTTCTGAAGTAGCCAGCAAGACAAACGATGTTGCCGGCGACGGTACAACAACGGCTACAGTTCTTGCACAGGCGATGATCCGCGAAGGCCTGAAGAACGTTGCTTCCGGTGCGAATCCAATGGGTATTCGCCGCGGTATTGAAAAAGCGACGGCTGCTGCTGTCGAAGGCCTGAAGAAGATCTCCAAGCCGATCGAAGGCAAAGCTTCGATCGCTCAGGTTGCTTCGATTTCTTCCGCAGACGAGAAGGTCGGCGGACTGATTGCCGAAGCTATGGAAAAGGTCGGCAACGACGGCGTTGTAACGATCGAAGAGTCCAAGGGCTTCGCGACAGAACTGGATGTTGTTGAAGGCATGCAGTTTGACCGCGGCTATGCATCGGCTTACATGGTTACGGATCAGGACAAGATGGAAGCTGTTCTTGAAAGTCCATACATTCTGATTACTGACAAGAAAATCTCCAACATCCAGGAAATCCTGCCTGTTCTTGAAAAAGTTGTTCAGCAGGGCAAGGCCATGCTGATCATCGCTGAAGATGTTGAAGGCGAAGCGCTTGCAACTCTCGTTCTCAACAAACTGCGTGGCACATTCAACGTTGTCGCTGTTAAGGCTCCTGGTTTTGGCGACCGCAGGAAGGCAATGCTGGAAGATATCGCCGTTCTGACCGGCGGCCAGGTTATCACAAGCGATCTTGGCCTTGAACTGAAAGAAACGACGGTTGATCAGCTGGGTTCAGCTGCCAAAGTCATTGTCACAAAAGACAATACGACGATCGTAGAAGGCGCGGGCGAATCCGAAAAGATTGCCGGACGTGTCGGCCAGATCAAAGCACAGCTTGCTGAAACAACCTCTGATTTTGACAAGGAAAAACTTCAGGAACGTCTGGCTAAGCTGTCCGGTGGCGTAGCAGTCATCAAAGTCGGCGCAGCTACTGAAACGGAACTGAAGGAACGTAAGCTTCGTATCGAAGACGCCCTGAACTCAACCCGCGCGGCTGTTCAAGAAGGCATCGTTGCCGGCGGCGGTACAGCTCTGGCTAACGTGATCAAAGACGTTGCTGCTGTTGTTGCTGAAGGCGACGAAAAGACTGGCGTAAACATTGTCATCCGCGCTCTGGAAGAACCTGTTCGCCAGATCGGCGAGAACGCAGGCCTCGAAGGCTCTGTTATCGTTGAAAAACTGAAGAGCCAGAAAGCTGGATTCGGTTATGACGCTGCCAAAGACGAATGGGTAGACATGATCGCAGCTGGTATTGTTGACCCGACAAAGGTTACGCGTTCCGCTCTGCAGAACGCAGCTTCCGTATCAGCGATGCTGCTGACAACCGAGGCTGTTGTTGCTGACAAGCCTGAAGAACATCCGGAACCTGCAATGCCTGCAGGCGGCCCTGGCATGGGTATGATGTAAAATCAAGGCCTGAAAAGGCAAAATAAAGCAACAGTTTGCTTTTTAATAGTGATTGAAAAAGGGCACCTTCCGTAAAAAAATGGGAGGTGTCCTTTTTTACAAGTTCAGTATAATTTTTCTGCAACAGCATGAGGCAAAAATTCGATGCGGTTGTTATGATCAAAGGAGACGGGAACGGCAACAGGTGAGCAGTAAAAAATGAGTTTCTCCGAATCGTATGAAGTTTGCACCGAAGCCTTAATCAATCACACAGAATCAATATGAAATGGAACCGAGAGTTTTGCAGATCAAGATAAGTCCTGCTTTAAATCGTGCTAATAAATCGGCTTACCAGCCAAATTCGGAGTCTTACCAGCCACAATCGCAAATTTACCAGCCGGATTCGGGATTTTACCAGCCACAATTGCAAATTTACCAGCCGATTTCGAGATTTTACCAGCCAGCAGCTGAAATGTTGCATCTTTTCGTTAGATCACAATGTCGTAATCCACGTTTGCTGCATCCTAGCTTAGGATAGAAACTCCTCTAACCCCAAAAAAACCGGACCGGGTCTTCTTTACATATTCTAACAAAAATTGATCGTTGATTTACGAACTTGTGTTCGCTATAATGATTAAAAAGGGGTGATCAGTGTGCGTAGGGGAGACATCGCCGTAATCATTTATCAGGACAAATCCGGGCAGTTCAGCAAACGGCGGATCAGGATTATTTCTGTATCTGATACTTACGTCAAGGCATACTGTTTTTCCCGTTGTCACGTTCGCACATTCTCACGAGTTCAGATTTTTTCCATGATGAAGATTAAGAGCGCTTGAATTTTGAGTGCTGGAGATACACCAGATTAAAGAATAGGCTGCGCATCATTTCGTCGAATGGTGGCAGCCTATTTTTTCATTCAGGACTTGTTTGGCCGGAGTAATGGTGCGAGTGGGGATTAACGCCATTTATTGTTGTTGTACCTCGGAATTCGTGATAATGGCCTCCGGTTGGAAGCGTGATTGCAGGACCTGTCACACCGGATATCTCATGCCTATGACCGTCATCGACAGAAGTAAAAGTGAAATATCGATGTGTATGCGGGACCCCGCTTGGAGCTGGTTCAGTTGTTCCAGCATAATGATGTCTGTGCCCCATATCGAATGAAGTCGTTCCCTGAAACTGGTGAACATGTAAAGGCCGTCCGTCCCAGCTTGTAATAAACAGCTGATGAGAATGAAGCGGGTCTGAATCATCAGATTGGAACACGAAACCAGTTACAGGAATTTCCATTTATTATGCCCCTTTTCGCTACAAGAGATTTTTAAACAGTCATTCCTATTCATGAGAATCTCGTTTAGAACAGCGTAATTATTTATTGAGAAAGACTATGTTAACGTTTAATGCTAGGTTTACTGCTCCATTGATTGGAGCGAAAAGCAACAGACGAGTTTAACAAAGCCATTGAAAAAGCGAAAACGGGCACCCGGCGCAAGGTGCCCTTTATATGAGGAGTGACCTGAAAAATAAGACTATAGGCGACTTAAACTTAAGGCTAAGTTTAAATTTAATGTTGTTTTTGCCCCTCCGTTGATTGGAGCGGAAGGTGTGAGGCTCACGGATCGTCCGCGGAAAACGGGCGCCTAGAGCGAAAAACAACAGATAAGTTTAACAAGGCCAAACTTAAAAAGCGGTGATCATTAATAAACAAAAGTTGCCCCAATGATAATAAGCAAAATGAATAGAACAATAATTAAGGCAAATCCGCTGCCGAATCCGTATCCACCATATCCGCCGCATCCACATGCGCCACCAACAGGATAACCCATAGCAACACCCCCTTACCCAGTAATGTTGCATTATATGAGCGGATAGACAGATGCGGAATGGGTCATAAGCCCAATTGAGACGTGAAAAATATGTCAATATAAAGAATCTGCATGTTTATGACAGGTGCAGATGGTTCTTACAGAAATTGAGCGTTTGAAGCGAGTTAAAAGAGCACCTGGCGCAAGGTGCTCTTAACTGGGAGTGCTTGCATGGGTTATAGAGGATGTGGCAGATTACCAGCTTACAAAGGAAACGCCAACAATGATCAAGAGAACAAACAGGACAACGATCAGGGCAAAGTTGTTAACCGGTCTGAATCCACCACAGCTGCCACCGTATCCACCATCAGAACACATGAGCAAAAACCTCCTTATCTCGTGATAATACATTTTATGAGTAGGAATAGTGCGCGAAAGGTACAAACGGAGGAATGAAACAGCCTGTTTTAACGTGGGCGAGACGCAAATAGACTGAAGGAGAGTCGAAAAGTACCTTTTTTCGGGCAGTCGTAACTGAGAGATTCGCTTGTTTTCTCTATCTTTGAGCAGAAGAACCACTCAAAAGATTTATAGATGACATAACTTAGGAGTGAGGTGAGAATATTTAGAAAAGGAATGATTCAATGGAAAATTTAATGTGTTACCGGGGACAGCCTGTTGAAGTTCGTGGCCATTGTGGTGAGGTTTACTGGGGAGTCATAGACGGGATGGATCCGCGGGGAGGAATATTTCTTCGGGATCGTTTTTCCAGACGGAGGTTCATACCCTTCTTCCTGATCGCCGCTATTTTTCTCCTGAGAACCAGAAGACGGATTTTCTAAAAATCAAGATAACGGGGAGCCTCGGAAGCGCAGGCTCCCTTAAATAGTTTAAAAAGATATGTTCCAGAGTGCTACTGATTCTCCCGGGAGATGCCTTGTTTTGATTCTTCAATCACCAAAATGAGAATTGCTGCAAAAAAGTAGCCTATGGATTCTTAATCTCTGTCTCTCCCGTCTTTAATCTGCTGTATGTAGCGATTCATCGCTTCAACGAGCGCGCCTTCGTAGCTGTCCGCGTAATCCTGAAGATCAGAGACGGATGGCGCGCCGTGTTCTCTGGACCACTTTTTGTAGGCATTCAGGCTAAGCTGTCCGGCAATGAACTGGACCAGGGGCACTTTCCATTTATCGCTGTCATAGATCAATGCCGCGTCAAAGCTGAAAGAATTCGCTTCCAGTCGCTTTTTTAATTCAGTAATACTTCCCAGCCTGTTCCGAATGGTACTGAGTGACGGCTTCTTCTCTTTCCTGCTCCTCCACAATTCATAGGAACGCTCGCTGAACGTTCCGCCAAGATCCTGATATGCGTTTTTCAAGGCGATTATCAGTTCATCGTCAGAAAATTGACTGGAGGTCCTGACTGTGGCATTGGGGATCAGCCCCGCCTGAACTTTGGCTTCGTTAAACCCGTGCAGCCGGTGAGCGATCTGTGCGGCTGTCGGATATTCCGAATGGTCCATCTGCCAGTGTAAATAGTCATTTCTTGTGAATGAGAATCCGAGATAATGCGACGCCACCTTCATGGCCTGAATGCACTCCGACTCAGTAAACCACATACGACCGCCCCTTTCTTCAAGAATAGCACACGAAACCCGGTGAAGGGTGTCTTTTGTTTCCATAAAAAAATTCTTCGGAAACCGATCATTTTCCGAAGAACATTCTTAAGCCAGGATCTCTCAGTTTTTTTCTTCTGCAGAGAAAACCTTCACCTGAGTCGGAATCTGAAAAAAGGGTTTAGATCTTAGTCCGAAGCGGACGAAATGCGGTGTCTGATTGTGCGTTTCGACCGCCTGCTCATCCTTCCATTCTTCGACCATGATAAATGTATCCGGCACTGATGTGTCCTCATAGAGATTGTAGCTGATGTTCCCCTCCTCCATCCGGGAACCGACGATCAGTGGCATGGTTTCAGTGATAAATATATCTTTGGCCTCGGGCTTTACTTTGAATAGAGCGTGAATAATAATCATGGCAAGCACCTCCGTATCCATTGTACCCGGCTAGGCAAGAAATAAGTAGGAAAGCTGCTCCGCTTAGGTGGCTGATTCAGGCCTGCTCGTTTGGTAAGGTGTTATTGAGCGGGGCTGCCGGTGCGGAAATCTCTGCTGCCTGCTGGCGGCCAAGCAGCATACCGGCGACGATGATGCTGAACACATTCAAAAACAGTATTCCCGTTGCGAGGAAATAGAATCCCCATCCCGCCGGATGCTTTTTGAGTTTAAATGTGCCGATCCAGTTGAATACCAAGACCGGAATATCGATGATCGCATAAATCAAAAAATAGATAAAAGATCCAAATGAAGTAAAATCCGGTATGGCTAAATAGATCAGTGCGCTGACGGGAAGCCAGAACCACCCAAGGGTGCCAAGAATAACACCAATTAATGAAAGGACAAATTCTGCTGTGCGTTTCATCAACCAGTCCCCACTTTCTACAAATTATTTTTTGTAAACTCTATTGGCACATGGTAATTTATCGAGGTTTGCTTGCTGTCTCCGCAATAGACCTCAAAATAAAGCTGCCCGCTCTTGAGGGATGACGCGCTTGTCTCGGATAGAGGATAGACAACATAGCCCTGATTGGTCGCGCCGCTTTCAATGTCCCCGTCCTGAAAGGAATCCTGTAAATCAAACTGCAATCCCTCGGCGGCATTGATCTGTGTTCCGTCCGGCAAAACAAAATAGCCCTGCCACGGATAGGATGAGGCACTTTCGCCCGCGTGGTTTGTGATGCTTAGACTGATCACGAGCGCGTAGTTAATCGCTGCGTCATTGTCATCCGTCCAGCCAAGTCCTGAGACATCCTCAATTTTTGCATCCGGGATCCGGGTCGTCTGCTGCCCATAGGTGTCCGAATAATTTAATTTCGCCTCACTGATTACTTTAGCTGAGGAATTGTTTATATCGGATGAAGGGTCACTCGTATCCGATGAATCAGGGTAAGACCAGTTATCCTGAAAATCGTGATAA
Organism: Sporolactobacillus shoreae; assembly: GCF_004684935.1. Taxonomy (GTDB): domain Bacteria; phylum Bacillota; class Bacilli; order Bacillales; family Sporolactobacillaceae; genus Sporolactobacillus; species Sporolactobacillus shoreae. The sequence goes on from NZ_SRJD01000028.1 coordinate 23,103, forward strand.
CCATGATTTGGGGTAAGGATCAGGCCAATGGCAAGAAGAATGATGCCTAAAAGAAGACCGCCGCCGGATAGTGAGGTTGCAATAACCAGCTCTTTCTTGGGCCCCTTGTTCGCCCCCCTCACAATCAGCATAATCCCAAAAATGATGGAGCAGACAAAACCGGCAAGTGTGATGAAGAAGCTTTGAGAAATCCATGGAGCAAACACGGCTGAACCATCTCCCTGATTTTGCTTTTGTTTTTCTGTTTATGCATGGGATCCTAATGGTGTCTCATTATGATTTAACTGCATGTCTTATTCGCTTAAAAAAGACTCAAGGCGAATCCGAAGCGGATCAAGTGTGAAATGTATCTATTTCCATTTTACAGGTTATGGAAGAAAATAGGAATGAAAATCACCCAGTTTTGCTCCTTTGTTTACGGTAAGGGATACGTCTACACTTGGTCAAGCCCGTATCTAGATTCAATTGAAAATAATTTCTTTATGGTCCCACAGAGTAGGTAGCAGTTGAATCCTACATACGCTTTCATGAAAAAATATTGTATACTGTGATCAAGAAAGATTTAACCAAGGAGGTTTTCATAGTGACAGTGACGAATGTAAGCATTCCTGGCATCATAATTCTCGTTTTGACCATTGCACTGATCTATCTTGCTGTCAAAAGAATTATCAAGAAATACAAATAGTTTCACGGAACCAAAAAAGATTAACACGCCTCTATAAAATTATAAGGAAAATTTTTTCAATTTTGGAAAATATATTTTGACAAGGTTCTGCTATTATCTTCAGGGATTTTTCTTACTTAAAAGAGAACTACTAGACGGGAGTATAAAAGAGGCTTGTATGTTTAATATTTTGTAAAATTGCAGACAAAATGATAGAAATAAGAGTTATCTCCTTGTTAGTTCAAGAGTCATGTGCCTTTTTTCTGTCATGACTTAATACTACCTTCTCTAACTGTTTTATCAATTCGTTCAGAATTGTTTCTAAATAGCCTCGTTTTGCCATTTCAAAAAGCTTCGAAATTTCCAGATCATTTTTCTCAATGAAGTTTTTGATCCTTTTTCAGAGCCCAAAATTTTTATATGAGAATTGAACCGTTTTTCGATAACGTCTAGGATTTCCAGATATTTATAATTTTCAGCAGTAACACGGCTCCGGGGCTTCACAAGAACCAGGTGCCATTTTGCGATCGTTCTGGAACCCTGTCCTTTCAGGTTTGTAGCCACGTATCTAAAACGCGGAATTTGCGCCGTAAATCCTAATTTTTGAATGAGCGACGGAGTTTTGAGTGTTCCGGACATAATAAGAATAGTGTGAAACGAGGAGGGATTGCTATGACGGCGATGCCCATAAAGAGGATTACGGGTTATCTTGCCTTTACTCTGTTTCTGTCACTTTTTTTTGGTTTTGCGGCCAATCCGGCAGAAGCTGAACACATGTCGCCGGTAAAAGTTAAAGTGCAGCAGCTCTCGGAGGGCATCTTTTACCCTGTTGTGACGTCCGGTATCCCGAAGCGCAGTGTTCTGGAGAAAATCAATCAGACCCTTCATTCACATGCGAGGGAAGTTCTGAAGACGGACATTAAATACAAAAAACAGTATGCGCAGGTTCATCTGATCAGCGCGGCAGATCCATACTATGCCAGTACGAGACCGTTCGTCAGATACAACAACGGCCAGATGCTGAGCATCTCCTTCATCGATGAAGCTTATACCGGCGGCGCGCACGGCATGCACTATGAGAAGGTTTATAATTTCAATATCCTTTCAGGAAAAGAGCACAGGCTGAACGAGATCATTAAAGATAAAAAAGAGCTTCAGAAAGTGAATACGTTCGTCAAAAAGCAAATGATTGATTTAAAGGACAGAGGACGCTATGACTTTTTTGTCGACGCGTTTCAAAGTATTGATATCTATAATGGCCAGTTCTATTTTTACGATAAGGGTATTGTCGTCATTTTTCAGGAATATGAAGTGGCGCCTTATTCGAACGGGATCATTCATATGGAGGTGCCTTATACCGTTTTTAAATGAGATTCTAAGATATCGAAAATTTGCCGAAATTAAGCGATTTTTAAGAAATCAGCGTTATTCTTAAGATGTTGAAGCAAGGATAAACTCGCTTCCCCCCTTTTATTCTTATCGAGTCTCAGAAATGAGGCTCCTTTTTTTGTTTGGAAAAGGATACTTGACAGCCTGAGACGGGTTCGGATATGCTAAAGGAAGAAATGAATAACGGAGAGCAAACTGGAGGAGCCTGTCAAACACGGGCTCTTTTTGTTTTGAGGTTAAAGCCCGTGATACATGAATTGGAGGGCAACCATGCAGCTCATAGTCGAACTGGGCCTTATTATACTGGCAGCTAAATTGGCTGGACACTTAAGCACAAGGATCGGTCAGCCCGCAGTTCTCGGCGAACTTCTCGCCGGTATTGTTCTGGGACCGGCGCTGCTCGGCTGGATTTCCGACTCGGAAATAGTTCACTTGATCAGTGAGATCGGCGTGATCCTGCTGATGTTTATTGCCGGGCTGGAGACAGATCTGGAAGGATTGAAGGAGAGCGCGCGGTCGTCATCAGCTGTTGCTGTAGGCGGCATTGTGTTCCCGCTTCTTTTTGGGTACCTTACGGGCGGCATCATGGGTATGGCGCCATCACACTCGATTTTTCTCGGATTGATTCTTTCCGCAACGTCAGTCAGCATCTCCGTGCAAACACTGAAAGAATTGGGCAAGCTGCAGGCGAAAGAGAGTATCACGCTCCTCGGAGCAGCCGTTTTGGATGATGTGATTGTGATCCTTCTTCTCGCTCTTGTGATGAGCGTTTTCGGAGGGGCTGACAGCAACATACTGCTTCTGATCGGGACGAAACTTATTTTCTTTGCTACGGCTATTTTATTTTCCTGGAAGGGCGTTCCGGTAGTCCTGCGTGTGTTGGGTTCTCTCCGAGTCAGTGAGCCTATGGTCAGCGCGGCAGTGATTCTCTGCTTTATGTTTGCGTGGTATGCGGATCTTCTAGGGTTAGCCGGGATTATCGGCAGTTTTATTGCCGGCGTTGCGATTTCCAAGACTTCGTTCAAAGAAAAAGTGGAACACAAAATAGAACCGATCGCCTATAGTTTCTTCACACCTGTTTTTTTCATCAGCATCGGGCTTCATGTGACATTTAAGGGGATCTCCGACCAGATGGGCTTTATTGTGATTATGACTCTTATTGCGGTTCTGACCAAGTTTGTCGGCTCGGGTCTCGGAGCCTGGATGACCGGATATAACCGGCTCTCATCAGCTAGAATCGGAGCGGGAATGGTATCAAGAGGGGAAGTCGCGCTCATTCTGGCTTCGGCAGGGATAGACACTCAGTTGCTGAACAAAGCCTTTTACACACCTTTAATTATGGTTGTACTTTTGACTACACTGATCACGCCGCCGCTTCTGAAGCTTCTGTTCAGAGAGAAAGATGGCGTAATGAAAAAAGAAAACTGATAAGAGCAGGATGTGTCACCGATGGAAAATCTGAGCTATAAAGCTGATGAATCAATGGTCACGATCACCGAGCAGAGGAACGAAAATGACTTTGAATTTCTGATTTCCGCCAGGACCGGGGAGGCGGAGCATCGCCTTCATGAAGTCAGGCTTTTTTTTGAAAGCGATAAAGTGTACACCGATATCCTTTTTTATTCACGTAAAAACCGGGAGTACCAGGTCATTGTTCAGAGGAGTGCCTATGTAGCTTTTGTCGTTCACCTCTTTCAGCTTCATCTGATTCAGTCAGTGGCCTGGAAAGGCGAAGAAATTTAATTTTTTGAAGAATCGGAGCGTACGGCTCCATGATTATTTCCTTATTCTGAGAAGGGACAGGCATATTATGGATCACGAAGCGTTGATCGCAATTATTGTATTCATCATGGCATATGGGTTCATTATTTCCGAAAATATACATCGGACAATTATCGCAATTATTGGTGCTCTGGCACTGATTTTTCTTGGGGTAATCAATCAGGCAGCAGCCATCCGTTTTATCGATTTTAATACAATTGGATTACTGATCGGCATGATGATTATCGTTTCCATCACTGCTCGGACAGGCCTGTTCAAATTTGTTTCAATTCGGGCCGCGCAAAGTGTCAGCGGGCGTCCGATTTCTTTGCTGATCGTTTTTTCACTGATCACGGCTTTTGGTTCCGCTTTTCTTGATAATGTAACCACAGTGCTGCTGGTCGCACCGGTAACGTTCAGTGTTGCGAGACAGCTGGATCTTTCGCCGGTGCCTTTTCTGATGTCTGAGATTTTTATGTCCAATATCGGAGGAACGGCGACAATGATCGGCGATCCACCGAACATCATGATCGGCAGCGCGGTCAGAAGCCTCAGTTTCATGGATTTTATCACAAATCTAGGACCTGTAATCCTGATCATCACAGCGGCCACGCTCCTATTTTTGTGTTTCTATTATCGTAAATCACTTCGGAGCAACTCTGAAATGCGGGCAAGGCTCGCTGACCTGGATGCTGGAGATGAAATTACAGATCCGGTGCTGCTGGTTCAATCGTTGGGTGTTCTAATACTGACAGTCGCCGGCTTTTTCTTTCATCAGCGGCTTGAGGTGGAGACAGCGACAATAGCCCTGGCCGGAGCGTTTCTCCTGCTGTTGCTGACTGGCGGACGATATCTGGAACAGGCACTGAGTGGTGTGGAATGGAGTACGATCTGGTTTTTTGTTGGCCTGTTCATTCTGGTTGGGGGGCTGGTGGAAACGGGCGTGATCACCCGTCTGGCTGCTGCAGCGCTTAATCTAACGGGTGGCGGAACGGTGTCGACTACATTTTTGATCCTGTGGATGAGCGCGTTCGCCTCATCTTTTGTGGACAATATTCCGTTCGTCGCCACGATGATTCCGCTGATTAAGGACATGGGCGCGATGGGGCTGAACAATCTGGAGCCCCTGTGGTGGAGCCTGTCGCTTGGTGCCTGCCTCGGCGGGAACGGCCTCTTGATTGGTGCCAGCGCCAACCTCGTTGTGGCCGGACTCGCTGGAAAAGAAGGACACCCGATCACGTTCATCCGTTTTATGAAAGCCGGGATACCCGTCATGATCCTATCTATCGTGATTTCAACGGTTTATATCTATCTAAGGTATTTGATCTGACGGGTTGATGAACACTGTTTTCATTGTTAAAATAAGAAAAGTAGTTCAATTTGTTGAACGTTGATGAATAAGAGTGTATTGTGTGTAAAACAGAAACTGGAAGCCTTTTGGCCTCCGGCTTTTTAAATGGATGATATCTTACGGACACTGAGAAAATCAGGGACAATGTGCCTGTGGAACAACAAAGAAGATGGGGTGGGACAGAAGGATGGCAGAACCGAATAACTTGATTATCGTTATGGACTTCGGCGGTCAGTACAACCAATTGATCGCAAGACGTATTCGCGACTTAGGCGTATACAGTGAGTTGTTTCCGCATACGCTGACCGCGGAACAAATTAAAGAAAAAAATCCTAAGGGGATTATCTTCTCAGGCGGACCCAATAGTGTCTATGACGATGGAGCCCCTGACTGCGATCCAGCTATTTTCGACTTGAATATTCCAATTCTGGGGATTTGTTACGGATTGCACTTGATCAGCAAGCACTATGGTGCAAAGGTTGAACGCGCGACTCATCGAGAATATGGGAAAGCAGACATCACGGCGAACACAGATAATTTACTTTTCCAGGGACTCCCTGCTACTCAGACGGTCTGGATGAGCCATGGTGACCTGGTCAAAACACTTCCTGAAGGTTTTGTTATTGAAGCAAGCAGTGAGTCTTGCCATGTTGCTGCGATGGCCAATCCAGCGGAAAAAGTCTATGCGGTTCAGTTCCACCCGGAAGTGCGCCACTCCGTCTATGGCAACGAACTGCTGAAAAACTTCGTTTACTCGATCTGCGGTGCGGAGAAAAGCTGGTCGATGGAACACTTTATTGACGAGCAGGTCGAGAAAATCCGCGAAACGGTCGGCGACCAGAAAGTGCTTTGCGCGCTGAGCGGCGGTGTGGATTCATCGGTTGCGGCTGCACTCGTTCACAAAGCGATCGGTGACCAACTGACCTGTATTTTCGTTGACCATGGCCTGCTTCGCAAAGGTGAAGCAGAAGGTGTTGTGGCTACGTTCAAAGACCATTTCCATATGAATTTTATCCATGTTGACGCGAAGAAACGCTTTTTGGACAAACTGGAAGGTGTCAGTGATCCGGAACGCAAGCGTAAAATTATCGGCAATGAATTTATTTATCTCTTTCAAGATGAAGCCAATAAACTCGAAGACATTTCCTTCCTTGTGCAAGGTACGCTCTATACGGATGTTGTGGAAAGCGGTGCGGGCGGTTCGTCTCAGAACATTAAGTCGCACCACAACGTTGGTGGCCTGCCGGAAGATATGAAATTTAAATTAATCGAGCCATTGAATACACTGTTTAAGGACGAGGTGCGCAAGCTCGGCACCGAGCTCGGCCTGGCAGACGATATCGTCTGGCGTCAGCCGTTCCCAGGACCGGGGCTCGGCATCCGCGTACTCGGCGCGATCACTGAGGACAAGCTGGCGATCGTCCGCGAATCAGACGCCATCCTGCGCGAAGAAATCAAAAATGCCGGCCTCGACCGTGACATCTGGCAGTACTTCACCGTCCTGCCGAACATCCAGAGTGTCGGCGTCATGGGCGACGGACGCACGTATGACCACTGCATCGCGATCCGCGCGGTCACCTCAATCGACGGCATGACCTCCGACTGGGCAAGGATTCCTTGGGAAGTCCTTGAAAAAATCTCAACCCGGATCGTCAACGAAGTAGAGCACGTCAACCGTATTGTGTATGACGTGACATCTAAGCCGCCGGCAACGATTGAGTGGGAATAAACAAATAAAGTCTGGGAGCCTTTGATAAACAAGGGTTTCTAGACTTTTTTTATTATTTGATAGCACTTATGATAGCATTCTTTATACCAACGTTCTAAAGTTCATTGAGTATCTTTAGTGTTCTTAGAATGATTATACTGAAAAGACTGATTTCCTTGGAATTTGGTCTTTCTTTCACTGGACGTATTAATTTTGATAAGTCCGGTTAATTTATTTGCAACTTCAAAATTTGTATTGGTATATAGATGACCATATATGCCCAGTGTGGTTTTTATGTCCTCATGTCCTAAACGTTCTTTAACAATAAGAGGGTTAGCATTTTGTTCGTTTATTAGAAGCGAAGCATGTGAATGGCGTAGCCCTTTTGGTTGTATCTCTTTTACACTAGCTAGTTTGGCATGCCGCTTTACAATCCGGTTTATCGTTGACTTCCATGTTGGATTGCCATTGTAGGATAAGACAAAGTCAATCTTTCCGAATTCTTCCTGTTTTGCTTTCCAATTTTTAAGTATTTCAATGGTATCATTATCTAGAGCAATGGTTCTACGTCCTGCTTTTGTTTTTGTCGGGCCAAATTCCCATGAGTCTTTATTTTTTAAACGCAAGCTATATTGAACGGAAATTGTTTTGTTTTCCAGATCGACATCTCTATCCCATAACAAAGCAGTGCCTTCATTAACTCGCAATCCGGTCATAAAATACAACCAAACGATGACAAAAGAATAGTGGTCATAGTAATCGCCTAAATCAAAGGTCGTCAATACCTTTTCGAATTCTTCCCTTGACCAGAATTCAACTCTTACCTTTGCTTTGGGAATAGTCCCTACTCGTTTAACTAAATTATGCTTCAGCATTCCCAAATTTTTAGCCATTTCTATTGTTTGTGAGAACATACCATATACAGCACGTGCATAGGCTTGGGAATAGTTTTTGGTAAGATTATTTTTAAAACGTTGAATTTCCATTGCCGAGATATCTGCGGGCTTTTTTTTACCAAAGTAATTTTTTATCTTTTGAAGAACACTTTGTCTATTTTCATAGGTTGTGATCTCGACTTTCGCTTTATAATCAGGAAGAAAAATTTCATCTATGAATGTTTTATAGTTCATATCCGTATTAGATAAAATGCCTATATCCTGCGCATCTTTAAGTAATTCAATTCTTGCTTCATAGGCATCTCTTTGGGTATTAAATCCACGTTTCATTTTTTGAATTCTTTTCCCAGTTGCAGCATCAAAACCAAGCGAGGCGTAAAAATACCATTTCTTTGTTTTCTTATCTTGATACACGCCGTTTATCTTAGCCATTTTGAGTCACCCTACTTTTGTTCCAATGATCATTTCAACAACTTCACGAGGAACACGGCCAAGACGTTTGTTATTATATAAGGTGTATCCTTTTTGCACCATAATAGCTTTTGCTTGTCGAATAATTCCTTGTGCTGTAGATTTTGGATAGCCAAGTGCTATTAAAGTCTCTTTGCTGATTACATTTGACAAATTCGATCACACCTTTCTTGGTTTTACCTTTGTATATCGAACGGGTGTTTCAATCCAATCTTCACCCATTTTTTGTTTACGCATAAACTCTTTCTGATAGAGTACCTTATCATTTGAAAAATTCATGGGCTTCTCATGATAAAAGAATTTAACATCTGGTTCTTTTAAATTTTTGGAGCGAAAAAAGCGTTTTTTGTTCAGAAATTTTATTAATGATGCTAGATTATCCAGATTTTTTGCAAAATACTTGCTTAGGTAACGTCCTCGGTTATCTTTCGAATCAGCATCAACTTTTTGGATATTAACAGCACCATTTCCCCAGATGTTTACCAAATCTTTATGAGGGATCTTCGGAACATTAAAAACCTGCATTCCCATATAGTGTAACGATAATCCTACTTAAAACTGCCGAAAACACTTATATACAGCGGTTTTTTTATTGACTTTATCCTCGTTACATATTATAATATATGTAACGAGGAGTTGGCAGCC
>NZ_SRJD01000029.1 GCF_004684935.1 Sporolactobacillus shoreae
CGGGTTTTAGTCTGGCGGTCATAGCGAAGAGGTCACACCCGTTCCCATCCCGAACACGGCCGTTAAGCTCTTCTGTGCCGATGGTAGTTGGGGGCTGTCCCCCTGTGAGAGTAGGTCACTGCCAGGCAAATAGATTAAGAGGCATTCCCCAAAAACGGGAATGCCTCTTTTTTTAGGTTTTTAAGGAGATAGAAATTTTGCATTTTCACTATTACAATTAAATAAGATAAAAATGGACGAGATAGGTTGCACTTTTTTCAAATATGTATAAACTGTGATAATTGAGTGGACAAATTGTTACGACTGCTATTTAAATACTAAAATAACAATTTATGATTCTTAATCATTTTTTCACCAGAAGCAAATCCACCCAAAATCGTAACTATTGGCAGAGATTGAAAAGAGGATGAACAATTTGAAGGTTTCACTATTTACAACATGTCTTGGAGAACTTTTTTATGTTGATATGCTCAAAGATGTCACAGAAGTCCTAGAAAGGCTGGGATGCGATGTTGATGTCCCTGAAGGTCAGGTTTGCTGCGGACAGCCGGCCTATAACAGTGGCTATGCGGAAGATTCAAAAGCTCCTGCCAAACAAATGATCACGGCTTTTGAGCATTCTGATTATATTGTCTGTCCTTCGGGTTCGTGTGCGGCGATGTTCCACGAATATCCCAATTTTTTCTCACTTGACCCTGAATGGCATGACAAAGCTGTAGCGATGGCAAAAAAAACATATGAATTTACTCAGTTTATTGTTCATGTCCTCGGAGTTGAGGATGTTGGCGCGGAGTTTCATGCAAAAGTTACTTTGCACACATCCTGCCATATGACCCGTCTTTTGGGCGAGAGGGATTCACACTACAAGCTGTTGAGTCATGTTAAAGGACTGGAACTTGTCAAACTTCCGAACAATTATGATTGCTGCGGGTTCGGTGGCACCTTTTCAGTGAAAATGGCCCCAATTTCCGAACAGATGGTTGATGAGAAAATCCGCCATATCGAAGAGACGAAAGCAGATGTATTGGTTGGTGCTGATGCGAGTTGTTTGATGAATATTGGAGGCCGCATGAGGAGAATGGGTAAAAGCGTTAAGGTGATGCATATCGCCCAAATTCTTAACAGCCATCAAAGAGAGGGGGAATCCGGCAATGTCAATGAAAGTGGGAAATCAACCGTTCTTTGAGGGTGTGGATCAGGCGATTCATAATTCCTTCATGGTCAATGCTGTTTCTTCTGCTCAGGACGGTCTTCGCGATAAAAAATTGAAGGCGACTGTAGGGGATGAAACGCTGGGTGATTGGGAAAACTGGCGAAACGCCGGAGAAGAAATACGTGCATTTACACTGAACCATTTGGATTATTATCTGAAACAGCTCAGTGATAATTTTTCAGCACGTGGAGGACATGTATTCTTTGCACAGACGGTCGAGGAAGCGCAAGGCTATATAAGAAAAGTTGTAAGAGAGAAAAAGGCCAAAAATATTGTTAAGTCAAAGTCAATGGTCACTGAAGAAATTAGTTTGAATGAAGCCCTTGAAGAAGAAGGATGCAACGTTCTTGAAACGGACCTTGCCGAATTCATCCTGCAAGTTGATAAGGACAAGCCGTCCCATATTGTTGTTCCATCTGTTCATAAAAACAGACAGCAGATCCGGGACTCCTTCAAAAAGTTGGGCTATAAGGGGACGGACGATCCAAAAGAACTTGCCGGTTTCGCAAGGAAAACATTACGCAGCAAGTTTCTTGAAGCTGATGTCGGTATTACAGGATGTAACTTTGCGGTTGCCAATACGGGAAGCATTTGTCTTGTTACAAATGAAGGCAATGCTAACATGGTGACGACTTTCCCTGAAACACAGATCACGGTTATGGGAATGGAAAGGTTAGTCCCGAGCTGGAAGGAATTGGACATTTTAGTCACGCTCCTCTGCCGGAGTTCGGTCGGTCAGCGACTGACAACCTATGTAACAGACATAACTCCTGGAGAACAAGATGACACTGTTGATAGTCCGAAAGATTTTCATCTGGTCATTGTTGATGCCGGTCGATCCAAAGCTTTGGGGACTGAATTTCAGCCTGCGCTTCACTGCATCCGCTGTGCAGCATGCCTGAATGTCTGCCCGGTATACCGTCATATCGGCGGTCATGCCTACGGATCAATTTATCCGGGTCCAATCGGGGCTGTCCTCTCTCCTATTTTAGGCGGCTACAAAGAGTATGGTAAGCTTCCCTATGCATCCAGTCTTTGCGCAGCGTGTACGGAAGCATGTCCCGTAAAAATACCGCTGCACGAACTACTGATCAAGCACCGCAGAAAATACGTGGAGGGTGGTGGAACGCCGCCTGCCAGTGAGAAGATAGCGATGAAAGGGTTTGGAATCGGGGCAAGCTCACCGTTTATCTACAAAGCCGGCATGAAGACAGCGCCGATTTTGCTCAAGCCTCTCGTTCATCACGGTGCCATTGAGAAAGGTCCGGGACCTATGAAACCATGGACACACGGACGTGATCTACCAGCGCCCAGCAAAGAAAATTTCAGAGCGTGGTTTAAGAGGCATAAGGAAACTGAAGTTCAGAAAACGAATAAAGAAACGAGTGACTGATAATGAGCGGTACCATTGAGAATCGCGAAGCATTTCTTGAAAATATAGCGAAGAAGTTAAATCGGGAGAGCGGTGCGCTGGTTGAGACTCCGGATTGGACGAATCAGCCGCAATGGGCAGTATATCAGAACTCCTCGAAGGATCAGCTTGTCGAGATTATGAAAAAAGCCAGTGAATTAATCCACACGACGATTTTTGAAACGACAGCAGATCAACTGGCAGACACACTTGACAACGCAATAACTGAATATGGTGGGGCACCAGTTATTGCCACAAACGATCATCGTTTCTCTGATTTCGGCCTGACTGACGTTCTTCGAAAAAGTGATGCATATATATGGAACGTAAATAACGGACATAAGAATATCGACGTTGCGGCACAGGCCAATATAGGTATTTCAATCGCTGATGTCATGCTTGCGGAATCGGCAACCGCTGGGCTTTTCAATGACAAGGACAAAGCGAGAAGCGTCAGTCTTCTCCCGGTAACATCAATTGTTATTGTTCCAAAGAGCCTGATTGTTCCGCGTCTTACTCAGGCCATGCAGATGGTCGAGAAAAAGGTTGAAGAAGGCAGCGAAATCTCACATTACATTAATTTTATTTCCGGGCCGAGCAACAGTGCTGATATTGAAATGCGGCTTGTTGTCGGAGTACATGGACCAGTTAAAGTTGCCTATATTGTCGTTCATGATCTTTAATGATTTGAATAGATTTAATAGAATAAAACGCAGGATGGATTTCTATCCATCCTGCGTTTTATTCTTATTGCCCGTATTTGGGTCTATTCACGGACCTGTCCGGCACCCGTTACCAGATATTTAATACTGGTTAATGCTTCAAGTCCCATTGGACCTCTGGCATGAAGCTTTTGGGTACTGATGCCGATTTCAGCGCCAAAGCCAAAGGCTTCACCATCAGTAAAACGTGTTGACGCATTGTGATAGAGGGTGGAAGCATCAACATATAGAAAGAATCGTTTTACATTGACTGGTGTCTCTGAAATGATTGATTCTGAATGTTTCGTTCCGTACTCATTAATGTGATGAATGGCTTCATTCACATCTGAGACAATTTTAATGGCAACAATGGTGTCGAGATATTCTGTCTGCCAGTCTTCCTTTGTTGCGACAGGAAGTTCCGGGTAAATGGAAGCGACCGCCGGATCAATACGGCATTCTACACCGGCAGACACTAATGATTGTATCAGGCGGTCTCCATGATTCATAAACCATTCCTCATCAATGATAATTGTTTCGATGGCATTGCATACAGAAGGACGCTGCGTTTTGGCATTCAGTGCGATTTGGATAGCCATCTCCACCTCGGCTGTACGGTCAATAAAAAGATGACAGTTTCCGGCGCCAGTTTCTATAACGGGAATACTTGACTGGCTGATAACCGTTTGAATCAGCCTTTTGCTCCCACGAGGAATAAGTACGTCAATCAGATCTTTTAACTTAAAAAAACGTTTAGCCGTTTCATGGCTGACGTCTTCAAGCAACTGTACACTTTCAACCGGAAGATCAGTTGTCTGGAGGGCGCGGCGAATGGCCGTAACAAGTGCCTGATTCGAATGAATGGCAGAACCGCTCCCTCGAAGAAAAACAGCATTGCCGGTTTTGAGACAAAGGCCTGTTGCATCAACAGTGACGTTCGGCCGCGCCTCGTAAACCATTCCGACGACACCGATTGGAACGCGCACTTTATGAATATGGAGACCATTCGGCCGACTCCAGTTCGCAAGTTCATCGCCGATTGGATCGTGCAGGGCTGTAAGGTGAATAAGTGCGTCAGCCATCGTGTTAACACGCTCTTCATTAAGCATTAGTCTGTCAATCAGAGCGTCTGTTGTACCTCGCTTCTTTGCCATCTCTATATCCAAAACATTAGCGTTCATAATTTCACTAATGCTCTGACGAAGTTCATTTGATATCGCGAGTAATGCAGCTTTTTTTTGATCTGAAGTCGCGACAGCCAGGGCCTGGGATGCTATTTTTGCTTTCTGCCCTTTTTGAAGCAATTCGTTATCTTCAAGAATCTGATTCATTGTTTTCTCTCCTTTTCTGAAGTTGTTGGCTCGATCTGCGCATTCCAGGGGACCCAATTGTCACGGTGAACAACCTCAGGATGGCCGCTGTTTGCCCGAGTCATTGCCATGGTGCTGGGCAGGCTTTTTATTTCATTTAATTGCTGTGAAGTATAGTTAACCTGACCCTTACCAAGAACATGATGATACCCGTCAACAATCTGAATGACCTCTCCGGCAAAAAAGCGTCCGTAGATTTTTTTTACTCCTGCAGGCAGCAGGCTTTTCCCCTCGTCCATTAAAGCGTGAACGGCACCGTCGTCGATTTCTATCTTTCCGGAAATTGGTGAATGCAGAGCAATCCACTGTTTGGAGACTTTAAGTGAAGGCCTGAGGTCGGCTGATCCAATATATGTGCCGTCTCCATTGCCATTGAGAATCTTCACCAATTTATCAGGCCCGCTTCCCTTGCCTATAAATGTCCTCACACCGAGTGACAAAGCGGTCCGCGCTGCGCGTAATTTCGATTTCATGCCACCCGTCCCGACTTTTGAACCTGAAGTACTGCTTGTTTCCTTGAGGAGTTCCACAGGAAGTTCCGTCAGAAAATTATACCGTGCCGCATCTGGGTAGAGTGAGGGATTCTTATCATATAACCCGTTGACATCCGTCAGTATGACCAGAAAATCAGCATGAACCAGACCGCTGACCAGTGCCGAAAGCATGTCGTTGTCACCGAAAGTCAGTTCTTCAAGGGACACAGAGTCATTTTCATTAATGACGGGAATGACAGAGCGCCTGAGTAATTCAGAGAGGGCAGAGTAAGCATGGCTCATCTGTTCGCGGCGTTCGAAGTCCTGACGTGCCAGAAGCAGTTGAGCGATTGTCATCCCATGGTTGCGGAAAGCATCTGCGTAACTGTTAAGCAGCATGACCTGCCCGACGGCAGCAGCGGCCTGTTTGCCAGCAATAGTAACAGGGCGGGAAGGGTAGCCCAGACCGCAGTAGCCGGCTGCAACGGCTCCGGAAGAAACAATGATTACATCGTGTCCTGTTTCTTTCAGCTTTGCAACCGCATCCGTATGGTCTCTCAGTTTAGATTTATCCAGTTTTCCGTGAGCATCTGTCAACGAGCTGCTCCCAATTTTTACAACAATCCGTTTTGTTTCCATTGCTGATTTCCTCTCATTTCGTGAAAAAAGCCTCTTCCTGTCCTGAATAAAAGGACGGGAAGAGACTATGCCCGCGGTACCACCTTTGTTAGTGTGACGTTTCAGACACACTCTCTCGGTACTTCGTAACGTGAAGCGGACGGCCCGGTTCTGAGCCGGAGCAGCTCAAGGGTAGGTTCAGCAGTAAGGATGCGGCGGTTTCTTTCAGCCAACGGACACCGCTCTCTCTCGCGCTTCGCTGCTTAATAATCCCTATCAACGCACTGTATAATTAAATTTATTATATTCGCCTGTGCTGGATGAGTCAAGGAATAGATTCAATCAGTTGGAAAAATTAGTTTGATTTTCAGAATTCAACTCACATGAGAGTGTTTTATTTTTTTGCCATTCCGGGCGGTAATGTTAAAATGAGCAGTGTAAAGATTAATCAGGGAGGTTTTCAAATTGGCATTTACACTGCAGATAGGTGAGAAAGCACCGGCATTTTCACTTCAGGCTACAGATGGCAAAACTTATTCATTGTCTGACTTCTCAGAAGTAAAAACTTTGGTCGTTTTTTTTACCTGCAATCACTGCCCGTTTGTACTTGGCTCTAATCCCATTACTAAAAAAATCGCTGAAAAATACCAGAACAAGGGTGTAAAATTTGTCGCTATAAATTCAAACAGTGAACAGACACATCCAGGGGATTCATTTGAACACATGGTTGAACAGATGAATCAAGAAAATTATCCGTGGATCTATCTTCGCGATCAGTCTCAGGAAACGGCAAAAGCTTATGGTGCACTGAGGACACCTCACTTTTTTGTTTTTGATAAGGAACGCAATCTGTTATATACAGGGCGTGAACTCGACAATCCGAGACAACCTGAGAAAGCAACAGTCAACGACCTTGACATTGCTCTTGCGGAAATAACAGACGGCAAAACAGTCACAACGAATTTAACCAACCCGATCGGCTGCAATGTGAAGTGGGAAGGCCAGGATGCACATTGGATGCCAGCTGAAGCATGTGATCTGGTTTAATCTTTTGTGGTCAATAAAAATTGAAAAAACAGTCCGCTCCATTAATTTAAAAGAGCGGACTGTTTCTCTATCGCTAAATAGTTTGATAATGAAGAACGAGTTAAAAAATTATAGTGTTAATAGCCAATCAGGAGAATAACAAGAAAAAAAGTAGCTGTCATGATATGATGCATGATGTGCACGTGATGAAACAAAAAGAATCCGTTTAAAAAACGGCTTACCAGTGCCAGGCAAAGTGTAATGATGAAATAAGGCTCGGAAATAAGATGCCCGATCATGAGAGCCCCTGTTATTCCGCATAACAGATGGGCCGCCAGATAAAAAGCAAGTACATTTTTCATCTTAATTTTGTGCCAGACTGCCGCACCTGATATAAGATTAATCAATGAATAAAGTAACAAGAGACTACCACTAATCATAAGAATCCCTCCAAATCGTTTAAGCTTCAAAAAGATTAAACAGGACGGGGTTAACCCCTTGTCAAGAGAAAGAGGCTGTGTCATATGAAAATCGGAGAATTTGTTCAACAGTGTCGAACAACGAAGGACGCAGTTCGTTATTATGAAGAACTGGGACTGATTCTGCCGCAAAGAGGTCAATCGTTTAAAGAATATGGGGAGGACGAATTGAGTGATTTTCAGGCGATTAAAGAGATGCAGCAACTGGGCATGTCGTTAAAAATAATTCAATCAATTTTTTCAATCAAGCGAACAAAAAAATGTGGCTCATCAGTTCTGATTAAGACCATACTGGAGCAGTTAAAAAAGGAACGATTAAAATTGTCTACGGAAGAACAAAGCATCAGAAGAAAAAAGAAGGATATTGATCTACTGATCGAAGCACTACAGAATACTCAATTGATTGAAGAGGAGCGAGCAGCGAATGACAGAGAAAATCTATGATTTTGATCAACGAAACGACCGATATGGTTCGGCTTCAGTAAAATGGGATGAAGCGGACCGTATTTTCAAAGGGGAAAATCTGCTTCCGCTTTGGGTTGCCGACATGGATTTCCAGGTACCTGATTCAGTTACTAAAGCCCTTTCGGATAGAATCAAGCATGGTATTTATGGTTATACCTACCAGACAGACAGCTATCTGTCTGCAGTTCAAAAGTGGATGGAAGTCCGGCATGGCTGGACTGTTGAGAAGGAGTGGATCTGTCACAGCCCTGGGGTGGTCACTGCGCTTAACCTGATTGTGGAAGGTTTTACAAAACGAGGGGATAAAATATTAATCCAGCCTCCTGTCTATCCACCTTTCAGGGAGGTAGCACATAATCAGGGACGGGAGCTCGTGACCAATCCCCTGGTTTATTATAACGGCAGATATACAATTGATTTTGATGATCTCGAACGGAAGCTGTCCGATCCATCAGTAAAATTGATGATTCTCTGCTCGCCTCACAATCCTGTCGGCCGTGTTTGGACCAAAGAGGAACTCTTAAAGGTGGCGGAATTGACGCAGAAGAACAATGTTCTTGTGGTCTCCGATGAAATTCATGAAGATTTGACCTATGACGGGCATGATCATATTCCTTTTGCCAGTCTGTCACAAGAAGTTGCCAGCCATACGGTTGTGTGTACAGCCCCGAGCAAAACATTCAACCTGGCGGGTCTGCAAATATCTAACATTATTATTTCTGATCCAAGCTTAAGAAAAATTTATCAAAATCAGCAGCATCGTTTCAGCCTGAGTGAACCAAACACATTGGGTATGACTGCGGCCGAAGCAGCTTATCGCTGCGGTGGGGAATGGCTCAACCAGTGTCTAAATTATATTCATGGGAACGCTGATTATATTGAAAATTACCTCCATGCTGAACTTTCGGATCTGATGCTTATTCCTTTAGAAGGGACATATCTTGGCTGGATTGACTGCAGCAGGCTCGGACTTGATAAAGTGAGCCTTCAAATGCTGATGATTCAAAAGGCACATGTTGCTTTTAATCAGGGTTATACATTCGGAAGTGAAGGAGAGGGGTTCATCCGCATGAATCTTGCCTGTCCCCGGACAATGATTGAGGAAGCGATGTTCAGGCTGAAGACAGCTATAACGAAATAAAAACAACGAATACTGTAATTGAGCAGAAAAGCATTCGAAAAATGGGAACTTTTTCACACAATTTTCGTAAATAATAATCATGAAGCTCAATAATAATAGAAAAGAGTCTACATCGGAGGATTAAATATGATAAAAAAATTGATGGCGGCATTTCTTGCGCTGGCATTGATCTTTTCGCCTGCAGGAGATTACGTTTTTCACCAAGATCATCAGGTGAGCGCAAAGGGGTACCGATCTGGAATTAAATCGTTCAGCCCCAATAAGGGCAGTGGTTTTAACTCTCCAATTGGATCACGTCAGCAGAAATCATACCAGGGTTTTGGAAACTCTATGCGAGGGTTTACAAGCGGCGGCTTTATGAAAGGGATGATTTTCGGAGGGTTATCCGGTTTGTTGTTCGGAAGTCTGCTTTCCCACTTCGGAGGATTTGGAATGATGGCAGGATTTCTGATTAATATTCTTGCCATTATCGCAATCATTGCATTGATCCGTTATCTCTTTGTCAGCATAGCAGACCGTTCCAGACGCAGAAAGGCTGAGGAATCCGATCAATGGAAGAGGTAATCATCTCGGAACAGGAAATCGTTAACGCAATTTGTCTGTTTATTTCTGATAAGAAACAGATCTCCACGGATCATGTGAAAACCGAATTAATATTTGACGATGATTATGGATTTTCCGCCGAGGTTTATGTGGACGAAAGGAAACAAGTACTCATTGAGTCAAATATTATTGAGGCCATTCGTTTCTGGATTGAAAGGGAGATGCAGAAAGATCCATACTCTGCTTCGCTACAACTGCAGCTCGATCCTCAGGAAGGTATCGTCGCTCTTTACCAGTCATGAACCCTATTTATAAGGCAGAAAGTGATCAAATTGAGATCTTTCTGCCTTTTTTTCTATTATTTTTGTGTCTTAGGGAAAGTAATAAGAAATGAGGTGCCCTTACCTTTCGCACTCTTTACAGTAACCATACCTCGATGATTGCCAATAATTGTATAACTAACCATTAATCCAAGACCTGTTCCGTTTTCCTTGGTTGTGATAAAAGATTTTCCGAGTTTTTTTAGCAGGGATTCCGGAATTTCCTTCCCCGTATTGTGTATCATCACGCGTTCCTGTGAATGACATGATGAAAGTACAATCGTTACTTTACCTCCATCTTCGGATGCTTCGATCGCGTTTTTAATCAGGTTGATAAAAACCTGTCTGAGTTGAGTGCCGTCTCCGAAGATCAGATGTTCCGAATTTCCTGACTGTAAATCAAGGGTTATTTGATTCTTAAGTGCCAGAGTTTCAAACAGAAACATCGCTTCTCTGGCAATAACCGTCAGATCTTGCAGCTCAAAACTTTGGGGCTTTGGTTTGGAAAAATGGAGGAGCTCTCCGGCTATTTTTTCAATCTGGTTGACTTCACCAAGGATAATGTCAATATAATTCCTGTTTATTACAGGCTCCTTCTGCATTAGCTGCAAAAAGCCTTTTATTGAGGTCAGCGGGTTTTTTATTTCATGAAGAATTCCTGCGGATAATTTTCCAATGACGGAGAGCTTTTCTGACTGCATCAACTTTTCTTCAATCGCTTTTTGCCCGCTGAGATCCCATAGGGTCAGTTGTACCAGCGTCTGATCTGAGGGATCTATGGAATTTATCAGAACTTCTACAGGTGTCATTAAACCTTCCCACGAGGTTATCGATAGTTTCATTTGATTATTGCTTAATTTGTCATAAATGACTTGGTGAATCCGATCATGTAATTGTGACAACGGATTCATATCGATAAATTGAGAAAGAGGGGTGCCAGCAACTGGAGACTGTCTGCCACCTGAAAACAGTTTTACTGCCGGATTATTTGCAGAAATAATCCGGTCACCCTGTAAGATAATGACAGCCTCACTCACATTATTTACAACTTTCTCATAGTCAATCTTCAAATCCTTGACAGAATCAACGTCGCTGTTCATTTTGAATCCTCCTAATAAGAAATCATAAGTTTCTTCACAATATTTGTAAACATTTATGATTTAAATGCCGAAAATATTCTTTTTTTTTGTTAACTTGTCGACATTCTAGATGTTATTCCGAACGCAGACGAAAAGCTGTATCAAAAACAGGGATTGTCAAATAGCGATAGATGGCCTAAAATTAAATGAAAACAATTATCAATACCAGCAGTTTTGTCAGGAGGATTCACGATGCAGTTATCTGAGCTAAAGCCAGGTACCTATGCCAAAATCTCGGACCTGTCACAAATAGATCGAGTCATTCGGAGAAGGCTTATGGATCTGGGGATCACTGTGGGAGAAAAAATATGCTATAAATCCTCAATGCCCTTCGGAGGTCCGTGCATGTTTGAGTCCTGCGGAGAATGTATTGGAATCCGGCGATCTGAAGCGGACTGCATTCTTGTGGAGTGTGAGTGACTTTGGAATTTGCCCTTTTTGGTAATCCAAATACAGGAAAAACCTCATTATTTAATTTACTGACTGGTTCTTATGCTTTTGTCGGAAACTGGACCGGGGTTACTGTTGAGAAAAAGATTGGAAGGTTAAAAGACAATCTCGGAACACTGGTTGATTTGCCCGGGCTCTATGCGATGTCTCCTCTTTCCAAGGATGAATCGGTAGCGACTACTTTCTTGCTTGAAAATGATTTCTCAGCCATGATTAATATTATTGATGCCTCTCAGCTGGCGAGAAATCTGCAGCTGACCATTGAATTACTTGAATTTGGAAAGCCTGCTGTCATCGCACTTAATATGCTCGATGTGGCGAAACATCGCGGAATTTCAATAGATGATCAAAAACTCTCAGAGCTATTAAATGTGCCGGTCCTTCCTGTCGTTGCAAGGAGCGGCCGCGGTTGCCACGCTGTAATGGAGACAATGGCGCACCTGAAGGACGTGAAAAAATCCTACTTTTCATTGGACTATGGATTCGATATTGAAAAAGCGATAGGTTCATTGGAATCGATAATGCCTGATGTGAAGATGAATAAACGATGGCTGGCCATACAGTATCTTGAGGGTAACCAGGTAGTTGTGGATTTTGTCCGGCTGTCTGCTGATTCACTGGAAGCGGCCCGGATAGCAGAAAGACTAAATAGAACTTTCGCCGGAAGAAGCCGAAGTATCACAGCTGCAGAATGGATTCATCATGTTAGGAAGAGGTATATCAACCGCATCCTTGCCAAGGTCGTTAATAAGAAAGAAGAGGCCAGCTCTTCTATTTCCACAAAAATTGATGCGTTTGTGACAAACCGGTTCCTTGGAATTCCATTGTTTTTTGGCGTCATGTACCTGATTTTTCACGCTACATTCAATTGGATTGGAAACCCGTTCTCCAATATACTGGATGCTTTTTTCTCAGGTCCACTGACGGACTGGACGCGGACGGTTCTCGAATGGATGGGTGTTGTTCCATTTATCCGGGATGTCATTCTGAACGGGATCATCGCAGGTGTAGGCGGAGTGATCGTCTTCGTCCCTCAGATATTTGTTCTCTTCTTTTTTATCTCCTGGATTGAAGATTCAGGTTATATGGCACGTGTGGCTCTGGTCATGGATCGGCTGATGCAAGCAGTTGGTCTGAATGGCAAAGCATTTATTCCACTTGTGATCGGTTTCGGATGTAACATACCCGGAGTAATGGCTGCTCGCACGATTGAACAGCCGAAGGAAAGGCTGCTAACCGTACTGATATCACCGTTAATGTCTTGCTCGGCCCGTTTGACGGTATACAGTCTGTTTGCAGGAGTTTTCTTTGCGAAATATCAGGCGCTTGTCGTTTTATCACTTTATTTTCTAAGCATTGTGATGGCAATGATCATGGCCAAGATATTTTCAATGTTTATGAAAAAAGAAAAATCGGTTTTTGTCATTGAAATGCCTCCTTACCGGATTCCAAATCTGCAGACAATATTGCAGAGTACTTGGGATAAAGCCAAAGGATTTGTAAAAAAGGCCACGACCTTTATTCTGGGCGGGACAATTTTTGTCTGGTTACTTTCTTATACGGGACCCGGCGGCGTTAATGTCGATATCCAGCAGAGTTTTCTTGCCCTTGCCTGCTCCTCAATCGCTCCGATTGTTGCACCACTGGGATTTGGAACATGGCAAGCTGCTTCGGCGCTCGTTACTGGGTTTCTGGCGAAGGAATCGGTTGTGTCCACTCTGGGAATTATTTACCACGCTTCAGGGGACGGATCACTGAACGAATCCATTAGACAGGCGTTTACTCCCCTTCAGGCATACAGTTTTATGGTATTTACGTTATTGTATATCCCCTGCATGTCAACCGTTCCAGCGATAAAACACGAAGTAGGGACAGCAAAGCTGACTTTGTTTACCATCGGATACTGCGTGATATTGGCTTATCTGATCTCATTTATCTTTTATCGCACCGGTCTGTTGCTCGGATTCTGAACCATTTCAATCAAAAGGAAGGATCATATTATGGGGATTATCGTCAGTACCGTTCTTGGATTGTTAATATTCGGATATGCGGCATGGATGATGGTAAAATTCTTTCAGACGAGCCGGAAGGGAAAATGCGCGGCTTGCGCGATCAAGGAATCCTGCGGCCAAAGCGATTGCAGGTGTACTGATCAAAGCAAGGATGCATCAATCTAACCGCTTATAATGAAGTAGTAAAACGATAAGGAGACTGCCTGTAATGGGGCAGTCATTTTTATTTGAACTTATTTTCATTTATACTTTAAATGTAAACTGATTTTATAATTTAGTTAACTAATAAAAGAAAGAAGAGGTGCGGTTTGTCAGGAACTTTTTCTCTAAGCGCGATCGAGTTAATTAATGCCTATAGGAAAGGCAGTTTGACCCCTGTTGAGGTGATTCGGGATGCCCTGAATCGGATTGACAGACTGAATCCGCTGATTAATGCGTTTGTTACGCTAAACCGCGAGGAGGCGCTTCATTCGGCTGAGACATCCGGAAGAAGATACAAAGAAAAGACTGCGCTGCCTCTGGACGGCGTACCAGTGGCCATCAAGGATCTCACGAATACGAAAGGACTGCGGACTACGTACGGCAGTCTAGTTTATGAAAACCATATTCCCGGGTACGACGCAACTGTCGTCGCACGGTTAAAATCGGCGGGAGCGGTACTCCTGGGAAAAACCAATACGCCGGAGTTCGGACACAAGGGAACAACCAATAATCGATTGTTCGGCGCGTCCAGAAATCCATGGCAAACCGATAATGGAACTGGGGGATCCAGTGGAGGATCAGCCGCCGCGGTAGCTGCCGGATTTTGCCCCCTTGCTGAGGGAAGCGACGGAGGGGGATCGATACGTATTCCATCAAGCCTGTGCGGCGTATTTGGGTTTAAGCCGAGTTTCGGAAGAATTCCGGCGGATAACCATCCAGAAGATCTTTTTGCGAACACTCTCCCATTCATTAGTTACGGTCCGATAACCCGAACGGTATCGGATGCGGCATTGATGTTTGATGTAATGCAGGGGCCTTCAGTACTCGATCCGTATTCGCTAGACAGGTTGGATCCACCAATAAGCGAAACACTTGGGAGAAGGAAGAAGCAGTTTCGCATCGGGTATACAGTGGATTTTGGGATGTATGAAGTAGATTCTGAAATTCAGTCTGTTTTCTATCATGCACTTGAGAGTTTCAGCGAATCCGGAGCAATTGTTGAACCGGCTGAAATACGCATGAATAAGGATCTGGAAGGATATGTTCACTATTTTAATCGTCTGTGGATGATCGGCCTCGCAGTCAGTACGAAAAATTTAATGGCCGAACACCGGGATGAATTATCTGAAACGTTAATTTCAATGATTCGGAGAGGTGAAAATGCCACGGCCGAGGAGCTCCTCAATATGAACAATTATCGGACTTATCTGTGGAAAATGTTTCAAGGACAATTTCCAAAATTTGATGTTCTTGTCTCCCCGACACTTGCGGCCGCAGTCTATCCTTTTAATTCTGAGGGACCTGAACGGATCAATGGTAAGCAGATTAATCCCGAATCAGACTGGATGATGACAAGTCCGGTCAACCTGACAGGACAGCCGGCGTGTTCCTTGCCCATCGGTTTCACGACCGGTGGAATTCCGGTGGGCATGCAATGTATCGGTCGTCGTCTGAATGACAGAGGCCTGTTCCAGTTTGCCAGGTGGGCGGAGACATTGCTGAAAATACCGACCCTGGCGTCAATGTAACCGTTAGGATGATCAATGATAGCCTTTACATTTTTTAAGAAAGGGTTTACAATAATCACGTTGAACATGATTAACAAGCCCAATTTTTTATTCTTTGCACTTAGCATAACTACCCAGCTTATTTTGACATTGTATCTCATCTGTTCCGGGGTGAACTGACAGCCCATGTCAGACGAACTTTTTCCCGATTCAATTGCTAAGGAAACCGCACAGATGTGAAACTTGTCTGATGCCTCCGGATCGTTCCGGAGGTTTTTTTTGCTCCATCAGCCGTTAATAAAAAACACTCCCGCTGAAGCAGGAGTGTTTCCGCAAAGCACTAACTATTATTTTGTTTCAGCGGAAGGAAGAACCTCTTTGTCCAGAGGTCCGTTTTCACCAAGATAATAGCGATTCAGAGGCCTGAGGTTTTCGTCAAGCTCATAAACCAGCGGAGTGCCTGTAGGGATGTTCAGACCAACAATCGTATCAGCTGAAACGTTATCGAGATGCTTCACCAGCGCGCGAAGTGAATTACCATGAGCTGCGATAATCACTTTTTTGCCCGCCTTGATCTGAGGAACGATTTCTTTGTTCCAGTAAACGAGCACACGGTCAACTGTATCCAGAAGATCTTCTGTCAGAGGCTGTTCAGCTTCAGTAAGGCCTGCATACCGTGGATCATTCAGCTGGGCAATATAACGTTCATCATCCTGCGTCAGTGCAGGTGGCTGGACATCCGCGGAACGTCTCCAAATATGTACCTGCTCGGCACCGTATTTCTCTGCAGTCGCGGCCTTATTCAAGCCCTGAAGAGCACCGTAATGACGTTCATTCAGACGCCAGGTGTGTTCTACAGGAATCCAGGTCAGATTAAGTGCGTGCAGGACATTCCACAGTGTATGATTTGCTCTGGTCAGTACAGAGGTATAGGCGAGATCAAATGCGAAGCCGTTCTTTTTTAAAATTTCGCCGGCTTCAGTTGCTTCCTGTTCACCTTTTTCAGTTAAATCAACATCTGTCCATCCTGTAAACCTGTTTTCCAAGTTCCAGGCGCTTTGTCCGTGACGAATCAATACAAGTTTGACCATCGGGTGTGTCCACTCCTCTCAAATTTGAAAAAATCGATAACCTCTTGTGTTTCGACATCCTCAATGGTATTTTGTCCATCTTTGAAATGTTTTGAAACACTTTTTTTGAGTATCGCAAAAAGAAGCTGTGTTACTCGAAACCACTCGCGTCAAGCGGCATAGAATGACGAAACAGTGATTTTCACATCAATTAATTATAGCATGCTTTTTGCTGTTTGACATTTTCATCTGTTAAAACTATGTAAAAGTCTTGTTCCGCGAAGATAGCCATATTATAATAATCATACTCAAAAGAGAGAGAAGATTTTCTGTAAATGAATGGTTTCTATAAAATAAATAAGACAAATGAAAAAAATATTAATTTTATCCATGAAGTGGCTGAAGTTTGTGTTCTCGCCGGTAAAATTCTTTTGGAAAACGGAGCGGAAACGTTTCGTGTTGAAGATACAATGAACCGGCTGGCGCAAAGCTTTTCGGTTCATGAGGCGCAGAGCTTTGTGACACCGACAGGGATTGTTTTTGCGATTGAAGGTCGTGATGTAACGCAGCTTGTAAGAATTACACGCCGGGGTACTAATCTTCGCAAAGTGAGCGAAGTGAACAGCCTTTCGAGACAGGTTGCCGAGGGCGGGGCACAGATCGAAGAAATTCATCGGAGGCTGAAGCATATTGACCGGATAGTGAATACCTATCCCGAATGGCTGCAGATTTTGGCTGCTGCTGCTGCAAGCAGCTGCTTTCTTATTATGTTTTTGGGCAGGTGGGGGGACATACTTCCGGCTTTTATCGCCGGAGGTGCGGGGCAGGCCGGAACCATCTATTTTCACCGGCTGACAAAGGTGAAATTTTTTTCTGAGTTCATGTCTTCCATTCTAGTCGGATTGATAGCCGTTCTGAGTGTTAGAATA
Source organism: Sporolactobacillus shoreae (assembly GCF_004684935.1). Classification (GTDB taxonomy): domain Bacteria; phylum Bacillota; class Bacilli; order Bacillales; family Sporolactobacillaceae; genus Sporolactobacillus; species Sporolactobacillus shoreae. Next base: position 17,070 of record NZ_SRJD01000029.1, read on the forward strand.
GGCATGGGGCTTGAATTAAATAAAATTATTATAGGTGCTGTTATGCCTCTGGTTCCCGGGGTGCCGATCACCAACGCTGTGCGTGATGTGATGGCCGGCGACTTGGTCTCAGGTCTGTCCAAGTCTGCGGAAGCCGGACTCACCGCTTTTGCTATCGGTATTGGTATCGCCTTTGCTTTAGCACTCTATTGAAGGTGAATGAATTGGGAATCATTATAACATTTCTGATACAGTCCATGACAAGTTTTATTGCGACCTGTGCTTTTGGAATCATATATAATATTCCGCGTAAGCCGTTGATTCATGGCGGATTGATTGGTGCCATCGCTTGGTTGATTTATTTTTTTCTGTATCAATGGAACGGCAATGACTTTGTTGCCACATTTGCCGCTTCATTTGTGATTGCTCTAACGAGCCAGATTTTTGCCAGACTTTATAAAAATCCAGTGATCGTCTATAGTGTCGCGGGAATTATTCCGCTGGTGCCGGGAGGATTGACTTATACTGTCATGAGCCGAGTGGTCGGAGATCATTATGACATGGCTATTCATCTGGCCGAGAAAGCGTTTGTTCTGTCAGGCGCGATCGCTATGGGACTTATTTTTGCGGAAGTTCTCTACCAGATTTTTAAGAAAAACTTTTTTGACAAAGTCAAAAAACTGAATACGGGCGTCACTTTTTCCAGAAAATAGTTTTTTTCTGTTCCTGGATACTGTAAAGTTTGACTGCCTTCTGATAGTATATATGTAAGGTTTTCTCCCGGCTGTTACAATAAAGCCGGTACATTTCGGGAGATGATAGAAGTGAAAATTGTTTGCTTCGGTGATAGCGTAACACGAGGAATTACTTTTGTGAGCGGAAGATTCAAGATTATCAGAGATAACTATCCGACACTTCTTCAGCGGTTTCTTGGCAATCAGGATGAAGTGGTCAATAAGGGCGTTTTCAATGACAATTCAGATTTGCTTGTCAAGCGTCTGGACAAAGATGTCTTACAGCTCCATCCAGATCTCGTTCTGATTAATGTCGGCGGGAATGACTGCAATTTTCGATGGGATCAGGTCGCCAAGCTTCCTGAAGAAGAACACGTCCCCATTGTGCCGCTGAACCGCTATCTGTCAAATATCAGGCAGATGACGCAGAGAATTTCTGCTTCCGGCGCAGTGCCCGTGGTGCTCAGCCTGCTGCCTCTTGATCCGGCGCGTTATTATCACTCGCTGATGGATCATTACAGCCATTCAATAGGGCACTGGATTAGCTGTTGCGGTGGAATAGAACACTGGCACGGAATGTATAACCGCTCACTTAGAGAGATGGTTCAAAAACTTGGATTGCCTACGGTGGATATCCGCTCTGCTTTTAAAAATAAAGGGAACTTTTCAGAGTTGATCAATGAAGATGGTTTGCATCCGACTGCTAAGGGATATGTGGCACTCGCAGAGATCGTATTTGCTTCAATTCCTGATCTGAGAACTGAAGTCAGCAGGGCTCGAGCCTTAACCTGATTTTATCCTGTGAGAGAAGTATTTCTACGTAAAAGAGAGGCCTGATGGCCTCTCTTTTAATATGACAATTTTTTACTATTCATTTCTGAGTGTCATTTCCTAAAGCCGCTTTTAGAGCATCGGCCAGGCTACTCCCGAAATCCTCATTACTGCTATTCATCTTATTCATTAAATGCCGTGTTTCACGCTTATCCGCCTTCTTCTCCATTTTTTCCGCCTTTTCGACGATTCCGCAGTTCCGGCATTGAAAGTAAACGCCCGCTTTACCTTTATGAAGTTCCATTTTTTTATGGCAGTGAGGACACCGGTGGTTAGAAATTTTCGGATCCTTGCGCTTCCGGAATCCACACGATCGATTAGTACACACGAGAACACGTCCACCGTCACGGTCACGTGATTCTTTCATGAGAGATCCGCACTCCGGACATTTAGTGGCTGTCAGATTCTGAATTTTGTAATCCTGATCGCTGTCCTTGACTTCGGCTACCAGTTGCTGAGTTTGTTCACGTATATTTTCTATGAATTTGGATGGATTTCCTGTTCCCTTTGCAATATTCTCCAGTTCCAGCTCCCACCTTGATGTTAACTCAGGGGATTTGAGTTCCGGGTTTACCAGATCAATCAGCTGTTTTCCCTTCGAAGTGGTGCTAAGCCTTCCTCCTGCGTTGCGTTCTATGGCCTCTGACTGAATCAATTTCTCAATGATATCCGCTCTAGTAGCAGGTGTGCCCAGTCCGAATTTTTCCATTTGCGTCAATAAGTCAGCCTCCGAAAGTCGCGCCGGGGGCTCGGTCATCTGCTGCAAAATGTCGGTTTTACTAATTGAAAGCGCCTGACCTTTATTGAGGGACGCCTTTGGGCGGGAATTCTGCTCCTTATCCTGGCGGGTAATTAGGTGAAATCCAGGATTAATGATAACCGAATCACGAATAATAAACGTTTCTCCATCCGCATCCAATATCGCCTTCCTGGTCTCATATTGATACTCAGGATAAAAAAGAGCCAGGAAACGGGTAATGATCATGTCGTATAGATTCCGTTCGTCTATAGAGAGATCATTGATGAAAACCGGTTCTTCAGTTGGAATTAAAGCGTGATGATCGCCGACCTTTGAATCGTTGTATACAAAATCTGCAAGAGCTTTTCCTTTTTGTCTGTGCAATATTTGCCTTGTCTCTTCTCCATACACGGAAGAAATAGCTTTAAGCCGTTCAGGCATTGTTGCGGCGATGTCACGGGTCAGATACCGTGAATCGGTACGTGGATAGGTCACAATCTTATAGTGTTCGTACAGATTCTGCAGCACGTTCAGCGTTTTTTTGGCGGAGAACCCGAGATGCCTGTTTGCGTCCCGCTGCAGTTCAGTTAAATCATAGGGGAGAGGCTGGCGTTCAGTTTTTCTTTTTGTTTCTGTTTTCTGAACGGTGGCACACTGACTTTTAATTCTGCGCGCGATTGCTTCCGCTTCCTTTTGATCAAAGAGCCTGGTCTGATTTCCGCGCTGCCAGTTTGCTGTATATTCTCCAACCTGAACCTGAATGGTCCAGTAAGGTTCAGGCCGGAACGCATGAATCCGTTTTTCCCTCTCAAGAATCATGGAGAGGGTAGGTGTCTGAACACGTCCCGCGGATAGTGAATCATTGTATTTTGTTGTCAGTGCGCGCGAGATATTCAGACCGATTAGCCAGTCTGCTTCAGAACGGCATACTGCTGAGCGATAAAGCTTATCAAAGTCACTGGCCGGTTTAAGATTTTTGAAGCCTTCGGTGATGGCCCGATCAGTCTGTGAGGAGATCCATAACCTTTTTACAGGTTTTCGCCAGTTTATTTTCTCAATAATCCAGCGCGCAACAAGCTCACCTTCACGTCCCGCATCGGTTGCTATGATCAGTTCACTGAAATCCTTCCGTGTGGCAAGCTGACGGATGGAGCGGAACTGCCCGCTTGTCTGTTTAATCGGTTTGATTTCCATCTTTTCAGGGATGATCGGGAGATCTTCCATCCGCCAGGTTTTATAGCGACCGTCATAGTCCTCCGGCATTTTCAGCTCAATTAAATGACCCAGTGCCCAGGTGACGACATAATGATTACCCTCAATATAACTTTTACTGACGTTACGGCAGCCGAGAACACGGGCGATTTCCCGGGCGACACTTGGCTTTTCTGCCAGAACGAGTGATTTTGCCATACAAAAACATCCTTTCCGTTCCATCATTCACTGTTAACTGTGAAGCAAAGCTCTAATATCATTATATCGAAGCAGCGAAAAAGTTTCAGGACAGAAAAATTTATGTTAAAAGTCAGTAAAGGTCAAAAATTCTTTGACCTTTACTGACCAAAAGACTATAATGATGTTGTAAGCGATAGGGATAAAAAAATAAAACAGAAAAAATACCCCTATAAAATTCAAGGAGGAATGCATTATGGCAAATCTGTATCCAACAAAAAAAGATCGTGACGGGTTCTTTGATTTCCTGCCTTCCTGGTTTGATGAATGGGGACACAACTTCTTGTCCAACTCAGGTATCCAGCCGTTTGCTGCAGACATTGAAGACAAAGAATACGAGTATGTGATCAAAGTCGATCTTCCAGGGTTCAGTAGGGACAATATTCATCTGGATTTTGACCAGGGTGTCTTGACTGTCCAGGCTTCGCGGAAACAGGAAAGTAATGAAAAGGATGAAGACGGCAGCTTTTTGCGGAGGGAACGCTCATCAGGATCCTACGTGCGCAGGTTTATGCTGGATGGCGTGGATGATGAAAAAATTAATGCAACATTCAAGGATGGCGTTCTGGCTGTAACTCTCCCGAAGAGAGATGACGCTAAGAAATCAGGGAAACTCATTTCGATCAATTAATCAATTTTTATGTAAAAGGGGTCGCTTAATCGCGATTCCTTTTTTGTTTTTAATATTTACTTTATCTGTAAAAACTTATATAATAAATGCATTGCTTTCAGATGAAAAGGGAGGTGAGTGTCATGAAGTTATCATACGTTGTGGTTTTTCCCGTTCGCGGAATTAAATTTGTTACTGCACATGATCATTTGACGCTTGCCCCTTTTTCAGGCATGGATAATAAATAAACGTTTTTTTTGATTTGACATTTTCGTTTATTGTTATTTAAAAGCCGCGGGAGAAGGGAAAATATTCCCCCCGCGGCTTTTTTGTGCCTGAAACAGCTATTGTTTTGCATTAAGGAGGTTGTACTTTTGCGTATTTTTGTGGACTTATGGTGGTTTTTTAAACAAGAAAGGTTCAAATATTTATTTGGTATTATTTTTCTCATGCTCTCCAGCTTTCTGTCATTGATTCCGCCCTATGTTGTCGGCATCATTGTAGACGACATTAGAAAGAGGAATCTGACACTCCTTGTGCTTGCTGAATGGATTGGTTTTCTTGTTCTTGTCGGAGTTGTATATTACTGTACAGGTTATATTTGGCGGCAGTTAATTTTTGGATCTTCGATTATTCTGGCCAATCAATTGCGTAATGACCTGTATAAGCACTTTACGAAACTTTCTCCTAGTTTCTATCAGAAGCAGAGAATAGGCGACATGATGGCGCATGCGACTAATGATATTAATGCCGTTCAGGGTGCCGCCGGTGAAGGCATTCTGACGCTGGTTGATTCAATAACAATGGGTGCTATGGTGATTATTACCATGTCGGCTTTGATCAGCTGGAAACTGACCATAATCGCTCTCCTCCCGATGCCGATTATGGCTGTGCTGACGATGTATTATGGATCGCTGTTACATAAAAGGTTTGGTGTAGCCCAGGAAGCTTTCTCTGACCTGAACGACAAGGTTCAGGAGAATATATCCGGCGCTCGCGTGGTCAAGGCTTTCGGAGAAGAGGAAGCGCAGATCCGTACGTTCCGGGACGCATCAAAAGATGTGGTGAACAAAAACTTGGCGGTCGCGAAAATCGACGCATTATTTGATCCGACGATCACCTTCATCGTAGCCCTTTGCTTTTTTCTGGCGCTTATTTTCGGCTCCGGATCCGTTGTCAGCGGCAGGCTTTCAATCGGGCAACTGACCAGTTTTACACTCTATCTGGGTCAGCTTGTCTGGCCGATGCTCGCATTCGGTTGGCTTTTCAATCTCGTTGAGCGTGGAAGTGCTTCTTATGACCGGATACGGCGACTGTTGGCAGTAAAACCAAAAATCACTGATGCGAAAATGGCTTCAGATGAGGTGCCCAGCGGTGCAATTGATTATAATATCCATTCGTTCAGCTATCCGGGAAGTAAGAACCCGGCCCTGTCTGAAATTACCTTTTCGGTCGGCAAGGGACAGACTCTTGGCGTCGTGGGGAAAACGGGAGCAGGAAAAACCACACTGCTCCGTCTGTTGCTTCGTGAATTTGATTTGCAGGATGGTGAGATTGAGATTGGTGAGGTCCCAATAAAAAATGTGACACTTGAGGCACTAAGAAGTGCCATCGGTTATGTTCCCCAGGATCACATCCTCTTTTCTGCAACAATTGCCGAAAATATTGCTTTTGCAAAGCCTGAAGCGACTCAGAAAGAAGTCGAAAGAGCAGCTAAACTTGCCAGCATTCACGAGGACATTCTGAGCTTTGTAGACGGTTATGAGACAATCGTCGGCGAACGGGGGGTAACCCTTTCAGGCGGTCAGAAACAGCGCGTTTCAATTGCGCGCGCACTCTTGGCGGACCCTGAAATCCTGATTTTTGACGATTCACTTTCAGCTGTTGATGCAAGAACTGAAGTGGCTATTCTCAAGGCTTTGAAGAAAGAGAGACAGAACAAAACAACACTCATTTCCGCGCATCGGCTGAGTGCTGTTGAACATGCCGATCAAATTATTGTTGTCAATGACGGTCAAATAAGTGAAAGAGGAACACATGAAGAGTTGATGGGAGAAGGTGGGTGGTACGCGGAAATGTATGCGCACCAGCAGCTGGAGTCCCTCGTTTCGGAAGGAGGCGGGAAACAATGAGAGCAGAGATGAATCCCGCACAGGAACAGCGTACAGAAGAACATGTCATGAAACGCCTGATGTCTTATCTGTCACATTTTAAAAAAAGCCTGATTCTGGCTTTTTCATTGTTGATTATTGCGACGGCCGCAGATGTTCTTGGGCCGATCGTCATGAAAGTTTTTATTGATAATTATCTGACGCCTCGCTATTTCCCGTTGCAACCGCTGATTCTGCTGGCCGCGGGATTTATCGGATTATACGCGATATCTGCAACTTTTAATTATTTTCAAGTATTGCTTTTTCAGAAGATCGCATTGAATGTGATTCAAAAAATGAGGGTCGAGGTGTTCAGCAAGGTTCAGCATCTGGGACTGAGTTTTTTTGACCAGACACCAGGTGGCAGTTTGGTTTCACGTATCACGAATGATACGGAAACGATTAAGGATCTGTATGTGAGTGTGCTCTCAGCATTCGTCAGCAGTGGAATTATGATGGCAGGTATTTTTGCCGGGATGTTCTTCCTTGATGTCCGATTGGCCCTGATTTGCCTGATCCTGATGCCCTTCTTGCTGACGCTGATGTGGGTATACGGCAGGCTCAGCTCAAAGATTTATCGGGTCACACGGGTGAAGTTGAGTCAGCTCAACGCGAAACTGAATGAATCCCTCCAGGGTATGGCGATGATTCAGGCCATGCGCCAGCAAAAGCGTCTGCGCAGGGAATTTGGGAAAATAAATGATGAGCACAAAACGGCGATGTTAAGAAGTGTCAGCTTGAACAGCCTGATGCTTCGTTCAGCTGTTTATTCGGTCTATCTGATTGGCCTGATCATGATTCTGAGTTTTTTTGGTGTTCAGTCAATCGGTGGAGTGGTTCAGCTCGGGGTGCTCTACGCCTTTGTCAATTACCTCGATCGCTTCTTTGATCCGGTTAACCAGGTTATGCAGCAGCTAACGACGTACCAGCAGGCCATGGTTTCAGCGGAACGTGTATTTGGTCTTCTTGATGATAAGCGTATGGCACCCGTGCAGCAGGGAGATGAGTCGCCGGTCATCAGCGAAGGCCGCGTTGAATTCAGAAATGTGACATTTTCTTATGACGGAAAAACGGATATTCTGAAAGACATATCATTTACTGCCAATCCTGGGGAGACAGTGGCACTGGTCGGGCACACAGGGAGCGGAAAAAGTTCGATTATTAATCTATTGATGCGCTTTTACCCTGTGGAGCATGGAGCCATTTATATCGACGGAGAACCGCTGAAGAACTACTCTGACGCGGAACTGAGAAACAGGATCGGCCTCGTGCTGCAGGACTCGTTTATGTTTGTGGGAGACGTAACTGACAACATACGCCTGAGTCATGATGTATCGGATGAGGAAGTGAAAGCAGCGGCTCAGTTTGTCCAGGCCGACCGATTTATTGAAAAACTGCCCAACAAATATCATGAACGGATTGGGGAACGCGGCGCTACATTTTCAAGTGGCCAGAGGCAGCTCCTTTCTTTTGCCCGGACAATGACTCTTAATCCTAAGGTGCTGGTTCTTGATGAAGCCACAGCAAGCGTGGACACAGAGACAGAAGAGGCGATCCAGGCTGCTCTGGCACGGATGAGAAAGGGAAGAACGACTATTGCGATTGCACACCGGCTTTCAACTATTCAGGATGCGGATCAGATCCTTGTCCTTCACCGTGGGCAAATTGTTGAGCGCGGAACTCATCAATCGTTGCTGAAGGAAAAAGGACTGTATTTTAAAATGTATCAGCTTCAGCATGGAAAAACAGGGGAAAATGAAACAATCGCCCGTTAATCCTAATGATTGATTAATGGTGATACGAAAAGCAGCGCTCTTTTGGGAGGCTGCTTTTTTAAAAGACAAAAAAGTATGATCGATGGACTCAATCTGCGAATATACATTCGAACTCAGACGCGGAGGTGCGAGACGCCCGCGGCAAGCGAGCAACCAAAGCGTCGCCGGAAGAAGGCAAAACAATGCGTATCAAGGATTTTTAGGACTGGGCGATTTTTGCCCGGTTTTTCTTATCCCAAATAAGAATACCGAAATTGAGATTGAGTGTTTATCATTCTGCAATTATGGCATGATGGCATATAATAAAAGCAGTGATGGATGCAATCAAGAATTTGAGTAAGAGGTGATTCCTGTCATGACCAAACAAATTGTATCGATCAAGGTTCCGCTCAAATCCATGAACACTTTAACACTCAAGCGCGCGCTACGTCTGTATGAAACGATAAAAAAAAGTCACTGTACCGCCTATTTTTCAATCGACGGGAAAACATTTTCGGTCAGAGAGCTTCCCAAAACGCTTTCTTTCCTTTCTTCAATCAGAACGAAGGAGGTTTTGCTTGTCATTGAGGGTGAAAATGCTGAGGCTTTGAATCAACAAATAAAGGGGTCCATTCAGACTTTAAAAGAAAATGCCCGTGAAAATCCCGGGCTTTATCGGCAGAACGGGTGATTTGGATCTAATGTATAAAAGAGAAGGAAACGAGGCTGTTTTTCTGCCTCGTTATTTTTTTATTTCTCCATCTGAACCATCGAAGGGGTGGAAGTCTTCAAGCATGTCTTACTCATGATGGCATACAATGAAAAGGCAAAGAGTTACTGTCGGAGCGGGCTATGAACAGATTTATCAGAATAGGGTAGCTCCAGACGAGGTGGCAGGTATGCACAGAAGACATATGGGTAAGATCATCGCGGTGGTCGGAATGGCGTTAACATTCTTTCAGGCAGTTCTCGGCTTTTTTTTAATCATTTTTGCAAAACCTGCAGGATTTGCGGCAGCTCTTACAAACAGTGGGGAAAAGGGGACGGCCATTGGGGCGGCCGGCAGCCTGTTCACATTTGGATTTCAGGCGTTAATTGCTGGTGTGGCAGCAGTTTTATTGAGCGCAGCCGCTTTGTATCTAACCCGAGATGAAAAAAGAATGATTTTTGCCGGTCTTTTATTTATTGTTGCCGGTGCAGTGAACAGTGTTGTACTTTTCGCTGCAGGATTGCCTTGCGGAATGGTTCTCATGGCGGCGGGCATAGTTGTACTGATAAGAAAGCCGGGTAAAACAGTTTGATTCAATGCATATATGTGATAAAAAATATCCGCTTTGTCAAGGGCGGATATTTTTTCACTCTACGGATCTGATCTGATTTTGATTTTCAGTGGTTTTATCACTTCTTGTCTTTTCATGGTCGGACGGTGAAGTGGAAATTGATTGCTGTGGGACTTCAAAAATCATCTGAGAACGTGCCGTTGCGAGTTCAATGCCTTCATCGTCCAATATGGCCAATAGGGCAAAATTGAATTTTTCCTTGAGCTTCAGCCATTCCTCGAAATCTGTTGTCCGGACATAAAACTGAACCAACAAATTAATACTTGAAGAAGTAATTTCATCCAGATAAACCATTTTACCCTCATCATAAACTTCGCGGTCCTCAGACAGGAGCTTTCGAATTTGTGTAACACATTGATTCACCAGTGCACGGGGTGTTTCCAGACTTATCGATACGCTGAAAGAAATCCGGCGTTTTTTCATCCTAGAAAGATTTGTTATCGGCTGGTTGGCTAGTGTTGAGTTTGGAACGGTGACCAGAGCCTGATCAGTTGTTCTGATACGTGTCGACCGGAAATTAATATCTTCAACGATTCCTTCAATCGTACCAGTATGGATCAATTCTCCAATGGTAAACGGAGCATCAGTAATGATCACAAAACCTCCAAACAAGTTGCTGAGTGTATCTTTTGCGGCCATTGCGATGGCGAGACCCCCGATACCCAGACCCGTAATCAACCCGGTCACATGATAGTTCCATTGATCCAGAATCAGCACAATCGTCAAAATGGCCACAATAAATTTGGCTAATTTGGAAAGAAAAGGAATAATAATATTATTGAATTGTAAATCATAACGGGCACCCATGTGGCTAAAAAAAACACCGATTGTGTCGGAGAAGAGGTAAAAGCCCCAACCAATTGAAAATGTGGCTGCTGACTGGTAAAAGAGAGTAATCACATGCTTCCAGTGGGATGGTATCGGCAGATAGGTCAATGCCAGATAGAATCCGGTCGCAATCAGGATAAAACCGATTGGTCGGCGAAAAGCGGTGATCAAAGCATCATCAATTTGGCTCTTACTGAACTTCGTAAGCTTAGCAACCAGCTTCGGAAAATATTTGGAAAAGAGGAAGCGTGCGAAGATAAATAAGACTAGAATACATAGAGCTATTATTCCATCTGTCCAGGTGATTTTTGTTAACCAGTCAAATTGATTCACCGTTATGTCACTCCGAAAAAAATATTTTGATCCTTCTATGATAGCACGTAATTCCCGGATTCGCATAAACACTCAAATTATTATTGACATAAAGAATACAACTGTATATATTGAATATATACAGTATGAACAGTTGGTGTTGCTATGGATATTATTCTCATGAATTCCGCAGATCAGCCCATCTATCAGCAGATCAGAAATCAGATTGCGGAACAGATTTTAAACGGTGGTATTGAGGAAGGCGGCCAACTGCCTTCCATTCGCGCATTGGCTAAGGAGCTGGGGATCAGCGTCATCACAACAAAAAGGGCATATGAAGATCTTGAAAATGACGGGCTCATTGATTCCGTTCCTGGAAAAGGTTTTTTTGTTTCTCTTCACGATAAAAATGCGTTGCGGAAGAAACAATTGGCAGAATTACAAACTCAGCTGAAACAGCTTATTGGCGAAAGCAAAAAGTATGGCATGACCCTGAATCAGATGGTTTTGTTAATCAAAAAGTGGTACATGGAGGACTAACGATGGATGATATTCTCGAATTAAGTCATGTCAACAAATCATTTAAAGGATTTGCGCTTGATGATGTCAGCTTTTCATTAAAAAAGGGGTACATTATGGGCTTTATCGGACCAAACGGTGCCGGGAAAAGTACAACCATCCGCTGCATCATGGATCTTGTCCACATCGACAGCGGTGATGTCCGTTTATTCGGCGAAAGTTTTAAAAATAACATAAAAGCCCTGAAGCAACGTATAGGTTTTGTTTATGACCAGGATGTATTTTTCGAGGAACTGACGGTAGAAAAAAATAAACGGGTCATTGCGCCTTTCTATGAAAGATGGGATGATGACATTTTTTATCGGTACATAAAGGAATTTGACGTACCGCTTGACAAAAAGGTAAAAGCACTATCAAAGGGAACAAAAATGAAATTTGCACTGGCCGTGGCGCTCTCACATCATGCCGAACTGATCATTATGGATGAACCGACATCCGGACTTGATCCGGTTTTCAGAAAAGAATTGCTGGATGTCCTGCTTGATGTGATTCAAGATGAAAATAAGGCTATCTTTTTCTCAACGCATATCACGACGGATCTCGAAAAAGTTGCAGATTATATTACATTTATTCTGGATGGGAAGATCTTATTCAGTAAGGAGATGGAGGACCTGTCAGAGGCCTATTTACTCGTTAAAGGGCCAAGGAGTGCGGAATCTGAAATAAAAGCGGCTCATCCCATTTCGATCAAAGAGACGTCGCTGGGGTTTGAGGCACTTATGGAAGGGAAGGAAGCAAGAGAACTCGCAGATCAATCTAATCTTCATCTAGAGAGACCCAATCTTGATGAAATTATGTATTATCTTGTCAAATCAAATGGTATTAATCGTTAAGGGATTCTGATTCTGTCGTTAACATTGAGAGGGGAGTCGTAATGTATCAGTTGATAAAGAAGGAAATCTTGACACAGAGGAAGCTGGCTTATGTCCAACCCTTATTTTTATTGGTCTGGCTCTTGAACACAGGGAGTGGAACCACATTTAATGTGACGGACAATTCTTTTCTTCCTGTAGTAAATGGTTTTATTGCTGCGTACTTCGCGTATTTAATGGTTGTCTTTTCTAATTTTGGCACAAAAGAAAGTGACAAGAGACAAAACCGCCTTGTACTTAGTCTTCCTGTGAGAAGGCGTTCAGTCATTGACGTTAAATACGCTATGATCAGTTGTTGGTGGCTGTTTACTTATTTTTTCTGTGTCATTTTCACGTTACTATTAAAAGTTATTTTTCAAGCAACAACCATACAGATCAGCTTTAGATCGTTGATCTTTTCGCTTTGCATAACCTATCTACTTTCATCAATCACATATCCTGTTTATTACAAATTCGGCTACAAGATCACTCAATTTATTGCGATGCTTTTCCTCTTTTTGTTTTTCTTCTTTATTGAGAAAATATCACAGAACGGAATCTATTATGAAGCCTTTTCGGAGGTCACTGGATATCCGATGATCGCTATTATTATCGTAACCGTAATTATAGTCTTTGCCTCTTATTTCCTGTCTATTCACTTTTATCAAAAGGAGGAATTCTAGATGCTGCAAAAAACTGGATGACGAGGTACATCATAAATGATCCATCCATTGGAAGATTTACTTATGCCATATCCATCAAAAAGGAGAAATTTTAAATGAAAAGAACAGGTGAAATAGTACTGGCAATCATTGCAGGTGTGATTAATTTTCTAGCACTAATCTCAGGTGTGCGCTCGGTTTCATTAAATCCGTCTGCGTTAGAACAACAGCTCAGTGCAGCGGGAAGTAATCTGAGTTCTCAGGACGTCACCAACATCGTCCATCTGCTCCATTTGGTCGGTACGATTCTTGTTGTTTTTTCTGTCATCAGCCTTATTTTAATGATCGGATCACTCATTCTTTTGAAACGCGGCAGCGGGACGAAACTTGGCGGATGGCTTCTGATTTTGGCTGGTGTCACAAGTATAATGGAAGTCGTTCCGGCTGTTCTCTATGTCATAGCCGGAATTATGACCCTTGCCAGGAAGCCAAAAAGTAACTTTTCAAATGCGGGCATCTGAAACTGTATTATAGCTATGGAAGGAGCCATAAGGGATGATTCATTTAATGGTAAAGGATATGTATACGCAAAGAAAGACAGCCTATATTGCACCGGTTTTTCTGCTGATTTATGCTCTGAGCTGGGGAAATTTGTTTGGCAATAGTGAGCTGTTGTTTCAATGGATAAATGGCCTTGGTGTGGCTTTTATCGCTTTTCTCATGGTACTTTACTCAAATGTTACTACGGGTGAAAGTGATAAAATACAAAACCGGCTTGTACTCAGTCTTCCTCTGAAAAGGCGGTCGGTCGTGGATGCCAGGTACCTCATGATCAGCGTATGGTGGCTGTTCTCCTGGCTTTCCTGGATCATTATGAGTTTCGTATTGAAAAATGTTTTTCATGAATTTGGCGGTCAGATACTTGATTACAAAGTACTGGTTTTCTCTCTTTGCTTTACCTGTATTTTTACATCAATATACTACCCGATTTATTTTAAATTCGGTTTTAAAGCTGCCCAGTTAGTTGTGATGGTTGTCTTCTTCCTATTTTCGTTTGGAATTGGGAAATTTCTCTCACTAAAGATCAATTCTGGTATTTTTCTGTCGTTCTTAAAACACCCGATGATCTCCAGTATCGTTGTGACCGTGATCTTCGCTTGTATCTCTTATCTTTCATCTCTTTATTTATATGAAAAAGAACAGTTTTAACCCATTTACTGTGATGAAGGAAGTGGTTCTCATTGACTATAAAAAGGAAAAGGTTTTACCATTACGCAATGGCTGCTCTATTTACTGCCATCGGTATCCTTCAAACTGTTGACCATAATGCGTTTGCCGTTTTGTTTTACTTTTGCGCCATTGTTTTTCTTTCAAGCGCGATGCGGTCAAAGAATGAATAGGGAGTTTTGCATCGATAAAAAAAGCGGCCTCTGCCACCGTTTGGTGAACAGGACCGCTCTTTATACTTATTAAATAGGATTCTGTTTACATTTTTCCTTCAGTGAAAATCTGGAAGGTGATTCCAAACTTGTCTGTAACAATGCCATAGGCAGGGCTGAAGAAAGTATCCTGCAACGGCATTTTTACCGTACCGCCTTCACTCAGATCTTCGAAAATCTGAGTGGATTTTTCTTTGCTGTCCGAGGTAATACAAATAGTGACTTGATCTCCAGTCTGACTGGTCTGACCCGGAAAGTTGTCGGAGAACATCAGGTCGGAGTCACCGATTTTTACCATCGCATGTGACACAAGGTCCTTTGCCTCTTCCGGCAGCGGAAAATTCGGATCCGCCGGCATTTCTCCAAAAGTCTGTTTGAAAGCGACTTTGGCATCCAATGCTTTTTCGTAGAACTGAATGGCTTCTTCTGCATTACCGTCCATCATTAAATAGGGGGCTAGTGACAATGCCATGATTAATCGCTCCTTTTAATAAATATCAATTTAGCTTACAAAAGCGTGGTCTAAACCCACCGTCTTTAGACGGTATCCGCTTTTAGCCTTATCTTTTCGTGTCCATACTTTTCCAAGAGGTGAAAAGTATGGACGGCTATCAAAAAAGCGGTCA
>NZ_SRJD01000002.1 GCF_004684935.1 Sporolactobacillus shoreae
AACGACCAATTTGGCGACATATTCTCGGTACTCCGAATCAAAAGCCATTTTCGAACACGCCCTTTTTTAGGATAGTACAATCATATGGGATCCCATTCTGACGTGTCCACTTAAAAGACTAACTCCTGTAAAGCACGGAAAGCGGCTGGTAAAGCACGGAAAGCGGCTGGTAAAGCACGGAAAGCGGCTGGTAAAGCACGGAAAGCGGCTGGTAAAGCGCGGAAATCCCGCTGATAGCACGCATTTGCATCCAGCATTTTTGCCCGCTCTCCGTACAAACACTTCAAATAGAAAAATTTTTCACCTAAACCAATGGAACAGTCTGTAAAAAAAGCCCTTGTTCTCCGCTTTTTTCGGTTTTACCGTATTTTCCGTTGTTTCACTGCAGTAAGCAGTCGGCTGCGTGCCTTTGACAAAATAGGTCGGGCGTCCCGGGCATCCATTGCCCGCAAGCAGCCCGGTTTTCGGATCCATGCTGACACTGATCACACCCTCCGGTGGCTTAAACTGGTTTTCCGGCATGCCGTCGAGGGCGGATTCCATAAAATGGGACCAGATGTCCTTCGCGTATCCGGTTTCTGGAAAAGTGCTGATTGTCTCACCCTTGTCATAACCGACCCAGACGGTGGCGACGAGATCAGGAGTAAATCCCGACATCCAGCTGTCGGTCGGTGTTGATCCGGTTTTGGCGGCGATTTTATGTGTCAGCCGTTCGGAGACCTGAGCACCGGTCACTTTTGTATAGCCGTCAAGCCTTTTATCGAAAATGCCGGTCATCATTTGCGATAGTACGAACGAAGCATCCTTGTTCATCACCTGTTTTTTTTGCGGTGACCACTCATACAGCACATGCCCTGCCTGATCTGTTACTTTGGTAATCAGATCGGGCTGAACTCTTTCGCCTTCGTTTGCCAGAGTGGCGTAGCCCCGCGCCATTTCAAGAACGCTGACCGGTTCGGATCCAAGTGCCAGCGAGGGAACCGGGGCGAGTGGACTCGTGATTCCTGCCTCCCGGGCGGCATTGACCAGCTTGTCCATGCCGATGGCCAGATGCGTTTTAACGGCGAAAATATTGTCGGAAAGGGCGAGTGCCTGTTCCATAGTGATCGGCTTGTCCGCATAGTAGCCGCCGAAGTTGTTCGGCGTGTAAGTTTTTTTCCCGTCATCAAAAGTGAAAACGGTCGGCGTGCTTTTGAGCTGCGTTGCCGGAGTAAATCCGTTTCTAAGCGCCGCATAATAGAGAAAAGGCTTGAAGGCGGAACCGGGCGCGCGCTTTGCTGAGACCGCCCGGTTGAATGTGCTGCTCTGATAATTACGGCCGCCGACCATGGCCACTACGCCGCCGGTTTTCGGATCAATAGCGACAAGCGCGGTCTGTATTTTTGAATTCGCCGGAATCGTCTTTTGTACCCAATATTCAGCGGCCTGCTGCGATTCCGCGTCGAGCGTTGTGTAGACTTTCAGACCTCCCGATTCCAGCTCTTTAGCAGTTAGATGCAGTCGGCCGGTCAGTTCCTGTCGGACGGCGTCTTGAAAATAGGGGGCGGTCCGCTGTACTGTTTTCTCTTTGTGGGCGAGTGCGAGTGGTTCCCGGTAAGCGGCATCGGCGCGACTTTTTGTAAGAAAACCGCTGGCAACCATTGTATCCAGAACGACACGTTGTCTTTTTTTTGCTTCATTGTAATTCAAGAGCGGAGAATAGATACTCGGCCCATTCGGAATTCCAGCAAGCATGCTGGATTCTGCCAGTGTCAGATCGTCTGCGTCCTTATTAAAATAGGTTTTTGCTGCGGCCTCGATGCCGTACGCACCGTGACCGTAATAGATCGTGTTCAGGTAGCCCTCAAGGATGTCTTTCTTTGATTCGTTCATTTCCAGACGAATGGTATAAAACACTTCAGTAGCTTTGCGCATCCATGTTTTATCATTGGTTAAAAATAAATTTTTCGCGTATTGCATTGTGATTGTGCTCGCACCCTCAGCCTTGGAAAAACTTCGTAGATCAGCAATAGCCGAACCCGCAATGCGGCGGAGATCAAAACCGTGGTGCTGAAAGAAGCGCCGGTCCTCGATCGCAAGCGTAGCCAGCTTAATAGAAGGGGCCATGTGGTTGATCGCAACCCATTGCTGGCTCTTTGTCTCCCATTTTCCGATCAGCTTCCCTCGGCTGTCGTAAAACAGCGCTGGTCGCGCATCCGGAATGTCCATCGGTCCGGCCAGCTTTGCAGCCAGAAAAATCGCGCATATGAAAAGAAGCAGCGAGCCAAAAAAAACAGCGCTGATCCGCGTCAGCCAGAAAAAAAAGAACCTTTTTCTATTTCTCGCATGTGCGCTATGATACATAGTCAAAGAACCTCCCAAACGAAAAAACGATCTTCCCCGCTCAATCCGTTTCAAATATCTTTTCCGGACATCTTATTTTTCCAATAGTATGCTTCAGTGTTGAGAGATCTAAACGTGGCCGGAAAGGCTAATCTCCCCCTTTTTGGTCAAAGATAGAAAAAATAGCGTTTTAACAAAAAAAGATACTCAGAACCTTGCCCGATGACAGTCATTATTTTATAGTAGTAGAAGTATGGAAAATTGCGCCGAATCGGATGGCGGACTGGAGGCGGGCTCGTGGAGACACATGATATTAATCTTGTTTTTACGAGCCGGACGGAAAATGAAGGTCTGCCGGAAGCGGACGGTGAAACGCGGTCCGTGCTTCAGGGCCGGCTGGCTGAAGGTGCCGGCGGTCTTTATCTTTTTTTCAGCGACAGAATTGAGCATTCGGGAAAAGCGAATTACACAATAAAAATCGGAGATGGTGAAGCGCTGCTCCGGCGTGCGGGAGATCTCCCTCTGAGACAGCCGCTTTTTCTCGGAAAAAGGATGACCGGGAGTTGTGAATTGCCCATTGGTCAGGTGACGACCGAAGCCACGGCGGAAAAAATCGAAGCCGCGTGGGACCGCAAAAGCGGGTCGGGTGCGGCAAAACTGGTCTACGAATTAAAACTTCAGGGGCAGTTCGCCGGGAAATTTTATTTGGATTTCCGATATGATCTGAAACACAAGAAAAATTAAGCTTGTTTCAATAAATTGCGACAGGTTTGAAGGTAATTTGGAGGTTAAAAGATGACGATTGTCGAGCAAGTCAAGCAGCAATTAAAGGAAGAAATCAAGCACGCTGTGGTCAAAGCCGGGCTGGCTGAGCCAGAGCAAGTACCTGAAGTCGTACTTGAAGCGCCAAAGGATAAAGCGCACGGCGACTTCGCAGCGAACATGGCGATGCAGCTGGCGCGGATTGCGAAAAAAGCGCCGCGTAAAATCGCGGAAGAGTTGGTCGCGAACTTTGACAAGAAAAAAGGCCACATTCGCGAAATCGAGATTGCCGGGCCGGGCTTTATTAATTTTTTTCTGGATAATCAGTATCTGACTGACCTGATTCCTGCGATTCTCGAAGCCGGCGACGCCTATGGGGCTTCCGAAGCCGGGGCGGGCAAGAAAATTCTTGTCGAATTTGTCTCCGCCAACCCGACCGGAAGCCTGCACCTCGGCCACGCGCGCGGCGCGGCGGTTGGTGATACACTGTGCAAACTGCTGAACAAGGCGGGTTATCAAGCGAGCGCAGAATATTATATCAACGATGGTGGTAATCAGATTAGCAATCTGGCCGTTTCATTGGAAGCCCGCTACCGCCAGAAACTGGGCGCGGAAGCGGAAATTCCTGAAAATGGCTATCATGGCAAAGACATCATTGAGCTGGCCAAACAATTGGTCGCGCAGTACGGTGACTCGATCATCAGTAAACCTGAAGAAGAGCGCCTGCGCTTCTTCCGCAACTTCGGTGTCGAACATCTGATGCACGGCATCAAAACAGATCTGGCCGACTTCCGTGTCACTTTCGACCGCTGGTACTCAGAGCTTTCACTTTATGAGACGCACAAGGTTGAGGCGGCGCTCCAAGTACTGAAGGACAAGGGCGAAACATACGAAAAAGACAGCGCACTCTGGCTGAAAACGTCGGAATATGGTGATGACAAGGACCGTGTGCTCATCAAGACGGATGGTTCGTACACCTATTTCACTCCGGATATTTCCTACCATAAAGATAAATTCGACCGCGGCTTTGATCAGCTGATCGACGTACTTGGAGCAGACCACCATGGCTATGTGCCCAGAATGAAAGCGGCGATGCAGGCGCTCGGCTACAATCCGGATGACCTGACCGTTCAGATTATCCAGCTCGTGAATCTGTTCAAGGACGGGGAAAAAGTCAAAATGAGCAAGCGGACCGGGAAGGCGGTCACGATGCGCGAACTGATGGAGGATGTCGGCGTTGATGCGGCGCGCTATTTCTTCGCTATGCGCAGCTCGGACAGCCATCTGGATTTTGATCTCGATCTCGCGATTTCTCATTCCAATGAAAATCCGGTCTACTATGTTCAGTACGCCTACGCGCGGATTACGAGTATGCTGAAAAAGGCTGAGGATCTCGAATCGGATCAAACGGTTGCACCGGATCTGAGCCTGCTGACCGGCGAAAAAGAAATCGACCTTTTGAAGAAACTCGGAAATTTCCCGGCAATTGTCGCCGACAGCGCCGCCAAACTGGCGATTCAGCACATTCCGTCCTACCTGTTTGATCTGGCTTCGAGTCTGCACAGCTTTTACAACGCGGAAAAAGTGCTCGATGAAGGCAACATACCGCTTAGCAAAGCCCGCGTCGCGCTGATGAAAGCCGTACGGATCACACTGAAGAACGGCATGGACCTGATCGGCGTCCACGCTCCTGAAAAAATGTAAAAAAGAAGACCAAGAACGGCTCCGTGCAGGGGTCGTTTTTTAGTGTCTGAGAAATTATAAAAATCAATCTGTAGGGCTCTCCTAAGGGGCTCACAGAAACAAACTGAACCAGCTGGCACAGACCGTTTTCAGTTTTTCATACGGGGTCCGCTTTGCAATTTTTTCAGCATTTACGGGCACGGAGTTTTCGCGGATTTCTTTGTGAAGCTGATCAAGCACCTCCCGGATCAGCTCTTTGTCTTCGGAGAAGCCACTGAGTTCATCGTTCCAGAAAAAGCTGCGCTGATCAAAGTTGGCAGTTCCGATGTAACAGAGGCTTTGGTCAATGACAAAAACCTTTGAATGATAAAAACCCTGGTATAAGTGGTACAACCGCGCCCCTTTTTCGACAAGCGGCTTGAGGTAAAAAAACGACGCGGGTCTAACCAGAGCATGATCTTTTTTCATCGGAAGCAGGAAGGTCAATTGAACCCCATGTTCAAGCCGGTCCAGCATGATATTCATCAACTTCCGGGTCGGGATGAAATAGGGCGAGCCGATTATGATTGAGGATTGGGCAGTCCGCAGCTTTTCGGCAAAAAGATCTTCCACTTGTTTGCCGCTCGATCCTGTTAAGGTCAGCCTGGCCGTTCCCTTTTCAAGAGATGGGTAAAATCCCTCCTGATCCGGAGTCTCGCCCGTAGCCAGCTGCCAGTCGAACAGAAAAAGGCGCTGCATTTCAGTGACGCTTTCTCCTTCTACTTTGAGATGATTGTCATGCCAGGAGCCCATTTCAGGTTTATTGCCAATATAATCGCGGCTGACATTGAATCCGCCGAAGTAACCCGTTTTTCCGTCGATGACAGTGATTTTCCGGTGATTTCGTCGGTTCATATAATAAAAGGTGAAAGGGAAACCGACCTTGCCCGAAAAAGCGAGCTGCACGCCCGCCCGTGCCAGCTCATCTTCCTTCTTTTTCATGCCACCGGCACCTAATGAGTCCAGCAAGAGACGTACCTCCACACCTTCAGCTGCTTTCTTTTTCAGAAGCTCCAGCCATTCACGGCCGACTTCATCGGCCTCGAAAATAAAAAAAGACAGATGGATATGGCTCTTCGCCTGGCTGATGCTACGAAGCATATCACTGAAGAGATCACGGCCGTCCGTAAAATAGTGGAGCCGGTTCAGGCCGGGGACGGTCGGGTATTCAGGCAGATCCGGATGCCGCATCTTGATGCCGGTGAAAATATCGAGCAGGATACCGGCGGCAAGTATTATAACGATAAGTACAAGAACGAATACAATCGTAAGTAGCACCATAAAGGTGAAAATCCCCCTGTCCTCAATTCATCAAAATAAAACGACGGATTTTAAATGTCTCTTTTTAATATATCCCAATTTTCCAGATGTATCGACAAAATTTGAGGAGTCGTGCTAACTCTCACAAAGGCCGGCCCGGGTGAAAATTAGGATCCGTTTTTAGGGTGAAACTGCCTCACTTATTTTTTTGTGTGAATACTTGATTTTAGGATCAGAACCGATTATTGTAGTTATTGTATAACCTGCAATGAGCCCGGCTATGCTCTTTTTTAATGCGCGGTGAGAACCGCCGCCGGATATTGGACGGACGGAAGAACGGCCGCACGATGTGAAACGGCTCACTGAAAGGGTCATTGATGAAGGAAAGGGTGTTACCATTGACAGAACATGTACTCGAGAAGTCAAGAGTGAATCAATTGTATGATATATTACTGAGCAGCAACAAAGAACCGAAAGATTTTTACGCGCTGGCAGATCAGGTTTTCAAAGATGGGGAAATTGAGGCAGACAATGGTGAAACCATCGCACGGCTTTACACAACACTTTCACTTGACGGACGTTTTCTGAATGTCGGCCATAATCTCTGGGCGCTGCGTAACTGGTATCCTCTGGACCAACGCGAAGACGATGTCGCCAAAACACTTGGCGATGCACAGCATTCCAAAAATAAGATTGCTGAGGATGGCTTTGACGATTACGATGATTCGGATGAAGACATCGATGAAGATGAAACCGAAGAAGATCTGACCGATGACTCAAGTGAAGATGATTACGACGATCATGATGATGATGATGTGCAGCGGATCAGAAGAAGCGCCGGAATAGATGACGAAGAAGAATGAGAAAAGCGGACCGGGCGGATGGGATCATTGTCCGCCTGTTTTGTCGCCTTTCAGACCTCTTAAGGATTGGCCCAAAAGCGCTCTTGATTCGGGTCATTAAGTCTGTTAGAATTGCAAAGGGCGCAATAGAAACGTTAATGAAGAGAAAAGCGGGGCCCTCCGGAAGAGGAGCGGTGTCGCTTTTATTTTTTATATTTTTTTTGCACTATAGGGAAGTAAAAATTTAAAGGATTATAGTGTAAGGGCAACTAAGGCTCAGCCTGCGCCAAAGGCTTGGTTTTGCCAAGTTTTCTTTATGAGAAGGGGGAAACGTGAAGCATGACGAAATATATTTTTGTAACCGGCGGTGTCGTATCGTCGCTCGGAAAGGGGATTACCGCGGCTTCTCTTGGGCGGCTGCTGAAAAACAGAGGGCTTAAGGTAACCATTCAGAAGTTTGATCCATACATTAACGTGGATCCGGGGACAATGAGTCCTTATCAGCACGGGGAAGTTTTCGTGACGGATGACGGGGCGGAAACCGATCTCGATCTGGGCCACTATGAGCGGTTTATTGATATTAATCTGAACAAGAACAGTAACGTGACAACAGGAAAAATTTATTCATCCGTGCTGAAAAAGGAGCGCCGCGGCGATTACCTTGGCAGAACGGTACAAGTCATCCCCCATATTACAAATGAAATCAAGGATCGGGTGTTCCGGGCAGGAAAAACGACCGGCGCTGATGTGGTGATTACGGAAATCGGCGGTACAGTCGGTGACATTGAAAGCTTGCCGTTCCTCGAAGCGATTCGTCAGATTAAGAGTGATGTCGGCCTGGACAATGTGCTGTATATCCACTGTACGCTGATCCCTTATATCAAGGCTGCCGGCGAGATGAAAACGAAACCGACGCAACACAGCGTCAAGGAACTGCGCAGCCTGGGCATCCAACCGAACGTTATCGTTGTACGGACGGAACAACCTGTGACTCAGGAAATGAAGGATAAAATTGCGCTGTTCTGCGATATCGACAAAAAAGCGGTAATCGAAGCGCGTGATGCGGAAACTCTGTATCAGGTGCCGCTACAGCTCCAGGCCCAGCATCTGGACGACATTGTCTGTGAGAAGCTGGATCTGCCGGATGGCGAAGCGAACATGAGCGAGTGGCACGATCTGGTGGACAAGGTCCTGCATCCCAAACGTGAGATAAAAATTGGTCTGGTCGGAAAATACGTGGAACTCAAAGACGCCTATATCTCAGTTGTTGAATCGCTCAAACACGGTGGTTATAACTACGGTGCGGAGGTTGATGTCCAATACATAAATTCCGAGGATATTCTTCCGGAAAATGTGGACAGCTATCTGAAGGATGTACAGGGCATCATCGTTCCCGGGGGCTTCGGCGACCGAGGCATCGAAGGCAAAATTCTGGCGATTCAGTATGCACGCGAGAACAAAGTACCGTTCTTCGGCATTTGCCTTGGCATGCAGCTGGCTTCGATCGAATTTGCCCGACATGTGCTCGGCCTCTCAGGTGCCGATTCCACTGAATTTGATCAGAAAGCCAAGGATCCAATCATTGATCTGCTGCCCGAGCAGCAGGATGTTGAGGATCTGGGCGGCACGCAGCGGCTCGGCCTTTATCCGTGCAAGATTGTCAAAGACACCAAGGCAGCCGAAGCCTACGGCAAAGAAATTATTTACCAGCGCCATCGTCACCGCTATGAATTCAACAACCAGTATCGTAAAGCCATGACGGAAAAAGGGCTGACATTCTCAGGCGTTAGCCCGGACAACCGACTGGTTGAAATGATCGAACTGGAAGACCATCCGTGGTTTGTCGCCTGCCAGTTCCATCCTGAATTCAAGTCGCGTCCGACACGGCCGGAGCCGTTATTCCGCGACTTCATCCACGCATCGCTGGAAAATAAAAAATAATAAGCCCATTAAAAACTGTCCTTAAGCCTATGTAATCGGCTGACGGGCAGCTTTTTTAATCGCGCCAAAAAAAGTCGGGAAAACATCTCGTAAAATCAAGAATTAAAAGAAGGTAAATCATCCCATACCGGCGAATTTTATTAATGGATTATTGATTCATGTTCCGAGAGAGGGGAATAAGATGGCCGTAAGTGATACTAAAACATTGGGGCGGATCATGGTTGTGGACGACCAGGCCGGTATCCGTCTGTTGCTTAATGAAATTCTGAAGGGTGAAGGTTATGTCCCTTTTCTCGCAGCGAATGGCGGCCAGGCGCTGAAGCTGATTCAGGAAGAGGATATAGTGCTTGTCCTTCTCGATATGAGAATCCCCGGAATGGCGGGGACGGAAATTCTGAAGAAAATAAAAGAACTCAAGCCAGATATTAAAGTCATGATAATGACAGCCTACGAGGACAACGAGATGATGCGGGATGCAATGCAGAATGGGGCCATCGCCTGTTTTTCCAAACCGTTTGATATTGCGGAACTTGTCACCGCGATAAAAAAAGAAGTGGTGTAAGTACGGCTCTGCCGGATGCGGTCAGGCGTCCGCAGACATCTGTTGTTTTTTTTTATGT
The DNA here is from genome assembly GCF_004684935.1 of Sporolactobacillus shoreae. Lineage (GTDB taxonomy): Bacteria > Bacillota > Bacilli > Bacillales > Sporolactobacillaceae > Sporolactobacillus > Sporolactobacillus shoreae. The sequence continues at coordinate 9,470 of NZ_SRJD01000002.1, forward strand.
TATAATAATTAACGACAAGCAGTATATATCGTGTTTTTTTGAGCTGGGACACGGTTTTGCGCCTTTCGTCCGATAATGGATCTTCTTTCAGAAAATTTCAACAGGACATAGGCAGCCTTTTATATTCATACATATTTAAACCGTGAGTCCGGCTTGGAAGATCTCATAGCCAAAATTGGCACATGCCCATATAAGCGACTGAAAAGGAAGTTTTATGAACATGGAAAAATTATTGATTGAAGGCGGACACCGCTTGGGTGGCACCGTCCAGATAAGCGGGGCGAAAAACAGTGCGGTCGCGCTGATTCCGGCGACGATCCTTGCTGACTCCCCGGTAACGATCGATCAGCTCCCTGATATTTCAGATGTCCGCACACTTTGCAAACTGCTGCAGGAAATCGGTGGCAAAATTACCTTTCATGACAATACCATTGTGGTTGATCCGAGAGAAATGGTGGACATGCCGCTTCCGAACGGTTCCGTCAAGAAACTGCGCGCTTCCTACTATATGATGGGCGCGATGCTCGGCCGATTTCATCAGGCAGTGATCGGGCTCCCGGGCGGGTGTAATCTCGGCCCGCGGCCGATCGACCAGCACATCAAGGGCTTCGAAGCGCTTGGAGCCCGTGTCACCAATGAACGCGGAGCGATTTACCTTCGTGCGGAAAGGCTTCACGGCGCGCGCATTTATCTGGACGTCGTCAGTGTCGGCGCAACGATCAACATCCTGCTCGCCGCAGTAAGGGCCGAGGGGCAGACGGTGATCGAGAACGCGGCTAAGGAGCCGGAAATCATTGACGTGGTTACCCTCCTGACAAGTATGGGCGCGAAAATCAAAGGCGCCGGTACCGACGTAATACGTGTTGATGGCGTTCAGGAGCTGCACGGGTGCCGCCACATGATTATCCCAGACCGGATTGAGGCGGGCACGTTTATGATTATCGGTGCGGCCGAGGGGCGTGAACTGCTGATTGACAACGTGATTCCTCAGCATCTGGAATCTCTGACAGCAAAGTTGCGTGAAATGGGCGCTGATGTTCAGACAGGCGAGGATCAGATGCTTGTCTCCAAATGCACCGGTCAATTAAAAAGCGTTGATGTCAAAACGCTTGTCTATCCTGGATTCCCGACCGACCTTCAGCAGCCGCTGACCAGCCTGTTGACTCAGGCGGCAGGTACGAGCATCATCACCGACACGATCTACAGCGCACGTTTCAAACATATTGATGAGTTGCGCCGGATGGGTGCTGAGGTAAAAGTCGAGGGACGTTCGGCAATATTGGGCGGATCATCGCATCTCGAAGGGGCCAGAGTCCGGGCGACCGACCTTCGCGCCGGGGCTTCTCTGGTTATCGCCGGACTGATCGCACGTGGTGTCACGGAAATCACCGGTGTGGAACACATCGACCGTGGCTATGACCATCTGATGGAGAAACTCAGCGGCATCGGTGCACATGTCTGGCGCGAGCAGGCTGAAGAAGCCGAAACCCGCGAAAATCTCAGGGAACAGGAATAAGTGTACGAAGAGTGTTAAAACAGGATGGTTTCTTAATCCTGTTTTTTTTGCAATAGGCTGATTTTAAATTTAATGTTGTTTTTGCTCCTTCGTTGATTGGAGCGAAAAACAACAGGCAAGTGTAGCAAAGCCTTGCAATAAGAAAGTTTAATAGACAGGAATGTCCTTTCTATGCAAATCGGACTAAGTATATTTAACTGAATTTTTACGAAGATAACCTTCCACATTGGTGTGCTTTTTTGTATATTTAAAGTGTTGCATTTATTTATACAAAAATTGGAGATGTAAAAATGAAGTGTCCGAATTGTGGAACTGAAATTGATGCCGACAGCCGTTTCTGTACGAACTGCGGCGCATCAATCATTGGTGCAGCACAGTCTGCACCCGCGTCCGATCCGGAAGCCGGTACGGGTGGTGCCCCATTTTCCAGCCAGCCGGCTCCTTCCGCGTCAAGAGATCAATTAAATGCTACGGCGGAAAAAGGAAAACAAGTGGCTGCCGGTTACTGGGGTTTCCTAGTCCGTACTTTGAAGCATCCGATTCAGGCTTCTTATGAGGAAACGAGTAAAATCTACGGGTATATCAGCATAGGACTGGCATCGTTCTTTTTAGCACTGGGGTTTGCGCTGATGATGCATAACGTGGTTTCCGCGGTAACAGGATTTTATTCATCTGATGTACCCGCTCCCAGTATGGTCGGTCCGTTCTTTGGAATATTCTTTTCCTTGGCTATTCTTTTCCTTCTTGTGGCTGTTATTACATATGCCGTTGTGCACCTGGCTTATAAAGCGGCGACTCCGTTTCATGTCTTTATTTCTCAGTATGCGGGTCAGGCGACACTCGGCGTATTTGCATCGGCGCTTTTTTTCCTATTCGAACTAGTGAAACTCAATAACTTTCTGACAGCCATTCTGCTTGTCTTGGGCATCGGATTGTTTTATCAACCCTTTGCTTCAATCATTTTTACGTATAAAAATAACGGCACCTTCGACAGACTTTACACCTATCTGATCACAACTGTCGTTGTCGGTATCGCCCAGTCCATTTTTATTTCAGTGGTTGCCCTGTCGCTTTTGTCACAAATAGTGTCAGAGCTGCAGGGACTGTTCGGCAGCAACCCGTTTGGCGGTTATTAAACCGTAATAAGAACTGATGAAAGAGAAAGTGGTCCCGGAGACGGGGCCTCTTTTCTTTTGAAATGTTGAAGCCACTATCCAGTATACTGTCTCAGCAACACCTCAATGACACAGGATCAATGATTAGAAACCGGGCTTGCCCAGCTTTTCTTAGTAAAAACGGTAATTCAGCAAAAAAAGGATTTTTTGCAGTTTCTCGCCTGTTTTTTTGAAATTTTGTTCTAATAGTTGATAAAATGGGCATAATGTGCTAAAAAGAAAATAGGTTATATGATGATATCGAACGTTTAAGCTCTTGGAACAAACCCCGCCCAATATGTTTGGCTGGATCACTCCGGCCGGATAACCCCTATGAATGATGGCGGGGTGTGGACTCGGATGAAAAATGTCCTTTTTCCTCTCCAGGCACGTGTCCGTGCTAAATTCCGGAAACCGAAAGCAAAATGTACAATTGAATGACTCAGCGTGCCCCATTCTTGCGTCGGAAGCCGAAATGGAATCTTCCTATCTTTTTTCGTTCACCTGATCAAAATTATCGTAAAAATAATGCAAAATTGAAGAAATGTGGTGTGGCAATGCCAATAACATTAGCAGAATTAGAGAATATGAAACTCAAAGATCTCTATGAGCATGCTAAAGAGTACAAAGTATCTTATTACAGCAAACTGACAAAGCGGGAACTTATTTTTTCAATCCTGAAAAAGCAGGCGGAGCAGGATGGCCTTTCGTTAATGGAAGGCGTTCTGGAAATCATTCCGACTGAAGGGTTTGGATTTTTGCGTCCGATCAATTATTCGCCGAGCTCGGAGGATATTTATATTTCCGCGTCGCAGATCCGCAGATTTGACCTGCGTAACGGCGACAAAGTCACCGGGAAAGTGCGTCCGCCGAAGGAAAATGAGCGATATTTCGGATTACTCAGAGTGGAAGCGGTCAACGGAGTGAATCCGGATACGGCCAAAGAACGGGTGCATTTTCCGGCGCTGACGCCTCTGTATCCAAACCGCCATATGGTTCTGGAAACTGAAAAAGAGAACCTTTCGACACGTATTATCGATATGATCTCGCCGGTCGGCTTCGGACAGCGCGGTCTGATTGTCGCTCCGCCGAAAGCAGGAAAAACGACACTTCTTAAGGAAATTGCGAACAGCATCAGCGTCAATTATCCCGATGCCGACCTGATCGTCTTGCTTGTCGATGAACGTCCTGAAGAAGTGACAGACATTGAACGTTCAGTAAAAGGGGACGTCGTCAGCTCAACTTTTGATGAAGTTCCGGAGAACCACGTGAAAGTCTCTGAACTGGTGCTTGAACGGGCGATGCGTCTTGTCGAGCAGAAGCGCGACGTGATCATCCTGATGGACAGCATCACCCGGCTCGCCCGCGCCTACAACCTGGTCATTCCGCCAAGCGGACGCACACTTTCCGGAGGTATTGACCCGGCCGCTCTTCACAAGCCGAAGAAATTCTTCGGCGCGGCGCGAAATATCGAGGAAGGCGGTAGCCTGACGATCTTGGCCACCGCGCTGGTCGACACCGGCTCACGTATGGACGATGTCATTTATGAGGAGTTCAAGGGTACAGGTAACATGGAACTGCACCTTGACCGCCGGCTGGCCGAACGTCGCATTTTTCCTGCGATCGACATTCGCCGCTCTGGAACACGTAAGGAAGAACTGCTCGTCAACGCCGATCACCTCGACAAACTGTGGACGATGCGTAAGACAATGGATGAATCCGCGGAATTTGTGGAATCCTTTTATAAAAGGATCCGTGAAACAAAATCCAATCAGGAATTCTTCGACCTGTTTGACAAGGAGAAAAACGGGCTGATTCAGGCGCAGCATTAAGCAGCTGATCAGCTTGCAAATTGCCTTCTTGCTTGATATAATACTCGTTGTGCGTTATGCTATCAAACTCTGGTTTGAGAGAATAATCAGGGCGCAAAGGAGATGAATGAAATGAAACCAGGTATCCATCCTGACTATCACAAAGTCGTATTTGTGGACGCAAGTACCGGTTTTAAGTTTTTGAGTGGTTCGACAAAGACTTCGAATCAGACGATCCAATGGGAAGACGGTAATGAATATCCGTTGATTTCCGTCGAAGTAAGTTCCGACTCACATCCATTCTACACGGGCCGTCAGAAATTTGCGGACAAAGGCGGACGTGTCGACCGGTTCAAACAGAAATACAACCTCAAATAAGGCTGTATTCAGAGGCTCGAAAAAAGAAACGGCACTTCCCGGCCACAGCGGTTGCTATCGCGTGTGTCAATCGGAATCAGCCGTTTTAATTTATGTTTTTTTTTTTAAGATAAAAGCGGCAGGCAGGGAGCTCCTGTCTGTTTTTCGTACATAAAAGAATTGCCCAAAACAGGGAGGAGTTGCCCCAAAATCCGGGGAAGTCACCCTGAAACGGAAGCAGCGCCAAATTGGGCAAAACTCGCACCGAATCGCAGCAATCGAATAAACCATTTTTGCATCTACAATAAGAAAGGAAAGATCCCATGGCACAGCTTTTTTTCAAATACGGCGCGATGAACAGCGGCAAATCGATCGAAATTATTAAAGTCGCACATAATTACGAAGAACAGGGGAAACCCGTTCTGCTGTTTACTTCCGGTATTGACGACCGGGATGAGGTCGGCTCCATCTCGAGCCGGATCGGATTCAAACGCTCCGCTATTCCTATTTTTAAAGAGACCAACATTTTCAACATCGTTGCCGACTATAAACCGAGGCCGCACTGTGTGCTGATCGACGAAGCCCAATTTCTCAGCAAGGAGCATGTGCTTCAACTTGCGAAAATTGTTGATGAATGCAAAATTCCGGTGATGGGCTTCGGTCTGAAAAATGATTTTCGTAACGAGCTTTTCGAAGGGAGCAAGTATCTGCTGCTCTATGCGGACAAAATCGAAGAAATGAAGACGATTTGCTGGTTCTGTGAAAAAAAAGCGACGATGAACCTGCGCATCGATAGTAACGGCAAACCGGTTTATTCCGGCGAACAGATTCAGATCGGCGGCAACGAGAGTTATTACCCGGTTTGCAGGCATTGCTACGACCATCCGCCGATCTGACCGGACCCGCGTTTTTTGACGCTTAAAACCGTTGTATCATATAATTAATGTGTAAAGCGTTTTCCCTGAATGGATGTGGTAGAAATCATGTTTGAACGTCTGCAGTCAATGGAGGAGCGTTATGAAAAACTGAATCAGCTCCTGGCCGATCCGGATGTCATCAGCGATCCGGCAAAACTGCGTGATTACTCAATAGAACAGTCCGATCTCCAGGAAACTGTAACAGTTTATAAAAAATACACGGAAACCGTGGACGAGCTCGCGGACGCCCGGACAATGCTCGGCGATCAGCTTGAGGATGCCATGAAACAGATGGTTCAGGATGAAATCATCCGCCTGGAAACTCAAAAATCCGATCTCGAGAATCAGCTAAAGCAGCTGCTCATTCCCAAAGATCCGAATGATGACCGGAATGTCATCGTTGAAATCCGCGGTGCGGCGGGCGGAGACGAGGCGGCCCTGTTCGCGGGCGACCTTTTTCGGATGTACTCCCGCTACGCCGAACAGCACGGCTGGAAAACGGAAATAATTGACGAAAGCCCGAATGAAATCGGCGGATATAAAGAAATTGTTTTCATGATTACCGGCAAAGGCGCGTACTCCAGGCTGAAGTTTGAAAGCGGTGCCTACCGCGTGCAGCGTGTACCGGAGACTGAAAACGGCGGGCGGATCCATTCATCGACCGCGACAGTTGCTGTATTGCCTGAAGCGAAAGATGTCGAAGTTGAACTTAATGAAAAAGACATCCGGGTCGATCGCTTTGCTTCAAGCGGCCCCGGCGGCCAGAGTGTCAACACGACGATGTCGGCGATCCGGCTGACGCACATCCCGACAGGCATCGTTGTTTCCTGCCAGGAAGAGCGCTCTCAGATCAAAAATAAGGAAAAAGCGATGAAAGTTTTGCGTGCACGCGTCTACGATAAATATCAGCGGGAAGCGCAGGAAAAATATGATTCAACCCGAAAATCGGCAGTCGGCACGGGCGACCGGTCCGAACGGATCCGTACCTACAATTTTCCACAGAACCGCGTGACAGATCACCGGATCGGACTTACCATTCATCAGTTGGACCAGGTTCTGGACGGCAAACTTGACGAAATCATTGACGCTCTGATTTTAAATGATCAGGCGAAAAAAATGGAACAGGCGGATGCCCGGTGACACTCAAAAGATTCGAAGCGCTCAGATGGGCATCTTCTTTTTTAAAAGAACATCATCGTGATGAAAATATCGGCGAAATCCTGCTTGAAAACCGGCTTCACCTTTCCAGAACAGATATGCTCATCGAAAACAGGGAACTGCTTACCCCTGAAGACGAGGAGTGGCTGAAGCAGCGGGTGACCGAACACGCGATAAAAGGCACCCCGGTTCAATACATGATCGGAGAAGCGCCATTTTACGGCAGGACTTTCAAGGTCACATCCGACGTACTCATCCCGCGTCAGGACACAGAAGAACTCGTTTATCGGTGCGAGAAGTGGACGGAACGCTATTTTCCGGCTGGGAAAAATCTGTCGGTCTGTGACATCGGAACCGGAAGCGGGGCGATTGCAATTACACTGGCGCTGGAACATCCGGAGTGGGATGTTACGGCGGTTGATCTTTCGCACCGGGCACTGGCGATTGCCAGAGAAAATGCGTCAGACCTAGGCGCAAAGGTTACCTTTAAGCAAGGTGATCTGCTTGAACCTTTAAAGAATGAGGCCTTCGATCTGCTCGTTTCCAATCCACCCTATATATCACGGCCCGAAATGGACGAACTGGGCGATACGGTAAAAAATTATGAGCCTCATCTCGCACTTTTTGGCGGTGATGACGGGCTTGATTTTTACCGAAAAATCATTCGGGAGCTGCCCGCGGTGCTCGGACCCATTCGGATGATCATCGCGTTTGAAATCGGTGCGGGTCAGGGGAACGCCGTCAGCGGGCTGATCCGGAGCGCATTCCCGGACCAGATCGAATCTTTGTCCGTCGAACAGGACATGGCCGGACTCGACCGGAACGTCATGGCCGTGCTCCGCAAGAAATAATTCATTTTTAATGTTTAGTTCCACCGTTTCCTGACCACAATGTCTGGTAAGGAGGCGGGCAAGGTGAAAAAAGTCTTAGCACTTATAATCATTTTATCTATTAATCTATTAGTTTTCTTTTTCTGGCAGAGCAGCACGACAAAAGCTGATGCACAGGGGCCAATTCCGGAGAATGCGATCCGGCTGAGAATTTTGGCGAACAGCGACACCCCGGCGGATCAGACGGTGAAACGTCAGGTCCGCGATGCGGTCAACAGCGACATCACGGGTTGGGTCCGGAATCTTAGAACACCAGCCGAGGCGGAAAAAGTGATCCGCACGCACATGCCGGAACTTCGACAAACAGTCGCACGGACGCTGCGCCGGCTTCACGCGGACGGCACTTTTAAAATCAGACTTGGACAGGCGGATTTTCCAACGAAAATGTACGGTAGTTATGTCTATCCGGCTGGAAGCTATCAGGCCCTTGTGATTTCTTTGGGGGATGGGAAGGGGGCGAACTGGTGGTGCGTTTTATTCCCGCCACTCTGTTTCCTTGACTTTTCAAACAGCGAAGCGGTCCGCAGCAACCCCACGGGTTCTGCGACACCGCAGCCCGCGGTTCAGCAGGCCACTCAGCAGGATCAAGAACAGAGCCAGGCGGCCCAACCTGATCCCGGCACGGGCAGATCAGTCGCTCAGCCGAAAAAACCACAGGACCAAGTGGAGGTACACCTCTTTGTTGTCGATTTTTTCTCGAAAATCTGGCATTCTGTGACAAAGTAAGTAGGCGGTTCTGTCGAATTGTAGACTAATAGGCTTGATTTCGGAAAATGGTGTATACTGAGAGTGTTGTGAAGACCGGCGGGACAGCCGGTCTTATTAGGCATGTCCAAGTCAATAGCTTATTTGAGTCGGCATGCGAAAAATCAGTCTGAACAGCAATTCTGGAATAAAGGGGATTTGATAATGATAGAGACTCAGCTGTGGCGGGTTGATCCTGAAGCCGCAGATCTCGAAAATGATCCGCAGATCAAAGCGGCGGCGAAGTGTCTCAGTGATGGCGAAATAGTCGCCTTTCCGACTGAGACGGTCTATGGACTGGGCGGCAACGCGAAATTCAACGACTCAGTCCGCAAGATTTATGAAGCGAAGGGGCGGCCAAGCGACAATCCGCTGATTGTCCACATAGCGACGATGGAACAAGTCCGTGAAATCTGCACGGAAATCAATCCGCTGGCAAAAAAATTGATGGACACGTTCTGGCCGGGGCCATTGACAATTATTCTTCCCTCGAGGGGCGAGGTTTCTGACGCTATGACCGCCGGCCTGTCAACTGTTTCGGTCCGGATGCCAAGCCATCCCGTAGCCCGCGCCCTGATCCTGGCATCCGGCCTTCCAATCGCGGCGCCTTCCGCAAACACTTCAGGGCATCCGAGCCCGACACAGGCGGATCACGTGCTTCACGACCTTTACGGGAAGATTGCCGGTATCGTTGACGGCGGCGAGACTGGTGTGGGTGTTGAATCGACGGTCATCGATGCCACGACAACGCCAATGACTATCCTTCGTCCGGGCGGCATCTCTCGGGAGCAACTTGAGGAAGTCATCGGTCCGGTTGCCGACGATCCCGGCCTGACGCGGCCCGACCAAGCGCCGAAAGCGCCGGGCATGAAGTACAAGCATTATGCGCCTGAAGCGACCATGTATCTCGTTCCCGCAGGCAAGACGCGTATTCAGGAACTGGTCGCGCATGAGAAAAACAGTGACCGTCGTGTCGGCGTCCTTACAACCGAGGAAAATAAAAAAGATTTTCCGCAGGCCGACGTTGTACTTACCTGCGGCAGGCGCAGCGAGCCGGAGAGTGTGGCGCACAACCTTTTCGCTGTGCTTCGCAACTTTGATTCACAGGATGTCGATGTCATCTACAGCGAAACCTTCGCGGAAACAGGCATCGGTCAAGCCATAATGAACCGTCTTTCCAAAGCTGCGGCCGGACGCGTCATTGAGTAAACGGACATATAGATTAATAAAACGTTTGATTAAATAATAAAGGCACCGATTTCTAAGTTTTAAAAGAAATCGGTGCTTTTTTATGGGTCAGCAGCACATTCAGAAATTCGGGGGAACTGCTGGAGTTTAGGCCCCGTTTCGGAAGTCTTTCGCTGGACTTACATTGAAAAATGTTTGTTTTATTCTTAAAAAATCCCCCGGGCACTTCAGCCTGGAGGAAATCATCTTTAATCAGCTTTCACTTTCAATAAATTGATCAATGAATTGCCTACGCTCACGAACAAAGGCGTCCTTATTGCGGTCTGGATGGATGGCATTGGTGAGCAGTATGAATGCATTGCGCTTCCGGATGTTGAGCAGCATGCTTGTTCCGGTAAAACCAGTATGGTAAAGCCACGTTTCACTGCCATGTTCTATAATCTGCCAGCCGAGTGACCGTTTGTCGTCCCCATCCCTGCGCCAGACTTTCTGCAGATCTAATAAAGAAGATTCATCCAAAACCGGGTTTTTATCGCTGATCAGCACTTCCGCAAAACATGTCAGATCATCGATGGTTGAAAAGAGTCCGGCACTTCCGGCCACTCCGCCGGTCAGCCAGGCTTTGGTGTCATTGACCTCCCCGCAAATCATTCCGCGTTCCTCCGACCAGGAAGTTGCAGCGCATCTTCCAGTGTCGGCCGGGAGGAAGCTGGTGGCAGACATGCCAGCGGGGGCGAAAACTTCTTTTTTTAAAAACTGTCTCAGATCGCCATGAATTTTCTCCAGAACAAATCCGAGAAGCAGGAAGCCAATGTCAGAGTAAACGATCTGCTCACCCCTCGGAGCAGTAGGCTTGACACTGAGTACAGCCTGACGGATGTTCCCTGGAGTGAGGTTGTGCTTGTTTTCTAGATCTGCCGGCAGACCTGATGTATGCGTGAGCAGGTCAAGCACAGTCAGATCGTGGTTCCGGTAATCCGGTAGCACATCATAGATTTTCGTGTTGAGGTTCAGGCTCCCCTGCTGAATGCAGATGAGTATACCGGGGATCGTCCCGACAACTTTGGTTAGCGACGCTAGGTCAAACAGGGTTTCACGCCGCATGGGCACTTTTTCGGGTTCGACCTGTGCCCAGCCGGCCGTTCCGGTCATTGATCTTCCGCTCATGATCAGACTCCAGCAGCCGCCCGGAACCGCTTTTTCTTCAATCAGCCGATTCAACCAGTCACGGATTTTTTTATTCCAGCATTCAATCGTGTAAGGCACGTCGCAGATTGTCCCCCGCTTCCTTAAGCCTTTTCTCAGCGGCCTCTTTATCGACGCCGGTAATTAATGCAACAATCGAGACCGGCACATTATATCCGCTTTCGATCAGAATCGCGCCAACTTCCTTTTCTGCAGCTCCCGTAATTTCCATGACAATCCGTTTCGCCCGTTCGCGCAGTTTGCCGTTCGTCGGCTGAACATTGACCATCAGGTTGCTGAACACCTTGTTGTCTTTGATCATGATTGCTGTCGACATCATGTTTAGAATCATTTTCTGAGCGGTACCTGATTTCATCCGTGTCGAGCCGGTGATGACCTCCGGGCCGACTTCGCAGACGATCGGACAGTCGGCAAGACTGTTCATTGAGCCTGCAGGATTGCAGGTTACAGAGACGGTGACAGCTCCAATGGAGCGTGCATAGTTCATGCCCCCGATCACATAAGGCGTCCTGCCACTTGCAGCTAGGCCAACGAGCACGTCCGCCGCGCTGAAATTAATGTTTTTCAGATCCTTTTCGCACAGCTCCGTATTATCCTCTGCACCTTCGACCGCGCGCCGCATCGCTTCCGGGCCGCCAGCGATCAGGCCGGTGATCCGTCCTTCTTCGATACCAAAGGTCGGCACACTTTCTGCGGCGTCAAGAAAACCTAGTCGCCCCGATGTCCCCGCTCCGACATAGACGATTCTGCCGCCTCTGATGAATTTTGTTGACATGGAATCGACAGCCTTTGTAATTTGGGGCAGAATTTTTGCCACAGCTTCCGCTACTTTGCCGTCCTCCCGGTTAATCATTTCCAGCATCTCAAAGGTCGGCACTGCGTCGATATTCATCGTATCGGGATTTCTTTGTTCCGTATCAATTTTAGAAAGATCCATCATATCACATCGCTAAAGTAGTTTATTAACAAGCTCACTTGTTTCATAGAGGAAGTCTGATACTCTGTCAAAGTCTTTTTGAATCAGGCAAAGGTAAAGCAAGTCAGTATAAAACATCTGCGAAAGTTTCGAACTCACCGCACCGATTCGCAGCCGTTTTTCATCGCTTGGTACGGCAAGCAGGATATCCGCCATCTGGGCCAGTGAATTATTATTTTTCTGCGTGATGGCAACCAGTTTGGCTCCCTTTTCTTTGGCTTTTTCAGCAGAGAGGAGGATTTCCTTTGTTTCTCCGCTGTAAGAAATAGCGATTGCCAGATCATCCGCAGTCATTCCCACTGAAAATTCCAGGTTCATGTGGGGATCCAGGTGGTAGACGCAGGGAATGTTTACCCGGTTCAGCTTATGCTCCAGGTCATACGCAGGCAGCGACGAGGCGTTAATCCCGAACAGATAAATCATTTTCGCACGATCCATAAGATCGACCGTTTGCTCGATCAGGGCAACGTCAAGCATCTGATAAACTTTTTTATTGGTCAGATCGACATAGTTAAAAAATTTATCAACGATTTGCTCCGTATTGTCTGTGTTCAGAAAGATAGGATTCAGCACTTTTTCCTTGGTTGCCGGGCTGATGTCGCGTACAATTTCCATTTTCAGCTGCTCAAGACTGTCACACTCCATCTGCCGGCAAAATCGAATGACTGCCGCAGGAGAAGTTCCGCTGCCTCTGCCGATATCAACAGCTGTCATTCTGGCGAAGGTCATCGCATCTTTGAATAGAAAGTCGGCAATTTTTTTTCCGGTTTTTGTCAGCGTATCGTATTTAATCCGAAGCCTGTCAAAAAAGTTCATATGTCCACAATCTTTCTCAGAGTTTTTTCATTGATTCGCCTTGTCAATAAAAGACAGAATGCCTGTCGCCGGCTCGTTCGGAATCATCTGGGCTGTGACTTCGATTCCATCGTTCACCAATGTTCTTAGAATCGTGATGTCCTCATCGCTCAGACTGACCGATTTCTTGATCTTGGTCTGCCCTTCCTTGTGAGACAGGTTGCCGACATTAAAAGTCGTGATTTTCAACCCGAGATCGAATGCTCTTCTTACATCTTTTATATTTCGGAAAAGCACGAGAACTTCATCATCGTCATACTTTCCGGCATTGAAATTACGAACCGCCTTCTCGACGGACAGGATTGACAGCTTGATTCCAGCCGGACGCGCCAGCTTCAGTGCGTTAATCTCCAACTCATTTTTTACCACTTTATCATTGACGACTGCGATCCGATCAACATTCAGGGAATGCGTCCAGACGGTTGCCACTTGTCCGTGAATTAAGCGCTCATCTACTCTAATATGTTTAATCGTCAATTGACTTCGCTCCTATTTTTAGAACAGACTTACGATCGTTCCAATATTGCCAAGCAATAGGCCCAGCGCGAGAAGAATGAACAGCAGCCTTGTCGATGTCATCTTCTTTTTGCCAAGCAGCCAGTACGAGAAGAGTACGATGGCGATGGGTATAATACCTGGTATGATCTGATCAAGAAGTGCCTGAATGTCAAGCTTGACTTTGCCGATTGTGAAAGCAAGCGGCAGAACAGGCTTGATAACGGCGGGAATCAGCGCTCCGATGACTGTTAGCCCAAGTATCGCTGCGGCTTCAGTCAGATTTTTCAATTGGTTACCGAATTCTGTTGTCAGTCTTTGACCCTGATTATACCCTATAAATGTGAATTTGTAGCGCAGGTAAACAATGCATGCGCCAGCGATTAGCGGGATCAGCAAGCCTACCGCCTGGCCTTGTAGCGCAAGATAAGCGGCAATCGAGAAAATAAGTGTTCGGTAAATGGCGACAAACAGCGTATCGCCGACTCCAGCGAATGGTCCCATCAGCCCGGTTTTAAGGCCGGTAACCGCGTCCGGGTCGGAACCCTTTAGTTTTTCCTCCAGAGCAGTGTTCGCGCCGACAATCAGGTGAGACATTGCAGGTGTTGTATTAAAAAAGCCGAGGTGCTGCTGCAACGCTCGCTTCATCTCTTCATCGTTATTTTTGTACAATTTTTTTAAAATCGGCATGATCACGTAACAATAGCCGAGACCTTGCATTTTTTCATAATTCCAGCCGAGCTGCAGACCAAATAGGTTACGGCGCGCCACTTGATTGAGATCTTTTTTCGTAATGACAGATTCAATTTTCTTCTCTTCAGTCATCAATTTCTACCTCCCCGTCGTCATCATTATTGCTGGCCTGCGGAGCGGGTGCACCATTGGCCGTAGTCGGTTTGAATTCACGTTTGAACAGCATGTAGACTGCGGCAAGCGCCAGTCCGATCAGGGCAACAGACATCATCGTCGTTGTCGTACCGCCGATCGCCATCATAACAAAGCCAATAATAAAGAAGGGGAAGAACTTTTTCAGTGGCAGGTATCTCATCAGGATCGCAATACCTAGTGCAGGAAGAATTGCGCCAGCAGTCTTCAGGCCGAGCATCAGCCACGCGGGCATGTACTGGTTGATCACATTGACGACGCTGTTGCCAAACAGCAAGCCGATGAAGACGGGAATCATACGACTCAGCGTCCATGGCAGAATACCAAGGAGATTTGCCCGCTCAACGCCTTTGTAATTGCCAAGTTTCGCATGACGGTCAGCCCTGTGCTGGAAGAATAGATTGCTCATTCTGGCCAGCACATCCAGCTGTGTGAGCAGAAGTCCTATCGGAACAGCAAGGCCGATCCCGTACTGGGCGCCCTTTGCCGAAAGGATGGCGTAAGCTGTCCCGATTATTGAGCCAGACAGATAATCGGGAACAGAGGCGCCACCGTAAGTCGCGACGCCGAGGATCATCAGCTGCAATGTCCCGCCAACCAGGAGTCCCGTTGTAACGTTCCCCATCAGCAGACCGGTAACCATTCCGCCGAACAACGGCGAGTAGAATCCGAACTGAGCGGACAACGCGTCAAGCTGAGCAAGACCTACATAAATCGTTAAGACAATAATAAGGCCTATCGACAATGTCATTTAAATTCCTCCTCATTCATCGTACTCATCTTCTGTCGTTTCACTATTGCTTTTAAAGCTGATTTGATGAATTGAATCTTTCCCTATAGAAACTAAATATTCCGTCAAATCGCGTAAGCTTTTGTGACCTGCTACAGATGCTTCAACAACAATCGCCAGATTCAAGCCCGTCATTACAGCGATACCGTCGCTGCTCTGAGCCAGGACCGATGCAACATTGCAGGGCGTTCCACCGGGCAGATCTGCAATGATCAACACACCTTCTCTATTTGAAAAACGTTCGAGTGCCTGTTCCATCTTTTCTTTTAACCCTGATGAACCATCATCCATTGTCATACATACGGCTTGAATGTTTTCTATCTCTCCAATAATCATTTCTGCAGATGCCAAGACTTCTTTTGCAAAATTTCCGTGCGAAACCAGAATAATTCCCACCGGCAAGCAATCACCTCCTTTACAGATTAATGTAAATTATCTAACTTGTTTTTATTTTAGATTAATTGAAATATTATTTCAATAATATTTTTATAATTAATTTATGATGAAATATATTTTTAAATGATTGGGTAATGTAATTTTTTTAGCAGAACATGCTTTTGCGGGTTTCCATCGGTATTGTCAGAAATCTTTTGAGAGAAATGTATTCTAGAGCTGCCCGGTTTAAACTTTATCCTCGATCCCATTTAATCATTTCACTCTTCTTCTAATCTTTGGTGGACATGCATAAGTTGTTTTTATGGACAGGGAGGAGGAATGATCGTGGCCGCGGATCTGATCAGCCAGGTTTTCGCATTATTCATAATGGCGCTGGCTCTTGGCATGGACGCTTTTTCTGTATGTATGGGGATGGGGATGAGTGCTTTGCGGCTGCATCAGGCAGCGAAAATTGGAATGTGGATCGGGCTTTTTCATATGCTGATGCCCTTGTCCGGCATCGTTCTGGGGCACCTTCTTTCGCACCGGTTCGGGGAAATAGCAGGACTGGCTGGCGGACTGCTCCTTGTTCTGATTGGGACACAGATGATTCTATCTTTAGCCAGGCAGGATTATGAGAAAAAAGATCTGGCCTATGCATCGGATACCGGTGTGATGCTGTTTTCGTTAAGTGTCAGCATTGACAGCTTTTCCGTCGGACTGGGGATGGGATTATTCGGCACGCGCGTTCTGGCGGCAATATTGATTTTTGGACTGATCAGTATGCTGATGGCCTGGGCCGGATTTTACATTGGTCACCGAACCCAACGATATTTCGGCCGTTATGGTGAGGTACTAGGCGGTATTATCATGCTCTTCTTCGGGCTAAAACTGATTTTCCACATTCCCTTGTAAGGGAAGCATGATGATCGTCATTTTTATTACATCTAGTTGTCTATACATATATACAATAAAATGATAAACTAAGAGGAGGGAGTGATTATCGATGATGAAAAAAGTTACCGGGTGTTCTATTTATTCAGACCATGAATGGATTAATAACGGCAGCCTGGCCTTTGAAAACGGAAAAATTGTAACAGTCGGCCAAGCGCTGGATCAAAGTTCAAATGAAATGATCCATTTTCCAGAGAAGTACAAGTGCATACCCGGAATGATCGATATGCATATTCACGGAGCAAACGGCGCGGATACAATGGACGCGACGCCGGAAGCACTGAGCACGATTGCGTCTGCTCTTCCGAAAGAAGCGACCACTTCATTTCTTGCGACAACGATCACACAGTCGGAAGAAGCCATCGAAGCGGCCTTGAAAAATGCGGAAGAAGTCATTGGAAAGCAAAAACCAGGAGAAGCAGAAATTGTAGGCGTTCACCTGGAAGGACCATTTATCAGCAAAGACAAAGCGGGAGCGCAGCCACTGGAATATATTTCAGTGGCTGACATTCACCGGTTCGACGAATGGCAGAAGCTGAGCGGCGGGCACATTAAAGAAGTAACACTGGCTCCTGAAATAGAAGGAGGGCTGCCTCTGATCCGGCATCTCGCGGATCAGAACGTTGTGGCTTCTATTGGGCACAGTAATGGCACCGGCGAGGATGTCATCCGTGCTGTTGACGCCGGCGCTACCCAGGTGACACATGTCTATAACGGTATGAGGGGCATGCACCATAGGGAACCCGGCATACTTGGCGGCGCACTTCTGCATCATGAGCTTTACAATGAACTAATCTGTGACGGCATACACGTATGCCAGGGTATGGTCAACCTCGCCTATAAGCTGAAAGGCAGTGACCGCATGATTCTGATTACGGATGCCATGCGCGCCAAATGTCTGAAGAACGGAACGTATGACCTTGGCGGACAAGAAGTGCTCGTAAAAGACGGGTTGGCTGTTCTTGCTTCCGGAACGATTGCCGGCAGTGTGCTGAAAATGGACCAGGCGATCAGAAATATACTTGATTTTACCGATGCGACACTCGAAGATATTGTCCAAATGGGCGCCGTCAATCCAGCGCGTCAGTGCGGTATCTTTGACAGAAAAGGGTCGCTTGAAGCCGGCAAAGATGCCGATTTCATTATTCTTGATGAAGAGGATCAGTTGGTTATGACTGTGTGCAGGGGGATTATCGCTTATCAAAGGGGAGGCAGCCAGCAGCCATGAAAATCATACCTGTGACCGATAAAAACGTAATGAGCCGCCGCGCAGCTGAGATGATAAGTACGCTCGTCAGGGAAAAACCCGACGCGGTTCTTGGGCTGGCAACGGGTGGGACACCGGAGGAAACCTATCGCAGACTTGCGGACGACTACCGAAACAATCATACCACCTACCAGAAGATACGGACGGTTAACCTGGATGAGTATGTCGGACTTTCTAAAGAAGACCCAAACAGTTATCATAAGTACATGGAAAATCACTTCTATAAATTTGTTGATATTCCGGCGGATCAGCACTTTCTTCCGGATGGCAACGCGGTCTCGCTTGATCAAGAATGCGGGGATTATGACCGGATGATCGAGCGTTTGGGCGGGGTTGACCTCCAGCTTCTCGGGATCGGGCGCAATGGCCATATCGGTTTTAATGAACCGGGTACATCGCTTAACATCGGGACACATGTGGTTACCCTGACTGACTCAACCCGCTTGGCCAACGCGAGGTTCTTTGGCTCAATGGATGCCGTTCCAGTACAGGCTGTGACTATGGGCATTGGCACGATCATGAAAAGCAAATCAATATTGCTGCTCGTGTCGGGGAAAAGCAAAGCTGAAGCCATGAACAGGCTTCTGGAGAGTAAAACTCCCGATCCTGATTTTCCAGCTTCTGTTCTTGTCAGCCATCCGGATGTGACGGTCATCGCTGATGCTGAAGCTCTTTTCCTCACAAATAAGAAGGTAGGTAAATTTTGAATGATTGATCGTCAGTCGCCCGTCCCCGTTTACTTTCAGATCGAACAATATATTGAGCATCTGATTGAGGCGGAAGATCTTAAAGAAGGGGACAGAATTCCTTCTGAGAAAGAATTTACCGAACAATTTCAAGTGTCGAGAATGACCATCAGACAGGCCGTGATGGATCTGGTCAGTCAGGGCATTCTGATCCGCCTGAAAGGTAAGGGGACCTTTGTTTCCGAACGAAAAAAAATTGAGAAACCGCTGACAGGTCTTAATGGTTTTACTCAGGAAATGGAAAGCCGCGGGCTGAAGCCGGACAGCAGGTTGCTGGATTTCAAATTGTCGGTGCCGTCAAAAAAGATCGCCGCGAAACTCGCTCTGGACGTCGGGCAGAACATCTTTGAAATTAAAAGGACGCGGCTGGCCGATGGATTACCGATGGCTATTGAAACCTCCTTCATACCATCCGGACTTGTACCGGAACTCACCGCTGAGAAAGCAAATCAGTCCTTGTATGACTACATTGAAAAAGAATGCGGTTTGGTCATAGACCACGCCGAGCAAACGCTTGAAGCTTCGATTGTGACAGCTCGGGAAGCAAAACTTCTCGAAGTTCCGAAGGTTTCGCCTGTCCTGCTTATTGAACGTGTGTCCTATTTGAAGAGCGGAGAACCTTTTGAATTCACAAAATCACTTTATCGTGCAGATCGCTATAAATTTATTATTCGCCTCCCTAATGCATGAGATTTAAAAAAAATGCTTCTTCCGACAAAAATTTCCCGGGGAATGGTCGATAATACCCGTTTCAGGGTAACCTGTTATAATGAAAATGGTTGAGAACAGGGAAGGGCGCAAATAAAAAAATGGAATTGAATCAGCAGATTATAGATGAAGTCAGTCGCGCAGTGGGAGATCTTGAAAAAGCGATGCCATTTGATTCGCGGCACTTGCTCGTTGTTGGATGCAGCACCAGCGAAGTCGGTGGCAATCGGATCGGCACATCCGGATCAATGGATGTGGCCGCGTCCATTTATGAGGCTCTGAAAAGAATTCATGAGCGGACTGGAGTCCGTTTCGCTTTTCAGTGCTGCGAACATTTGAACCGGGCACTTGTTCTAGACAGGGACGTCGCTGATCATAAAAGATACGATCCGGTCACGGTCCGACCAATTCGGCATGCGGGCGGGTCAATGGCTACCTACGCTTATGAGCAATTAACCGATCCTGTGGTTGTTGAATACATCAAGGCGGACGGCGGTATCGACATCGGAGACACGCTAATCGGCATGCACCTGAAACCGGTCGCAGTTCCGGTCCGCAGTGACGTAAAACGGATCGGAAGCGCCCATCTTGTGATGGCCAGAACCCGTCCGAAACTCATTGGCGGAGAGCGAGCCGTCTACACTGAAAAAGAAACCTCGGGAACGATCTAAGGAAAAGGGCCACTGCATGATTGAGAAATCAACCATGCGGCGGCCCTTGGTTTTTTATAGCAAATCATTTTTTCTAATCATTTCGCCTTCCCAGGTAAGACGAACAATTTTAAATTCATGCCGTTTGGCTTTTGTTTTAAACATCGCACAGAATGAAATATAGTCATCATGAGGCTCAATGGCATACAACCGCACATAGGTCATTCGGGTGCGTATTTTTCTGAAATAGTTTTCTGCGATTTGAGTCAATTCCTTCTGCGTTTTCATTTATTTATTTTAAAAAATCAGCTTCAGGAAAACACTGGTAAATGAAACCAAACTCGCACTAGTAAAGGAATGGAAACGATTTCTTGAATTTACTCCGTGCTAATAATTAAAGACAATCATATCCCAATATTCGAGCGAGGGAACATTCAGGTGTACAGCGCTCCCTTTCTGTTGAAAGGGCAGGCTGACCGGTATTCCATTCTTATAATCAGGTGAAACCAGCCAGATTTTTTTGACGGGCTTTTTTTCGGTCACTGTAAAATTGAGATCCCGCCGGGTGGCTGGCTTCGTCTGAGTACCGTCCGTGTCCCGCCAGTTCATCGAATGCGCATCGAGAAAATTGATCAGATGTAGGATTTTCTGGTTGCCCACCTGTTTGGCAAAAGTCCAGATATGCCCCTGCTGTGGATCCGCCGACAGGGGCAGCAGCTCCTCGGAGTGCACATCAATCGGTTCATTTTTCGCTCCATCCCTGAGCAGATTTTCGTAAGCGGTCAGAAAATCATAATAATGCGTGATCCGGTTCTGCAAATCCGAAGACATCGCCAGGTGGGAGAAGGGAAAGTACTCCTTCGACAGCATGTGTTCGCCGAGCTCGATGTGGTCACCGCCGGAAGCGAAAATGACACTGTCTGTCAGCAGCACGCCCGGTGTGTTAAATGTCCCGGTGCCGTCCGATTTTCTATAATCCATATAAGCGGCGAGTACCGAACTTTTCCTGCCGCCGGAGTAATTGCTGTTTGCATCGATGATTTTCCGGAGATCTCCATATGAAGGGGTCTGATCCCAAACTTCACTGTATAAAAAGTTAACGTCTGCGGATGCAATATCCTGCTGGCCGAATTGTCCGACCGCATTCATGACAAGATCTTTGTCTGGCATCTGGCTCCGGATCTGATTTAGAAACCCGGAAAAACTGTTCTGCAGTGGCACAACGTGGCCGTTTTCATCATAAACAGTCCCGCGATCACCGAGTTGGTCGACATGCCAGCCATCAAAAGGCAGGAACTGATAAACTGTTTTCTGCTGTCTGATCAAATAATTCTGCCAGCCGGGATTGGCCGGATTCATTAAATAGATATCGCTTTTCCAGCCGGCCGGCAGCGGATTGACATCGACCTGATTGTGATTCGGGTCTTTAAAAAGGAACCAGCCTCGCTGCGTGCCGTCCTGTTCCGAGTTGGCCAGAGCGCCGTATAGCAGGTTGTAGGACATGGCTTTCATGCCGCGCGCGTGCGCCGCGTCAATATAAGAGCGGACGGTCCAGCGGTCCACCGATCTGCCCGCGATGTCAGTCCAAGTGGATGGAATGCTTCCATTATTTACAGTTACCGGCTGATGATGCTTTTCACTCCAGTCATAAAACTGGATGCCATTGATGTGGTATCGGTTCAGCTGACCGATCGTTGACTGGATCTGCGCTTCCGTCATCGCCTGAAAATTGCTGAGAAAACCGTAGCGCGGAAATTTGCTCCAGTCGCCGGATACGTCAATACCGATCGTTTCCCGCTGCACCCGCCCCGAATCCTGCAACTTAACCACTGCGAGATAACCACTGAAATCGCGGTCCGGCGGCTGCCAGTTCCAGCTGATCTCACGTTTTCCGGCAGCAGAAACGGTCTGCTCACCAATTTTTTGGTCCAAATGATAATAAGTCACACTCAGTTGAGCGTCACGGACTCTGCTGTTCAGTGAAAAGCGGACGTTCTCGCCCGGCTTATAAGCGGCATGGTCCGTCTGCAGTCCGGAAAAAAGCGACTCGCTCACCTGGAGCTGAACGTTCTGCCGGGGGGCCTGTCCTGGCCGTAAAACCAGATAGATGATCAGTGCCAGCACGAGAACGGCAGCTATCAGTACTTTCTTTGAAGCTCGCTTCATCGTCCGATCACATCCTTTTCGAATCCCTGTCTGTCCACACAGCTATTAGATTTTGAAACCGAAATCCGGTTTATGCGTGATCCTCATATTCGCATGGCTTTTCAAATTTCCGCATGATTCCAGGAATGATACGCCATTCTCCGCCCGGGGCACATCCCGCCGGACGGTCTTGTAAAAAAGATTACCTGATAAATACTTTGGATTGCAATCCTGCAGGTATTTTTACATCGAGTTCTTTTGTCGTACCATCGTAATAATAGCCTAGATCCTGCCCACCCAGTTGCTCGAGGCTGTCCGTTTGATCAAAGGCCTGATAGCCGGTGCGTACCATCGACGGCCGATCCACGTTGTGCAGCTTCAGTGTATAGGACTGAATCGCAGACGCATAATTGCTCACTTGTTTGTCCTGACTGAAAACAATGCGTCCGCCTCTTTTTTCAACCTGGAAGTTGGTCAGGTTATAAGCGCCACGCTCATGATCCAGTGAATGACCGTCATCTTCATAAAAACTGAAAGACGCCTGGGAATTCAGATAAGTGTCGAGAATCAGATTTTTCAAAGGCTTTTCTCCGGTATATTGTTGGACATCACGTGACGGGATGATTGAATCCTTTTTCACAAAAATGGGCATCGAATCCAGCGGCACATTAACGGTGATCGTCTGTCCGCCCTGGTATTCCTTCTGACTGTCGAAATCAACCCATGTTTCGCCTTTTGGCAGATAGACGCTGCGTGATGTTTTTCCTTGTTCAACAATCGGTGCGACCATCATCGAATCCCCGAATAGGAACTGGTCACTGATATTGTAAGTCTTCCGGTCATGCTGATACTGGAAAACAAGCGGCTGCTGCACGGGACGGCCGGTTTCCGCGGCGTTGTGAAACGCGTTGTACAGATAAGGAAGCAGCTGATAACGAAGGTTGATATACTTTTTGCTGATTTTTTCAACATCGCTGCCGAACGACCATGGTTCCTGCGTGTAACTCTTATCGCTTGTCCCGTCATAATGAATGCGCGAGTAGGGTAGGAATGAGCCAAGTTCGATCCAGCGCGCAAACAGCTCCGGAGTCGCTTCATTTCCGAATCCTCCGATATCGTTGCCAACAAAGGCGGCGCCGGAGAGGCCCAAATTCATATTCATCGGAAGGGACATCTGTAGATGCTCCCAGTCACTCAAGCTGTCACCGGTCCAAACCGCGGCGTAACGCTGAGTGCCGGCGAACATGTCGCGAGAAAGGATGAACGGCCGTTCATCCTGCCGTGTTTTCTGCCACGCCTGATAGGTGGCCTCGTCTTCGAGGTGTCCGTACAGATTGTGAAACTCGGACGACAGAATTTTATTCCCGTTGTCGTCTGTTCCATATGCATCAAGCGGAAGTGTATGGTTGAATCCCTGAGCATCGTTAAAAACGGCCGGCTCATTCATATCGTTCCAGATGCCGTCGGCGCCCGATCCAAGCAATGAGTCGGCAACGTGTCCTGCCCACCAGTCACGCACCGTGCTCCGCAGAAAATCGGGGAAGACGGAATCCTTCGGCCAGACCGGTCCGACATAAGGCTTACCGTCAGCTTTTTTCACCCAGTAATCCTTGGCCGTTCCATCCTGATAAATCGAATACTGATCATCTGCTTTCACGCCCGGATCGTTGATCGCTACAGCATGGAGGCCGCCCATCTGTTTGAGTTTGTCCAGCGCTTTTTTATAGTCATCCTTCCAGGTGAACACCCGAAAGCCATTCATATAGTCGATGTCAAAATGGAGTGCGTCGAGCGGGATTTGCTTATCGCGGTATGTCTGCGCTACCTGAGTTAGTTGATCCGGAGTATAACCCCAGCTGCTCTGGTGCAGGCCAAGCGCCCACTCCGGCGGCAGGTTGATCCGTCCCGTGAGTTCCGTGTACTGATCGATGACATGCGATATATCGGGTCCATTCATAAAATAATAAGTCAGCGGCCCGCCATTCGCGTAAAAATAGTAATAGTCATCGGACTCTTTCTCCATGTTGTAATAGGAACGGTATGAGTTGTCGAACAGGATGCCATATGCATTCCCTTTTTTCAGTCCGATGAAAAAAGGAATCGTCGTATAGACATATTTTGTGTCGTTGGTATAGCCATAGGCATCCGTATTCCACATGCCCATCGCGGTGCCCCGCTTGTTCAGTGTGCTGCCTGTCTGTTCGCCGAAGCCGTAAAAATTTTCGCTTTTATCGGTTTTTTTGAAAACATAAGGTTTTCCATTTTCATAGCCCGAAGAAGCCCCGTTTTTCAGGTAATCTTCGCTAATCACGTGTCCGCTTTGATCAAGAACTTTGATCGCGAACGGTTTCTTTTTGAGCATAATCGTCAGTTTATCTGTCTTGACGACGACTTGATTCCTTTGGTCGCGGATCGCAAAAGCCGGCGTTTGCCAGTCTTTCTTTTGTATAGCTGGTGAATCTTTTTCTTCAGATCCGTCAGGAAGGACGGAAAACTTGAAAAGATCCGGCGAAAGAAGGTGGAGGGTACTTTGATAATCCCCAAGATCCAGCTGGACACCATCTGAAATCTGACGGACATTCTGAACCGAAAGCTTTTGCAACTGCTGCAGGTTCAGCGGTGTATCCGCTTCAGGCTGCGTTGTCGCGGCTGCGTGCGGCAGCGCCAGCGTAAACATCAGGACAAATGCAAGGACAAGGGCGACTATTAATTTGAACCTTGATAAATAGTGGGACACGAGAATGCTCCTCTCATTTTTGAAGCGGGGGAAAAGATGTTTACCCCGGTCTATGTACCGCATGAGCGGCATGTTTCCATTATTTGGAAAAGTATTCAATTGTTGAAAAAATCAGACAATGTGTAAAAAGGTCC
This sequence comes from Sporolactobacillus shoreae, assembly GCF_004684935.1. GTDB lineage: Bacteria > Bacillota > Bacilli > Bacillales > Sporolactobacillaceae > Sporolactobacillus > Sporolactobacillus shoreae. The sequence goes on from NZ_SRJD01000002.1 coordinate 34,128, forward strand.
GGCACAGCCTGTACGCTAAAAGTGTTCCGGCTCAGGCAAACCGTTGCCAGATCTCTTTTCATAGGCTGGGATCAGATCGGGAGGATGCGCATCGAATGACGATTGATTCCAAACCAAATGTATAAGACCTTCAGCAGGGATTCAACTAGAAAAATATGCCTGTAAGACCCTTAACCATGAGCTTGAAAAAGGCTGATATGATTACGGGGTGGGGATGAAAGCGATATACCTGGTTGCGGACGCGTGCCCTGAATTTTCGAAAAAATCATTCTAAAGACCCCTGACTTCCGTGGTCGGACGCTGTCGCCGCTTTTTTTCCCGGCTCTTTTTAATATTCCTCAATAATCCTGTCATCTCTGTCTTCTTTTTTTAGTATGTCCGTAATAATGTAAAACGGATTTCATATTATTCTGGAAAAAATTGTTTGTCCGTACCTGAAGTTTCCATATGATCCGTACTATGCCCTGCCTAAAAGATGCACGGTGGAATATAAGTGTGTCTGACGTCGGAAGTCCTCAGAACTATCAAACGTAAACGGCAGAGACCCATCCCTCAGTCTGATTTAATTCACTCTTACCGGACAAAATATGATAAACTTTAGATTGAATCAGACATCAGAGGTTGAGAGGAGTTGCACGCCATCCATGAGCGGAATTGAAGCACAGGATCCGGAAGTTTTCAATGCAATTGAAAAGGAACTTGGGAGACAGAGGAAGAAAATCGAACTGATCGCGTCGGAAAATTTCGTAAGCGAGGCGGTTCTTGAAGCGGCGGGCTCTGTCCTGACGAATAAATACGCAGAGGGCTATCCAGGGCATCGCTATTACGGCGGCTGCGAATATGTCGATATCGTCGAAGATCTGGCGAGAAACAGGGCACTAAAGCTTTTCGGTGCGGATCATGTGAATGTCCAGCCGCACTCAGGCGCGCAAGCGAACATGGCCGTATACGACGCGGTACTCGAACCTGGAGATACCGTGCTCGGCATGCGCCTTGCGCACGGCGGTCATCTGTCGCACGGCAGCCAGGTGAACTTCAGTGGCCAGCTCTATCATTTTGTGGATTACGGTGTGACCCAAGAGACGCAGCGCATTGACTATGACGAAGTCAGAAGCCAGGCGCTGAAATATAAACCGAAACTGATCGTTGCAGGTGCAAGTGCTTACCCGCGCATTATTGATTTTAAAAAATTCCGCGAGATTGCTGATGAGGTCGGTGCCATGCTGATGGTCGACATGGCACATATTGCCGGGCTCATCGCGACCGGACTGCATCCGAGCCCAATCCCGTACGCCGATTTTGTGACGACAACAACTCACAAAACACTCAGGGGACCGCGCGGCGGCATGATTTTTTGCAAAGAAGAATATGCCAAGAAGATCGATAAAGCGATTTTCCCGGGCATCCAGGGTGGCCCGCTGATGCATATCATCGCAGCGAAGGCCGTAGCGTTCGGCGAGGCCCTTCAGCCTTCTTTTAAAAAATATTCCGAACAGATCGTTGCCAATGCCAAAGCGTTTGCCGCGGCCCTGCAGGAGAACGGGCTGAACCTCGTTTCCGGCGGGACGGACAATCACCTGCTGCTGGTCGATGTACGAAATCTGGGTATAACCGGCAAGAAGGCCGAAGCCGTCCTTGACAGCATCGGCATCACAACGAACAAGAACGCGATTCCTTATGATCCGGAAAAACCATTCGTGACCAGCGGTATTCGCATGGGTACACCGGCTGTGACCACACGCGGCTTCAAGGAAGACGACATGAAGGAAGTGGCGTCAATCATTGCAACGGCGCTGAAGAATCCGGAGGCCGAGGCGGTACTGTCCGCGCAGGCACAGCGTGTCGACGCGCTGACGGAAAAATATCCGCTCTATGCCACTGGAACGGGTGCTTTCGCCTGATTGATCCATATTTATAGAAGAAAACCGTCTCGATTCTTTACGAGAAGGTTGAAATATTTCAGAGAAAAAGAATTTTTTGTTCAGAAATTGGAGGCAGGAACCATGGGAAAGCTGGTTGTATTGGATCATCCGTTGATTCAGCACAAACTGACAATGATCCGCGATCACAGGACAGGCACGAAAGCGTTTCGGGAGCTTGTCGATGAGGTTGCCACGTTGATGGCGTTTGAAATCACACGCGACCTTCCGCTTGAAGAAACAGAAGTAGAAACCCCGGTTGCCAAGGCAAAGGCCTACCGCATCGCTGGGAAAAAACTCGGCATCGTGCCGGTACTCCGCGCCGGTCTTGGTATGGTTGACGGTGTGCTGAATCTCATTCCGGCAGCAAAAGTCGGCCATGTCGGGCTCTTCCGCGATCCGGAAACGCTGAAACCGGTGGAATACTATTTCAAAATGCCGCCTGACATTTCCGAACGTGACCTGATCATTGTCGATCCGATGCTCGCGACTGGCGGTACTGCGGCGGAAACAATCACTCTCCTGAAAAAACGCGGGGCACATAACATCAAACTGATGTGTTTGATTGGTGCGCCTGAAGGTGTCAAAGCGGTTCAGACCGCGCATCCAGACGTCGACATTTATTTGGCGGCGCTGGATGACCACCTGAACGAGCACGGCTATATCGTCCCGGGTCTCGGCGACGCCGGCGACAGGCTGTTCGGAACAAAATGAAATGGATGGATGGCAAACGGGCTTTCGGTGAAAACTATTTTCACAGAAAGCCTGCTTTTTTCGACTTTATTTTCTTTGTTGGTGATTTGTCACAATTTAAAGGTGACGAATGGAGAAAAAGTGATTAGAATTCTAAGTGTAAGGGAACGAAGAAAAAGTGACATCGCACAACATAAAGCCTTACATGAGTATGTGACGCATTTCACAATATGTGACAAATTGTTGACATTACGACAGCGCTTTCGTAAAATTAAGTAGCAATGTGCTTTTTTAATGAAAGGCGCAGGTGCTTTTTCCAGACAACCGGTTTGGAGCACTGGATACTTGTCAATTGTTTGTTGAAATTGTGTCGTGTCCCGGATCTGCGGCCTTGCATTCGAAAGACATAGTGGAGAAGAAAGTTTCTCGGAGCTTTCTAGAAGCTGAAGGATCCGGACAGACTGAAGATTGGAAACAGGTATCGGGGGTCTCGCATGAGCGGAAAAAAGAATGTCAACCCGCTTCAGATGGCGGCCATGGTCAGTGCCATGGGATTTGAGATTTTTTCGTTTATCCTTATTGGTGCCCTCGCGGGAAAGTATCTGGACGGGCGTTTTGCTCCGTCACATCTCTGGCTGCCGCTGTGCGCGGTCGCCGGTTTTCTGTTCGGTCTTGTTAGTTGCTACTACACTCTGAAATCTTTTACGAAGGACTGATCTGCGATGAAACAATTGATCGCATGGTCTTCCCGCATGATTTTAATCGTTTCGGCGATTTACGTGTCCACTTTCGGGTTAATCTGGTTTTTCAGACCGGCGAGGGCGCTTGCAAGCGGTGCCCTCCTCGGCGGATTAATCAGTTTATATAATATTTTTCATCTGGCATTACGATTGAGGATAGCCGGGCTCCGGGCCCGTTCGGGATTGAGACCTGCGGGTTTACATAGTATCATACGTATTCTGACAGTGGTCTTCGGTACACTGCTTGTGTATCGGTTCAGGGCCCGTATCGACTATCATTCGTTTGTGCTGTCTCTGCTTTTTGGTTACCTTTTGCTTGTGCCGGTGATCAGTTTTTATTATTTAAGAAAGGGAAGCACAAAGTCTTCGGATGAAGGGAGGGACACTCTTGGATCTGACTCCGAAAGTGAAGTTTCTCGGAATGACGTTTGATGTCACAATGATGATCGGCACGGTTGTTTCCGCGCTGATCGTGATGCTGATTGTGTTTCTGATGACGCGCAAATTGACCATGCGGCCGTCGGGGAAACAGAATCTGATGGAATACCTCATTGATTTCATCAGCGGAATTACCGGGACGATGCTGGAGAAGAAGCAGGCATCAAGATATCTGAGCTTTGCGCTGACAACTTTTCTTTTCATACTTGTTGCCAACCTGCTTGGTGTCGCGGTCATGGTGACGGCTTCGGCCCATGGCCCGATACCTGCGCTGGGCATTACGGCGCAAGGCTTGGAAAAGGCCAAAAATTCACTCAGCTGGTTCAAATCGCCGACGTCCGACTTGAACGTCACTGTGGCGATGGCGGGAGCGATTTTCATCTACTCGCATTTCGCCGGAATCAAAAAAAGCCCGCTTAATTATTTAAAGGGCTACGTCAGGCCTTACTGGTGGATGCTTCCGATTCACCTGATTGACGAACTGTCCAAACCGGCCACGCATGCACTCCGGCTTTGGGCTAACATTTTCGCAGGCGAAGTGCTGATCCTGATTCTACGCGAGGCACCGTTTTATTTTACGGGTGTGCCGCTGTTCGCGTGGATGGGTTTTTCAGTATTTGTCGGCTGCATCCAGGCCTATATTTTTACGGTACTGGCAATGGTTTATATTTCGCAGAAGGTGGCAGGCGAGTGATTGTACAATGACAATCGGCTGCCCGGTTTCACGTGTGTTTACCAAAATATAGACATACTAGGAGGAATCTTTTTATGAGTTTCGCAGTTCTAGCTGGTGGTATTATGATCGCGTTTGGCGCTCTTGGAGCAGGTATTGGCAACGGCTTATTGTTCAGCCATTATTTGGACGGCATTGCTCGTCAGCCGGAAGCTCAGGGTAACCTGTTCGGACAATCCATGATCGGACTTGGTTTGATTGAAGCGATGCCTGTCATTTCGATCGCATTCGGTATTCTGGTACTCTTTGGTATTATCTGATCCGCGAGATTGGCGGATGTTCGGAGAAGCGCAATGCATTCCCGCTTCCGGGCACAATCCGGAAAATCAAGTAAATTTTTAGATTGAAAGGAGTGGCAAATGTGTCTTTTTCTCTGGGAAGTATTATCTTCCAGTTAGTCGTCATGCTCCTGCTGATGATCTTCGTGGCATGGGTCGGCGTCCGGCCTGTTCTGGGAATTATGGACAAGCGTAATAAATACATTAACGGTCAGATCGACAGCGCTGAGAAGACCCGCACTGATGCCGAGGCATACTTGGCTCAGCAGAAAGCCGAGCTCGAGAAAGTCCGCGAAGAATCACGCGGAATTATCGAACAGGCTAAGAGTCAGGCGGCTGCAGAAGCGAAAAGCATTAAAGATGCTGCAAAGAATCAATCCGACCTGCTGGTGAAAGAAGCGCAGGAAGAAATCGGCCAGGAGAAAGAAAAAGCCATTGCCGCCATCCGCGACGAAGTGGCTGATCTCTCTGTACTGCTCGCATCGAAAATACTTGAAAAAGAAGTCAATGCTAAAGACTACTCGAAAGAAATTGATCAATTAATGAAACAGGTGGGAAGTCAGCGATGAGCGAAATTGTAGCGAACCGTTATGCGAAGGCGCTTTTTGAAGTTGCTGAAGAACGCAATGCCATTGATTCAATTGAAACTCAGCTGTCTTTGGTGACAAAGGCGCTGGATGAAAACGAGGATCTCAGCCGTGTGCTCATGCATCCGCAGGTCAGCGCTGAGAATAAAAAAGCATTGGTTGGCAAACTTTTTGAAGAAACGGCAGGTCTGGAAGTCCTGAATCTGCTGAGACTGCTCATCGACCGTAAACGCGAATCAATAATCGATGACGTGCTTGAAGCCTACACACACATGGCGGATGTCACAAGAGGCATTCTTGATGTCACTGTGACAACTGCAGTACCGCTTGATGAAGATGAAAAGCAGGATCTGGCCGAACGTCTTGGAGAAGTTCTCGGCAAACAGCTCCGTATGCATGTCAAAGTCAAGGAAGACATCATTGGGGGCATCCTGCTCCGGATCGGCGATCGTCTCTACGACGGCACGCTCGCAGGCAAACTTGCAGGCTTCAAACAGGAGATTAAAGTAGGTAAATAGGGGTGAAAATATCGTGAGCATTAAAGCGGAAGAAATCAGCTCACTGATCAAACAGCAGATTGAGAATTATCAATCGACTGTTGAAGTGAGTGAAGTCGGCACTGTAATCACTGTCGGCGACGGGATTGCCCGCGTCCACGGCCTTGACAGTGTTATGTCGGGCGAGCTTGTCGAATTTTCCAACGGTGTTATGGGCATGGCTCAGAACCTTGAAGAGGACAACGTTGGTATCGTCATTCTCGGCTCTTTCACAGACATTCATGAAGGTGACGAAGTCAAAAGAACCGGGCGCATCATGCAGGTTCCTGTCGGCGAGGCTCTGCTCGGCCGCGTCGTGAACCCTCTGGGTCAACCGATTGACGGCAAGGGTCCGATCGTCACAGAAAAAACACGTCCTGTCGAAAAGAAAGCACCAGGCGTCATGCAGCGTAAATCAGTATTCGAACCGCTGCAGACTGGTATCAAAGCGATTGACGCGATGATTCCGATCGGTCGCGGCCAGCGTGAATTGATCATTGGTGACCGCCAGACGGGTAAAACAGCCATCGCGATCGACACGATCATCAATCAGAAAGATCAGGATGTCATCAGTATCTATGTCGCTATCGGTCAGAAGGAATCGACCGTTGCCGGCGTTGTGAACACACTGAAAGAATACGGCGTTATGGATAAAACGATTGTTGTTTCGGCGGGAGCATCAGAACCTGCACCGCTGCTTTATCTGGCGCCTTATGCCGGTGTAACCATGGGCGAAGAGTTCATGTACAACGGCAAGCACGTTCTCATCATTTATGATGATTTGTCCAAACAGGCAGCGGCATACCGTGAACTTTCTTTGCTGCTTCGCCGTCCGCCGGGCCGTGAAGCATTCCCGGGCGACGTTTTCTATCTGCACTCAAGACTGCTCGAACGTGCGGCCAAACTGAGTGACGAACTGGGCGGCGGGTCAATTACCGCGCTGCCAATTATTGAAACGCAGGCCGGGGATATTTCAGCATATATCCCGACAAACGTTATTTCGATTACAGACGGCCAGATCTTCCTTGAATCGAACCTGTTCTATTCCGGTATCCGTCCGGCCGTTGACGCCGGTACTTCTGTATCACGTGTCGGCGGTGCTGCCCAGATCAAGGCGATGAAGAAAGTTGCCGGTACGCTGAAACTGGATCTGGCTTCCTATCGTGAACTGGAAGCATTCTCACAATTCGGGTCGGATCTGGACAAGTCGACGAAGGCCAAACTGGATCGCGGTGCCCACACGGTTGAAATTCTGAAACAGGATCTTCACAAACCGTATCCGGTCGAAAACCAGGTTATTGTGCTTTATGCATTGACCAAAGGCTATGTCGATGATGTGGCGCTGAGCGATGTCAAGCGCTTTGAGAAAGAACTGCTTGCTTATCTGAAGCAGAATCATCCGGAGATTCAGGACAGGATCAAAGAATCCGGAAATCTGCCGGATGACAAGCAATTCTCAGCCGCAATTGCTGAATTTAAGAAAACATTTGTTGCGTCGAAGGCCGAGTGACGCCGTTTAGAAACGGTGCCCAGCCATTCGATTCGCTGCTCAGCAGATAGATGACATATAGAGCCTGTTTGAAAAGGAACAATTTTTACACAAACCTTTCGGACACCTCTTGCAACGACCTTTCAAAGGTGGTGAACGAACATGCCTTCAATGCGTGACATAAAGGAAAAAATTGCGTCAACCAAAAAAATGAGTAAGATCACCAAAGCGATGCAGATGGTCGCAGCTGCGAAACTGAACCGCGCCCAGGAAAGCGCGCAGCACTACTCGGCCTATGCCGATAAGCTGCGCGAAGTTGTGGCGAGCATCGCCAGCGGACTGCCCAAGGGCAATAACAGCAAACATCCGATGCTCGCGTCCCGCCCGGTAAAGAAGACGGCCTATCTGGTTCTTACTGAAAACCGTGGCCTGGCTGGCGCCTACGACAGCAACGTGCTGAAATATACACAGAACCTGATCGCGGAGAAACATCAGTCCAGGAGCGAGTACACGGTCATCGTCACAGGAAAAATCGGCCTGCATTTCTTTGAAAAAAGAAACTATCCGGTCGCATTCAGCAAAACGGATGTGCAGGATGAAATCAACTTTGACGATGCCGTCGGTTTTGCCAAACAGGTGATTTCCCTGTTTGATAATAAAGAAGTTGACGAGCTGCATTTGATTTACAATCACTTTATTAATGCAATTTCCCAGACTGTGGTTGACAAGCAGCTGCTTCCCCTCACCGATCTAAGTGATAAGCCAGTGAAAAAGGCGAATTACATCTATGAACCGGATGAGGACGAAGTGCTGCAAAGTCTGCTGCCGCTTTACGCAGAAGGGCAGATCTACGGGGCCCTGCTTGACGCTAAGGCAGCTGAACAGGCGGCGCGCATGACGGCCATGAGAAGCGCCTCAGACAACGCGAACGATATTATCGATCACTTGTCGCTGTCATATAACCGTGCACGCCAGGCGGCGATCACTCAGGAAATTACAGAAATTGTCGGCGGAGCTGCCGCACTCGAATAAATGTGCTTAAAAAAGCTGATAGGAGGTACTTCAATGAACAAGGGGTATGTTACTCAGGTCATGGGCCCGGTTGTCGATGTTAAATTCGACCGCGGCCAGCTTCCTGAAATCTACAATGCTCTGACCATCAATTATAAAGCCGAATCCTCCAATGAAGCGGATATTCATCTGACGCTGGAGGTTGCGCTTCATCTTGGTGATGACTCCGTGCGCACGATCGCCATGGACTCAACAGACGGCCTCGTCCGCAATATGGAAGTTGTTGACACGGGCGCGCCAATCTCTGTTCCGGTCGGTGACGCGACACTCGGACGCGTATTCAACGTACTCGGCGAAGCGATCGACGGCAAGCCGGTTGCTCCCGATGTTGAAAAAAGCTCGATCCACAAAGATCCTCCGAAATTCGCCGACCTGTCGACGAAGACGGAAGTGCTCGAAACCGGTATTAAAGTCATCGACTTGCTGACGCCTTACATCAAAGGCGGAAAAATCGGCCTGTTCGGCGGTGCAGGTGTTGGTAAAACCGTTCTGATTCAGGAATTGATTCATAACATTGCTGAAGAGCATCACGGTGTGTCGGTATTCGCCGGCGTCGGTGAACGCACCCGTGAAGGTAATGACCTGTACTTTGAAATGACGGATTCCGGAGTTATCAAGCAGACAGCCATGGTGTTCGGCCAGATGAACGAGCCGCCGGGTGCCCGTATGCGTGTAGCCCTGTCCGGTCTGACAATGGCGGAATATTTCCGTGATGTCGAAGGCCAGGACGTGCTGCTGTTCATTGACAACATTTTCCGTTTCACACAGGCCGGGTCGGAAGTTTCCGCGTTGCTCGGCCGTCTGCCCTCAGCCGTTGGTTACCAGCCGACGCTGGCTACAGAAATGGGCCGTCTGCAGGAACGAATCACATCGACGAAAAAGGGTTCCGTAACATCGATCCAGGCCGTTTACGTGCCTGCCGACGACTACACTGACCCTGCCCCGGCGACAACATTCTCACACCTGGATGCAACGACCAACCTGGAACGCGCACTGACCCAAATCGGTATTTACCCGGCCGTTGACCCGCTGGCGTCTACATCGCGCGCTCTGTCGCCCGATATCGTTGGTGAGGAACATTACGAAGTCGCTGAACGCGTGCAGATGACACTTCAGAGATACCGCGAACTGCAGGATATCATTGCCATCCTCGGTATGGACGAACTGTCTGACGAAGACAAACTGACTGTCAGCCGCGCCCGCCGTATCCAGTTCTTCCTCGGCCAGAACTTCCACGTTGCCGAACAGTTTACCGGAGTTCCCGGATCCTATGTACCGGTTGCAGAAACCATCAAGGGATTCAAGGGCATTCTCGACGGCAAATATGATGACGTTCCCGAAGAAGCTTTCCGCAACACGGGAACCATTGAAGACGTTCTCGAAAGAGCGAAACAACTGGTCTGATGATTAACCACTCAGACCGGATAAAGGGGGCTGGCAGATGAGCACAGTGCATACGGATATTGTCACACCCGCGGGCAAAGTGTATGAGGGTGACGTTCACATGGTTTGTGTGCGCGCCACAAGCGGCGAAATGGGTGTCCTACCGCACCACATACCGATTGTCGCCCCGCTGGAAATCGCCCTGGTTCACCTGAAACACGAAGACGAAAATCACATCGATTACGCCGCCGTGCACGGCGGATTCATCCAGGTAAGCCGTGACAAAATCACGATCCTTTCGGAAGCCGCTGAAATGAAAGACCAGATCGACGTCAAACGCGCCGAGAAAGCAAGAGACGATGCCCAAGCTCAGCTCGCAACCCTTCACGCAACCTCCGAAGGTTACGCTGAAGCACTGCGGAAGCTGAAACGCTCCGAGCTCCGCCTCTCCACCGCCGCCATCGACGGCAGCGTTCCGGAAGCATAAATGGATAGAAGCAACAAAAGAAGAACCCCGCGTGGGTTCTTTTTTTTGCTTGACGCAAAATATTGGACTCGGCTGGTAAACATGTAAATACGGCTGGTAAACTCCTGAACTTGGCTGGTAAAACACGGAAAGCGGCTGGTAAATCCACGGACATGGCTGGTAAAGTAGCAGATCCGGCCAGTAAAGCATGAAAAGTGGTTGGTGAATGTTGAGTCTTGCTGCAAAACTCTGGAACAGAATAGCCATTCATCAAAATCCGATAGAATTAAGCCCGTTCCCCGCAGTTTTCATTTTTTAATAAAAAAAGGAAACACCACGACTTATGTCGAATGATGTAGTACCAATATAGGGTAGGTGAACCAATGGAAATCATTAAACAATGTGAAATTCCTTATCATGTCCGTCAACTCAGCGAGCTTTGCTCAAGGTTTTTAGGACCGCCAGAAAAGAAGGAAGATTTGCAGAGAAAACTAAACAGGTATTTAGCCGGGTACAAAGGGGAGAAGTCGCTGGATTATTTTCTCAGCCTCATCCCGGAAAAAGAAGTTCTGGCTCTACATCAAATTCGTTTGAAAGGCGGAGCACATCATTTCGAGATCGACTGCATCATTCTGACAACTCGCGCGCTTCTAATCCTTGAAGTCAAACACATTGCCGGAGTACTCAGCTTTCACTCCAAAATCAATCAATTGGTGCGGTCAATTGATGGCGAAGAACAGCGCCTCCCCGATCCTATAACCCAGGCTGATCGCTTGCACGTTCAACTTCAGGTCTGGCTCACTGCACGAAAACTTGGCCCCATTCCAATTGAAAAGCAGGTCGTCATCACTTCTCCCAGATCAATTCTCGATACAAGAGACTCCGATGAAAAATTCTTCAAAATCGCATGTCTTATTGAGCGTGTCCCGCACAGAATCAGCGAAATACTCCGGAGACATCCGCAAAAGCTTTTTACCTTACCCCAGATAAAATCAATAGCTCGCAAATTGTGCAAAGCTCATGAACCGCTGATTCAAAATGTATATGAAGTTTACAATGTCCAGCCTGAGCAGATTCACCGCGGTGTTCAATGCTCGTCATGCGGAATTTTTGGCATGGACAGAAAAAAGGGGAAATGGGTCTGTCCTGAATGCGGACATTCATCCACAAAAGCGCACTTGAGATGCTTAAAAAGTTATGTGCTACTGAATGGCTCATCGATCACTAATAGGCAATGCAGAGATTTTCTTAGACTGAAGTCCGACTCAATTGCTCGGAAGCTCCTCCAAAAGATGAATCTTCCCTCCACCGGAAAATTCAAAGACCGCATTTATCATCTTCCAATAGAGTGATCGGCTGGTAAATATTTAAATCTGGCTGGTAAATTCGTGAGTTCGGCTGGTAAAGTGCTGAACTTGGCTGGTAAAATCACAAACTCGGCCGGTAAATCCCCAAACATGGCCGGATTCATTCGCGGATCCCACTACTACTCATGCACAATCAACTAAAACCAAGCATACGATCCAATCATTGTTCATTTTCTGTATAGATCCATGCTTTACAATTAAAAATTAGCGCACAACACCGAAAAAAATTCGCCATTCCTGTATTAATTCTGAAAAAACAATCATTGATGAAAAGTATGGTTATTTTGTGTCAATCGCGCTAAAATAATAACGAGCTTTAGATTATGGTTTGGTTACTTTTATATTACAAAATGGTTACGATCAGGAGATGGATGCACACCCCCGGATCAGCACACGAAAGTTATAATTAGTGCTGTTGCCCGGGGAAACGGGCATTACATAACAGATCAGGCAGGTGTAAGAGATGATGACGAATGTAGGGGTCCAGGCGCTGATCAGCATTTTTGTTCATTTACTTGTGCTGGTTCTGACCTGGTGGGCGCTGCAGAGTTTGAAATTTGATCTTCTGTTCCGGCACCCGAAAACCCTTCAGGCAAGAATATTGTATATTCTCCTGGCGGTCGCCATCAGTTACCCGGTGGCTCAATTTTTTCTCGACTATGTGAACTGGTCATTGATGCTTCCACAAATTTACGGCTGAACAAAGGTGTTCCGCCGTTTCGCTGAAGTTATCCCTGAACATTGAAAAAAGGGCTTTTTTGACGAAAAGTTCCACGTATGACCCCCTCTTCAGTCAGGCAATACTGAAAACAGGGAGAGGGGCGTGTAAAAGTGAAACGGAATCTTATTTTATTATTTGCTGTATGGTTCGCTATTTTGATGGCTGGAAGCGGCGCGCAGGGTAAGGCCCTGCAGAAAGCGCCGGATCCGATCAGCAGGATCGCACTTTTTTCAAAAACATTGCGACAAGATCAGGCTCAAATCATTGGCTGGTCGGTATTTGCCCGTGAAGAACATTCTTCGATGGTCACCCGGCAGGAATTCGCCAAAACCACTGACTATGCTATGAAAAATCAACCCGGCTTCAACTGGCGCTTCGCCGGCAGTCATAACGGCGTACTCAGCTGGTCAGGCATTAAAACGGAACCATCCGGCTTGAAAACCAGCCTGACTTATTTCGCATATCCAGCAGGAAAAATGTATCGGACAGCTACGCTTTACCAGGCTCAGGCGGAGGCCTTCAACCCAAGAGAATGGCCGAATCAGCAACAGAATATGTGCCGTTCGATCGCTAAAATTTTCCACGGACAAAAGCACATATTCTCTTGTGTCAGAGCTTACGACAGTGATAAAATGAAACTTGGCTTACTGAATCAGGGAGACCGTTATCTAAAGCTTTTTTCAGCCGCTCCGATCGAACGACTTAATGAAAAAACCTTTGTTTCGATTTCCGCATATAATAACGCATGGAACGATAGCATAAATTCTGGAAACCGACAAATGAATTTTCAAGTGGCTCTGAGAAATGACGGCGAGCGGACCATCATCACGATGGGCACGCCGATCATTACACTTGAATACTGAAAACGGGTTTCCGGTCCCTGTCCGGGGGAAAGAGCAGCATGCGTGGACAGAGGATCGGCCCGGCTCGATCGAAGAGATATAAATGGACGCGGAGGGGAAAAAGTTTGGAGAAGATTATTGTTCATGGAGGAAAGCGGCTTTCAGGCTCGGTGAAGATTGAAGGCGCAAAAAATGCAGTACTTCCCGTCATTGCCGCATCGATGCTGGCAAGCGAAGGCACGAGCAAGATATATAATGTGCCGGAGCTGGCCGATGTATACACAATCAATGAAGTTTTGCGTTATTTGAACACTTCGGTTAATTATGAAAATAAAACCATCATGGTGAACGCTATAGCGGAATTATATACTGAAGCGCCATTTGAATACGTTCGGAAAATGCGCGCATCATTTCTGGTCATGGGCCCGCTCCTGGCCAGAGTCGGCCACGCGAAAATTGCACTGCCGGGAGGCTGTGCCATCGGATCCCGCCCGATTGACCAGCATCTCAAAGGCTTTGAAGCGATGGGCGCTCGTGTTTCCATTGGCAATGGCTCCATTGAAGCGAGTGTTGACGGCAGATTGAAGGGATCTGTCATTTATTTGGATTTTCCAAGCGTCGGCGCGACGGAAAATATTATCATGGCGGCGTCACTGGCTGACGGCGAGACGGTTCTCGAAAACGCGGCCTGCGAGCCGGAAATCGTTAATCTGGCCGAGTACCTCAACGCGATGGGTGCAAAAATCTCCGGAGCCGGCACCGGCCGAATCACAATTGTTGGTGTGGAAAAGATGCATGGCGCCGAGCACACGATTCTGCCCGATCGGATTGAGGCAGGAACCTACATGATCGCCGCGGCGATTACCGGTGGCAATGTGCTGATCGAGGACTCGGATGTTGAAGACCTGCGTCCGCTGATCGCCAAACTGCGTGAAGCTGGCGTCGAGGTTAGAGAAGAACTTGGCGGCATCCGCGTCATCGGCACGGATCACCTCCAGGCCATTGATGTCAAAACGATGCCGCACCCGGGTTTCCCGACGGATCTTCAGGCACAATTCATGGCACTGATGCTTAAAGCGAAAGGTACTTCCGTCATTACGGAAACCGTTTTTGAAAATCGTTTCATGCACGTCGAAGAATTTCGTCGGATGAATGCTGCAATAAAAATTGATGGCCGTTCCGCTATTATCAGTGGCGCATGCGATCTTCAGGGCGCTGAAGTTTCGGCAACCGATCTGCGTGCGGGGGCGGCGCTTGTCATTGCAGGCCTCGTGGCGAAAGGCTACACGCGTGTCAAACGGCTTCACCATATCGACCGTGGGTATGTCGACCTGGCCGGCAAGCTTGCCGCGCTCGGTGCCGACATTGAACGCGTACGCGTCAGCGAATCCGAACAGACAGCGCCGGCCGCAGCAGCTGAAGAAGTCCTGCCGCAGCTCGCCGCCAACCCGAAATTCGCTTGAGACAACAAAAGTAACCATTCAGAGGTGCTGATAACCTGCGCCTCTTACATACAATCGCTGGCCGGCTGGGCATAATCCCGGCCGGCTTTTTTTATCCCGGAATCCACCCAATCAGATTATATGCCCGGCAATTTTTTTTATTCCCGTATATCTGACAAAAAGCTAGTGTTCCCAAAAGTGTCAAAATCATGCGCGTCGTTCTGCGCGGGGAGGAGCAAGCATATATTAAAGATAAAAACCCATCCGCCGGAGGAATTTTATGAAAAAATCCGCCACACTGCTCCTCATCTTCGCACTGGTCATCCTCGTCATTCCGGCCGCGGTTGTTCTGCCTTTTTCACAGAAACAGGCCGCACAAGAGACTGCCGCACATCTGGCTCTTTTCCAGACCAGAAAATCATCGCCACCTTCTGTCACAGTATCGGTGCATCGCTCCCTGAGTGGAAAAACCGAGCAGGTTGATCTCAATCAGTACCTGATCGGGGTCGTCGGTTCGGAAATGCCAGCGTCCTTTCAGCCCCAGGCTCTTGAAGCTCAGGCGCTGGCGGCACGCACCTATATCATGTCCCGGATCATCAATAATCCCGGCCAGTCTGTCACCGATACGGTAAGCAGCCAGGTATACCACAGCCCCCAGGAACTGAAACGCATCTGGGGCAAAGATTACACCTGGAAAATGGCCAAAATCGAGAAAGCTGTCGCGGTAACCGACAATCAGGTCATCACCTACCATGGCAAGCTTATCTCCCCGGTTTTTTTCTCAACGAGCAACGGCTATACAGAGAATGCCAAAGATTACTGGACGACCGACGTGCCTTATCTCAAATCCGTGCCGAGCCCCTGGGACAAACTCTCTCCTAAATATAAAATGGAAAAAAAGATAAGCGCGTCCGATGCCGCGACGGCACTAGGGACCACGCTTCCCGGCAATGACGGCGAGCTGGGTACGGTCGTCAAAAAAACATCGACCGGTCATATCGCTCAATATCGGATCAGCGGGAAGCTTTTTACAGGCAGAGAAATCCGCGAGAAACTGAATTTGAGTTCCACGGATTTCACGCTGATCCGGAGCGGGGGCACAATTATCGCGGGCACACTTGGAGACGGCCACGATGTCGGCATGAGCCAGTACGGAGCCCAGGGCATGGCGCGTGAAGGAAAGACCGCCGAGCAGATTGTCACCTACTTTTACCAAGGCACCCAGGTCAGCAAGATGACCCTCAGTCCCGGAAAATCAGTGGCGAAAAAATAAACCCGAATCTCATAAAATAGCGGACCAAATCACAATTTTAAAAGATTTTTCGCCGAAAATGTATAGATCACCGGCAATCTGATCAGAATGATTGCTGAGGTGATGCAAGTTGACAGAAAATAAAGATCAGAAGAAATTGCAGGAAAAAGAGCTGTCCGGTCTGCGTAAACTGGCAAAGCGGCGCTGGTTCTATCCCGCGTTATATTTATGTGTCGCGTCGCTGATTCTGACCGGCGTGCTGCTGTTCCAGCTGCGCGGGGCGGACCAGGCAAAGAACCAGGAAGAACAGAACCGCGTTGTATTCAACCAGAACAAGCCTTCCAGTCCACTGACAGCGGGCGAAGAAGTCTTCCAGTGGCCGGCAGCAAAAGCGGATACGCAAGTTGTCCAGCCCTTCTATGACGCGAAAGGAACCACTGAAGAACAGCAAGCCGCTCTCGTAAACTATAACAACACCTTTGTCCAAAATACGGGTATCAACATTGGCGCGAAGGACGATCAATCGTTTACGGTTACAGCGGCGTTAAGCGGAACAGTCACTGAAGCGAAAAAGGACAACCTGCTCGGCTACACCGTCACATTGAAACACGCGAATGGCGTCGAATCGCTTTACCAGAGCCTCGCGTCTATTGATGTCAAGATGGGCCAGGAAGTGAAGCAGGGCGATACAATCGGAACAGCTGGAACGGAAGCCTTCAACAAACCGATGGGCATCCACGCACACTTTGAAATCCGCAAAAACGGTATCCCGGTTGACCCTGTTGTCTACATGGACAAAGCGGCGTCCGATATCAAAACGGTAACCGTTGGTGCTCAGTCGACAACCGCGCCGGTCGCATCGGAAAAAACGAAAACCAATCAGGGTGGAAGCAGTACCCAGACACCCGCACCGGCTCCCGGAAAAACAGATCAAAGCAAATCAAACACGGGCGGCAGTTCGACCGGACAGGGTTCACAGAACTCCGGCAACTGAGCCACAGCAGAATAATAGATTAGCAAACACGGCTGCAAGCTTAGCCGGGAGGAATCGAGCGATGCGCCAGGTGCGCGTCGCTTTTTTGATATCAAGGGAGATTTGTAACCGAATCAAAAACCATCTGTCATCTGCCTGTTACCAGTCTGTTATATAAAACTGGTAAATTTAAGGCATAAAGAAAGAGAGGCAGACGAGAATAAAATGAAAAGAACACTAATGACTTTAGCTGCTGCTCTGTTACTGGTTACTGGAATAACGAATCAGACTGCTGATGCAAGAACTCATTATAAAACGATCAAAGTTTCAGCCACTGCGTATTGTGAAATGGGAAGAACAGCAACAGGATACAATCTCAGATCGCACCCGAACGCCAAAGAAATTGCTGTCGATCCGCGATACATAAAACTGGGTTCCAAAGTATACATTCCAGGCTACGGAACAGCCATCGCAAGAGACACAGGCGGCCGAATCAAAGGCCGCATCATTGATGTCCACTTTAAAACGCGCCATCAGGCGATCATGTGGGGAAGAAAGCATTTAACCATCAAAGTATACCGGTGAATCAGAGAGAAGCTCTCAAGTGCGAGGGCTTCTTCTTATTTACGATTTTTTTACCAAATCAGGGTTTGTTCAAGCATTGACCATTACTATAATAAAGATATGAGTGCTTGATAGAAAGGTTTGATTGGATGGCAACGAAAGAGAATGAAGAGATAAAACCGGAAAAGGCGCCTGCCCGATACATGGATATTCTGATCGCCTTTTTCCGCTCCAGCATTTTGAGCTTCGGGGGCGGTCCGTCGGGAATTCCCCTGATTGAAGCGGAAGTGGTGAAACGGTATCATTGGATGACGATCGAGGAATTCGGCGACATGGTAGCGATTGCGAACGCATTGCCCGGGCCGATCAACACGAAATTGGCTGGCTATATTGGCTGGAAACTGAAAGGGATTGGCGGACTTTTTGCGGCGATTATTTCCAGTGTCTTTCCTATGATTATCACTATGATTGTGCTGCTTGGTTTTTTGTCTGCATTTCAGGAACAAAGATGGGTGCGCGGTATGACACAGGCTGTACTTCCTGTTGTCGGTGTCATGATGGCGCAGCTGACGTGGAGCTTTGTGTCCAGCGCAAAAGAAGGCCTTGGCTGGACAGTCACCATCATTCTGATTGCCATCAGTTTTATCCTGATGGAAGTGCTTCATGTGCAACCGCCGATTCTGATCGCGTTGGTGCTTCTTTTAGTGCTTCTCAAACCAGCGAAGCGAAATCGAATGAAGGCGGGTGAAAAAAAATGACTATTTTCTGGCAGATTTTCATCGCCTTTTTCATACCTGGGATCCTCGGCTACGGTGGGGGACCCGCTTCGATTCCGCTGATTGAAAATGAAGTAGTGGGTCACTTTCACTGGATGAGTGTGACAACATTCAGCAATGTCCTGGCGATCGGCAACTCATTGCCTGGGCCGATCGCGCCGCAAATGGCCGGCTACATCGGCTACCAGCAGGGCGGCGTATTGGGCGCTCTTATTGCGGTGTTCGCGACAGTTGCCCCATCGCTCATTCTGTTGATTTTGCTCCTGCGATTGCTGTACTCATTCAAAGATTCACCCAAGGTCAAATGGCTGACCCTGCTGATCCGCCCGATCATCGTCGTGATGCTTGGGATGATGGCCTGGAACTTTTTCGTTGCGTCGAAACAAGCGTCTGGTTGGGTACCGCTGATGCTGATCGGTGCCGCCAGCTTCATACTTATGCAGCGTTTCCGGATTCATCCGGCATTCGTCATTGCTGGTGCCCTCCTTATTGGTGCGGCTTTTATGGGGTGAGAGTATGTACTCATGGAGAATCACCAAATACGATCCGGCGAAAAGAAATCAAGACGGCAGTTATGCCGATGCCAAAGAATGGACCTCGTACTCAGATATCGGAAAATCAGTCAGCGAAGACGAGTATCTGCGCACGGAGGAAAATTATCTTAATGCGATCAAGGCGTTCGCGGAGGAGCTGGCGATTACGGAAGTTTCCCTCAGTGCGCTTGACGGGAATTCAACTGAGGATGCAATCAATCTTTTTAAAATTTGGCTCGGCAAAAAGATCAGTCTGAAAGATGCTGTGAAACTGGCGAGATTAGTGCTAAGGGAAGACTTGTGGTGCAAGATGGAAGTCCCAGACTACTTTTTTGTCCATTTCGGCTACGACTACTACATGTACATCGGGGCATACAAGGATTGCCCTGCAGCCAGAAAAAAAACCGAAGCATCCGGCCTTTTTGTTGAATCCTTTGCTTCACCTTATTTATAGGCTATGTTTAAATTCAATGTTGTTTTTGCCCCTCCGCTGTTTGGAGCGAAAAACGACAGATAAGTTTAACAAAGCCTATTTATAAGAAAAGCTGTCCCGAGTTGGGACAGCTTTTCTGGACTTATGAGTTTGCCAATTTCAATGAATAATCTCTTTTTCCTTTAGATATAAGAGGATCTGCTCTGTGCTTTCTTCCAAAGTCTGATGCTCCGAATCGATCGTAAGTTCCGGCGATTCAGGCGCCTCATAGGGCGAATCAATTCCTGTGAAGAAAGGGATCGCCCCTGACCGCGCTTTTTTATATAAGCCCTTTGGGTCGCGGGATTCGCAGACATTCAATGCACATTTGACATACACCTCGATAAACTCACCGGGTTCAAAACGTTTTCTGGCTGAAAGGCGGTCGCTTCGGAACGGGGAGATGAACGCGGTCAGGACGATCGAATTACTATCGACAAATAGCTTAGCCACTTCTCCAATACGGCGAATGTTTTCCTTTCGGTCGTCTTCTGAGAAACCGAGATCCCGATTCAGCCCGCTGCGGATATTGTCGCCGTCAAGCAGATAGGTCCGGTGGCCAGCGGCGAAAAGCGCCGCCTCCAGGCGATTGGCCAGTGTGGATTTTCCGGAACCGGAAAGCCCGGTAAACCAGATGGCTACTCCTTTTTGACCGCTCTGTTTCTCCCTGTCCGCCTTGGTGATGGTTGTCTGGTGCCAGATAATATTTGCCATGAGCGCTACCTCCTAATGACCGATGGTTTCGGATTCCGCCCGCAAACCCTGGATCAGGATCTGAGCGACCTCGGGCCTGCTGAATGTTTCGGGAGGACGGATACCGCTGCGCAGCATCTCCCGGACCTTCGTCCCAGAAAGAGCGACGTGGGAAGACGCGGGGTGGGGACACGTTTTATTGGAGCCCATCCCGCCGCATTTTTTACAATAGAAGCTGTTCTCGAAAAACAGGGTCTGAATATCCAGTTCGTCTCTCGTGAAATTCGAAAAAATTTTCTGCGCGTCATAGGTACCGTAGTAGTTCTTCACACCGGCGTGATCGCGCCCGACAATGAAATGGGTGCAACCGAAATTTTTTCGGCAGATGGCGTGAAAAACCGCCTCTCTCGGACCTGCGTAACGCATAGCGGCAGGGAAGACCGCGAAGGCCGTTCGTTCCTTAACATAGTAATTGTCGATCAGCGCGTGGTAGCTGCGCATTCGGATGTCGGCCGGAATATCATCCTTCTTCGTTTCTCCGACGAGAGGGTTGATAAAAAGGCCGTCAATCGTCTCCAACGCTGTTTTCTGGATGTATTCATGGGCGCGGTGGATCGGGTTACGTGTCTGGAAACCGACAATCGTCCGCCAGCCTTTTTCGTCGAACCATGCCCGTGTTTCGGCAGGATCCAGATAGTCGCTTGTAAATTCCGCGGGGCGTTCTGAACGCCGGACCAGTTCCACAGGACCGGAAAGATAGATATCGCCTCGGTCAAAGAGCCGCCGGACACCGGGATGCTCCGGATCTGTGGTCAGATAGACATTTTCTGCCTCCCATTCTTTATCGGGACGAAATTTGCCGGTGACTTTCAGCGTGCCGTAAATCGTACCGCGATAGTCCAATTTTACGAGATCGCCCTCGGAAACACTTTCGGCGACATTCTCCGATACAGGGAGTGTGATCGGAAGCGTCCAGGCAAGGCCGTTCGTCAGCCTCATGTTTTCAACAACAGAGCGATAATTTTCTTCATCAAAGAAGCCGGTCAGCGGGCTGTATGTACCGTTGGCGATTAATTCCAGGTCGCTTAACGCCACGCGGTCAATCGGAAGCGTTTTTTGAATGCCGCTGACATCTTTTCCAAATGCCTGGCGGTTAATTAATGTGCCGCCATGGGGTAAACTCGTCATTTTATTCCCACCTTTTTTAAAATCAGGATTCACGAACACTATTTTTCAGATGGAGGCCGCATTCGGTTTTGTCAAAAGCGCTCCAACGCCCAGCGCGCTGATCTTCACCCGGTTTCACCGGAGCGGTGCAGTAGGCGCAGCCGATACTTGGATAGTTCCGGTCATGAAGCGGATTGTAAGGCAGGTCATGATCCCGCACATAATCCCACACGTCCTGCCAGGTCCAGTGGATCAGCGGGCAGATTTTGACCGAACTAAATTTTTCATCCTTATTAATAAATTGGACATTCCGTCTCATCGGAGACTGCTCATGGCGGAGTCCGGAAATCCAGGCGTCATAGTTCTTCAGCCGTTTCCTCAGCGGATCGACCTTCCGCAACTGGCAGCACAGATCCGGCCGCCGTGTCCACAACTTTTCACCATACTTGGCAGCCTGTTCTTCGGGGGTCAGATCAGGTTTCTGCCTAATGATCTTCAGCTCCGGATAGCGTGCTTCGACGCGATCGACCAGCTCATAAGTCTCTTTAAAATGGAAATTCGTGTCCAGAAAAATGATCGTTGCGTCTTTTTTCACCTGATGAATCAGGTCAATCAGCACAATGCCTTCAACACCGAAACTGCAGGAATAAGCAACCCGTTCGCCGTATGTGTCATATGCCCACCGCAGCACCTGTTGGGCTCCTTTATAGGCAGTTTCAGAAGATAATTCAGGCAGCAGTTGTTCTGACCAATGCGCGTAGCTTAACAAATCTTGTGCCATTGTTCACTCCTCCTTCAAAGGCGGCCATCCCGGAAAATGAGATAAACGACCTAAAAGAACGGACTCTTAGATCGTCTATGGCTTCATAGACAACAATTAATTGACGGTGAAAACCTTGACCTTCTTCGCCTCAAGAAAAACATGCTGATTCTTGCTCAACGAAAGCTTATCAAATTCCCGTTTCGTCACTTCCACTTCAAGATTCTGATTCTCATCCTGCCTTTCGAGTTCCAGTCGGATCACAGAACCGGACGGGTGGATATGCGTCACCGTCGCAGAAAGCGTGCGGTCAGCTGCCTGTTCATTTGTCGCCTGGATGGTGAACTCGTCGGGCCGGATGAAGGCGATACCGTCCGCCTGTCCGGCCGTGTCAACAGGGATACGGAACGCGCCGGTGGTGAAGAGTCCGTCGCTGATTGTTCCGCGGACCTGATTCACGTTGCCAATAAAATCATAAACAAAGGAATTGGCGGGATTCTCATAAACCTCGGTGGGCGTCCCGACCTGCTCAATCCTTCCTTTATTAATGATCACCACGCGGTCAGCCACTTCAAAAGCTTCTTCCTGGTCATGGGTGACGAGGAGACTGGTCATTTTAACCTGCTGATGAAGACGCCTCAGCCACAGCCGCAATTCCTTCCGGACCTTTGCATCGAGCGCGCCAAACGGTTCATCCAACAGCAAAATGTGAGGCTCGATGGCCAGCGCGCGGGCGAGAGCAACGCGCTGCCTCTGCCCTCCCGAAAGCTGCGAAGGATACCGGTCCCCGTAAGGCTCAAGCCGAACGAGATGGAGCAGCTGATCCACTTTTTCCTGAATCTCCTTCTTTGACGGGCGATCCCTTCTCGGTTTGGCCTTCAATCCATAGGCGATGTTCTCGCGGATGGTCATTGTGTTGAATAAAGCATAATGTTGAAAAACGAATCCCGCCTTTCGCTTCTTGATCGGCGCGTCGGTCAGATTCTCGCCATGAAATAATATGGTTCCTTCATCGGCATATTCCAGTCCCGCAAGGACTCTGAGCAGCGACGTTTTTCCGGATCCGGAAGGCCCAAGCAAAGCGACCAGCTCACCGGTTTTAATGGTGAGATCAATATTTTTCAAAATTTGATAGGGACCGTATGATTTGGAAATATTCTTTAATTCAATACTCATGCGCACCATCCTTCATCTTTTTTTAAGCGGGACGAGTGTTTTTCCAGTCAAAATAGCTTTTCAGAATGAGAGACACGATCGCGACGACGGACATCAGCGACGACAGGGCGAAGGCGGCAGTCATCTGGTAGCCGTCATAAAAAGCTTCGACCTGAAGCGGCATTGTGTTCGTCTGCCCAACGATGTGCCCGGATATGACGGAAACCGCGCCAAAATCGCCGATCGACCGGGCACTGCACAGGATTACCCCATAGAGCAGTCCCCACTTAATATTGGGCAAAGTGATTTTAAAGAACGTGCGTAATGTGCCCGCCCCAAGAATAAGCGATGCTTCCTCTTCAAGGCTTCCCTGATTTTCCATGAGTGGAATAAGCTCACGCGCTACGAAAGGATACGTAACGAACAGTGTGGCGATGACAATGCCCGTGGTGTTAAATACCAGCTGAATATTTTGGCTAAGCAGCCACCTTCCCAGAATACTGTGATCACCGAACAGCAGGACGAAGATCAGCCCGCCGATAACCGGAGAAATCGAGAAGGGGAGATCCGCCAGGGTTACGATCAGGCTTTTTCCTTTAAACCGGTATTTTGTCATGGTCCAGGCAAGCAACACCCCGAACGCGGTGTTGATCGGTACAACAATGACCAGAACCGTGAGCGTCAGATAGATCGATGAAAGTGCCTCGGGACTGGAAATCGAAGCGAAGTAAGCACTGATTCCGCTTTGAAACGCCTCGGTAAAAATAAAAATCAGAGGAAGAATCAGAAAAAGCGAGATAAAAGTGATGACAATCAGTGTTAATAGAGTCTGCACCCACACAGGCTCGGTCAGAGTGTTTCCAGTATGCCGCCTGGCCTGGACAAAGCCGCCAGACTCACGGGACAAAGACAATTCGGCCATATTTTATAGATCCCTCCCTTCATTAATCCGCAAATTTTCGTTTAACCACCCACTGTGAAAAATTAATGAGAAACAGAATGAGGAAGGATGCGACTAGCAAAACCAGCGCCACAGAAGTCGCTCCGTCATAATCGAATGCCTCCAGTTTCTGCATGACCACAAGAGGGGCGATCTCAGTTTTAAAGGGCATATTTCCTGCAATAAAAACCACCGATCCATATTCTCCAAGCGCACGGGAAAAAGCGAGCGCAAATCCCGAAAAAGCGGCTAACCTGATCTTGGGAAAAACAACGTGAACCAGGGTCTGAAACCGGTTTGCTCCGAGGATCGCGGAAGCTTCCTCGTTCTCTTTCTCAAGATTCTGTAATACGGGTTCGACAATGCGCACGACAAAGGGCATCCCGATTAATATGAGAGCGACGACAATACCTACTTGCGTATAGGAGACTTTAAAGGGCAATAAATGCCCGATCCATCCGTTTGTCGCATACAATGTTGCTAAAGTAATGCCTGCAACAGAAGTCGGAAGGGCGAATGGCAGATCAAGCAAGCCGTCGATCAGCTTTCTTCCCGGGAACGAGTAGCGGACCAGCACCCAGGCGGTCAGGACTCCGAAAACCAGATTGATGAGTGAGGCCACTAGAGCCGTCGTAAAGCTGAGCTGGTAGGCAGAAACAACAATGGGTTGGCTGATTTCACGAAGAAACCCGCCCCAGCCAATCTGCGATGTGTAGATAAAAATCATCGACAGGGGGATCAGCACTAATAAAGAGAGATAGGACAGAGAAAGACCGAGAGAGAGGCCGAACCCTGGGATAATCTGTCTTCTTTTCACCTTGGTTTTCTTTTCGGAATGATTTTGGGACACCATTTTCATCTCCTTCCGATTTCCATGATAAACGGATCATCATCACTGTTTTCCGGTGTAAATTTGGTCAAACACTCCTCCGTCATCAAAGAACTTCTTCTGTGCTTTGTTCCATCCGCCAAAAAGAGGATCATCGATCTTTACCAGAGGAATATCCGGATAAACGTTACGGTATTTGGCCAGAACGCTTTGATCGCGCGGCCGGTAATAGTTTTTCGCGATGATTTCTTGTGCCGGTTTCGTGTACAGATACTTCAGATAGGCTGTAGCTACCTTTGTTGTCCCATTCTTCGCGGCATTCTTGTCGACAACGGAAACAGTAGGTTCGGTCAAAATGCTGATCGAAGGATTGACAATTTCATACTTATCTTTGCCACCGGGCGCATTCAGACTGAGCAGCGCTTCATTTTCCCATGCGATCAGGACATCGCCGACACCTCGCGTCGTGAATGTTGTTGTCGCACCACGCGCACCGGAATCGAGTACTTTGACATTCTTAAAGAGGGCTTTCAGAAATGCCTTGTCTTTGGTCTGGTCACCGTTGTATTTCTTATTCGCGTAAGCCCAGGCCGCCAGGAAGTTCCATCGCGCGCCGCCTGACGTTTTCGGATTAGGCGTGATGATGCCGACACCTTTTTTCGTCAGGTCATTCCAGTCCTTGATGTTTTTCGGATTTCCCTTCCGGACCAGGAATACGATGGTCGACGTGTATGGCGCGGAATGCTGAGGAAGCCGGTCCTGCCAGTTCGGCGCGATCTTATGTGTGCTGTTTACGATCGAATTGATGTCGCCTGACAATGCCAGTGTCACGACATCCGCGTTCAGCCCGTCAATGACCGCACGCGCTTGGGCGCCTGAGCCGCCGTGGGACTGCTGCACGGTTACGGTCTGGCCGGTTTTCTTTTTCCAATAACTTGCAAATAACTGGTTATAACTCTTATAGAGCTCCCGCGTTGGATCATAGGACACGTTTAATAACTTAATTGTCTTTTGCGACGATGCGGAGCCTGAAGCTGTATTCGATCCACAAGCTGACAAAACGAGCGAAAATACAACCAGCAATGAAATAATAGACCAACCTTTTTTCCTGATTTGCATAACAACACCCCTTTTATTCGATCTTTTTAAAACATACTAAATGCATAAGATAACTAAGAAATATGTCGAAAAAAATGCACCCAATTTATGGGTTTTGGCAGTATTTCACCCCCTGGGCTTAAATGTTTCGGGAAGGAATCGTGTGCGAACAGATTAACGACGGTTATTTAAGAAGAACGTTTAAATGTGGAATCAAAAAAGCTGTCTCTTATTCAGAACAACACCTGAAATAAGAAAACAGCTTGGCACATTCGATAACAGCTATCCTTCTTATCTCCCAGATTGAACTTCATCTGCTGGAATTGACACCGTGCAAAAGGTTTGCCGGTTGTCGAGCTTCATCGAGCCAGTCTCTCCGCTACTCTTGATAAGATTATTAATTTGAATGCAATCATTTTAACGCTGTGCTTGAA
The DNA here is from genome assembly GCF_004684935.1 of Sporolactobacillus shoreae. Classification (GTDB taxonomy): domain Bacteria; phylum Bacillota; class Bacilli; order Bacillales; family Sporolactobacillaceae; genus Sporolactobacillus; species Sporolactobacillus shoreae. Next base: position 60,479 of record NZ_SRJD01000002.1, read on the forward strand.
TAGAGTCAACACAAATTTTGAAACTTTTTGACAGTTTCATTATCATTGAAAGTTCCGCATTGCAAGAGCCCAAGTGATAACGCCCCATAACAACGGAATCGGACAGAACTTTATCCGAAAAATGGGAAACTCTCCGAAGCTTCCTGAACAAACTTTACTTTTTGCTGAATTTTTCTCGGAAGGTTTCACGTTGTCCGATCAGCTTCAGAAAACTTGGAAGGGTCACACCGCAGGGATCAGTGCGAGAAATCCGGTGTTCGCCGAGAAGGCGGGGCGGAACAAAAATCAGGAAAACCCTGATGAATGTGCCGCCACCGAAAAAAGAGCGCCACTTTTTTCATCCATGTGAAAAAATAGCCGAATTAGCGCAAAAAGGTCGAGAATAAGATCGACTGAAAAACACGATTGAAAAATGGACAGACCATCAGCGACAAAATGATTCACAGCAGACTCATGCGGCAATCCCTCCTGAAAATAGGATACAAAATTTGATCACTGTCCCACAATTTTTTAAAAGGTATGCAGGAATGACCAGTACTCACAACGAAATTTAAAATTAATCCATATAAAAAGGAAGATGAGTATTGATTGTAAAAGAACAGCTCGTTCCGCTGCGGATGCTTGCCGCCCGCGCACTTCTCGACCACATTCCGCGCGGCGCCACAGACAGCGCGCCAATCGAGGATGAATTTGCCCGGCTTCAGGCGGGCTGGCGCGGCGAACAGAACCTCGCCTACTACCTCGATACGATCACCGACCCTGCCGCCCGTATTTTCTACGATCTCCGCCAAACCGCGCTGGACCACATTTTTCAGATAGACACTCTGATCCTCAACGACACATTTGCCCTCATTATGGAAGTGAAAAATTACGCCGGAGCCCTCCTGTTTGAGCCCAGCGGCCGCCAGATGATCCGCACACTCGGCGACCGGCGCAGCGGATTCTCCAATCCGCTCGTTCAGGTGGCTCGACACCGAAAAATGCTCACGGTCTGGCTTGCCGATCACCGGCTGCCTTTGATTCCGATCGAATCCCTCGTCGTCTTCGCCAATCCTTCCACCATCATTGACAACCCTGGCAAACTAAGTGAAGTCATCGAGAAAATCATCTACGCTGAACAAGCTATATCAAAAATCGATCAGCTTAAAACAAAATACGCCAAAAGTCCGCGCATCGTAAAGGCAGTACCGTATATCGAACAGCTTCTGCTGCGGGAACACACCGATCCCCCGCTCGACCTCCTGAAAAAATACAACGTAAACCCCGCCGATCTGCAGCGCGGCGTCCGCTGCTCCAATTGCCACCGCTTCGCCATGGACCGCGTCTATGCCAACTGGGTCTGCCGACGCTGCGGCCACGGATCCAAAACCGCCCACATTCAGATGATCCTCGATTACTTCCTCCTCTGCGGGTCGACCATGACCAACAAACAATGCCGCGACTGGCTCGGGGTGGAGGACAGGCAACTCATCAGATATCTTTTGAAGCAGATGAAACTGGCACCTGTGGGTAGCGGTAATGGTTCCGGACTCTACTATGAGCGACCACCTCACAAATGGATTGATCAACACTATCGGGAACATACCACTCGGTAAGATAACTTCAACCTAACCGGGGAAAAGTTCAACCGAAATAGAGAAGTTCAACCCAATGTGAAAAAACTTCAACCTAATATGAAAAAACTTCAACCGAATCACAGAAAACTTCAACCGAAAATGAGATCTGCATTCCTCTCTCGTGAATATTTTTCAAAAATCCATTTGCTGCATTATAACCATCCTCCCCTCCGATCCCTTGTCCCACTTGACTTTTTGGCATATAAAAGGAACTCGTTTAATAAGATGTTACAAACTCACATACGGGGTTTCGAGGTGAGCGCGGTGGGCCTGGAACGAGCAGAGAGCGTTTGGTTTCCGTACCCCTCCAGAGAATGTCTCATTTCGCATCTTCATAATTTCAGGAGGCGAGTGGTGTGCACGATTACATCAAAGAGCGTACGATCAAGATTGGAAAGCATATCGTGGAGACAAAGAAAACGGTGCGGGTCATCGCTAAAGAGTTCGGGGTATCGAAAAGTACGGTGCACAAGGACCTGACGGAGCGGCTGCCCAATATCAATCCCGAACTCGCCAACGCGGTAAAAAATGTGCTCGACTATCACAAGTCAATCCGTCATCTGAGGGGAGGCGAGGCTACCCGTCTGAAGTACCAGAAAGACTCTGAAAAAGCGGTGCAGCCCTGAATCCGTACCGAACCCATAAGCCCAGATACCGCACCCAATCTCATCCATCAGTCCTAATCCTCTCGCCGCGCTTCGGAAAAATCAGCAGAAACCCATTCATACCGCGCTTATTCTACAAAATTCGTAACAAAAAATTAATTATGTGTTTTTTTCGACCGGCTCCCTGTTTGAATCTTTTTATGCTAAAATGGGATAATGAATGATAAATGTCCCAGGCTGAGACTGGGTATTTTGGCAGGGAGGATTATACGGTGTTTTCAAGAGACATTGGAATAGATCTCGGAACAGCAAATGTTTTAATTTATGTCAAAGGCCAGGGTATCGTGCTCAACGAGCCCTCGGTCATCGCGTTAGATACAGATTCCAAGCAACTGCTCGCCGTTGGCGAAGAGGCGCGGCGCATGGTGGGACGCACGCCGGGCAACATTGTTGCCATCCGCCCGCTCCGCGACGGCGTCATCGCAGATTTCGAAATCACAGAAATGATGCTGACACATTTTATCAATAAAATAAAAGTCAAAGGCTTCTTCAGAAAGCCAAGAATCCTGATCTGCACACCGACGCACATTACTTCGGTTGAGCAGAAAGCGATCCGCGAAGCGGCCGAGCACAGCGGCGGTAAGCAGGTCTATCTTGAAGAAGAGCCGAAAGTGGCCGCTGTCGGCGCGGGCATGGACATCTTCCAGCCGAGCGGCAACATGGTCATTGACATCGGCGGTGGCACGACGGACATCGCCGTTCTCTCGATGGGCGACATCGTGACCTCCCAGTCCATCAAGCTGGCTGGCGACAAATTTGATCAGGAAATCCTGAACTACATCAAGAAAAAATATAAATTGCTGATCGGCGAACGCACCGCCGAACAGATCAAGATTCAGGTCGGCACAGTCTTCAAAGATGCCCGCGACGAAAGCATGGACATCCGCGGCCGTGACATGGTCACTGGATTGCCGAAAACACTGACGATCCATTCAAGCGAAGTAGAAGAAGCGCTCGCTGATTCCGTCAGCACACTCGTCCGCGCGGCGAAGAATGTCCTTGAAACAACACCGCCTGAACTGTCCGCGGACATCATCGACCGCGGCGTCATCCTCACGGGTGGCGGTGCCCAGCTTCACGGCATCGACCAGCTGCTCGCGAGCGAGCTGAGGGTACCGGTCGTCGTCGCCGACAATCCACTGACCTGCGTAGTTGAAGGCGCCGGGAAAATGCTTGAACATCTCGACAAACTGCCAAAGCGCAAAGCCAATTGATGGCCTGCGCTTTTCGCGTATCTTATTAATGTAAAAAGTTTCGTGCTTCCGCATCACTCAGGCACGAATAGGAATAATCGGACCGGACATTGATTCACAGTGAAAGGCAGGTGAAAGGCAATGATCAGAGGGCTTTACACTTCGGAGACTGGCATGCTTTCCCAGCAGCGCCGCATGGATATGCTTTCGAATAACATGAATAACGTGGACACACCGGGCTATAAGCAGGATCAGGCCGAGATGAGGACCTTCCCGGAGATGCTCGTCAGCCGTCTGGGTGGCGACCTGCCCAATCCGACAGCAGTTGGCGATCTCTCAACAGGGGTCTATATGGACGAGACTGTCCCCGATTTTTCCCAGGGAACGCTCACGCAGACTGGCAAGTCGACTGACATTGCCATCAGCACCTCCCAGCTCCCGGTCAATCCGCAGACGGGCGCTCAGGAAGGGGCGCTGGTCTTTAACGTCCGGACACCAGCCGGTGCAAATCGCTACACGCGGGACGGGCATTTTACACTCAGCCCGACCGGCTATCTGACGGACAGCAATGGTGATACCGTGCTTAATACTGCCGGCCAACCGATCCAGCTGCCATCCGATCATTTCCAGGTCGCGACGGACGGGACCATTTTGGTAAATAACGCCCCTGCCGGTCAGATCGGCGTCAGCTATGCGGCTAATACAAACCAGCTCGTCAAAGAGGGAAACGGGCTTTTCCGTTTGAACGCCGGGGGAAACCTTCCGGCCGCCGCCGGGCAAGCTAATGTTGGCTATCAGGTGAAACAGGGCTTTATGGAAGGATCCAACGTTTCTGCGGATCAGACCATGACCGATATGATGGACGCGTACAGATCGTTTGAAGCCAATCAGAAAATGATTCAGATTCAGGACAGCTCACTTGACCAGGCGGTCAACCAGGTTGGCAAGGTTAACTGATCCAAATCAATAGATTTTTAAGGCGGCAGGCCGAACTGTCAGAAAAGGCGGGTGGTAAGCATGGAACGGCAAATGATGGCGACAGCCGTCACTCTCGGTGCAATTCAGCAGCAACTGTCAACGGTGGCGGATAATATCGCGAACGTCGGAACGACAGGATTCAAAGAACGCGACGCGGGATTCAGTGATCTTCTCTTCCAGAATATCCGTAACATGGATCCGAACATTGACACGGTCGACCGCGCGAACCGTCTGACACCCTCCGGTATCCGCTCGGGTTCCGGTGCCCGGATTGGCGACACGCAGCTTGATATGGCGGCCGGTGCCATCCAGCAAACCGATAATCCGCTTGATGTCGCGTTGACGAACGACCACCAGTTCTTCATGGTCGGGCAACCCGGGACGAACGGGCAGATGACGGTCGCCTATACGCGTACGGGCGCATTTAACGCGCAGCTTGATCCGCAGAATCCGAACCAGCTCCGTCTGATGACCAAATCCGGCCAACCGATATTAGACCAGAACGGCCAGCCGATCGTTCTGCCCGCAGGCTATACAAACCTGACCATCAGCGGTAATGGCACGATTACGGCGACGCTGCCGAACGGTCGGCAGGTCAATGCCGGCCGTTTGGGCCGAGTCACCGTGAACCGACCGCAATTGCTGAACAGCCAGGGCAACGGTCTTTACACACTGCCGAACCTGGCGCGTCTTGGTGTCGGCCTCAACCAGGTTCTTCAGCCTGTCGCGGCGACGGACACATCGGTAGCTCAGGGAAAGCTGGAAAATTCGAATGTCGACCTGACACAGCAGATGACCGAATTAATTAATCTTCAACACGACTACCAGCTCAACGCCAAATCCATTACAATGAGAGATCAGATGTCAGGACTGGTCAACGGTCTGATTCAGTGACGGGTGGTGAACGGCAAAATGGAAGATAAACAAAATAGACGCGGCGTCCGCGGAAAAACGGAGCAAGCCGAGACACGGGAATCCGTCCGCCTTGCCAAGCGCGAGGCGGATAAAAAGGCGGATCAGGAGAAAAAGAAGCGGGAACAGGAAAAACTGCCCTATAATCCGTTTTTTAATTATCACAAACGTCGATTCCCGATCTGGCAGCGTCTGATCGCGCTCATCAGCCTTTGTGCCATCGCCTTGGTCGGCGGAGCCATGTTCGGTTATGGCGCTCTCGGCCACGGTAGCCCGTGGGCTGTTTTTGATCCCGCGACCTGGCAGCATATTTTGGATTTTCTCAGAACAAACTAGCAGAAGAAGCAAGTCTTTCGCGCGCAATGAAGAGGGAGGATACATACCCGATGCTATCCATCGATGAAATAAAAAAAATACTGCCGCACCGCTATCCGTTTCTGCTTGTTGACCGTGTGCTTGAGGTCGAAGACGGAAAACGCGCAGTCGGCATTAAAAACGTTTCGGCAAACGAACCATTTTTCACCGGACATTTTCCGGATTACCCGGTCATGCCCGGTGTCCTGATCGTTGAGGCACTCGCCCAGGTCAGCGGCATCGCCGTTCTCCACGCAGGTGCGGCAAAAAACATGCTGACACTTTACGCCGGCATCGATAAATGCCGTTTCAAACGCCAGGTACGCCCCGGTGATCAGCTCCGGCTCGAATCAGAAATTCTTCGTTTCCGGTCCGGCTTTGCCAAAGCCAAGGGCGTGGCAACAGTCGACGGAGAAGTTGCCTGCGAAGCTGAAATGATGTTTGCCCTGAAAGAGGCAGAATAATACACGACTTGAGGCACCGCATCCATAGCGGTGCCTCATTTTTATCGCGACTGATCCCCGCAAAAAATGAACGGCTGAAAACGGCTCAGATCCGTTGATAACCGCTGAACCAGAGGACCTCCTCTTTCCTTTTCGTAAATTCTGACGAAAGTGCCTTCTTAATGTTCACAAAATGTTCAGAAGTTGTACAGGACGTCTCTGTATAATAAGAATCACCGGAAGGGAGGCTGAAGCGATGAATCAGTATTTTTTCTATCTGAATCCACTGAAAAAAGAAAAAAGACATGGCTCATTGATCTTCTTCAGCACGATTTCCGCGTCCGATCCGGAACAGGCAGCACACCATTTCTGCCTGGACTCCGGTTATGAATATAACAGGACCGAAAAACTAAGCAGTAAAAAATTCCACATCTATTGCAGCGAAACCCCGGAGTATCATTCATTTGAACTTTCCTATACCGTTATTGAAGAGACGGGCAGAGCAAGAACCTCAGCCATACCCGAAACCCTCGAATTGCCTGAGTCATGAAATCAAGCGATCATCTTAAACCACACCTTCACACCACCGATCTTCCCAAAACAATTGACGAATTGCATCAATACATGGTAAGCCATAATAGAGAAACCACTACCGATCAAATCGGAAAAATTGATGTGGAATAGAGGGATGTCAGCATGGAATGGGATGTCGTCATCAAAAACGGAACCATCGTCACGCCCGGCGCGACATACAAAGCAAGTCTTTATATTAAAGACGGGAAAATCGCGGCAATCTCTGATCAGCCGCTCGAAGGAACGGTCAAGAAGGAAACAGATGCTGCGGGAAAATACATACTGCCCGGACTGATCGACGTCCATGTGCATTCGCGCGACCCAGGTCCGACCTATAAAGAAGATTTTTTCACCTCGACCCAGGCCGCGGCGGCGGGCGGGATCACGACCATTTTTGATATGCCCAATACGACGCCGCCGACCCGTGACGCTGAGAGCTTTCGCAGGCAGGTGGCAAACCTTACACCGAAAGCGCACGTGGATTTCGGCATCTGGGGCATCTGCCTCGGTCATTTGAACAACAAAGACATTCCTGCCCTCGCCGAAGCGGGCGTGATCGGCTTCAAGTATTTCTGGGGCTACGCCATCAACAAAAAAACGTTTCAGCTCACCTATAATTACAAAGCCGACATGGATGATGTTATTGCGCCGTTCTCGGACGGCGAAGTATACGAAATCTTCCAGACAGTGGCGAAAACCGGCCAGGTGCTGGCGGTCCACGCTGAAGACAGTAGCCTGATCCTGAAGCTGACGGATCAGGTAAAAAAAACCGGTCGTACCGATTACGATGCGCTGCTTGAAGGGCGGCCGAACCTCGCCGAAGAAGCCACCGTGCAAATGGGGTTTTCCTTCTCACGCGCGTCCGGCGCCCGACTCCATGTACTGCATGTGACCACTGCAGAAGGCGTCGACGCGATTCAGCAGGCGAAGAAAAAAGGTGCCCCGGTCAGCGCTGAAACCTGTCCGCACTACTTATTTTTGACTAACAAGGACTACCCGAAGGTCGGGCCGGTCATGAAAATTTATCCGCCGGTCAAATATGAAAAAGATCAGGAGCGACTCTGGCAGGGGATCAACGACGGCACGATCACGATCATCTCCTCAGATCATGCGCCGCACACACCTGAAGAGAAGAATGGTGATCTTTGGTCGATCCCGGCCGGCATGCCCGGCACCGAAACGATGGCCCCACTGATGCTGAACGCAGTCAGTGAGGGACGGATCACGCTGCAGCAGCTGACCGCGCTTCTCTCGGAGAACCCGGCCAAACGCTTCGGCATTTATCCGGAAAAAGGGTCGCTGGAAGTCGGCACCGATGCCGACATCACCATCGTTGATATGAACAAAGAAGCCGTCATCAAAGCTGAAAACCTGCACAGTAAAAGCAAAATTACCGCCTATGACGGCTGGCACATTAAAGGCGTGCCCGTCGAAACCATCGTTCGCGGCGAAACCGTCATGAAAGACGGCGAAATCGTCCATAAGCCGCTTGGGCATGTGGTCAAACCGCAAAAAAGCTAAACAATATGTGAGAAATGGCCCCTCGATTCACTGCATCGGGGGGCCATTTCTTTTCTTCGGGTGCGGGAACGGCGCGCCCCTAATTGGATATCAGAACTCAGGCGAATATATCAGAACTCAGGAAAATATATCAGAACTCAGGCGGATATATCGGGACTGAGGCAGATATATCGGGACTGAGGCAGATATATCGGGACTCAGGCGGATATATCGGGACTGAGGCAGATATATCGGGACTCAGGCGGATATATCAGAACTGAGGCAAATATATCGGGACTGAGGCAGATATATCGGAACTCAGGGAGCTATATCAGAACTGAGGCGAATATATCGGGACTCAGGCAGATATATCAGAACTGAGGCAAATATATAAGAACTGAGGCAAATATATCAGAACTCAGGCAAATATATCAGAACTAAGTCAGAATATCACTAATTCAAGGCAGAAACCAAAATAAGCGTACAGCACCGGACTTAAATCCGAAGCGTCAAAAAATAGTCACAGACACTATATTCCAGACTAACTTACAATAGAATCATCCCCGCCATGAACATTTTTACTGGATAGACCTCTTTAATTGTGCATACCCGCCATAATATTTCCTCAGGGAGGGCCTTCATGTCAACTGATCACGACCGCATGTTTAAGGAACTGCTCCACCACTTTTTTGATGAATTTCTACTGGCATTCTTCCCGGAAATCTATGAACAGCTTGATTTATCCGCAAAAAAATTTCTTTCGGAAGAATTGTTCCCGGATCTGATCGACGGAGATAAGAAACGAGCCGATGTCATCGCTGAAACAAAGTTAAAATCAGCGCAAGATCTGATCCTGATCATTCATCTTGAAGCGCAAAATTATTATCAGGTTACCTTCCCTGAGCGGATGTTTATCTATTTCTGCATGATCTATCTGAAATTTCGAAAACCTGTTTTACCGATCGCCATTTTCAGCTACAATGAAAATAAGAACGAACCTGATGAATATGTAGTGGCCGCGCCATTCTTGAGAGTGAATCACTTTAGATTTCTTAAAGTGGAGTTGCATAAAATGGACTGGAAAAAGTTTATGAACAGCAAAAATCCGGTCAGTGCAGCCTTAATGAGCAGAATGCATTACTCGAAGAAAGAGCGGGTTCAGGTTCGTCTCGCTTTCCTCAGGCAGCTGGTACGGATGAATCTTGATGAAGCACGCCTGGGCATGATCAACGGATTCTTTGAAACCTATCTTCAGCTCGACGAAAACGAGGAGGAACAACTGATGAAAGAAGCGAGAGAATTGCCGGCCAAAGAACGCGATGCTATCATCAAATGGCCAAACGCGTACTACGACCGTGGAGTGAAAAAGGGCATTGAACAGGGCATTGAACGAGGCATTGAGCAAGGCATTGAACAAGGAAAAAGCGACGCAACCCGAGAGTTCGTCCGCAAATTGTTAAAAGAACGGATGAGTTCTGCAAAGATCAGTGACCTGACCGGCCTGTCAGAGGAAGAAATTGGAAAGATGGCAAAAGAGGATGAGTGATACATCATCCAAAGAACGCGAAGCCATCATCCAATGGCCAAACGCGTACTACGACCGTGGAGTGAAAAAGGGCATTGAACAAGGTATTGAACAAGGAAAAAGCGACGCAACCCGAGAGTTCGCCCGCAGATTGCTCAAAGAACGGATGAGTTCTGCAAAGATCAGTGACCTGACCGGTCTGTCGGAGGAAGAAATTGGAAAGCTGGCAAAAGAGGATGAGTGATACATCATCCAAAGAAAACGAAGCCACCATCAATTGGCCAAACGCATACTACGACCGCGGAGTGAAAAAGGGTATTGAACAGGGCATTGAACAAGGAAAAAGCGACGCGACCCGAGAGTTTGTCCGCAAATTGCTCAAAGAACGGATGAGTTCTGCAAAGATCAGTGACCTGACCGGTCTGTCGGAAGAAGAAATCAGAAAGCTGGCGAAGAGTTAATAAACCTTTCGGGCATGGGGCCCCAATCGCAACAATAAATAAGTACAACGCATTCGTTGGTAGTAGTGTGTCTTTCTAAAAATGTTTCTTAACAGACTCCTTACTGCTTCATCTCTGAAGCAATAGGGAGTCTGTTTTACTTTAGTCGAGTGAAAAAAATCTTTTCCTCGTTGAGAAGAGATTCGAGCAAATAAAATTTATTTGATAAATTGTGTAATAAAATCTGACAAAGATGATTGACTAATGGAATGCCCATGAATATAATTATCAATATTAAATGATTCATGAATGAATCCATTCATGAAACGACTAAATAACAGATTCCAACCTTGCGAAAAGTGGTGAATAGGGTGACAGACATTAATAAGCTGGATGACCTGATTGAAAAAATGGCTCTTGTATCAAAAGAATCTCCGACGTACGAAAAGCTCGCTTACTGTATTGAAAAAAACTATAAACATATCATTTTTATGACGGCTTCAGATGTGGCGAAGCAGGTCAACGTCAGTCAAGGCAGTGTTTCCAGATTTTGCATTGCGCTCGGTTATAAGGGATACAATGATTTTCTACATAAACTGCAGCAATTTGTGAGAAAAGAAATAACAGCCCCTCAAAGACTTCAATACGCGACAAACTCAAACAGGAGCATTAGCAATATCTTAAAAATGGAGCGGGAAAATATAAACGAATTGGAAACTATATTGAACCAGCCCGCTTATCAGAAACTAGTTGACAATATAGTCAACGCAGACCAATTAATTCTGATTTCAGCCAGAATGTCCGCAACGCTGTTATCTTATATCTACTATATTCTGAATAAAATAAGAAGTAATGTTATTAAAATAACTCCGAATGTTCCGGAATGGGAAACGTTGGAACTTCTTGATCCTTCTTCAGTGCATATTATCACTGTTGTTTTTCCAAGATACCCCAATGTATTGCTTAATAAGCTAAATGAACTCCATAAACGGCACTTTTCAATTTCAGCCATCACGGACAGTATTACCTCACCGGTTTTCAATTTAGCTGATCCCGTGATGAGTGTACCCATAACAACATCTTCCATCTTTGATATATACAGTACACCCATTCTCTTTTTCAATCTGCTGCTGCGGGATGTTGCCGGAAAAACGGATGGGTTGGATAAGAGAATGAGTGAACTGGAACAGCTTGAGAAAGACAACCATATCTATTATGAAATCAATCATCATCATTCCAGCGGCAGATACAGCGAATCAGAGCTTGAATGATTGAAGCAGCTGTGGTGAAACCAGCCATACAAACATCAGAATGAAGGTGTCAGACGTTGGAGAGAAGTCAAATCATAAATTCGATCAGGATAGACGGGAGTAGAGTAGGAGAACGGCTCAAAAAACTGGCCTCTTTTGGGATGAACAGTGAGGGGGGAATCGATCGTTCATTTGGTAGCGATCAAGATATTAGGGCAAGGGAGTGGCTGAAAAGAATTTGGACAGAGGCTTATCACACTCCCGTTCAGGTGGATCCCGCGGCAAATTTGTGGGCTGGCATCAACGGAGCGGAAGAACTTAAGCCTATCGTTATGGGATCCCATCATGACGCAGTGGCAAACGGGGGTCAATACGACGGTGCTGTTGGTGTGCTTTTGGCTACAGAAGTGATGCAGACCCTGAAGGAAGCAGAGTACCCCCTTAGGCATCCAATGAAAATTGTCTCTTTTTCAGCTGAAGAACCAAATCCCTATAATGTATCAACACTGGGCAGCCGCTCCATTACAGGTGTACTGACAAAGGAAGACTTAGTAAAAGCAACGCATCTTGCGACCAAAGAGAAAATTACGGATACAATCAAGCGTTTGGGAGGTGATGTTGATTTATTGAGGAATCATCTTTTGAAGCCACAGGATATGAGTGCTTTTCTGGAGTGCCACATCGAGCAGGGAAGAAATTTGTGTGACAGCGGCCGCTCATTAGCCGTCGTGACAAGCGTTACAGGAATTTATCGGGAGAAAATCAGAATTCTTGGAGAGGCCAATCATGCAGGAACGACCTTAATGAAATACAGGCATGATGCGATGCTGGCGGGTGCTGAGTTAAGCCTTGCGCTTGAAAGTGTAATCAGGCAAGAAAATCGTAAGGACACGGTTGGAACAGTAGGGCACTTTGATGTCTCTCCGGATTCCGCCAACATTATACCAGGGGAAGTTGAATTGATTGCGGAGATCCGGACTCCAGACAAAGGGACATTAGATAAAGTGATCCATCAATTTTCTGACCGGATCCGTTCGATCGAAACAGTGCGTCACGTCCGCATCGTGAGGGAGGTGATTCTTGATCAGGATGCCGTGCCAATGGATGAAACCATTCAGCAAACATTAAGAGAAGTTATTCAATCGATGGATGAACCGTTTCTCGACTTGCCCAGCATGGCTGGCCATGATTCAGTGCATATGGTTCCTATTGCGAAGACGGGCATGCTGTTTGTTCCAAGTATTGAAGGAAAAAGCCACTGTCCCGAAGAAAAAACGGACCTGGCAGACATTGAAAAGGCGGGAAATGTACTGCTTCAGACCGTACTTGCCTTGGATAAGGAGCTTGACAGATGACAAGGAGACTCTATAAGCCATTCCTTCTCTATACCGAAGGAACATTTAAAGAAAATCAAGGAATTGTGACAGATGAGGGTGAGATCAGAGAAGTTGGATCGTTTACGGATCTCTCAAAAAAATACGCGGATAGTGAACTCATTGACTGGCCGGAAGAAATCGTTGTGCCGGGCACAGTGAACGCGCATAATCATTCTTTTCAAAGTCTTTTGAGAGGAATAGCCGTTGATCAACCGTTTTTGGAGTGGCGTGATCAGTCGCTCTATAAGTATTCACCTTATCTGAAAGCAAAAGATGTTTACACAGGAGCCGTTTTTGCTTTTGGTGAAATGATGAAGTACGGCGTAACGACCGTTTGCGATTACTTTTACGTGCATAATGAAGGAATCGACAGTGATGAAGCGATTATCCAGGCCGCGAAGGATGTGGGCATCCGGCTGGTTCTTGCCAGAACGATGTATGACTGGGAAGGAGCACCGTCCGGTTATGTAGAATCTGTCGCGGATGCCACAGCAAATGTGAAGTATTTGGCTGAAAAATATGCCGCTGATGATATGACGACCATTGTACCGGCCCCGCACAGCTTGCACGCCGCATCGGTGGAAATGGTTCAGGCAGGACACAAGCTGGCGCAGGAACTGGATACAAATTTCCACATTCACGTGGCAGAGGAACCTTTTGAAGTGGGTCAGATTAAGAAAGACCATCACATGAGGCCTGTGGAATTGCTGAACAAGATCGGCGTGATGGATGATCACCGTACGGTAGCCATACATTGTGTCTGGCTAGATGATCATGAAAAAGAACTAATGGGTGAGAACCAGGCAAAACTTGTGTATTGTCCGTCAAGCAACATGTTTCTCGCGGATGGGGTGACGGATATCCCAGCCTTGCAGAAAAACAAAGTCGACATCGGGCTTGGTTCAGACGGGGCATGCAGCAATAACAGGATCAGTGTATTTGAAGAAATGCGAATGTGTGCCATGCTCCAGAAAGTAAACACTCTGAATTCCCTGGCGGTTAACTATCAACAGGTTTTCGATATGGGTACCGTGAATGGCGGGCGTATCCTGCAGCTGCCGATTGGAACAATTCAAGCCGGATACAAAGCGGATTTTCTAGCGATAAACAGTAAAGATATCTCGATGCAGCCGATCACGAAAAGCTATGAGCAAATTCTTCCGAATATTGTGTATTCAATGCAACCCAATGCCATTGACTTTGTCGTTGTTAATGGGGAAGTTACCGTACAAAAAGGAAAAATTGAGACAATACCGGAAAACAAGATTGTCACTGATGTTCAGAATTTAATGAATCACCTGGAAGGAAAACTGTAAAAATCGAAGGGAGTGCGTGACATGCAGCTTACTGAAGAAGAACTGGGAATGCTGGACGGGAAGTATGGCAAGGGGACGCAGATTGCTATGAAAATCCAGGTCGCATTGGGCGATGTGTTCAATGCGGAACGCATGGTGCCTGTGAGCCGGACCCATGTGGCACTGAGCAATCAGGAGGCGGATCTCTGGTTTGTCGAGAAAATGGTGAATGCCGGTGCCAAATGCCGAGTATCCCCGACGGTCAATCCTGGATTTAATCTGGAATATTTTCAGTGCATTACAAAGATTTCAAAGAAAGACGAAGAAACCATCCTGAGAACAAGAAAGGCATACAAGGATGTAGGGGCAACATTAACCTTTGACTGTACGCCTTATCTTGAAAAAAATGTGCCGCGCTTTGGCGAAATAACAGCTTATTCAGAATCAAGTGCGACGCCGTTTATCAATTCAGTTTACGGTGCGCGGACGAATCGCGAATCGGCACAAAGTGCCCTGTGTGCAGCGATCACCGGCAGAACACCACTGTATGGATTCCTTTTGGATGAGAATCGAAAGGGACAGGTTCTAGTAGATGTCAAAGCAAAAATAAAAGATGATTTCGATTACCAGTTGCTCGGCTACGCCGTACCAAAAAAGCTGAAATTTAAAACACCGGTCTTCGTTAATGTTCCGACCAGTCCCTCTCCGGCAGCTCTGATGAATCTTGGCGCTCAATTGAATACAGCAGGAAATGTGCCCATGTATCATATTGTCGGAGTGACACCCGAGGCAAGAACAGTCGAAGATGCCTTTCAAGGCAGCGATCCGGAAAACGTCATTACCATAACTGAAGAGGATCTAGAGAAAGTACATGATGAGATAACGGATCCGGGCGGTAAAATTGATTTTGCTTTATTTGGCTGTCCGCACTTTAACATTGACCAGGTTGCCCATGTTTCTCATCTTGTTGACCAGAAACAGTTGAAGGTAAAACTGTTTATCATGACTTCATCGCTGACCAAAGAGCTGGCACATCGTATGGGCTATCTGGATACCCTTCAGGCAGCGGGCGGTGACATTGTCGATGATACATGCATGGACCAACCGTGCTGGGAATTCCTCTATGGGAAAAAGGGTGTCACAGACTCACCCAAATGTGCTTACTACACAAAAAGAAGAAACATGCAGTTTGTGATTCGTAATGTTGATGAATGCATTGAAGCAGCGATGAGAGGTGAAATCTAATGACTGAAACGTTTGCGTGCCACAAAGTATCTGAAGGAATCATTGAGGGCGATATTTTACTCTCATCAGATGATCTGTGTTTTTACCTCGTTGATCCGAAGACAGGTGTCGTCATCGAAAAGAATCATAGTCTTGAAGGTCAGTCGATCGCTGGGAAAATTCTTGTTTTTCCGAGCGGCAAGGGGAGCTCGGTGGTCCAGGCCGATGGAATGTATCAATTGAAGATGAGTGGAAAGGGACCCAAAGCATTAATCATCAAATACCCGGATACAGTGCTGGTTGCAAGCTCAATCATCATGGAAATGCCGGTCGTGGACAAAGTGGATGAGCAATTTTATCAGCAAGTAAAAAACGGCGATCATGTGCTGCTTGATGCGACAAACGGGCATTTACAGATTAAGTGAAAAAACATTGGGCTGATGAAAATCGGAAGCATGGAATACACAAATTTTTTTGGAGGTGATGACTTGCGGCCATTAATTTGGATCATCGATGAAGAATGGTCCGAATACCAGACAGAAGAAATGATTTTGAAGGATGCATTTCCAGATTGTGAGATTCGGCATTCAGGCAACAATTATCAGGAAGATTTGGAGTCGTTTGGCAAGCATGCGGATGCCATCCTTTGTCAGGTATACATTAACTTGCCAGGCGAAACGATCCGGCAGCTGACCAATTGCAAAATAATCGCGATTTATGGAGGGGGGTATGACCGAGTCGATATTGAAGCGGCCAAAGCCCAAAACATAGCGGTGACCTTTGTTCCCGGTTACTGTGTTGAAGATGTTTCGGATTATGCGATCTCCGCGATTTACTTTTTTAACAAGAATCTCGCATTTTATTTCAGTGCTGCCAATAAGGGGCCATGGGGCGCACAGGCTGCCCATCAATTAAATCACAGAATTCAGGAGTCCACACTATTCATTATTGGATTCGGTCGAATCGGGAAAACAGTAGCCCAAAAGGCAAAACTGATGAGAATGAACGTACTGGTTTACGATCCGAACCTCGGTGAGGAGGAGGAACAGGGATACGGGGTTAAAAAAGTGAGCCTGGATGAAGGGCTCTCAGCAGCGGATTTTGTCACGATTCACGTGAAATATGATGAACATACAGAGTCGCTGATTTCAATGAAAGAATTTCAAAAGATGAAAGAAACGGCCTACGTGATTAATACGTCACGCGGGAATGTAATCAAAGAAGAGGATCTGATCGAGGCGGTTCAGAAAAAGGTCATTGCCGGTGCGATGCTCGATGTCATCTCCAATGAACCACCTGAGGGTCATGAAGAAATCTTCACGATTCCTGGTATCTTTGTCACTCCTCATGTCTCGTATCTGTCAGCAGAATCGTTGTTAACACTGAAGCAGCGGGCTTCAAGCAATGTCGTCAAACTTTTACAGGGAAAAAATTCAGAAGATACTGTTTATTGATTTTAAAAAAATATTTTTCATATTAGGAGGCTATACTCATGAAAAAATTCTTCTCTTTCCTATTCGTTGGGGTTATTTCCTTGGCATTGGTTCTATCAGGCTGTTCTTCAAACTCAAGCAGTACCGGCGCAAAGAATACGTTTAAAGGGCCGGTCAAACTTGGAATTTCTTCCTGGATCGGATTTGCACCAATGTATCTGGCAGAACAAAAGGGCTTTTTCAAAAAGCATGGCGTGAACGTAGAGCTGCAAACCATTCAAAGTGCGGCAGACCGTCGTACAGCGATGGCTGCCAATCGTATTCAGGGATTTATGACTACAGTGGATACACACGTCATGACTGCTGCAGCTAAAATTCCAGTGGATCAGGTACTGGCACTGGATACATCAAGCGGCGGAGACGGCATTGTCGCCAAAAATAGCATTAAAACCTTTCAAGATCTTAAAGGAAAACGCGTTGCAATCGATACCAGCGGCGGAGCGAGCTATTTCTGGTTTATGTATATGCTGGATCAGAAGGGTATGAGTTTAAGCGATGTAACACTGGTTAATATGAGTGCGGGAGACGCGGGAGCAGCATTTGTCGGTGGCAAAGTCGATGCAGCTGTAACCTGGCAGCCTTGGCTGACAAAAGCAGAGAAAACTTCTTTTGGGCATGTCCTTCTTTCCAGTGACAAGACACCGGGGTTGATCGTGGACTCGCTGGGTCTGCGCAAAGATTTTATTAAAAATAATCCGAAGCTGGTTCAGGGGATTGTCGATGCGTGGTATGAAGCACTCAGTTACGCGAAATCGAATCCGGACGATGCAAACAAGATCATGGCAAAGAGCATGGGTCAGACCGTCAGTGACTTTACAGCAGAAGAACCGGATGTCACTTTCTACGACAAGGCAGGCAATGTGAAATACTTTGGAACGAAGTCAAATCCCGGCTTAATCTATGATGTCACAGACAAGGCAGCGACTTTCTGGAAAAAGGTCAAATTAATCAACGTGCAACCGAAGGCATCCGATCTGATCGACGGCAGCTTCGTCGGTAAATAATGATACAAAATGGGTTCATAAGTTTAGAAATCTGAAGTCCTGAACCAAGTTGGAAATCAGCGACCAGGAATGACGGATCATTTATCTATTATCACGGGAGGTCGTCACATGAGCGTCAATCAAGAAATTTTAAATTCAATGAACATCACATTGGATGATGAGCTGCCCGACATGCCGAAATTTGTTGAAGGAATACGTCGTGCACCTGACAGAGGGTACACATTAAATGAAAAGCAGACGGAAATTGCTTTACGTAATGCATTAAGATATGTACCTGAAAAATATCATGAACAACTGTTGCCCGAATTTTTACACGAGCTGAAAACAAGGGGACGGATTTATGGTTATCGTTTTCGGCCGGAAGGAAGAATTTACGGAAAACCCATCGATGAATACAAGGGAAAGTGTGTCGAGGGAAAAGCTTTTCAAGTCATGATCGATAACAACCTGGATTTTGATGTGGCACTTTATCCTTATGAACTCGTCACATATGGCGAGACCGGGAGTGTATGCCACGATTGGATGCAATACCGATTAATCAAAAAATATCTGGAAAATCTTGAAGCAGATCAGACATTAGTCGTTGAATCAGGGAACCCCATCGGCCTGTTTCAAACCAGAGAGAATGCGCCAAGGGTCATCAATACAAATGGCCTGATGGTTGGCATGTTTGATAATCTGGATGACTGGGAAGTAGCGGAACAGATGGGCGTCGCGAATTACGGACAAATGACTGCCGGAGGATGGATGTATATTGGCCCTCAAGGCATTGTACATGGGACGTATAATACGTTATTGAATGCAGGGCGGCTGAAACTCGGCATACCAAATGAGAGAGACTTGTCCGGATATCTGTTTGTCAGCTCTGGCCTTGGCGGCATGAGCGGTGCACAGCCGAAAGCTGTGGAAATCGCCAAAGGTGTCGGTATTATTGCAGAAGTCGATCAGTCGCGGATTGAAACGCGTTTAAAGCAGGGATGGGTCAATGTTGCGTCTGATGATCTGGACGAAATAGTCCGGATCGCACGCGAACACCTTGAAGCGAAAACGACAATATCGATTGCTTACCATGGAAATATTGTCGATTTGCTCGAGTATATTGTGAAACACGATCTTAAGGTGGATCTGCTCTCAGACCAGACATCGTGCCATGCGGCATACGACGGTGGTTATTGCCCACAGGGACTCACTTTTGCGGAACGGACCAAGATGCTGCATGAGGATCGGGAGCAATACAAGAAGCTTGTCGACAAAAGCCTCGTCCGTCATTATCAGTTAATCAAAATGTTAACGGACAACGGAACTTATTTTTTCGATTACGGCAATGCCTTTTTAAAGGCCGTTTACGATGCCGGGGTTAAAGAGTTGTCGAAGAATGGAATAGATGACAAAGACGGCTTTATTTTGCCTTCCTATGTTGAAGATATCATGGGGCCGCAATTGTTTGATTATGGGTACGGCCCATTCAGATGGGTATGCCTAAGCGGTAAAGACTCTGACCTTCACAAGACAGACCTTGCGGCGATGAGCTGCATTGACCCTGAAAGAAGATATCAGGACCGCGATAATTACAATTGGATCCGCGATGCGGAAATGAATCAGATGGTTGTCGGTACAAAAGCGAGAATCCTGTATCAGGATGCGGAAGGACGCATCGATATTGCGCTGAAGTTCAATGATATGGTTCGGAACAAGGAAATAGGACCGGTCATGATCGGCCGGGATCATCACGATGTCAGTGGAACAGACTCGCCCTTCCGGGAAACAGCGAACATCAAGGACGGCAGTAATGTAATGGCTGATATGGCGGTACAGTGCTTTGCTGGAAATGCAGCCAGAGGAATGAGCCTTGTGACTTTGCACAATGGCGGCGGCGTAGGGATCGGTAAAGCAATCAACGGCGGATTCGGCCTCGTACTTGATGGGAGCGAGCGGATCGATGAAATTATTAACAAAGGGATCCTTTGGGACGTCATGGGCGGTGTAGCCCGAAGAAGCTGGGCCAGAAATGAACATTCTATTGAAACAGCCTTGGCATTTAACAAAAAATATAATGGAACGAATCAGTTGACAATACCTTATTTGGTTGATGACCACCTGTTCGAGGGTCAGGATCTGACAAAGAGTGATGCAGATGACTGACTGGATCATTAAGAACGCTGCTGAACTGGCAACCCCTCAAGGAAACAAGGCTGTCTTCGGTAAACAAATGAACGATCTCAAAGTGATCCCGGACGGAGCTGTGGTCATTGAAAAGGGTACGATAAAAGCCGTTGGGACGACAAAAGAGATCACCAAGCACTTTGATGAAAGTCAGTATTCGATCATTGATGCCACTGGAAAATGCGTCGTTCCGGGATTCGTTGATTCGCATACCCACTTTCTATTTGGTGGATATCGTCCGGATGAATTCTTTATGCGATTAAATGGCAAAAGTTATATGGAAATCATGGAGGCCGGAGGAGGAATCCAGAATACCGTTAATGCGACGAGGCAGAGTTCATTTGACACGCTGTTTCAATCGGGGATGCGGCGGCTGGATTCTATGCTGTCATTTGGCATTACAACCGTTGAAGGAAAAAGCGGATATGGACTGGATCTGGAAAATGAAATAAAGCAGTTAAAAGTGATGAAGAGATTAAACGAAGAGCATCCGGTCGATGTGGTCTCTACATTTCTTGGCGCTCATGCCGTACCGACTGAATTTGACGGACGGAGTAGCGACTATATCGATTTTATCATTTCGGATGTTCTGCCTCAGGTTGTGGAAGAGAATCTGGCTGAGTTTTGCGATGTGTTCTGCGAAAAAGGCGTGATTTCAATTGATCTTTCCAGACGCCTGTTATTAGCTGCCAAGGAAATGGGACTCAGGATTAAAATTCATGCGGATGAAATTGAGCGCCTTGGCGGAGCGGAACTGGCTGCCGAGCTGCGAGCGGCCTCTGCGGATCACCTGCTTGAAGTGTCTGATGAAGGTATCAGGCAACTTTCAGAGAAAAAAGTTATTGCTACGCTGCTCCCGGCAACGGCATTTTGCCTCAACAAGCGATATGCCGCAGGGCGACAAATGATCGACCAAGGATGCGCCGTGGCTCTGGCCAGCGATTATAATCCGGGGAGCTGTTTTACCGACTCCGTTCCGCTTCTCCTTGCTCTGGCATGCATTAATATGAAAATGAGTGCTGAGGAGGCGTTAACTGCACTGACGCTGAATGGTGCCGCGGCACTTTGCAGGGCAGATCGAATAGGCAGTATTGAAGAGGGCAAGGCAGCGGATCTGGTTATCCTGAAGTATCCCAGTTATAAATATCTTGTCTACAACACTGCGGTTAATATCGTTGATCAGGTCATAAAAAATGGAGAATTAATCACGCCTTGCACCGGCAAGTAAAAAAACGCGGGAGGCCAGTACATGTCCGTTACGAATGAAAGATCGGAAAATAAAGCAAGTTTTACGCAAAAAATTTCAGATGCGTTTACACCAAGAACCAGTATCAAACATGGTACTTATCTATTGCTTGGCGTTATCGGGTTTGTTCTGGTTTTATTAATATGGAGCCTTTTGACTTACGGAGGTTTCGTTGATAGTTTCTTTGTACCGACACCATCAGCAACGGTTCAGGCAGCAATCAATTTATTTACACAGCTGAATTTTGCTGCAGACGTTGAAATAACAATTTATCGCGTAATGGCCGGCTTTATATTGGCAGCGGTGATCGCGGTTCCCTTGGGAATACTGCTGGGTACCTATAAGCCCATTGAAGGTTTTCTGGAACCATTAATGTCGTTTATTCGCTATCTCCCTGCTTCAGCGTTCATTCCTCTGCTTATTCTGTGGATCGGTGTCAGTGAAACTCAGAAAATAGCAATCATCTTTATCGGCAGTTTTCCGCAGCTGATACTCATGGTCGCAGCCGCAACCATGAGTGTAAAGAGTGAACTGATCGACGTTTCGTATACGTTGGGTACATCGAAAACTGGTGTACTCTGGCGGGTCATTCTTCCGGCAAGTCTGCCGTCCATTATGAGCACACTTAGAATGATCTTAGGTTGGGCTTGGACGTACATTATCGTGGCGGAACTTGTCGGTGCTTCATCAGGTATCGGCTATATGATTATCCAATCTCAAAGAATGCTGAACACGGCACAGATCTTTGTCGGCATATTAACCATTGGGGTTATTGGCCTGATCTTTGATTATCTGTTTAAATGGCTGACAAAATGGTTATTTCCATGGAGCTAACAAGGAGATGAATGAAAAAATGGGTGCAGATAATAGGGAGAGTTTAGTTATATCGGATGTGACCAAGGTATTTGGAGATGGAAAGAAATCGGTACAGGCGCTGGATACGATTAATTTGACCATAAAAAATAAAGAATTTGTTTCGATCCTAGGCGCTTCAGGGTGCGGCAAATCCACTTTACTGCGTATTGTCGGTGGCCTTGAAAAACCAACGACAGGTTTTGTATCGCTGGGTGGTCAGAAGGTTACTGGTCCAGGACCGGACAGAGGGATGGTGTTTCAATCCTACACCCTTTTTCCATGGCTTAGCGTCAAGAAAAATATCGAGTTTGGTTTGAAACAAAAAGGAGTGGCTTCAGCCAAAAGGTCCCAAATAGCCAACGATTATATTGAAATAGTAGGGTTAAAAGGATTCGAAGATGTATACCCGAAAGCATTGTCGGGAGGCATGAAACAGAGGGTCGCCATAGCCCGGGCACTTGCCAATGATCCTGAAGTTCTTCTTCTCGATGAACCCTTTGGTGCTTTGGATATGCAGACGAGAGGGCTGATGCAGGAACTTCTTCTTCAAGTATGGCAGCAATCTCAAAAAACGGTGGTGCTGGTTACTCACGATATTGATGAAGCAATTTTTATGGCTGACCGAGTCGTGGTTATGAAATCCAGACCGGGAGAAATCAAAGAAATCATTGACGTTGATCTGCCGAGACCACGCGATTATCGCGTACGTACGTCACCGCTTTTTCTTGAATACAAAGCACGTGCTGTCGATTTAGTCAGAAATGAGAGTATGAAAGAACTGGATATGGATAAATTAACCACTTTGTGAGAACCGTTTCTTAAGCAAAAAACTACATCGTAGGACTGTTTTATTTAAAATAGGAAGCGTCTAATTCGTTTATCAGAGCAGAGTCACGCTTAATGTTCATGGGTCGTTACGGGCAAGTCCACTTTATTTTATGTATCGGGCGTGGTTTATAGATGATAAAAAAGAGACGAAACAAATCTTTGCACCATAGGAAATGGCTTCTCCTGCTGAATATATATTCTGTTAAGTGGCTGGTCTTCTTTGTCGGGTTATTTTTTCTTGCGTTTGGAACAGTGCTCATGATTAATGCGCAGATGGGTGTCTCCACGTGGGATGTGCTACATATTGGTTTGTCCCAACATACGCATCTTACCGTTGGAAACTGTGTCATTCTCGTGGGGATCGCTTTAATTCTTTTCATGTGTTTTATGGCGAAATCCTGGCCTGAAATCGGAACAATTTTCAATGCTCTTTTCACGGGAATGTTTATCAACCTGATTCAGTATATGGACTTCATTCCTGTACCATCTACGATTTGGGGACGATTCCTGATGCTTTTGATCGGAGTATTTGTCACTGAATTCGGGGCGGGTATGTACGTAGCAACAAATTTGGGAGCCGGTCCGAGAGACGGATTTAATCTGGCACTCTCGGAACGTTTCCACATGTCTATTCGCTTAATGAGAACGATGATTGAACTAAGCGTTATGGTACTTGGCTGGTTCCTGGGCGGGCCGGTAGCTATAGGTACCTTTATCTCTCTGTTTCTTGTTGGCCCGATCCTTCAATCGTCCATATTTTTTTGGAGAGTGCGGCTTAAAAAAATAACCTACTTCTCCCTAAAATCGTTTGCCAAGAAGGCTTACAATGATTCGATTAGAGGCTGAGATAAGACGAACAAACTGCTGATTAGAGACTCTTCCGAAAGTGAGCGTGACATCCATGAAGCAGCTATGGCTCAAGCGCAAAGCAGCTTATGTGACAAGCAGTTGGGGAGGCGGTGAGACAACAGAGATTTTTATTTATCCTGAAAATGGAAGCTATGCGAAGCGCCAGTTCAGTTTCAGAATCTCATCAGCGACCGTAACTCAAAATGAATCGCTGTTTTCAGATCTCCCCGGTTTCGATCGCTACTTAATGCCGCTATCAAATGCCATTACATTGTTACATGACGGCCAAGCTGAAGAAAAATTGGCACCCTTTGAATTAGCGGCTTTTGACGGCGGCCTCAGAACCAAGTCTCTCGGCCAATGCCGCGATTTTAACTTAATGATGAATCAACAGCAAGGCTGGCGAGGTCAGGTTGATGTGATCACCCAAGCGTC
The DNA here is from genome assembly GCF_004684935.1 of Sporolactobacillus shoreae. GTDB lineage: Bacteria > Bacillota > Bacilli > Bacillales > Sporolactobacillaceae > Sporolactobacillus > Sporolactobacillus shoreae. Next base: position 84,696 of record NZ_SRJD01000002.1, read on the forward strand.
GATCCTTAATGGCTCTGGACTTTTTACGGGATTCCTGGCATTAGACGAGCAAATCACGCTGACCAGTTTAAAGGAGAACTTCTCGTTTGTCTTGAATAAGGGCGATTTTCTGATGATCCAATCCGAAAGTGATTATGATGTATCAGTGACGTGCGAGCAGCCTCATTTTAAATTAATAAAAATGAATGTAACGAAATGATGATGCACAAAAAATTAGATCTGGATCGTCCATTATAATGAAGCAGTCCGTAAACATTCGGGCTGTTTTTTTGAATCAATTTAGTGTCATTCTCATGACTTTAATACACACAAAGTGGTAAATAGCACTTCCTTCCACATATAGAATCCAGTTTTTCTCTAATAATGTCATAAAATATAACATATTTGACTTTTTGTTCTTTATTTTTGTCGAATATCGGCTTAAAATGATCTGGTACATTAAATTTATCTGATTTAGATTCAGATGATGTCAGATAAAAGGACATTGTCTCCGAAATCGGAAAAAGAGAAGGGGGAAACATTATGCATCAGGATCATCTTTTCAAACGCTTGGCAGCGGGGCTCGTTTATCCGGTTCTTGCTCTGATTATTTATGCACTGTTCTTGCTGCTTTCGTTGACCGGCTTCGGAGGATTTTCCGGAGTGGCCAATACGTTTGGCTACTTTTTGCCACTTATCCTCTCTGTAGGTCTCGCCGTTGGTATCGCGCACGACAAGAGTGGCGCGGCCGCGCTGGCGGGTTGTGTCGGTTACCTGGTATTTGCCGCTTCATTTACTTCCATTGTGAATGCCAAACTCGCTTTTGATGTGACGATGCCGGTGAAGATCGGTGCCACATTGTCCGGAACAATGACCTTCCTCTTTATCTGTGCCTGCCTGACCGGAATTGTAGCCGGCTGGCTGTACAACAAGTTCTACAATATTCACTTGCCAGATTGGCTGGCTTTCTTTGGCGGACGCCGTTTCGTGCCGATCATTACCAGTGTCTATGGCCTCTTTCTGGGTGCATTTATTGCCCAAATCGTGCTGGCACATATTAAATAAGGGGGTAGAGCCTGATGAAAGGTTTGGGAGGATTACAGAGACTCGGCAAGTCACTGATGCTGCCGATTGCCGTTCTGCCTGCCGCGGGGCTGCTTAACCGCCTTGGCGCGAGCGACGTATTGAAAATTCCGTTTATCAATGCCGGAGGGAATGCGATATTTACCTATCTGGCTCTGCTATTTGCGATGGGCATTGCCATCGGCCTTTCAAAGGATGGCAATGGCGCGGCGGCCTTGAGCGGTGCCATTGTCTATTTCATCCTGAATTTCGGCGTCATTGGTATAGATAAAAACATCAGTATGGGTGTATTTGCCGGATTTATCGCCGGGCTTTGCACACCGATCCTGTACAACCGCTTTTGCGATAAAATGAACGATAATCCCTATTTTAACGGCAGGCATGTTGCCATTTTGCTGAACGCGGTTGCCGCTATTATTCTTGTACTCATCTTTGGTGTGATCTGGCCGTTTATTCAGGACGGTCTGAACAGCATCAACGGCTGGATTGTTTCGTCCGGCGCGATCGGGGCTGCCGTCTTCGGTTTCGCGAACCGTATGCTGATCCCGACCGGCCTCCATCATGTCCTGAATACGTACCTCTGGTTCGGATTCGGCAAATACCATGGCGTGACGGGCGATATCAACCGGTTTTTTGCGGGCGATCCAACAGCCGGAACCTATCAGGTCGGCTTCTTCCCGATCATGATGTTCGGCTTACCTGGCGCTGCGCTTGCGATGGTCCTGAGAGCGAAGAAGGAAAAACGAAAGGAAACCTTCGGGATGATGCTTTCGGTTGCCCTGACTGCGTTTCTGACCGGGATCACTGAGCCGATTGAATTCTCCTTCATGTTCTTGGCCTATCCGCTCTATATCGTTCACGCTGTGCTGACGGGTATTTCCGGCTTGATTACGAACCTGCTCGGCATCAAGCTGGGGTTCAGTTTCAGTGCCGGAGCCATTGACTTCGCATTAAATTATACGCATGGCACGAAGGCCTGGGAACTGATTCCGATCGGTGTCGTTTTCTTCTTTATCTATTTTGGTATTTTTTACTGGGCGATCAAGAAATTTGATATCAAGACACCCGGACGTGAAGATGATGATGGCCTGGCCTACGCGGGCGCCGGACTTTTTACCGATCAGGCGGCACCTGCGGGCGACTCGGCTGCAGCGGTAACAAAAGATAAATATCAGGTGATGGCTGAAAAATATTTCAGCGCACTCGGCGGAAATGAAAATCTGGATCGGATCGACTACTGCACAACACGTCTTCGGATCAAAGTAAAAGATACTGACAAAGTAGATGAAGCGTCCGTGAAACGCGCGGGTGCGCGAGGTGTTGTTAAGATCGACAAACAGAACGTGCAGATTATTGTCGGGACGGATGTAGAATTTGTTGCCGATCATCTGAAGGCAATCGCATCGCCGCAAGCGGCGGGCACGATAACTCAAACGCAGCCACGGCCGACTGAGGAACATGGAACGGCTTCCGGTTCGGAACAAATCTATGCACCGGTAACCGGTGAAACGATCCCGCTTACGGAAGTGCCGGATCCGGTCTTCTCCCAGGGCATGATGGGTGAAGGCGTCGCGGTGAAACCAGCCAACGGAACCTTTGTCGCTCCTGTTGCAGGCGAGATCGTCCAGCTTGGGGAGACAAAGCACGCCTATGGCATTCTTACCTCTCTGGGTGAAGAAATTCTTGTTCATATTGGCCTCGATACAGTCGGCTTAAAAGGTGAAGGATTTACAGCACATGTCAAACAGGGCGACCATGTATCGGCCGGACAAATAGTGATTACAGCGGACTTGTCCGTCATCCGTGAAAAGGCCAAATCGGATATCACTTCAATTGTGGTAACTAACAGTATGGAAAATAAATTCGCTTTTGACTGGTCAGATCCTGGAAAGGTAGAGGCCGGCAAAACCATCCTGTTCGAAAGTCGGGTTAAGTGAGCGGCGATCCAATAGGCCTATGGCAAGATTGTTAGATGAAGAAATCAGGAACAGTCCGATACTTATTCGGGCTGTTTTTTTGATTAAATTACGTGTCATTTCTCATGACATTGTAATACACAAAATGGTAAAGTAGAAAAGCAATTGAATTCAGTTAAACCCCTGCATTCAAAGGAGGGCCTTCACATGAAAAGGGCAGTAGAAATTATTGAATTTTTGAAAGAGACACAATCAGAGTGGTACAAGGTGGGAGAAGTTGAAATCATCTGCCACAAATCACATTTCAAAAAAGGCGAGATGATCACAATCGAAGAAAAGAAATTCGTTGTTTTAGAGGATAAGGTCCATTTACGCGTTATGCGGTATGACAAAACTGATCTTCCGCGTAAAGGGGTTCCTCTGACTGCACTTTTTCAGCAATAAAAACACGATAGATGAGAAGCTTCTGAGAATCCACTGCATCAAATGTGCTCTGTGTTCACAAAAGAGGGGTAGACCCTGCTTGAGATTGAGTAAAATGGAAGTAGCAGTCGATGCCGACCTTCCAATCGTTATTACTCAACATTCGAACTCTTTTACGTTTAAGTAACCAGGAACAGATGGAGAAAGTCAATTTCTTTGGAAATAGACTTTCCGCCATTATAGATTAATCTATCTTAATTTTTTAAGAATTCAAAAATCCAGTTAATTAGCGTGTTAGCCTGACCCATTCAATACATAGGAAAGGAGTTTCTTTAAGGATGTTTCGCGTTGTTTTTAAAAACACAGATCCCTATACTTCCCGAATGGTCAAGTTCAATATATTATGAACCTCTTACTAAATACCAAGTAATAAAGCCCAACTGATCATTAGTAATGATGATTTTGGAACATGTTCAAAAAGTTAGTTAGATGATGATTCAGTCTGTAGAATACTTACCCATTTGGAACTCTGATAAAAAATCCGAATACAATTAAAGTGTTCTTAATTTCCTGATGATCCACTTAACAAGTTTAACCATTAAATAGACAATAAAATAAACGGGGCAAATAAAGAAGATATAAAAGAGGGGAATGCCAAGGCCGTAATGAACGAGAAACGGCAACTTAGTGACGCCAGCCTCATCCGCATCACCGCCAATTGTCAAAGCAACCATAGCATAGGTTATAAACGCAATACCCCATCCAACCACAGGAATACATAGTGCGATGAGAAGGCCAATATCAATACATAGTCCGATAAATTTAGTGATGTGATGAAAGCATACTATGATTAAGCAGATCATCTTTTTTACTTTTGATGAATCACTCACTGATTTCATCCCCAGTATCGATTTGTTCGTTGAACTTCATAACGATCCCATTGGAGTTAAATTAAGAGAAACATGATGAACAGGATGAGTCGTTTCTTCATTGTAAAGTCACATTACGGGAAGTTAATATTGACCTGATGAACCATTCGATTTGCTCTTATTGATCTTTTCAATTTCAGATACAGATTTCATATCTTTTCTATATAGCTTGCCTAGTGCATCTGTTTCACCTCCCTGAAATTCGAAATTCTTTTCTCCTGCAGCAGGGGAAATAGTCGCAGAAAAAGCCAATTTTTTATCATGATTAATATATCCGTCGATTGACACACTTCCAGTTGGAAATGTTTGATTTCCGGAAAAGGTTATAGACTTAAATGTTGGTACATTGTATTTGAAAAATTCTGTAATTCGTTTTTCTTGTTTACTAATAAACGCTTTTTTTTCATTTTCCTGGTCTGTATGTTTCATCCAAGCATAGCCTCCGATCGTTAAAAATATGACAAAAATAAGACAGAGCATTATAATTATTTTAGTTTTTCTAGGCATCTATGTGTTCACTTCCTATAAAATTTTAGGAGAGGCGAAAATTCATGGATCACAGTAAAGATAACACAAAAATTTCTGCTATGGAATATTTTACATTGTCTGATCAAGTTTATGACCATTCCTACATCGAAGGGGCTAACGGAATAATGAAGAGCCGAGTTCGATATGATGTTGATGGGAAAAAAGGAATTTATAAGATAGTAGAAAGATTAAATAATCCCGAAAACGGCGCTCAGGGTTTCGCCGTCGCCCCAGTAGACAACAAGGGAAACGTCGACACCAGCCGAATGATCATCGCCTATCGCGGCACAGAAGGTTTTGGAAATAATCTAGACAGAGAAACAGATGTTCAACAAGTTGTTGAAGGCAAACATCAGTTCACCAAGGTGGAAAAATACATTCCAGAGGGCAGAGGTGTCAGAGCAGTTAACGAGACGATTGACTCCCAGTTCACATCTGGCATTAAATTCTATGATGATCTGAAAAAGAAGTATCCGCATTCAGTGATTACAACGACCGGGCACAGCCTCGGTGGCGCGATGGCTCAGTATACGGCGGCTGAGCGGGACGTCCCGGCGACGACCTTTGCGGCTCCGAATACATATAAACTCCTGGATGACAAGACAAAGAAGAAGGTCAGTGAAGGGTACTTCAGACGCACGATTGTGGATTATACCCATAAAAAAGATTTAATCGGAAAATTCACCGAATTTTCTCAGCAAGTGGGCAGTCAGTACGTGATTAAGGCAAACGGGACAAAGCATCCATTTTATGCGTTGATCGGCATTGACGGACACATGCAGGATACATTCTACAATATGTTCGCTTCGGACGGCAGCGTGAAACTGGAGGTGTCTCCGGAGAAGATCAGGAGCTATGCAGGCAGACTGGATGACGCTGCATCTGCTCTCACAACCCTGGTTCGCACGCTTACCGATTATCAGGAAGAGGAATGGACAGCAGTCAAAGCTCTGAAGCGACGGTTAATCGACGAGACATTTCATGGTGGCAAATATGACCTGCTGTCGGAAAATGATGTAATGGATCAAATGAATCAGTTGGCGAGCGGGCACAACAACGGGAAAATCTATCTGCATGACGAAGAATTGTTCAATCAGGTAATCCGTAAATTTCAGAAGAAAAAAACGGATTTGGATAACTTAGCACGATATATCGCTGATGCCGGAAACAAATTGCAGGAAAAAGACCGGGAAACAGCTCAGCTCTTTGCAATGAATGCCACACACTGAGAGGGGGATGAGGCTATGGGACTGCTGGATGATCTTGCAGGTATTGAAATGAAAATCGCAGATGCTGCCCTTAACAAAGTTGATGATGCAATAATTAGCGCTCTTAAAGCAGAACAGAAGGCTCTGAAAAAACAATGGCAGCGCATGGAGTTGCAACGAGACATTCAGAATGCTTTCAACCGAATCATCGAAGACAAACGCCAGTCGCTTTACCGACATAAGAATTTGATCGAAGAACTGGGTAGGGATCTTACTGTCATTCATGACGGCCTCCAGGATGCTTTCGAAAGCCGAACTGGTTCAGCCATCAGTGAGCGACTGAACGAAGAAAAAGCCAGAATCTCCGGACAGTATCAGACCCTCTATGATGAAACACTGGCAAGCTGCAGAATCAATCTGCTCTAATCAGGCTCACTGATAGCTTTTGATTTCAACGCCCACGCATGATCGACCTCTGGATTTTCACCAACTCGAAATTTTATCTTCCTATATTCTTTAAGTAACGTGTTCTTTAATCTGTAAAAAATCGGGGACCACCCGAAATAAAGCAGATGAAATAAATTCAAACATCAGTGGCATAAAAATGAAACATTGATGATCAAGGAAGAAATTACTCAAAGAATCATTCCTCACGAAAAAATTACTTGTACCAATAAAAAGTGTTGCAACCTATCTGAATCTTCATTATTTGAAACAGTTATTTAATATAATTGTAAATAGAATGTAAATCGATGAGAACAAAATATGTCTGCAAACTTTCCTGTGACTTTCTTCCCATAACTTCCTCTTTTCATTGCCAAATTATATGCTATAATGCTTATAGTTTGACAGGCTAAATATGTCGATAATTATCACACTCTACCACTCTAAAATAGTGTATAATAATAAAATCTTATTGCATGAGAGTGAGTATAATAAACCGTCGGTCTTTTTTGTTGCTCGGTAGCACATCAGAGATAGATTCATAGAGTCTTATTGATCGTCTCTCTTTAATTCAGGAGGTTTTTTGATGAAGAAAGTTAGAAAAGCAGTCATTCCGGCTGCGGGTCTGGGTACACGTTTTCTTCCTGCAACGAAGGCATTGCCAAAGGAAATGTTACCGATCGTCAATAAGCCAACGATCCAGTACATCGTTGAAGAAGCTGTCAAAGCAGGCATTGAAGATATCATTATTGTCACTGGTAAGGGCAAGAGGGCGATCGAAGATCACTTTGATATCGCATATGAACTGGAACAGAACCTGATTCAGAAAAACAAATTGGATTTGCTTGAAAAAGTTCGAGAACCATCTAAAATCGACATCCATTTTATTAGGCAAAAATCCCCACAAGGTTTGGGCCATGCTGTTTGGTGCGCCCGTAAATTTATTGGTGATGAGCCTTTTGCTGTCCTTTTAGGCGATGATATTGTCCAGTCAGAAAAACCATGCATCCAGCAACTTGCAGAACAGTACGAACGTACAGGATGCTCCGTATTGGGTGTTAAGGAAGTTCCGGAAAATCAGACACATCGCTATGGAATTATTGATCCTAAAGCACAGGACGGCCGCCTCTATAATGTCAGTCGTTTCGTTGAAAAGCCGGAATCGAACCCGCCGTCCAATCTCGCTATTATCGGACGTTATGTACTGACCCCGGAAATTTTTGATTTTCTTGATAAAAAGGAAATAGGTGCTGGCGGAGAAATCCAGCTGACCGATGCCATTCAGAAACTGAACGAACTTCAAGGTGTTTACGCCTATCAATTCGAAGGCAAACGCTTTGATGTGGGTGAAACACTTGGATTTGTTTTGACGAACATTGAGATGGCTTTGCAGAACAAAGAACTGCAGGAAGATGTACTCAAAGGCATTGAACAGATTCTTCACGAAAACAAGTTACCGCTGAAATGATGGAGGGGCGAACGATGGCTATGCCTAAAACGGAAATCGAAGCAAACTACATGGAACACACCGAGCGTACTATGGCAAGAGTAACTCGATCTAGTAGTAAAAATGTAGTATACAGAATAGTAAAGAGAACGTTAGACTTAGTTGGCGCAGTCGTTGGCTTAGTTTTCAGCTTACCATTGTTTCTGGTTATTTCAATGCTCTATCTTTTTGGTGATAATAAGGGTCCCGTTTTTTTTAAACAGAAGAGAATTGGGCAGAACGGAAAGCCTTTTTATATTTATAAATTTCGATCAATGATTGTAGACGCAGAAGAAGTTTTAAAGTCGAATAGCTCATTGTATAATAAATATCTAATAAACAACTACAAGCTGGAACCAAAAGAAGATCCCCGAATAACAAGAATAGGTTGTTTTTTACGTAAGACCAGTCTTGATGAACTTCCTCAACTAATAAATGTCCTAAAGGGCGAAATGAGTCTTGTTGGACCAAGACCTGTTGTAATTGAAGAACTGAAAGAATATGGAAACAAACAAGAATTATTCTTATCAGCAAGACCAGGTTTGACAGGATACTGGCAAGCATGTGGCAGAAGTGAAATCGAATATCCCGAAAGATGCAATATTGAACTTTATTATGTAAAACATCAATCTTTTAAGTTCGATGTTAAAATTATTATTAAAACATTTTTTTCAGTAATAAAAAAAAGGGGAGCTTATTAAATAAATAAGCTGCCTTTATTTGGATTATTAATACTTGAATTGATGAAATAAATGGGAAGAAAGAGGAAATTTAATGTTTAATCCGTTCTATCTATACTCTAGTAGTATTTTGATTGTACTTGGTGTATACCAACTTAATTGGTCAAATTTGTTTCCTAAAATGTCTTCTGGTCTATTAGTGTTTTTAGTAATGACAGTTATTTTATCAGCATACCTTGGATTTCTTTCTCAGAAACAACTGACAAAATTAGTTGATAATACAGGAAACAATATACCAAGAAATATTTCATCATCAAAGTCAAACTTTAGTATTACATCACGATTATTGTGGATAATCACTCTTTTAATCTGGATTGGATATATTATTGAGTTTTTTTATGTTGGGAAGATACCTGTAATTGAATATATAATAGGGAGACAGTATGACTATCGAACTTTTGGGATCCCAACGTTCCATGTACTTATTGTTACAGCTGATGCTTTTTTTGCGGTTTTTTTGTCTTTCTTGTTTTTTAAATTAAAAAAAATTTATTTGTTAATTCAATATATTATTTGTTTGATCCCATCTTTCTTAATATATAGCCGTTTTTTAATGTTGGAGATTGTATTGTGTAGCTTTTTTGTTTTCTTAGTGATAAGTAAAAAAATAAAATGGAAATCGTGGGTATTAGTAGCTCTTTGCGTCTTTATTTTGTTGTATGGTTTTGGGTTAATCGGAAATGTTAGATCGGAAAATCAAACCAATCAAACAAAAAACCCTTTTGATAGCAGTCTAATTATGGAAATTGGTGGAGCAACTAATTCGTTTAAAAATTTACCAATTTCAAAAAGCTTTTTTTGGAGTTATATATATATAGCGTCTCCCCTTGCAAATCTTCAAGAGACAGTGAACAAAACAAAAAAAGTTGATTATCAGGCAAAAGGCTTGATTGGATTTGTTAACAATAATTTTGTCTTTGATTTTATTTCTAAAAGGGTTAATGGTATATTGGGCATTCAAGATAAAAATATATCCCAAATATCGCCACTTCTGACTGCAGGAACTGTATATTCGAAGAGCTTTGTCTACCTGAAGTGGGTAGGGTTAGTTTTAATGTTTCTATTCATTATTGTGGTAAACATGATTATTTTGTTCATATTAAGAAAATCTGTTTTTTTAATCCCGGCTTTGGCAATATTGGATACGATAATGATCTTTAATTTATTTCAGAATATGCTGATATACAGTGGACTGAGCTTTCAGCTGATTTATCCCTTAATAATTCAGTTGTTCTTGAAGGGCAGGAAATTAACAGTTGATGGACAAACAATTTAATGCAAATACCTCGGTTTCTATCTTCATGGCAACCTATAACGGAGCAAAATTCATAGGAAAACAACTTGAGAGTCTTCACCATCAAAATTTTGCAAATTGGCAATTATGGATTAGAGATGATGTCTCATCTGATGAGACTGTTTCCGTTATTAAAGAGTTTGAAGAGCATGATAAAAGAATTCATCTAATAGAAGATAGCAAAGGAAGACTTGGAAACGCACAGAATTTTAATGAAGTAATGAATTATAGTGGAGATAGTGATTACTTTATGTTTTGTGATCAAGATGACTATTGGTTTCAAGATAAAATTTCTTCTTCATTAACTTTTATAAAGGAGAAAGAAAGAGAATGTGGATCTAATACGCCAATAGCCATCTTTACAGATGCAGAAGCAGTTAATGAAAATTTGGAGACTATTTCTAATTCATTTATGAAGAAAGTACATGTTAATCCATATGACAAGGAACCATTGAATAAGTTATTGGCCCAAAATTATATGTATGGTTGCACGATGCTGCTGAATAAATTTGCTTTCAAACTTAGCGTCTCGGTTCCGAAAGATGCAGAAGGACATGATTACTGGGTCGCATTAGTTACTTCTTTATATGGTCATATATTCTATCTAGACAAGCCAACCTTAAAATATAGACAGCATTCTAATAATGTAACCGGTTTGAAACAGGGTAAACTAATTAATAAAATTAAGAGAAATTTAACTTTAAAAGGTTGGATCCAAACTAATAGGATTGTTGATATGAGCATAAGACAGGCTAACAGATTATTGGATATTAAATACGATAATCCTAACAAGGGCAAGTCGAAATTAGTCAGAGATTTTGTTTTGCATGGTACAGAAGGAGGGTTAATTGTAATCCCTTTTCTTATAAAAAATAGAATTTTCAGGCAAGGCAAATTAAGAACCTTAATATATTATTTATCAATGATAAGAAAAAATAAGAATATTTATGATTGAACTAATAACGATTAAACTAGTAGGTGAATATTATGAAGGGAATTATTCTTGCAGGTGGGAGCGGAACTCGTCTGTATCCGATTACTCGTTCAATATCAAAACAGTTACTTCCCGTTTATGATAAACCAATGATTTATTACCCTTTATCTGTCCTTTTGCTTGCCGGAATCAGAGATATATTGATTATATCGACATCGAAAGATACGTCTCGTTTTAAGGAACTATTGGGGGATGGATACGATCTGGGAATCAATATTCAATATAAAATCCAACTAAGTCCGGATGGTTTGGCACAGGCATTTATACTTGGTGAGGAGTTTATTGGTAACGATAATGTCGCTCTCGTACTTGGGGATAATATTTTTTACGGTCATGATTTTACAAAAATACTTCAAAGAGCTGCTAATCAGAAAACTGGAGCGACAGTTTTCGGTTATAATGTGAAAGATCCAGAGCGCTTTGGTGTTGTAGAATTTGATGAAGGAGGGAAAGTCATTTCAATCGAGGAAAAGCCAAAGATGCCCAAGTCATCATACGCGATTACAGGTTTATATTTCTATGACAATCAGGTTGTTGACATTGCAAAAAGCGTAAAACCTTCTGCACGTGGGGAACTTGAAATCACTTCTGTCAATGAGGCATATCTAAGAAAAGAGCAACTAAATGTTGAACTCCTTGGTCGCGGCTTTGCATGGCTTGATACCGGCACCCATGAATCTTTACTTGAGGCCTCACAATTTATTCAGACTGTGGAGAATCGTCAAAGTTTGAAGGTAGCTTGCCTAGAAGAAATAGCTTATCGGATGGGCTATATTGATGATGAAAAATTATATCAGTTAGCCCAGCCATTAAAGAAAAATGATTACGGTAGATATTTATTAAATATCTTGAAGAACAAAGACAAAAGTAAGAATCTAGATTAATAGTAAATACTAATGCAGGTGATGAAAAAGTTGGCAAAGGCAAAAGTAACAAACACATTTTTAAAAGGTGTCAAAATAATTGAACCGATGGCTTTTGGTGATAATCGCGGTTTTTTTATGGAAAGCTATAACGAGCAAGAATTGGATATGCTGGGAATACATACAGAATTTATTCAGGATAATCAATCATTTTCCAGTGAACCCGGGATTGTTCGTGGGCTGCACTACCAGCTGAATCCAAAATGTCAGACAAAATTGCTTCGTGTTTTAACGGGTGCGATTATGGATGTCGCTGTGGACATTCGCAAGGGCTCGCCGACTTTTGGTAAATGGGGTGGATTTATTCTAAGTGAATACAACCGCAGGCAGCTGCTGATCCCGAAAGGTTTTGCTCACGGTTTTTGCACGCTTACGCCGAATGTGAATGTATTCTATAAAGTAGACGAATATTATGCACCGGAACAGGATCGGGGAATCATGTGGAATGATCCGGATATCGGCATTAATTGGCCCGTTAGCGATCCGATCCTTTCGGAGAAGGATAAGCACCATCCATGTATGAAAGATGCTGAGATCAACTTTGAGATAGGGGCTGAAGACTGATGAAACTGCTTGTAACCGGTGGGGCCGGCTTTATCGGTAGCAATTTTGTGCATCATATGATCAAATTTCACCCTGAAGATACAGTGGTGAACTATGATCTCCTAACTTATGCGGGTAATCTGGAGAACTTGAAAGACGTTGAAGATCATCCGAATTACCACTTTATTCATGGGGATATCCGAAATCGCGAATTACTGGAATATATCATTGATCAGTATCAAATTGATATGGTTGTTAATTTTGCGGCTGAGTCGCATGTGGACCGGAGTATTATTGAACCTGATCTGTTTATCAAATCCAATGTGATCGGCACGCAGAACTTGCTTGATGTTTCAAAAAGCAAACATGTGAGGAAGTATCTGCAGATTTCAACAGACGAGGTGTATGGTACCCTAGGTTCGGATGGCTATTTTAAAGAAACAACACCGCTCGCACCCAACAGTCCTTATTCTGCGAGTAAAGCCTCTGCGGATTTAATTGTACGTGCATATTATGAGACCTATGGCATGAATGTGAATATTACTCGTTGCTCAAATAACTACGGCCCGTATCATTTCCCAGAGAAGTTGATTCCGCTTATGATAACTAATGCCCTGGAAGGAAAAGAACTCCCAGTCTATGGTGATGGACAGAATGTCCGCGACTGGCTATACGTTGAGGATCACTGTGCGGCAATTGATCTGGTACTCCAAAAAGGAAAACCAGGCGAAGTCTATAATATTGGCGGTCATAATGAGAAACGAAACATCGACATTGTGGAGCTGATTGTTGATACACTGGGTAAATCTCGTGACTTGATTAAGCATGTTTCGGATCGTTTGGGCCATGATCGTCGCTACGCAATCGACCCGACAAAGATTGAAACAGAGTTGGGATGGAAGTCGCAATATATGTTTGAAACAGGGATAAAGAAAACAATCCAATGGTATCTGGATCATAAGAACTGGTGGTATAAGATTAAATCTGGCGAATACATGGACTATTACAAGAAACAGTACGGGTCAAAGAGCTATGTCGAGTAAAGTATTAGTGACAGGAGCTCATGGACAACTTGGAACGGAATTAACGTTGATGTTGAAAAAAAGTGGCTATGAAACCTATGGATTCGGTCACCGGGAACTGGATATTACTTGTTTAGATGAAGTTCGTCGGGTGTTTCAAAAGGTTCAGCCGAATGTAGTTTGTCACACGGCGGCCTATACGGCAGTCGATCAGGCAGAATCCGACCGTGATGGGGCTTTTCTAGTAAATGCCTATGGAACACGTAATGTGACGATTGCGTCTGAAGAAGTAGGGGCGAAGCTGGTCAGCGTCAGTACGGATTATGTTTTTAATGGTGAAAGTGTGGGGACATATACAGAGTTTGATGCACCTTCACCATTAGGCGTCTACGGTCAATCGAAGTATGCAGGTGAACAGTTTGTTCATGATTTTTCCTCGAAGTTCTTTATCGTCCGGACCTCTTGGGTATACGGTCAATATGGCGGTAACTTTGTCAAGACGATGCTGATGTTGGCTGAGAATCATGACGAATTAAAGGTTGTCAATGATCAGCACGGCTGTCCAACCTATACAAAAGATCTGGCTGAAAGGATCATCGAGTTATTTCAAACTGATAATTATGGCATCTATCATATCTCAAATTCAGGAAGCTGTACGTGGTATGAATTTGCGAAGGCCATCTTTGAGATGAAGGAAATACATATTCAGGTAAACCCTTGTACGTCAGAAGAATTTCCAAGACTGGCGAAACGCCCTCACAATTCGATTTTAGAACATGTGGCGTTAAGATTGAATGGTTTTGAAGAGGTAAGGGATTGGAAAAGTGCGCTTAAGGATTTTTTGATTAAGACTGAAAAATAAAATTCAAAGGGCATTAACAATGAAAATATCCGTAATTATACCAACATTTAATCCAGATCATGAATTTGAAGTGGCTATTCGAATGTTAGAAGAAAATCTAGCCTCATTTAAAAATGCAATTAGTGAAATAATAATTGTTGATTCTGGATCAAAAAATGGTGGGATCGAGTTTCTTAAGGAAAAAAATATTAAACTTATTCGTATTAATTCACGTGATTTTAACCATGGTGGAACAAGAAACATGGCAGCCAATAGGGCATCAGGGGACATCATAGTATTTATGACTCAGGATGCAATTCTCTTTAATGAAAGATCCATTGCTAACCTTGTTTCGCCGTTAATCATTCATAAAGAAATTGGAATGGCCTATGGAAGACAGCTACCAAAAAGGGATGCAGACTTTTTTGGAAAATTTGCACGAGAGTTCAATTATCCAGAAAAAAGTACAATAAAATCATTAAAGGATATTAACAAACTTGGTATAAAAACCATATTTGTTTCCAATTCGTTTGCCGCGTATAAAAAGGATTTATTGAATAGAGTAGGGGGATTCCCGTTACATACAATACTTGGTGAAGATACATGTGTGGCAGCAAAAATGATAAATGAAGGCTTTTCCATTGCGTATGTAGCAGATGCACAGGTTTATCATTCACATAACTATACGATCTTGCAGGAGTTTCATAGATATTTTGACACTGGTGTTTTTCATAAACAAGAGAATTGGATATTGAAAGAATTTTCAGCCCCCGAATCAGAAGGTCAAAAGTTTATCAAGATGCAACTAAAAGCGTTGGTCTCACTGCATAAATACTATTTAATTCCTAATTTTATTTTGAGAAATGGAATGAAATATTTAGGATATAAATTAGGATTTTTGGAAAAATATATCCCAATAAACATCAAAAGAAATTTATCTATGCAAAGGACTTTTTGGAGAAAATAATGAATGGGTGAGTAAATTGATTATTGGTATTAACGCGACCATTCTGGATGATAAGCCGACTGGATTAGGGATATACACAATAAATATTATTAATGAACTGTCCAAAGTGTTAGAATCAACTGACAAAATAATTGTGTATACGTCAACTCCAGAATATTTTACAGATGAAAAAATTGTTACAAAAAAGGTTACTAATTTAGTCAAGCCTAAATATGGCAAGAAGGCAGGACTTATAAGATTTCTTTGGTTACAATTTATCTTCCCTTTGCTGGTGACAAAAGACCATTGTGATATTATATATTCAACGACTCATCATGGAAATCTTTTTATAACCAGAAAACAAATATTAACAATCCATGATCTGTTGGCAATAAAGTTTCCTAAACAGTATAAATTACAAAATTTATACTTTAAATATGTAATTCCGCATTTGTTGAAAAAAAGTCCCTTTTTGTTTACAGTATCCGATAATACAAAGTTAGATATTGTGAACTATTTTAATTATCCGTCTGATAACATTTCTGTAATCTATAATTCATATAATAAAGAACACTTTAAATTAATAAATGGACAATGGTTTAAAAAAAAATATGGCAACTATTTACTATTTCTAGGTGCATCTTTTCCACACAAAAATGTTAAAAATGCAATAAAAGCATTTATAGATGTAGTTAGCGGTGACAATAATTTGAATGTGAAACTAATAATTGTTAACAGAAAAAATGATTATTTGGAGAGTGTTAAAAGATTTTTTAAAGCAAATTCTTACTTTGAAAATAGGGTTGAATTTGTCGATTATGTTGCCTACAATGAATTGCCTGAAATGTATTCAAATGCTGTTGCTCTACTATATCCTTCGCTTTACGAGGGATTTGGAATTCCTCCACTTGAAGCTATGGCTTGCGGATGCCCTGTCATAGTATCAAATAACTCCTCTTTACCTGAGGTGTGCGGAGACAGCGCTCTGTATATTGATCCAAATGATATTGGTTCTATAAGTTATGGAATAAGGAAAATGCTTTTGGACGACGATATGAGAGAAAATCTGAAAAACAAAGGGCTAATTCAGGCTAATAAATTCAGCTGGGAATATAGTGCAAAAAAATTGTATAAAGAACTAGAATTGAAGACAAGTGAATTAATAAATTGAACTTTTATAAAGGGGTTAATTAATAATAAAACCAACAAATGAAGTACAAGAAAGCTTAAAACGGTTCAGTAAAGATTCATTAACATATGGTATTGCTGTTATTATTCCTGCTATTCTTGGAGTGTTATCAATATCCATATATACGAGAACTTTTTCTGCTAATGAGTATGGAATTTATAACATGGTATTAATGACCACTACTTTTATTACTACACTCTTTGCTCAATGGATACAGCAATCAGTTCAGAGATTTTTGCCAGAATACAGAAATAATATTTCAATTTTTAATGCCAACTTAATGGCACTGTTATTTTCAATTTTATTAGTGATACTTTTACTCGCCTTTATTCTTTGTCCATTAAAAAGTATTATGGGAAGCTATCAAGGGTATTATGGAATTTCAGTCATGTTAGTTTCTACCCAATTTCTTTATTTAACAATTAGTACCGTTGCCCAATCTTCATTTAAGTCAATTGCATACAAGAATATTAGTTTAATTAATGGTCTGTTTAAATTTATTTTTCCTATACTTCTTATCTACGTTGTTGATCGCACGATAAATAATCTGCTTCTAGGAATAGTTCTTTCACAGCTTTTGTTAATTTATCCCTTAATGCGAATATCTTCGTTCCGAATAAAAGATCTTATTCTTATTAATTTTAAAAATTTTACCAAATTTGTTTATAGTATATTTTCTTACGGATTTCCAATGATCGGATGGTTTTTAGGAAATAGTGTATTGAACCTTTGTGACAGGTATGTAATTCAAATATTTTCCTCGAGTAAAGAGGTAGGAATTTATTCCGCAAATTATTCTATAGTATTTTCAACTTTATCCTTACTGACATCGCCATTGATTTTAGCAGCACAACCTATTTTAATGAATCAATCTAATATTAAAGAGAATAAAGAAAAAATCAAAAAGACAATATCGTCCTTTTCCACGTTCTTTGTTATAATCTCTATGCCAATGCTTTCATATGTTATATGTTTTCAACATGAAATTTCCGCCTTTTTTCTCGGGGGAGTTTATTCAGAAGGTTCAAAAGTTATTCCCTTGCTTTTTGGGGGTATATTTCTGTGGAATCTAGCATTATTTGGTCATAAAGGATTTGAATTATTAAAAGAGACAAAAATAATGTTCCTTTTCGTACTTTTTTGTGCATTTTTAAATATCATCTTGAACCTCCTTCTTGTACCCAGGTTCGGATACATCGGCTCATCTGTTGCTACTCTAATCAGTATGGGAATCTACCCGCTTCTAGTTTTAATTGTTTCTAAGAGGACCATACTGGAGTGGCAATTAGATTGGAAAAGCATTTATAAAATAGCTGTTTCCTCGGGAGTTGCAGGAATATTTGCAATAATACTAAAATTATTTCCCTTCAATGGACATTATTTTATTGAGTTATTTATAGGAGGTTTAATAGGATTATTTATTTATTTTTATATGATAATTAAACTGAAAGTCGTCGATGTTGATATCCAGGAATATATTAATAAATTTAAGTTTAAACAATAAAGCTCTGATGAAGGAATGGTGTTGTTGGTGTTAGAATTTCTTACTGACAACAATCTTTTTAACTTCAAGAGTGTCTCAAAGTTTTTGAAAACTGCCCTTCGTGCTATGACCTCATCTACAACACTCTTTATGGAGTGCATCGTCTCGCTGACAGTATAATGGCCTATAGCTTGTTTCAGGGTGACTAGGATATCTTCCGTAGAGAAGCCCCGATCTTTGGACACGAGCAGAGTTACATAAGTTAAGGTAGAGATGAGAATGAACGATTTGAGGCAAGCGGCTACAGGTACCCAGTGGTGATGAACTAGGGGATTCTCTTAAATCAGTTTCGGCACTGGCGGTGCAAGTTGTGTCTCACGGCTCACTTCTCTCATTGTTGGTTTATCATGGCAGAAGGCGTTTGTTTTGACCTACACAAAAAAGAAAGATATCAAGTGATTCTATAACTATCTAGTCAACTGACTGTCTATTAAGACAGTCTTGTTTTTTATAATTTGTGGACAGCATTGCAGTCAAACTGCGGTCAATAACCACCGTCATTTTCTGGACATTTATGAATAGCAGTACCACTTCCGGATTTGTTTCTTCCTTACTAATTGTAATAAGGCAAATTGCTTCGAAAAACTAATGAGTCAGGCCAATCCGATTGATGTCGCTGTAAATGATTCAAAACTTTTGCGGTGGAACCGTGGGTTTCTTAACGGGATCGATTACTGGATGGGTTTTCTTTATTGCATTGACCCTTGCTTTCAAATTGGGCATAAGCCTGATGAATCTGACGTCCACGGATCCACCGACCGTACTAGACCGGCTTGAACGAATTTTTGGCGATGATTCGCGTTGGCTTATTCCCTCATGAGGTCATCCAGAGCACGTGATTGCCCTCTATTCAGAGGAAGGACGGGACAATACCATCGCCGAAAACTTGAGAACGAACTGGTCTTCGACAATCTGAAACAACACAATCTGCATTTTCGCTGATTCCACCTCAGAGACTGAAAAAGGTTCACATGGAATTCAGCTTATTAGCCCTGACCCACAACCTGATGAAGAAAGCGAAAATAGATTTCAAAAAGCAAAAATAAGGAGATCCTTCCTTTTCGGGACCGAAAAAAAATAAAAAGTAAAGAGTGGAGAGATAAGCCTAAGCTTTCTTCTGCACTCTTTACTTTTTTGGAGGCTTTTCGGACTACCTCATAAAAATTAATACTTGGTTAAAAATTGTTTGAGTAGTCAACATCAAGATCAACAGAACCGCTAATTCCACTGACAGAACCATTGCTTGTGTACTGCCAGAGGTCTACCTGAGTTCCGATACCTTGGTTTGAATCCATACCTCTGTATCTGGCAAGCCAGAGAAGCAGACCGTTTTCAAGCTGGGAGGCATCGATGTTACTTTCAAAGAAAGACTTATTTGAGTAAAGACCTAATTTTGTAAAACCTTTTGCCTTCATTTCATTCATGAAGGCGTTAATATTTGCTGACATTTGCTGAGGATTTATTCCATCGAAAAGAACAGTACTTCCGGATTTTGCCTCTACATCAAGGAAGGTGTATCCAAAAGAATTGGAATCTGTTATTCCAGCAGCATTCAGCACTGAAACATAGAAGTCAGCTTCATTGACCGCATCCTGTGGTGTACGGGCATGAAAGAAATGATAGGAGTTAACCTGTAGCCCAACCCCTTTTGCTTGCTGAACATAAGAAGCGAAGTTACTGTCAGTAATATTGTTGCTTTCTGAGGCTTTGATGATTACAAAGCTATTCCCGGCATTCTTCACAGCGTTAAAATCGACAGTACCCTGATAATGAGAAATATCAATACCATATTTCACACCTGCGGGGGGACTGAATGTGCTGAAATTAGTCGTTACATTATCCTTGCTAATAAATCCTTGTGTTCCATTATAGTTAATCTTCAGCCAAGAGTTGTCGTTTGGCGCCACGCCAATGACAGAGACAGGTGTTCTTTCACGTAATGTGGTCACAACACCTGATCCTGAACTTGGCTGTTGGTAAATACTCAAGTAATCGTAACCAATATAGGCGGTATAAGCATTAACAGGCGTATAATCGAGCGGTGGATTACCAGGTGTAATACTCTCAGACCAGGAATAACCTGTCGTTGTACCGTATTTAACACGATACCAGTTTCCACTTTTGCCGAATACTGTCACAGGGGTGTTTTGGCTCAATACTGTGATTCTGCTCGAGGCTAATCCAGGATCGGTACGCAGATATAAACTCGGGACATTGACGAAGCCATTATAGGATTGGAATGGAGGGACACCCACTCTAATGCTTCCGGCCCATGCATAGCCCATCTTTCCTGCATAGTTAACGCGATACCAATTTCCGCTTCGACTGTAGATCGTAACATAGTAATTCTGATAGAGATAACGAATTCTTCCATACTTCAACCCAGGACCGGAGCGCATCCAAATAACTCCTGGAGTTACATAGCTCCTTATCCTTGGCGAACCAGCTCTGACAGATCCGGCCCAAATATAACGCGTATGTCCACCATATGTAACTTTGTCCCAGTTTCCACTTCTTCCTGTTACAGTTAACGTCTGGTAGCTGTAATAAACGCCTACGGAATGATACCATGTACCCGGACCAGTGTGGATGTAAGCCTTACCTGCAGTTATATAAGCACTGTAGGAAGAGGCCGCCAAAGCAGGTTTGCCTGCCGGTATAATCAACAGTCCGGCAGCCAATGAAAAGAGCAACAAAAATACATTAAATTTCCTGGACAACCTTTTCAATGTTCACTCTCCCTTTGTTTTATTAACATTTGGTTTTCACAAGATACAAATGTTATCCTGTTTATGGAAAATCTATGAAAACCACAAGTTATTTCTATTATCGTAAGAAAATCACGGTATTTCAATAGGCTTATTATTATAATAATGTTAAAAATTATGACCTTTTTGCAAAGGATGCAGTTAGTTTTGAAACCATAGCTTTTTAATTACAGAGGCACGTGCTTTTTCGAGAGCAAACTGTTAAGTAGACAGTATCAGCACAATCAGTGACATGATGGACAGGTTCTTGTGATCTCCTGTGATCAAATGTAAAATGGAGCTATTAAGCTTTGCGGGCGTAAATATTTGAGTGCAATTCTTTCAGAATTTGCTGAAATAGGGTCCATGATACTGCGAGAGGGAATTCATATTGTTAAGACTTCGCAAGTTAACAGTGATATCGATCCTGACTGCCGCGGCTGTATCCGGCCGGCTGCTCATTCATGGCGTTAATATCCAGCCGGCGACGCTGATAGTGATCCTGACAGGCTGGTTTTTCGGATGGAAAGCAGGATTGGCAGAAGGGCTGATGGTAGGTCTGGTAACCGATATGATTCTGGAACTTGGCTACTGGACACCTTTTCAGATGGCGGCATGGGGGCTGATCGGGCTAATTTCCCATTTCATCCCGAAAAAAGTTTTTCTTTATGTTAGCTGGCTTGGCGTTTCCGGTTATGTGTTTGGTTTAATCATGGCCTTTTCATACTTTTTGATGGCGGCGGATATTAAGATAGTTCTTGCGATGTATGCCAGCGGTTTGTTGTTCGATACGTACCACGCTGTGGGTAATTTGATGTTTGGTCTTTTATCGCCGCTTCTGTTTAAAGTGTTTCGAAGAGAGCAGGAAGCGCTGAAAATTAAATAATGGTTTTGAAGGATGGAATCAGGTGGAATTCCTGAACGATCCCGTCACGGTTAAAGTCCGATCTTTTCTTCCTAGCCGGAGCAATACATCCATTTGCGGTCGACATCTGGGGATTCATTTCCTGTGCCTCATTGGGTACGGGATTTTTTTATACAATAAACTTAAGGAGACTGGTCTATTGAAGAAGAAAAATTTCATTGCGGTCCTCATGGTTGTACTTATTGTCATCATTGGCCTGTTTGTTTATCATGCGGCATATCAGCAGCCGCAAAAAGCTCAGACCATCCAGCAAAGCAATAAAATGACAGCCTCTTCCACTCTTGAACTGAAAAACGGTAATAAAGTCATTGTTAAAACCAAAGTGCCTGTGGCTAAGGGAGAGACAGCCTTGCAGCAGCTGAAGAACTATGCCGCTTCACATCACATTCAACTGACGATCACCGGTTCAGGGAAGATGGCCTATGTGACAAGTTTGGAAAATTTGAAGGCCGGCGGCAAAAAGGGCTGGATGTTTTCCGTGAACGGCAAAGAGCCGAATGTAGGGGCGGGAGCGACAATCATTAAACCGAATCAAACGGTGATTTGGTTTTACACGTCGTTTTAAGCATTTGATCAATATCTCATTAAGCTCATGAAAAAAAGAAGCTATTTATCCGAGTGGATACTCGTGAATGGCGGTAAAATCAGATGAAAGGCAGGAAGGACGAAGCATGAAGCTCTATACGAAGCATGGCGATCAAGGGATGACTCAGTTGGTCGGCGGTACCAAGGTCTCAAAGGATGACCGGCAAGTGATCGCCTATGGAACGATGGATGAATTGAATGCCTGGATCGGTTGTACCATAACCTTTTGCAGCGGCCCAACGGCCATTTTCATCAAAGAATTGCAGGAAATTCAGCAATGCTTGTTTGATGCGGGACATGACCTGGCAACGCCTCCCGATCGTCCCGCACACATTTTCAGTGAAAAAAATGTGGCATGGCTCGAGAAGAGAATCGATTTCTACAGCGCCCATTCACCAGAAATCAAACAATTTATACTTCCAGGAGGAAGCCGAACGGCGGCGGTCCTGCATATTGCACGCACGGTAACTCGGAGGCTTGAGCGGCAAATTGTCGCTCTGCAAAATGAAACGTCCATAAACAAGGCAGTTTTAAAATACGTCAACCGATTGTCTGACTATTTCTTTGCCGCAGCAAGATATGCCAATGTTCTCAACCAAGTTGATGATGCATTTTATGTCCGTGACAGGGAAGAGTTTCATGATGACTCTGGGCGGGAGTAAAGCTTCTCAAATGAAAGTATCATCTGGGGTGTCTATTTATAAAAAACCAATGGGGGGGGAACATGAATAATAATAGCAAGTGTTGATCAATAGAATCGTCGTGAACGCACCCAAATAATTTATTTAGATAAAGTACTTGAAATATTAAAAGATATCAGATAATATAATATTCATAAAACGTTTTAGTAATTAAACAATTTTAAGAAAAATCAATTAACAAGTTGCTGGTGGGGGATAAAATGGTCAATATCAAGGATATTGCCAATAAGGTAGGACTTTCTGTGTCTACCGTGTCAAAAGCACTAAACGATTATTCAGATATAAACAGTGAAACGAAAAAGAAGGTGAGGGAAGCTGCAAAACAGTTGGATTATCTGCCTAATGTAATGGCTCGGAGTTTGATCACGAAAACATCAAATACGATCGGTGTGTTTTTTGGTGATCAGATTAATTCAGGTTTTGATCATCCATTTTTCAGCCAATTGATCTGTTCTATTAAAAATACGATTGGGTTAGCAGGATATGACTTGTTGATCTTTTCTAATCAAAAAAGGGATACATCCAGTTTTAAATCAATTTGTTACGAGAGAGGTGTCGATGGAGTCATTCTTATTTTAACGGGACATCGTCGAACGGATGACAAAATATTGGAGTTACATAATAGCTTGCCAGTTGTTTATATCGATAGTGTTCCGAATTCGGATTATAAGAACGTATGCTTTGTCGAATCTGACAATGAGAAGGCTGCCTATGATGCAACAGAGCATTTGATAAAGTTAGGCCATAGAAAAATTTTGAAGGTAGCTGGAGACAATATTGCTAAGGCATCTTTTGATCGAATTTCAGGATATAAACGTGCTTTGCAAGAACACAATATTCCGGTTAATAAACAGTTAATTCAGTATGGAAACTTCTCAAAAGATCAATCCTATAAAGTCGTTCAATCGAGTATCAAAAATAAAATCGATTTTGATGCCGTTTTTGCTTCAAGTGATCTCATGGCTTTTGGTGCAATAGAAGCATTGAAGAATTTAAATATTAAAGTGCCTGATGATATTGCCGTGGTAGGTTTTGATGATATTGACATGGCTAAGTTGTATCAACCTGCGCTAACAACGATGCATCAGCAAAGTTATAGAATGGGAGAAATCGCCTCACAAATCTTGTTGGAAAATATTAAAAATAAAGATGATGTAGTAAGAAATGCCAAGTTGCCTGCAAAATTGGTTGCTAGAGATAGTAGTGGGTGAGCTTAAAAGATTTTTTATTTATTACCTAAAACGTTTTAGATAATCTAAAACGTTTTAGGTAATAAATAATGATAAAAAGGAGGAGTAATTATTTTGAAGAGACTATGGTTAGGGACAATGTTGGCAACGATGTTTATTTTTACTTCAGTTTTGTCAGGTTGCGCGGGGGCGGGAAGTCAATCAGGTAATGGGGCGAAAGGAACTGAAATTAGTGCGATTGTGCAAGACAGATGGGCACCGTATGTGAAAAAAGCGGTGAGTATCTGGAATAGTGAACACCCAAAGCAAAAAGTCAATTTAAATATGTTGGTAGTAGGCTATCCACAACTCTATCAGAAACTAACGACCTCTGCTGCCGGAGGAAATACACCTGATTTTTCATTAATTGATTCAGTGTGGGTCACAGAATTCGCAAAAAATGGATATTTGCAGCCTCTAGACTCTATCGATCCTTCCTGGGTTAAAAATGACTATGACAAAGATTTCTATCCCGCCCTTATTAAGGGAGACTCGTATCAGGGACATCCTTATGCGATTCATACACAAACGGATATGGTTCTCTTATGGTACAGAAAAGACTGGTTCAAGAATGAAGGATTACAACCACCAAAGACCTGGCAGGACCTTACTTCCGATGCTAAATACTTTGCTCAAAAAAATATAGAGAAGAAGTACGGAAACACCCAAGGAATTGCTTTTCAGGCAGGAGTAAAAGCAGGTGAAACAACAACATCTCAAATTTTGCCCTTTTTATGGTCAAATGGAGCAGACGTATTAAAAAATGGACAAGTCGTACTGAACAGTAAAAATACAATACAATCAATGCAAATGTTGAATAATTTAGTGAAGGATGGATCTGCTCCAGCGGATGTTACGACCTATGATTGGAACACATCACTGCAATTATTTGCAAAAGGCAAAACGGCAATATCAGTTGGAGGAAGTTATGAGAAAGCATCAATCCAGCAAGAATCTGGATGGTCTGATGCGCAATTTAAACAAAAAGTTGGTTTTGTTCCCGTTCCGGCAGGTCCTAATGGGAAACCATCAACACAATCTGGAGGAATGGATTACGTTATATACAAGAGTTCTCAGAATCAAAAACTTGATTTGAGCATTCTTAAACTTATTACTGGTCCAAAGTTGATGAAAGACTTTCTTGTTGAAACCCAACAAAATTCACCAAGAATATCTGTGACAAAAAGCTTTGATCCGAAAAAGCAATGGTTTTTAAAAGAAACAGGGAATTACCTTTATAATGCTGAAACGCGTCCATCATCACCAGTCTATTCAAAAGTGTCAACTCAATTGCAAAACATGATCGAGGATTCGGTATCCGGGAATACGAGTGCAGGAACCGCCGTTTCAAATGCCGCCAGTGCCATTAGTCAAGTAACTGGTTTAAAAGAGAAAAGCAGCAAATAACAAGAAATAGTAAATCACAAATCGGGGGATGTTTTATTATCCCCTTATTTATTAGATGAGGTAATGGCATGCAAACTATATTAAAAAAACAAAAAATTTCAATAGTTCCTATTGTTCTTCTATTACCTGCCTTAACACTCTTAGCTGTTTTTTCAATCTATCCCGTATTCAATGCTTTTTTCCTTAGCTTCTATAACAAGCAAATGCTGGCTCCAGGAAAAACGTTTATTGGTTTAGGAAATTACATTCACTTGTTCCAAGATGCCGCTTTTATGAATTCACTGAAAGTGACAGTACTTTATGTAGGAGGATCTGTCCTTTTACAGTTTTTAATGGGTTTGATTATCGCTTCATTATTATGTGTGAAAGATTTAAAGGGAAGGGCCATCTTTCGAACGCTGATTATTCTCCCGTACACGTTGTCAGAACTTGTGGTGTCACTAATATGGTTAAGAATGCTCGATCCTCAATCTGGAGTAATTAATTATATTATCAGTCTGTTTGGAGCACAGCCGGTAAATTGGTTATTTCATTGGGCTTTACCTGTCGTTATTTTAGTGAATGTATGGTGGGGGACAACTTTTTCACTGCTCATGTTTGAATCAGCAAT
Organism: Sporolactobacillus shoreae; assembly: GCF_004684935.1. Classification (GTDB taxonomy): domain Bacteria; phylum Bacillota; class Bacilli; order Bacillales; family Sporolactobacillaceae; genus Sporolactobacillus; species Sporolactobacillus shoreae. Next base: position 110,931 of record NZ_SRJD01000002.1, read on the forward strand.
GCAGGGAATACCGCAATCCCTCTATGAAGCTGCAGAGGTTGATGGTGCGTCAGTCTTCCAAAGATTTATATACATTACTTTGCCTGCATTAAAATATATCTCTTTGTTAGTTTTGATCATGATTACTCTCTATACGATTAACTCATTCGGTATAATCTTTGTCCTGACAGCAGGTGGGCCGGTTGGGGCTACAAATGTGATTGGCATGTACATGTGGAACAATGCCTTCCAGTCATCCGATTTGGGGCTAGGTGCCACGATATCAACAATCATTTTTATTGTAAACATTGTTATAACACTGATTTATATTCGTGGCTTTGGCATGAGTACTATGGAGAGAAGGGACTAAAAATGAAGACTAAGCTAACAGTAACCTATGTCATTCTCTCTGTTTTTGCATTAGGAGGGCTATTGCCCGTGTTGTGGATGTTTGTGATGTCTTTGCAAACGCCTCGTGCCCTGAATAGTTTTCCAACACTTAATTGGTTCAAAGATTTTGAGTTTAATAATTATCAGATCGCTTTGAACCAGGGCGGTATTTATCAGGGGTTAATCAATAGTTCGATTATTACCGGCGGTACATTGATCATAAGTGTCACTTTTGCAACTCTTGCAGCCTATGCGTTGGCTAATTTCGAATTCAAAGGGAAGGCATTGCTACTCATTGGAATTTTAATGACTCAACTTATTCCAGGGATGGCAGCAATTGTTCCTTTATTTGATATTTTAAAGAGTCTGCATCTTATTAACACATATACGGGGCTTATATTAATATTTGCCGCCCGGACCATCCCGCTAAATATATGGATTATGCATGGATTTTTTAAAGAATTGCCAGCTGAGTTACGCGAGGCAGCAATTATTGACGGGTGCTCGGTATACACAACATTCACTCGTATCATATTGCCTCTTGCACTGCCAGGCATCGGAGCTGCCTGCATGTTTACATTTATGCAAACGTGGATTGACTTTATTATGCCTTTAACCACATTGTTTGATCAAAATAAATTCCCATTTACGGTCATGCTCTATAAATATGTAGGGGATCCCATAATGGGTACAAATTATGGAGTTGTTTTTGCTTCAGCTGTTATCGGGACGTTACCGACACTATTAATGTTTGTTTTCTTTCAGCGTTTTTTTGTAAAAGGATTAACATCAGGTGCGGTAAAAGGATAAGACAAAGAGAATGAAGAAGGTGTGATGGTTTTGGAAAAATTGACTATTGGTACGGTACAGATTGATTGTAATATGGAGAACAAAGAGGACAATATCCAAAAAGTAGAGAAAATATTGGATCATTACGGACCTAAAACGGACATTCTATGCTTTCCTGAATTGTTTACAACCGGGTATCATCTTGAGCAGATTGATCAGAATAAATTTTATGAGCTTGCTGAAGAAATTCCTGGGCCAACTGTAACACGTTTATCCCAAAAAGCAAAAGAGTATCACACAGCGATTGTAGGAAGTATTGTTGAAAAAGACAGAGACTTACAAGCTGTATTATACGATACAGCGTTCGTTATAAATGAGAAAGGCGAATATGTTGGAAAATATAGGAAAGCTCATTTGTATCCTACCGAACATCAATATTTTCGATCAGGTTCAAGTTTTCCCATTTTCAAGGTTTTTGGGATACCTGTTGGCGTAGCCATTTGTTATGACCATGCTTTTTTAGAACAGTTCAGGATACTCGCACTTAAAGGAGCACAAATCATATTTATTCCATCAGTAATCCCTAAAAATTATGAGTATCTATTGGATTTGAGAACACGGGCAAGGGCCCAAGATAATCAAGTTTTTACTGTTGCATCCAATCGGGTTGGGCAAGAAGGTGGAATAATCTATTGCGGACGAAGTAAAATCGTCAACCCAAAGGGAGAAATAGTTAGCGAGGGAAATGATCAGGAGTCTGTTGTTACGGGTCTCATTGCTTTAGGAGAAATTGACAGTGAAAGAAAGCAGGAACCCGTTTTCCGAAATAGAAGACCGGAGCTCTATCAGCTCCTTTCTCAAACAGAAGCTAACTCATAAAGAGGAATAATCCATGATTCCAGATCAAAATCAAAAAATAGAAGTGCACAAACTGTTAGATAAACAGAATAAGAAGCCCATCGACACGGGTTGTGGTTCGCTTTCGGCAAGTATCAGCGACAAAGGATTATTACGCTCTTTAAACTCGGTCCATTCAGAGCAGGGATATATCACACTCAATTCGATCGATCCATTTCCAAACGATAAGTGGTTTGATAGTAAGTTTGTACGCGAATATAGAACTAAAGTGGCAGATTTACATCACAGTGGGGATTTTGGAATCTCAACATTAACTCCGCCGTCAAAGACAAATATATATTACGTAAATCATACAATCCCGTTATTTGTTCATGAATATCCCATGCTACGAGTATTCTCATTGTTTCTTTCGAAAAGGGTGAATAACCAATCTTATCTTATCCATCATTGTATTTTTAAGAGCAGTTCAGACCAATTGATTGAGGTACCCTTTCAAATAAGTGGAAAGTTGAATTTAAATCGGAGCAGCTACGGACAGTTAACTGAGGGCGGCCCAGTTATGATGCCTGAAAACGAGAATTATTTGAAGATTTCGGGACATCAGATGGATATTTTAAATCCTAATCTACCTGCGCGGGTGCGAATTTTATTATTCGATGGAACGAAACCTTTACTTCTGCCTGATTGTGAGATGAGTTCCTCAAAACCTCTGTTCTTTTCTCATAATGGGAGTCTCCGTTTGAGCGAAAAGGGCAGACAGACGATTTCAATGATCTATTCTTTTGATCCAATAACCGATGCAGGCATCAAACAAGTACTGCTTAATACTCAAAGCAGGGTGAAGGCAATCAATTGGGAGGTTATTATTCATGAGCAGTCAACTGACCCTGTAAAGAATGAAACGCTTATTATTCAACGAAACATCGATTATATTCGATCTTGTTGTTCAGTACCTATTGGGAATGACGTTTATTGCGTGATAACAGACCATCAATTATTACCGTTATCCTGGAACCGTGACGCTTACTATATGATGAAATTACTTGTACTAAATGCGTCCGAGGAAAGAGCAAAACACTTAGAAAGTGCTGAAAATGATTTTCGTATTGTTAAGGGTCATATTACTTGGATGTTTCAGACTGCCGAAAGACCAAACGGCTATTGGGGACGCGCCTATTTTACAAATGGTAAATATAAAGATGGCGTTTTTCAGCTTGATCAGCAATGTTATCCCTTACTAGAGTTGTGTGATTACTATCAAACAACAAATGATGATTTGTTGGTCAATCAATCAGTTCCTGCCATAAGAGAAATACTCAATTTGTTATTAGATTACAAGGCCCAGGATTATTGGTTATTTGGTACAGGAGAGACGCCGGCAGACGATCATGTTGCTTATCCGTATCACTTTTCAAGTCAAGTTTTACTATGGAAGACCTTAACTGAATTAGACAAGTTAAATAAGCGGTTTTCTTTCTATAAGGAAAACTTGTCGGATTGGGCAAGCCGGATAAAAAAAGATACCATCAAAAAATTCAGTGCATTAATTGATGATAAAAGAGTATTTGCTTATTTAACTGATTTAAGAGGAAACGATACTTTTTATCATGATGCCAATGACTTGCCCACAGTATTAGCACCAATCTGGAATTTCTGCAAGATTGACGATGAGTGCTGGTTGAACACCATGCAGTTTGCTTTTTCTGAAAAGAATAAAGGCGGTTATTACAGCGGAAAGTTTGGCGGGTTAGGCTCTCTGCACACTCCTCATCCTTGGCCTTTAGGAAGTGCTCAACAATTAATATTTTTTTATCTAACAAAAAATAGAAAGTTATACATTGATGTACTTGAAAAAATAGAAAGACTAGTACAATGGGATGGTTTGTTTCCTGAAGCGATCAACGAACAATCTGGAGAAGTTGAGTCTCGACAATGGTTTTCATGGCCAGGTGCTTTTATATCGCTATTTCTGTTATTTAAGAAGAATAAACACGCTTTATTGGGCGATTTATGACTTTTGATGTTCAACTAACAAAAAATAGTCGAGGTGGAAAAGGATGTCTCGTATTGTTCTGAATCACATAAAAAAAAGATATAAAAATGGGAAAAGTTTTGCAGTAAAAGATATGAATTTGAGTATTGAAAACCGAGAATTTATTGTTTTTGTTGGACCGTCAGGCTGTGGAAAGTCAACTACCCTGAGAATGATTGCCGGACTTGAAGAAATTTCAGAAGGAGACTTGTACATAAATGAGAAACGAGTGAATGAGGCAGCACCTAAAGACAGAGATATTGCGATGGTTTTTCAGAATTATGCGCTATATCCGCATATGACTGTTTACGGGAATATGGCTTTTGGACTCAAAATAAGAAAATTCAAGAAAGATGAAATTAATCGGCGTGTAACAGAGGCCGCAAATGTTCTCGGACTCAATGAATTTCTGAATCGTAAACCAACAGCTTTATCTGGCGGACAAAGACAGCGTGTTGCTTTGGGAAGAGCAATGGTGCGGAATCCAAAGGTTTTTTTAATGGATGAGCCATTATCTAATTTGGATGCTAAGTTAAGAATACAAATGCGTTCAGAAATAATTAAGCTGCACAGAAGATTAAATGCAACAACAATTTACGTCACACATGATCAGACGGAAGCAATGACAATGGCAGATCGTATCGTCATTATGAGAGAAGGTGAAATTCAGCAAATTGGTACACCCAAAGAAATATACGATAATCCAGCCAATATTTTTGTGGGTAGTTTTATTGGTTCACCAGCAATGAATTTTATTCCCGCTATGCTGTCTTTGGAGGGCCAAATACACATCGGTAATCATACGATTTCACTGCCCGAAAACAAGCAGGCGGTATTGAAAAAGAAGAACTATTTTGGAGTAGAATTGGTGGCTGGAATACGTCCTGAAGATATTCATCTTGAACATGATGACAGCAGTGATTCAAGTACTGTTCTTACAGCCAAGATAGATGTTGCTGAATTATTGGGCTCTGAATGCATTCTGTACACCAAAATTAATAATGTTGATCTAGTGGTCAAAGTTAAATCCGGAGATTTTAAAAGTGGTGATGAAATTAAATTAGCTTTTGACATGCAAAAAATGCGTTTCTTTGATCCGGAAACAGGGAAGTTGATAATATAAGGATGTAGCGAAAATACATGATCCATTAAAATAGTCAGGTTTTATACACGTGATTGAAGTAGCGTATAGTTCTTCTTTTTATTTCGTAAGCGCCAAAAAACCTCCACCTGCTTTTTTAGGTGGAATTTTTTGACGCTTTATTTGCTGATTCAACGAGGATCAGTGACTCTTTACTTCGCGAGAGTGGAAGTTATCGAGGCATCCCAGTCGTCAGAAAAGTATACGTTAATAAATTTTTATTGAAACTAATGGTTTTCATTAATATAGGTATGATATTCTTGTGCTTGATAAATTGGATGTATCAATAAGAACATGGCTCCAATATCAATGGAAAGGTGAGCACCTTAATGCTTAATGTAAACTTCGGAATGCAGGACGTGAATCACTTCAGTACGGGCATTGGCGTATTTGGAAACAAAATCATTATGGAACTTATGAAATATGACGACTTAGATTGCACGGGACATATTTTTTTTACTCCGGGGCTAAGAAGAAAAGACTTCAAGCGGTTTCGGTTTTCGACGAAAATTTGTTATTTGCCGGCCCGATGGATGTATAACGTCCGGCTGAAGCTGCTGCCTCTTTCGATGCGTCAGATTTGCCACAGAAAAAATGATGTCCACGTATTTTTTAATTATAAATTGCCCAGAGTGAAGTTAGATGGAAAAGTCGTGGCAACGATTCATGACCTAATTCCTCTGAAAACCGAAATGGAGAATGAGGCAATCAGGAATCAGTATTTGGCGCGTGTTCAGGATGCAGTGAAGCGTTCGGATGAGATTTTAACCGTGTCCGAGTATTCCAGAAAGGACATCTCGGATTACTTTCAGATTCCAGAAAATAACATACATATCATTCCTAATGGCGTAGACTTTGCCGCGTTCAATACACCGATTGATTCAGATCGACTGAAATCCGTTCGGGAGAACTATCAGCTTCCGGACAAGTTCATCCTTTACTTCGGTTCATCAAGAAAACATAAGAATGTGGAATCAGTTATCAAAGCGTATGCCCGGTTAACGGACACGCTGAAAGATTCCTTTCATCTGGTCATTACGAACGCTAATGAACCGCTGAAGCAATTGGCGGAGAAATTGGGTATTCAGCCGTATGTCCGGTTTGTCGGGAAAGTGGACGACTCAGACAAGGCTGCGTTTTACCAGTTGGCCGATCTGAAGCTGTTTCTCTCGCTGTATGAGGGATTCGGTATCCCTATTTTAGAGGCGATGGCGGCCGGAACTCCGGTCATCACGTCCAATGTTTCCTCATTGCCTGAGGTGTCCGGTGATGCCGCACTGCTCGTCGATCCTCTGGACATTGATCAGATCGCGGAAGCAGTGACCCGGGTATTAACCGATTTCGAGTTGCGGCAGGACATGATCGACAAAGGCTTGGCAAATGCACGGAAATACACCTGGGAGAACGCCGCCAAGATATTGCATGATTTCCTGATCCATGAATTGGATCACCAATAATAATGAAGAAATAGAGCCGGAGGTAAATTTCCCCTCCGGCTCTTCATGTTATTAAGATTGGCTATGTTTAAATTAATGTTGCTTTTGCTCTTCGTTGATTGGAGCGGAAGGCGCGAGACTCCTGCGGGATCGCCCGCGGAAAGCGAGCACCTGAAGCAAAAAACAACAGACAAGTTTAACAAAGCCTTAAGATTAAAAGTAATGATTACTCATCCTCTTTGTATCTGAGGCTTAATTTGGCGAAGGTGCTCTTCTTCCATTTACGGACGGTACTGCGATGGACGCCATGGATGTCGGCGATTTGCTGGATCGTGTAGCCCTGAATCATATGCAGATGATAAAAGCTGCGTTCGTTGCGGTCCAGAGTTGCGAGCAGGCATTCCAAAACGACTTGTTGCTGGAAATCATCCGGCGCCATGTATTCTTCAATGGAATCTTCGAAGTTATGTCTTGTGTGGTATTTATAATGCTTGTCCAAATAGCGCTTCAATCTCCGGTCAATGGTTGTTTTCAAATACGCAATAAATCTTGAGCAGGTATTGTATTCCTTAGGTACCAGATCCACATCAAAAGCATCATCAGCTCTCCAGAGGGCTTCCCTAGCCTCCTGTTTCAGATCTTCCTCGTGGTTCCCTTTCAGATAAGGATGTTCCTCACAAAATCTCTTTACCTGGGAATGAATCAGCGGATTGAATTTCTTCAGTAAGGTTTCGTAAGCGATTTCTCGGGACCGATGACAGACGGGTGACAAAGTTTCAGAAAACTTCATGAACAATATCCTCTCGTTTGTGAATTTGCTCTGGAGCATCCAGATGTCATTGAATGGCCTTGCTGAAAGAAGCTGCGAAATAGAAGAGATGCGGGCAGCCGGCCGCTGTAGGAAATTTGATGTGGTTAAAATGTCTTGCTTATTCAATATATATCAGAAATTGGTGAAAGTTGTCTACCATTTTTTTCAATTATCCGAATTGAAAAAAAGAGGAATTCGAAATTTGTTCACAAATTGGGATGTGTCGGTCGAATTTATTTCCACACGGGATACAAAAAAGTAAAGGCTTGAGTGATCTTGTTTAACTATTGATGATATGAGGGTTGATCAAACAGTGGTAAGGATTTCTGTCTGATAAAAACTATGTCAGAAAATATAACAAAAACAGTTTATTTTCTTTAACCAGAATTATAATAATGTCATTAGTTAGTTTGTTCTTAGACCAAACAAACTTAAATTTACGGAAAGAGGGCCTGCTGTGAAAACGGGAAATATGGAATTGGTCAGGAATATCAATCGTCGGCGTGTATTGGATGTCATTAAGCGTTATCAACCTGTCAGCAGGGCAGTTATTTCAAGAAGGCTTTCATTAAGCCGTTCAACGGTTTCCATGATCGTGAACGATTTAATTGCGGATCAATCGGTTATTGAATTAGGTACAGGGGAGTCAACCGTCAATGGCGGAAGAAAGGGCACAATGCTGGGCTTTAATCCACGGTCTGCTTTCGGTATCGGCATTGATCTTCAGGGAGAATGTTCGCGCATGGTACTCACAGATTTGGATGGAAACGTAACGATTACCCGTATTTTTTCGTGTAACCACAATCTGGAAGAATTTAAAGCTATTTTAAAAAAATTTCTAAAAGAATTATCTGATGAAGGGACAAGCTTAGTAGGAATTGGCATTTCTGTGCCCTCGTTTGTGAAAGATCATGAGATTGTTGTCGATGCACCTTCACTCGACTGGCAGAATCTTAATTTGGTTGAGGCATTGGCTGATATTACAGATCTCAATGTATTTGTGATGAACGATGTGAATGCCGCGGCATTCGGCGAAAGATGGGTGGGACAAAGCAGACAGATTGATAATCTGTTCTATGTATCGATCGGAACCGGTGTTGGTTCGGCGATTATTGCGAATGGTGAGTTAGTCTCCGGTGCCGATCAGGCGGCAGGAGAGATCGGCTATACACTGGAAAAAAGCGATATCGATCAAAACGATACCTACGCTGCAGGGAGATTCGGAACTTTTGAAAAAAAAATCACGACGCTGCTTACAGCTGAGAAAATAACGCGGGAAATTCATGATCAGTTGGTTACTCTATTAGCTGTCGTCATAGCCAATGTATCCAGCTTATTGAATCCTGAGAAGATTATCATCGGTGGATCGTATCAGGAGATTCTGCAGCCCATAATCGATCAGGTCCAGAAAAGAGTGGAGCTTTACACTCCACTGCCGGCTGAGATCTCTTATTCTGTTTTAGGTCAGGATGCAGCGGCTATCGGTTCTGTGGAAGGATTATATCGGTATCTTCGGGAACAGGAAATCTATTAAATAACTTTGCAGAGGTGAATAGTTATGGAAAAGTCAGGCAATGGATTAGTTCGCAGTATTGGTACGGTACAGGCGACAGCGATTAATATGTCACAGATGATGGGTGCCGGTCCCTTTATAACCATCCCAATCATTTTGTCCACCATGGGCGGTCCGCAAGCGATGTTCGGTTGGATTGCCGGGGCTTTGCTTGCCCTCTTAGACGGGCTTGTCTGGAGCGAACTTGGCTCCGCACTCCCCGGTGAAGGTGGTACATACGTGTATTTGCGCGAAGCGTTCCAGTACCGGACAGGAAAGCTCATGCCGTTTCTATTCATCTGGTCGACATTGATCGCAACACCAATGATGATGGCCACAGGCGTGATCGGGCTCGCCAATTATTTTGGCTATTTCTTTCCCCATATCACACCGCTTGAGACGAAGCTTGTTGCAGTAGCCGTCACGATCATCACGATCGCGCTTCTGTACCGTCGGGTGACTTCGGTGGCCAAAATAACTATTGTCCTTTGGATCGGTATGATTGTGACTGTTGTCATGGTCATTGGCACAGGACTAACCCATTTCAACCCGCACCTGGCCTTTAGCTTCCCTCAAAATGCCTTTGCACCAGCCAGCTTCTTTGCCGGTCTTGGCGGAGGCATGCTTTTAACCATCTATGACTACATGGGCTATTACACCAGCTGTTATCTGGGAGATGAATTGAAAAATCCTGGCCGGACTATTCCTCGTGTCGTCATTCTGTCAATATTGCTCGTTACGGCCATTGATCTGTTAATGAATATCGGAATCATCGGTGTTATTCCGTGGCAGACAGCGATGAAGAGCACCAATATCGGCAGCCTGCTGATGGCGCACATTTGGGGGACTCCCGGTGCGGTGATCATTACCTTGTTGATTATCTGGACCTGCTTTGCGTCCGTTTATACAGGACTGCTTGGGGCCTCACGTCTTCCCTATAACGCGGCTAAAGACGGGCTGTTTTTCAAAGCATTTGCTAAGCTCCATCCCAAGTATCAGTTTCCAAACGTATCTTTGCTGATTATGGGCCTGGTCATGGCGATCTGCTGCTTCTTTGATCTTTCAACCATTATTAATGCCTTGATGGCGCTGATTATTGTTGTTCAATTTATCGGCCAGATCTTTGCCCTGACGGTTCTTCGCAAACGCCGCCCGGATTTAAAGCGTCCTTATAAACAGTGGTTGTATCCGATCCCAAGCATCATTGCTTTTATCGGATGGGGCTATGTTTTTTATTCGTCCGGCTGGTCTGCAATAAGTCTGGCTGTTGCTTGGACGGTTATTGGTTTCGGAGTCTTTCTGATCTGGGCCCGCGTGCATCATGACTGGCCTTTTGGCGAGAAGAAAATTCATGAGACGTTCAAAACACTGCAACAATGATTCATAATGATATAGAGATCAATCCAACTGCAATAGAAGGTGAAAGTCTGATGGGTCAATCGGAGGTCATTCTGGCATACGATTTTGGCGGAACAAAAGTAGGTGCTGCGCTCGCAAATACAGAACGCAGAATAGTGAAGAGAGACAGAATCCGGTCATCAGGGTTGCCAGCCGCGGCATTGCTTGGCCAGGTCATCGAAATGGGCAATCGTTTGTTGAAAAGTGTCAATGACTGCACATTGACCGCTGTCGGTGTCAGTATGTGCGGTGTAGTGATTCAGGATCGCGTCGAGCTCGCCCCCAATCTGATTGGAATTGAAGAACTCAATGTCCACCGTATTTTAACTGATGCATTTCATGTCCCGATTGTGATTGAAAATGACGTCAAGGCTGCGACTTTGGCTGAGCTGAGGCAAGGGAATTTGAAGGGGACAGATTATGGTCTCTATGTTAACTTCGGTACCGGCATTTCAGCCGGATTTACTGCTGGAAACCGCGTGATGCGCGGACATAGCGGAGCTGCGGGTGAAATCGGTTATCTGATGAAGAGCAGGGATGACACGGCAACCTTCAAGTCCGGTCATGCCTCTTTTGAAGAATTCTCCAGCGGTTCCGGTATCGCAAAACGCTATGCTGATCAGTATGGCAAAACACTGACCACGAAGGAAATATTCGAAATGAGTCAGCCGAATCCGGAAACGAGGACGTTTATATCTGAGATCGGTCATGAAATCGGGTATCAGGTCGCTAATCTGGCCATTATGTGGAATCCGGAGAAAATTGCAATCGGTGGCGGTATGGCAGCATCATACCAACTGCTTCATGATCCGATTATGTCCGCACTTGTAGAGAACGTTCCCTATCCGCCTGACTTAGTCCGCTCCAATTTTTTACAGGATGCCAGTTTATATGGAGCTATGGAGTTAGCCTTCTCGGCAAATACGGATTAATGCATCCATTAAGCCGGATGGCTAGATATTCTTAAAATGCCGGTTATCAGAAGAGGCTGGGGATTTAAAAGTACGAGGGACTTCTCCCGTACTTTTTTAGTTTAATCCATATGAGATTACCTCAGTATCTTGAGGTCAATCTCTTTTTATGCCTTCTTCCCTTTATTCTGATAGTGTGATAAACATTTTCGAGAATAAGAATGGACTGTCTTTTTCTGTAATGAAAAAGGGGAATAATCATATGAAAGACGAACATTAATAGTTAATCAAACAAAAATATTCGCAAATATTTTGTCGAATGGTGTTCCTTTTTGCCGAATAATACTTTATAGTACATATATTGATGTAAATAACTGGATGAGCAGGAGGATGTTTTGTGTTAAAGAAGGCAGCGGTATTGATGGCATGTGTGATGGCTCTGGCGCTCGTTTTGTCCGGGTGCGGCAGCAGCGCGGGTAAATCCGGAGACTCTCAAAAAGCGCCTTTCAAGGTAGCCATGGTAACAGGTATCGGCGGTGTGAGCGATAAATCGTTCAATCAGTCTTCGTGGGAAGGCCTGAGCAAATTCGCGAAGGACAATAAGCTTAAGACAGGCTCAGACGTTAAGTATCTTGAATCACAGCAGCCGAGTGATTTTGCTCCGAACCTGAATCAGCTTGTGATGCAGAAATATAATCTGATTGTCGCGATTGGTTTCCAGATGCAGAGTGATCTTCAGACGATCGCCCCGCAGCATCCGGATTCGCATTTTGCCATTGTCGACAGCGTTGCAGTGGACAAGAATAACAAGCCTCTGAAGAATGTGACGAACCTGACATTCAAGGAACAGCAGGGCTCATTCCTCGTCGGTGTTGTTGCCGGGCTGACGACAAAGACAAACAAGGTTGGCTTTATCGGCGGTGTCAATACCGCGCTGATTAAGAAATTTGAAAGCGGGTTTAAGGCTGGAGTTAAGACCGTCAACCCGAAAGCGCAGATTTATACGCAGTACGCCGGCGCATTCAACGCACCGGATAAAGGTCAGAACATTGCGTCCACTTTTTACAGCAAGGGTGCCGATATCATCTATGCGGCGGCCGGGGACACCGGCAACGGCGTCTTCACGGAAGCCCGGTCACGGACAAAGAGCGGCAAAAAGGTCTGGGTCATCGGTGTTGACCGAGATCAGTATGACCAGGGCCTTCCTGAAAACGTGACACTGACTTCGATGGTCAAACGTGTCGATCAGGCGATCTATGATGCAGCGACGAAAGCCAAAGCCGGCAAGTACCAGGGTGGCAAGGTAATCGAATACGGCCTGGCTGAAAACGGTGTGGGTATCGCGCCGACGACGAAAAATGTCAAACCGGCTGTGCTTGATCAGGTGAAAAAATATCAACAGGACATCATTAAGGGCAGCATCGTTGTACCGACAACAGACAAAGAATATGCGGCCTATGTTGCTTCGTTATCAAAATAAAGATGAATCAGCTTGATCTGAACGGTGGGAGAGGTTTGTCCTTCTCCGCCGTTTGTTTTTTCTATTTGGTTTTAAAGTTGAACGCGATTTTGCTTCTCTATGGATCGCCCGCGGAAAGCGAAAGCCTGGATCGAAAAAATAAAAGACACGTTTAACAAAACCTAAAGTCTAACAGGGGAGAGAAGATCATGACCAGAAAAACCATCTATTTTGTCCATGACGCGGATATTGATGATCTCGTATCGCTCTTTCTGCTCACGCAGATGGACGATGTGACACTGAGCGGTGTATCTGTCATACCGGCGGACGGATTTCTAACACCGGGCACGGAGGCCAGCCGCAAGATCATCGACCGGTTCGGCAGTGAGCAGGTGGAGGTGGCGCGCTCAAGTTCCAGAGGCGTGAACGCTTTTCCGAAAGAATGGCGGATGCGATCCTTCTTCGTTAATGCGCTGCCGCTCTTGAATGAATCGGGGAAAGTAGAAGCTCCGGTCAGCGAGCTCCCTGCCCATCAGCACCTGATCAAAAAGGTGAGGGATAATGACGGAAAAACAACGCTGCTCTGCACCGGGCCGCTTACGGATATCGCGCGTGCACTGGATGAAGCACCAGATATTGAGGATAAAATAGAACAACTGATCTGGATGGGTGGAACGCTGAATCCCGTCGGCAATGTTCAGGAGCCGGAACATGACGGTTCGGCGGAATGGAACGCCTTCTGGGATCCATACGCAGTCGCCAGGGTATGGGAAAGCAGTCTGAACATCCGGATGGTTGCCCTTGAAAGCACGAACCAGGTGCCGCTGACGGTGCCGGTTCGAAATAGCTGGGCCGCACTGCGGAAATATACTGGTATTGATTTTATCGGGCAGTGCTATGCGGCCGTTCCGCCGCTGGTTCACCTTGAAACGAATGCGACCTACTTCCTCTGGGACGTTTTGACAACGATGGCGGCCGGTAATCCAGATTTAGTTAAAACCAAAAAGGCCCTGACCAAGGTTCATGTCGATGAACCAAGCCAGGGTAAGATTGAGGCCGTGGACGATGGACGTCCTGTTGAAGTTGTCTATGATGTCGATACGGAAGCGTTCTTTGCGTCAATTATTGAGCTCGCCAAAAAAGCGTGACTGGACTTACCGTTTCACCGGAAAGATCGGCAGCTTTTCAAGATAAATAATATCTTCACGATCAGCCGCATTCCCCTCCGCGAGAATTGCGGCTTTTCCGGTACGTACATAGTAGAAAATAACAGAACGATGCAAAATGGTTTATAGGACGAACAGATTTTGATACACAAGTTTATAAAATATTTGTATAAATACGTTACATCAAGGTATACTCTTAAGTAAGAGGTGATGACAAATGGATCTGCAGAAGTATTTGGAAAATAATTATAAATTTGAAGAGCCTATCCTCGTTGAGGAGCTAAAAAAAGAATTAAACATGAATCCAAACACATTGCGACAATATTTAAAAAGGGCGACTGATTCCGGAATGATTGTTCGCTATGAAAAGAAAAAGGGCATCTATTATAAACCAAATCCGAAAGCAGTATTTAAATCTGTTTTGAGCCTTAATGACATTCTTAAGAAAAAATATTTATTTGATCAAAGCGGAAATAGGATGGGCTATCGGTCCGGATTATGGCTTGCCAACGCTTTAGGCCTGACTGTGCAAAACTCACCGGTGTTTGAAATCTCGACGAACAAAGAAAAGACGGCAGTGAGGGAAGTTAAATTCGGCGAATCTTCTGTATTCTTGAGGAAACCGCGAGTCCCGGTCAACAATAGTAACTACAAACTGCTTCAGGTATTTGATTTGATCAGTAAATTCCAGTATTACAGCGAATACTCACTTGAAGAATCACTGGAAATCTTGATTAACTATTTAAAAGACACACCATTGAGTAAAAAAGAATTTAATAAGTGTCTGCAGGCCTATAGTTATAAAGTCCAAACCATGGTACTGAGGAGTGGCTTAAGAAATGAAGTGTCACCAGAACAAGCAGTTCTTTAATGAAATAGTTAAAGTCGTGGCAGAGGATACTGGACTGGATGCATCAATCATTGAAAAAGATTACTTTGTTTCATTACTGCTCCGGTCAATTCAGTCATTTTTTCCAGATATTATTTTTAAAGGCGGAACATCATTAAGCAAATGTTATCATCTCATTAATCGTTTCTCAGAAGACATTGATATTAATTTTAAAAGTACGATACCAAACAGCGGTTCAAACAAAAAGAAACTAAAACAGTCCATTGTTGATGCGGCTCATGAAGTCGAGATGGTACTTGAAAACGAAGATGAGATAAAAAGCGGCCTGGATTTTAATCGTTATAAGTTTTCTTATCCGAACAAAATCAATGAGGAAGGCTTTCCGAGAATTATTTTTGTGGAGACATACGTTCGTTTGAAATCATTCCCATCTCATGCAATGGAAGTAACAAATTACATTTCTGATTATTTGATAAAAACACATGATACCGCAACATTGGACAAGTATGAATTAAGACCTTTCACAATCCAGGTGCAAAGTATCGAACGAACATTTGTTGATAAGGTCTTTGCTCTTTGCGATTATAGCGAGGCTAAAAAATACGATCGGAATTCACGCCATTTATATGATCTATATATGATTTATAGACATAGTGATTTCGACAGGGACATTATTAGCCCACTGTTTCAGCGGGTGGCTGAAGAACGCTCAAAAAGTGGACGAGCTGTTTCTTCGGCGAATGGCTATCGATTATCTGACGCAGTGTGTCGTATTGTTGATGAAAACAAATTCAAGTCTGATTATGAAACAGCAAAAACAACTCAATTGTTTTTTCCTGGGACAAAAAAGATCAGTTATGAAAAAGTGATCGAAAACTTAAAAGAGATTTCTGAATCCGGGCTGATTCCAATTGAAATTCGTTACACATATGCTTAATCGATTCTATGTCGAAATTTTAAACAATCACTGAATGCATCATAGGGTGCATAACAAGCAAAAAAGGCCCTGACCAAGGTTCATGTCGATGAACCAAGCCAGGGTAAGATTGAGGCCGTGGACGATGGACGTCCTGTTGAAGTTGTCTATGATGTCGATACGGAAGCGTTTTTTGCATCAATTATTGAGCTCGCCAAAAAAGCGTGACTGGACTTACCGTTTCACCGGAAAGATCGGCAGCTTTTCAAGATAAATAATATCTTCACGATCAGCCGCATTCCCCTCCGCGAGAATTGCTGCTTTTCCGGCAATCCGTCCGCCGGCTTTTAAGACAAGTGACTCCAGTGCTTTAATCGAGTCGCCGGTACTGATCACGTCGTCAATGATGATGACACGTTTTCCTTCGATCAGCTTACTTTCTTCATTATCAAGGCACAGAATTTGCTTTTTTTGCGTTGTGATGGAAAAGACTTCAGTGACGAAGGGCTCGGCCATGTACGGCTTGATACTCTTTCTTGCGACGAAATAACGCTTCATCCCAAGGATGCGCGCTAGCTCCTGGACAAGAGGAATACCCTTCGCCTCTGCTGTCATCAGATAATCAGCTTCCGGCAGCTTGTCCTTAAGCGCCGCAGCTGCATGAATGATCAGCTCCGCATCGCCAAGAATGACAAAACTCGCTATTTCAAGATCATCGGTAATTCTGACCATTGGCAGGTCCCGTTCCACGCCTGCTACATTCAAGTGATAAAAAGACATGATATTTTCTCCTCAATTAATCGATATGGGCAGATTATAGCATTGGGAAAAAATTGAAGCAACAAAACACCGCATCATTTCGGGGTGACCCCATAATTTTGGACACAAAATTATGGGGTCACCCCGAAAGTGGCTGGTAAACCTGAAGCATGCTTGAGCACGCAGAGGGTTTTTCATGCTCGCAAATAAAAAAACCGGCAATTCCCTGATTGGAAATTGCCGGTTTTACTTAAAAGTACGGATCAAACAAACTGTATAAGCTGCATGAGCACTGGAACGACAATAACAAACAGGACCGTGCTTGTTGTCACGACATTAGTGGCGTACTTGACGTCGCCATGTGACTCGTTCGCCAAAATCGGCAGGACGGCCAGCATGGGGGTTGCCGACTGGACGATCTGTGTTTGTGTCAGCATTGTCGGCAGCTGGACACCTGAAAGATGCGTACCCGTCAGGATCAGTACGATCAGGATAAACGGTGAGATCACGAAACGGCCTACTAGGGCAAAGATCGTGTCGCGGTCAAAGCGGATGCTTGAGAGCCCGGCGTTATACAGGACAATTCCGATGTAGATCAGGGACAGCGGTGTGACGATTCCGCCGACGTAGGTCAGCGTCGAATTAATGAAGCCCGGGATCGGGATGCCGGCGAGCAGGAAAACCAGACCAGCAATAAAGCCGAGCAGCGGAGGCGGCAGTATTTTTTTCCAATTGATCTTATGCGGCCCTTTGTCTTTGGACTTGTCTTTCGTGGGGTCGTCGTTAGAGATCAGGAAGACACCGAATGCCCAGGTTGAAACGGTATTGGTGATGTAGTAAATCAAGAAATACGGCAGGCTTTTCTCGCCGAACAGGGCGATATTCAGCGGCAAGCCAATGAATATGGTATTGGCGTTCACCACGGCGTTCATGAAAATACCGCGGCGCCCCGGACGAATTTTTAACAGTTTCACGAGTCCGAAAGCGATGATGTAGGAAATCGTCACAGCGATGACCGGATAGATCAGGCTGCCGGATAACTGAATTAGACTGTCGCGGGTCAGATACTTCAGTACGGATACAAAGATGGATGCCGGCAGCGCAATTTTTGTAATTAATGAAGAAATGCTTTTGCCGAAATTGTCATCGAACCATTTGAACTTCTTCAGGAAATAGCCCACGGCGATCATGAGAATAATGGTGATGACGCTCTGGATAGACTGTAGAAATACCACGGATGCTCCCCCTCTCTTAAGCTTAACCTAAGCTCAGCTCGGTGTACTTTGGTTCCCATTTCATATCAACAACGGCTTGCTTGATGTCTGTAATGGCTTCTTTGTTCAGCTTCTGGTCGAGGACACTCTGGCCAACGACTTCGGCGATGGTCTGAGAGAATTCGGTCAGCTTCGCAACCGGAGGCAGGACGGCAGCTCCGGGCTGCGTGGTGTCCACGATGCCACCCAAAGCGTGAGCTGCCTGCGACAACATCTCTCCATTGACCCGTTTCGCGGTTGAGGCGATGATGCCGAAGCCCAGTCCCGGATACATCAGCGCATTGTTGGCTTGTCCGATCTCATAAGTGACACCTTTGAACTCAACGGGAGCGGCTGGAATTCCGGTCGCGACAAGCGCTTTGCCGTCGGTCCAGGCAATCAGGTCTTCAGCTTTCGCTTCCGCCAGCTTGGTCGGGTTGGAGAGCGGGAAGATCACCGGACGATCCGCATGAGCGGCCATTTCTTTAATGATGGATTCTTTGAAAGCGCCGGGCTGTGTGGATGTCCCGATCATGATCGTCGGGTGAACGGCTTTGACCACAGCTTCGAGGCTTGTAAGTTCTTCACTGTTCTTAAATTCGGAACGCTGACGGACAAAGGCTTTCTGGCCGGGTGTCAGATCCGGTGTATCGCTGAAGAGCAGGCCTTGTTTATCGACGAGGAAGAAATGGCTTTTCGCTTCTTCTTCGGACAGACCTTGACGCTTCAGCTCGTCCAGAATCTGGTTGGAAATACCGACGCCAGCAGTGCCCGCACCGAATATCAGAACACGCTGATCGGTCAGTTTTTCTTTGGAAATGTTCATCGCCCCAAGCAGGCCGGCCAGAACGACAATACCTGTCCCCTGGATATCGTCATTGAACGTGGTAATCTTGTCCTGATATTTTTCAAGAATCGTCGCCGCGTTCGAACGGCCGAAGTCTTCCCAGTGCAGCAGCGCTTCAGGGAATAATTTGACGGAAGTTTTGACAAACTGATCAATGAAATCGTAATATTCAGCACCGCGGACGCGTTTGTGTCGGTTTCCGAGATAGAGCGGATCGTTCAGAAGTTTTTCGTTATTCGTACCAGCGTCAATGACGACCGGAAGCACCTGCGCCGGATTAACGCCGGCAGCGGCGGTGTAGACCATCAGCTTGCCGATGGCGATATCCACACCGTTCACGCCCCAGTCGCCAATACCGAGAATACCTTCTGAATCGGTGACGACGATCAAACGGATATCACGGCCGCCCGCCGCGTTTTTCAGAGTGGCTTCAAGGTTCTCCGGCTCGTCGATTGACAGGAATGCCGCATCCTGCGGTTTGAGAAAAAGTTCATTGTATTGTTCAATCGAATCAGCGACCGTCGGATCATAGACGATCGGCATGAATTCAACGACGTGCTCGCTCATGAGATGATAAAATAATGTGCGGTTTGTATTGAATAAATTCATTAGGAAGATTCTTTTCTCAAGGTCGGTTGGTTTACTTTGGTACTGGCCGTATACCTGCACCGCCTGCTCTTCAATCGTGCGGACGGTTGGCGGAAGCACGCCTTCAAGATTGAAGGCTTTGCGTTCTTCTTTGGTAAAAGCTGTGTTTTTATTCAGAAAAGGGTTATTCAGAATTTCCTGTGCGGATAATGCCATGGTGTTTTTCCTCCTTGAGCGAAAATATTTTTCATCACAAAGAGCACTTTAACAAGTCTCAAAAACTATAGTCAAACTTTCGGGTCATGATATATTTTGATAATATGAGGGATAGAAGCCGGTCAATAAGGAGTTTTCGCGTGAACATCAAAGAGCTGAGTTATTTTACACGCCTGTATCATGAAAATAATTTTACAAAAGTGGCGCAATACTTCAACGTGAGCCAGCCGACGATTACGGCGGCGATCCAGAGGCTGGAGAAGGAGCTGGATACGCAGCTGGTTATCCGTGACCAGTCCCATAAGGAACTGATTTTCACAGAAAGCGGCAGACAGTTTGAAAAGCACGCGGAACAGATTTTGCAGGAGCTGAAGACTGCCCGGTCGGAAATCCGGGCGTTGAATAAGGAGAAAGTCCGGTTCGGTCTACCGCCGATTATCGGCAGCTATTATTTCCCGTTCTTGTCCGCTCGGTTATCCGAAAAAAAATTGCTTCAGAATCTGGAAACCTATGAGAATGGATCAAAAGTGCTTCTGAACAGGCTGATCAATGGCCAGCTCGATATGGCGCTGCTCGGTTCGGTCCGCTCAATTGAGGATGCACGGCTGACGCAGCTGGGACTTGCCCGTAAACAATTTAAAATCATTGTTGGCCCGCAGCATCCACTGGCTGAAAAAAGGACAGTGGCTTTTAAAGATTTGATCCATGAATCGTTTATACAGCTCGACGAGGGCTTCGTTCATTCCACTGCGTTCCATCTCCTCACGCGAAGAATGCGGAGAAAACCGGAAATTATTTACCGGTCCAATGATATCCAGATCATTAAAGGAATGGTTGCTAATAACGTCGGCATCAGTTTTCTTACAGAAATGGCAGTCTTTCCTGCTGATTCGGTGGTCGCGCTGGAGTTGAGCGATGAAAAACAACCGGAATTTCTGATCTCGCTTGCTTATCGGGCAAACCATATCTTGACACCGATGCAGAAGGGGATTGTCGATCTGCTGACAGAGAATAAGCTGTAGTGTGAGGTGTGTCTGAATGGTTACAGTTTCCAATTTATAGTTGACGAGGTGCTGGAAGACACTTATATTACAAATGTTTCATTAATATTACATTCGTATTACAAAGGAGTTTTTAAAATGAAAAAGCGTCTTTCAGCGTTACTCATCATCACGGCTCTTTTGTTTTCCAGTCTGACCTTTTCATCGTTTGCCTCTGCTGCGGTTCCGAAAGCCGTCACTTATTACACGACGCAGAGTACACATCTTTACAAAGATAAAAAAGGTTCCAAAGTCATCCGGACTTTGCCGACGAATGCGAAGCTCTATCTCCGCTACAAACCGTCAAAGGGCTTCATCCGCGTCACCTACAGCAAAACAGCCGGTTACATCAATGTCCGAGACCTTTCAAAATCCCGGTTCGCTACCTACAAAGATTTTGAGGGATCCTGGTATTTGGGCAACAAGACGAAACATATTGTCTATCAGATTATGATCACGAATAGTGGTATTTTTTACAATGATGATCCAGAAACGGTAGCGGGATTTGTTAAGCTCAGCGATATTGTCGTGAAAAATAATACGCTGTATTTAAACCATGTGACGCTCCGCGGGGATGGCACGCAAACCTTTGGAAAGCTGACACAAACGTTGAAGCTGAACACGAAGAATGGTAAGAAAGTTCTTGTCGTGAGCAAGCCAAGTAATGAAGAAATCAGCGGATTTCAGGGCGCTGGGATTAGAAAATAACAACATTTTTTAAGCGAGGGCATCTGCTTAGGCAGGTGCTCTTTTTCGCAGTCAATGAAGTAAACGTTACCAAAGCTGTCATTGAATCAAAATAGGTTTGTTATGTGCCTGTTACATGCCTGTCACATTCAACTGGTAAATTATAGTCATAAAGGAAGAGTGAGGAGTACGAATTTGAGAAAAATCCTAATGACGCTTGCCATTGCCTTTTTGATCATATCCGGATTCTCTGATCAGGCACAGGCCCAAACACCAACAAAATCAATGACGGTTTCAGCATCAGCATACTGTGAAATGGGACGGACGGCCACAGGCTTCAGCTTCAAAAAGTATCCGAATGCGAAAGTCGTCGCTGTCGATCCCCGATACATTCCACTTGGTTCCAAAGTGAAAATTCCGGGCTATGGCATCGCCATTGCCCGAGACACCGGCGGAGCGATCAAGGGCAAGAAGATCGACATTCATTTCAAATCGCGCCACCAGGCACTCATGTGGGGCAGAAAAAATGTGAAAATAACGATTTACAGGAATTGAATTTCATAGAGATGAAGAATCGGGGAGAAAAGCAATGAGCTTTTCTCCCCGATTCTCTTTTCCCTTCGTCAAAAAAAGGATTTAATTGAAAGCCGTCAACTGAATTAGTATTTGAATCGTTTGTTATCCGTCATGAGATATTATAGTAAGTAGGTACGTTTTGTAATATTTTCTTTACCTTTAGTCCCTTGAAATCAGGGAAAAAAATTCCGATAATTAAAACATACTTGTTACTGACATTTTTCGACTTAGAACCGTCAATTGTAAGATTTTGTCACGATCAAGCTTACTTCAGCGAAGAAAATCTTTTTTTAGAAAGGAGAGTGAAAATTGAAAAAATGGTCTAAAAGTCTGGCAGCTGTTCTTTTATTTCTTTCAGTATTTGTAGGATTACTGACCACTCCCATGACAACGGAAGCTGCCTCTTCCTACACAGCATATGTTACAGCTTCTTCTCTCCGATTACAGAATCAGGCAGGCAGCCGATATAAAACAGTGCGGACGCTGTACCGAAGTACAGCTGTTACTGTTACCGGGAAAAAAGGAAGCTATGCCAAAGTCAGATACGGCAGAGAGTCTGGCTATGTTCAGTCCAGGTATCTCAGCAAGTTCAGGCCATATAGCGCCTATGTCAGCGCACCCTCACTAAACGTGAGAAACCGCGCAAGCACTCACTTTAAATCTGTCGTTCTGTTACGCCGATTGACAAGAGTCACTGTATTTGGGAGAAGTGGGAGTTACTTAGAAGTTAGTGTGGGCAGCCGATCCGGTTATGTCCAATCCAAGTACATCAGCACATTTAGGCCGTTCAGCGCCTATGTCAATTCTCCGACCCTCAGTGTTCGTGACCGTGCGAGCAACCGCTTTAGAACGGTAACTCTATTACATATGGGCGCAAAAGTTACTGTGTTCGGGAGAAGTGGTAGCTATTCAGTGGTTCTGGTTGGTAGCCGAGTCGGCTATGTTCCTTCTGGCTATCTCGGCAATTTCATTCCCTATGGCGCTTATGTTACGGTTTCATCACTCTCGGTCCGGACTGGCCCAAGTACTCACTATAGTGTGATAAGGTATCTTTACAAAAATACCAAAGTGACTGTTTATACGGCAGGGGGCGGATGGAGTAAGGTTGTTGCCGGTGGAACTAATGGTTATGTATCAAGTACATACATAAAGAGAGGCAGTCCGCCTAAACCGGTTGTTAAGGTACAGCCACAGCCTGTCGTCTATAAACCTCAAGCGGCAGCACCCCAAGTCCAGGCTTTCAAAGTCTATAGTGCTTATATAGGCTACGATAATTTGAATGTCCACAAATCACCGGATACTCAATCCACGGTTGTTATGCAGCTACGTGAACGGACGAAGATCAGCGTGATCGGACAGAGTGGGAGCTGGGTTAAAATCTCTTATGGTGGGAAGACCGGCTATGTTCTTAAGGATAATGTGACAACTAATTTGAGTGACTTTAATCTGCCTCGACCGTCAGGAAGTCAGCTGGGAATCGATATTTCCCATTATCAGGGGACAGTCAATTTCACAGGAGTGAAAAAAAGCGGGATAAGCTTTGTGGTTATTAAAGCCAGTCAGGGTAGTGGCAGCAGCAGCATCACGGACAGTTATTTTCT
Source organism: Sporolactobacillus shoreae (assembly GCF_004684935.1). Taxonomy (GTDB): domain Bacteria; phylum Bacillota; class Bacilli; order Bacillales; family Sporolactobacillaceae; genus Sporolactobacillus; species Sporolactobacillus shoreae. The sequence continues at coordinate 134,186 of NZ_SRJD01000002.1, forward strand.
GAACAACGCAGTTGCTGCGCAGAAAACCGGACTCAGCATCAATGCCTACCATTTCTTCACCGCAGCGACTATTTCAGATGCTAATAAAGAGGCAGATAATTTTGCCAGGATCCTGAACGCCGCAGCGAAAAAAGGGGTAAAGTTCCAGAATCTGTATCTGGATGTTGAGACGTCCAATAATATTCCTACTAAATCTTTAAAATCGACTTTGACGAACAATGTCCTTGCATTCCTATCTCGGATGAGAATCAACTATCACTATAGTAATCTTGGTATCTACTCGAATAGCTTTTATTTCAACAACAATCTGGATTTGAATAAAATTGAGGCGCAGCCCGGCCAGCAAAGAATTCTGATCTGGCTGTCGCGATACCGTGGGGAAAGCACTTATTTAGGCCCAGGTTTCAGTGCGGATCTGTGGCAGTATACGAGCAATGGAACCGTAAGCGGCGTGAATGGTGCAGTCGATCAGGATATTGCCTACTTTACAACTTATACAAATTGAGAGAGAAAAATCAGGGTGATCCGGCTCTGATTTTTTTTGATCTGTGCGGTTTTAATGGCATGTTATAATAGAAACAATCAAATCTATGAATCTGTGAAATTTTGGGAGGTACAGCATGTCAAAGTTGAAAAAATTCTCGGCCATGCTTATCGCTTCCCTGGTCATCTTTTCTTTTTCTGCGGGAGTTATTCCAGTAGGGCAAGCCAGGGCACAGACGACCACTGTTCCTGTTTTGATCAGCAATGAATCAACCGATGGGAACAGTACGGTCAGTGGCATAGTCTTTGACCGGCGTTCCGGTGGGAGAACGGATTATGTCAAGCCGTTTACGCCACCGGCTGTTACAAACAATCTGTTCCGAAAAAATTCGCTCCTCCGCTCTGTTTCCAAATCGGAGCAAATGGGTGCGACACGCACTTTCTACGTTTCCAATCTCTCAACGAATCTATACTATACTGAAAAAGCGACGCTGGAATATGTGGGGACACACGCCGATGTCTGGGTTGGAGATTCTCAGCTTACCTCAGCGGACGCAGCGAAACTGGGTCAGGAATTCGACAATAAGATTTACGCGTCGGACGTCAATAATTTCGGCGATCCGTCGGATGTGGATCGAAACGGCAAGGTCGAAATTCTGTGTTATGACATTCAGGACGGATTTAATTTAGATTCAGGCGGCGCATACGATGCAGGATATTTTGACCCGAGAGATCTATTCCCGATAGAGGATTCAAATCAGTCCGAGATCTTTTACATAGACACGAATCCCTCAATGGGGACCGGTCCAGTCAAAGATGTGAGTGAGGCTTATACGACACTGGCCCACGAATTCCAGCACATGATTAACTTTAATCAGAAAGTGTTTGTGCAGAACGGGGCGCCCATGGACACCTGGATGAACGAAGGCTTGTCAATGGCGGCGGAGCAGATTTACAGCGGTAGTCCGGAGCTGGATCAAATTGACAACTATAACAGTGATGAGAACATCGCCGATGGTCAGTCGCTTCTTTATTGGGATTACTCTGGAGACACGATCGCCAACTATGCGCTGTCCTATCTATTCATGGAGTATCTCCGAATCCAGTCCGGCCAAGGAAACAGTATTTATAAACAGCTGATTGACGATCCGCACAGTGATTATCTGGCGGTTCAGGATCTCATTCATAAGTATATTGATCCGAAAATGTCCTTCGGCACGTTCATGAATGATTTTCGAATCGCATTATATCTGAAAAGGAGTACGGGAAGATTCGGCTTTCACAATGAACCTGGATTTCAAGCTCTGAAGTCATTAACCGATACAGACTCAAGTTCATTAAGTCTGCGGGGTGGTGGTGCCATCGTCAAATGGATGAATCCGTCATCCATACCGAAACAGCCCGCGAAAGGCATTACTTATACCAATCTTGATAACGGGCAGCTCTATGACACGACCCCTCCGGCTGTGCCCGGAGTCAGCCCGGTGGCGAATAATAACACGTCGGTCAGCGGTACGGCTGAAAAGAATTCGGTCATTACTATTACAACAGGTGGCCAGCAAATCGGCATCGGCAATACAGATGGATTGGGCAGATACACCGTTAAGATCCTCGCGCAAAGGGCGGGAACATGGCTGGCTGTCAGTGCCACCGATGCAGCCGGAAATGAAAGCGGCACGAAATCAGTCAGGGTTATGCAGCAGTCCAGGGCTTTAAGCAGCTCGCAGGTGAAAGTGGCGAATAACCACGGGAGATCTGACGCGATCTACATCAGCCACTTGCAGAACGGATCGGTTATCCGCCTCTACGATGCCCGGAAACATTGGATAAAAACACAGACGGTAAAAGGAAATTCAACCGCTTTATACGTCCGGCAGCTGGGCAGCCGGTCGGGAGATATCTATGTATCGATCACGCAGCCTTACATGGGCACAAGCAACTGGACAAAAATCTACTTCAGCGGTGAAGTCTCCGGAACACTCAGCTCTAGCCAGATCAAAGTTTATAATTACAGATATCATGACGATCAAGTCAGAGTTTACCGAATTACTAAAGGGGATTACATTAAAGTCTATAATTCGAGAAAGAGATTAATTGCGAGAAAGACATCAACTGGCCGCTCGACCATCCTGTACATCAGGCAGCTTGGGAAAGGCGCCGGACGCGTTTACGTGACGGTGACCCATTTCCATATGCGGGAAAGCGGCATGAAGAGGGTGGGTTACAGGAGAGAATAAATGAGTTTTTTAGCTATAGGTGTAGGGTCAGAAATTGTTGGGAATGGCGACCATGACCTTTGTAACCAACTAAAGATACAGGGAACATCAGGTAACAGCGACCGGAGAAGACCGGCCACCTGTTGCCTTTTTTAATTGGAGTAGGGAAAAAGGCAGGGTGTTTTTTGTCGAAAAAGACAGAATCGCCCTTAACAGGCATAATATTCCGGATTTTTAGGCATAACGGCCGTGTTCAGGACTTTTCCAGATTTCTATAATACAGGAAAAGATGCCATTTAAAATGGGATGGACTTTGGCTTTTGGATCAAATCCCGATGAAAGGGAGATACGAAATTATGGGGAGATCGGACGTACTGGAATCTATTTTCCGTACACTGGCCCATCGATCGGCTGATCTGGACGATCAAATCAATCGGCTGAAGCGGGCAAAGCAGGAGCTGGCACAGGAGCAGGAAGCGGATTTACAGGATCTCCACCTTTTACTGAACCCCGAGATGGGCGGGGAATGGGAAGGATCCCGTGCCCGCGCCTTTAACCGTAAACGGGATGACGCACGGGACGCGATGAAAAACCATTTGAGCCATGATCTCGCTCTATATCAGCAGCGGATTGATGATCAAATGGCCATTCTGAAGCGGGAGGGGAACCACCTTCAGACCATCGGGGCCCATGGCTAAGGACGCCGAATCCCTGCTCACTCAGGGTAAAAAAGGTTTGGATGCTTTTGATCATCAACTGGTACAAATCAGGAGGCGGATGTACCAGTGTACGAAATTGAGCTTCATAAAGATGCGGTCGATGTCCGAATGGATGAGACGGAACGTGCCCTTGATCGGTTGTCTCTTCCTTCCCCGCCATCTCACAGAAAGAATCATCTAGCGGTCACCGGTGCCTGGACATTGCCGGCCTCCATAAAAGTATCACGGCAGCCCAAGCCCGTGCTAAAGACTATGAAACGCTGAAAGGCCAGTTTCAGGAGTTAAAGACGGCATTCCAGCAGATCACCGGCCTCGGCAAGGATTTCCAGGGCAAGGGGGCTGATGCGATCAAACAATTTTACCGTGCGCAGGCTAACGTTGTTGATACCTGGCTTGATCTGATTGATCAACAGATTGTCTACTACCGGAGTATCCCCGGTGCAATCAACAAAAAGCATCTGGACGAGCAAGCCTCTGTCCAGGTCCCTTTTCTTGAGGATGATCTGGCCACCGGCTACTATCGCTCGAAAGAAATGATTACCCAGCAGCGCGAGGCGATCGGAAAAATCCTGAGCCGTATCTCTAACCTCGTACCGCTCACGGTGTTTTCCAACCGCGCCGTGGACCAGGCGGAAGATAAGCGGCGCAAGATGGTCACGGATGTCCGCGACCTTGATCAGCACCTCAACGCAGAATACCAGAAGGCCACCGAAGGCCTTCCATGCAAGTAGAACCTATCAATTGTACAACGAAGGGCAAAAGCAGAGAAAAGCGAGGATGGAAAAAGAGGCCGAGGCCAGTCTCCCGTTTGATCTGAAAATGAAATTAGTGGAGAATAAAATAGAAAGAGGCATTGGTCAGGGGCTGATCGACACCGTCAAGGATACGGCCCTCGGCATCATCGAGACGGTTCAACACCCCATCCAAACCTCTGTGGGGATCTATGGTACCCTTTCAAACTGAAATCTGACTTCGGCGCTGCTTGCTCAGTCGATTTCCGATTCCTACGAACGGAATATAGTGTATGGCGACGCCTATACCCGGTCCAGATGGATCACCTATGCGGTGACCATGATCGCGACTTCAGTTGTTGGCACAAAAGGGATTGACAAGGTCGGCAAAGCAGCAGACGTGGCTAAACTAGGAAGCCTGGCCTCCGGTACCGTCACAAAGTGGGCAAAGCCGCCGGAGAATTAAAAGATATGACTCCCTACTCCTGTATGATAATTTTTGAAGGGTGGGTTTGCCATGATTGATATCCATTGCCACATACTGCCTGGTATTGACGACGGTGCTGAAAATGAACAGATGTCACTGGCGATGGCCAGGCAGGCGGTGTCTGAAGGCATCACACAGATTGTTGCCACACCACACCACAATAATCGTTACTGGAATAATCCCCGTTCATCTATTATGAAGATGGTACAGTCTATTAATCGGTTATTGAAGCAAAATCAGATTAATCTTACCGTTTTACCAGGTCAGGAACCGAGAATTTTCGGTGAAATGGCAAACGATGAAACAGAGCGAGAACTGTTAACGGTCAATGATAACAAGAAATACATCCTCGTGGAATTCCCGACTCACCATGTTCCAAGGTATGCTCAGCAGCTCTTTTTCGATCTCCAAGTTAAAGGCATCACACCAGTAATAGTACATCCGGAACGTAATCAGGAGATCTTCGACCATCCTGAGATTCTCTACTCCTTCATTACGCATGGTGCACTTTCCCAGGTAACAGCATCTAGTTTGATCGGTGAAAACGGGAGAAAGGTAAGAAAGCGCACCATTCAATTTATTGATCATAATCTGGTCCACTTTATCGCATCAGATGCACATAATGTGACTAAACGGCCTTTTTTTATAAAACGAGCCTTCAGGGAATTGGACAATGAATTTGGCCAAGAACTTTCAGATATTTTTAAGAAAAACGCTGAATTACTGATTAAAGGCAATCAGGTAAATCGGAATGAACCTGTAGAATTAAGAGAGAAGAAATTCCCGAGGCTATTCTCCCGAGGCTATTCTAATTAATGGATTGAATCAAAACGGTCTTGATTACGGGCTTATTCCTCATTTAGAAATATTAATTTTTCTTTTTCAGCAACTCTTCCTTCAAGGGTTTCAACTTTGTCCGTAAACTCTTTTTCCAGGAGCGGACGGTATGCTCGGAAACTTGTGCGGCTTCGGCAATTTGCCGGGTGTCCCAATCGCCGAATAACGTGAGGTTGAGGTACTGGGTTTCACGAGGACTAAGCGTGGGGAGATGATCTTCGAGGAGTCGGAGCATTTGGATTCTTAGCGGTTCTGTGAATTCATCAGGGATGTCGTATGAGGTATCTGTACTGCTGTACGCTTCACGGCTTGCATTTTTATAGTGCTTTCGGAGGTAATCGGAGAGTCTGCCGTTCATAGTTATTGTCGCAAAGGAGATAAATACATTTTCTGGATGCTTTTCATGGCCAACTTTGGTGATGTCGAACTTCTCATTGGCTTCCCAAAATGCGTAGCGGGCAATTTGAAGCAGGTCATCGTAATCGGAGGTGCTGTACAGATAGCTGGCGTACTTGAAGGTGTTCTGTTTCACAACTTTAAGAATCTTCGGTTCGTACTTCTTCATCAGTCTCTCAAAAGAATCGTGTGCAGGCTCAAACGGGGCGGCAAAATAGTCGGTAAATGGCATAATGGTGGAGCTCCTTTCGGGGATTCATTTTTTTATCACTCTTAATGGGGGTGAAGCGGAGAGAAGAGAGGGCTTGCCAAAGAATGATGCGGCTTCTGTCATAAATTGCTCTTTAATCTATATATAGGGAGGACAATGAAAAATGGTGGGAAGAGTAGGACCAAAATTGTTTTTCTCCAGAATATGAGGATAGAAAAGGGGCAGCCATCTCAGAAATAGGGATGGCTGCTCTCGCAGTTATCTTGTGGATTGGTCGAATAAGATGTTCGGGAAGAGTTGCTGTATTGACATGTAAGGGGTCCGGTGATCGCCAGAATTTAGAAGCTTTTGTATTGCCTGTCTCATTGAGGCCTCCTATGTATGCCGAACGCCGATGTCGGTCATATTGCTAGTAGCTGTTTAATAAGAAGGAGATGCATTGGCGATGAATAATGATGAGATTATTACGGAACTGGGATCGGAAGCGGTTCTAAACTATGAGCGGATCACGGCAATTTTTTACTTGCTCATGGAAAAAGGGATCATCACGGAAGCTGAGTTCAGTGAGAAATTCAAGGAGATTCACAAGCATTTTGACGAGCACCTGAAAAGTATCCTTGGCGAAGATGTGCAAACGGAATAATGGTGAATCAGTCCTACAAAGGCAGTGAGGAGATTTCCAATTGACGGAGATCTCCCTTTTTATTGGGGGACTGCGTAGGGTATGGTTGGGGCAGCCATTTCATGGATCAATCGAACAAGATTGTTCCGTAAGGATCGTTGGTCTCGCCATGGAAAAAGCCACCATCTTTTGATGGCGGCTCAAATTCGTATATTGGTAATCTATCTCTTTATTGATTCTTCTCTTAGTGCCCGCTGGTTACTTTGAGGAAATGTTCCATGCAGTTCGCATTTGGTTTACCGTGAGCGATTGAAGTTCTGCTGTTCCTCCTGTAGAAAATACGGATATGCCGTTACTGCTTGGATCCGGAAAGATCTGATCCGTGAGCAGGACCGTTCCGTGATTAGCGAATAGTTCAACAGATGACCAATCAACCAATATGGTGAACGTCACTTTGCCATCATGGCTGACTTCCAATGGAGCGCGCTGCACACCTGAAAAGTCCGAATTGAAACCGACATTTCCTGAGGCAGTACGGTCAATGTACACTTCTTTGGTTGTGTTGTTGTAACCGACAATCGTTTTCTGATTCGGTCCCGTTCGTAAATTGAGACCAAAAGTTTTTGCTGAACCGGCTTTGAAAGTGGCAACAAGCTTGTAAGCTTCACCTTTCACTGGTAATGGAGTAGTTCCTGAACTGATTTTAAAGTTTTCAAGATGCGATGCAGGTCCGCGCAGTTCGTTCAGCTGCTGAACTGGTTTTTGTGCTAACACTAGCGTTCCATTGACGTCACGAAGTGTCAGCTCTTTAGGAATCGTCATGGCACTGCGCCAGGGAGAAGTAGGGATGGCCTGGCCATAGTTCCAGTTATTCATCCAACCGATTATGATTCGTTTGCCGCCAGGCACGTTATTATAGGTATTCACTGCATAGTCATCGGCGCCGTAGTCGATCCAATGCGCCCGCTGAATGGATGATAATGCAGGTGTGTCTGACAGGCTAAATTGGTCTGCAAGGATGTGTCCCCAGCCGCCCGTCGCGTTGTCGCTTATCTCAATCTGAGCGGTCTTCCCAATCAAGTCGTGAACATCCCAGTTGGTCCAGTCAAGATTCTCACTATTCTGGCCGGTGCTGCTGCGCACGACCTGGCCGTCGACGATCAATTTGACGGACGTGTCTGTTGCCCAGGGTGACACCTGTTGGTCAGAGAAAATCATGTCACCAACCATGAGATGACCCCATCCGCTGTCGCCGCTATTCTGATCGACAATCTGAATTTGCGCCTGTTTGCCCAAGTATGAGCTGGTATCCAGGGATTTCCAGGTGAGGCTTCCGCTGCCGGTTCCCGTGGCTGAGGCGACGACCTTACCGTCAACGATCAGATTGACGGCGGTTGGATTTGGCTGATCATTCGGGTGATTGCCACCTGCAATCTGAAGACTGATATACTTGTTATTAATGGTAAAGATAGGCGAGGTGATCGTGCCGGTGCCGGTATCGCCGTCAGGTGTATAGGTGTCAACCACTTTGGCTCCGATTTGACTGGGCAGGTTCTCGGTGGTAGGTCCAGAATTTGCAAAGGAACCGGTGGCAGTCCATCCGTCCCCATAAGTGCTGCCCTGGAAGTCGGCAAAGACCGTTCCGTTTGGAATGGTTCCCACCGGAACGGAACCTGGAACATAAGGATTGTTGCCACCGCCGATTTGAAAGTTAAGGTAGCTTTTATCAATGGTAAAGGTCGGTGAAGTCATGTTTCCTGTCGACTCATCACCGCCGTTAAAACTATTGATGAATCCCTGACCACTCCATCCGGTGACGGGTGTCTGTCCGGAAAGGTTGCTCGTGGCAGGTGTACTGCCAAAAGCATTTCCGGTTACCGCCCAGTTGTTGAATGTACCATGATCAAAATCACCAATCGATTTGCCGCTTGGTGCCGCATATGGTTTGTCGTCGGAAGTGAATGTCTTTCCATTGAACGTTCCTATAAAATACTGAGCGCCAGAGCCGCCGGCAATTCCACCCGGGTTCAAGTTAACGAGCAGCACCCATTTTTCCTGACGGTGTTTGTTAGGGTTGGGCAACGGAAATAAATCAGGGCACTCCCAGACGCCGGCAGTATCACCTGCAGGACCAAATTCGCTCAAATGAGTCCAATCTTTTAGGTTCGGAGAACTGTAGAAGCTGATCTTGTGCTGATCAGAAAGGGCTACGGTCATGACCCATTCATGATCCGGGGCGTACCAGAACACTTTCGGATCTCGAAAATTATCAGAACCAATATCGAGTACCGGGTTTCCAAAATATTTTGTAAAGGTTCGGCCGTTATCCGTACTATAGGCGAGTGCCTGCGACTGCTTACCCGTACTCTTGTCTACGCTTGTATAGATAGCGACCATCGCCGGATTTCCTTTTTTCCCAAAGCCGGTCGTGTTATTTTGATCTACAACAACACTGCCGGAGAAAATCATTTCCTTTGCGTCCTGAGGTATGGCAACCGGCAGTTGTGTCCAATGTACTAAATCGCGGCTTACGGCGTGTCCCCAGGACATATTCCCCCAGGTGTTACCCAATGGATTGTATTGAAAGAAGAGGTGATATTCACCATGATAATAAACGAGCCCATTCGGATCGTTCATCCAGTTCTGGGCTGGTGTGAAATGAAATTGCGGACGATAGGTTTCCATATAAGCAGTACTCCTGGCATTGGCAGGTCCGATCATCGCAAACGATGTGACGACCATTGCGATCGTTATGATGGCAGTGATCGCTGATCTTCTTACTGATCGATGTCTGAAAGCTTTACAGACAGAGTTTATAAGCATAAGATACACCTACTTTCACGAGTTATCAAAGTTCCATGTTTCATAATCTTTGTCTCACATCCATGTCGGGTATTTTTTCTTTTTCCTTGTTGTCTGGCTCAGCACCTGATCAAATCATCATCCGGGTCGGGTCAATCAGAGGTCCAGAAGAAATTGTCACCAGCAGTAACAAAGCTCAAGTCATGCCTCCTCTCTCGTCTTCGCTTTTCTCGTGCAACTTTTATGCCATTTTATGTATTAAAACAGGTATTTTGGAAACGCTTTCATTTAGCCGCTCTCACAACATCAATTTATTAAGTTAAAACAGTAACGGCCCTTTCTGAAACAGTAAGGGCAAAAAATGATTCACTATATTTGGCAGATCGCTGCTTTTTGACACACATTTTAGATCTTGAACCGACAATAAAACACTGTCTGAAGTTGGGCGTCAGGCAACTTAAATAACCTTAAATGATGATTGGATCAGAGGCGATCCTCTAAGTCCACGGAATAGATCACTCATTACTACATACCCTTTTAATGCCGGTGATTATAAATAAATGATTACAGGATGGGGTAGTTTTTGATCTAAATACCTTTGATAGCATTTATCAAATTGTGGAAAATGAAAGTGTAAAGAAGAGAAAAGTACGCCGGCTTGGCGGCATTTTTATGAATACGTGGAAGTGGCTCATGTCCATCGTGTGATGATGATCAGGATTGCATTTTTGAAGCGATACGAACGTTTTGATCCCCACACGGGTGGCGATCATGATCTTTCGATAGAGCAGAATCATCAGAGTAAGTACAGATCGATACATTGAACTGTTCGATAACATCACTTCAATTGAGAAACAAATAATAGCCATATTTTACATCTAATTGATAATATTTACAGGCTATTATATATTAATCTTTGAAACTATGCTCTTAAATTGTAAAAGGAAGAAGGTTTTTATTTGAAAACCAGCCGAATCTTGAAATGGGTCAGCGGTGGCTTTGAAGCATTGCTCGGCTTCCCGATTCTCGGTGGATCAATCATTATTGGGATGCTTTGGACGCCTCTCCTTATCGCTCTTGCTCTACATATTGTAACGCTTATTTTTTCCATCCAGGATCGTACGAGATACCATGGCAGCGTTCTGGGAATTATTACGAGCATTATTGGTGTCATTCCATTTGTCGGCATGATTATGCATATTATCACTGCTGTGCTTCTTTTTGTTAACGCCGGAACTGAAAAAGATTAATGCTTAAGGGACCTATTAGCAGGTCCTTTTTGTTTCATCGACTTGTTCAGAAAGTGAAGATGTTTGAAACGATGGTGAATTTGCTGAAGAAGATGGAAGTGCAGAGAAAACATTTGAGAAATTGGAGGGCGTACTGATGCTATGCGCAAAATTTTGCCCTAGGGATCATTTATGAGGGAGTTCTGACGCATTTTTTAGAGTCATTCACCACAGATGATGTACGAACATTATAATCAATCGTGCATTTTACCTATTGAGTGATGAAGGTGGTTTTATTGAAAGAATTGAGACAAGGGCTTGTCAATCTATGTCTGATGTTCTCCATTTTGTTCGTTCTCTATCTAACGCTGATTCCCCATCACAGTATCGACACAGGAACGGCTCTTGGCCCCGCCCATTACTTCGATTACAATCTGAATCCGTTCATTTTATTTGAAAGTCTTCCACACGTTTCACTCTTTTACCTGGTCGTAGATGTCATCGGAAATATTGTGCTTTTTCTTCCGTTCGGCTTTTGCCTGACGATGAAATTTCCGGAACTGAAAGGGGTGCAGATCCTTTTTCTGGGCGCCTTTTTTTCCTCAACAATCGAGTGTATTCAGCTCTTTCTGCCCAACAGAATAACCGATATTGATGATGTTATTCTGAACACCACAGGAGCGGTTATCGGTTATTTCCTTTTTCGAAGGATCGAAAAGGAACAAAAAAAAGAAGAACTGGAAATGGCACATGCTCATATGAACGACCATTCGTGAAAAACATCAGATTGCATAAAAATGAGAGGCTGATGTTTTTTTACTGTGATCAGAATGAGCCAGCAATAAAAAAATGGCTCATTTAGATGAGCCACAATGACAATTGCCGAACTTACAGCTACGGATGTCTGCTCCGATTTTATGGGCTGACCAATAGCCGGATTCAGTTTTCATCATGAATGTACTGAACCCGGGGATAGGGATAGACTTTAACATCTTCCGAATCCAGGTTCTCATTAAATAAATGGACGGCTGAAATTTGCTGGCAGTCATAGCTTTGGTAATAATAGGTACCCGATTCGAGACACATAGCCGATGTGTAGATTGTAACATCCTCAGTACTTTGAGGAGTGACAACGATCCCTTTAGGGACGGAACAGTTTGATAAAATGTGAAAAAGTCCGGTTAGCCCATCCGATTCATTCTCAATTCCTGTAATATTCTGCTTCAGGTAGGCTGCTCTGACAAACCTGGATGGGGGTGTAAAGTCACCAGGCAGTCCGAATGAACCTGATCCCTGACTGAACGCGCTAAGCTTCAAATCAATCCACTGAGTAGGATCAAACTGCCGTGATTGAAGTCCGATATATTGTCTTAAATTTTGCAGATGCCAGTCAAATTCAGGGCTGTTGGTTAACACACCAACCGGGTTATCATAAATTTGTACGCCCTTGCCAGTTGATTCAATGACGATACACTTTCCGGATTTATCCGATAAAATCCAGTGCAGGGGAGGCGTGATGCCCAGGGCGGGCAGTGGAGCATCTAAAAAGGAAACCCCATCCATGGCTTCTTTTACAGCTTGGACAGAGTCAAATTGTGTCAGACACCAGAGCACAAAATCCTGTGGAGGCAGATTCGTTTTGTTTTTGACCGCTTCTTTGTGATAGGAAGCAAAACCCTGTAAATAGAGTGTGGCACAGGTCAGACCGGATTCATTCAGTCCATCGGCAAATGTGACCTTACCCTGCTGTTGAATACCCATGCCGACGACACCTTGTTTTGCTGAAATTACTTCTTTCGTTGTGTTGATCCATTTATAACGGCGCGGTGTAATGATCACACTTTGGTTTAAGTCCATCGTAAAATCCATTGTTCTGCCAAACAGATGATGACCGTCTCTAGTTTGTAGTGTCAGACTCGTACACATAGGTTCAATCGCTCCTCCAATTAAGTATTTGCTCTTTCATTAACCAGTTTACACAGCTCTATTAATTAAGTAAAATTAATTATAATTGACTTTAAATTAAACAAAACTTAATCAACAGGGGATAAAGCATTGAATTTTGAACAACTGGAAATTTTAACGATACTGGCTCAGGAAAGACAGTTCTCCAGGGCAGCGAACAGGTTGCATATGACCACTTCTGCGGTCAGCCAGGCAGTCTCCAAACTCGAAGAGGAGTTAGGCATGACATTGTTTCAGCGGTCTAGGAAGAATACTTTTCCCACAACAGACGGTCAATATATCATCAGAATCGCGCATATGATCCTTGAAAAGAGACAAGAGATTTATGACTATACATCGGATCGCCACCATCTGTCCGGGTTAAAAATTAAAATTGGCGCTATTCCGGGAATCATTGATCATTTGATTCACTCGCTTGAACGGCTTCAACATGAATTTCCGATGATAGAGATTGAAATGATCGAATTGAATACACAAGATTTGATTAAGACACTAAGGGAAGAAAAATTAGATTTTGCTTTACTCGGTTTTTCGGATTCGTTGCCGAATTATCATTTGCCCTATGATCTGACAAAGTTGACTGACGGAGCCTATTATTTTGCCGTGAATCAGCAATCACCCTTAGCGAACTATAAACAATTGACCTATGCACAGGTCGTTCAGTGTCCCTTTGCTCTTTATCAGGATAGTTATATTTCGAATTATGTGAGTCATATCGAAAATAAAACACATCAATCGGTCCGTGTGTTGTTCAAAACGAACAACATGAATGCGATCATCAAGTCAGTGAATCATAATATGGCGATTACCTTCGGGCCGTATTATACGTTATTTAATAGTTTTTATGATCGTCTGCAGCGTGTAAAGGTCATTCCGATCGAGAAGGATCCTGAGGTGTTGACCACCTATTTGTGGTTTATTTGTTCGCGGGATCCAACGCTTGCATCTCTGAGTCAGACACTGCTCACGCTCGTCAGGCAGGAACTTCGGATTTCGCATTGAAATGATCTTATGATGCAGTTAAGGATGAGGCGACTTTCCATCTTTATTCGACTAATAAACCGTCATGCTTTTTCGGTAGCAGAATTTCGTTAAGAACGACATCATGCAAGTGCGGAAGCTGCTTTTTTTCCAATTCTGTCAGTCCGTATTTTTGGGGATTTTTGTAGACATCATCAAATTTAAGAATACGGCAATCATAGCTTCCATCGGGAAGTTTTTCGTTAAGTATATAAATAGGAAGCATCTTTAAGTCGGTGATTCGGGTCTCTGTCACTCCACCCAAGCCAAACCTTCCTTTTACTATATCAAATTTGGTTACGTAGGCAATTTTGGAATTTCTGCTCTCCGGATGGTAGCTGACAAAATCCCCATAAGCATAAACGATGAGTCCATTTGGACAATTAAGGGATTTGTCGCGCAGCGAAACGTGCTCCATGGGCTGACTGACATGAGGATGATTGCCCAATATCACATCTACGCCACTGGCGAGAATTCTTTTTGCCACGCGAACGATGTTCTGATGCGGATACATTTCAAACTCCCAGCCCCAATGGCAACAGGCTATGATGATATCCGCTCCCTTTTCTTTGGCCCGAGCAACATGCATTTTAACCATTGATAGGTCACATACCTCATCGTTAAAGCGAACTTCATTAACCAGATATGTTTTTCCGTCAGGGCATTTGTTTCCATTTAGGTCAAAGGTGTAAGAGAGCATGGCCATTTTGATCCCGTTTTTCTCAATAATCAGAACGTCATCTTGTTGCTTCTGGTCATCGTACGTTCCGGAGTGATAAGCGCCAGATTCCTTTAGGACATTCAAAGTCGCTAACACCCCTTGCTCACCCCAGTCAAGTGCGTGGTTGTTCGCGGTGCTAAAGTAGTTGATGCCTCCTTCTTCGCGGAATTTTCGGAACATGGCCTCACTGGTATTCATCTGCGCCGGCTGACTCTTCTCCTGGGTTCGTCCAATGGGGCGGCCTTTGTCCACAGTAGATTCGAGGTTGGCACAGACCAAATCTGCAGAACTGTAAAAATCACGTATCCCGTCAAATAAATGAGGGGTATTCTCAGGTGTAAGGACATCAACGGCGAGAAGATCCCCTGCAGAGGCTAAGGAAACCTTGCTTTCTACATTGAAATTTTCCAGTGTAAAATCAAGATTCTGAGCGCTAAAATAGTCTTCTAAGCCGGCCCCTTTTTCCGCAACTTCTAATTGGTTGATCCAATAACGGTATAGCCATTTCAGTTTTTCGAACTTATTGCCAGCAATATCATATTCTCCAACTTGGGGCTGTGGGTAATGGAATGCATCATAAAAAATATAACTGCAGAGGAGTACAGCGGCCCTGGTGAGCTTGTGCTTATCTATGCCCGACTGGCCTCCAAAGCCTGGGTTCGGAATTCCAGAGCTCGGTTCCATTTTCCAACCCTCGTTTAATACCTCCTTGATTATTTTTTTATCGAAACTTGCCAGTCGGTTAAGCAGACTTTCCACAATTTTCTTTTCTTCATGATTACTGGCATCAGGTAGTTCCCAGGTCCCGTTATAGAAAGGTTCCAATGCCGTTTTGATGACTTCTTCATCCATCCCTGTTAGATGCTTCAGCAGCTTTTCCGTAAACTTTTTTTCTTCATTGTTCATAATCAATTTCCTCTCTAATGCGGAGCAGATCTCTCACATTACTGTTTCATCGAACTGCTTGATGTTTGCACAACCCATTTTTTTGACAATCCGATTGAAAGGATCAACGTAACCATCATAAAAATGCCAATCACAGACAGGATCATCCAACCGAGCGCATAAGAACCAGTAGCATCGTAGATTGTTCCCATCATCAGTGAACCTATGGCGACGCCCAGCATTTCAATCGCTGTGACATAGCCAATCAGGCTGCCCAGACCCTTATTCCCAAATTCGTGAATGACCATCAGAGGCGGTGCAACCGTACCCAGGCATGTACCAAAGCCAAAGAACAGTGCAAACAGATAAGGTGCTACCGTTGTATGCGCAAACAGCATGACGAATGTTGCGAGAATAGTGGTTACGCTGCCCAACACTGTGCCGGTAATAATCCCAAAATGATCATACACAGCACCAAGAGTTATTTTCGCTATAATTAGAACAAGCATTTGTATTGAAATAATATTGGCTACAAACTGTGTTGTATGGTCAGCATCAATCAGGCTTGCCGATATATTCATGATGACGCCGCCGTTGATCAGTCCCATTAAAAGGAAGCCTGCCATCAGCATCCAAAATGCCGCGCTGCGAACCGCTCCTCGCTGATCAACATCTTTGATGGCCCAATTAAAGGTTTTTCTCTGACCAGTGGTTTTGTCTTCCAGATCATGTGCTCCAAACGGCTTAAGGCCGATATCCGAAGGCTTGTTTCTGAATACTGTCGCTGTAAACGGCAAACTGAACAAAAGTGTGATACCGGCTAAAAGTAGAAATGTCGGGCGCCAACCATGCGCCGTAATCATGGCGGCTACAATCTGACTCATGATGACACCGCCGACACCGCTTCCGCTCAGTGCAATGGAAATGGCAAGTCCACGCTTCTTTTCGAACCAATTTGAGACGAGAATCGAAATCAATAAGCGCGTCCCTGAAATAACGCTGAGTCCTGTCACGAGAGAAAGCAAATACATCTGCCAGAGTTGCGTGACAAACGCCCAACAGGCGAGATCAACGACTGTGAGCAAAACACAGAGGGTACCCACAAGGCGCGCACTGTATTTATCGACAAGCTTTCCAATAAAAAGTGAGGCCAGTATACCAATGACTGCGGCAATGCTTGAGTTGGCGTTGAATTGCGCCCTTGTAATGCCCAGATCTTTGGTGATGGGCACCAGAAAAAAACCGAAGCAATTGACAAAAGCGGCATAACAAGTGGCCATGATCAGGAATCCACCTGCAACGATCAGCCAACCGGGAAAAACAGGTTTTACCTTCATTTTTCTTCCTCCAATAACGCATAGTGTGTAAGCCACGGTAAAAGGGGTTTCTACCGGTAGATCGTTTGCTAAAAGGCGTCTTCACGCATCTCGTTCTAAGCTTCGGGTGACAGCAGGATTAAAGCAATTGATTCAGAGGCAATGGGGAAATATAGAAATATCAATCTATTTTGTGGTGAACTTTAGGACGATGCTAACTCCTTAAGATTCCATCAAAGATAATTTTCAATGCCTCGTCAATGGCTTCCCGCGGTTTCAAACGATTTTCTAGAAGAAAATCATAATCCATAAACATACGGCTGATTTTTTCAAGCATCTTTGACAATACGCTTAGATTTATGTCGGATCTGAATACCCCTAGGTTAATACCTTGCTTCAATAGCCCTTGTGTGGCATCCAATTTGAATTGCCTTAATTCTTCAATGGATGCCCATTCGTCCGGATAAAATTGTTTTGTTTCTTCTAATACCGAAATAGGAAGTATGTAATGATGCGTAGAATAAACAATAGCATGAATTTTCTCGGGTACAGAGCAATTCATGGTTAGTGCTTCTTCCGTACTCTTCTTGTCACTTTCAATATAGGATGAAAAATAAGCATGAACAATTTCGTTTTTACTCTGAAAGTGTTGATAAATCGTTTTTTTACTGATTTGCAGTTCTGAGGCAATTTCATCTAAAGTGAATTTTTTCAAGCCATATTTAGCGATAAGTTGTGCCGCTGTGTCTACGATATTTTCTCTCATATTGATTTCTCATTTTTGCAAATTTTATAGACAAATAAGTTGCTGAACACAGTCATAAAAATGAGCCTCCGTTTAACAGATTGTAATATGGTGCATTACTAATTGTGAGGAACATTTAACTAAGTCCCAGACCCAGACTTAATTACAGTAGATAAGGAACGATTACTCAGATTGTTACTCTTCAAATCAGGTCATCAACAATTGCACCGTGGAAACTAATATCGTATTATTAGTTTCCACTATATTAAGTCATTATGTTGCTACTTTTCTAATTTGTCAATCTATAGAAGATATAATACCCATCATTTATTGGAAGCCAATTGGTAGGGAAGTACATCCAGGTTTATGAAAGCGGGAGGTTATGGTAATAAGGACATCTGTCTGTCCTGATGGCCTCGAACTTTCATAATCAAAGTGAAATGTTCAGTAGGTTTTCAATTCCAGCAGGATAGTAATGCGAACAACATTATATTATTTTTCATGTAAGATTATCTTACATAACTGTGACTTTTGATTGAAAGACATGCTATTATTTATTTATAAAATTTTAAATACATTAAAGGATTTGATTATTCCCATACATTGATGGGAGGTGCCGTTGCCATTGCAAAGTTGTTGCCGGTGAACTTGGGCGAATTCAAGCAGGAACTCATGAAAGAGTACAACTTGGTTAATCAGATGATTTTCAAGGTCGGTGTAACCGAACAGAAGGTGAGTGTGTTCGAGGATAAAGTTATAATTATCGCGAAGCACAAGCGCATTCCGGTACTTGAGATCATAGATGAAGCGGACAGAAACTTTTCTGAGGTCATTGATCGACTGCTTATCAAGAGGTACAAAGAGGTTCTGGCAAAAAATATTGCTCGGCGTTTTGGCATCGGAGTTAAGCTGGTTTTAAAAGATTATGATCCGCGAAAAGAAGTTAGCGGTACATTAATTATTTTAGATAAAAATTTGAATGAACGCGGCTGGTAGAATGAACTCATGAGCGATGAGAGCAGGGCAACCGTCGGAAGAAGATCAGAGTACTAATATCTGATTTTTTCCGACGGTTGCCTTTTTTATTTATTTCATAGGGGAGTGATTGATAATGAACAAATTGGAAATTGTGCATAACAGTAAAACTTTCAAAAAGAACGACAAAGAGTTTTGTGCGCTGCAGGAAACAAACATGAGTATTCAGAGTGGAAAATTCGTCAGTATTATTGGCCCGAGCGGATGTGGTAAATCGACACTTTTCAATATCATTGCCGGCCTCTTGCCTCCGTCAACTGGCGAGGTACTCCTTGACGGGAAAAATATTGTTGGCAAGAGTGGCTGCGTCGGCTACATGCTGCAGAAGGACCTGCTACTGCCGTGGCGGACTATCTTAGATAATGTCATTCTCGGCCTTGAGATTCGCGGTGTCCACAAGACTGAGGCAAGAGAACGGGCGCTGCCAATGTTGCAAAAATACGGACTGAAAGGGTTTGAACATCATTTTCCCGCTGAACTCTCAGGGGGAATGAGACAGAGGGCTGCACTACTTCGTACGTTGCTCTATGACAAAGATGTGATTCTTCTTGATGAACCCTTTGGCGCGCTTGACGCACAGACCAGGCTGTTCATGCAGTCGTGGCTGTTAAAAATTTGGAGTGATTTTAAAAAGACGGTTTTGTTCGTTACACATGACATAGATGAGGCTATCTATCTGTCTGATGAAATTTATGTATTCTCGCACCGACCGGGCCGAATCAAGGCAAAGGTGGAAGTCGATCTTCCCCGGCCAAGAAATGAAGAAACGCTGACTCAGGCTTCTTTCCAGCATTTAAAAAAGGGACTACTCATCATGCTGAAAGTTGAGCAGGAAATAAGCTGACTAGTTTTCAGATAAACTTTGTAGCCAATTATTTGGGAGGATGATTCTAATGGATGCGAATGCTGAGAAAATTCCCGTCGAAAGGACAGGGATTGATCAATCGTTGGAAGTTAAGAAAAACACAAGGGTCAAAGCTGCGGTAATAGAAGATGACAGGAAGGGAATCAGCATGCGCCGCAAGGTCGTCATCGGCCAGATGATCGTTGGTGTCACAATCATCTTCTTGTGGGAATTTCTGACGAGAATTGGCTGGCTTGATTCCTACTATTGGAGCAACCCAAGCACAATTGTTCAAACAGGTTGGACAGCCGCCATTCAAGGTACCCTGCTTCAGGATATGGCTTATACCTCAGGGGCAACGATCATCGGCTTTATTCTTGGTACACTGGTCGGTTCTGTGATTGGTCTATCTTTCTGGTGGTCCTCACTCTATTCGAGAATTACGGAGCCCTATATGATCGCTTTTAACGCGGTACCAAAACTTGCTCTGGCACCTGTTCTTGTGATTATGTTCGGTATCGGATTCAATTCAAAGGTGATTATGGCCTTTTTGATGACAGTAATTGTAGCAGCGCTTGCGGCATACAGCGGCGTGAAGAGCGTCGATAAGGATCTTGAGAAAATGTTGTTTTCGCTTGGCGCGAAAAGGCATCATGTCTTTATGAAAGTGGTCGTACCCTCCTCCGTTCCGTGGATGGTGAGCAGTCTGAAAATTAATATTGCGCTCGCGCTGGCTGGCACCATTGTTGGTGAGTTTATCAGTTCAAGGCAAGGCGTCGGCCGGATGATCTTATATGCCGGTCAAGTGATGGATCTTAATCTGGTCTGGGTTGGTGTTATTGTGCTGTCTTTCCTATCCATTTTTATGTATCTCGGTACAGTCTGGATAGAAAAATGGCTGCTCAAGAATAGAAAATATCAATAGAAAATGGGGGCAAAACGATGAAAAAATTAAATGGACTTTGGATTTTAATGCTGACGATCATACTCGTGTTGTCAGGATGCGGTTCCGCATCTGGAGGATCTGTACAAGGAAAGGAAGCAGGGAGTAAAAATATTGTCATTGCCGAGCCGGTACATCTGATTGCCTACCTGCCGCTCTATGCAGCAATTGATGAGGGCTATTTTAAAAAAGAAGGATTGGATGTCAAAACGATTACAGCAACGGGCGGTGCGCATGTCACTTCAGTTGTCAGCGGCGATGCATGGGGCAATATCGGTGGCCCGGAATCCAATCAAATGGCTAATAATGGAAACAAAGATCCGATTGTTTCAATCGTTAATGTTGTTGACCGTGCAAATGTCTATCTCATGGCCAATAAAAAGCTGAAACTGAAAGGCACCAGTGATCAAGACCTCGCGGCTTTTATGAAAGGAAAAAGTATTGCGGCAGGCCGTTATGGCGGGAGTCCGGATCTGCTGACCCGTTGGCTGCTGTTGAAAGTCGGTCTCAATCCAAATAAAGATGTGAAGCTGGATGAACCCGCCGATGCGTCGGCTGTTGTTTCTCTCGTGGCGCAGGGCAAAGATGATATTGCAAACGGAGCGGAGCCTCAGATCAGCGAAGGTATCAAGAAGGGTGCGTGGAATGAGCCGTTTTACGGGTTCCCAAGCCTCGGGGACTATGCCTACTCTGTGATCAGTGTGAAACAGTCAACAATTAATAGTCAGCCGCAGACTGTGCAAAAATTTGTCAATGCAATGCTCAAGGGACTTAAGCTTGTCAACAGCAATAAAACAGAAGCATTCAAGATACTGAAAAAAGAATTCCCGACTTCTTCGAATGCTAGCCTGAAAGCTTCGATGGATCGAGCTTATAAGGATCAGTTGTGGAGCAAAGATGGATTTATCACAAAGGCGGCAGTGGCCAAACCAATGGATGTCGTGAAAAAGACAGGTGTATACACAAAAGGCTATCAGTACAGCAAGCTTGTCGACATGACCTTTGTCAATAAAGCCAATAAATAACGCTACATTTTTCAAAAAAGCGAGGGGAAGAGTCATTTATGGAACTGGAAAATAGTGTCGATCCGAGTAAGACTGCATTTTTGGTCATTGATATGCAGAACGATTATTGTCATAAGGAAGGTAGTCTGGCGAAACAGGGACTGGATGTCAGTGGTGTTAGCGACATGGTACCTCACCTCATGCATTTGATTGACCAAGCTGAAATGTATCACGTTCCAGTCATCTATGTACGTACCATCCATGAAAAAAGCACGGATTCCAGTTCATGGATTCACCGTATGCGCGGAAAAAGCCAGGCTGATTTATGCCGGAAAGGCACATGGGGGAGCGAATTTTACAAGCTTGTCCCTGAGGAAGAAGACATTATTGTCACAAAGCACCGTTATAGCGCTTTTATTCATACAAAACTTGATTCCGTCCTGCATACACTCAATGTCAGAAATCTGTTGATGGCAGGAGTAAGCACAAACGTATGTGTCGAGTCGACGGCACGTGACGGATTCATGCTTGACTACAACGTTGTCCTTCTATCGGACTGTACCGCAGCTTTTACAAAAGAGGCTTATTTGATGACGTTGACAAACATCAGCCAGTTTTTCGGTACAGTGGCTGCTTCAACTGAAGTCATTGACTGCTGGGCAACTCTTAACAGACCCGGAATGAAGATGACAACCTGATCGGTTTCCAATTTTCTGCTGGAATTCGATTGCTTAGCTGATTAATCAATCATGAAGAGCGCAAAGAATTTTTAATATAGAGAGTGGCACATATGGTTCGTGCTGCTCTCTATTTCTGCGTCCGGATCGTCTAAAAGATCTGTAAATAGTGATCAAAACTGATTCAAAATATATCCAAAGGATCGATGATTGTATATTATGTATATTGTATACCGGAGAAACGGAGGGGCGGATATGGCAGACTGGGACGTAAATCAACTTGTGCCCATACGCGAATATGTCTATCGTCATCTGAAAAACCTAATTCTAGAGGGAAAATTTAAAACAGGCGACCGTTTGGTTGAACGAGAGCTGGCAAAGAAGATGCAAATAAGCAGAACGCCAATCCGTGAGGCCCTGTTTCGCCTTGAAGCACAAGGACTGGTTAAAACAATTCCGCGCAAGGGAGTTGTTGTCGAAAGTATCTCGAAGGAAAAAATTGTTGAAATATTTGATATTCTCTCAGTGCTTGAAGGATTGGCAAGCAAACTGGCGGCAAAGAAAACGGATGGTAGAATGTCTGAAATGTGCGGACAGTGGATCGAACGGATACGGCAATTTTTGCAAGATCACCAAGATGACGAGATTGAAAAATTTCATATGGACGTCTGTGATTTTCTGTATAAAGCAGCGAAAAGTCCAAAGTTATACCTGATGCTTATCGATCTGACAGACTACATTCGTGCGTTTGCCAGCGTTGGGTATACGAAAAAAGGGCGGATGGAAGAAGCGATGGGAGAACACATTCAAATATTGGATGCCATCAGAAAAGGTGATGCAGAAAAAGCCAAGCTGCTATCGGAGCGGCACATCGAACAGTCAAAGGCCGTTTACCTTGAAACGGCAGAGTTGGAGCCGTAATCAGGAAGACTAGAAAAATGCAGCGGTACCCAGAAAACCTTTTTTTCAAAAAAATAAAGTTGGGCGCTTTTAACTTCACTATAAAAGATAGAGTAATTGCACAAACAGTGTGAGCAACACGAGATAAAGGCAGGTAAAAGGAAAATTCCAGTTTGACAATTTAATCGGCTTTTCATTGATGATACTGGACATCATGCCAAGTGTAGCGTTGTAAGGACCCATCAGGAAAGCAGGAATAGCGCCGCCTAGCATGGCCACTGTGACGACGATCGGCGACTTGTTCAGTAGATCTGAATGGAGGGCGGCGGAGATCAAAGCGAGTCCTATAGCGGGGTGAAGCCCGATGAATGCAAGCGCAAAAGGAATCAGTGGCAGCAGGATTAAAAAAATACGAATGCCACTAAAATGGATCAGTGTATTTACCCATTGCGTGACAACTGTGTCAGCACCCGAGACATTGAGTGCGGTGATGAAAAAACCGGCTGAAAGAAAGATAAAAAACTGATTTTGCATTTTCGGTATGTAGGTCTGAAAGTGACGGACAACACCCGGAAAAAAAGGTTTGCCTTGTCCAATCAGAATGCACCAGAGAAACGCGAAAGGAATAACGATGAGACTGACCAAAAAAAGGAAGCTGAACGAAAAGAAATGATCCAGTAACGTGATCAAGGCGTTCAATAAAATAATGGCGGCAAGAATATGAAACAGCCTGGCCGGTCGGCCACCGGTCAGCGGTGTCAAAGAGGCTGCGGTTTCTTTCTTTGCTCTTTTCCACTGCAACCGTCTGCGAAAAAGCTGAAGTGGGTGGCTGATCGAGACCCAATCCAGCAAGAGACCGCCGATGCTCATGACGAGAAGAAAAGGAAGAATCTTCGAGTAAGCCGTTCCTGTCAAATAAAGGACTGTCCCGACGATTGGCGTAACAGGACTCCACAAGAGCGGCATGGCATAGCCGTGGGTGATGGCGCGACTCAAATAGCGCTTCTTGTTGTCAATTGGATATTCCTTAACTGAAGAAGAGATCGAGTAATAGGTCATCGGCAGGGCGGCCAGATTCATGAACGAGCTGAAAAAATAAGAGGCAGCGGAAGTCAGCATGTACAGCTGAGTCGCGCTTTTGACTCGTTTGCGAATGATACTGTGCACTTCGTCTGCATAATTTCCAAAGCGGATGGGGATCGACAGAATGGGAATAAGAGCAAATAAAGTAACCATCTGAATCATTTCACCAAATGAGGAAATAAAATGAATGGGTGCCGATCCGCTCCATACCAGCATTGCACCTCCGCCAATCAGAAAAAAAAGTCCAAATATCAGTGCGAGTCCTTTTACAAAGCGAAGACTGATCAGGACGGCTAACATTGATAAAACAGATACGGTCATGTGCAAAACAGGCTGTTTCGGGAAAAAAGATGAGATCATGTAGCTTAAAATAGCAAGAAGATACAGGAAACGTGCCATGAATACTCCCCCCTTAAAATGGATTATAAGATTATTATAATATTTTGGTATACCAAATACCATATAACTTTTTTGAATAATTCTTTATTAGGAAAGATGAGCTGAAAAGAAAATATTGTCTTGAAGCAAATAGACGCTACCTCAATTTGTAAAGGTAAGTAATAGTCGGGTTGTTACTATTCTTTTCATAATCCGCATAAATTAACTGACGACAAGTTTGATTTGTATTAAATTGGATTATAGGCTTTTATTGAGGGAAGAATGTTAGCGTGCTCGGCAGCAGTTAATACCACCGAGGGACTGTTTTCTGTGTTTCATTACATCATGTTTCGTTCAATCGTCGGCTCATCAAGTAGGCAAAGTGTGGGGCGGTCGTTAAAAAATGAACAGTGGCCTAAAGGGAGCTTCGATTATTTTCTCAATGGGCACCTGGTTAGAAATCGCAAAAGGTTAAATGTCAAGAGCCACATGAATCGAGAGGTTTACGGACGGTGGAGGTTCGTTCCAAAAAACAAATAAAGAAGATGAAATTAGTCAGAAAATACTTAATAAGATATATTTCTTATCAAGAGTGGCGGAGGGACTGGCCCAAAGAACCCCGACAACCAGCACGTGAAGGTGTATGGTGTTAATTCCAGGAGCACAAATGTGTGTCCAAAAGATGAGAAGGACAGAGAACAAACAAGCCCTTTTTATTTCAGCGGCTTGTTTTTTTATGTCTAGACTGCGTCAGAGGAGGCATGGGTCTTAGTGAAAGACAAATGGAGATGGGACACTATAATGATGAAACGGCTCTATTAGAAAAAAAGTTTTTTCTTATCAAAATAACGCTTTTGGACATTTCAATGTATCTATCTGCACTTACATGGTGTAACTCAATGGGATTATGTTTATGACGGTGAGAACGACATGTTTATTCCATCGATAGAGAATGGTCAAAATTTGACTGGAAAGAAAATAGAGATACCTGATTGCTATTGCAATCAATAAATTGATCATTTTATAATAAAATAATGATTTTTTCGAATATTTGTGTTAAAGGGGTGATTTTGGAGATGAAACACCGGATCGTTCTAGCGGAAGATGAACCGATTACGAGAATGGATATTTCCGAGATCCTGACAAGTTCCGGTTATGACGTGGTTGGAGAGGCATCCGATGGACTTGAAATCGTTGAATTGTGCAGAATACATAGACCTGATTTAGTGATTATGGACATAAAAATGCCAAAGCTGGATGGCATTCAGGCTGCACAGATGATCCTGAAGGAAAATCTTTCAGAATCCGTCGTCATGCTCACCGCGTACAGCGGTAAAGAATTTATCGATAAGGTCAAAGAAATCGGCGTGATCGGTTATATTGTCAAACCGATTGATGATCGCAATTTAATTCCGCAAATAGAAATTGCGATCTCAAAGGGAAAAGAAATAAAGGAAATGAAAAAAGAGATAGCTGAATCCAAGAAAAAGATAAAAGATACGAAAATCATCGATCAGGCCAAAGAAGTTATGATGGAGAAATATTCGATAACCGAAAATGAAGCATACCGCAGAATCAGAAAACTAAGTATGGACAGACAGTGTTCTATTCTTGAGACTTCAGTGAAATTGCTTAAACTGTATGGAGAGGTTGATTGATGTGCTGCGAAAGCTATGCGAAAAATATACGTACCTTTCTGAAGATGATATATCCTTATTGGAAAATATAGCACAGTATCTCCCCAGTATCGCAAATTTAGTTAAAGCGGATATTTTTATTGACTGCATCATCAAAAATTCCGACATGGCAATTGCAGTAGCGCAGGCGAAGCCCTCGAACCATTTGTCCTTATATCAAACCACAACGGTTGGTGAATTTGTTTTCAGAGAAAACGAACCGGCAGTTCTGAGAACCCTGGAGATCGGAATGGGCACTTCAGATCTGAAAGCTGTCACTCAGGAAAATCGAATGGTAAAACAAAATACGGTACCGATCAAAAATAAAAAGAATTATGTCATCGGTGTTCTGATCATGGAAAGTGATGTCACCGAAGATGTGAGTCAAAACAGGAACATGGAGATCCTCTCCGAAACCACTGAACAGTTAAGCCGCACACTAATGAATTTAGAAAAACCGAATCTGCAGAATACGATTGATTTCAATCTTATTAATGACGCAATACTGATCTTTGATCAGAATGCCGACTCCATTTATGTTAACCATACTGCTGAAAGTCTCTATAAGAAACTTGGCTATAAAGACGAAATAACTGGAATGACGTTTCATAACCTTGTACTCAGTAATACTGGCTTTTCCGAGATTCTACAAAAGAAAAAGTCAATACAATGCGAAGTATCGATCGGAAATATAGCCTTGCAGATTAAATACGCCGTTATAAAGAAATCCGATGAGGCCAATGGTGTCGTGATGCTGATCAAAGACGTGACCGATATAAAAGAGAAAGAAAAACAGCTTATCTTAAAAGCGATCGCGATCAGAGAAATCCATCATCGGGTAAAAAATAACCTTCAGACCATCGCCAGTATTTTAAGGCTGCAGTCCAGAAGGATTAATAGTCAGGAAGCGAAGAGGGCATTCGATGAATCGATCGGCAGGATCATGAGTATTGCGGCGACCCATGAGGTGCTGTCCCAGAACGGGATCGATGATGTTGATATTAAGACAATTCTGTCGAAAATCAGGGACAATGCTTTAAGAAATATCGCTCAGTACAATAATAGAATTGATGTAAGACTTGTTGGGGACAGTTTTCATGTGGACTCAGATAAAGCGACATCCATTGCGATCGTCTTGAACGAACTACTTGAGAATTCACTTCAACATGCCTTCAGAAATAAAAAAGAAGGGTATACTGAAGTGATAATCAAAAAGGGCATCATGTATTCCAATATATCAGTCATTGATAACGGGCAGGGATTTGATGTTGATTTAACCAGGAGTAACAGCTTGGGTCTGGACATTGTTAAAAGTATTGTCAAAGACAAACTTAACGGAGAAATTAATATTGAATCAACAGAAAAAGGAACAAAGGCCGCATTCTATTTTAAAAATTGATTAAAGTCAAAAAATAAAAAATATATTTTACATTATAAGATCATTATGCTAAACTGATTTCGAGGGAAATGCAATGGCGCATTCCCTTGGTTAGATGGCTGAATTTGAAATTTAAAATAAATAGCGACTAATAAGCAATGGGGCTTAAAATATGACCAATATTTTAAGCCCCATTTTTCGTATTTTCGGGGGTGATGCCTAGTAATGGCAGATAAAATCTTAAGCGTGGGCATCGACATTGGTACAACAACGACACAGGTTATTTTCAGTGAATTTACGGTACAGAATACGGCGAGCGCTTTTCTTGTACCGAAAGTTCAGATCGTTGGGAAAGACATTATTTATAGAAGTGAAATCCACTTTACTCCTCTGGTTTCCAGAGAAATGATCGATCTGACAAAGTTAAAAGAGCTGATTGGCAAAGAATACGTACGGGCACGGATACACAAAGAGGATATTTCAACAGGCGCCATTATCATAACTGGAGAAACGGCAAGAAAAGAAAATGCAGAAAAGGTCCTGAATGCTTTATCAGAGTTTGCTGGTGACTTTGTCGTGGCCACAGCGGGGGCCGATCTGGAAGCCGTTCTTGCCGGGTTTGGTTCGGGAGCAGCCGCTGTGTCTCGAGCGGCCTTCAGGAAAGTGATCAATTTTGATATAGGCGGCGGAACGACCAATGCATCCGTATTCTCTGAAGGAGAACTAGTGGATTCATTTGCACTTGATATCGGAGGCAGGCTGATCAGGTTTAACAAGCAGGGCAAAGTTGCTTACATATCCGACAAGATTGGAAAAATCATCGATGTTTTAAAATTGAATCTTCAGGTGGGAGAACGGCCGGAATTTGAAGACTTGAATGTACTTTGCATGAAATTCGCCCGAATAATACTGAAGATTGCGTCCAATGAAAAGTTAACCCGGGAAGAAGAAGGCCTTTTCATTCAACATAAAAACAAGAACTTAAAAGCAGAGACATTCATGTTTTCAGGAGGCGTTGCCGAGTTCATTTATAGTAACGACACGATCGCGACATTGGCCGATACTGCAAAGTTCGGAGATATAGGCCCTCTTTTTGGCTATTCGATCAGGAGAATTTTCAAACAGAGCGGCGATCAGCTTCTGGAGCCAAAGGAGAAAATAAGGGCCACAGTAGTCGGAGCGGGTACTCATTCGATTAAACTGAGCGGAAGCACGATCCTCTTCGAGGAGGATATCTTGCCGATCAAAAATATTCCGATCGTGAAGGTTTTCAATGGTGGGAGTGAAGACATCGATTTTATGGATCAAAGTATCCGTGAAAAAATCAGCTTGTATACGGATGAGGATGTAGCCATCGCTTTCAGAGGACCCAAGTCGCCAAGGTATCTGCAGATTAAAAAAATGGCGGAATCCATTGTCAGCGTGTTTGAAGACCGGGCCAATCCGATCATTATTGTTGTGGAAAATGATTTTGCGAAAGCATTGGGACAAACCATTCAGGACAGGGTCGGGAATACTAAGAAAGTGATCTGCATTGATAATATTAAGGTGGATACGGGTGACTATATTGACATTGGAAAGCCGATCGAAAACACTGTGCCGGTAGTCATTAAAACGTTAATTTTTAAAAACTGAAGAAGCAAGTATGAGAGCGGGTGACTTTTTGATTTTAAAAACAAAGCTGTTTGGGAAAGTCTATTCTTTTAAAAATATAAAGGATGTACTAGCCAAGGCAAATGAGGAGAAGGCGGGCGACGCACTGGCAGGTATCATTGCCGGAAGCTCGGCAGAAAGAGTCGCCGCAAAAGTCGTCCTATCAGAGATCACACTTGAAGAATTGCGGAATCATCCGGTTGTCCCTTATGAGGAGGATGAGGTAACCAGAATCATTGAGGACAGTATTAACGAAGAAGCCTTTAACAAGATAAAATCGCTTACGGTCGGTGAATTCAGAGAATTCCTGTTAAGTTCGGATGAGCCATCAATCAAGAAAATTCGAGACGGCCTGACATCGGAAATGGTGGCAGCTGTGACCAAACTGATGAGTAATATGGATCTGGTTTATGCCGCTCAAAAAATAAAAAATCCGGCGACCTGTAATACGACGATTGGTAAACAAGGCACATTTTCAGCGAGGCTGCAGCCCAACAATGCAAAGGATGATATCGAAGGGATTATGGCATCCGTCATGGAAGGCGTTAGCTATGGTGTCGGCGACGCGGTGATCGGACTGAATCCTGTGGGAGATAACATCAATATGGTTACCCTAGTTTTAAATAAATTTAAGGAATTTGAAGAGAAGTGGTCCATTCCAACCCAGAATTGTGTGCTTGCCCATGTATCAACCCAGATGGAATCGTTGAAAAGGGGAGCACCGATGGATCTGATGTTTCAAAGTATTGCCGGTTCCGAGAAATCAAACAGAGCTTTCGGTATCGATGTAGCAGTTCTTGATGAGGCATATGCGCTCATGCAGGAAAAGAAAAGCTGCATCGGAAACAATTTCATGTATTTTGAAACGGGTCAGGGATCTGAATTGTCATCAGAAGGACATCATGGCGCGGATCAGGTAACTATGGAAGCCAGATGTTACGGCCTGGCAAAAAGATATCATCCCTTTCTTGTCAATACAGTGGTCGGCTTTATCGGCCCGGAATATCTGTACAATGGCAAACAGACCATCCGGGCCGGACTGGAGGATCATTTTATGGGTAAACTTACAGGGCTGCCAATGGGTGTCGACTGTTGTCACACCAATCATATGGCCTCGGACCAGAATGATTCGGAAATTCTGGAAATGCTGCTAGCGGAGGCTGACTGCACCTATATCATGGGGCTGCCTGTTGCGGATGATGTGATGCTTATGAATCAGACGACGAGTTTTCATGATGTCGCCACGATCAGAGAAATCACAAATAAAAGGCCGATAAAAGAATTTGAAGAAAGCATGGAATCTCTTGGCATAATGGAAAACGGAAAACTTACAGAAAAAGCCGGAGATCCTTCCATATTCATGGTTTAGGAGTGAATGCGTGTGGACGAACAATGGGTAAGAGATATTTCTGCTGTTGATTATACTTCCAGAGTTACTGTAAGAAATCCTAAAAGTATAGAAGCATGCGTCAAACTGAAAGAATCGACAAATGCCCGGGTTTGCGTCGGGAGGGCTGGAACAAGATACAGGACGGAGACATTACTCAGGTTTCTCGCCGATCACGCGGCGGCCAATGATTCTGTCTGGTCCGATGTAGACGAAAGTCTTGTTGATCGATTAGGGTTCTTTAAGATAAAGACGCTTGTCAGAGACAAGCAAGAATATATTACAAGACCTGATTTAGGCAGGAAATTTTCAAAAGATACAATAGAGGAAGTCAAGGCCAGGTGTATCGTGAACCCTGATATCCAGATTATAGCCGCCGACGGGCTCAGCGCCTTCGCTATTGATGCCAATTTGGAGGATACCTATTCAATCATTTCTGACAGGGTCAGGGCAAAAGGATATAAAATGGGCACACCTATCTTTGTTAAATATGGCAGAGTGGCCACAATGGACGCGATCAGTGAGGCCCTGAATGCCAAAGTAACTGTTCTTTTAGTCGGCGAAAGACCCGGATTGGTCACGAATGAAAGCATGAGCGCCTATATGGCCTATGATTCCAGCACTGTAAAGCCGGAATCACAGAGGACGGTCATTTCCAACATTTATAACGATGGTACACCGACCGTGGAGGCAGGAGCACAGATCGCCTACTTAATCGAATTGATGATGAAGGAAAAGAAGAGCGGGATTGATTTAAAACTCTAATCAGGCATAGTCCGCAAAAGGGGGGATTTTATGGACAGACGGTCTGGCTGAGTTGATCGCGTTGATTGAGATGGAATCATTGGGGAACGGGTAAGAATGTGTGGGCAATTAATTTTTTGAAAATTATGTATAGGAGTGAAATTATGAAAAATGAATCTTTGGAAGGATCCGATTATAAGCAGGAACTCAAAAGAAATCTGAAATTATTCAGTTCCTTTGCCGTCGCTTTTTCATTTATTTCGATTACAACCGGTATTTTCGCTAATTATCAGTTTGTGCTTACTACCGGCGGGCCGGCCGGTATCTGGTCATGGGTTGTCACGTTTATCGGCCAGCTTCTTGTCGCTCTTATTTTTGCGGAATTGGCCGGTGTCATTCCTATTTCCGGATATTCGTATCAATGGATTACGCGATTGTCTAACAAAATGATGGGCTGGATCACTGGCTGGATCTGTATCTGCTTTCTAGTGCTTGTTGTTCCGGCAATTGACTCAGGCGTTGCGCCAATCTTTGCCACGTTAATTGGTCTTAAGGGAACCCCTTCTGAAATAACAACGATCATTATTGTCACGTTAATTGTTCAGGCAGCGATCAACATCGTTGGCGTAAAACTTGCTTCTTATATAAATAACGCGGCAGTATTTACCGAAAGCCTTGGAATTATTGCGCTAACGGTTGTGTTATTAGTCGTTGCTTTGAAAAACGGCAACGACCCGTCAATTCTGTTGAATACGGTAAATAAAGGCGAAGGAGCATCTTATATTGGTCCATTCATGATGAGTATGCTGATGGGTGCCTTTACTCTGGTAGGGTTCGAATCGGCGGCCAATTTAAGTGAAGAAACGATTAATCCTGGCAAGACCGTACCGAAGGCGATAATAAGCTCCGTATTCCTAGCTGGTGTATTCGGTACGGCATTCTTAGTTGCTGTAACGCTTGCGATTAAAAGTCTTCCGGCAACGCTGGCCTCCAGCAGCCCGCTACCCTATATTTTGCAGACAAGCTTAGGATCTGTAATAGGCAAACTGTTTCTGGTCATCGTGAGCATTTCTATATTTGCCTGCGGTACCGTAGCCATGACTTCCGGTTCAAGACTTGTCTATGTCATGTCACGAAATCGCGCCTTCTTTTTCAGCAATCTGTTTAAAAAAGTATCATCCAGAACCTCGTCGCCAATCTATGCGACAATCCTGATTCTTGTATTTGGCATTGTGGCTACGGTATTCTCAAGTTCACTGACCACATTGATCGGTGTGACGGCCATACTTCCTGCCATTATCTACTTCATAACCATCGTATGTTATGGATTAGCGAGAAAAAATGTAAAAATTAAAGAAGGCAATTTCAATCTTGGAAAAGCCGCAAAGCCGGTATTTATTCTGGCTATTCTGTGGCTGATTTTTGAACTTGCGATACTGACTGTTCCTACCCAGTTTCATATGACGGCGCTCTTGTCCATTGTATTAATCCTGATCGGATTCGTCATCTATTTTGTTGTAATTAAAAAGAAAATAGGGAGTGCGGATTCAGAGGAAAAGGTGGATCGTATTGTAAAAGATTTTGACGACTAAATTTGAACTGCGCTCACAGAAGCAAAATGGGCTGAATGAAAATCTTTTTAAAGGTCATTGCTGACAGAAAGGGGAGTCTGATGAAGATTTACACAGGTAATGGTGACCTTGGCAGAACAAATACTCTGAATGGATCACGTCCGTTGAAAAGCAGTCCGCTTATTGAATTGAACGGCAGTATAGACGAGGTCGCCGCATCCATCGGCTATCTGTCGTCGCTGATCAGCAAATATCTGAATTTGAATAACCATCGGGATGATCTGAGGGCTGAACTGAAGAATCTAAGCTGGATTCAGAACGCGCTTTATCATATAGGGATCGAGATCAGCTCAAATTTTTCAAAAATTTATATTGATCAAAGTCATGTCACATCGCTCGAGTCAAAAATCGATCGATTGGATCAGCGTGTTGATCCGCTGACTGAATTTATTCTGTACAGCGGCACGATTCTGGCCAGTTACGCTCAAGTGACCCGCGCAATTACCCGTCGGTGCGAGCGGGACTATGTAGCTTTTTTAACCGGACTGAATTCAGATGTTCCGCAAAGCTTTGTTTTAGTAAACCGTCTGTCGGACTACTTCTTTGTACTGTCGCGGTATCTGAATCAATGTGCCAGTATGAAAGAAGAGAACGTAACCAAGTGGGAGCAGACCGGTCACAAGGAGTTGTAAGCTGGTTTTAGTGCCTTGATAGTGTATTCGTTTGTTCAGACTCCTAAAAGAGCCCGATAGAAATCGAAAAATAATTTGAAATTAAATGTATATTTTATGATCATTGAGAAGGGATTAATTTGTTAAGGGTTCGTAAAATAACCTTACTTTCATTGCTGACTTCAGCCGCTGTAGCCGGACGACTGCTCATTCATGGTGTTAATATACAACCGGCAACCATTATCATTATTCTCACTGGATGGTTTTTTGGTTGGAAAATGGGACTTATTGAAGGTTTGATGGTTGCTTTTTTATCCGATCTGATTTTAGGCCTTGGTCTTTGGACGCCTTTTCAAATGGCTGCCTGGGGGTTAATCGGATTGATTTCCAGCTTTCTCCCTAAAAAAAAGTTATTTTACGTCGGATGGTTAGCTGTTTCCGGTTATTTATTCGGTTTGATTATGGCTTGTTCTTATTTTCTCATGTCATCAAATATCTGGACCGTCATAAGCATGTATCTCAGTGGATTGTTTTTTGACACTTATCATGCTGTAGGAAACTTAATGTTTGGCCTTCTGTCTCCTATGCTGTTTAAGCTGTTCAGGAAAGAACAAGAATCATTAAAAATTAAATAAGAAGATTGAAGGATGGAATCAGGTGAAATTCCTGAACGATCCCGTCACAGTTAAAGTCCGATCTTTCCTTCAATCCCGAATTTCAAACCACTT
Source organism: Sporolactobacillus shoreae (assembly GCF_004684935.1). Taxonomy (GTDB): domain Bacteria; phylum Bacillota; class Bacilli; order Bacillales; family Sporolactobacillaceae; genus Sporolactobacillus; species Sporolactobacillus shoreae. The sequence continues at coordinate 168,243 of NZ_SRJD01000002.1, forward strand.
GCGGTAGACAGGTCAGGAAATAAGCCTCCATTCTATTCAGTGGGGGCTTTATTTATACAGTTATAGAGGAGTTTTTAAAATGAAACGATACACAACAATTATTCTAGCCTTCTTTTTAGCCATTTTGTTTCCTTTTACGGTTTCAGCCGCAACACCTAACGATTTTGAAACTCATCTGACCAGCCTGGAAAATTACGTACAATCCGGACAACTGACGCAATCTTTAACAGATACAACCGGACAATTGGACGATTGGGCAGTCATTGCGTTAGCACGGAATGGTGTGCTGACTCAGGAGAATCAGGATGCCTACCTGAGTAAGCTCCAATCAGAGACTAATCTCTCCGGTACATCGCTGGAAAAGGTGATCATCGCTCTCAAGGCTCTGAAACAGGATCCAATGAGTTTTAATGGAAGAAACTTGATTGGCGAACTAAGTAAAGACAATTCATTGAGCACCCCTTCTGCTAATATTTATGCATTGATCGCACTCAATACATATGAGGACAAACTTCCCGTCGATGCGGTGAATACGCCTGCCGGTCTGATTCAGAAAATATTATCCCAAACCGATCAGGATGGAGGCTGGGGTTATGCTGGGCCACCTGCTGATGTGGATACCACCGGTGCCGCTTTGGCTGCTTTGGCTCCGTACCAGAGCCAGGCTGATGTAAAAAACGCGATTAATAAAGCTGTCCAGTATCTGGCAGGATCTGAATTGCCTGATGGAGGTTTTTCCAACTATGGCGAAAACTCAAATTCAGCAGCGGAGGCGGTTATCGGTCTGACTTCTGTCGGCATCGACCCAACAACCGGACCATTTGATAAAAACGGTAAAAATCCGGTAAGTAATCTTTACACCTTCCAGTCCGGAAATGGGTACATGTGGCAGTCCGGCTATCCTGAGGATCCGATGACAAACGACGAAGTGCTTAAGGCACTTGTCGCTTACAAAACTTTTTTTTCCGGTGGAAAATTGTTTGTCTTTCCTAAGGCAATATCTTCAGATCCTGTAGTGAAAGTACCTGCACCAGTAATTAAGCCTTCGTCTGAGACGTCAGGGATCAGTAACAATACGTCATCAAAAAAATCCGTTGTCCAGGTTACCTCTGAAACAAGTCATCTGGCTGGAACTCGGAAAACGTCGCCAGTCAAGATAACATCTGTTGTACAGAATACAACTTCGACTGTTCCTGCTTCCAAAGCCGCGGTCCATTCTGCACTAGGGAAAACTGAGAAAAGTCCCGATTCAAAAGCAAAAGTATCAGGTACACAACCAAAAACGCACAAAGCAGTAAAAAAACGGCAGGCACAGGCTACCAGAAATAAAAAAAATACACCACAAACTAAAGCAACACGAAGTATGGCTGTAAATCCCGTTTTTTTGTTGACCGGAATCATTATTTTTCTTCTCGGAGCAGCAGCATTGATCTATAGACTCACAATCTGGAGACGAAGAGCGTGAAAAAGACACTCATTACTTTTGTCATCCCTATATTAGCAATTGTTACCGGCATTGGTTTGGTTATCGGGAGCTTTCAGGTACAAACGAAAACTGCTCCATCATCTGCGCCGATTACAAATCAGGATATATCGTCTCAGTCCTCTGTGGCCCCTGATAGTCACAACACTGAAAAAAAATCACCCGATCCGAAAGAAAAAAAAGAGAGAGAATCGGATCGAATGGCATCTGCTGCCAGCTCAGAGAATACAAAAAGTGATGTACCGGAAGTATCAAAGAAATCTTCTGTCAACAATCAGTCATCAAAAAGCGGTACGATCAAAACAAATGAATCCGTAACGCATGAATCGGACCAGACAAAAAGCAGCCAGCAGATATCCGCATCATCAAATTCCTCATCAAGACCAGCTTCAATTGAGGGAAAGGTGTCAGTTACGATTCATGGCCTAAACGGTTTTAATACTCAGGGCAGCGTCATCTATCAATCCAATGACAGTGTATTTTCTGAACTGCAGCGATTCACATATACAAAGAATATTGAGTTCAGCTATTCCGGTTTTGGAAGCTCAATCTATGTAAGCAGTATTAATAACCAGAAAGCCGGCCAGACATCGCCCGCCAGTGGGTGGATGTACACCGTAAACGGAAAGGCCCCTAACATCAGTGCCGGGGCATATCGTGTACGGCCCAATGACACGATTAACTGGTATTATTCAAAATAAAAGCTCAATACTTTAAGAGAAGTCTTATTCACTCAGGGAAATTGGTGCACTCACAATTAGTGTTCGTACACATTGCATGTCGAACTGGTTCATGAAAGCGGAAATTGGATTTTATTGAGAGAACTCGGGTTTTCACCGATTCAAACCGTTGTCGCTGTGACGGCAGCATGCAACGCTTATGTGTATGAAGGCATTCTCAAGAAACAGAAAATTCCGTTCAAATTAATCAGTGTTGATGTGGATTATGAAATTAACGAGAAACTGGGAACCCATCCGATATCGGCGATTCATGTGCATCTTGTCTTAAATGTCGACGAAGCGGATCAGGAAAAAGCGATAAAAGACCTGCGGCTGATTGCAAAGAACTGTCCTGTGGTTCAATCGCTCAATCCATCGATTGAAATTGACGAAACGGTATCATTTTCTGATGAGGTGGCTCTGACTAAGTAACCCTTCATAATGTGTCCGATCAGCTGAATGGGTAATCGCTTCCAGAGAAATTGCTTACTAATAACCGTCTTATGGACCGGCATTGCCAAGCCGTTCCATAAGGCGGTTAATTATTATAAGAAAAATTGAAGCGATTCATCAGAACACGCGATGGCTTATTCGCTGCCGCAGCATTTTTTTAAGATGGCAGGGGCAGGATTGTAGGCTGCAATTGAGAGCCAATTTCCTACCCAGTGCCATCAAGATTGTTCTTCATTAGTTCGTCTTCTTGACAGATGGGCAGATGATGTAGAAAAACATATTAATCTTTTATTCATTACTATAATGTTGATCAAGCGGCGAGTGAATGGAATCTCTTACTCAACAGTAAATCTACTGAATCTTACAGCGAGTATTGGTACAATAATTTTGAGTACCTATGAGTACTTGAATTGATCTCGGTTCAATCAATCTTTATCATTCTTCCTGTGCTTTTTATAACTTTACTTTTATGCATACTTATTTTGTGTTATCGTTCTGAATTCAATATAGGTACCTAAATTTTGCACTTTTAATAGTGCATTTTTTAAAATATGCAGGGTTGTTAATTGAATTTATACTAATAAGTGAGCTCAGAAGGATGATTTTTATGAAAGCGATATCAAATCCATGTGGTGTTAAGGAAGCCCAAATAATTAAATTTATTCTGGCCCAGAAGAAGACTCGTTATGCTGACATTTCTAACTATATGAAGTTATCGAAAAGAACGGTTGCCAAATACCTTGATGCTATTGATGACATCATCAAGCCGTTTGATCTGAAACTAGTTAGGAAACAGAATAATGGGATCTATTTTGAGGGAGACGTGCGGCCGCTGTTCCAACCTCTCGTTACTTCTGGTAACGGGATCCCTGGTACAAAAGATGAAAGAGTCCTTTATATCTTTTCCCAGCTCCTTATGAATTTTGATTTTGTCACGATTCAGCAATTGGCGGAGAATATGTTCGTGAGCCGGAGTACTGTTGAAGGTGATCTTAAAGAAGTTAAGGCATTTCTAGAAAAAAGCCATGTTAGCTTAAGCTACGGACAGAAAGGAATACGAATTGAAACTACAGAGCGGCTAAGACGGGATTTGGTTTCGAAACTGATCCGGATGTATTGGGGCAGGGGATCCTATGCAAAAAAGGAAAACGGGAAGTTGACGCGGGATATTAAACTGCCCAGTGATCTCGAACATTTATTTGACAGCGACACACTTAATAAAGTACTATCATCGCTTGATGAATTTTTCTATCGCAGCAGATTGGATTTTACTGACTATGAATTTCAATCATTAGCCATTCATCTGATTATTGCGGTTGAACGAATCAAGAAGAACAAGTTTTTAGCAACGAATAATACAAAGTTTGAGCTTGAACAGAACACACTGATGTTAATCGAAATTCTGCAGGAAAAATTCCAAATCAAAATTCCTGAAGAAGAAAAGAACTATATCAATATTCATATTATTGCCGTTCAGCGAAAAGCGATGAAGCAGGACGATTTAATTTGGGAAGATGATTTAATCAGAAAGAATTCAGTTGCCAAATTTTTAAAAAGTAATTTGAATTTAACATCCTATGATGACGAACTGATCAAAGGATTAACACTGCATTTGCTATCAGCATTGAAACGTCTTCACCTAGGATTAACTATCTTTAATCCATATACTTCGCAGGCAAAACGATTCTTCCCTGAAGCCTATGAGTACGCCCTGGACCTGAAGTGTCGGATTCTTCAGAAATATGGAGTGGATTTGAATGAAGATGAGACAGCATTTATTGCACTTCATATTGAATCTTATTTGGAAAGAAACAAGGCGAATCCGGAATTGAAAATTGTTGTGGTCTGCAGTAGCGGTATCGGTACTTCAAGGCTTTTGGAGCAGCGAATTCATAAGTATTTTCAAAATGATATTAACATCACAAGAGTGCTCTCATTACAGGAATTAAATGAGACCGAGATCACGGAGGATATCATTATCAGCACGATCAATATTGATGCAGTCAGTGTCCCAGTGGTTGTAGTCAGTCCGTTTTTGAACAATCAGGATATCGAACAGATCAGACGAATAAAGAACTCATTAACTGGCAGCATGATAAATTCAAGCCATTTTGTCACCTTACTGGATCCCAGATTAATTTTCATTAACCCGGATCTCAAATATAGAGATGAGGTCATCCAGTTTATCAGTGCGAAGTTAGTTTCATTCAAGCTGGCAAAGCCGGAAATATTTCAAAGTGCTTTGGAACGGGAAAAACTCTCCAGTACAGCTTTTAATAACATCTCCATACCCCATGCGCAAATTGACTACGTACTCGATCCAAGGATTGTAGTACTGATTAGTAAAAAAGGAATTGTTTGGGGAGAAGAGACAGTGAATATCGTTTTCTTTATCGCCTTGAATAAGAAAGTTCACAAGGAAATTGAGTCCATCTATCAATATTTTAATGAAATACTGGAGGACAGCAGCAAATTAAACAAAATAAAGAACGCTAACAGCAGGGAAGAAGTCCTGGCAGTTTTGAAAGGTGGTGATCCTGTATGCAAATCATAGATTTAATCAGTCAGAAAAATATTGTAATGAATCTCGATGCAAAGACCGAGCAGGAAGCGATAAAAAAATTGTCTATTAAACTTTTTGAAAACGATTACATTAACAATGCGGGTGGATTCTATGATGATGTTTTAGAAAGGGAAAGTTACACAACAACGGGAATTGGCAATGGCATCGCGATTCCACATGGGAAAAGTGACTATGTCAATGAATCAACAGTCATTTTTGCGAAAACAACCGAAGGGATTGAATGGAACTCGTTAGATGGCAGTAAGGTCAGAATTATTTTTTTGATGGCTGTTAATCCCAGAGATAAAGGGAAAGAACATTTGCAAGCCTTAGCGAAAATTGCTTCCAGATTAATGGATGATCATTTTGTAAGGGCTATCAAGGAAGCGAACACAACTGAAGAAGTTATTCAAATTTTATCAAAATAGGGGGATTTATGATGTCACTAAAAATTGTTGCAGTAACAGCATGCATTGCGGGAATCGCACATACCTACATGGCCCAGGCAAATCTTAAAAAGTATGCTGAGAAATCGGGATATGAGATTAAGGTTGAGACTCAGGGATCAATGGGAATTGAAAATCGCTTATCACAGGAAGATATTGACAATGCCGATGTTGTGATCTTCGCAGTCGATACAACAGTTTCCGGTAGAGATCGGTTTGATGGAAAGAAAATATTAGAGCTTGGAACTTCAGCTGTTGTAAAAGACGGGAAATCTGCCATTGAAAAAGCAGCTGCGCTAGTTTCAGGTAATTAATCACAAAGGGGGAATAAATCATGAGTATGAAAAAATTTGGTAAAGATTTGGCTGCACATTTTCAAACAGGTGTGTCGTATATGATTCCACTTGTAACAGCAGCCGGGTTATTAACCTCTATAGCTGTCATCATTGGGGGGCCAAACGTATGGAATGAAACGAAAGATTTATGGGGTAACTTGAGATTAATAGGACAGACTGGACTAGGATTTATCGTTCCAATGATTGCCGCTTATATCAGCTATTCAATTGCGGACAGACCCGGACTAGCACCCGCTTTTATCTGTGGAATGATTGCCAACCAGCTGGGAACCGGGTTCCTGGGCGGCATGCTAGTAGGTATTTTAGTAGGTTATCTAGTTCTATGGCTGAAGAAAATGCCTGTGCCGCAAAATATCATTGTGGTTAAGACACTGATCATTATTCCTTTTGTCGCAAGTTTGGTAGTAGGTTTGCTGCTAATCTATGTCATTGGTGATCCAATACAGGCCTTAACAAAGGGGCTAACGGCTTGGCTCACAGGTATGAAGGGAGCAAATAGCATTCTATTGGCAGCAATTATCGGAGCCATGATGGCAGTTGATATGGGTGGCCCGATCAATAAAATAGCTTATGCCTTTGGTGTTGCTTCTTTCTCATCCGGAGTATACGCACCAAGCACCGCAATGCTTATGGCTATAGCTATTCCGCCGCTAGGCATGTTTGCCGCAACGATAATCGGCAAAAAATATTACTCTGATGCGGAAATAGAGAGTGGGCGATCCGCATTGATCATGGGGTGTGTCGGTATTACAGAAGGGACGATTCCATTTGCGGTTGCTGATCCGGTTCGCGTGATTCCCAGTATTATTGTAGGAACATCTGCTGCCTGTGCCGTTAATGCAGCCTTTGGTGTAACACATAGCACCATGCTTGCAACCGTTATGGCGATTCCTTTCGCAAGTAATGTTTTCACTTATACACTGAGCATTTTAATTGGTGTTGCGATCACGGCGGTCATGGTTAACTTTTTGAAATCACTTAAGAAACGCAATCTAGTAAAACTGGAAACATCTAAAACTGTGGCTCAGGGTGAGGCAAAATAATGGTCACATCATATATAGTGAATCACACACATTGGGATCGTGAATGGTATTTTACAAGCATGGATGCCCTGGTTTTGAGTGATCAACTGTTCACAGAAGTTCTGGATGAACTTGAGAAAAACCCGGACGCCAATTTCTGCCTGGACGGACAGTCATCAATTGTCGATGAGTACGTGGAGATTCATCCGGAAGGACTCAGCAGGATCAGGAATTTAGTAAATGAGGGGCGCCTTTTTTTGGGTCCCTGGTACACGCAAACGGACGCGATAAATGCCGATGCCGAATCCATATTGCGCAATCTTATTATTGGGATTAATGATACGAGAAGAAAGTATGGTAATCCCATGATGATTGGTTATTTACCCGACACATTCGGATTCAACGCTCAAATACCAGAATTACTGAATCAAGCAGGAATTGATAACTTTCTCTTTTGGAGAGGCATCAATCTCGATAAGCAGGTACAGTCACTCTACTTCAAATGGAAAGGATTGGGCGATAGCAGAGTCTATGCGATCAATTTCCCGTTCGGTTACTTAACCGGTATGATCACTCTTGATTCAAAGGAACATTTACAGGATTTTGTCAATGACAGGCTTGATAAGGCGATTGAATTTGAGAGCCGGTATGGAAATCAGGAAGATGTCCTTATTCCATCAGGTATTGATCAGATGAATATTGTTAAGAAACTGGGTGAAACCGTTAAAAAAATAAATGACCTGAGTAAGTATGAGAACAAGATCAGCAGCTACCTGGAGTTTGTGAATATCATCCGGCACAAGAAAGATTTGGAAACGTATCAGGGCGAATTAAAGGATCCAGTATATTCGCGTGTGCATCGGACCATAACGTCAGTCAGAACAAAAATTAAATTGAATAATTTCCTGATTGAACAAAAAATTCTGCGGCGAATTGAACCTTTGATGGTGATTGCGCATAATAACGGCGTCAGAATAGGTCCGGGGCTGCTCACTAAACTTTGGAAAAAGTTACTGGAATGTCAGGCACACGATAGCTTAGGCGGCAGTGTTTCTGATAACGTCGCAATTGATATTATGCATCGGTTTAAGGAGGCAGACGAACTGGCTGACGGTATTGAAAATATGATCTGCAAAAAAATGGCCGATGCCATGGAACTGAAAGATCATGATGTTCTGGTTTTTAATACCGACCCCTTTGAATTTGAAGGCAACAAAACAGTTAAAATTCTGACGGCAACAAAAAGCATCCATTTTATTAATGCGGATCATCCGGTGATTCTTTCTGAGAAATACTATCCCAGCCGCAGTAACATTTTGAAACTTGTTCCAAAAGGAACTGAATACTTTGATGAACCGGCTTATTATGAATTGGACGTTCGAATTCATGTTACTCTGCCACCTATGGGTTTCAAGATCATTCACTTTGAAAACTCAGTAGAACAGCTCCCATCCCGTGTATCCAGCAAAGAGGCATTGGGACAAAATGTAAGTGTCCAAAATGACTATTTCAGCCTATCATTTAATGACGGAGAAATTAGTTTAAAATCCGGGGATAAAGTGTATGATCACATTATTGAAATTGTCGACTCTGCAAATGATGGCGATACGTATGACTATTCACCGCTGCGACGAGATAGCGAACGAGCGCTAACACTTGAAAAAGCATACACAATAAAAGATGCTGAAAAACAATCGCTTGTGGTAATAGGGGCAACTGCTTTACCACTAGATCTAGAAGATCGTAAAGTATTAAGCCCGGCTTATGGCCGTGTTTCCCTAAAAATCATTATGACAGTGACGCCGGAATCACATTTGATTGATGGGAAACTGATTGTTAATAATCAAGTGTACTCTCACCGGTTAAGATTAAAGATAAATACATCAATTGAAAGTGATCATGTTGTTGCGCAGATTCAGAATGGGTTTATTGTTCGGGAAAATGAACCCATTCCCGAAGACTGGGAGAAGAAATATGTTGAGAAACCGGTCAATATTGCTGCATTTGACAAGAGTGTCACAGTTGAAGATAGCAAGAGTCATTTTTCGGTATTTGCAAAAGGGCTGAAAGAATACGAGTATTTGAACAGTTTCCTGTTTATCACACTTATGTCTACCACCGGACAATTAGGCAAACCCGATCTTGTCTGGCGTCCTGGGAGGGCTTCAGGCGATACCACGAATCAGGGACATGTTATGATGCCGACCCCTCTGGCACAGGAAATTGGAGAAAGTAAGTTCGAATTTGCATTGAATATGGAACCTAGTGTATTTGATGAACAAAAAGTAGCTCTTTGTGTCAGAGACTGGCTTTCACCGTCTGTCAGCTATCAATTGCAAAGCCTAAATTTCTTTATCAACAGGCTGGACAATAAGATATGGAAAACAGAGACCGACGTCATACCAAGCAATGGATACTCGCTGATCAAAGCGGATCACGATTTAATTGTTTCATCTATTTATCCGTCTTATCTCGATGCCGATGCTTACATTGTCAGATTATCCAATCCAACAGCAATCCCCGTACCGATCCCGTATGATTTACTGAAAGACAGCATTCGGGTTAATGCACTTGAGGAAGGTGTACCTGTTCAGCAGAGCGTACCGGCTTATAGCATGGTAAGCTTAAAGCGTAAGTTTCAGGTTGAAAATTAGTTTTATTTTCAATTGATCATGGCTTTTGGATGGTACTAACGACAATGAGAACAATTACAGTTAAAAAATCGAAAAAGCTCAGCCATTTGAAGATGAATGGCTGAGCTTTTTTACTTTATAAAGTGCAACGAAAAATCGAGATCTGCCTGTAAATGCTCTTTCATCATTCGTTCCGCATTTTCCGCGTCACGGGCTCGAATGGTTTGATAAATTTTCTCATGTTCATCAATGAGAAACGGACGGTTATGAGAAATAACGGTTCGCCGAAAGAGATAAATAATCGATTTCATATGATCGATCATATCAATCATGATCGGATTATTACTTGCCTGGACGATAACATCGTGAAACCGTTCATTGGCTTTCATGATTTCATCGATGGATCCCGTTCTTCCGATTCGGACACATTCACTCAGGGATTCAAGGTCATGTTCTGTAAAATACATTGCTGCACAGTGGGCGGAGTATCCTTCAAGTAAAATACGCACCTGAAAGGAGTTGCGCAGTTCTTTTTCTTCCGGTTTGACCACCAGTTTGTTAACGATCAGGTGCTCTTGCTCCAGACGCTGTATCGCTTCTCTGATTGGCGTTCTGCTCACACCAACGATTGAGGCGAGTTTATCTTCTACAATTCTTGCCCCGGTAGGAATTTCTCCGTTTAAGATCATGTCACGGATGGATTCATAGGCTTTCAACGATGCATTTTGAGGTTTATCATTATTCCGCTCCATCCCATTCACCTTTTATCCGTTCCTGATTTATCTATCATTATAGCAAAATACGAATCACGTTCCAAAATAGAGGAATAGATCAACTCAAAGAAAATAGTAAATGATTGATATCACAGATTGACAGGAATATAATGAAATATGCAAAACAATTCATATTGTATACAAATTTATTATATTGTATACAAAAGCATTTGATTAAGCTAATATGTAAGCGCTTATCCAAACGCGTGCTTTAAAGAAAAATTAATACGACGGAGGCATTAAGAATGGAATCAAACATTGGTTTTATCGGATTGGGCATTATGGGCAAACCTATGGCACTTAATCTAATTCGGGCGAATTATTCACTGGTTGTCTTTGATATCAATCAATCAGCTGTGGATGAGCTCGTTCAGGCGGGAGCTACTTCAGCGGGCACAGCAAAGGAAGTGGCTGAGAGTTGCGAAGTAATTATTACGATGTTGCCCAAGGGTCAGCATGTCAAGCAAGTCACATTCGGATCTGAAGGCATTGTCTCAGGTGCGCATAAGGGGACTGTCGTTATTGACATGAGTTCGGTGACACCTGCTGATTCCAGAGAAATCGCGAAAGGATTGGCGGAACATAAAATTGAGATGCTGGATGCACCGGTGAGCGGCGGTGAGCCTAAGGCCATTGATGGGACGCTGGCCATTATGGTAGGAGGAAAACAGGTCGTTTTTGAAAGCGTTAACAATGTTCTTCATGCTATGGGAACAAGTGTCACGCTTGTGGGCGATCATGGCTGTGGATCAACCGCGAAGCTGGCAAATCAGATTATTGTCAATCTGAATATTGCTGCTGTGTCTGAAGCACTTGTCCTGGCTGCGAAGGCAGGCATTGATATCGAGAAAATGTATCAGGCCATCCGTGGCGGTCTCGCGGGAAGCACGGTTATGGATGCCAAGGTTCCAATGATTCTGGATCGTAACTTTGAACCTGGGGGCAAAATCGCAATCAATCTTAAAGACATCACAAATGTAATCGCTACCTCGCATGATTTGGACGTGCCGCTTCCGTTAACGAGCCAGCTGTTGGAAATTTTCCATGCGCTGAAAGCCGATGGAAAGATCAATCTGGATCACAGCAGCATTGTCCAGTTCTATGAAAAAATGGCGAATGTCACGGTGAACCGGTCCAATGAGAAAATCGAAGTAAAGAAGGGCTGAGCGATGGCAGATTCCCAGAGACTAACCACAGAAGTTCTTCAGCAATTGCCGAGAATTGATAAAACGTCGACTGATCAATTGCTGAAAAATGCACTGACAGGCTTTGATCGCAAAATCATTGTTCTGGATGATGATCCGACAGGTGTCCAAACCGTGCATGATGTCTCAGTCTATACCGACTGGTCACCAGCGAGCATAGAAAATGGATTCCGAGAAGAAAATCCCATGTTTTTTATTCTGACGAATTCCAGAGGATTTACCCGGAGTGAAACCGTTAAAGCCCATGAAGAAATCGCGAGGAACATTGTCCGGGCGTCAGAAAAATATCAGCGGCCGTTTATAATTATCAGTCGCAGCGATTCAACACTTCGAGGACATTATCCTACGGAAACGGAAGTATTGAAAGAAACCGTCGAGTCACTGACGACAATTAAGTATGATGGTGAATTATTGATGCCCTTTTTTAAAGAGGGCGGTCGGTTAACTTACAATAATATCCATTACGTCCGATATAATGACACCTTTGTCCCCGCGGGCGAAACGGAATTCGCCGGGGACCGGACTTTCGGTTACAAGAATTCTCATTTGGGAAAATGGATCGAAGAGAAGACGGATGGTGAGTTTACGGCGGAGGACACCACCTATATCTCCTTGGAAAGTATCCGGGCTCTTGCTATCGACTCAATTACAGAGCAATTAATGGCTGTCAGAGACTTTAATAAAATCGTTGTGAACGCCGTTGATCAGGCAGATGTACAGATTGTTGCAGCTGCGGTAGTTCGGGCCATTAAATCGGGGAAGAACTTCCTGTTCCGGACAGCCGCAGCTCTTCCTAAAGCGATTGGCGAAGTCAGTGACAGAGCTCTGCTGACTGGACCGGAACTTAGAAAAGAAGATGCCTCAACGGGAGGGCTGATTGTTGTTGGTTCACATGTTCAGAAAACGACTGATCAACTTCAGGAACTCAAAAGAAAGCCACAAATTGAATTCATTGAATTGAACTGCCCGCTGCTCATTGATGATGAAAAAGAGCAACAGGAGATAAACCGGGTGACGAGTCAATGTGATTCGTTGCTCCAGGCAGGCAAGACAGTCACCGTCTATACAAGTAGAAAACGAATCGACCTTGGGCCAGGAAAAAGTGAAGAGGAACTTCAACTTTCTGTAAAAATCTCTGATGCCGTAACGCAAATTGTCCGGCAATTAAATGTCCGACCATCGTATATCATTGCCAAAGGTGGTATTACATCAAGTGACATTGGAACAAAGGGGCTAAGCGTTAAAAAGGCTAAGGTTCTGGGTCAGATTTTGCCCGGAATACCTGTCTGGCAGACCGGAAACGAGAGCAAATATCCGGGGATCTCGTACATCATTTTCCCAGGGAATGTAGGAAAAAAGTCGACACTGCGGGAAGCCGTGGAAATTTTAGAGGAACAAAAAACGGAAGTCATAAAATAAAAGATTGTTACTGTTCTGGATCTCATTCGTATTGAAATGGAGGACGAATTCAAATGCTTGTAAATACTTTGGAACTGCTACGCAAGGCGCAAGAGAAAAAATACGCGGTAGCCGCCTTTAATGTTTACAATATGGAAACCATACAAGCTGCATTCCATGCCGCTGAATCAGAAGGACGACCTGTCATTCTTGCCTTGGGTGAACGGTATTTTCCAATGGTTGAACTGGATGGGTTCTCCGCCATGGTTAAAGCTCTGGCAGAGAAAACGAAGCTGCCTGTTGCCCTGCATCTCGATCATGCAGAACAGAAGGAATCGATTGTTCAGGCTATCCGATGTGGGTTTACTTCTGTTATGTTTGATGGTTCCAGGTTTGATCTGAAAGAAAATATAGCTCAAACGAAGGAAATTGCAGCTATTGCCCATCTGACAGGTGTCTCTGTTGAGGGTGAGGTAGGATCCATGAAGACAGGGGATTTTTCTGATGAAGCAGAAGGTGATGGATCACTGACAGATCCGCAATCCGCCGGGCTCTTCGCCCGTGAGACAGGAATTGATTTCTTAGCTGCTGCAATCGGCACGGTGCACGGTCTCTATAAAGGGGAACCGCACATTGATCTATCGCTCTTGCACGCGATTCATCAATGCGTCCCGATACCCTTAGTCCTTCATGGCGGATCAGGTACACCGGATGATGTGATCAGAAAAGCGATCCGGTTGGGCATTACCAAAATCAATGTCAACACGGAAGTTTCAATCGCAGCAGTCCAAGGTATGCAGAAAACGTTGGATAGTCATCAATGGCCTCATTTGTCCGTCATCACATCTGAAGCACAGAAATCAATGGAATCGGTTATGAAAAAATGCATCCGTCTGTTCTCAAGTGCTTCAGAGGACTAACTTTTATTTACATGTAAGAGCTGAGCGACCCTAGCCAAAATGAATAAAGTGAAAAACAAGGAGGATCAATATGCCGATTATCATTATCTGCGTGGGAGTTGCCTTACTGTTATTATTAATGATTGTCTTAAAAGTAAACGCTTTCATATCCTTGATTCTAGTTTCGATAGCGGTAGGCATTATGGAAGGTATGTCCCCCATTGCCGCAATAACCTCTGTCAAAACCGGACTTGGGGGAACCTTGGGAAGCCTGGCGATGGTTCTGGGGTTTGGCGCGATTCTGGGAAAATTAATGGCTGATTCCGGTGGTGCACACCGAATTGCCTTAACACTTATTAATAAGTTTGGGAAAAAACGTGTTCAATGGGCAGCCGTTTTAACTGGTTTTATTGTCGGTATCGCCCTGTTCTATGAAGTCGGTTTTGTTATCTTAATTCCTCTGGCTTTTACCATTGCCATTGAAGCAGGATTGCCGATTCTCTATATAGGAATGCCTGTCGTCGCGGCCCTGATCACGGTTCACGGATTTTTGCCGCCTCATCCGGGCCCAACCGCCATTGCGACAGTATTCCATGCGAATCTGGGTAAAACACTTTTATATGGGATCATTCTGGCCATACCGGCAGTCATTGCGGGTGGGCCGTTGTTTACAAAATTTTTCAAGGAAAAAGATCTGCAAGCTGAAATTCCTAAAGCACTCTTCAATCCAAAAAAATTCACAGAAGAGGAAATGCCAAGTTTCTCCACAAGCTTAATTACTGCGATCATTCCGGTTATCTTAATGTCTATTCAGGCATTGGTTGAAATATTTTTTCCAAAATCATCAATATTAAGCACGGTTACCTTTTTTGGTGAGCCCTCCATTGCCTTGCTGCTTTCCGTGATCATCGCGTTTTTCACACTGGGTATATTCAGGGGAAAGAAATTGCAGGAAGTGATGAGGTCTGTCCCGTCAGCCATTTCCTCGATTAGCATGATCATTCTGATTATTGGTGGCGGGGGCGCTTTAAAACAGGTTATTATTGACAGTGGTGTGGATAAATACATTGCCCATATCATGCAGGGGAGTACACTTTCGCCACTCTTGCTGACTTGGCTGATTGCAGCGATTTTGCGCGTTTCCCTGGGTTCAGCAACAGTAGCAGGGCTAACGGCGGCAGGAATTTCCGCTCCTCTGATCGGGTTAACCCATGTGAGCCCTGAATTAATGGTGCTTGCAACCGGTGCCGGGAGCATCACATTCTCTCATGTTAATGATGCGGGATTCTGGATCTATAAGGAATATTTTAATTTGTCTATTGGGAAAACAATTAAAACGTGGTCCATCATGGTAACTATTCTCTCACTTGTCGGTTTGGCCGGTGTCCTGATCCTCAACTTATTTATTTAATGGTTTCATAGGGCTTAAATTAAAGAGGCTGTTCCAATTGTTCGATGTTGGACAATGGAACAGCCTAGTTTTTACGGTTCTGCTAATGCATTATAAAAATCTCTGGGTGGATTCTTATAATTGTCCCAATGCGTGATGGAAAATGTTTTTCATTACTGGTGAGGATATATTGGCACTCCTCTCCGATTGCTGTAATCCAGATATGAAAATCATTCTGATCAAAGTCCTCCAGTGGCTGTGACATTTCCTGATCAGAATAATCTCTTTGGCCATTTCGCACGAAGATTCGCTGAGTTCAGCTAATACTTCGCCAATCGGTCGGTGCTCTCTTATTACAGTTTTTATACTGTATCTGCCAATGAGACTATTAACAGGTAAAGTATTGTAATACGAGAAGATTGGATGTAAGAATTTTGATAGAAGTCGCTAATCTCGGATTCACTTATATTGGATTCCTGCCAGTCCTTTAGACGTATGACATATAAATTCCCAAATACAAACTTTTGAAAGGACGGGGTGAAAAAGGTTAGGAAAGCGGGCCGCTTTGAGGATTTTTCGATTGACACCATCTACACGTAATGCGCCACAAAGAACGGTTGGATCGATAAAAACAGCAGGAGGATAAGGAGCGTCAGAGATTAAATTCATCAGCATTTCCATATCCACCATTTTTTGTGTCGATACGTTCAAAAACTATCTCAGCTTTTTTGTCCTGATCCCGTGTGGTTATGAAAAGATTTTCAGAAACTTTCCAATGACCACCATTTGTTTGAAATGCTCCCGGAAACTTCCCCTTTGATTTAAAATCACAACTTTATCCGTTTTAAAATATCTTTACTCCATCTCGTTTATCATCTGGATGAATTCGTCACAGGAAGGAATTAAAATGAATTGTCAATAGCTCAGAAATCAGTAATTATAAAATTATTTGAATATTTATTGACAACTTATTTTACGTAAGCTAGAATAACAATATCAGATATGTGATATGTGATCACAAAGGAAGTAGGAAAAGATGACAAAGCAAATAAAAGTGGAATCCATTCATGAAAAGGTCTATCAAAGGCTAAGGGAAGAAATTACAAGCAGCGAACTTGCTCCTGGCGAAAAAATTACAATCCGCCAGGTTGCTGATATGTATGGAGTAAGCGTCATGCCTGTACGTGAAGCTTTAAGACAGCTGCATACGGAAGGCCTAGTTAACTATGAAAGGACGGGTGTAACCGTTAAGGCACTCTCCGCGCATGAAATTCAGCAAATTATCGAGATTCGGAAACGGCTTGAACTGCTTGCTATGGAGTGGGCGCTGCCTAATCTAAAAAAAGAAGATATTAAGAAGAGCGAAGAAATGCTCGAAGCAATGGATCAGCGTACGGATGATGATAATGATTGGAGATTGTTAAACAAGGAGTTTCACCTGACCCTATATTCTTATTGCGGGTCGCAGCAATTGGAACAAATCATAGAAAATCTGTGGGTTTCAATTGAGCCATATATGCGGATTTATACTTCGACCGTTTCTTCATTAGAGTTTGCACAGGAACAGCATCATGAGATGCTTCATTCAATTAAACATAAAAATCTTGATGAGTTTGAAAAATTATTAAACAATCATCTCAACCATACGGCAAAGGTTATTCTGGATAACTTTTAAGTTTCAAAAGCATTAATCCTATGGAATCGTTGTGCATTTCGAATGGCCATTTTAATCAAAATTCATATTTATTAACTCTCACATCTGCTCATAAGCGACATGTTGGGAGTATTTTGCAGAACATATTTGCAATATTGCTAATAAATAGTAAATATTTCTACTATTAAATAACTGATTAATCATTAAATACAGAAATTTACACAAGGCAGAAAATTACCCATTGATCACAGGACATAAGCCGTTTATACATGATAGCAATGAAAAAGGAAGGAAGATAAACATGTTTGATATGGGCACTATTTTTAAACGATTAACGGGAAGAATTGTTGGGCGGGAAAAAGAACTGGCAATTATTCTGTCCGCGATTCATGCGAAAATGCCCGTGTTGCTGGTGGGGTTGCCGGGAGTATCAAAGACAACCATTTTAAACGCAATATCCGAGGAAATATACGGCAGCCAGCGTGTCATACAAGTTACTGGGGATGAACAGCTCAGCGCATACTCACTGGTCGGGAGTTTTGATCCCGCATTGGTCATAAAAGATGGGTACAAGTCTGAATATTTCACGGCCGGTCCATTAACTAAAGCAATGATCCAGGGAGGCATTTTATATGTCGAGGAGTTCAACAGGGCACCAAGCGGAGCACTGAATGCCCTGATGACCGCACTTTCAGATGGATACATAGAAATTCCAAGATATGGTCAGGTGAGGGCTGCATCGGGGTTCACTTTAATTGGATCAAGCAATCCCGCGGATGATGTAGGAACGGAACGATTGTCACGCGGACTGGCGGACCGTTTTGTTATGGTGGAACTCGCCTACCAGTCAGAAGAGGAAGAACTGGAAATTGTCAGAAGAAAACATAAGTTGTGGAGTGATGACTGGATCCGCTTTGCCGTTTATATCGCGAGGGCGACACGGGTGCATCCGGATCTTAGATCAGGGGCGTCGATACGAGGTTCTATTGCCTTTCTGAATCTTCTGAGCGGTTGGAATGAACCTTCAGAAGACATCATGTATTCCTCAGGGATTGCTGCTTTCCTCGGAAAAGTCAAAGTGAAATCGTCGAGCGGCCGTACGGGAAAAGAAATAATTCTGGAGATCATGAGGAAAAAGTTCACTCCGGAAAACAAAACCAATTTGCTGGAACATTGGAAAAAATCCGCTGAAGCTGAAAAGGATTCTTCAGGAGGGGCTTTGGTTGAGACAAATGGATCGGATATCGCTGATTCCAGAAAGGGTGGAGCGATACGCGAACAATCTGGCCCTTCTCCCCCAATGAAGAAAACAGCCAGGGAAGGGACAGGTGAGGGAGGCATACGCGGGGAGTCTTACCGCAAACCTGACGGACTTCCTTTTATGGATCTTCAGGTACGTGTGACCCATCAGGCTAATCCATTAACGAAGCATCGAGAGAAACCTTGGTTGTCCTTTGAAGATACGAAACTGTGGGCAGAGGTTTCAGCTCGAACTTTTCGAGCGGGAGATGTTGCGAGGAGGAGTCGTTCGGGTGCGCGTCTGTCAACAAGACCTTGGAACACTTCTTTTTATGGTGATATCGATGTTGATCGTACGCTGAGTAAATTCTCAGAGACATCCGGATATTTTAGCCCCGGAAACATTCAGGTACGTTATCGGGTGCCACTAAAAAGGGATTTCGTTATTTTCATCGATCACTCGGGATCAATGGTGGGAGAAAAATTAGCCTTTTCGGCGGGACTGGCAGGAGCTTTGGCCCGATTGGGAAGCACAGAATTAAGCCGCTATGGTGTTTATGCGTTCGACCAGGAAATCAGTGAAATCAAAAGCTTGGTGCAAAGCAGGGATACGAGTTCTGTCATTCAGGACATTTTTCATTTGCCCGAAGGAAGAAGCACAGATTTGTCCGGAGCGCTTCAATTCGCATTGCAGCTGCTCGATGATGAAGACAGCGATGCTGCAGATGTTATCCTGGTTAGTGACTGCATGCCGACCCGAGGTGAAAAAAATTTTCGTAATTTAAATAAAATAGTTCAAAAAATACCCAATTTATACATCTGTTACATGAACAGCAAGATCGGTAACGATTTTCCAGTTGAAACCGATTCGGGTATTTGCCAACTGGATCTTTATGGTTGGTGGGGATACAAATGGGTAGGCTCCGATCATTTCTTCTCGGTGGACTCATTCGAAGATGTTCCCGATGTGCTGAATATGCTTATCGGTCACCGTAATGAATCAATCGTCTGAACAATATTTAGAACACTATGCCCGACCGGCAATAAGGGAGGATGAGACACTAATGAAGCAAACAGTCAATTTAAAGGTCAATGGTGTTGAGAGATCAATATATGTGGAACCTAATCGTACATTACAGGATGCCCTGCGGTTGGATCTTGAAATGACGGGTACCAAGAAGTGCTGTAACGACGGTTATTGCGGTGCTTGTACGGTGATGTTGGATGGTGTTGCTGCAAAGTCATGTCTGGTACTGGCAGTGGAGGCTGAAGGGAAGGAAATTGAGACCATTGAAGGGCTGTCTCATGGAACAGAGTTGGACCCGCTCCAGAAAGCTTTTATTGACCATGGGGCATCTCAGTGCGGGATGTGCTCGCCGGGCATGATCATGTCTGCGAAGGCACTCTTAAGAGAGAATCCTCACCCGACAAAAGATCAGATTAAGGAAGCGATTAAAGGTAATCTTTGCCGATGCACTGGCTACATTAAAATTCTTGACGCAATTGCTTCAGTCGCAGATGAGAATGAAGAGAAAGAGAAA
The DNA here is from genome assembly GCF_004684935.1 of Sporolactobacillus shoreae. Lineage (GTDB taxonomy): Bacteria > Bacillota > Bacilli > Bacillales > Sporolactobacillaceae > Sporolactobacillus > Sporolactobacillus shoreae. The sequence continues at coordinate 188,017 of NZ_SRJD01000002.1, forward strand.
CCGAAAGAACTGAGTCTTGCCCATTCAGGTAAAAAATGGGTTGGAAAGAGTGTGCCAAGAGTCGACGGACGCGAGAAAGTTACCGGGAAGGCGCCTTATGTCATTGATATGGTATTACCTGGCATGCTTTACGGAGAAATTCTAAGAAGTGATGTACCCCATGCACGTATTGTGAGCATCGATACCAGCGAAGCGGAGAAGTACCCCGGCGTTCTGGCAGTAATCACTGGGAAAGACATGGTTGGACATTACGGCAACTTTGTAAAGGATGAAACGGGTCTGGCTGTAGATAAAGTTCGGTATGTCGGAGACGGTGTTGCGGCTGTTGCGGCGCGGACTCAGGAGATTGCAACAAAAGCATTAAGTCTGATTGATGTCGAATATGAGGAACTTCCTTTTGTGACGGATGCTGAAAAAGCGATGCAAGAAGGCGCTCCTCAGATTCAGGAGGCCGAGCGGAACATCGCGGATCACAGGCGAGTTGTGGCGGGTGATGTGGCGAAAGGCTTTGAGAAAGCTGATTTTGTTTATGAAGATCGCTTCGAAACAACGAAACAGGCACATGCCAGCATGGAACCGCATGTTTGCATTGGTTACTGGGGGCCTTCAGACAGAATCACACTATATGACTCAAATCAGGCGCCATTTTTTATGAGAGCCGGGATATCCAGCCTGTTCAAGATACCGGCAAGCAAGATTCGCGTGAATACGCCATACATTGGCGGCGGATTCGGTGGGAAAAGTGAGGTTGACGCGATTCATGTTTGCTCGCTGATTCTCTCTAAGAAAACAGGTTGTTCTGTAAAAATGGCCCTTTCACGTGATGAAGAGTTTATTTCGTCCAAAACGCGTCACAAGGAAATCATCTATATGAAAACCGGTGTAACGAAAAATGGAAAAATCACAGCACGTCAGATCCGGGCAATCGTTGACAATGGAGCTTACACAAGCTACGGACCGGCCGTGGCCAATGCGCAGTCGATGCTAGGTGGTGCCGTGTATCGAATCCCAAATTATCGTTACGATGGTTATATTGTTTATACGAATACACCGGTCGGCGGTGCTTTCCGTGGTTTTGGTTCACCGCAGTTCACATTCGCTGCTGAAAGTCAGGCAGATATGATCGCCAAACGTTTGGGGATGGATCCACTTGACTTCAGGAGAAAAAATCTGACACAACCGGGTGATACAGCCATTTCCGGTCCGGTGCTGACTACGAACGGGGCAGAGCAGGCAATGGAAACCGCAGCGAAGGCAATCGGATTCGAGGAAAAGCGCAAGAACGAAGCACCGTATCATGGGGTCGGTCTTGCGGTTGCCACTCATTTTACAAGTGGCAAGTATATCGACATGAATGCGGACTTTGCCGGTGCAACCGTTAAAGTGAACGAAGATGGATCAGTAAGCATCCTATCTGGACAAATAGAGATGGGATCGGGAGTGGATACCGCACTATCCCAGATCGCTGCCGAAGAATTCGGTGTAAGTATTGAAGACGTTGAAGTGGCGATGAATGATTCTGATTCAACACCTCCTGATATGGGTACTCATGGGAGCCGCAGTACAACTTTGGGTGGTCAAGCAGTATATATGGCCTGCCAAAAGGCGAAGAAGCAAATTGCTGAAGTCGCGGCTGTCAAACTGGATTGTGAAAGTGAAGACATTATCTTTAAAGACAAGCAAGTTGTATGTAAGAGCGACCCGTCCAAAGCAGTTGGCCTGGCCCAATTGGTTGCAGATATGTTGTTTGACGGCGGCAAGCATGTTATTGCCAGTGCTCATTTTGAGGCACCGTGCTCACTGCCCGATCCGGAGACAGGCGTTGGCGACTTTGCCATGGCCTATTCCTTCGGGACTCATGCCGCATCAGTAGAAGTCGATCCGGAAACCGGGAAGGTTAAGGTACTGGACTTTGTTGCTGCTTCGGACTGCGGAAATGTAATTAACCCTGCAGGAGCAGAAGCTCAGGTTCAGGGGGGCGCCGTTCAGGGAATCGGGTATTCACTTTACGAAGATATAAAGATTCGTGAGGGACAGCCGATTAACACTCGATTTGGAACTTATAAAATTCCTACTGTTATGACCGTGCCGCCCATTCGAAGCTACTTTGTCGAAACCAATGATCCGCGCGGGACATATGGATCAAAAGGACTGGCGGAAATGGGATTGGTGCCGACAGCGCCTGCCATTGCGAATGCGATAGAGGATGCGATTGGTGTGCGTATCCAGTCACTTCCGTTAACCCCGGAAAAGATTTTGGAAGCACTAAAAGAAAAGAAAGAAAAAGAAAAACAAGAGTCATAAGATGGTTTCGGAGAGGCGTCTGAACTTTTTAAAGATTGGCAGTTTAAATTTAATGTTGTTTTTGCCCCTCCGTTGATTGGAGCGGAAGGCGCGAGACTCCTGCGGGATCAGCGAGCCAAGTGAGACCCCACAGCGAGGGCAACGAGCGAGGAGGCTCACGGATCGCCCGCGGAAAGCGAGCATCTGGAGCGAAAAACAACAGACAAGTTTAACAAAGCCTAAAGATTAAAGTGTTTTCTTCAATGAACTTAAATGATGAGGAGAGTGAGCTTGATGAAGATCAATGAAAAAGTTTTTCTGGATATCCAACCTGAAAAACTATGGGATGTCGTTGTCGATATTCCGGTTCTTGCGAAATGTATACCCGGTGTTCAGGAATTTACTCCTGAAGGGGATAACGTCTATGTCGGCACCATTCAGATGAAAGTGGGTCCGCTGCATGTCAACTTCAACGGTAAGATAACTGTATTATCGGTAGATGAGTCAAATTATACCCTTAAGCTACAGGCAGAAGCTACTGACGCGCATATCGGATCCCGTGTGAAAATGGAAGAAATTCTATCTGTAAAAGAAGAAGAAGAAGGATCTGATTTTATGATTGAAGCGAATGTAAATATGCACGGAAAAGTAGCACAGCTTGGTTTTGGATTGATTCGTCCCAAGGTGAAGAGTACACTGCGCGATTTTGCTAAGAATCTAAAAGACTATATGGATAAGAGAAATGAGCAGGCCGGCTGAATTTATTAGTTGAAAGGATCAGATGATCCTTTCAAATCTTACACTATCTGGAAGGAGGATCTGAGATGGAATACGTAAGACCTTCTAGTATCAAAGAAGCGATTGACGCATTAACTGAATTCGGTGAAGGAGCGAAGCTGATCGCCGGCGGGCAATCCCTGCTTGCATTCATGAAGCAGGGGATGTTTGAACCTGACGCCCTTGTCTCCCTGTCGGGCATCCCGGAATTGAAAGAGGTAGAAATAGATGAAGATGGATCGCTGAGTATCGGTGCTATGGTGACACATACAGAAATAATGCACCATCCTCTGATTCTGGAGCACGCTCCGCTGCTGGCTGAAACGGCTGGAAAAGTTGCCTCGACCCAGATCAGAAATATGGGAACCTGGGGGGGCAACCTCTCTCATGGGGAACCGGGGGCAGATCCGCCTGCTGCATTAATTGCATCAAACGCAACAGTGAAAATCACCGGGCCTGAAGGGACAAGGGCAATCCCGGTTGAAGATTTCTTTGTTGATTATTTGACAACAGACTTAAATCCGGGTGAAATTCTGACCCATATCATTGTCCCTGTTCAGCCGGAGAATTGCGGTACAGCTTATATCAAGCATACCATTCGTGACAATGGGGATCTGGCAATTGTAGGCATCGGTGTACGTGTCACTATGGATAAGTCTCGTACATTGATTCAGGATGCGAGAATTGGGATAAATGGGGCATCGTTGACCACTATACGAGCCAAAGAAGCCGAAAAACTTCTGAATGGGAATGTTTGGGACGAAAATCTGCTCGCAGCAGCAGGTGAACAATCGGCTGATGCCTGTGAACCGCTCGACGATGCCGAAGCATCTGCAGAGTATCGTATAAAGATGGTTAAGGTTCTTGTAAGACGGGCTTTGAAACAGGCAATTGATGCTGCGGTTGCAGAGAAAGCATATTAAATCAGGCATTAAATCAAGAAGAGGGTGTTCATTTGGTTGCTTCAATTGATTTCAACTCAGATATGGGTGAAAGCTATGGTCTGTATCGGTATGGTGAAGACGAACAGATTTTACCTTATATAACGTCAATTAATCTTGCTTGCGGCTTTCATGGAGGAGATCCGGGAGTCATGAGAAAAACGGTAGAACTTGCGAAGAAAAAAGGCTTGGGTATTGGTGCCCATCCCGGATTGCCAGATATACTGGGCTTTGGCCGCCGTTATATCGAAGTCGCTCCGCAGGATTTATATGATTATGTGCTCTATCAGATCGGGGCGCTGTCTGGTTTTATGAAACATGCTGGGCTGAATTTGTCCCATGTCAAACCGCATGGCGCCATATATATGATGGTTCTGGATCATGAAGACTTATCCAAGGCGCTTTGCCAGGCTATTTATGATTTTGATTCTTCGCTTCCAATCTATACGATCGCCGGTTCAGTAACTGAAAAAGTAGCGGAGGATATCGGTTTGAGTGTAGTCCCAGAGTATTTTGCCGACCGTCCCTACACAGAAAAAGGTGTCAAAATGTTCGGATGGACACGGGATGAGATCGGAAGTCCAGAAGACATCGCCGGGCGTGTTCTGGAAGTAGTCAGGAGTGGCTCGGTTACCGGACTTGGCGGTGTCAAAGTACCGATTCATGCCCAGACGATCTGTGTTCATTCGGATACACCCAACTCAGCTCAAATAGTCAGAACGATTAACGAAACGCTGACTAATACAGGGATTGAGCTAAAAGCTCCGCATAACCTTGTAAGACAATAATTCATTTGAGTCCTACCAATAGCATCTAAAAATGTTATTGGTGAACTATAAATTATCCAAAAATTCGGAAAAAAGGAGATTTAAAATGCAAAAAACTACTGCTATACCCGATCAAGGCGTCGTCGAAACTGGAACTGTCCTGGAAAACGAGTACGAACACATTGCTGTCCCTGTGGGAGCAAGAAAAAGTCTGTGGTCTGTTTCCTCTGTATGGATTGGTTTTCCGATGATATTAACAAGTGCATTGACTGGCTCACAGGTTGTTGCGGGATTAGGTTTTATGCAGGGAATGTTAGCCATTGTCATTGGTAATCTGATCATGTTTGGTTACGTTGGTTTACTTGGCGTCTTGTCAGCAAAGCGTGGTTATAATTTTGCATTGCAGGCATCAACGACTTTCGGTAAAAAAGGATATATGTTGGGGTCGGGTCTGCTGTCAACACTAGTTGTCGGCTGGTTCGCTGTTCAGACAGGTATGACGGGGACCTTCATGAATACGGCGTTCGGCACGAACTTACTTTTGGCAACGCTCATTGCCGGACTGATTTATATGATTGTAACCTTCATTGGGATCAGAGGCCTCTCGATTATCGGCGCCATTTCAGCACCACTCTTCTTCATTTTTGGAATTTGGACTATTGCGAGTGTCATTTCCCAATCAGGTTGGGGAACGATTGCTGCCTATAAGGGATCAACTTCAGCACCGATCACCTTCGGCCTGGCACTTACGCTCATTATCGCGCTCTTTGCTGATGCTGGGACTATGGGCGCTGATTATAACCGTTGGGCAAAGAATCCAGGGCACGCATTAATTGCCACATCTCTGGCGTTCCCTTTTGCTCAGTTTGTTGCCATGTTCTTTGGCGGGGTAATCACAGCTGCTGCCGTAAATACGGATGTATTTCGTTTTATTGCGGCGCAAGGCGGTTTCTGGTCTGTTATTGCGGTTCTCTTCCTGTTCATTAATCTCGGATCTGTGTGCTCACATGTTCTCTACAACGCAGCAGTCGGCTGGTCACACATTATTGGCGGGAAAATGAGAATAACAACAATTGTTCTCGGAATCATTGGCATTATTGTTGCGATTCTTGGAATTTACAGCTACTTCATCAGCTGGTTAACTGTGCTTGGCATTCTGGTTCCGCCAATTGGCGCGATTATTCTTGTTGATCAGTTTATTATCAGAAAAAAAGCATTGATCGGAGAAAATTACCGGTTAAAACCGTTCATTGCCTGGGCTATTGGATCGGCCGTCGCGTTATTTGTTAATTTTCAGATGCCGCATTTCTCAACCGCAATCGTGGGCTTAGTCGTAGCAGGGATTGTCTATTGGATCATCTCAATCAATGATCGAGAAAAAGCTGAAGCATGATCCGATCCGACGATCACAATTTATAAATCATGGGAAGGATGGACATCGTGTCTAAAAACGCATGCATGAATAAACCTCCCCCTCGTTTTTAACGGGGCTGGGTGTTAATCAGATCTATTGATTGTCTTGAATGGAATATTTTCAAAATGATCTGTAAAATGAAAGTATTGTAGATTTATCTAATATTATGTCGATTTGAAAAGAAAGGAGTTATCTATTATGAATGATTTTTACCGGGCATTGTCAAAGGTGAAACAGCGGAGTGGAAATAAGTTTGCAATGGCCACAATTATTCATATCGATGGATCTGCCTATCGACACACTGGCGCCAGAATGCTGATTGATGAGCAGGGTAATCGCTATGGGACAATCAGCGCCGGTTGCTTAGAGGAAGATTTAAATTACCATGCGCAGGAAGTGATTCAATCTTCTAAAACCCAAACTTTATCTTATGATATGAGATCAATTGATGACCTCGGGTGGGGACAAGGCGCGGGCTGCAATGGAAATATTGAGATCTATTTGGAGCCTGTCAGCTGGGAGAATACTCCGGAATGGAATGAAATTTATAAGTTACTTGATCAAAGAAAAAGTGTTGTTTCTGTCAGATGTATTGGTGGAAAATTCAAAGACAAAGTTTTTCACCTCTATTATCCTAATGGCAGTACCGTAAATCATATCGATGATCACGAAATTTCGAAAAGTCTGTCGTCTGATTTGGAAACCTTCTTGAAAAGTGGGCAAAAAATCGGCTTTGTCAAAATACCTTCACTTGAAAGTGATTTTTTATTTGAATATTACAAACCAAGAGAAGTGATGTATGTCTTCGGAGCCGGTCCGGATGCGATACCGCTGGTAAGATTAGCCTCTGAACTGGATTTTTGGGTGACCGTAATTGACCCAAGAGGAAGCTTGAATACGGATCATAATTTTCCTGATGCAGAAGCCAGAATACTTGAACATCCGGATGATTATTTCAGCCATGCAGAGATCAAAGATAACAGTTATGTTCTTGTGATGACACACAATTTTAAGTGGGATCAACAAGTCATGACCCACTTCCTTACAACGGGCTCCGCAGTCCCTAAGTACCTGGGCTTTCTTGGGCCGCACCGAAGGACTGTACGGCTGAACTCCGGAAAGGAAGTGCCTGACTGGGTTCGCTCGCCGATCGGGCTGAACATTGATGCGGAAGGGCCGGAGGAAATAAGCGTCAGCATTATGGCGGAACTCATCCAGTTAAAAAATGAAACAAGCAGTCAGAAAGAACTGATCAAATAGATTGTTGGTGAAAAAAATGCTGACAGACCAATTGAGACGTCCCCTCAGGGATTTAAGAATATCCGTTATCGACCGTTGTAATTTCAGATGTCGCTATTGTATGCCAAAGGAAATATTTGGTCCCGATTTTCCATTTTTGCCACAGGATCAGCTGTTGACTTTTGATGAGTTGAAACGTCTCGTTCAACTGTTTGTGAAATTAGGTGTACAAAAGATCCGTATTACGGGTGGCGAGCCCCTCCTGCGCAAAGATGTTAGCAAGCTTGTTTTTATGCTGCGGGATATTGACGGTCTGAAGGATATAGCGATGTCAACGAATGGTGTTCTGCTGCCAAAGTACGCCAGGCAATTGAAAGAAAGCGGCCTTGACCGCGTATCTGTAAGCCTCGACTCCCTGGATGATGAAAAGTTTGGATTCATGAATGGCAGAGGTACAAAAGTAAAAACAGTGCTGAACGGGATAAAAGCGGCTCAAGATGCGGGTCTGCCTGTTAAAGTGAATATGGTCGTTCAGAAAGGTATAAATGAACAGGACATCCTTCCGTTGGCCAGATATTTTCGGAAAACGGATTGTATTCTTCGTTTCATCGAATATATGGATGTGGGGAATGTCAACGGCTGGAAAATGGACAATGTTGTCTCAAAGAAAAAAATCTTTGACATGATCAATCAGGAAATGCCGCTTGAAGCGCTGGAACCAAATTACAGGGGTGAAGTTGCTTCACGCTTTCTATATAAAGGAACAAATAAGGAGATTGGCATTATCTCATCGGTAACGGATACATTTTGCTCAAATTGTACGAGAGCCCGCCTTTCAGCAGACGGTAAATTATATACCTGTTTATTTGCGGCTAAGGGAAACGATTTGAAAGCCTATCTCCGTTCGGGGGTTACCGATTCGATGATACTGGAAAGATTAAAAAATATCTGGTCACTCAGAAGAGACCGGTATTCGGAAGAACGTCAACAATTAATTAAAGATCATCAGGGCTATAAAAAAATTGAAATGTCCTATATCGGCGGATGAAGAAACAGGCACTCAATAAAAAAAGGATGATCTGAGATGGACAATCGATATTCAAGACAGGAACTCTTCTCGAATATTGGTGTGAAGGGCCAGAAAATGATATGCAGCAAGCATGTCGTGCTGGTCGGTGCGGGAGCTCTGGGCTCGGTGAATGCTGAGATCCTGACACGCTCAGGCGTCGGCCAACTGACAATCATTGACAGAGATTATGTTGAATGGAGTAACCTTCATCGCCAGCAACTCTACACGGAAAGCGACGCTGAATTGAAGCTGCCCAAAGCGATAGCAGCTAAGAAGCATTTGGAGGAAATAAACTCGGAGGTTTCGATTACTGCCAGAGTGGTGGATGCAACAGTAGACAATCTGGAAGGCTTGCTTCGGGATGCAGATTTAATCATTGATGCGACGGACAACTTCGACACTCGATTTGTGATTAATGATTTATCCCAGAAATTAAATATTCCTTGGATTTACGGAGCATGTGTCGGAAGTTATGGGATGAGTTTTACAATAATACCGGGCAAAACACCTTGTATGAACTGCTTATTGAAAAGCATCCCAATCAAGGGGCTGACCTGTGAAACCGGAGGAATCATCGCACCTGTCGTTCAAATGGTTGCCGCTCATCAGACTTCAGAAGCGCTAAAGATATTAGTTGAGGACTGGGAAGCGGTCAGAACGACTTTTGTTACTTTTGATCTCTGGAATAATGAATATTATGGAATTAAAGTCTCGAAGGCAAGGAATGATGAGTGTTTGTCCTGTGGGAAGAAACGGACGTATCCGTTCCTGTCCCGGTCTAACCTAACGAAAACGACGGTTTTATGCGGCCGCGAAACCGTGCAGGTACGTCCGCCGAAACCGGTGGAGTTGAACTTTGTCACTATGTCAGAAAGGCTTAAACGGATTGGCTATGATGTCAAGGCGAATCCTTATCTGATGTCCGTTCAGTACGCGAAGGAACGTTTAGTCCTTTTTAAAGATGGGCGTGCGTTGATTCACGGGACAAAGGACAGAAGTTATGCGAGGACGGTCTATCAGAGAATCATCGGTTAATAAGTAGAAACGAATGGCTTCAGCGAATCCTTTCGAGTTACATGATACGGAGAAATTTCATCCAGTAAACGAAGCAGACTAGTGAAAAGATAAGGGAGAATCGGGTTATGGTTGAAAAAAGAAAACCCATACCTGTCAGTGAGGCAGTGGCAGCCGTGATGCACTACGCGCTCAGTGGGAGTCCGGAGACAGTGGCCCTGGAAGAATCGTATGGGCGCTACCTTGGAGAAGATCTGATTGCGGACCATGACGTTCCGCATTTCGATCGGTCCCGTTATGACGGATATGCGGTTCGGTCTCAGGATCTGACGACGGCCAGTCCTGAGCATCCTGTCACGCTTGAGGTGATTGAAGAAATCGGTGCTGGTTTTATCGCTTCTAAAGAAATTAAACCCTTTCAAACAGTCAGGATTATGACTGGCGCTCAGATGCCGGATCAATGCGACGCGGCGATCATGTTTGAACTGACCGAGGAGTATGAAAAAAGCGGTCGGAAATTTATAGATATTGATCGGCCGATTAAATCAGGCAGCGATCTGTTTCACAAAGGCGAGGATATGAAAAATGGAGCGCTGCTTTTTCCGAAGGGAACGTACATTAATCCCGGTATCTGTGCAGTCCTGGCCACATTTGGTTACGCAAGCGTCAAAGTAATGAAAAAGCCGAGGATCGGCATTTTTGCGACTGGGACTGAATTGCTGGATGTGGATGAACCGCTGGTCCCGGGGAAAATCAGGAACAGCAACGCTTCGATGCTTCAGGCGCAGCTCAGGCGGGCAGGTGCCGAACCCCTTTACTTAGGAAAATTAATCGATGATTTTGATGTGAGCTATAAAGCAGTTTCCAGCGCACTCGAGGATCTCGATCTATTGATTACATCGGGAGGAGTTTCCGTCGGAGATTTTGATTATTTACCTGCTATTTATAAGAAACTGGGGGCGGAGGTGCTGTTTAATAAAGTTGCCATGCGCCCTGGAAGTGTGACCACCGTTGCTGAGCTGAATGGAAAATTATTGTACGGCCTTTCAGGCAATCCGTCGTCATGCTATGTGGGATTTGAGCTTCTGGTCCGACCGGTTATTAAAAGCCTGCTTGCTTCAAAAGACCCTCATCTGAAAAAGATCAGAGCAAAATTTCAGGGCAATTTTCCCGCTAATTCTTTTTCACGTTTTATAAGAAGTCATCTTGCCTACGGAAACGATGGTTTGGAAGTAGTGCCTGTTGGTGCCGATAAGCCGAATATGGTGTCAACCCTTGCCTCATCAGATGCGCTCTCTGTGTTACCTGGAGGAAGCAATGGTTTTTCAAAGGGCGATGTTATTGATGTATTGCTGCTTGAAAGTAATGAAGGCAGCAAATGGCCGTGGTAATGCCCAAAATCAGACCTGTAATTAAGAAATGATGGACCTGTGGTCACTATATAATAGAAGGTTTGCGGGGTGCAGCAGATGAGTGCAGAGGAACATAAGAAATTAGCTGACCAGCAGGTATCGTGTAAAGTCATCACGATATCGGATACGCGTACCCGGGAAACGGATAAGAGTGGTATGGCGATGATCGAACTGATTCAGGAGCATGGCTTCCTCGTATCTTCATATGAGGTTGTAAAAGACGAAAAAGCATCAATCCAAAGGGCCGTGTTATCCGGTTGTTCTGACGAGCATGTGGATGTCGTTCTGACAAATGGCGGAACAGGCATTACTAAAAGGGATGTAACGATTGAAGCGGTTAGCAGCCTGATCGAGAAGAAAATAACAGGATTCGGAGAATTATTTCGAATGATCAGCTACACCGAAGATATCGGAAGTGCGGCAATGATGAGCCGTGCGGTTGCTGGAACTCTGTTGGGCAAAGCGATTTTTTCAATGCCCGGTTCGACCGGGGCTGTTCGCCTGGCGATGCGTCAACTCATTCTTCCGGAACTTGCACATGTCGTTTGGGAATTAAAAAGGCAATAAATGTGAAGGAAAAGAGATCCCAACGTACAAATTATAGCGGCTATCTTCAATGACCAGCTAAAAAGCGGAATTTGGATCTGTGGATGTATAGGGGGAAGAAGTCATGTTTGATATTGTTACCACTCCAATCTCAATCGATCATGTCATGAAACAAGTCATGCATCATAATGCCGGAGCCGTTGTTACCTTTGTAGGGACTGTCCGTGAGATGACCGGCGAAAAGCAGACACTCTATCTGCAGTATGAGGCCTATGAGTCAATGGCGCGATCCATGCTTAGCAGGATAGGAAAAGAGATCAGGGAAAAATGGCCGGATACGCGAGTTGCGATTGTTCATCGGATCGGACGATTAGAGATAGGCGATGTCGCTGTTGCCATTGCTGTATCTTCACCGCATCGTCAGGATGCCTATGAGGCTAACCGTTATGCGATTGAGCACATTAAAAAACTAGTTCCAATCTGGAAGAAAGAGCATTGGACGGATGGAAAGCTATGGGTCGGAAATCAAACAGAAACCGTATCTTTCAAAGAAAGGGGAGGTGTGGCTCGGTTATGATTCGAATTCTATTGTTTGCCCAATTGAAGGATCAGGTTGGTGAAAACAAATTATTGCTGGATTATCAGCCGCTTTCCGTTGCGGATCTGAAGAAGCAGATGCAGGATCGATACAAGTTTCAGACCAAAGACGTGATGGTCGCGATTAATGAAGAATATGCTGCGGATTACGATATGATTCACGATGGAGACGTTGTTGCGATGATCCCACCTGTCAGCGGGGGATAAAGGAGAGGTAATCAATGGCTGAATTTTCTCATCTTAACGCTCAAGGGCATGCACGGATGGTTGATGTATCCGAGAAAGAGGAAACATTTCGGAGGGCAGAAGCCAGATCAAGTATCATCGTTTCTCAGAAAGTCTATGAGAAGATAACGCAGGGAGAAGTGAAAAAGGGAGATGTACTATCCGTCGCCCAGGTAGCTGGAATTATGGCAGCGAAGAAAACGTGGGAAATCATCCCGATGTGTCATCCTCTTCCTTTGACAGGAGTCGATTTAAGTTTTCAATGGGAGATTGAGAATGAAGACTATGAATTAATCATTGATTCGTTTGTGAAAACCAAATGGAATACAGGTGTTGAGATGGAAGCTCTGACTGCTGCATCGGTCTGTGCTTTGACCGTTTATGATATGTGTAAAGCGATTGACCGCGGTATGACTATTGGCCAGACCTATCTGCTCAAGAAAAGCGGCGGGAAAAATGGTGACTTTTCCAGGGAGTCGTAAGGGCCGCCGCATTAATAAATGATGACACAAAATCTGCAGCGTAACTTACCTAGAAAGGAGGGTCTTAAATGAAATTAGCAGAAGACGTCTATCGGGAAAGTGAAATTCAATTTTCTCAACCTAAAGTAAAGGCACATCATTTCTACATTAATGGTCTTTTATTAATTATATTGGTTATCGTTTTTGTACTATCCTTTCTGGTTGGCAGCTACCCGATCTCGATAAGCGAGGTTATTCAGGCTTTTTACGCCAAATTAACCGGAACGGTTTTCTCGAATACGGGAATTGAGAACGTTGTATTTAATGTCCGAATGCCGAGAATCGTCGCGGCTGTTTTAATTGGATGCGCCCTTTCTGCGGCTGGTTCGTCATACCAGGGGCTGTTCAAAAATCCGATGGTTGCCCCGGATATTCTCGGAGCGTCAGGTGGAGCAGGTCTCGGGGCGGCAATCGGCTTGCTTCTTGCTTTTAACTCCGTAGAGGTTCAAATGATTTCTTTTGCATTTGGGCTTGCGGCAGTCTTTTTCACCGTTGGAATCCATTCAGTAATTAACCGCGGCGGTGAAGGATCGGTGCTGAGCCTGATACTGACCGGTATGGTTGTTTCAAGCCTGACACAGGCGTTTATCTCACTGATTAAATATGCAGGCGATCCAGAAAACAAACTGCCTGAAATCACTTTCTGGCTAATGGGCGGTCTTTCCACCATAACGACGAATGATCTGCTGATTATGATCATTCCTATGGTTATCGGGCTCGTGCCACTGTATTTACTGAGATGGAATTTAAATGTCCTGTCCTTTGGTGATGAAGAGGCCAGATCACTTGGAATCAATACTTTCAGAATGAAGATCATCATAATCGTTTGCTCTACCCTGATAACTGCGGCATCAGTTTCCGTTGGTGGAATCATCGGCTGGGTCGGACTGATCATTCCTCATTTGGCTCGAATGGTCGTCGGACCGAATTATCGGGTGGCGTTGCCGGCCTCGATGCTGATTGGCGCCATCTATTTATTGCTTGTCGATGATATGGTACGGAGTTTGTTCACTGCGGAAATTCCGCTAGGCATACTGACTTCTTTGATTGGTGCCCCCTTCTTTATTTATTTACTGTTCAGAGGAAGAAGGGCCTGGATATGATCCTAAACTTAGATCGGGTTTCCTGTGGTTATGGATCGAAAGTTATCGTAGAAGGGCTTTCGCTGAATGTGAAAGCCGGCGATATACTGTGCATACTCGGTCCCAATGGCGCAGGTAAAACGACTTTATTTAAAACGATACTGGGATTCCTGAAATTGAAGTCAGGTGAAATCAGTATCGATCACCAAGATATAAGAACCCTGAGTAGAAAAAAGCTGGCACAAATGATTGGGTATGTGCCTCAGTCCCATACCGCCACGTTTCCCTTTACAGTTAAAGATGTGGTCATTATGGGACGGACAGCCTATCTTGGCACACTTGTGTCGCCCGGGAAAGAAGACGCGCGGATCGCTGAGCGAAATTTGGAACTGCTGGGGATCGGTTATCTGAAGGATCAAATCTATTCGGAGATCAGTGGCGGGGAGCGGCAAATGGTGCTCATTGCCAGGGCTCTGACCCAGGATCCGGAACTTTTGATTATGGACGAGCCCACGTCGAATCTTGATTTTGGAAATCAGGTCAGAGTACTGAGGCAAATTGTGAACTTATCCAAAAGAGGTCTGGGTATCATCATGACCTCCCACTTTCCGGACCATGCCTTTCTGTGTTCAACGAAAGTTGTTTTAATGCAAAAAAACAGAATGTTCAAAATAGGAACTGCTGATCAGATTGTTACGGAGGAGAATCTGAAAGAGGCATACGGGATTTCCGTTAAAATTATTTCGACAACTGATGAGAGCGGTCAGAATGTAAAATCCTGTGTTCCATTGCTGGGTAGTTGATGGATCACCATGACAATCAAAAACAAAAAAAATCACTAAAATTTAAGGGGCGATAATGATGAGAATAAAAAATTTTGTTTCACGGGTACTTATCTTTGGACTTTGCTCTCTACTTCTGCTGGCTGGATGTAGTTCTTCAAGTACAGGATCAGGTTCAGGCAGCAGTTCCAGTTCTGCTTCACAGGCCAAAAAGGTTAAGATTATAACTGACTCAACAGGTACTAAAGTTAAGGTTCCTGAGAAAGTGAATACCATTGCGGATGCATGGCCCGCCCATGTTGAAATTGCAGCAATGCTCGGCGGAGCGAACAAAATCGTTGCGAGTATTGACGGGAAAAATGCTTACCCATGGCTATACAAAGTTTTTCCGGAAATGAGACATTCAAAAACAATATTTACTAATACCACCGTAAACACTGAGACACTGGCCGAGCTAAATCCTGATGTTCTGTTCATGCCGACACAGTCTAAGTTGGTGGCCAAAACTCAGGAACTTGGTATTCCGACAGTACAATTAATTTTCCAGAACTATGCTGATCTCAAGAAAGTAGTGGACACGACGGCCCAGACGCTGGGAGGGAGCGCTCCCGCCAAAGCCGCTCAATTCAATACTTACTTGGATAATCGGCTTAAAGCGGTGACTGCTGTAACCTCGAAAATACCGGATAACCAGAAGCCCTCTATTTTACATATTGAATCATTTAATCCACTGACCATTGATGGGAAAGGAACAATCGTCGATGAGTGGATTAAGGCAAGTGGAGCAAAAGATGCCGCGCAAATTACTGGAAATAAACGACCGGTATCACTTGAACAGGTATTGAAATGGAATCCGGATATTATTCTGGTGGGTCAGAGCACACTGACGGATAAGAACAGTCCGATTAAAACGCTTGACCAGCTTTACAGTAATAAGCAGTGGAGCCAGGTGAACGCTGTTAAGAACAAGAAAGTATACATTAATCCGGCCGGTGTTTTTCTCTGGGACAGATACGGGATGGAAGCAGCCCTCCAATTTCAGTGGCTAGCTCAATTTCTTCATCCTGCCCAGTTCCAAAATCTGAATATGATCAAGGAAACCCAAAAGTTTTATAAGGAATTCTTGAATTACGACCTGAGCAGCACTGACGCTAAAAAGATTTTAAATGGACAGAATCCTTAACCTATAAGTCCCGTTTATTTTATTCATCTCTAAAACGATTTTCCAGATTGAAGAAATGGACTGTAAAGGAATGAGAATCCATGGTATCGGACAGGTCTGCAAAAATTTATGGGATCGTGCTGGCAAGCGGTTTTTCACGACGAATGGGAAGGCAGAAACTGTTGCTTCATTGGAACAATGCTCCGCTTCTGGGACATGTGCTGGAAACGGCATCGCAGTCGTTGTTAAGTGGAGTCATTGCTGTTTTACCTGAAAACGATTCGAAGCGCTTGAATGTGGCGTTGCGGTTTCGCTGTGATGTTGTTAAAAATATAAATCCTGAGCAGGGGCTGGGGTCCAGTCTTGCTGCAGGTATCAGGAGTATTTCAGATGAAGCGGATGCCGCTGTTGTTTTGCTTGGTGATCAGCCACAGATTAAGCAAGAAGACATAAATTCAGCTGTCCTCTTTTTTAACAGCCGATTCAATTCTGAGGATACATCTGCAAAGGTGATTATGCAAACGCGATATGCTGATGGAAGAAAGGGTCACCCGACTTTATTTTCAAAACCCTTTTTTGATGATTTATCGCAGTTAAATGGGGACATCGGTGCGCGCTGGATCATTAAGGCAAATGGACCGTTTGTTGCCTGTATCAACAGTGATAGCCCGTATCCACCGGATATCGATACACCGGCCGACTACAGGCAGCTTTTAAATGAATGCAATGGAAAGAAGGTGTGAGGTCAGCCATGGATCAGCAAGGGTATTGGGATAAAGTGGCAGCTCAAAAGCAGTTTACAACACCGTTTCAATTCAATTTATTTCGAAAATATGTCTCTGAAGAAGCAGCCATTCTCGATTACGGATGCGGCTATGGACGAACGCTGCTGGAACTGAAAGAGCGGCGGTTCGCCCATCTCTACGGTGTGGATTTCTCAGCGGAAATGATCAGCCGTGCCCGGCGAAACAGTACTGGTGGGGTGGATTTGAGAGCCGTGAAAAGCGGCAAACTGCCCTTCCCTGATCATACTTTTGACGCTGTATTGCTTTTTGCGGTTCTGACCTGTGTTTACAAGGATAAAGAACAAGACACAATTCTCTCAGAATTAAGGAGAGTACTTAAACCCAAGGGAATTATCTACATTAATGACTTTTTACTCAATGAAGATGAACGAAATATCGCCAGATATAAAAAATATCAGCAAAAGTATCAGACTTATGGTGTTTTTGAACTTCCTGACGGGGCAATTCTGCGCCATCACAGTCAAGATCGAGTAAGAGAATGGACGAAGGAATTCAGGGATTTGGAGATGGAAAATGTAGTCTATACGACAATGAACGGACATCTTTCAAATGGTCTGGTCTACATCGGGAGAAGGAATTGAATCAGCGAAGAGAGACAGAGAAATAGATGATCATTCAGAATTAGGCGAATCCATAATTCGACTTACCGCTCATTGCTTTTTCTTTGACACGAAGAGGTTCTGATGGGTTAAGTATCAGGACTATGTTCCTCTTCACCAAAACTTCCACTTTAAAATCTGGGCATATTCCCATGAACGCCAAATACCATATATCAAACGGCATTTCATGGGGGCATGAGCGTGAAATTTGAAGATTATCAGCCCTATTTGAGTCCGGCGCTCGCCAAGGCAACAGATCTGATTGTGGAAAGCGGTCAGGGCTGCTATCTGACCGACAGTCATGGTGATCGGTATCTGGATTTTGTTCAGGGCATCGCGGTCAATGCACTGGGACATTGCCATCCGAAGATTGTTGAAGCGATTACGGAACAGGCGAAACAATTGATCAATGCCTCATTTAATTTGGTAAATTATCCGGCCACACTTAAGCTTGCCAAGCGACTTTCAGAAGTGACGCCAGGCAGGCTGAACTCCGTGTTTTTTTCCAATGGTGGGGCTGAAGCGGTGGATGGCGCTTTGAAGCTGGCCAGAGCTTATACGAAAAGGCCGGCAATCATTGCTTTTCAGGGCTCCTTCCACGGGCGGACATTTGGGGCGCTGTCAGTGACCGGGTCGAACGCGAAATATCGAAGGTATTATGAAGGATTGGTAGGTTCCGTCTACTTTACAGCCTATCCTTCGAAAGATTTGTGCCCGAAAGGATTCAGTGAATCAGAGAGAACAGCGTTTTGCCTGAATGAGCTGGATCACCTTTTTCAGAATTTAATTGCCCCGGATCAGGTGGCGGCGATCATTATGGAGCCGGTTCAGGGTGAAGGAGGGTATGTCGTTCCGTCGAAAACCTTCGTTCAGGGCATTCGCAGCCGCTGCGATCAGTACGGTATTTTGCTGATAATGGATGAAATTCAGTCCGGTTACGGGAGAACGGGCAAAATGTTTGCCAGCGAGTATTTTGACGTGGTGCCGGATATTATGACTGTGGGCAAAGCGATCGCCGGTGGCCTGCCGATGAGTGCGGTGGTTTCCACACCGGAAATAATGGCCGAGTGGCATCCGGGCATGCATGGAACGACATTCGGCGGCCACCCAGTATGCGCAGCGGCCGCTTTAGCAGTGCTGGATGAATTTGAAGCATCGAATGTGCTGGATCACGTGAATCGAGCGGGCGCTTATTTAAGAGATCGATTAAAAGAGTTTCAGAAAAAATACGACTGTATTTCTGACGTGCGCGGACTTGGATTAATGCTGGCGATTGAATTCTCGCATCCGGACGGCACTCCGGCAGGAGATATTCTGGAAAAAGTCCGGGCAGGCTGTTTGAAAAATAAATTGCTGACGCTCTCCTGTGGTGTGCACAACAACGGGATGCGGTTTGCTACACCGCTGAATGTGAGGAAGGAAGAAATTGATCAGGGGATCGCGATTATTGACCACGTTTTGAGCCAGGTCTGCCCCAAAAGAGAGGACTGATTTTATGGCAAAAAAGAAAGTCCTTTATTACAACATCGACGACAGCCTGGATTTTGAACGTGATTTGTTAATCGAGTGGGGGATTCAGGATATCGATCTGATTGAGGTCAAAGATTATGCCGGCGAGAAAACTTTTACTGCCCATGCCAGGGAGGCAGAGGGGGTTGTCGTCGAATATCAGCAGATGACTCGAACGATCATTGAACAATTGCCAAAATTAAAGATTATTTCGCTTCAGGCCATTGGCGTCGATAATGTGGATGTCAAAGCGGCGACAGATCATGGGGTGTACGTCACCAATTGTCCCGGTTTCTGCTCAGAGGAGGTGGCTTTGCATGCCATCGGGCTGATGATTGATCTGACGCGAAAAATCACCTTGCTCGATCGCTCCGTTCGGCAGGGAAAATGGGATCCCTTATATGGCTATAAGACGAATCGACTGACCGGCAAAACCGTCGGGCTCTACTTTTTCGGCAGTATTCCCCAAGCGATGATGCCGATGCTTCGAGCGTTAAAGGTCCGGGTTCTTGTCTATGCGCCGACAAAGATGAAAGCCTTTTTAGAGGGATACGGCGCCGAGAAAGCCGAGACGTTTGAAGAATTGTTGACACAGTCGGACATCCTGTCGCTGCATTGTCCGCTCACCGATTCGACCACCCATCTCATTGCTGAAAGAGAATTAAAGATGATGAAAAAGAGTGCCTTTCTGATCAACACTGCGCGCGGCAAGGTCGTTGACGAAAAAGCACTGGTGAAGGCATTAAATAACAGCGAAATCAAAGCCGCGGCGGTTGATGTCATTGAAGATGAAACAACTGAAGAAAGCCCCTTATTTGCCCTCGACAACACAATCATTACCCCTCACGCCGCTTTTGTTTCCGAAGATTCCTTTTACAATGCAAGAAAAATAGCGCTGGAACAGCTCGTTCAGCGGTTGAGTAAAAATCAAAGGCCGTCCCATTTAGTCAATCAGGATGTAATGAAGTAGATGTTCTCATGAACTTCTGAGATGCCTGTTGACACATGTGCCTAATAATCTTAAACTTTCGTGAAGCGAAGGATTATCCGGGAATCGATTAGAATGTAAAAGTGGGTAATTAACGACGGGGATGTGGCTGAAGGCGGACTGCAATATTCCGTCAGGCGGATCTTAAGTTCGGTAAATTTGATACAGCTCTAAGGAGGACTGTGAAGATGACTCAAAATATTGTTATTTCCGGAGGCAGCGGATTTATTGGACAGGCACTGATTCATTACTTTCTTAAAGAGGATTGCAATCTATATATATTAACCCGGAAAACTTCCAGTAGCTTTGCCCCTTAAAGCCGTGTCCATTACATTCAATGGACAGGAAAGGATCTGAATGATCGATCGGTCCGGTTTCCAGATCCGGTGGACATCATCATCAATCTGGCTGGAGCTCCGATCAACGGAGGAAGATGGACGCGGAGAAGAAAAGCACTTCTGGTCAGAAGCCGTCTGCAAACGACCGAAGCAATCATTCACTGGATCAGTGGGGCAAAGATAAAACCGGATCTTCTGATTCAGGCATCTGCTGTCGGCTATTACGGGACTTCCGAAACAGCCGTATTCACAGAAGAGTCGGGTTGGGGGGACAGCGATTTTCTCAGCCGTCTGACCTTCAGTTGGGAAGAAACTGCACTCAAGGCAGAGGATTACGGGGTGCGGACAGTCTGCGCACGATTTGGCATTGTGCTGGGGAAAACAGGGGGGGCGCTTCCTCTGTTGAATCTTCCCTACCGACTGTTTCTCGGCGGCCGCATCGCGTCCGGTGCACAGTGGCTATCGTGGATTCATATCGATGATCTTGTACGTCTCGCTGACTTCCTCATTGCTCATAAGGAAGTCGTGGGTCCCGTCAATTTTACATCACCCCATCCCGCTACGATGGGTTTCTTTGGACAGACCCAGGCGAAAGTCATGAAGCGCCCATACTGGCTGAACGTTCCGAAATCATTGATCAGACTCATTCTCGGCGAGAGCAGCCTTATGGTAATCGAAGGCCAACGTGTTTTGCCGCAAAAAGCGCTGGATGCTGGCTTCCGTTTCCATTTTGATTCACTTGAGGCGGCGCTTGTTGATTTGTTGAAAAAATGATCGGATTTACATGTCGACTGATTTTTCTCTGGAATGGCTTGAAATCACCGCTGGTTTTGCTTTCACAAGAATCATGGAGAGAGTAATTAAGAGAAAAGCGGTTCCTGACATGAATGGGATGGTGATAAAGCTGAACAGAGAAAAATCTTGCACCGTACAAGGGGCGGACAGAGTACATATTTTATTTAAGGGTTGCCAGCGGAGAAAACTCGTCAATTTTAATGACGAGATGAATCTGCGTCTTGGGCAATCCCGTACTGACAAGAGATAACCTCTCAATCCCGTGTTGAAATGAGAACAAACGTGCTATAATTATCTCGGAAGGAGGTGAATCCCATGGTTACGAAGGGCTTAAAATTGAGAATCTATCCCAACAAACAGCAACGCCGGCAATTGGCTCAAAACTTTGGCTGTGTGCGTTTTGTTTGGAATCAGATGCTGGCAATGCTCAATGAGCGGCATGAAAATAATCCCAAGGCTTCTTTTTTGACTGCTTATGCTCTGAATCACTTGCTTCCCCTGCTGAAAAAGGAACATCCCTTTCTTAAAGATGCGGAGAGCACCAGCCTGCAGGTCACCAATCAACATTTAATCGAAGCCTTTCACGCGTTCTTTAGAAAAGAAAAAGGGCATCCTAAGTTCAAAGCCAAACACGCCTTCAAGCAAAGCTATACCTCGAAATTTGTGAAGGGCAACATCCAGCCCGTCGGCGATCATGGGATTCGCCTGCCGAAACTGGGAATCCTTCGCTTTAAAACGGGACAACGGATCCCGGAAACGATCAAACAAGTCACCCTGAGCCGCACGCCGACAGGGAAATACTTTGCCGTCTTAACCGTGGAAGGCGAAAACCAAACCTTCCCGAAAACCGGCAAAACCATCGGCTATGATTTAGGCATAAAAGACCTGCTCGTGGGTTCGGATGTTCAAAGACAGGGCACCTGCCGTCATGACAAGCTCTTGGCGCATAAGCTCCGCGTCTGGCAGCGAACATTAGCTCGGCGGCAACGGCGGGCGAAAAAAGCCATCGCTTGGGACTACCACCAAAAGGTGCCCGTACCCCGCACCTTGGCGGACTTTAAAAACGTAGCCAAAGCCCGCCTTCAAGTGGCTTTGATTCATGAAAAAATAGCGAACCAGCGGGCGTACAAGCTCCATAAACTGACGACCCAACTCGTGAAGACGTATGACCGAATCGCCCTAGAGAACTTAAAAACCAAAAATCTGCTTCGAAATCATACACTCGCCCGGGCGATCGCCAACCAGGCGTGGGGTGAGCTCCGGCGGCAGCTCATCTATAAGAGTGCGTGGTACGGCAAAGAGCTCAAGCTTGTGAATCCGTATAAAACGTCGCAGCTCTGTTCCACGTGCGGGCATGACGATGGAAAGAAAGCTTTGGCTATCCGGGAATGGACGTGCCCGCAATGCGGTACGCACCACGATCGGGACGTCAACGCAGCGATCAATATCAAGCAGCTCGCTTTTGGTCGTTAAGCAGTGAGCCTGCGGGTTCGGGACGAGCCCTGGTCAAAAAGCAGTGGCCTCTACTTTAGCATTTTCGAAGCAAGTGAGCTGTGTTCCCAGAAACTTGGCTATTCATAGCCGAGTAGTTCACAAGAAGGGTATATGGGAAACATCTGAATGGTGTAATGGTGGGTGGCAATAATGAATCCCAGGATCGAAATAGGAAGAATATATTTTTTGATCGAAATATCTTTACTGAAAAATGCGATGCCAAGACTGAGGGTTAAAGGATACATTAATATTCTCTGATACCAGCAAAGGGTGCATGGCGTGAGGTGCATCACTTCGCTGAAAAAAAGACTACCACCGGTCGCGGTGAGTGAGATGATCCATGCGATCAGAAGAAAGAAGCGGTTGGATTGCTGCGTGTTGCTCATTTCAATCATCCTTTCATTTGAGAAGTCAGGTGTGTCTCTTTATTGTCTTAACGGCAGAATCGGTCGACTCTGTAAAATTCGTGTAGACGTACGTCGCTCTCATTATACCGGAAAATGAGAATGGGTGGCCTGATAGGACCGATCCGGAGTTATTGTGGAAAAGTAGCAATTGTGCAGGTAGAGAGGAAAATGTCTCCTTTCTTTTTTGTTGTTTCGCTCCCTCTCACTGACCGGAATAAGCATGAAAAAAGGCACCCCAATGATCTTTCGGTCATCAAGGGATGCCATCTATTTGCTTAAAATTAAGATTGTCTCGCATCAGGTCTGCGAATCAAAGAATGCCCCATCTTCGTTCATCCGGGGCGATATGCTCAAGCCTAACGGACAAGTAAGTGCTCAATTCTCTGACTGTAATGGTTTCACTCTTGCCTTTCGCTGAAATGACTTGAGTGTTAATCCAATCATTTTTAGTTTCTAAATTCTTTAACGATATCCATAAATTCTTTGACACGTTTATAATCCACAGGGTTCTCAAAAATACCGTCTACTTTAAACGTCGTTGCACAAATTGCCCCATCAGCGACCGACAATTGGCGCTCTATGTTATCTTTATTGCAGCCCGTATTGCAAAAAATAGGCGTTTTCCGGACAGCATCTTTCACGACTTTTAAGACTTGAGTGTCCGTCTCGCTGCCTGCCGTGAGACCGGAAACGCAGATGGCATCCGGTTTATTATTAAATTCGGTTGTTTTGGCAATTTCCGAAATATCTCTGTCGGCCAAATATTTTGCCGCTTCGGGAACAATGTTGTAGAACATTTTTACATTTTTAGCACCGATGCGTAATCGGTGCCTCGCAGTTTTGCCAGGATCTGTGTTCCAGAGGCCGAAGTCGCTGGCATAGACACCGGAGATAATTTCACGGATGAATTGTGCGTCGACAGCGGCGGCCAGATCCAAAGAAGCAATCGGATCCCAGAGGCAATTCACACCGTAGGGAATTTTGACGAATGATCTTAATTCACCGATGACACGAGCCATAGCCGCGACAGTAACCGTTTCTACTTTTGTTAAATAAGGCAGGCTGTATTCGTTAGAAAACATGATGCCATCTACGCCGCCTTCCTGTAGGGCAATGACATCATTTTTGGCAGAAACAATGACTTTATCCATTCCACCTGTCGCGTCATAGTCCGGATCTCCCGGGAGCGCCTGCAGATGGCACATTGCAATGATTGGTTTTTCCGTATCAAATACTTCTTTTATCCAGGACACTATTTGTTCCCTCCAACTCATCCGGTTTTTCTGGCAAGCTTAACTAGTTCCATCATCTTGGCAGGATCTTTTTTGCCATCTGTTTCCGCACCCGTACTTAAATCTATTGAGTAAGGATGAAAACGATTAATGGCACTTTCTATATTCGTAACATTGATTCCTCCCGCTAGAAAAAACGGACGGTGGATCTCTTTGATCAGATTCCAGTCAAAGGTATTTCCGGTGCATCCGCCGGGAGCATCCAGCAAGATAAAATCCGAACAACTTGAAATGACTTTGTTAATGTCTTCCGGTTTTTTCACACCGGTCGCGTTGATCACCGGTTTATGTGTCTTCTCCATCACCGTTCGTACGTACTGCTCATCCTCATTGCCATGGAGCTGTGCAAGATCAATGACGCCATCATTAAGTAACTTGATCACATGGTCAATGGGTGCATCCACAAAAGCACCGACGGACTTGATATCCGAAGAGAGCAGGGACTTAAATTCTCTTGCTTGTTTTTCAGTAATATAGTGTCGGTCGAAATCAGCGAAAATGAAACCCACAAAATCTGGCCTAGCCTTATTCGCCGCGAGAATATCTTCAGCCCTCTGCATACCGCAGATCTTTATTTTGCTCATTCATGATATACCTCCTTCTTCATATGATATAATGATATATCGATTTGTTAAAAGGATTCTATCACGTTTTGAATTGTGCGTCAATTTTAAAAATAATAATAAAATTGTACTTGAAATCCGATGTACTTGACCGATATAGTCTTATAGTAGTACTGCAAATGAATGCTTCAGACCAATCTGTTTCTGTATTTTCAGCCTTTGAAAGGAAAAACAGAATTTGATAAAATTAAGTGATAAATGGAATTTTAACTTTTTTGATAATTTCACGCCAGAAAATTCGCTGGTTTCTCAGATATGATATTCTAGTTTGTAAATTAGAGAGAGGATGTATCGATGATGGATCTTTCAAATTCAAATATTCAAACCGTTTTACCAAAATACTATATAGTAAAAAAGGCGGTCCTTGACTATATTCAGTCGGGAAAATTAAAAAAGGATGATTTAATCCCCACTGAGAAATTATTGCAGCAAAAGTTCAATGTCAGCAGAATAACGGTAAAAAGAGCTTTAGATGAATTAACAACGGAAGGCTACTTATACAGACTGCAGGGACGGGGCACTTTCGTACGCAGTGTCAAAAGTGCGAATATGCCGTTTTCAAAGAAAATGATTAGCTGCAGTGAAGAAATCAGAAGACAGGACATGGTTCCCTCCCGTAAGGTGTTGATTAAAAAGGTAGTGAAGTGCGATTATACTGTTGCGCATGAACTGAGGCTGGAAGTCGGTGACCCAGTCCTCCATTTTTCCAGAATTTATTATGCGGACGGCTCACCTATTAATTTTTCCGACGGTTTTCTTTCACTCGAGGATCTGGAGGGTATTGCTGAAATGAATCTGGAGGAGCAATCCCTGACGCATATCGTTCGCAATGAATACCATCTGGATATTGAAATAGCGGAGGGAAGTCTTGAAGCCACGATGGCTCAAGGCAAATTGCTTACGTATTTACAAGTGGATAAGGGATTTCCGCTACTGAAAATCCATGCCGTATCCAGTTACATGAAAAAAGGCGTACAGAAGTATTGTGAAGTAGTTAACAGTTATTACCGTACAGATTCTTTCAAAATTACCTTACAGGATTGATCGATTTTTTTAATCTAGACAGGAGAATATGACATATTGCTCTACCTCTTTTAAACCCAAACTAAAGAGCGGCATGGATCGAAGAGTTTCGGTATCCTGTTGCTTGGTTTCATTTAACAGATTTAGATTTATTTAATAAGACTTCTTTCCCGAATTGAAGAACGGACAACACATCCCAGCGACCTCTCTTTAAATTTGCAAAATACCATCTCCGAGCTCTCTCTTCATTTTTTTAACAATCAGTATTTGACCGATTACAAGCCTATTTGTTACTGAATTTCCCCCAAAAACACAGTTACTAAAATTCTGAATAATTTAAAAAACATATTGATTTGCCATTTGTATAATGATATGATGTTATATCAATAAGGATGTTACATTAGTTCACATTGTCTTTCGACATATAAAGACAATTGTAAGATAGTGTGACAACCACGATTTCGATCTTTTTTGGTTCGTAAATAAAGGCGTAAATCGACTGGTTTATGATCTTTACTTACACAAACTACAATCATCTACAAAAGGGGAGAATCAGTATGAAAAAGCGGGCCATCAGTATCTTTCTTGTTTTAGTCATGTTGGTATTTACTTTTGCGTTAACAGGGTGTGGGTCACAGGCATCATCCGGAACAGGCGGCTCTAAAGCAAAGGACCTGAAAATAGGTATTATCACAAGTGATGCTGGACGGAATGATAATGGGTATAATGCTTCGGCGATCAAGGGCGCAATAAAAGCAAGCAAGAATCTTGGCGTTCAGTATAAAGTGGTTGATTATACCAATGGAGGGACTGCCAAATCCTTTCAGGCGCTGGCCCAAAATGGTTACAATCTGATCTTCACTCTGGAATATGATTTTAATGCTCTGGTCAAGGGCGTCGGAAATAATCCACCGATTGCCAAACAATTCCCTAATACAACATTTGTGGTTTTTAATGACAATCCAAATGTGGACAGCCATGGAAAGACATTGTTCAAGAATGTGATCTCTGTCATGTTTAATGTTCATCAGGCGTCATATCTTGCCGGGGCGGCGAGCGCACTGATCAATGAAAATGCGAAGACATTATTCGGCAAAGGGTATAACTTTACACCAACCAGCCAGACGCGCTCCGTTGGATTTATAGGCGGAACAAATTCAAATGGTATTACTGTATTTTCAGATGGGTACATTGAAGGCGTGAATTATGTGGCACAGCAGCTGGGTGTTCATTATGATTTTTACACGAATTTCAACGCCGGCTTCACAGATCCGTCACTTGGAAGTTCACTGTCCGGAAGCTTCTACGACAAGGGGGCTAACGTTGTCTTTGCCTGTGCGGGTGTCGTTGGAGATGGTGTGACGGCAAAAGCGAAACAAGCCGGCAAACTAGCGATTCAGGTTGACGCTGATAAAGACAGCCAGCAACCGGGTTATGTATTAACCAGTACGCTGAAAAATACGGAAGTTCCGGTGTATAAACTGACCGATGCGTTGGTGCACGGTTCGCTCAATAAGATGGCCCGGGTCCAGAATTACTCTCTGGCGTCCGGAGCGACTGGAATAACGGACATGTCTACTCTTCAGAAACACTTGGCCAACACATCGGAAGCTAAAGCAAAATGGAAGGAAATTAAAACTGAATTGAATACGATTGCCAATAAGATTAATGATGGACAGATAAAGGTGACAAACGCGCAGATTGGAGAAAAATTCGATCCGTCTTCCCTGAAAAACGTCACTTTTAAATAATACCGATGGTGAATACAAGACGAATCATGTCTTGTATTCTTTTTCAAGGCTATGTTTCAATTCAATGTTGTTTTTGCCCTTCGTTGATTGGAGCGGAAGGCGAGCGTCTGAAGCGAAAAACAACAGATAAGTTTAACAAAGCCTTTTTCAAAAGGATCAACCGTACGAGTAACTGAAATAAGGTTTATTGCTTTTGTTTCAGCACATCTGTATTGGATGCCTCGTCTCGCCAAGTTTTCTTTATTATTTTGGAGGTCAATATGAATATAGTTGAGACCGTTCGTTTAACTAAAAAATTCGGAGACTTTGTTGCCAATAACGCGATAAGCATATCTGTTCAAAGCCAGGAGATAAGGTGTATTGTCGGAGAAAACGGAGCGGGTAAAACAACTTTAATGAACATGCTGTATGGGCTGCTCAAACCAACGTCCGGAGAAATTTTTGTCAAAGGAAAGAAAGTAGTTTTCCATTCGCCGGCGGATGCGATCAGCGGAGGACTGGGGATGGTTCACCAGCACTTTAAATTGGTGCCGAGTTTAACGATCTATGAGAATGTGCTCCTTGGCAATGAGATTGTGAAAAGCAGGTTTCTGATCAACAAAAAGAAAGAAATAGAGTCTGTTCGTGAATTAATTGAGAAATATAAATTTGATCTGGATCCGCTGGCAAAAATTGAGGATCTTTCAATCGGAGAACGTCAAAGGGTCGAGATTTTGAAGATGCTTTGCAGGAATGTTGATATTTTGATCTTTGACGAGCCTACTGCAGTACTGACACCGCAGGAAGTGGACAAGTTTATCGACAGTTTGAAAGAACTGCGCAGTAATGGAAAAACAATTATCGTCATTACGCACAAATTAAGAGAGGTTATGGAATTAGCCGATCATATCACGGTAATCAGACACGGAAAAGTAATTGGGACTGTCGGCAAGGCAGAAACAACAGAGACTGAACTGGCACAAATGATGGTCGGACGAAAGGTTACTCTTGATGTCGCCAATCATCATAAAAAAATTGGAGATCAAAAGGAAATTTATCGAGTAAATAACTTATCAGTCATGAATTCATACGGGCGCAAAGTCTTAAGAGACATATCTTTTTCAGTGAAAAAGGGAGAAATAGTGGGCATTGCAGGCGTGGAGGGAAACGGCCAGTCGGAATTGATCGATTCTTTAACCGGATTGATGGGTGTCAAGCAAGGCCAAATCTTTTTAGAGGATCAGGAAGTGACTAATTTCTGGCCAGATCAATGCAGGCGCAACAAAATCGGTATTATCCCGGAAGATCGTTTTTCTCAAGGGCTTTGCGCTACAATGACTGTCGCTGATAATTCTATTGCCGGTTATCATCGAAACCAATCAATCAGACATTGGTCACTTCTGGATTATAGAAAGATAAATGCGCTCAGAGACAATTATATTGAACAATATGACATACGGGTTGGAAACAGAAATGGAGAGGTTGGCCAACTCTCGGGTGGTAATGCGCAAAAGCTGATTATTGCCAGAGAATTGGAGAACAAACCGGTACTGCTGATCGCCTGTCAGCCGACGAGAGGTGTTGATATTGGTTCCATTGAATACATTCATACGAAAATCGTGCACTATCGGGACAGCGGTAATGGAGTACTATTGATTTCCAGTGAATTATCGGAAATTATGGCTTTGTCTGACCGAATTCTGGTCATGTATAAAGGAAAAATCGTCGGATGTGTGAACCCGGAAGAGACTTCCCAAGAGCAAATTGGATTGTTAATGGCGGGTATATACGATGAGCAAGGGGGATGAGAAAAGTTGACAGGCAGAAAGATACCTTTGAGTATCATTAATTCACTCATGCCCGTGATCTTGGCACTGCTTATTGGCGGTATTATTATCACCATGATTGGACAGAACCCCTTTACAACCTATCAGGTTCTGTTCCAGCAGTCGCTTTTTACACCTCAGGGGCTGGCTTACACTTTGCATGGAGCGGCGCCTTTGATATTGACGGGACTCGCGATTGCCATCACCTTTAAAGCCAATATTTTTAATATGGGTGTTGAAGGACAATTCGTATTGGGCGGATTTGTAGCAGGAATTGTTGCACTCTATTGCAAATCTCTTCCCGGTCCGCTTGCGCAATTTATCTGTCTGGTTGCCGGTATCATCGGGGGTATGCTGTTTGCCTTAGTGCCTGCGCTGTTAAAGAAATACTTCAGAGTCAACGAGATGGTCGTTACACTCATGCTTAACTATGCGATGGCGACGGTTCTGGAATTTCTTACGACGGGGATATTCCGTGATAACGGATCCGGTTATGTGACCACGCCAATGATTCCTAAAAGCGTGATGTTTCCCAGATTTGGAGATACGCACATCACTTTCTTTTTTGTCATTGTCATGCTTGTATTTATCATCATGTACATTGTGATGAAAAAATCTGTACTAGGCTATGAAATGACAGCCATCGGCAAAAATCCCGGATTTGCCGAAGCGACAGGGATGCGTGTGGGCAATAAGATTGTGACCTTGATGCTGATCAGCGGTGCCCTGGCTGGCTTGGGCGGGGCGGGGTACATGCTCAGTGACCAATACAGCTATACACTTAATTTTTCCGCCAACCCAGGAATGGGATGGGACGGGATGCTGGTGTCTTTACTTGGCGGTCATAACCCTTTGGGTGTTCTGGTTGCAGCCGTTTTTTATAGTGCCTTGAAAAATGGCAGCCAGGATATCAACATCTTCACGGGTGTACCGCAGGAAATCATAGCTGTGATCCAAAGTCTTCTTGTCTTGTTCCTTTCGGTTAAATTTATTAGCGAAAACACACATGTGTTTGATCGAATCAGATCTTTCTTTCGTAAGAAAAGCAGCGTGAAGGAGGAATGATCAGCGGATGATAAGTAACATTCTATTCGATATGATCCTGTACAGTACGCCGATTATTTTGTGCGTTATTGGCGGAAACTTTGCCTATAAAGCGAACGTACTTAACATTGCTTTGGAAGGCATGATGCTTTCAGGTGCTTTTGTCTCTATGTTCATCGTTTATTTTACCGGGAATATACCGCTCGCTGTAGCTGGTGCGCTGGTTTCAGGTTTGCTTCTGGGCCTATTATTTTCGTTCCTGGGCATCACATGTAAGGGGAATGTCATTGTCATTGGTTTAGGAATTAATATGATGGTTTCGGGTATTGCCGCCTTTGTTCTGCGGCTTATGAACAGTTCAAATATCTATGTAAAAACGATTAATGTTTCCATCTTCAAGGTGAACATTCCGTTGATCGAAAATATACCGTTTATCGGGAAAATTATCAGCGGACATACCGTGATTACATATCTCTCGTTTTTTTTGATCTTCGTCGTATGGTTGCTCATGTACCGAACAAAGCTTGGCATCTATGTGAGGACTGTTGGCGAGGATGAAGACGCAGCTAAGAGTGTCGGAATTAATACAGACTTCTATAAATACATGGCAGTGCTGATTGGTGCGCTTTTTTCAGCTTTGGCTGGTGTCAATCTGGCGATGGAAAATTTAATGTTGTTCACAAACAATATGACAGCCGGAAGAGGCTTCATAGCCATTGCCGCGATCTATTGCGGGCAGGGGCGACCGGTGACATCTTCACTATTTGCCATTATATTCGGTCTGGCGTGGGCCCTGTCGGTTGACTTGAGCACGTATGCAGGATCAGCTTCCGGTCTGTTCAATGTCGTACCCTACGTTCTGATGACAGTAGTTCTTGCGGTTGTTTCAATTTACCGGTACAAAAACAATAAAATGAGGGGATATAAATTTGAATAATTCGGCTTTGATTGTCGTCGATATGGTCTATGATTTTACCAATCCCGAGGGTCTGGTTTATTATCCGCAAAACAAACTCATTTTGCCGAAAATCAAACAAGTGATTGATTACTGCAGGAATAAAGATATGCTGATCATTTTTTTACAGCATTGCTATAGAAAAGGAAAGTTTGATAAAAATCTGATCAACATGCGTCCCAATTGTATTGAAGGAAGCGGAGGGGAAATGATTGATCCGGTGCTGGAAGTCGACGAAAAAAAGGATTATGTGATAAAGAAAAGACGTTACAGTGGTTTTTTCGGAACGGACCTGGATCTTGTACTAAGAGAAAACCATATTGCAAACACAGTGATTGTCGGAACCAAGACCAATTGCTGTATACGGGCGACAGTAACCGATGCCTATTATTTAGACTACAAGCCGATCGTGATCCGCGAATGCGTGGCTACAAATTCCGACGTCGTCAATGAAGTCCATTTAACCGATATCGAGAAGTATTTCGGAGAAGTTGTATCGATGGAGGAGTTCTTCGGCAGGCTGGAAAAAGGTGATTTGTAATGGGTTATGATGTTTTGACAACTGGGTATGTCAGTATGGACAGAATTTTAAAAATTCAAAGTCCGGCGCAAGTGGGCTTTACTTCAATCATCAGTAATAAGGATAACTCAAAAATTAATTACGGCGGATGCTCGATTAATATTTCCGCTGCATTATGCGAACTCGGCAAAAATGCCTTACCTATTATCCGGGTCGGGACAGACTACGAGGAAATTGGTTTTAAAGATTTTCTGGTTAATCATCATGTGTCCCTGAATGGTCTGACAAAAATTGATCACGAATATACATCCTGTTCTTATCTGGTGGAAGACAAAGAAGGAAACCATATAACGTTGTTTTATCCGGGAGCTATGGATAAAAAATACTACGGAGAATTGAACGACAATCTTTTTGCGGGCACCAGACTAGCTGTTATTACGGTTGGTCCCTATGATGATAATCTGGCCTTTTTTGAAAAATGCAAGAAATACCGGATCCCTTTGGTTTTTAGTATGAAATTGGATTTTGATGCTTTTCCGAGGGATTTATTGTGGGATTTATTGTGTTATTCGACCATCATTTTTACCAATGAAACAGAAAGAAAGGCAATTGAAGAAATTTTTAAAATGGATATCACCGGATTTTTTAAACAAGGGAATGCGGATATCATCGTTACAACCTGCGGCAAAGACGGAAGTGCCTGGTACAGAAAAGAAGGCGAAACAGTGACTCAGGGAATTGTTCCCGCCTATCAATGTAAAAAGATTATCGACACGACAGGCTCGGGAGATGCCTATTTGTCAGGTTTTATCTATGGCTATTTAGAAAATAAAAAGGTCAGTGAATGTGCGGCACTCGGTGCAACACTGGCTTCCTTCGTATTGGAGTCCGAGGGATGCTGTACCAACCTTCCTGACTGCAGCAAATTGATGACGCGTTATGAAAAATACAGCCATTCATTATAGGGAGGAGGATCCACTTATGGAAACATTATATATGAAACTCTCGGAAGAGAACATCGCGCCAAATGTTATTTTATCGGGTGATCCCTGGAGGGTGGAAGTATTAAAGAAATATTTAAGCAACCCAAAAAAAGTAGGCTTTTTCAGAGAGTTTAACACCTATACAGGTTCCTATCAGGGTGTCCCGGTAACCGTTACATCAACAGGTATTGGTGCGCCATCAGCAGCCATAGCCATGGAGGAACTCTATCAGGCAGGTATGAAGGTTGCTGTGCGTATGGGTACGATCATGACTCTGGACAGCGAGATGCTGGGCGATTTTATTATTCCCTCAGCCTGTATGAGGGGAGAGAGTACAAGCAGTACATACGTTGAAAATTCATATCCGGCTGTTGCCGATTTTGCTTTGGTGAATTGCATGAATGAAGCGGTGACATCCTTTAACGCAAACTATCATAACGGGATAACCTGTTCAATGGATGGATTCTATTCCAAAATGCATGAATCCAGGCTTTCCAAAGCTCTTGATTTTGATATAATGGCTACTTTTGAAAAATTGAAGAGCTATCATGCGCTGGGTGTGGATATGGAGTCTTCATGTATTCTCACGTTGGGTAATCTGATGGGCATCAGGAGCTGTGTGTTGACCGTTGCCACCGTATCGGAAAATTTGAATGAGAAGCTTCAGAGCACCGAAAGAGCGGCAGCAGAAGATCTATTATGCCGGGTCGCCTTACAGGGTATCTACATTCAGGAGGGGAGAAATAAAAAATGATGCGACCAATGAAACTGGCGGGGAATGAATTGATGTTCGGGGCAGGCAGCCTCGAGTATATACACAAAATACCTGAAAAACGGGTGTTTATCGTCATAGGTGGTTCCAGCATGGAGCGTAATGGAGTCCTGAATAAGGTAGAGAATCTTTTCCGGGACAATGGTGCTGAGGTTGCTCTATTTAAAGGAGTTAAATCAGATCCGCAATTTTCAATCGTGTGGGAAGGCGCGGAAAAAATAAAACAATTCAAACCGGATCTGATCGTCGGATTGGGCGGAGGATCTGTGATGGATGCGGCCAAGGCCATGTGGATCTACTATGAGCATCCTGAAATGACGACACTTGAAGCGCTATTAAATGCAAAGGCGTTTCCTAAATTACGGACAAAAGCCAGATACCTTTGCATTCCGACAACGAGTGGGTCGGCCAGTGAAGTTTCAAGATCAATCGTCATCAGTGATGATGAGAAGGACCTGAAACATGGACTGGGAAATATGGTAATGATGCCTGACATAGCTATCTGCGATCCTGCAGTGGCGCTTTCGATGCCGCCGCATATTACCGCTGAAACGGGC
The DNA here is from genome assembly GCF_004684935.1 of Sporolactobacillus shoreae. Taxonomy (GTDB): domain Bacteria; phylum Bacillota; class Bacilli; order Bacillales; family Sporolactobacillaceae; genus Sporolactobacillus; species Sporolactobacillus shoreae. Next base: position 222,109 of record NZ_SRJD01000002.1, read on the forward strand.
ATGGATGCGCTGACACACTCCGTTGAATCCTTAGTTTCCAACAGGGCAAACTATCTTTCCGATGTGCTGGCGACAAAAGCTGCATGTGATATTGCTGTCTATTTGCCTGAAGCCTATGCGAATGGGGAAAATCTCGATGCACGGGACCATATGATGATGGCCTCCATGATGGCCGGTCTGGCTTTTACGAATGTTTCATTAGGTATTGTCCACTCTATGGCTCACACAATTGGAGGATTGTATCATGTGAGCCACGGTCTGGCCGATGCGATTATACTGCCGTACATTATCAGGTACAACAGCCATGTGCCCTATGCAGATAAAATTTATAAGGAGCTGGGCAAAAAACTGGGCAATGAAAATCTGGCTGAACTCGTCGATCATCTGAATGAACGCTTGGGCATACAGAAAACTTTAAAAGAAGTTGTTCCGGACGAAGCGGATTTTAAGAATAATTTGAACAGGATGGCGGAGATTGCAAAGAAAGACGGATGCACAAAAACGAATCCAATTATTCCTGAGGTATCAGATTTTGCCGATTTGTTCATGGAATGCTATTACGGAGGGAAAAATCTATGAAACTGATCTGTTATTTGTCAAATGGATATCCCACCCTTAATGCAAGTAAAATGATGGCGGAGAATTATGTTAATGCCGGATGTGATGTGATTGAAATGGATTTTCCAAGTCACAATCCATTCTTAGAAAATGAGTTTATTGCCGGCCGAATGAAAACAGCATTGGAGAACTGTGATGATTACGATGCTTATATGCGGGAAATGATAGAAATTAAGAACGAGCTTCCTCAGACAAAATTTATATTGATGGTTTATGAAAATACTATTTTGGAGATCGGATCAGATAAATTTATACATTTTTGCATAAACAATGGGTTTAACGACATTATTTTGGTTGGCATCAAAGATCAAAAAATCAAAATGAATTTGATACAAAACAACCTGAAGGTCAGCTGTTACGTCCAGTATCAATTGCTGGATGAAGAAGTGAATCAGGCAAGAAATTCAAATGGTTTCGTCTATTTACAGGCAAAGCCAACGCAGGGTATCGTGAATCCGCAATTCCCGCAACTGAAAAATTGCATTGACTTTTTGCGGGATCAGGGTATTGACCAGCCTATATACTGCGGAGTCGGCATACGTACACCTGAAGATGTGCTCATGGTTAAAGAATCCGGGGCAGATGGTGTATTCGTCGGGAGTGTCATTTTAAAGCTGCATGAAGATCTGCCTATGCTGGAGAAAGTGATCGGGGACTATAAAGCGGCGTGTGATTAAGACTTTTCAAAAGTCAGCAGAGTTTTAAGAGGCACTTGGAAAGGATTTCCTGCAGATTCCTCCTAAGTGCGTGATTGACTTCAGCGATCATGGATCTGGAGGGGAATAATGTGGGAATAGAAGGACATAGGAACAGGTTTAGCAGAGAAGGTGAAGGCCCCATTGGTATGAGTGATAACATCCTATCAACCGTGAGTTACCTTGCTCATAAAAAATTCCGCCTTTTTGAGGAGAACGGCACCATTCTTGAATTATATTTTTTAGCTCCGGCAGCGGTCAGGTATACTGAATCGGGTGTTGATGAGGATTCGCCATTTCGGTCCGTCTGCGGTTATCGTGCCTATTCCTTACGCAAGTCTATCTATTTTCTGGATTTAGTTGTTTCGTATGGATGCACAAAGTCCGTATCTGTAATCATGGATACAGCTGAAGGTATCGCAACGATCATTACCGCTGTTTTGCCGACAGCGGAGAAAATGAGCATCCCGTTATTAGATCGGGCAAAATACGATTTGCCGTTGACAGTGGTCAATATGGAAATCCGTCACGCAAGAATCAATGCACCTTTTTCTTCTACTACGAAAAGGCATATGGAGACGAGTGATCTCATCGGGCAGCGGATTTTGTTTTCTTACAGTCCATCTGGAAGCTACGAACACATTTATCTCAATCAGCAATTGTACTGCTGGCATTGTGTTGAAGGCAATGAGAAAGGCCTTTCTGATACAGATCGCTGCTATTATTTAAAAATTGCTGATTACCTGTACTGCTTTATCTGGATTGAAAAAATCATTCCCACACTTGGTGTCGTTGTGGAAGATTTAGACATTATGCACTCTTATGGAAAACTTTATGGCTACGACAATTATGAAACAGGAAAAGTTTCAAATTTTGCAATTAATGCCTACGCCACTTTTTTAAATCGGACGGGATACCCGGAAAATAATTTGATTTTTGAAAACGAGGGACTTTAAGATTGTTGGTGTCTTAGAACGCTTTGTTCGCGTAATGGCTCTTCATTGTCAATTTCAGGGGTTCCTTAAATCATTCCTTTTCAGGAACTACTATTGTGCAGAAAAATAAGGCCAGAGAAAATTTTCCACGCCCATCAACCCAAAAAAGGCATCCGATGATCTGGTGATCAAGGGATGCCTTTTTAAAATTAAAATTGTCTCGCATCAGGTCTGCGAATCAAAGAATGCCCCATTTTCGTTCATACTCGACGTCAAGCTGATAGTCCTGTGCACGAAAACCTTCTTCGGCCAGGGCATCGACTGCAGAGTGGAAGTCGATGTTGTCTGTTTCCAAGATGATTCTATCCCTTTTACCAGTGACGATCCATTGATCATTTTCAGACTGAAGGATCTCGATCATCCGGGCGATATGCTCAAGCCTGATGGACAAGTAATTGCTCAATTCCCTGACCGTACCGCTGTCCGGGGTCCGAAGCCGGTTCTGCCAATTTTTCAGTGTGACGACCGATCCGGATCGCTCTGAATGGGGATAAAAGTTAAAAATGAACGTGACTCTCTGCCTGCATGTCAGCTGATCAGTTTTCATGATCCGTGCCTCCTTATTTATTGATAGGCTCCCAAATGCCCTAATTTACGTCGGGCTTAAAGCGATGCCCAGAAATTATGAAGAATCAGGACGGAAAGGATATATCCGAGAATAATATTGACCACGGCACCGGTACTGAAAGCGGCAAAGGGTTTCCAGCCGAAGGAGGTCAGTTGCTTGAAGCGTGTGGTCAGCCCGATCGAAAGGAATGTAAAGGTGAACGCCCATGTTCTGAATTCTTTGATCGGCGCAATAACGTCTGTATTGATCACTAAGCGACCTGATGCAGATGTCGCGGCGATGACCACCGTCAAGAGAATCGAAGCGGCAAAAAACCCGATAATGAATTTGGGGAAACGGTGCCAGATTTCACCGGCGTCCGCTTTGGTTCCCGCTTTTTTATTTTCCCAGAAGGTGATGGATATAAAAGCGAGTATGAAAGCCCAGACACCAATGAAAATATCGCGACCGATCACTTTCATCAGTGTGAAGGAATTCAGGGCGTGATCACCGAACGCGCTTGCCGCGGTAACACCGGCTGCGTCCGCAAACTCTGATGTACCAACCCACGCGCCTGCCGGTCCTGCCGGGATGCCAAGCCATTTGATGAGTAATGTGAGCAGGAAGATGGAAGCAACTGCCCAGATCACAACGATTGAAATAGTGATTGAAACATGTTCTTTTTTCGCCTTGATCGCACCACCAACGGCGATCGCCGCGGAGACACCGCAGACCGAGCCTCCGACGCCGAGTGTTGCAGCGAGTGGTTTGTCAAGCCCGAACCATCGTGTGCCGGCGAAATAGATCACTAGAAAAGTAATGACTGCAATCAGTGTGGCCTGAAGGAAGGCAACCGGTCCTGCCTGAATGATTAAAGTAAACGGAAGGGTCGCACCGAGCAGGACGATGCCGACCTTGACATAAAGCTCGGTCCGGAGCGCGGATGAGAACCAGCCGGGCAGAGGAATAAGGTTTCCGGCGATCAATCCGATAGCCAGTGCCACGATGGGCGCTTCAAGATCATACTGCAGCGCCCATCCCCAGGAACTAAAAACGTTGACAATGACGCTGATAATGAACAGCACCGTAAAACCGGCCGCAAACGGGGCGACTTTGATATGAAGAAAGGCCGCGGCGACAGAGAACAAGATAAGGAAAGTCAGGAAGAGCAGAATGATTGAACCGAGATGTGCGGACAGGATGCCGCCAAGCGTCGGAAAATCTGTCCACTTCTGTATCTGTGCGGTCAGAACTTTGATCGAACTTCCGGCAGTCCAGAACAGAATTCCCGCAAGAACAAGAAATAAGCCGACCCAGACGGCCCACCAGTCTTCTTTGCGGATCAGCTCGAACCATCCGCTTTTTCTCACCGTGTTTGAATGGCCTTCAGACGTTAAATCAATAGACATGTATGATTCCTCCTAAAAATAATGTTCACAACCGAAATCAGGCAAGACAGTAAAAAATGTTTAACGGGCTCTTATCGAATATAAATAACTAAAAACATCAGATTACTTGGTTAAGTGCAAGAATTCATGACACACTGTTCCATGGTTCCCACCCCGCTTTCTTTAGTGATTCAATAAAAAAAGCCTCTTTCTGAAAGAAGGGGCTGGCACTGGAACAGTGTGCTTCACGTCCTTATCTTTCAGGAAAATCCTGTTGGATTTAGCACCTGTACTTTACAGAATGCAAAGTGGTTGCCGGACTTCATCGGGCCAATTCCCTCCGTCTCTCTTGATAAGAGTCAATTAAATTGAATATATCCTATCATGTTACTTGGAATAAGGCAATCTTTATTTTGGAAAATTTTTTCGACACAAAAAGACAGGCACATATCCGATAAAACAGATGAGATATATTGACAATAATTTGACAACATCCTAGAATAAATGAAACGAAACAACTATCCAGAGTGATTGAGGGACTGGCCCGATGACATCCAGCAACCTGCAGGAAGACTGTAAGGTGCTAATTCCAGCAAAATGGACTGCCATTTTGAAAGATAGGAATAGGATGACCCAAGTCTTTTCCTAAATTCAAAATGGAAAGGGCTTTTTTCATGCCCTTTAATCAATCAGGGGGAGGACGATCATTTTGAGTTATGTCAAGGTTTGGGCGGATCATGAGCAACTAAATAAGAACGAAATCAATAAGCTTAAGAAAGACGGATTATCGATTTTTGAAGACATTCCGAAGTATGCGAGAGACGGCTTTGAATCCATCCCAAAGGATCAATACATGTATTTTAAATATGCTGGTTTGACCGTACAGAAACCTCAGGATAAAGGTTTGTTTATGATGCGTGTCAAAATTCCAACCGGTATTTTGAATGCCGAGCAGGCGGAGGTGCTGGCGGAGATTGGCCATGATTACGGACGGGATATTCTCGATATAACGACGAGGCAGTCGATCCAGTATCATTGGGTACCGCTTGAAAAACTGCCCGAAATTTTTGACCTTCTGAAGAAGGTTGATCTGACAACAAGCGAAGCGGAAGGGGATGCGCCGAGAAATGTGGTTGGCAATCCTCTTGCGGGCATTGACCGGGATGAACTGTTTGATACACGGCCGACCGTGAATGAAATCTACCGTTTCTTTCAGGATAATCCTGATTTTTCGAATTTGCCGAGAAAATACAAGATATCAATTAACGCCAATATCTATAATGCCGGACATGCGGAAATCAATGATCTCGCGTTTACACCGGCTTCCAAAGTCGTTGACGGGAAGAAAGTGCTAGGTTTTCATGTCAAAGTCGGCGGCGGGCTTGCGGCAAAGCCCTATCTCGCCGAGCAGTTGAATGTCTTCGTCGCAAAGGACCAAGTCAGGAACGTTGCCTCCGCGGTGACGACGTTATACCGAGATTACGGATACAGGAAGAGCAGGGCACGTGCCCGATTGAAATATCTGGTTGCGGACTGGGGCATCCGGAAGTTTGAAGAAAAAGTTCTGGAACTGACCGGACCGCTGCCTTCCGCGGGCAAGGACGAAACCGTCGGATGGAATGGTGGATTCTTTTTTGGCGCGCATCCTCAGAAACAGGATGGCTTAAATTATGTCGGAATCAGTGTTCCAGTGGGAAGGATCAGCTCAGGCGACTTTTCTAAGATCGCCGGGCTTGCGAAGCAATACGGAAGCGGAGAATTGAGGACGGTGAATTCCCAGAACCTGATTATCCCTAACATTCCCGATCGTGCACTGAACGATCTGCTGGCTGAGGACATTTTCAAAAAGTTCCCTGTTCATCCGACTCCTTTTACCGGCTACGCGATGGCCTGCACGGGCAACGAGTTCTGCAACCTCGCGCTGACGAACACCAAAGATAAAATGGAGGAAATCGCCGCCCGGCTTGACAGAGAGGTTGATCTGGATGTCCCGGTGCGGATCTATATGGTGGGGTGCACCAACTCCTGCGGGCAGCGCCATATCGCAGATATCGGCATTCAGGGGCTGAAGCTGCGGACACAAAAAGGAGAACTGGTTGACGCGTATGAGATCTTTGTCGGCGGCACGCTCACCGGTGGCGGGCATTTCAACGAACGGCTGAAGGGGAGAATTGCGGCATCGCTCATTTCCGATGTGCTCAAAGATTTCCTGCTCTATTTCAAGAAGGAAAAAGAGAAGGGTGAAACATTCTTCACTTTTAAAAACAGGTTGGGAACGGAAAAATTGCAGACCGTTCTGGACGACATTCTAAAAGCTGCAACAAGTGAGCGGGAATGAGGGAGAAAGTAGATGGAATTGTATCGTTTGATTGCTTCCACGGAAGAAGGAGAGATTCCGATTGTCGCGGCTGCGGAGAGTGAAGCAGAGGCTTTTCGGATTGCGGACCGGGAAATTCAGCATCATTATTTAAAAAAGCCGAAAATCACAGACATTGCTTTAATCCAGAGAAAGAGTATCGGGAAGAACGGGGCCGGTTATCTGATCCGGCCGCGAGAATCTTATGAATGAAGGTGACCGTATGGGAAAAGTTTACCTCGTCGGAGCGGGGCCGGGGGATCCGGATCTGATCACGGTCAAGGGATTGAGGCTTTTGAGAGCCGCGGATGTGATTCTCTATGATCGACTGGTCAGCAAAGACCTCCTCAAGGAGGCAAAGCATTCGGCAAAATTAGTCTATTGTGGGAAGCTGCCGCGCATGCATCCACTCAGCCAGGACGCGATCAATCATCTGCTCGTAAAATATGCGGGTTTATATACAACCGTTGTTCGGTTGAAAGGCGGGGATCCGTTTATCTTTGGACGCGGTGGTGAAGAAGCCGCAGAACTCGCGAAAGAAAATATCGAATTCGAGATTGTACCTGGAATTACGGCGGGAATCGCTGCGCCTGCATACGCGGGCATACCGGTCACGCACCGTGATTACGCTGGATCAGTCGCTTTTATAACAGGCCATGGTAAAGCCGGAAGCAAGGACAAAACGGATTGGTCAAAGCTGGCTACAGCCGCCGACACCCTCGCTATTTACATGGGTGTGTCCACCCTTCCACACCTGGTAGCCGAGTTGATTGCGGGTGGCCGAAGCCCGTCCACACCGGCAGCTATTATCGAATGGGGGACGACGGAACGCCAGCGGACGCTGACCGCACCGTTAATTGATCTCAGTGAGGTGTCGGAGAAGGCGCAGGTTCACAGCCCGTCCATGATCGTCGTCGGGGAGTGCGTGAAGCTCAGAGAGCAGCTGAAATGGTTTGAAAATGAGCATTTGCAGGATGCCAGCCTCCGGGAGGCGTTCTGATGCTGGCCGTTTTGTATGTCGGCCATGGCTCGCGAGTCGCCGAGGGTGTCCACCAGTTGAATCAATTTCTGGCGCAGTGTATGGATCAGGTTCATGTTCCGATTCAGCAGATTTGTTATCTGGAGCTGGTCAGGCCGGACATTCAGGAAGGCATCAGCCGCTGCGTCCGCCTCGGCGCTGACTGCGTGATTGTTCAGCCGATTCTTCTTCTCTCAGCAGGCCATGACAAACGGGATATTCCCGGTGAAATCGAGAAAGCTCGGGCCTTTTATCCGAATGTGCGATTTATCTACGGGCGCCCTTTCGGTGTGGACGACCGTATCGTTGATATTCTGCTGGAGCGTCTCCACGAACGGCGGGACAAACGGACCAGGAATGAGCGCGTACTTGTTGTCGGCAGAGGATCCAGCGACCCGGAAACGCTCCGTGCCTTTTCAGAGATTAGCGCTATGCTGATGAAACGCGGTGTTTCTCGTGTTTCGGTTTGTTACATGGCGGCTGCGAAGCCTCTGCTGAAAGAGGGACTAGAGCTCGCTTCCAAGCAGGCCGCGGACAAAGTTTATATTATTCCGTACTTATTATTTTCAGGTGTTTTGATGAAAACAATCAAAAAATCAATCGAGGCCGGCGATCATCAGGCTTCGTTTGTGCTCTGCCGGCCCCTGGGCTACCACCCCGCATTGATCCGATTGCTTCGGAAACGAATTGAGGAGGCCACGCATGCCGGATTATCCGCTCATTCTTAATTTGGAAGGGAAAAGCGCCGTGGTCGCCGGCGGGGGTTCTGTCGCAACACGCAAAATCCGTTCACTCGTCAGCTGCGGTGCCCGGGTCACAGTCATCTGTGAAAAAGCCTCCAATCAGGTGCAGGAGTGGGTTGAAAAAGGGGCCGTCATCTGGAAGAAGAGAGACTGGATCAATACGGACGCTGAGGGGGTTTTCCTGATCATTGCTGCCACCGATGACGAGACGGTGAATGCCGCAATCGCTGAGTCCGCACGGCCAAATCAATTGGTTTGCGTGGCCGGTAATGCCTCACTTGGAAATTTTTCAGTACCCGCGGTGGCACGGCGTGGCCGCCTGACCCTCACAGTTTCAACAGGTGGTGCAAGCCCTTTTTACGCGAAAAAGTTGCGCGATGATCTGTCAAACGGGCTTAAAGATGATCTTGAAGAATATCTGGATTTTTTATCTCTTTTCAGGCAGCAGATTCTGGAGAAGCATCTGGATCGTGGGCTCAGAAAGAAGTGCCTGAAAAATGTGCTGCAGCCTGAATTCCATAATAAAATGGAACAATTGAAGTTATTGGAAGGATTGGATCAGTGGATTCAAAATCAACGAGATCTGGACTGATAAGTGACGAACGTAGTCGAAAGCTAATGGGACCAGGCATCAATCAATTTCATAAGTGCAATTATTTAAATTGAAACTGTTCTATCATAGCATTGAACTTGTCTGCACGATCTATCTTTTTTTAGTCCCTCTTTGGCTTTATCAATGTTCATTTATTATTACCTCACTTTAATTTGAACCTTGATAAGATCTTTGCTTCGACTGGATCTCTTGGCCTAACGCGACCCCTTTTCAAATCCTTACGTTCTGATAATTGCTTATCGAATTGTTCAATAGCATTTTTATTATTAGAATAGTTTCTTTCAATTCTCGTATCAATTTCTTGAAGGGTAATGGTTTTCAATTCCTTATCCTCCTTGTCCTTCATAAAACTGCTACCTCCAGACTACTTTTGGTAACAGATTATGCGTATTTCAATTAAAGTATACATTATCCACAAATTTAGAGCAATTTAAGCTAGTGAAGGATATGTGTCACGGTTTTCTAGAAATCCTCCAATTAAAAAATTGGACCAATGTCAGAGTTCGACAAACTGCGTTGTTGTCCGGCGTGGCCGCCTGACCCTCACAGTTTCAACAGGTGGTGCAAGCCCTTTTTACGCGAAAAAGCTGCGCGATGATCTGTCAAACGGGCTTAATGATGATCTTGAGGGCTATCTGGATTTTTTATCTCTTCTCAGGCAGCAGATTCTGGAGAAGCATCTGGATCGGGGGCTCAGAGAGAAGTGCCTGAAAAGTGTGCTGCAGCCTGAATTCCATAATAAAACGGAACAATTGAAGTTATTGGAAGGATTGGATCAGTGGATTCAAGGTCAAGCAGATAAGTACGGATTCTGACGCGCAACTATAAATTCAGCCGGTAAGAAGAAGTAGCGGATGAATGAGAAGTGATTTCTTGTTGTTCCGGGCAGATGCTGCCGAGCGATTACAACGTTCCACGCGCCACGTCACTGTGGAGCAACTTGACATTTTTTAGGATAGATTTTGAGTGTTCGTACAGGGCGGTAATGGACTGGCCCTTCTGAGCGGATAATTGGCGGACAATATCCTGAAAGAGCAATTCCATCTCTTCCAGGATGCCAACGGCCGCGCTGTTGTAAGCAATCACGTTGGCGTACCCCTGATTGTTAAAAACAGCGCTCACAATATAGGGCCTGTAGTGCATCACCAGGCCGGGCAGGTTTGCGTTGAGGTGGTTGATGCCTGTTCGGACACTATGAATACTTTCCGCTAAATCGTCCACAGGTTTAAGTGCCCTATTGATTTTGCTGTTCAGTTGATCATCCCAGTTTGTAAACAGACTGATCAGCGTGGTGGGGATACCGACATACCAGACAGACCGGCCCACGATTTTAATGGCAGAAGAAAGGCCTTCTATAAGCTGTTCCATAGCAAACAGACTCAAATAAAGTTCATTTACGATCGGAGTCAACAGCGTTCGAATGGTATCGGATAATTCTGTCAGGGCGTGCTCCACTTGAATGGATTTGACGCTCATCTTATGAACCAGATACGTTGAAGTTGCGAGCTGACCGTTCTTTGATCCAGTGACAGAAGTATGTCCGGCCCGGGGTGATCCACCATTCTGAATACCCTTGGCGAGGGATTCATCTGTGGACTGAAAATGACTTCCGACAGCGCGAACCTGTTTCCGGTACTTGTCGATCTGGTTGTACAAGCGCTGATTATTCTTGCCGACCACAACCTCATGATTAAAAATTTCGTCAACTACAGCATCCGCATATCCTTTGGCCTGGCTCGCAAGAAGCTGCGGCACCACCTGCTTTAAAATTTTCGCTGAGCAGCGACTCAGATTTTCAAAATGCATCTTGATATCGTTCAAAAACTGGCGGGACTGGCTTAGCATTCCTTCCAGCCCGAGATCCTTAACAACAAAATACTCGGCATAATCCTGCGGAGGCGAAAAAATGGACAGCTGGAGGGAGTGGCATTGCATCTCGGCTTCATATAGCTTCTGGGCCATTTGACCGAGGACTCCGCTGATCACATAACCGCCTGAAGTGATGCCCTTGTACAACGGGCTATTGCCGGCCGCATTTTCAAGAATATCCTCAAATTGTTTCTGAAGTTTGGCCAACCTGTTTGCACGCTGCTTCTTCTCCGATTCGACGATTATATTGGCGTTCCGTGTGTAATCCATCTCGCGTTTTAAATGATCCAGCACTTGGCTTTGCAACGCGTCGGCAAGCGTTTCGAGGGCGTCCTTATTAATTTCGATCCGACCAGAACCGCCTCCTCCATACAGTGGCTGCCCTGTCCAGATGCTGGTGACAATATGGTCATCGGCCGCAATGTAAATCCGGCCGTAGCCCGGTTCGCCTTTGTTCCCGATCTCAACAGATTCTGGTGTTTGATCTTCTCCATAACCTAAATGATTGTATAAAAAATCTTTGAGATAAGGGGCGCCGGAATTTATTCGATAAATATTCCCCGGAAATCGATCGGATAATTGAAGGCTTTCTTCACCGAGCGTCAATGGATCATATTTACTGAAATAATTGTTAATATTAGAATACTCTTGATTCGGGTCAACCATCCCGCCTGGCAAAATCGCCGGATTCAGAGTCACAGTCTTCACTTTGGGGTGGCTGATTCCGACCACATTAGCAAGCGCCCCGCCGAGTGAATTACCGCAAACTGAACTCACGCCGTATTTCCGGTTCATTTGATCAAAATAATGGCTGGCGGCCTTGAGCTGATCCGGCTCTACGTCACCGAGCAGATTGACATCGGTCAGGAGATCCGATAACTGCTTTGGGTTTGTACCCTGGAAGATGACAGTATACTCCCCCGTTGCAACATTTTTTACTGTCATAGCATTAAGACCGGTTTGATTTTGGTTCGGGTTAGTTAAGTCAACAATTTTGTATCGCCCATTATCTATATATGATTCTTTTTTGTTTTGTTTGTAGGCATAATAGCCTGCTAGTTTAGCTAAATCTTTATCATTTGTGTTTAAAAGTAAATGATTTACCTTATGCTCCTCGATAATTGGCATAGAGTACACCTTCCCAATTAGTACTTAATAATTTCATATGGATCTGCTCTTTCCAACACATGATCAGTTGCACCTCTCGCCGTTTGCTCATCAATACGATTATCGTTAAGAAAAATGCTGTAGGATCCAGGTGGAAGGCCCTTCATTTGCTCTATATCTGCAATAATTGAATTAAATATTGCTTTGCTTGGTTTTTGATTAGGGGACTCCATGAACAGCTGTAAGGTTATAAGTATAAATTTAGGATCAACTGTTGCATCTTTCAAAGCTTTTTTCCATTCATCTTTGTTCCAATCAGGGTGTTTTAAATATAAATCGATGACATTAACAGAAATTGCTTTATTTGCGATAGAGGTATAATAATATGGCGTACTATAGCCATCTCCGCCAACATTTTCAACGGCCTCTTGTCTGATACCTGTGATAGGATATTTTGACACAACCTTGCTTAAATAGTTATCCAGATTTCGAAATTCTTTATCATAGATCATTGCGTAAATTCCAGTACTGATCGCATCTTCAACTCTGCCATTTTCGGAAAATACTCCATCTGTCAGTACCTTTTTACTGGCCTGATCAATTGGTATTACCGCGTAAGTGTAAAAATGCGGCTCACCGATAGACTCCACAAAAACAGTGACTCCATCACGATTCCCGACTAGATTATGCACCTTCACCTGAGTCTTATATTTTTTCAGAAAAAAATTCTGAACAGCTTGGATGACCTCGCTTCGATGAGCTTCGGCAATTTTATCGTTTTCTGCGCCGCCATCAAGTGAATAGCCTTGGCCGGTGTATTTTTGGACGCTCATAAAAGCATTGTTGTTCTGTTTGCTGTTTCCAGCTTTAGTGCTCGAATTTGATTGATGTACATTGTCCAAAAGGGAACATCCTCCCAAGAATAATGAAATACTTAAAATGGGGATTAAGAGTTTTTTTACTTTCAAGGTGGTGACCTCCCAGAGTGGAGTTCTACTTGTATGTAAACGATTTCGAATTAGATTTATTTTAAACCCTTAGGATAAAGATGGAAATATTAAGATAACTAATTGGAACAAAATAGAGCATAAGACCCAAGTTGATGGTGAGTCATAGTTACTAAATTAGTTTATATGTATCCATCGAGTGAATTGCCGCAAACTGAGCTCACGCCGTATTTCTGGCTCATTTGATCAAAATGATGGCTGGTGACCTTGAGCTTATCAGGCTCTACGTTACCGAGCAGATTGACATCGGTCAGGAGATCCGACAGCTGCTTCGGGTCTGTTTTCTGGGAGATGAAAGTATACTCTTTTGAGAATGAGATAATCGTGTGTACTTTATCGCTTAAGAAGCGATCATACTAAGTGAGCGGGTTACTCTCTAAAAATTGAAACTCAAACTGAATTTGATCAGTACAGACTCGCTTTCAGCATTCAAATGAATTAACCTGCCACAAAGACCTTGAACATTAAAAGTCATCAAAGAAGCCCGGAAAGGGAGCAGCGTCCTTTCCAGGCTAAAGTTATGATTAATCTAATCTTACAAATTACATATAATGGATTCTTTCTTTATATTCCTGAAAAATTTTAGCATTAAATTCATCCCCGCCATCGACATTTGAACTGTGAAAGACAGGCGGAGTGATGCCTTCTGCAAGAAGATTAGCCACAGTTTTGATGACGATGGAATTTGCGATTAATGAACCAATTGCTGTGGATGTTGGTGCGACCTTTTGTTCCAAGCCTTCCAATTGAATGGATGAGTCCTCAAAATCACCACAGTTATCAATCAGAATATCGCAGACTTCAAAAAGCCTTTTCCCGCTTTCATGCCTTGACGTCACTTGTTTTGAATAAGTGAGATTTGTCAGTGCAACCGTCTGAAGGCCCTTCGATCGAGCCGCAAGTGCCATCTCAATCGCGACTGGATTTCTGCCGGAAACCGAATGAATCAGCAGAGCATCCCCCTTAGCTGCGGGAGTCGATGAAAAAACTGTCTCGCCGAAACCAGCCAACCGCTCCATTTTTGAAGTCATCGTCACTGGCTTTGTATTGAGCATAAGTGATGGGGTCAGTACAGGATTTATTAAAGCAAGACCACCTGTACGGTAGAAGAGTTCTTCCGTGATGATGCCTGCGTGTGAGGCGCCGAATGCATAGATTGTGTTTCCGCGTTTGATTGTCTCAGAAAAGATATGGGCGGCTGCATTAATATTCTTTTGCTGAGTACGAAGAACAGTGTCGGCTATATTTTTAACATGTTCAAAATATAAGGTAATGACATCGCTCATGATTGCATTCTCCTCAATCTAAATCACTTTAAAATAACTTGCCAATTGAACCTGAAATAATCGACCATAGTGAGAAATCATTACCGCCAAACACAATAATCCAGTCAGATACGGTATGCTGTAAAAAGGGAATGGAAAAACCGACAAGTAAAATCATTAACACACCAGCGACACCTGACCCAATAATGGCACCTCTCAGTCCACCAGTACCGTTGCCAATGACGGCGGCAGTCCCGATTTCGAAGAAGCAGGTAATGGTCAGTGGGACAACCGCATAGGGAAATAATCCGATTGCTCCGACAATGAACAGGGTAATCGACGAGGTCACCATTGAAGTGATAAATCCAATCAAAACTGCGTTTGGTGCAAACGGAAAGATGATCGGACAGTCAAGGGCAGGAACCGCGTTGGGAATAACTTTATCGGAGATACCTTTGAAGGCGGGGATGATTTCCGCAAGCATCATTCGAACACCAAGGAGCAAAATGGTTAGCCCTGCTCCAAAGGTAATGCCTTGAAGGAGTGAGAAAGTAACAAGACTCTGTGTTTTATCAAAAACCTCTTTAGATCGATCGACACCAAGAATCAGGCCAATAACGATATAGACAATAAACATGACAATTGATGACGTGATCGTGATTTCTCGCAGAAATTCCAGTTGTTTTGGAAACTTGATATCCTCGGTTGATTTGCTTTTGTCACCCAGCCATTTTCCCAGCAATCCGGATAAGAGCGATAAGCCAATGGTTGGGTGGCCAAGCGTAAAGGATGTCCCGCCCGTCACTTGTTTCACAAATGGTTTGATTAGAGCAGGGGCGAAAATCATATAGGTTGCTGTAAAGATAGTTGCAAAGATAACAACGGATGCGCCTTTCAGTCCGCTTTCGATCGCTACAGAAATGAAGATGAAGGGGAACCAGAACAACATGTGCCCGGTCAAAAAGATGTTTTTAAGCGGTGTCAGGCGGGCGACGATCAAATTAATGGCGAAAGCAAAGAGCATGGTTAATCCAATTTGAGAACCGTACTGTTTAATCATATTATCGGCTCCAATTGGGTGAAGTACTTGTGCGCTTGGAATTTTATAAAGCAAGTTAAAAGCTCCAGAAAGTGGGGTAATAGAATTAACGAGTATAGCGGTTCCTTGGGTTAATATCACAACACCAATAATTGTTTTTGCGGTTCCGCTTATGGTGTCAGACAAACTTTTTCTTTGAATGATCAGTCCGGCGGCAGCTATAATTCCCAGAAACAAAGCTGGTTGTCTGAGAATCTGATTGACTATAAAATCGATCACAATCATTATTCATTCACTCCCCAATGAGCTCTTTTATTTTTGCTAAGCCTGCTTGCTTAATTTCATTCTTATCAATAAAGTTGGAGATGCTGACTACTGGTATTGAGACTGAATCAGTTAGCTTTTCGCTGAGTTCTTTCGATGTGAAAATAATATCGCAAGGCGTTGATGAAGCGGAACCAACATCTGCGGTTTCGACATGTGCATCAATCTTTTCCTCTTTTAACAATTCATCAAGCTTCATCTTTAACACCAGAGAAGATCCGACTCCGAAACCACAAACAGTCAATATTTTCAATCTTTTCATTGTCTTTAGCCCCTAACAATTAATGGTTTTATCTACTTCATCCAAATTGCTGCTCTCCTGGATGACTTTCATGGCGTGTGCATCGTCAAGCAAATTACCCATTTTTTGCAGAAAGAGCAGGTGCCCTTCATTTTCCGTCGCACAAAATGAGAAAATAATACTGACCGGATCATTGTCTTTGTTTCCAAATGTTACAGGAGTTTTCAAGGTCAGCAGGCTAATGTCATTTTTTTTCACATGTTTGCCGGGCCGGGCATGGCTGAGCGCGACATGCGGCACGATCACCATATAAGGACCCAGAGTTTTGACAGCTTGTATCATTTCATTGATATAGACGAAATCAATGCTGTGATTTTGAAGAAGCAATTGCCCAGACTGCCTGACCGCGTCTTCCCAGTCGCTCGCTTCTTGCTGTAATTTGATATTTTTTTTGTTAATCAATATAGCCATATAATCAACACCTAACTGTTCCTGTTGTTGAGATATAAAATGTCCTCTAATTTAGTCGCGTTCTTCAGAGTCCTCATATTCTCCTTATTGTCGAGAATTTTAACTAATTTAATGAAGTGATCTGAGTCCGCTTTTGTAGAACACATGACAATGATGATGCTGACTTTTACATCGGTCCGATCACCAAAAATAATTGGATTGCTTAATGTCAGAAGGCTCATGCCGTTTTTGTTCACACCATCTTTATAAGAAGCATGGACCATTGCGACAGATGGAATAAAAACCATGTAGGGCCCGAGTTCCTCAACCGCTTTGATCATTGCGTCTATATATCGGTGAGAAATGAATTGATGATCCAGTAACGGATGGCTAGCCTCGGCAATCGCAGACCTCCAGTCTGTAATTTTCTGGTTCAACTGTATATGATCTGCTGGAATCAATGCGCCGAGTGTCGAAGCGGGTTGGTTGATCTTCAGAAGATCATTCATTTGCTTCTGATAAGCTCTTTTAAACAACATTTTTCTTAACCGGACCAGATCACTGGTTTCAAGCAGTGGATTGACAACAGTGACGTTCTTCTTAGAAAAATCAATCGGTACCGTTGAAATAATAAAGTCGATTCCAGAGATATCAAACGATTGAAGCCGTGATAAGTTGATCGGGCCAACTATTTTCATTTCAGGCATCATGACTTTCAAACGACTGGCGAGTAAGGACGATGTAGCAAGGCCTGATCCGCAGACAATTAGTGCGGAAGGCATAAATCCTGAAATGGAATGCCGTTCGTAACTGGCACCAAGATGCATCGCTATGAAAGCAATCTCTTCTTCCGGAAATGAAATGTCCAGTTTTTGCTCCATTTTGATGACAATTTTTCGTGAAATTTCATAAATGAAGCGGAACTTGTACTTAATCTGTTCGGTCAGCGAATTTTTGATTGGCAATTGATGCTTGATTCTATTAAGAGAAACCTGCAAATGATAAGTCAGTCCGTGTATAAATTCATCATCCTTCGTGAAGTCAATGCCAATCGCTTTACTCGCTTCTTCAGCAAAGAAAAGGCTGATACGATATGTTTCATTATCTTGGACAAAGTTTGTTCTTCCGGCTGGAGCTGAAGAAATTTTGGACAGCTTAAACTGTCGTAACGTAAAAACAATCTCATCCTGAGGAATTTGTAATGGAACACATGTAATCATCGCATCTTTGATTAACCGAAATTCGGGCGCGGCCAATGATTTCTTAACTTCAATGAAGGGATATGTAACACATTGCTGCTTTGATACCCGATAGAGCTGGAAGCACAGGGTTAACAGTAAATCATGAAGTGCGCCATCGCTAAATTGAATTTGCATTTTTTCTTCAAATGCCTTAATCAGAGCGTTGGATTGGTTGATACGTTCTTTCGGAAAAAGGTTGATAAAATTCTGCTTATCGACGTGACTGTTTTCAGTGATGTCGTTAATTACTGACATGAAAGCGTAACGAATATCTATTTCGTTACCGGTAATATAAATGCCTTTTGAACGCTTTCTTTCAAGGGTTATTCCGTGCTTTTTAAAGATTTCATCAATAGCAGGAATATAGTGAAAAATTCTGGACTTACTAGTGCCATAGATCTCCCCCAATCGATCAAGTGTCGTTTCCTGATCCATAATAATTCTGATAGCGAGGGCATAAGTGAGATGATCACTGGAGAGTACCAGATGATTCAATTGCTGCAGCGCCTGATCAATTGCGGCTTTATGTTTGGAACGCATCTGGAGCATGATCCCTTGACTTTGCTTTCGTTCGAGAGGTACTCCGAGTTCCTTGAGGAAACTTTTGATAATGTCCAGGTCGTAGCGTACCATCCGCTCACTGACATGGGATATTTCCGAAAGATGCTTTACAGTAATAAAACCATCCGCTCCTCGTAGAACTTCAAGGATGTTCACTTGCCGCTCAGTTAATGAAATCATCACATCACTTCCCCGTAGAAACATTATAATTTAATTTGTCAGAAAACTTAATGAGTAATTATTTCCCTAATAACGGCAATATTTAGAACAATGAATTTATAACTGCATAAGAATTATTCACTCCTACTTGCTCGTCATTGGTGTGGGCGAAAAGGAGCATAGTGCATTACGAAGGTATTTTTCTCTGGGCCTTCCATCATCTCAGGCGGGGAGAATGCCTCCCTTTATAGGGGTGAGAGCAAACGTCATTTCTTAGGTAGTCAAAAGCGAACATATGATCTATAATGAATATAAGACAATGAGACACGGAGTTTTCATGCCGCGGTATCCTGACGATAACGGCATCGGAGTGAGCAATTCACTTTCTTGGACAGAAAAATTTGTGTCATGTACACTTTTACATATAACACGTTGAAGCAGACTCGAGGAAGAAGGAAGCCAGTCTATTGAATTTATTATTTGGCGCGATCAGCTACATCCAGAATAATCGTCAGGTATTTGAACAGGCGCTGATTACTCATCTTGAACTGAGCGGGCTGGCGCTTCTCATCGGTTTTTGTGTCAGTGCGCCGTTAGGTGTCATCGCCGCAAAACATGCCCGGATTTCAACAATGATTATGAGCGCGGTGAACGGGTTCCGGGTGATTCCAAGCCTGGCGATTCTGGTGTTAGTCATGCCGGTACTTGGAACCGGGTTTATGCCTTCGCTTGTGGCTTTGACGATTCTAGCCTGTCCGCCGGTTCTCATTAATACGTTTCTTGGCATTAAGCGTGTGGATGGCGAAGTGATCGAATCGGCGGAGGGGATGGGCATGGATCGCCGCTGGATTTTATGGAAAATCGAACTGCCTCTGGCGTCTCCGCTGATGATTTCAGGCGTGCGAACTGCAGCCGTCGAAGTTATTTCCAGCGCGACACTGGCTGCTTTTATAGGCGGGGGCGGACTAGGGACATTTATTATTAACGGACTCGGATTGTATAACTTTGCGCTGCTGCTCGTAGGGGCGCTGCCAGTCGCCATATTGGCAATCTGTTCCGAACTGTTATTCAGTCTCGTCGAACGATGGGTGAAACGATATCGCAAGACTTAAAATGATGGAGGTAGCTGTATGAGGCATAGAAGAAATGGATTGATTTTCGGAATAGGCGCCATTGTGGTGATTGCTGTAATCGTAGTGCTCAGCATTTCTCTTTTTTCAAAAGGGAACGGATCTTCAGGGGCGAAAGAGACACTGACGATCGGCTCAAAGAATTTTACAGAAAGCTTGATACTTGGTGAAATGTATTCTGACGCATTGGAGAATTCAGGTTATAAAGTAAACAGAAAGTTGAACCTCGGCGGGACACTTGTCGCCCATGAAGCGCTGGTCAAAGGGCAAATTGATATGTATCCGGAATATACGGGCACGGGTTTGCTGGATATCCTGAAACATAAGGAAGTCACCGATGCCAGCGCTGTCTATAATGATGTTGCGGCGGCTTATAAGAAGAAGTGGA
Organism: Sporolactobacillus shoreae; assembly: GCF_004684935.1. GTDB lineage: Bacteria > Bacillota > Bacilli > Bacillales > Sporolactobacillaceae > Sporolactobacillus > Sporolactobacillus shoreae. The sequence continues at coordinate 241,863 of NZ_SRJD01000002.1, forward strand.
ATTTAGTCTGGCTGAAGCCGACTCAGGCGAACGATTCGCAAGGACTGGCTGTCACCAAACAAATTTCTGACAAATACAACATCCACACCTTTTCCGATCTGGCTAAAGAAGCGCCGAACATCCGGTTCGCTGCAACTCCGGAATTCAACGACCGCGCGGATGGCCTGAAGGGTCTGAAGAAAGCGTACGGCGGATTTAATTTTAAAAGCAATCAGCTCTTTGATTATGGGATCAAATATAATGTTCTGCTTCAGGGAAAAGAAGACGCGACTGTTGCTTTTACAACGGATGGGCAGTTAACTGATAAGAACCTTGTTTTGCTGAAGGACGACAAACATTTTTACCCGCCTTATTATGTCTGCCCGGTCATCAGGGAGAGTGTGATCAAGAAAGATCCGAAGATTGCGCAGGTGCTCAATGAAGTTTCATCGAAGCTGAACAGCAAGGTGATGCAGGAACTCAACGCCAAAGTAGACTTGCAGAAACAGTCCTATCAGAAAGTTGCCAAAGATTTTCTCGTTCAGCAAGGTATCATTAAATAAAGGAAGGTAACTCGTGACTGACTCCTATGCAATTGTTTTTGAAAAGATCAGTAAAACATTTAAACATGCTAAAGAACCCTCCGTTTATGAAACGAACCTGAAGATTGAAAAGGGGAGTTTCGTGACCATTTTAGGCGCATCCGGCTGCGGAAAGACGACACTGCTCAAAATGGTGAACCGGCTCTATGAGCCATCGACCGGAAGAATTCTTGTTAATGGAGAGGACACGGCTAATGCGTCGCCGACTTTGCTGCGGCGGAAAATGGGCTATGTCATCCAGCAGGTCGGCCTTTTTCAACATATGACGGTGGAGCAGAATGTGGCAACCGTTCCGGAAGTGCTTGGATGGGACAGACAAAAGATTGATCAGAGAGTGGATGCACTCTTGCGTCTGGTCAATCTGCCTCCCAAGGAATTCAGAAAAAGATATCCCGGGCAATTATCCGGCGGACAGCAGCAACGGGTCGGCATTGCCCGTGCCATGGCGGCTGATCCGTCCATTTTGCTGATGGACGAACCTTTCGGCGCGATCGACGCGATTAATCGAGCCGCTTTGCAGGATGAGATATTGCGTATTCAGAAGAAGCTTCATAAAACCATTTTATTTGTCACGCACGATATTATGGAAGCTTTGAAACTTGGAGATCAGGTCATCATCATGAATCAGGGGAAAATCCAACAGTTTGATGCGCCGTTAGCCATATTGCAACATCCGGCCAATTCGTTTGTCCGAGATCTTGTTCATCCAGAGGATCTGCTGCAGCAGATGGCGTTTATAAAATCCCGGGACGTGATGAACACGGATGCGGCAGTACTTGGAGCCGACGATCAGACACCGACTGCGGGAGAAGAAGAAAGTCTGAAGGACGTACTGCTTTTACTGCTTAAAACCCAGGCTGAATATGTACTGATAAAAAATACAGAGGGCGCGGTTGTGGGCCGTATCTCTTTTCAGGAACTGAAGAAGGTTGGTCTGAATGCTGAATTACATTGAAAATAACGGGCAGGAAGTCGCCACACTTTTTTTGCAGCATATAGAATTGACCTTCCTGTCTCTGGCGATCGCGGTCGTCATCGCGCTTCCTCTAGGCGCACTGCTGTCCAAAAGCAGGTGGGCTGCAGCATTCGTCCTCCCGGCGCTGAGCGTGATCTATACCATTCCGAGCCTCGCACTATTTGCCTTGCTCATACCGATGGTCGGACTAGGCTTGGTGCCCGCGATTATCGCGCTTGTAGCCTACAGTCTGCTTATTTTAGTCAGAAATGTTGTGGCGGGTTTTCATTCCGTCGATCCCGCGATCATTGAAGCCGGAAAAGGGATGGGACTCGATCGCTGGCAGATGTTTTTCGACATTGAGCTCGTAATCGCTCTGCCGGTGATCATCGGCGGGATCCGAATCGCCGCTGTTTCAGTGATCGGAATTGCCACCATCGCCTCCTGGATCAACGCCGGCGGACTCGGCGTAATGCTCTTCCAGGGATTGAGCCAGAATAACATTCCCGAAATACTCTGGGGAACCATCCTTGTGGCGGGACTTGCGATTGCGGTTAATTATCTACTTGCCTGGCTGGAAGCCATGGCGCTGGTGAAGGCGAGGTAGAATAAGATATACTCCAGTTGAGTTGAGTTGAGTTGAGTTGAGTTGAGTTGAGTTGAGTTGAGTTGAAATGAGAAGATTAACTTATTCACGACCGCCCGTCTATGCATTGAATTTTTCTAGTTGATCTGTAAAAATATATAAATCTTAATGGTGCCGAGAAGTACAAAGGTACTCTCTGCGCCACTTTTATTTTATTGTTGGAGTAAAGCACAAGGCCGTTTGTAGGATCGGTCTTTTTTTTTCGGTGAGGGCCATTGATCATGACCGAATTGAAGGATCTCGATTATCCAAGTGATAGGCTCAAGCCGTTCGAACACAGGTGTGGGAAAGGGATTATGGATGCGTTCTTTATCATTATGACCGAACAGTTATGTCCGTCACACACACATTCGTTACAATAATCGCTCCAGTGCTACACTTCTTTCTGCAATTGTAGGAAGCAAAAAAAATCGGGAGTGATTGACGTGTCACCCCGGATAACTTGACGACGACATGCCGGTGAGGGTTGTGCCCACTGACAATGGATGCCTTCAGAATTAGGATAATAAAATTCATTACACGTCGCCAGCTGAGGATACTTGCTATTTTAATAACAAGAGAAATCAGCGTATTGGCGGCATTTTTTCTGACTAATGGCTATTTAGCCTTAAAATTTCAACAAAAAATGTGTTACGTTTATTGTGTTGAATAAAAGAGGTGAATCCAGATGCAGCAAGGTTTAACGCTAAAGTTGAAAATCAAACCAAATGATACGGAAGCGAATCAACTGCGGGTGATGCAGTTGGCATACACCAAAGCCTGTGACTATGTTTCAAGCTACCACTTTGAGCATCACTTTACGTTATCACGCCGTCAGTTGCACGATGCGCTCTATCGCCGTTTGCGGCGTGATTTTCAGCTGAAGTCGCAACTGGCCGAATCGGTGCTGATTACAGTGCTGGCCCGCTATAAAACGGTGCAGACGCTGATGGCACGGAAACCGTACCGCTATAAAGACTCATACACCGGTAAATGGTATCAGGTGCGCCGGGACTTAGCTTGGCTGCGTCAACCTGTTCGGTTCAAACGGTTGCAGGTGGACCTGGTCTGGAACCGGGACTGGCGGTTTCTGAAAAACGGCCAGATTTCGCTCAATACCTTGGATAAGCCCATTAAAGTTGACGGCGCGCTTCACTATTTTGACCGCTATATGCACCAAGGCTGGAAACTCGGTACCGCCAAGCTCTTGCAAATCGGCCGCAAGTGGTATTTGCATATCGGTGCGACTAAAGAGCTGCCAGACTTTAACCGGAGTCAGATGCGGCACGTTGTCGGACTGGATCGCGGGTTGCGCTTCCTGACTACGGCTTATGATGAGTTAGACCAAACAAGTTTTGCCAACGGTAAAGCCATTTTGCGGAAGCGCCGTAAATTCAAACAGTTGCGTCAAGAGCTGCAGGCCAAAGGTACAAAATCAGCTAAGCGTCGGTTAAAACGAATCGGTCAGCGAGAAAACCGTTGGATGGCTGATGTAAACCATCAGATTACGAAGACACTCGCTGAAACCTATGGCACCGGTGCCGTTTTTGCACTTGAAGACCTGGCCGGTGTGCGCTTTGCTACGGAACGAATGGCTAAGGATCACCGCTATGAAGCGGTCAGTTGGTCTTTCTTCGATTTTGAACAGAAACTCGCTTATAAAACCACTTTGCGCGGTGGAACGGTCGTCAAAGTTTCAGCTGATTATACCAGTCAGCGCTGCCCGAAGTGCGGCTCGATCAATAAAACGAATCGGGACCATGAGCGACATCACTATCGCTGCGCGGTTTGCGGCTACCAGTCAAATGACGACCGCATCGGCGCAATGAATATCCAGCAGCTCGGCACGTTGTGGGCCAGCGGCGAAACCCATCCGAAATTCGAACGATTAACAGCCGTCGAGTAGCACTTGGCGGTTAAACGGGCGCGTGTCAACCGTCCGATTGATGTAGCCATCGCCGCAGGAGAATCGGAAACGATTCGTTTGTACTGCCGGGTCAATGCAACACGTTGACTTTTGAGCTACAAGCTCGCTACTTTAGTGACGAGTAGTTGACTCAATGCGTTCAACTATTTTATGACAGCTTTTTCAGTTTTTCCGTTTAGAACGTCTGTCCAGCTCTTGCAAAAGCCGTCGTATGGCTCAATCACTTTTCCTTTTTTCAGGATTCTGCGGATCATGGCATCATTCTTTCCATCTCTCAAATCAAGCAGAATCTGGGCCATTGTCCGTGAGAGAGTGCTCCGCAAACGTGTTTCCAGCTGACGTGGCCATTCACCGCTGAATGTGCTGAGCGCGTCGGGATGGTAATCTTCTAGATAAGAGAGGAAGATCCGGCCGCGTTCATCCGCCGTTTGCACAGCCCACTGCAAATCTTCGACATTGCGGAAGAATGTGCGAATGTCGCTTTCCCCTTTGGCATTCAACGCGACCGAATCTCGGCTGATGATCAGCAGATCGTGCATTTCAGGATCCGGTTGACTGCGGAACAGGTTATTCAAATAATTAAGCTGTACGCGCAGATTGACCCGGGCCTGGTTGATTGCCAAATTTGGCGTGAATGCGTCAATAATCATGTCGCGCTTCACCGCGCCGTGATTCATAATAAGGAACAGAAGAAGCCCCTGGGCATTCCGTTTCATCCATTTACCCACGATCTTCTGACCGTTAAAGAAAACCTGTGTTGTGCCGTCCATTACCGACATTTGCAGATTGTGGTGCCGTACTGCCTGAGAATTGAGGGCTTTCTCGGTCAGCGCGTTCAATCGGCCGATCAGATTAATTCCCTCCGGTGTCAGCGGGTCTGAATGTTTTTTATCAATCATGAACCGCCTGAACACGTCCAGCATGCGTCTGGGTTGATCGAGCGGAATCAGGGCCGACGCATCGGGAATGAGAGCGAAGCGGCTGTTCGGCGCGTAACCGCTGAAAATTAGGGCCAGCGAGGCGGGATAGACCGGGTCATATTCGCCGTGCAGAAAAAGGGTCGGAACGCGAAGACACTTCAGCTTGCCTGGCAAGTCGAAGCCGGTCGATTGAATCAAATTGTTTAATCCCTGCACCGCCGCAATAAAATGCCTTTTTCCGACAGAACGCAGCGCATGGATCATCGTTCGTGACTTACTAAGAGAGACTGGATGAATACTCTGCAAAATATATCTCTTTTCAAAAAGCTGTTTGTCGAACGTGATTAATTTGCTGTTTGCGGACGCTTCACGGCTGTAGCTGCCTTTCTGAACATAGAGTGGCATGGACAAAAGCGTTAGTGAGTCAACGGTTCCGGGATGACTGAGGGCAAATTCAAAGGCTACAATCGCACCATACCGACAACCGAGCAGGTGAATTTGATCCAGCTGCAGATGCCTGAGCAGTACCGTCAACTCCTGCACCAAAAGGTCAAGGGACAAATCCGCTTTTCCATCCGTACTTTTTCCATGCCCGTAAAAATCGTAGGTCAGAATATTGAAATCCTTCTTGATCAGTGGTGTGAAATGCCGCCACATTCCCTGATCCATACCGAGATCATGAATCAGAACGATTGTCGGTAATTCTGAAATGGTTCTGTCGTAATGGTAGTTAAGCTTGTAATCTTCAAAAGTGAAACTGGCCATTTATTGCACCCCCTTCTTGTATCTGCATATTGATCGAAACAGAATCATTAATCAGCGTTTCCTTTGCTTCAAAACATTCCGGAATAGTGCATTTCAGCGAGCTGTTCGTCGCAGAAACCGTCATACGGTTCAATTGATCTTGCCGACTGAAGCACTTCCCGAGCGAGACCGAAACTTTTTTCTGCCTTCAATTTTGGAATCAGGATCTCCAACACATTGGCCAGATTGGTTTCGATCTCATCGGTAAGAGAAAAGATCCAGTCACTTCTGAAAGTGGAGAAATTTGCCGGATCGTACTCGCGTAACAGGTCTACAAATGAGCTTGCCTGCTTCTTTAAAGGAAGATTCAGCTCAGGAAATGCCTTCAGCCTTGCCAGATAATCACCAATGTCGCTTTCGATTTCGGCGTTCAGCGCGAGCGTACTTTCACCGATAAGAAGAACTTCATGCACATCAGGTTCATGAAAGCTGTGGAAAATCTGATTCAAATGATTGATCCGGACACGAAGGTTGTTTCTTGCACGTTCAGCCGGAAGATCTAAGAGGAAGGTTGAAATCAGCTCTTCCCGGCTGGCCGTTCCCTGATGAAGAATCAGATACAGGAGAAGCTCTTTTGCCCCACGCTGATTCCATTTTCCTTCAATCGGCTCGTGATTCCAAAGGACGACGATGTCTCTGAGCACATTGATTCGGAGCAGATGACCATCAGATTTTGACTGTGCCAGACCCGACTTCAGAATCTGCAAATATTTATCTGTCAGCTCCTGATAGATCGGAAACGAGTGTATTGGCCCTTTTTCGCCTGAAATGAACTTTAAAAGCAACCGGGCGGCAGCCTCAGGCTGATCAAGCGGAATCTGCTGCGCGGCTTCAGGAATAATCTGCCAGAGACTGTTTGGTATACATATAGAGAATATAGCAGCCAGCTGTGCCGGAACAATCGTATCGTCACTGCCGTGAAGAATAAGCGTTGGTATGGTAATGCTGCCTAGTTCGTCGATAAAATGGAAGTCTGCCGGATTATAAATCCTCATAAGTTCAGCAATCTGTTCCTTTACGATGCGGGTTGGAATCGTTTGAAGTCCGTTTCTAAAAAGGGCTACCTTTTTTTCAGTGAGTCGCGAGAAGCTGTCTTCAGCCCACTTGTCAATAATAAGATCGCGATCGACATCAATCAGTTTGGAGAGGAAACCTAGCCTTTCACTCAGAAAACCTTCCTGTATGAAAAACAGGGAAGACATCAAGGTCATTGACGCGACACGATCGGGGTATCTTTTTGCCAGTTCATAACAGAGGTTGCTGCCCATGCCGCATCCGGCGAGATGAATGCGATCCACTCCAAGATAATCGATCAGAGCATGGGCTTCTGAAACCATTTTGCCCATGGTAAGCGGTTCGTCGGTAAGGCCTGTCCGGCCATGCCCGTAGGCGTCATAAACAAGTATATTGGCATGGGCGGAGAGGGAGCCCAACATCAAGGACCACTGGCGGGAGTCCGTCATCATCCCATGGATCAAGAGCACTGTCGGCAGGTGGGGGCCGCTAAAATTAAAGGAATACAAAAGTTGATAATTTTCCATCTGAAGTGTTTTCATACGTTTAACCTCTCTGACGAGCTGGGTTCTTCACAGGGCAGGGACTCAGGAAACATCGACTGGAAAATACTGGACATTGATAATTTGAAACGTTTTCGTAATGGGATCCATGATAGGATCAGTACAAGGGCATTCTCTTCCACTCAATAATCTTTAAGAAGGGGAACTGTTCATGAAAAAGTTCGCTTTTTATCTGCATCCAAAGGGGGATGCAATCAGGGGACATTCGCCGGTATTCTTCAGTGTGATTGTTTCTGACAGTGTTGAACAGGCCGCACAGAAACTTTCTGTTCTGAATCAATCTGTTTATTGCGGTTTACTTAAAGTCACAAGCAATAAGTACCACGTCTATTTTTCTAAAAGCGTCCCGGATGCCAACGAGGAATTCATGTATATCGTGATTGAGGATCCGGAGAGCAAATTTTAAATTTTCCACACCACGTGCGTGATTACCGACCTGAAGGGCATCCTCTGGGTGAGACATGTCCATTAATCTGTCGGATTGCGTTTTCGGATTAAAGCCAGTCAGGAAGTCAGTCTGCTGGCTACCTTGTGGACATTAATAAAATGCTGGTAAGAAGGCGTCATGGCGACGAGTTGTTTCAGCATAGCAATCATTTTTTTCGTCTGTTCCGCGTCGTCAGGCCAGTAAAGGACATAGTCGAGCAGCCGGATCAGGGCTTTTGTTTGGCTCAGCTTAATCTGCCCCTCCTGAAATGAATGATGATAAAGGAAAATGCTGCTAAGAGGGAAGCGGGTCGTCCCGGATTCGCCGAAAAAAGAACTGAATACAGTTGCCCCTGTTTGGGAGATTTTCACCAATGTAGCTGTTTCTGCTGGATTGAGTTCAGAAGTTTCCTGATTCACCTGCTGCCCTAGATTTCCGGATGTGATTCTGATTCCTCCATCTCTGTCTGCATAACTGCTACGGAACATGATCCCCCAACCGTTATGTGTAATAAACAGACAGTAAAGTGCTCCAAATCCCGATTGCAGGGCGCGACTATTATAGACATAAAGATCAGACGATTTGTAACTGCTTTCAATTTTGATTACATAGTTATCTCGTTGAAAAATGAGATTTTTTGAATGGTTGGCTATACCTGATGCAGCCCTGCCGCTGAGGGTGCCGTAGCCGCTATGAATGTGGACAGTCATGTGGACAGGTTTCTGAGTACTTTGTCTTACATTGTGGAAAAAATTCGTGTACATGTTCATCAGCTGAGCGGAATCGGTCTGGACTTCAAAGACATGTTCTCCAACAAAGGCATAGGTTCTGTGCATGACTAATCTCCCCTTTTTGTCTGCTGGCTCGTGACACATTCGAAACATGAGGCCGTCTGTTACCATCCTCTGGCGACTTAAGACGGAAATTTTTAATTTTTCTTTGTCGGCCTATGGTTGTAATGTGCTACGAAAAAATTTTCCAAAAAGAATAAACAATCGATAAATTATACCGATAAAAAAGAAAGAAACACTTTTTTTGCCTGCGGTGTGTTTTCTGCGATAAATTTCAACAGAGTCGCTGTTTTTGTTGAATATTCAGGCATTATCTGTTTTTTCTTTTTTATGTAACTCACATCCTATATTTTACTCCATTACACAACCGTTACAAATTTGTGAACACATTTATTTTTCTTTTTTTTCTGAGTTGTTTCGCAAATTTCTCCTCCTTCTCTTTTTGACTGTAGGAAAAGGCATCGCTCGGTCAGACCTTAAAAATTGAAGTGTTGCAGCGATGACACATGACTAGGTCAATTGACCCATTCTCTAGAAATTAAAAATATGTCGAAATTCTTTTGCAATTTTTTAACTGGTCCATTAAAGCCCGGTTCCAAAGATTTAACGGAATGGAAGTGTACAAGGCTGAGTCGTTTTGACTATCCCCGCTTCTAAAAAAGTGGTTCTTTGTGGCGCAACCTTCAATCTAGAAGATTAATAGCTACCGTTTCATGAGCAAACAAGAAGAATAGTGAACGGATGATTGATTATATTGCAGTTGGTCATTGACCGACTGCTTTTTTTTGTTTCCGGTAACGGAAATGTTACGCCACCTTTTGTATGATGCCGGTAATCAATCAAAGATGCTTTCACTAGAGAAAAACAATGGCCTGACGGTCTCACATGTCGGCCTGAACCAAGCACTGTCTGCAGAGAACGGGGTCCAGAAAATCTGTACGTTTCCGGGAGGTCAGGTTATGGAAGAGGCACTTAATTTGAAGGAACTGTTTTTCGTGATCAGGAAGAATGTGCTGCTTATTATCGGTGTGACAATTCTTGCAGGGGTTGCGGGCGCACTTTACACCCATTATTTTGTGAGTCCGCAATATGAAGCAACAACCCGGATCCTGGTGAATCAGCTTGACAGTGGCAAGTCGACGCTCTATACAACCAATGCGGTCCAGACCAACTTGGAACTTGTGAATACGTACAGCGTGATTATTGATGACCCGTCAGTTCTCAATCAGGTCATTCGGAACCTGAATTTGAATATGACGGCGGACCAGCTTGCTGGAACATTGACCGTGAATACGGTGCAAAACTCGCAGGTCTTCTCACTGACAGCGAAGACAGGGAGCGCGGAGCAATCTGTTCGAATCGTGAACAATGTGGCGCAAGTGTTCCGAATGCAAGTGAAAAATGTGATGAATGTCGATAATGTCAGCATTCTTTCACCAGCGACGCTGGCATCAAATGCGACAAAAGTATCGCCGAGTCTTAAGATGAATACCACTATCGGCTTGGCTCTCGGCTTAATGGTGTCTGTCGGGCTTGCATTTCTTCTGGATTATCTGGATGACTCGATCCGTACGCAGAAAGATGTGCGGCGGAAACTCGGACTGCCTGTCGTTGGAGTTATCTCCCATATGGGTAGGCGGCAAAGGCAGATGCTACGGATAAAGACTTTGTCGGAGGAATCACCGCAGAACGCGGTAAGCGGAGGTGTGAAACATGCTGAAATCAAGTAGATGGAGAAGTCCCGGAAAACCGCTGAATCTGATCATTCGAATGAAGAGACGGTCACTGTTCGCGGAGCAATACCGTTCCATCCGGACAAGCCTAGAGGCGCTGGAAAAAAACGGGCCGCTCAGATCCATTATGGTCACGTCATCTCGATCGGGGGAGGGTAAATCGACAACCGCCGCCAATCTCGCCGTCGTCATGGCGCAAAAAGGGAAAAAGGTGCTGCTGATTGATACGGATCTGAGACGGCCGGTACTGCACATGACTTTTCAGAAGACAAACAAGGCGGGACTGAGCTCAATCCTGAGAAATACAAGAGAACTTTTTAACGTGATTCAGAAGACGGAAATCGTCAATCTGTCCGTCCTGACCAGTGGCCCCGAAGTGGCGAATCCGTCGGACCTGCTTAATGCACCGGACATGAGCGCGATCATTGAGCAGGCGCTCAGTCTGTACGATCTTGTCCTTCTTGACTCACCGCCAGTCCTTGAAGTCACCGACACACGTATGATTGCCGACTGCTGCGATGGTGTGCTGCTTGTCGTCAGAAGCCGAAGCACGGAAAGTGATCTGGCGCTAATGGCCGCGGAGAATCTTTCTGAATCTGGAGCCAGAATCTTGGGCGTTGTACTTAACGACGCACGTGCCAGCAAAAAGGGTTATTACATGGGAAGCTACTGAAGATGTGACACATTGATTGCTCACTGCCCTACTATTTTCTTGTAATGGAGGAAATCGGGATGGCCCTAACCGGATTGAAACTAAATGATCGTGATTACGAAGATGAAGGAATTTTAAAAGAAAGTGAACGTGACATTGAACGTGTAGGTCACCGCAGCGTCTATCTGCTTGTGAAAAGGTTGACGGACATTCTGCTGTCCGTCTTCGGCCTGATAATACTGAGCCCAATGTTTCTGGTTGTTTCTGTTCTGATTAAGCTGGATGATCCAAAGGGAAAGGTCCTGTTCAGGCAAACACGAGTGGGGGAAAATGGCAAAGAATTTGTGATGTATAAATTCCGGTCCATGATCCCTGATGCGGAGCTTTTAATGGATCAGCTTCTTGACCTCAATGACACAAGTGGCCTGATGTTCAAAATTAAGGAGGACCCGAGAATCACAAAGATCGGACGGCTCATACGTAAGACGAGTATTGATGAACTCCCACAGCTCTGCAATGTCCTGAAGGGGGACATGAGTCTTGTCGGACCGCGCCCCCCGCTTCCCAGGGAAGTACGCGCTTATTCTGATTATGACCGGCAAAGGCTGGTCGTCAGGCCGGGCTGCACGGGTCCCTGGCAGGTGAGCGGCCGGAGCAGTATCGGGTTTGATCAGATGGTTGAACTTGATCTTTACTATATTAATCACAGAAGTTTTGCGATGGATATTAAATTGATTCTTAAGACGGTTTTTTTGTTATTTGGATCTAAAAATGCGTTTTGAGAGGGGGTCAGCAGTGATGGAGAGAAACGCTAAGATCTATGTGGCGGGCCACAGGGGACTGGTCGGATCCGCTCTAGTGAGAAATCTTCAGAACAAAGGATTCGCTGGCATAATCTGCCGCACCCATGAAGAGCTGGATCTGAGAGACTATCAGCAGGTTGGGAAATTTTTTAGGAACGAACAGGTAGACTATGTCTTTCTGGCGGCTGCAAAGGTCGGTGGGATTCTCGCAAACAGTCGGTATCCTGCCGACTTTATCAGAGATAATCTGATGATCGAAACCAATGTGATTGATTGGGCTTTTAAAACCGGCGTGAAAAAGCTGCTTTTTCTAGGCAGCACGTGCATTTACCCGAGAATGGCTGAACAGCCCATCAAGGAGTCGGAACTTCTGAATGGAAAGCTGGAACCGACGAATGAGGCTTACGCCATGGCCAAGATCACCGGGATTAAAATGTGCCAGGCGTACAATCAGCAGTTTGGCACCCGTTATCTCTCTGTGATGCCGACCAATCTTTATGGCACTAATGACAATTATGACCTGTCTTCGTCCCATGTCCTGCCGGCGCTGATCAGAAAGTTTCATGAAGCGAAGAGAAACAGCGCCCCCTATGTAACGATCTGGGGAACAGGTCAACCGAAACGTGAATTCCTTCACTCTGACGACCTTGCAGATGCTTGTGTCTACCTGATGAATCACTATGACGGGTCTGATATTGTCAATATTGGCGTCGGTAAGGAGCTGACGATCGGGGAACTTGCGGAGCGGATCAGAAGGTTAGTCGGTTATCAGGGAGAAATCCATTTTGATGAATCGAAACCGGACGGAACGCCAAGGAAAATTGTTGATGTCTCAAAGCTAAATGCTCTTGGCTGGAAAGCAAAAATCTCACTGGATGAAGGATTGGAAAGGACTTATCAAGACTTTTTGCACAGTTTTAGCGGTGTCTTGGACTGAATGAACACATATGAATGGAGGGATGAGCATGAAACGGGCATTAATTACCGGTGTAACCGGACAAGATGGTTCTTACCTGTCAGAATTTTTAATCAAAAAGGGATACAAGGTATTTGCACTGAGAAGGCGGACGAGCACGCCAATCTATGTCAATGTCGAGTCTTTTAAAGATCAACTGAATTGGATTGACGGCGATCTGACCGATTTGTCTTCGCTGATCCGTGCGGTTCAAATTTCTGATCCTGATGAAGTTTATAATCTTGCTGCTCAGTCTTTTGTCGGCACCTCCTGGGGGCAGCCGCTCGCAACCGGAGAAATTACCGGGATCGGGGTTGCCAATATGCTGGAAGCAGTCCGGCTGATGAAACCAGACGCGCGTTTCTATCAGGCATCAACGAGCGAGATGTTCGGCAAGGTAGCTGAGATCCCTCAACGAGAAACCACGCCCTTTTATCCAAGAAGCCCTTACAGCGCGGCAAAATTATATGGGCACTGGATGACGGTCAACTATCGGGAGAGCTTCAGCATGTTTGCCTGCTCAGGTATCCTGTTCAATCATGAATCACCAAGACGTGGCCTTGAATTTGTCACCCGAAAGATTACCAATACGGTGGCCCGTATCAAGCTGGGACTCAGCGATGAACTCCGGCTCGGCAATTTGGACTCAAAGCGCGACTGGGGATTTGCCGGAGATTATGTAAAAGCTATGTGGCTGATGCTGCAGCAGGAGAAACCGGATGATTATGTTATTTCAACAGGAGAGACACATACAGTCAGGGAATTTGTCGAGATTGCCTTTTCCTATGTGGGCCTGAATTGGAAAAAGTATGTCGTTCAGGATGAGCGCTTCATGCGGCCTGCGGAAGTCGATCTCCTTCTCGGCGATTGCTCCAAAGCTGAGAAACAATTGAACTGGAAGAAAAGCGTTAACTTTGCCTCGCTGGTACACATGATGGTTGATTACGATTTGGATCTTTACCAGAGTGTTGTTGAAGAGCGAAGAATGGTGCTGTAAGCATGATGAAACGACATCTGCTGGTCATCGGTCCGATGCCACCGCCCATTCACGGTGAAAGTTTGGCGATCAAACAACTGATCGACTCGAAGGAAGTCCGGAGTGCCTTTCATCTGACCCTGATCAATACGAATAGGAAGAGGACAGATAAAGGCGGGAAGTTTGCGCTGTCTAAAGTCTTTCAGGACATACGTATCCTGGTCCGTGTTCTGAAGACGGTAAGAAGGAACACCGTTGACATTATGTATCTGTCGCTCTCCCAGTCACAGTTCGGATTGATCCGGGACGCCTTGTTAATCCGGATGGCTGGAAAGAAAACAGGCCGGATCATCGCTCATCTGCATGGAAATAATCTGAAAAACGTACTCGATACGATGAATCCTCTGATCAAACGCCTTGTTCTCCCCGCGCTCGAACAAATTGAGTCGGGAATTGCTCTCAGCAGAGGGCTTGCTTTTAATTTTATGAATCTGCCCAATCATGTGACCGTCGTCCCTAATGGGATTGCTTGTGACTATTTTACGGAACAGGAAATAGCTGAAGCACGTGGCGGTCATCCTGACGAACTATTTTTCAGGATTCTTTATCTAAGTAATCTGATGGAAACCAAGGGGTTCGCCTTACTGATCCAGGCCGTGACGGATCTATTGGAGGAAGGGCTTCGCGTGGAACTGAATCTTGCCGGACAGATTTACGACCGACCGTTGTTCGACCGGGTGATGCATGAAGCTGAAACAGCTGGGTTCAAGTCAAACATCACCTATCTCGGAACGGTGACCGGAGAAAGAAAGAAACAGCTGCTGCGTCATGCCGATGTGATGGTACTTCCGACCGCCTATCCAATAGAGGGACAGCCGATTTCGATCATCGAAGGGATGGCCTCCGGTCTGCCGATCATATCCACGGATCAGGGCGCCATTCCGGAACTAATTGGAGAGAGTGGCATCGTTCTGAAAAAGGCCAGCCGAAAAAGTCTGGCTCGGGCCATTAAAGAGATCATGGGTGACAGTGACTTGTATCGGCACCTGTCCGCAAGCAGCCGGAAACGTTTTCTGGAGCACTATACGCTTGAACATTATATCGGCGGGTTAATCGCCGTTTTCAATCGAGGTGGACGAGATGAAGAAAAAGATCGTATTCGTGATCAACTATTTCTATCCTGATCCGGCATCCACAGGTCAACTGCTGACGGAACTGTGTCTGTCGCTCCAACATGACTTTCGAATCACCGTGATTGCGGCGCAGCCGGGAACCGATGTGGGGGGACACTCTGACACCAGCCAGTTGTTTGAAGAGGGGTTCCTTCAGGACATTCGCGTTGTCCGGCTGAGACTGCCTGAAGTAGATAAATCGTCGAAATTCAGCCGAATCCGTTATATTCTGATGTATTTTATTATGGCGAACATTGCGTTGTGGCGGGAAAAATCCGTCAACATTATTTATACGATCTCAACACCTCCGGTATTAGGTGGTGTCATCGGAACGATTGGTAAATTTATAAAGCGTTCGAAACATGTCTATAACATTCAGGACTTCAATCCAGAGCAGGCGGAGGCAGTCAGTTATTCAAAAAATCAGCTGATCTATAAAGCTGCCCGGGCGGTCGACAATTTCAGCTGCCGCTATGCAAACAACGTGATTCTGGTCGGACAGGATATGCTTGAAACACTGAATCAGCGGTTCGAACGACGGAAACTGCCCCATTACCAGATTATCAATAACTGGACCGATGAAACGGACATTCTGCCCATGTCGAAAACAGAACCGCACGTATCCCGGTTCCTTGAAGAAAATGGACTGGCCGACAAGTTTATCGTGATGTATTCGGGAAATCTAGGTCTTTACTATGATCTGGAAAACTTGATCAAAGTGGCAAGCGATTTTTCTGATCTGACCGATCTGACTTTTGTATTTATCGGAGATGGGGCGGTCAAATCAAGGATGGAGCAGTTTGTCCTTAAATCAGGGCTCAACAATGTCACTTTCCTCCCCTTTCAGTCCAAGAGTTTTATCCGATATTCACTTAACGCGGCAGATGTTCACCTGGTTGTGAACCAGCGCGGAATCAAGGGTGTCTCGGTTCCAAGTAAGATTTACGGTGTCATGGCTGCAGGAAAACCCGTTCTCGGCGTTCTTGAACAGGGTAGCGAAGCGGAACGGCTGATTTCCGCCTCCGAGTGTGGCAGAGTTGTTGAGCCGCAGAATTATGAAGGAGTATCCGGGTTGGTCCGGTATTTTTACGCTTTGGATGAAAATGACAGAAGAAAGATGGGCCTCAATGGGCGTCATTATCTGGAACGTCACCTGAAGAAAGAAGATTCAATCGCCAAGTATGGCGAAATGCTGACGAGTCTGCTGGAGGAAGGCTGACTCGTTCACCGGAGGTGCTGAGGCATGCATTCTGAAATAAGTGTGATCGTTCCTGTTTACAATGTGGAACACTATCTGCAGCGCTGCATCAACAGCATTATTCAGCAATCTTATACCCATCTTGAGATCATACTCGTCGATGATGGCTCTACGGACTTTTCAGGAAGGATCTGCGATCTGTACAAGAAACGGGACAAACGGATCAAAGTGATCCATCAGCCCAATTCCGGTCTTTCCGAAGCCAGAAATACCGGAATTCATGCGGCAACGGGAGAATATATCGGATTTGTTGACAGCGATGATTTCATTCATCCGGATATGTATCTCTCTCTCTACCAGATGATGGAGGAGAACAACAGCGATGTGGCTGAAGCCGGATTCGAGAAGGTGTACGGCAACGCACCTGTTCTCCGAGAAGCCGGGGGCGGGAATGTCACGGTTTATTCTGGACATCAGGCAGCGGTGAGCGGGATTGTTAATCTCAGATGTACCACCTATTCCTGGAACAAACTGTATAAAAGGCAACTTTGGGATCAGATTACATTTCCGAAGGGAAAAATATTTGAAGATGAGTTCACGACTTACAAGGTCTTTCATGCTTGTAACCGTGTTGCAGTCACTGACCAGAAACTCTATTACTATGTGCAGCGAAAATCAAGTATCGCTCATTCACAATTCTCTCTTAAGATGCTCGATCATTGTGAGGCGCTTGATGAAATGATCCGGTTCATTGAAAAAAATAATCCTGAAGCATTGCCGATTGTTTCCATTAAATATATGTTCAGTAATATTTGGCATCTTCATAGCCTGATGGTTCACAGGAAAAACATTCCGGATGCGATGATGGTCATTAACAGGAGGGTTCGGGAAATTTTGTCCTGCAGTAAGTATCTTGGCCGGAAAAGGAATTTATCTGAAGCAACCAAGAGGATCCTGGGGGATCACTATTCCAGCCTTTATGATCAAAGAAGGAAAATCATCATTTTACTGTTTCTTCTGAGAAGATCCCTCTATTTTTTCTTTATTACACTGTCCTGTCGCGATTTTGCCAAACGTCACCTTACTTTACAGCGTGGGAAACTGTCAACTTGAAAGGATGTGAAAGTTCGGATGAATCTGTTTATTTATGCTGCGGCTTTCTTGTTCTGTCTGGATGATTCACCATTCATGTTTGGAACCGGGTATCGGCCGCTTTCCATGATTTTCATCCTGCTCTATGTCCTTTCAAATCTTCCCTGCCTGTTCCGTCTGACCTATAAACGGCTTGAATTTTATATTCTTATTTTTATTATGATCTGTTTGGGCATCTCGTTTGCGGTATCGATCATGAATCATTATCGTCTCACCGGATCAATCAGCGCGGCGCAGACCATCTTTGCCGGACTGATCAGTTACCTCGCCTTTAAGATCTTTGCGAGTCATGCGAAGGATCATCCAGAAGAATATACAAAGTTGTTATTATGGATCGTTCGTGGTTACGGAATCGCCGTCTTTGTCGGGTTCCTACAATTTATCTATATCTATGTTTCGGCGAATGGCGCGATTGCTTCATTGATTCATATCTTTGTTGAGCGGACAGATTTTATTACGAACAGCCGGATTCACTTCAGCTTTTCCGAACCTTCATTCATCAGTCTTCATACGAATCTCTTATTGTTGCCTGCCGTCATTATTCTTAAGAAGAAGGGTCTTTTGACACGAACGCACAAGTTGATCATAGGCGCATTCTTCTTTCTCGCATTGTTTGCACTCTCGGTTCGTCTCTATATTGATTTGATCATTTTTATTCTGGCGTATCTGTTTTTCACCACGAATTCAAGGATTTTTCTCAGAAGGGGACTGACCGTACTACTGGCGGCAGGGAGTGCTTTCGCCCTCACGTATTTTATCTTTGTTCAGAATATATTTGGCCTGACCTCCTATCATTTCTACAGAATGGCCGATCTGATTACGAATCCTTCGGCAGCAGGCAGCGATATTTCCACCCAGATCCGCTCGACTTATACATTGATCGGATTTCAGTCTTTTGCCGATCATCCTCTGACCGGTTATGGACTCGGAAACTATCATTACGCTTATGTCGCTCATTTCGGCCAGATTGATCCCGGCCTAGTCGGCCGGGCGCAGGAGCTGACCGATTCGCTGAACGATTATAATCTTCATACTTATGATATGTATGCCAGACTTGCGTCGGAAACCGGTGTTCTGGGTATTATTCTGGTCGCTCTTCTTTTATGGCTGGTTATAAGCGTCCGGAGCGGAAATTTTTCAAAAATGATGATCTTTCTGCTTGCTTATTCCCAGCTGCAGTTTGATTCTTTGTCGCTGATTCCCTTATACTTCTGGCTGGTCATGTTGCAGACGGATTTTATCGCTTCACTTCACATTGCCTCCGAGACGCGCCATGCAGCGAGCGGAATCAATGTCAGTGAATTGAAAAGAGAGATTCTACTGAGGTGAACCGAATGAATGTGAAGAAGAATTATCTGTACACACTGGTTTATCAACTGACTGTGATGCTCGTTCCATTAATTACAGTCCCTTACGTTTCCCGCGTACTGCTGTCGGAAGGGGTCGGCATTTTTGCCTACACGTCATCGGTTGCTCAGTACTTCTCACTGATCGGGATGCTTGGCATCGGAGTTTACGGAAATAAAATGATTGCGATGAGCCGTGACGACAAAAAAACGATGAGCGAGAATTTTATCGGAATATACCTGCTTCAATTTATACTTTCATCAGTATCTGTTTTTGGTTATTTGATTCTTGTCTTCCTGTTTATTCACACAGACCGGCAGATCGCTCTGATCCAGACCGTGGCACTGCTTGGAACGCTGGCCGACTGTTACTGGTTCTTCAGCGGACTGGAGCAGTTCGGAAAAATCGTACTTCGGAATATTCTGATCAAGGTCACTGGACTGATCGCTATCTTTATTTTTGTCCGACATGCGGGAGATCTTGCCCTGTATACCTGGATCATTTGCTTGACCACTTTTCTCGGTCAATCAGTGATGTGGCTTTACATTCGCCGGCTCATTGTTTTTGTCCCGCTATCCTGGAGGATGGTGACCAAACACTTCAGGCCGACGCTGGTCTATTTCCTGCCAGAAGTTGCAATGCAAATCTACTTTGTGTTGGACAAAACGATGATCGGCATTCTGTCCGCGAAAAGCGAAGTTGGTATCTATGATTACGCAGACAAGATCCAAAAGATGGCCCTTTCTATCGTAACTTCGCTGGGGACGGTGATGCTGCCGCGAATGGCCCATACGTTCGCAACCGGACAGTTTGACAGGGCACGGGCTTATCTTGCGAAGTCACTGGACTTCTCCACCCTGCTCGCGATACCGATCATGTTCGGTCTGGCCGGTATCGCTCAGGAATTCGTTCCCTGGTATATGGGGAACAGTTTTATAAAATGCGTCAATGTCCTAGTTCTGATCAGCCCGACGGTTTTCCTGATGGCGTGGAGCGGTGTTTTTGGTACACAATACCTTGTCCCGCTTGGGAAAATGAAGGAGTATACCCTGTCGCTCTATACGGGGGCCATCATTAATTTTACGATTAACTTGCTGCTTATCCGTTCTCTCGGCTCGATAGGCGCATCGATCGGAACGCTTGCCGCTGAACTATCGGTGACACTGGTTCAGCTGTATTTTGTAAGAGCCGCTGTTCCTTTCAGAAAGATCCTGCCCAGGATGGCTCTCTATCTGTGTGCCGGAACAACGATGTACCTGTTGGTCCGAAGTGTGGGGATGCATCTGGGTGTTTCCGTGATGACTTCGTTTATTCAAGCGGGTGCCGGAGCACTTTGCTACTTCGTGATCATCATCATTTTTGAATATTTCATGAAGGGCGGAATCGTGCTTAATGAAATAAAGAGAAAATTTATGAGAATGAATGAGGGATTGAGCGATAGCCGATAAAAAGTTGCGCCAAGAAAAATACCCCGCGGGTATAAAGGAAGAAGGGACCGGGATGTTTCAGCGCCCCCGTATCAAAAGCCTAATTGTTGTGATACTCGTATTCCTTGGTGTTCCAGTGCTACTTTATCTCGCAGTCAATCACGCCAATGCACCGAAGCAAACGCCACACAGGACCACTTTGTCCGCCACGTCAAATTCCGCCTTCTTTCAGGTTAAAGCCTCTCATGTATCTGGAGATGGGACGATCGATGATACCAACAGGATCCGGCGGATTGTTCAGGAAGCTGCTGCGGTTGGCGGCACGGTCTTTTTTGAAAGAGGCACCTACCGGATTTCCGCGCCGGTTAGCATTCCTGCCGGCGTTTCAATCCTTGGATCCGGCTCCGGACAGACTGTTTTTAAAGCAGCGGAACAGAACAGTGATCACCTTTTTACACTCGGCGGGAATCAGACTGTCGAAAATGTCGGTTTTGTTTCCCCGATTGGTGTTCAACCTGCAGGTGACGGGATCATCATAAACAACTGCCGTTTCCAGAACAGTGTCCAAGGAATCCAGAATTCAGTTACCGTCCGTGACCTGACCGTCATTAATTGCCTGTTTGAACAGTCGGGATACGGCATTCTTTCCAACCAGCAGCCCAGTTATACTGTTCGGATTATCAATTGTCGGTTCTTAAATAATTTTGGGGATGCTATAGAGGTTAATGCACCCAGTGAAGACTGGGTCATCGAGAATTGCACCTTCAGAGGCATCACCAGTACAACAAAAAATGCGGGATTCGGTGTTGGTGCAGCCCTGTCGGCTCAAAAAATAGTGATTAAAGGATGTACTTTTGAACGGATCAATGGCCAAGGCGTTCACGTCGAGGATCACGCTCAGGTCGCTGTCATGAACTGCATCTTCAGAAATAATGGTGAAAAAAATTATCCCGGTAGTCCTGAAGCGGATATTGCGGTGCTTTCGCAGGCGACCATCAGCGTCGACCACTCAGTTTTTCTGGCTTCTGATCCGAGTTACAGCCGATTGGCCATTTACAATACTGATTTGCCCGTTGGCGGAACAGTCACCGTCAGATCCTCTAAATTCTACAAGAAAGATATGGGTGCGCCGATCACATCAGAACGCAATAGCTTTTTTAAATAATACAGCCATTGCATTCATCCCCGTTTTCTGGAGTGTTTGTCATTCAGCCTTCTTAAGATTTCTTCCTCCATTTTAAAATTCATTCGAAAGCTCCCCTTTGAATGTTCACTCAATATCACCTCAAACGTTTCATCACCGATAAATTTTTACCATTTTGGCGATGCATCATGAACAAAATAAGTTCATTCTATGGAATTTCTATGAAAAGTGTCGATGAAAGCCCGTACATTTTGTCGAGAGATTGCAAAACGTGTCGTATGGTAATACAATCCATTTATGTTTCAAAATAATAGTTTCATAGAAAAGAAGGGAGAGACTAATCGTAAGACCCATTGGGACAGAATTAAGGCTCTGCAAAAGGGCAGAGCCTTGCATGGTCATTGAATCAAGAACAATCCCAATTGAAAGGTGAGTTAAATGTTTCACACTACATCAATGAGAAAATGGATCCTGCCAGCCGTGACACTCATTCCTCTGATTTTTGCTGCTCTGACCATTTATGTACATAGAGATCAATTGTTTGACGGGACATGGGCTATTGCCAAGTCATCTCCAAAAATAATCAATGTCAAAAGCTTCGGTGCGCGTGGAAATGGAAAAACAGACGATGCGAACGCTGTCTATCGAGCAGTTAATGCTGCTGCTGCGTCCCACGGCACCGTTTATTTCAGCAAGGGAACCTATCTTCTTTCTTTTCCGATCGAGATTCCCCGTTATGTTTCAATCTCTGGAGCCGGCATGACCCAGACCACTTTTAAAACGACCAATCCGAATACAAACGATATTTTTTCACTGAGAGGTAATCAGACGATTAAGCAAGTAGGCTTTGTTGGCAAGATTGGCATCTGGCCGATGGGTGACCATATTACTATCGACAGTGTTAAATTCCAGACTTCGGTCCAAAGTATCCAGATGGCGTCCACAGTCCGCTATTTTACGGTCACTCATTCTTTATTCACTGGTTCGGGATATTCGATTCTCTCCAACCAACATCCGAGTTACAATGTCACAATCAGTCATAGCAAATTCCTGAACAATCACTCAGATGATATCGAAATCAATGCACCAAGCAGATGGTGGACGATAGACAGCAACACGTTTAGCGGGATTACCAGCAATACCCCGAATGCCGGATTTGGTGTCGGCGTTGCCGTCGGGGCAAAAAATATTGTGATTAAGAATTCTTCTTTTAATAATATTGCTGGACAGGCGGTGCACGCTGAAGATGGGTCACAGGTATCCATCGTTAACTGTAAGTTCCAAAATAACGGCTTTATCCATTATCCGGGCAGCCCGGAAGCGGATATTGCGGTTCTGTCCAGAGCCAATGTTTCGGTTAGCAACAGCTCTTTTTATAAATCCAACAAATGGTACAGTAAACTAGCCATATTCAATACGGACTGGCCCGTCGGCGGGAAGCTGTCTGTCAGTTCCTCACGATTTTACTCAAAGTATATCTATCAACCGGCGCTGCTTAAGAAATCCCGGTTTTATAAATAAAGTTTAATTGATTGTTTCAATACTATATGAAATAAGCCGGTGGAACCGTTCCGCCGGCTATTTTTCTCGTTCGGGCGGCCTCTTTTTTAATGTAAACTTTTGCGTATCAAACAAATTGATGAACCGGTGTACGTACAGCCAAAAATATTGGACAAACCGGGACTGTTGCTGGCCAGTTGAATGCATGATTCGCGACATTGTCACCGGATCAGGTAAAATTTCCCGTTTGAAAAAAGTCCATCTTTGCTGCAGTGTGTCATAATCATCCATTTGTCTCATCCGTCTGACGAACATGGGCCAGGTGGGTTCTGACCCCCTGTCTGTGCCGATGATTCTCTCACTCCACCATAGATGTTTGCCAGCACTTTGAGGAAGCGGCAACGGAGCAGTCTCATGAAGATGCGGAAATGCTTTGTACACAAGGGACAGAGAGTGAACGATACGTCGGTAAGTACGCTCCCGCCGTGCGAGATCAAAAAGCTCCGGATAATCCAGCTCTCTTCCTAAGTGATGGATCATCTGAATGATATCGATGAAATATTTCCAGTTGTTGAATTCATGATTCCAGCCATGTAGGCAGATCAGGTAGAACATGCGGAGGTCGGACAATTCCATAACATGTTGATATCCCGCCAATGGAACCGCAGTGGCCCAGACCTGGTCTATATTCAGAGAGGACGTTTCTTTTCTTAGTACATGCCAATGCAACTCAAGACAAAGATCGAAATGGTAAGTTGGAATGAATTTATGGAATACTTGATGAAAGTGTTCCGGTTCGTATTTGACGTCACTGCTAAATCCAAGGCTTTGGATTGCTTCAACTGCGGCATTCATTTGCTGCGGTCTGATCAGGATATCAAGATCGGAGGTGCTTCTTGCACTGAGCGAACCAAAATATTTTTTTGCAAAAAACGGCCCTTTGAACGGGATGACATTGATGTCCAGACGTTCGAAACAAGCAAGCAGCCGCTCCATTTCTTTGGCAATCATGGCACTGATTATCATATGATGCATCGAGCGCACTTTTAACGTCTTCTGAAAGAAAAGCGGTGTCAGGTGAAGACGATGCTCCTTTTTCAGCAAGAAATAGAGCTGCGACGAAATCAGCCACGAAGATGAGTCATCGAGCACTTGTTGATAATAGGCGACTTCTTTTGGAAGAGGTGATTGCGGATTGAATAACGCACGCAGCAACTTCAGCATGTTCTCTGCTCCTATCAGGATGAGTCATCAATCAGGATAAAGATATTCCGGTTTCTACTAATTCAATCATAGGCCTAATGGTGTTACACTAGTGTTACCAAATGAAGAACCTTAAACAAGAGTTTTAGATTTAAAAAGTGGCTATGTTAAGATTCGCTGTTTATTGATTGAAGCGGATTGTGCGTAGAACGTAAGAGCCTGAAGCTAAAAAGTGAAGAGAAGCGAACACATTCAAAAAAAAAGTTAAAAAAAGGAAACGTGGGGGCACGTTTCCCTGTCTGAATACAGAGATAAGTTGATTTGAAAACTTGCTGATTTCACTTGTTTCCGGAGTTACGTTGTCCAATTAATCTTTATGATGATAGCCGCTTGGATTGCTGAAATGATCTGGAGCCAAGACGTCAGTGTGGAACTGAATGCTTTCATGGCTGATGATTTCAGGACGGATTACTTTTGTTTCCTTTTCCATGTTTGTCACCTCTTCTAAATGTGATTTCTGATCGTTCACGATTCAACAGAAGTATCAGCTCAATACGTCATGTATTCGGATAAAGTTTCGAAAGAAAAGGGAAACGTAAGGGCACGTTTCCCTGTCTGAATACAGAGACGAATCGATTTGAAAATCTGCTGATTTACCTTGTTTCCGGGACTAGTCATAAAACATTATGAAGGGGAGCAGTTGCTTGGTTTGCTGAAGCCGTCGGTGTGAAATTCAATGCTTTCATGGCTGATGACTTCGGGACGGATTACTTTTGTTTCCTTTTCCATGTTTGTCACCTCCTCAAAAGTGATTTCTGATCATTCACGATTAACCAGAAGTATTTAGCTTAACACTTCATGTTTTTAGTATAAGCATTCTACGTTACATCAGCGTTACCCGTGGACACTCACTTTTTCCTGAATGTGCTCCTGTTCTGAAATCAGTTGCCAGAACGTATTGTTCTTTTGGAAGTACAGGTCACAGACAGGAACCTGATCGAGCATCACTTGGAAAAGCCTCAATATTTTCGGAAAATCCGATGGTTCATTGGACCAGTAAAACGCCATTTTGTAAAAGCGCAGCAACGCTTCGCCCTTCTTCAGGGTTACGCTTCTGTTCTCCAGACTCTGGTGAAGCAGCTGAATGCTCCTGAGTGGACAAGGCGTTCCTCCACTGGCGGCAAAGATATCGCTACGGAACGGTGAATTAAAAACGGTAACGCCTGTAGGGGTAATCTTAATCAATGTCGCCTCATCTGAGAGCAGTTTGCGCGGGCGGGACAGGCGTGCGGCCGTTGACTTACCACAACCCGAATCGCCGGCAAACAAGTGAGCTTCACCATTTTCGATAACGCAGGAGGAATGAATCAGCACGCCCCAGTTATTATGAAGAAGATAGGTACTGTAAAAGTTCAGCAGCGCGTGTTTCAAAGCTGTACGGTCATAGGCGCGGATAACCGCATGGCGGAAGTCGTTATCCATTTCGAGCAGGTAATCTGTTCGCCGATAAATTTTTTTCCCTTTTTCTGTTGTTATCCCGACATTAAAATCCGTAAATGGTTTTCCATAATCTCCGTAAATAGCAAGCGTGACATCCACGGGTATGGTATCACCCTCATCAACGAACTGAAAATTAGGCTCGATCAGTGTCCAAAGTTCGACTGAATCACAGAATAGATCAATAAGGTGTTCGTCAACAAGCGCAGTTCTTCGGATCATGTTTCTTCATCTCCTTTAAACGTTTTCAAAGATCGGATCAAATCAATGCCTGACTCTTTTTCTCCCTGACAAAGTCCGACTGATAAAGCCGACGGTAGAGACCGGGCTCAGCCATCAGTGTGCTGTGCGTGCCTTCCTGGACGATTTTCCCATTCTCCATGACCACGATTTTGTCAGCATTACGGATGGTTGAAAGACGATGGGCGATCACCAGGGTGGTTCGTCCGACCATCAGCCGGTCGATGGTGGATTTGACTTTGTGTTCCGTCTCTCCGTCCAAAGCTGATGTGGCTTCGTCGAGCAAGAGAATCGGAGCGTCTTTTAGCATCGCCCTGGCGATGGCAAGTCGCTGTTTCTGACCACCGGAAAGGATGATTCCGCGTTCACCGATCGGTGTATCATAACCATCCGGAAGCGAGCAAATAAAATCATGAATCATTGCGGATCGTGTGGCATATTCAATTTCATGCCCATCCCTCTCTCTGCCTAGCAGCAGATTTTCCCGAATCGTTCCATTAAATAAAGTCGGATCCTGAGGAACGTGGGCGATGCGCCCGCGCAATTC
This sequence comes from Sporolactobacillus shoreae, assembly GCF_004684935.1. GTDB lineage: Bacteria > Bacillota > Bacilli > Bacillales > Sporolactobacillaceae > Sporolactobacillus > Sporolactobacillus shoreae. Next base: position 268,016 of record NZ_SRJD01000002.1, read on the forward strand.
AGCTAGCGGAATGTCGTTCAGCGGACGTCCATTGATCCTTATGAACCCGGATTGCGGATGATAGAAGTTCATCAGTAATGAGAACAGCGTCGTCTTTCCTGCCCCGCTGAATCCGACAATGGCCGTTTTCTTTCCTGCTGGAACAGACAGGGTAAAATGACTGAGCACGGGTTTGCCAGGTTTATAATAAAAGCTGACAGCGTCAAACTCAACAGAAAGAGGAACGAACTGCTGCTTGACGACAGGAATGACCGGATCGGGAAGATCACCGGATTCGATCGGTAGATTTAATACATACTGGATTCTTTCGATCGAACCGGAAGCCTTCTGGAATGCAGCCCAGTTACCAGCCGCATTCATAAGAGGAAAGACGAGTTGGTTAACCAGTGTGATGAATGTAACCAGAGCGCCGACAGACATCTGATTGTTTGAAACAAAATAAGCGCCGAGGCAGAGACTGGCAAGAAATGTCGCGCTGACGGCAACTTGTCCCGCGGAATTATAAAGGCCGCGAAGGTTGGCATTCTTCATTTCCAAACGATAAAGCCTGCGATTCTGCTTTGAATAGCTTCTGAAAAAACTTCTTTCAAGAACAAAGGAACGCACCACGGAGAATCCCTGAAGCGTTTCACTCACAATTTGTGTATTCTCTCCGGCCAGATCATTGATTTGACGGCTATTCCGTCGCATCAGGAAGCCGAAAAGGGCGCTTCCTCCTATGGCTGCTGGCGCAATGGCCCAACTGATCAGCGAAAGTACGGGATTGATATGAAACAAAAAAGTGAAAACGCAGAGATAGACAAGCGGAAGACGAATCAGGTCGACCAGTCTGCTGCCCAACATCTGCTCGATCTGATTCATATCATTATCAAATCGGGAAATCAAATCACCGGAACGGATCGCGGCCATTGTATCCGCACGCAGCAGGAGCGTTTGCCGGAAAAGGGCCACTTTTAGGTCGCGCTTTACTCCATAGATTGCGGCACATTCAAAAAACGTGTCGAGATAGTTAATGGTGATCATGACCAAAAGCAGGCCGACCCCCATCACCGTGAGTTGTGTCAGTCCGTTCAGATTGCCATGGGTCGCTGTATCAGTCATCCGGCCGTAAAAAGAGGCAAATGCGATCGTCAGAAGGATGCGGGCAGTCATCGTGAACAACAGCCCGGCATAGGCCGCCCTATGTTTCAGCAGATAGGGCAGAAGCAGCTGGAACGTTTGCTTCAGGTTATTCAGGCCGATTTTATTCAATAAGTTCAAGATACTCACCTCCAGACCGATCCGGTACCGGTCTCAGGACTTTTCCTGAGTGATCTGCAGTAGTCCGGCTGCGCGTCTGCGAAGACCCAGATATTTATGGACAGTCCATGACAGAATGGGAAGGCCCAGAATCAGCCGGCTCCATGTACGGTCAAAAAAATGCGAGAATCGGATGCGATGGCTGATCATTCGGATATCCGTAAGAATGCCAAGAAGCTGATCCGGATAGACAGGTGAATCGGGTAGAATATTTGAATCACCTTTGATGACATAGCAGGCTCTTGCCCGGGCATCCACTGTTTTTGCTAATAATCTATGGGCAATTAGTCTGCCGGATTGATGCTGATAAAGCACAATATTACCTTTTTTCAAGTCGCTGTCGTCTTTCAGACTGGAAAACGTGCAAAGATCATTTTGACGGATATAAGGAAACATGCTCTGCCCGCTTGCTGTCAGGATGATTTGGCCATGGCGTTCCAGCCTGCCTCGGATGGCCGGCCCCATTTTTTTTTCGAGAAAGTCCCTTTTTTCAGCCCTCATTTTCAATCAGCCCGCAATGAACCATTTCATCGAGAAAGATCTGAATGTCGCTGCTCAGCCTCGATAATTCGTTATCACCCGTAACCTGTTTCTGTTCCGTGAGTAGAGAACGCGCGAGTGATTCAGAACTTTGCCGTTCCTTAAGCAGCGCCCAGCACTGACTTCCGGTACCGTTCAGCCGAGTGACGGTCGAAACATCCGTGTCAATGATCATCAGGCTATCCTCATCCTCAACTTCTACTGTGTCACGATCTTTTTTCCGGATATAATAGGTTTCCATCAGGCATACCCCCCCTGTATTGTCAGATTATTCTTATCAACGTTATCGTACATTGTTTTCCGTTACATCGGCGTTACTCGGTGTAAATGGTGAAGGATTCATACAGTTCAGCGGCGAATCATTTACTAATAAAATAGTGACAGCAGGGCGAAGGAGTATGGGTAACATGCGAATAAATGAAAAGATTCGTTTCGTGAGTGTGATTGCTTTTTATATATCCGACTATGGCTATGGTCACGCTGCCCGAAGCGTGGCGATAATCAGAGCTCTTTGCAAGAGAAAAAAATCGGCGATTAAAGTCATCGTCTGCCATTCTTACGCACTGGAATTTGTGGCCCGGTCATTGAATAATCAGATCCATTCAGGTCAGGTTGTCCTAAGGCGGGTGAGAAACGATCCCGGATATATCATGAAACCTTTTTCACTTGAACCGGATAAGGAGCGGCTGAAAAGTACCTATCTCGAGTTTGTCGGGCGTTTCCCACAATCTGTCCGCGAAGAAATCCGGTTTTTGAGAGAGAATCCAATCGATCTGGTGATCGGTGATATTCCACCCGTTCCTTTTATGGCGGCCTCAGAAGCTGGCGTGCTCTCTCTTGGAATTTCTAACTTCACTTGGCATACTGCCTACGAACACATGCTGGAAGAAAGAAGACTTTTAGAGGAAAGCTATCAGAGAATGGACTATTTTTTTGCTCTTGCAGGCAACAATGAACGGCGCTGGGGAAAGAAAGGCAATCTGTCTTTCGGATTCTTTGCACGCGGATCACAGGCGGACGAAGTGAAAAGGATCCGGGCGGCAGTAGGTGCTTCATCAGGTATCAGGATTGTATTCTTTGGATTGGGCATGAACATGGCAACTAAAGATTTGGCTGCACTTAATATCTGGCGGAGCCCCAACTGTGTGTTTCTTGTATCAAGCAATCTTGATATCGAAGGAGAAAATATTTTTCATATACCTGATGACTATACTGAGTCGCAGAATTACATTGCGGCGAGTGATCTTGTGATCACGAAACCTGGATGGGGCATTGTGTCGGAGGCAGTGTCTTTCCGTAAAGCACTGATATTGATCGTTCGTAATGAGATGCAGGAAGACAGGAATACAGTAGCCTTTCTCAGACGGGTGGGACCCGTTCGGGAGGTGAGTTGGGACGAGATCAAGGAGTATCAGCTGACGGAAGATATTCTGCGTTCCATGCAACAAAGCTATAACATCCGGGAGGATTCAGCGACGATACTCGCTCAGATTGTTCGTGCCATTGATTCGCTTCTTCAAGGATAAAAAGGGGATTAATTTTTCTTCACCGAACAAAAGAATTTGCCCTTTCACAGGCAGATCAAAACCACTCTTCAATCTGTTTCTGTCTGTAACCGGGGAAATGGTAATTGACAATAACAGCTTGATTTTCACTGATCAGCCAAACAAGCATTCCGCCAAAATGAATAAGAAAGATTAACTTTTTTTGGATAAGTCCAACGTTTCTGTGTCAAGTATTTTTTTATGTGACTGATCAAGCAAGATCATGAAGAAATCTGAATGACTTTAATTTGGTATTAACCTTCTAAATAAGGTTTATGGTATATATCCTCCGCGATTTTTCGCGCCCTGACAGCATCCTGCAGTTTTGCATATCTTCCAAGGTATATTCTTTTTCGCCTGATGGTAATCGATGCCCGATATTTCCCGCTTGCTCGGTCTATGGTGATACCCTTTACTCCTGTCGGGTTATCAAACCTGACCCGGCTCTTAAGTAGTGGGAAAAACACACCATCTACTAACAGGTGGCTCCGATCATACTGAAAAAGGGCGTAACCGTTGTCTTTTTTCCAGCAGCTACATGATTTTGTTTCTCCCCGGGTTAGATTCGTTGAAAGCACATCGACAACATTTCCACAGTCACACTGGCATGTCCATATCGCTTTTGTCTGGGTTTTATGATGACCACCAGATCGCCTAAGCACAGTCAGCCGGCCGAACCTTTTTCCTGTCAGATCAATTGTGTTTTTTGACGAAGTCATTTCACGGTTTAAGCAACCGCATGATTTTGTTTTTCCGTTTCTTAGATTATCCATCGGGACTATTTTGGTGTTTCCACAGTCACAGGTGCACAAATAGCAGCGATGATGCCCCTTCGAGCTGACTTCCTGTACAGCGATCAGACGGCCAAACCGCTGGCCTGTGATATCTATTTTTTTTCGCACCGTTTTCACCCCGGATTATTCGAGACCAAAATGTTCTGGGGAGCTACTAATGTATATCTCCCGATGATCATTTAATCGAACTATACAGTTCATTCCATTACATGATCATTACAGTTTTTAATACCATAGGAGAATGAAGATCGAATTCTTTGGGAAAGAGTGATGTCAAATAATTGAATATTCTATTCATTGAAGAAAATGAAATAAACGGGCATGTTCATACAGACTGGTTTATCACTGTGAGTGATTCCGAGTTTAAGAATGATTCTGGATCAGCTCATTACCAAATCTATTAAGTATTTTAAGTGCTTTGGAGCTAGTGCCTCGTTATTAAGCTGATTAAGTTATAAAACAAATACTTGGACAAGTCAGTTTTGCAAGTATATGGTTAATCCTCAGCAAATGGCGCCAGGTGAGCTACTGATCCAAACTTTTCCTCGAGCTTTTCTTCGGTAAGTGTATTTGCGACAGTGCCAAATCATTCTCTATTCAAACAGTAAACCCTATGAAAAGAATGAATGCTCTTTCCAGTGAGAGTATTCTTTTTTTTTGCAACATTTTTGAATTCCTTGGGAAAAAGCATGAACCAATAGATTTGTTTTTCTGAATCAAATTTTTTATAAAAAGGTGTTCAAAAAAAGTAATTCACTGAATACAATCCTTCTCTAGCAAGCCCTCCTGTGCCTGACCTGAAACTGTTAAGGCCTGTTCAGTATGCTACGTGTAAGAAAAAATTGGTTCATTCTCTCTCTGCCTGATTTCCGGATTGGGTGACCTTGAAACACATTTGGAGGAACGTCAATGAAGAAGACAGTGGGTTTAAAAGAAATCTATTTTATTTTGCGGAAGCGGTTATGGCTGATTGCTGCGATCACCCTCATCGCTGGAGTCATGGGCGTGGTCATCACACACTACTTCATGACGCCTATGTATGAGGCGACGACACGGATTCTTGTGAATCAGTCCAATGCGCAATCATTGTACGGTTCAAATGCTGTTCAGACGAACGTACAGCTGGTGACGACCTACAGTGAGCTCATTAATGACCCGTCGATCCTGAACAAGGTCATTCAGAAGCTACAGCTGAATTTGACAGCGTCAGATTTGCAGGGGATGCTGACTGTCCAAACGAGCCAGGATTCGCAGATTTTCTCCATTACAACGGAGACGGGGCAGCCGGAATTATCGGTGCGCATTGTGAATGGTATCGCTCAGGTGTTCAAAGCGCAGGTACGAAGCATGATGAAAATCGATAATGTTACCCTGCTTTCACCGGCAACACTTTCCACAAGTAATGAACCGGTTTCACCAAATCTGCATAAAAATGTGACGATCGCAATGATTATTGGCTTGTTGTTTGCAGTCGGTCTTGCTTTCCTGATTGAGTATCTGGATCACACGATTAAGACGGAAGAAGACATTGAACAGAGAATGGGCCTGCCAGTTGTAGGAGTTATTTCACACCTTCCAAGTAACAGCCATGTAGTGAAGCGAAGCATGAATTCAGGCACCAAAATGACGAAGAGGCAGACGGCTTCGGAGAGCGGGGTGAAAGCGCTATGAGAAGACGGATGAATAGGGGAAAGAGAAAGACACACCCATTAATTGCCTATTTCCGGAAGGATTCTTCATTTTCAGAACAATATCGGACACTGCGTACAAACCTTTCCTTTGCAAAGGCAGGCGGAGGGATGAAGACCTATATGGTCACTTCTGCTGAAAAAGGTGACGGTAAATCGACGACTGCTTCGAATCTGGCGATTGTTATGGCACAGCAGGGGAAGGAGGTCCTGCTGATTGATGCGGACATCCGGAAACCGTCACAGCATTACTCGTTCCGGACAGAAAATCAAAAGGGACTGACCAATCTGTTAACTGCTCAGGACCCGTTCGATGAGGTGCTTCAGTCAACCGTTGTCGATCATTTAACGCTTCTTAGCAGCGGTCCGGCTGCGCCTAATCCGGCTGACCTGCTGAGTTCTGAAGACATGGCGGGAATCATCGAGCAGGCAAAGGAACGATTTGATCAGGTGATTATCGATTCACCGCCGGCTCTGGCGGTAGCCGATGCTCGTTTGCTGGCCAATCTTTGCGATGGCATTTTGCTCGTAGTCAGAAGCGGATCGACGGAAATCGATCATGCATCAAGGGCCGCAGAAGTGTTTTCAGAAGTCAGAAGCAAACTCCTCGGTGTTGTTCTGAATGATAAGAAAATAAAAAAAAGAGATCAATACGACTATTATTACGGCGACCGTTAAAAAGAAAACCACCGGCCTGCCTAGAGTATGGTTCGCAGCGAAAAGACCTTCATAGGAGGCAGGTACGATTATGGCCTTATCAAAGCTGGAGGCGGGTAAAAAGCTCTCCTCTGCGGTAAATACAGTGGGGCACGCGAATCAACTGGCTGTCCCTTTCAGACAGGGAAGAAGACGTTATTTAATCATTAAAAGAATCCTCGACATCTGTGGCGCGTTAGCCGGTCTGATCATCTTTTCCCCGCTGTTCGTCTTAATCCCCATTCTGATCAAACTTGATGATCCCGTGGGGCCAGTATTTTTTAAGCAAATCAGAACCGGAATGAACGGAAAAACCTTCACGATCTATAAATTTCGTTCCATGGTGCATCAGGCTGAAGATCTGCTGGGCAATCTGCTCGATAAAAACGAGATGACCGGCGCCATGTTTAAGATGAAAAATGATCCAAGAATCACCCGGATTGGCCGTTTCTTACGAAAATCGAGTCTGGATGAACTTCCCCAGTTCGTGAATGTATTAAAAGGAGATATGAGTCTTGTTGGTCCACGACCGCCGCTCCCCAGTGAAGTGAAGAGGTACTCCGACTACGACAAACAAAGATTAATCGTTCAACCCGGATGTACGGGTCTCTGGCAGGTAGAGGGACGAAGCAGTACGGGGTTTGAGACGATGGTCCGACTAGACATCGAGTATATCAACCGAAGAGGAATCCTTCTCGATCTCAAAATTATTTATAAAACGATTTTTGTTTTCTTCAATTTCAAAAATGCCTTCTGACAGGATGTTGCCCGAGAAAAGCCCTTCCGAATGAGTGAGAATCACAAATAAGGCTCTGTGAGGAGCGATGGTCATGAAAATTTTGCATGTCTGTGAATACGTCAGAGGCGGGATCACAACCTACCTCAACGAGATCCTGAACTACCAGGTATCGGATAATCAGGTAAGTAGTGTACATGTACTAATGAGCGAATACAACTCTGACAGACTACTCATTAACGGTGTTCACGTTCACTATTACAGCTATGAGAGAAAGTTTGGACGCTTTTTTTCCGCCATCCGTCAGATTAACCAGGCGATTCAAAAGATCCGTCCGGACATCATACACATCCATAGCTCCTTTGCCGGTTTATTCGTGCGGCTTTGCTTCCTCTTCAAGAGGAAACGCCCCAAAATCGTGTATTGTGCACATGGCTGGTCTTTTTTGATGGAGATCTCACGCATGAAGAAGAGCATTTACGGGATATTAGAGCGGGTGCTTGCCGTGAAAACAGATCGGATTATCAACATTTCGGATTATGAGTTTATCGGCTCACAGAAATACAAGATTCCTGAAGAGAAGTCACTGGTTATTCCTAATGGGATCGAAGAGCGCCTCTATAAAAAAAATGACATTGTGCTAACCTTGGATCACTCAAAGCTGAATTTGCTTTTCGTCGGGCGGTTTGACAGGCAGAAAGGAATCGATATCCTTCTTGATTTCTTTAAGAATGATCCATTAAAGCATGTCCGGCTGTATCTGATCGGGGAAAATGTTCTGGATCCTGTCCGTATGAAGATTCCGGATCACATCATTTCTCTCGGCTGGATTGATCATGATCGAATCGATAGTTATTATGAAAAATTTGATGCGGTGATCATTCCTTCCAGATGGGAGGGATTCGGACTGGTCGCGATTGAGGCCATGAAAAATAGAAAACCGGTGATTGCCAGTAACAGAGGGGATCTTCCCGATTTGGTGAAAAGTGGAGTCAACGGTTACCTCTTCGATCTGGACCATTTAGAAGAGTTAACCCGAATCCTGACAACAGTGAGCAAACAGGAGCTACAAACAATGGGCGAACAGGGATTTTCGATTTTTCAGGAAAAATATACAGGTGAGACGTTAAACCGGCGGCTGATGGACGTCTACAAACAGTTGATTGATAGGAATGAACCGGTTATTCAACACGCTAGCTCGCAGTATGAAGCTAAGTAATATGAGGAAAAGAGCGAGTGGGCGTATATTTTGTAGAACACGCGGAGGATGGATATGCTGATTGATCTCTTCGAATTTATGACATTTGCCTTTCCAAAAGCAGGTGCCCAGCTTGGCGTTCCGATTACGATAGCCATGTTTTTCTTTTTGTTTGCGCTCTTGAAGTGCCAATATCAGGTGATTCCCGTGTTTTCGAAGATTAAGGGTCTGTCCACTGCCTATATCGTATTTGCCGGGTGTGTGGTAATTTCTTTGATCTTTAACTTGGGAGATCTTTCATCGTTTCAAGTGACCGCTGCTATGGTTGTGCTTGCTTCACCGCTTGCTGTGGGAATCGGTTATTCTGCCGATCTTCAAAGAGCGCTGAAGATCCTTGCGGTTTCCCTGATCATTGCCGGCGGTTATGCCCTGATTCAAAGGGTGGCCGGTATTGTCACGACCGCCATTCCCGGATTGACGTATACGTTCGGGCAGGATCTGGCGGCAAAGCCAATTGGTTATGGCATGGCAGCTGTCGGAGAAGCACAAAAAATGCCTTCGACGTATCAGAATGGTAACGGAGCGGGATTGTTTTATGCCATGGGTATTCCAATCCTTCTATCCTGGGTTCCGTTATCCGTTAACTGGAAACTGGTCAAATACCTGGCTCTGTTTTTCGGATTCTTCGGCTTGTTCCTAAGTGGTTCCAGGTCGATTATGTTTCCGTTTGTCCTTCTCTTCATTTTCCTATTAATTCTTGTGAAAAATAAATTGAGTTATCAGAAACAGATTCTGTTTTTATCGGCTGTCTTCTTCATCGCTGCTCTTGGCACCCTTTATCTCATGTACGCGAATAATCAATTTCTCGAAGGGGCTTACGCGCGCTATATTCAGCAAACCGCTTCGGATCCAACGGGTGCCGGCCGGACTTCTCAATTTGCGCTTGCCTTTGCGCAAGTCAATCAATTAAATGAATTGGGTTTTCTCCGGTTTTTATTGATTGGACTGCCTTGGAATCAGCTGGATACATTGGAAGGTTTATTATCCACATTGTTTTGTTATGGGCTTTTCGGTTTTATTGGGTTTCTTCTGGTATTCATAAGTGCTCTCTATCATAGCTTCAAGATGAATCTATTGGCCTCTCTCGGCCTGGTCTGCATTTTCCTGGCCTTTATGGTTGATGGCTCGTTTAACTTTCCGCCTTCCTTGATGAATTTCTTCTTTTTAACGGGTTTACTGGCTCAGCCGGCATATCAGCAAGCGGTTGGAAAAAGTGAAGCGATATCCTCATCGATCGGCATCCGCCTTAACTTAAGGAGGACGAATGGATGAAAGCAGCAATCGTTACATCCGGATATCAGCCGGTTCCCGCGGCAATGGGGGGCGGGGTAGAAGCATTGATTGATCACCTCATCCGGAAAAATGAAGACTATGGAAAAATCAAGCTGACCGTGTTCAGCACCTATCATGAAAAATCGGTCAGGATGGCAGGCTCTATAAAAAAAACGGATTTTATCTTTATAAAACCTCCGGCAATCGTCAGACTGTGTGATCACGTCCTCTATTTCATTGCCAAAACAATTCTTAAAAAAGAAAAAAGCATGTCTTACCGGTATATCGTCCAGCGGCTTCATTATATCGCAAAGGTCAGCAAATACTTGCAGAAGAACACATACGATAAGCTGATCATTGAAAACCATCCGACGCTGTTTTTGACCTTGAAAAAGCATCAGAATGCCCGGAAATATGCCGGAAACTATTATTACCATCTTCATAATGAAGTTACCAAAGATTATGGATGCAAAGCGGTCATGCTTGGTTGCAGAAAGATTTTGGGTGTCAGTCGGTATATCAATCAGACACTGAACGAATTTTTAGGCGGTTTCCCGGCAGAAAAGTTTGATGTTCTCCGAAACTGTGCGGATACGTTCCACTTTGGCAGCGAAAAAAGCAAAGAGGACGCGGCTGCCTTGCGCAAAAACTATGGAATTGCCGCTGATGAACGCGTCGTTCTTTTTACGGGCCGGTTGAACAAAGAAAAAGGCATTAAAGAACTTTTGCTTGCCTTCAAAAAAGTTCATCTGCAAAAAACAAAGCTGGTCATCGCAGGCGGTTATTTTTACGCTAGCAGCATGATCAGCGACTATGAAAAAGAATTGCAGAAAATCGCTGAACCAATCAAAGGCAGAATCATCTTTACAGGGTTCATCGCTTATCCGGACATGCCGGTTGTATATGGAATGGCAGATGTTGCAGTCATCCCATCCATGTGGGAAGATCCGGCGCCTTTGACGGTCATCGAATCAATGGCCTCCGGGCTGCCGCTGATTACAACCATATCAGGCGGTATTCCGGAATATGCCGGCCATAAAGGCGCGATTCTCTTGCCCCGGGATGATCAGATTGTGGACCGGCTGGCGGATACGTTAAATCGGGTTCTGTCAGATGATGCGCTGCGTCAGAAGATGGCGGCGGCCAGCCGAAAGACGGCTGAACGGCTGAACGCGGATCAGTATTATACAGATTTTGTTGCGAAACTATCGGATTAGCATAGGGGGGGTTAGATGAAAGTGGCCATCGTGACTGCGGGAACTCTGCCTGTCCCCGCTGTTAAGGGAGGGGCAGTCGAAGCGCTGGTCGAGAATCTGGCAAAAGAGAACGAAAAGTATCGCCAGTTTGAGCTGGTGATCATCAGCATTTTTGATCATGAAGCGGAAAAAGTGGCTCGAAAAAAATACCCGCACACGCGGTTTGTCTTTATTCGCCCCGGCGCACTGGTTGAAGCACTTGACAAGGCAACTTATTTCCTAGCAAACAGACTGTTAAAAAAAAGAGGGGCAGCCTCATACCGAAATCTTTTCCGGCGGCTTTACGTGCTGCACCAAACAACCCGTATTCTGGCCAAAGAGACGTTTGACAAAGTGGTCTTGGAAAACAGCGCGACTTTGTTCAGAACATTAAAAGGCAAACATAACTATAAAAAATATGAGGGGAACTATTATTTCCATATTCACAATGCGGTAACGGGAAGCTACGGATGCGCGAACATCATCAAAGGGTGCAAAACTCTGGCAGTCAGTGATTATATCAATCGGACGTTGCCGGATTTCATGCACGCGATACCGGAACAAAATCTACGTGTTGTTCCTAATGCGGTTGATACGGAGCGGTTCTCAAAGAATGAATCCGTCGCTCTTTCCCAAAACAAAGACATGCGCTTGCGTGAAAAATATCATATTCAGCGCGATGAAAAAGTTATTTTGTTTACCGGCAGGCTGACACAGGAGAAGGGAGTCAAGGAACTCTTATTGGCCTTTCGACAGGCGAAGTTGCCAAAAACAAAGCTCGTCATCGCAGGCGCTGTTTTCTTTGGCAGCGGGATCGCGAGCGATTTCGAAAGTGAATTGCGGGAAATTGCCGAGCCCATGAATGAGTCCATCATTTTTACAGGATTTATTTCCTACGATCAAATGCCGGAGATTTACAGAATGGCGGATCTGGCGGTGATTCCTTCGATGTGGAATGATCCTGCCCCCTTGACGGTTATTGAGGCAATGGCTTCGGGGCTTCCTCTGATCACCACACTGTCAGGCGGAATTCCTGAATACGTAAAGGCGGATTGTGCTTTTCTCTTTCCCAGGGATGAGCGGATCATTGTTAACCTCACCTGGGCGATGCGCGAATTAGTGATGAATGATGAGCGGCGTCTCCTGATGTCGAAGGTAAGCCGTGCTCGTTCGAAAAAAATGAATCTGGATCGGTATTATGCGACCTTTATTAAGGAAATTTCGAGCTGAGATCAGCTTGTTGCCGGAAGAACTGGAGGTTTCAGAATGAAACGGATCATCGTCTATGGACTTGGAACCTCAGTAGGAGGCATGGAAGAATACGTGATGAACCTGTTCCGTCATATTGATCGGTCAAAGTATGTGTTTGACATCATTCCTCACGGAGGCAAATTGTTTTATGCGGAAAAAGAGGTCCGTCATCTAGGTGGAAGAGTTTACAAGATTACCGGACAAAAAGAAAATTTGCTGCAATCGATGAAAGAACTCAATCAGTGCTTCAAAGAATGGCGAAACGACCACGACATCATTTATTTTAACTCATGCGGCTTTTATAATATCATTCCGTTTCTATTGGCTAAAAGAAACAAGTACACGATCATCACACACGGCCATAATACGAGAGGCGGCAAGAAGAGCCTCTTAATTGAAGGATTGCACCTTTTCAACCGCATATACGTCCGCTGGGTCTCAAAGCGATGTTTCGCTTGTTCACAGGCAGCCGGTGAATGGATGTTTGGTAAGCATTTTTTTAAAAAAGGACGCGTAAAAATAATCAATAACGCAATTGACTGTGACCTGTTCCGATTTAATCAGGATGTGAGGACTGACATTCGAAAACAATTAAACTTAGACAATCGGTTCGTCATCGGGCATGTGGGCCGATTTGTTCGTCAGAAAAATCATGATTTCATGATTGATGTGTTTCAAGCCATCCGCAGCCAAAATGGCCAGGCTAAATTAATGTTGATCGGGGATGGGGAGCTAAAGCCACTAATTGAAGAAAAAGTAAAACGGCTCGGGTTGGAAGACGATGTGCTTTTCCTCGGGAATCGAAAGGATATTCCGGAATTAATGTGGGCGATGGATGTATTTGTCCTTCCATCACTTTTTGAAGGACTGCCTGTTGTGGCGGTTGAAGCGCAGGCTGCAGGTTTATCGCTGGTATTGTCAGATACGATAAGCCGGGAAGCTAAGATCACACAATCGGTAACCTTTTGTTCTTTAAAGAGACAACTCGCCTATTGGGCTAAAGTCATTCTGACGGAAAATACAAAGCATGCGGACACAACACTTGCGATCAGGAAAAAAGAATTTGATATTAAAACTCAGGCGCATCAATTTGAGCATTTATTAAGCGCCCTGACTCAATCATGCAATCAGGTGTAAAAGGGATCATTCAGCGTAAACTTTTTTCTTTAGGAGACCAATCAAATGAGAGCACTTTTTATCATCGTGTATTTTGGAAAACTGCCTCAGTGGTTCAGCCTCTATTTGCTGTCTTGCAGTTATAATAAGGATTTTGATTGGCTGATCCTGACTGATGATCACACCGCTTATATCACGCCTGAAAATGTGAAAATAGAACGTACAACGCTCAGCCGGATCAAAAAATTCATTACCAACCGGTTGAAAATGAGAATTTCACTGGATTCGCCTTATAAGTTATGTGACTACAGGCCGGCGTATGGCTATATCTTTCAGGAATATCTGAAGGACTATGACTATTGGGGCTATACGGATCTGGACTTGATCTACGGAAATCTGAAAAATTTCATCGACTTGAATCAACTGAACCATTATTCAAAAATACAGTCAAGGGGCCATTTAACACTATTTAAAAATAGTGATGAAGTGAATCGATATTTTATGCTCAGAGCGGCAGAGACTGTGAGCTATAAAGAAGTGTTCTCAACAAATCGCTATTTTGATTTTGATGAAATGGATGGAATAAATGTCATTCTATCTAAATACCATATTCCCTATTATCATGTCGATTCGATTGCCGACATTTCACCGGACCGCACTGCCTTCAATACGATCACCTTGAATGTTAAAATGGACTACTTGAATCAAGTGTTTGTTTGGGACAACGGAAAAATATTCGGGATTTTTTTAAATCAAAACAATCAAATGTGCAAACAAGAATTTGAGTACATTCACTTTCAAAAAAGAAAGTTTACGAGATTTCTCGACCGGAAAGAAGTCGTCGATCATCGATTTTTAATTAATCACCAGGGCTTTATCACCAATATTGATTTGAAAGAAAAAGGCATTTTCAATTACTCCATTCCAACTGTACCTGAACGCGTACTTCATCAACAGAAGCGAATTTTTCAGAGACTCTCCAGAAAATCCAAAGTACTGACCACAAACTTAATATCAAAAATCTCCGGGAATCAGTGATCATTTTAACCATTCATGATGGATCATTCAGGAAAGAAACGTTTGGATGTCACGCACAGGGGATGAATGCGATGAGTATTAAAAAAAATTATTTATATAATCTTCTCCTTCAAATTCTGATGATGATCCTGCCTCTCATAACGGTCCCGTATGTTTCTCATGTTTTGCTTCCTCAGGGAGTCGGAACCTTTGCTTATACGTCTTCCATTATTTCCTACTTTTCTTTACTTGGCATCCTTGGTATTGACACCTATGGGAATAAGATCATCGCCATGACCCGGGATAATAAGAGAAAGATGAGCGAGAACTTCTTCAGCCTGTACTTTCTGCAACTGATGCTGACTCTGAGTTCGGTTGCGGGTTATTTAATCTTGGTTTTCTTTTTCATTCAGCAGGATAAGAATATTGCTCTGATCCAGACGATTAGTTTACTGGGAACGGTCATTGATTGCTCCTGGTTCTTCTTCGGCATTGAGATGTTTAAAAAAATTGTTACCCGGAATATTGTGGTTAAACTCCTTTCTTTAGTCGCTATTTTTACATTTGTGAAACACCAATCGGATTTATCCATCTACACCTATATCATGTGCCTGTCTATCTTCTTAAGTGCCCTCGTCATGTGGTTCTATCTTAAAGGCCAGATTATGATCGTCAGAGTGACATGGAAACAAATTATGAGTCATTTGAAACCGGCCTTTATCTATTTTCTCCCGGGAATTGCTCTCCAGATTTACTTCGTTTTGAATAAGACAATGATCGGAATTGTTGCCAATAATAGTGAAGTCGGTATTTTTGATTATGCGGATAAGATCAGGATGGTGGCGTTATCCGTTGTCACTTCGCTTGGGACGGTGATGCTCCCCAGAATGGCGCATACTTTCGCAATCGGCCAGATTGAAAAAGCCAGGGATTATTTAGTGAAATCACTTGATTTCTCCACTTTTTTGGCCATTCCACTGATGTTCGGGTTGGCCGGAGTTGCTGAAGAGTTCATTCCCTGGTATATGGGCACTAGTTTTTTGAAGTGCATTTTTGTGCTTATGATCCTTTCGCCGACGATTGTGCTGATGGCCTGGAGCGGCGTATTCGGTACCCAGTATCTGGTGCCGCTGGGCAAGATGAGGGAATATACGACCTCATTATACGCAGGAGCGATCATCAATTTTATTGTCAACCTCATTCTGATTAAACCGTTTGGTTCGATTGGTGCCAGCTGGGGGACCTTTGCTGCGGAATTAACGGTCACTCTTGTGCAGCTTTATCTGATCAGAGACATCATTCCGTTCAGAAGTATCGGCCCAAAAACAGTCGATTATTTTATTGCCGGATTTATTATGTTTCTGATCGTCCGGATTGTGGGGAGAAGTATGGGCGTTTCTATATTAACAACGGTAATTCAAATACTGCTGGGGAGCATCGTTTATTTTTCGATCCTATTAGTTGAAGGCTATTTGAAACATGACGGAATCATTTATCATGAAATCGGGAAGACGTTGCAGAAATACAGAAATAGGTAATTTTCAAATGGTGTTTTTTCTTTTAGCGATGAATGAGTAGGTTCACGGATTGGCCGTGGAACGCGAGTGTCGAGAGCGACAAAGAACGGACACTTTTAACAATACCGTTCTTTTTCATTCTAATTGAAACTGTCGACTACTTTCTTTCAGTTTTTCGAGTTCACGTATTACTTCTGCTGAATCATCACTGAATTTCCTTGCAAAGCAGTAAATGGATACCCGATGATTGGAATAGACCCATTCGTTCTTCAACAGAGGCAGTTGAATTTTCCGGATGAGGGAAGGGTAAGGAGGCGCTCCCACCTCCCAATCAGCATAAGTCAGTGTGTTTCTGACCGTACGTACAAATGGGGAGTTCATGATAATCGTTTGAAAGAACATTTCATCCGGAACAAAGGTATGCTCAAAAAATTTCACGAATTCATCATTCGTGGAAAGAAAGTTTAACAAGTAGGTGACGAACGCATCATTAAACGACCACCATTGGCTGCCGGCGAATGGCTGATAGTTCTGATATTTTTGTGGATAGGCTCTCCTGATCCCGGAACGTTTAATGATCTTGTTTATGAGTTTAATGGGAAATGATTTCAGGTTGGTGGCTCGATCACATTCGATATGATAACAAAACAAACGATCAAATGGTTTATCAGCTGATGGCATCGGTTGCGTATCGATAAAATTAATCTTTCTGTTCTTTGTGAAAAAATCTACTATATAGTCATTACTCTTAATCGGAAAATCAGCGCCGCTTAATAGTACATACCGGTCAAAATCATCGAAATGATAGGCGCACTTCAGCAGCTCGATCGTCGCTTTAACCATGCTGAATCCGCCCCATTTAACAGAATAGTGCTTCTGGATAACCTGTACATGGTGAAACTCCTCAAGTGATACAGGAGGAGCCTTCCGATCAACATGTATAAAAATGAATGCTTGTTCCATCTGAATGGAGCGGATTAATCGCTTTAAGTGTTCAAAATTATTGTGAGCCATAATTAGATAGGCAATTTTCATCTCTAAACACACTGCTTTCATTTAGCGATAACACATCATTTCCAGGCATTTACTTTTTCAATGACGTCATTTATTTCCGTATCCCTCATGCCGTACCACATGGGCAGGCTGAGTATCTCATCTGCGATTTGTTCTGCAATGGGCAGCTCGCCTTTTTTTATCTTTAAGTCTTTATAGGCGTCCTGCAAGTGCATTGCGATCGGGTAGTGAATCGTGGTTCCTATTCCATTTTTTCCTAAGTAGTCCTGAAAATCATTTCTTTTTTTAGTTCTGACCGCAAATATATGCCAGACAGGATCTGCAAAATCACTGACAAATGGTTTTATGATCCGATCATTATCAATGTGCCTTAGATAGTGTTCTGCAATCGCTTTTCTTTGATTGTTCCATCGGTTTAAATGCTTGAGCTTTATTCTTAGGAAGGACGCCTGGATTTCATCCAGTCTGGAATTGACTCCTTTATAAATATTGTGGTATTTTCTGTCTGAACCGTAATTAGATAGTGCTTTTATTTTTAAAGCCAATGCCGGATCATTGGTCACCACTGCTCCGGCATCACCAAGAGCACCTAAATTCTTACTGGGATAAAAACTAAAACCCGCTGCATCTCCAAGGTTTCCGGTTCTGATTCCTTTATATTGAGCGCCATGTCCCTGAGCGGCGTCTTCAATAACCTTCAGGCCATACTTTTCAGCCATTTTGTTTATTTTGTCCATCTCAGCGGGCTGCCCATATAAATGTACGGCAATGATGGCTTTGGTTTTATTCGTGATCTTTTCTTCGACGCGATCCGGATTGATATTATAGGTTCTGATGTCAGGTTCAACGAATACGGGGGCTGCTCCGACAGATGAAACGGCAAGGGCTGTGGCAATATAGGTATTGGAAGGAACGATAACCTCATCCCCCTCCTGAATATCATAGCCCCTTAAGATCAGGCATAATGAATCGAGGCCATTCCCGCAGCCAATGCAGTATTTAGAACCACAGTAACTGGCAAATTCTTTCTCGAAATTTTCAACTTCTGTGCCATTGATATACCAGCTTTTATCGTAAATTTCATTAAATTTGGCGAGAACTTCACTTTTAATTTCATGATGCATCGGTTTGAAATTATTGAAAGGTATTTTCATTGGCTCTACATCTCCTAGATTTGGTATTTATTTATTAAATAAGTTTTAATAGAAAATTTCAGCCTTTCCACAATTTTGATTAAGACGACATCAAAATAGTTGATGCTGAGGAGGAATAGATTAACATTCTTCTCCGTCCGCCTGCGGTAGTCATACAGTTTCACCCTATATAAACGCTTGCTTATTTTTTCCGGATAGGGCAGTATTTCTTTCTTTAGAACTAAGTTAATATCTTCTTCAAAAGCGGGATTAATGGCTTTGCCGGTGCTTATTCCTCCCAGCCGGTATTTTATTAGAGTTGTATTGATGAAATGAATCCTTTCACCTAATCGAACTAATTTTAAGTATTCGGGATAATCATCCAGAACTTTATAACTTTCATCTAGATAGCCATATTGCTCAAATAATTTTCTGCTATAAGAGGTGCAAGCGCTGGCAATGATATTTCTTCTGCACAGTTCCTCGAATAGCTGATCCATATGATCAGGAGTGAATAATTTTATTTTTTTCTTTTCAGGAAGGCGGTATAAAAATTTATTCAGGCTTTTGTCATAGACATTCCTGTAACCGGTAATGATATTAGCGCCTGTCTTCAGAAATTTTTGCACTAATAAGCTGATGACATGTTCATCATAAAAACAATCATCACAATCGAGCGGCACGATATAGCTTCCCTTGCTTGTTTTTATCGTATGATTGAGGTTTTTTACGATGCCCAGATTTTTATTGTTTTGCATCACTTTGTAATCGACTATATTTTCGCGCTTGTTATTCCTTAAGTAATTCTCAACGGAGGATTTATTAAAATTTCGAGAACAATCATCACTAATGATGATCTCCAGCTTCGGATAACTCTGACAGAGTACTGAATCGAAGCACTGCTCTAAATAATTAAAATTGTTATAGGTCAGGATAATGACTGATACTAATGGATGATCCATAGAGAACAACCCTCTTTTAATCCACATATTCCCGGGATCTTATTTTTCGCCACCAGTTCTGATGCGTCAGATACCACCGGATGGTTTCGTTGATTCCCGTTTCAAAGCTATATTGCGGCTGCCAGCCCAGTTCGGTTTTTATTTTAGTGGCGTCAATCGCATAGCGCCGGTCATGTCCCAGGCGATCTGGGACTTGTTTGATCAGGCTCTGCGGTTTGTTCAGCTTATCGAGAATCAGTTTGACAAGATCAATATTGCGCATTTCGTGATGCCCGCCAATATTATAGATCTCGCCGGGTTTCCCTTGATGAAGTACGAGATCGATCGCCGCGCAATGATCTTCAACAAAGAGCCAATCACGAATATTGTTCCCATCACCGTAAACGGGCAGTTCTCTGTCTTCAAGTGCCTGTGTCATGATTAACGGAATCAGCTTTTCAGGAAATTGAAAGGGACCGTAGTTATTGGAGCAGCGTGTGATATTAATATTCAGTCCGTAGGTTTCAGAATAAGACCGAACAATCATGTCCGCTGAAGCTTTACTTGCGGAGTAAGGACTGTTTGGAGCGAGCGGCGTCTTCTCTGTAAAATAACCGTCTGACCCTAAAGAGCCGTATACTTCATCCGTTGATATTTGTACGAATTTACTTATATGTTTGTTTTTTGCCGCCTCAAGCAGGGTTTGTGTTCCGAGCACATTTGTTGTAATAAATAAACCGGGTTTGCTGATGCTGCGATCAACGTGTGATTCCGCGGCAAAATTAACCATCGTATCAATATGAAACTGATCGATGACAGCGTCAAGCAGTTCGTAGTTGCAGATATTTCCATGAACGAAATGATAATTTTGATGTGCTGAAATCTCTTCCAGATTTTCTGGATTTCCGGCATAGGTAAGTAAATCGAGATTAATGATTGAATCACCAGGGTGAAACTTGATCATATGACGAATAAAGTTGCTGCCGATAAAGCCGGCGCCTCCAGTTACAAGCAGTTTCAACAATCCTCAGCCTCCGATTCAAAGCTTTAAAGCATGCTCCTTTAATAAGTTCAGCAGATATTGACCGTATCCGTTTTTCTT
This sequence comes from Sporolactobacillus shoreae, assembly GCF_004684935.1. Classification (GTDB taxonomy): domain Bacteria; phylum Bacillota; class Bacilli; order Bacillales; family Sporolactobacillaceae; genus Sporolactobacillus; species Sporolactobacillus shoreae. The sequence continues at coordinate 288,169 of NZ_SRJD01000002.1, forward strand.
TAAGGGTTGAGCCAATTGGTATAATTTCTCTTCATTAATATACCCCATGCGGTAAGCAATTTCTTCAAGGCACGCGATTTGCAGGCCTTGTCGGTTCTCCACTGTTTGAATAAAGAGGGAGGCGCTCAACAAAGACTCATGAGTGCCTGTATCCAGCCAAGCAAAACCGCGTCCAAGCAGTTCAACGGTTAGCTGTCCCTGATTTAAGTAGATTTCGTTAACAGCAGTAATTTCCAGCTCCCCACGGGGAGAAGGGGTTATGTCATGGACTATATCTACGACTTGGTTATCATAAAAATAAAGACCGGTTACTGCATAGCTGGATTTAGGGTTCTTGGGTTTTTCTTCTATTGATGTGACATGACCCGTTCGGTCAAACCCTAAAATGCCAAATTGCTCAGGATCCTTGACATTATAGCCAAATACTGTGGCCTCCTTATTTCGGGATGCGGCTCGATGCAGAATACCTTTGAAATCATCCCCATAAAAGATATTGTCACCAAGTATAAGGGCTACGTGCTCGTTGCCGATAAATTCTTTGCCCAATATAAAAGCCTGAGCCAGTCCGTCAGGCTTTGGTTGTATTTTATAGTGCAGTTGTACTCCGATATTCGACCCGTCACCCAGTAATTCCTGAAAACGGGGCAGATCTTCAGGAGTTGAAATAATGAGAATATCCCTGATTCCCGCCATCAATAATACAGACAATGGATAATAAATCATTGGTTTATCATAGACGGGCAACAATTGTTTTGATATTGACCGTGTGATCGGGTATAAACGTGTACCGCTTCCACCTGCCATGACAATACCCTTCAAAAAATTTCACCTCAGCAGCATTTTATTTAAAGGCTTTGTTAAACTGGTCTGTTGCTTTTCGCTCCAGGCGCTCGCTTTCCGCTCCGATCAACGAAGGGCAAAAACAACATTGAATTTAAACATAGCCTATTTAAAATAAGGATCACCCAGAGTATGGACGAGTCTTAAAAAGTGTTTGTCACATTTTTGAGCCGCTCACTCGATTCATCCGAAATGTTTCGCTTGTTTTATTCAAATAGAGATTGTAGTCTCTTATATAATCTTCTTCAGAGTAATGTTCTGAGGCGGCGACTAAAAGGACGCTCCCTTTTGTGAAATCAAACATTTCATGCCATACGAGGGGGCCAAGATACAAGCCTTCCGACGGGTCGTTTAACTCGATTATGTCCTCTTCGATTGGGGTCTTTAGCTTTATTTTTATTGAACCATTTAAGCAAATAAGAACCTGGTGCAGTTTTTTATGAGCATGAAACCCTCTTTCTGCTTCCTGTGACACTCCGGTAATGTAATTAGACCCGTTTAATATTAAAAGGGACATCAACTTTTCCTTCAATGGACGTCAAATGGCCGTCTTGACGTGCAATGTCCTTAAATTTCAATCGTGCACAGTTGTACATTGTTATCCCCTCCTGATTTCAGTTGCCCCATGGGAATCACGTGTATCTATTTTGAAATTCAGAGTATCGTTATACGAGCGTCATTGATTAAGCAGACCCAGATGAGCAGGCTTGATCAGGCTAGGTGTTTCTCTTTCTTAAAGAGCTGAAAAAAGCTGGAATTGACCGCATGATTTCAGTAAAGCATTTGAACAGAAACAGGATATATTGCGCAAGCCGTGGAAGCCTCATTTTATCCGATCCGATAATCCGTGCCATAATCACCGGATCCGGCAGTGCCACCCGTTTTAAGAAGACCCATTTCTGCCGCCAGTTGTCGTAATCACCAATCTGTCTCACGCGTTTGATTAAAACGCGCATCGTTGCTTTTAAACGATGATCCGAGGAGAGGTCTGATGCATTCCACCAGAATGTTGAATCTGCTTTAAGAGTAAGAGGCAGCCTTTCGTTCAGGTGCGGAAATTCATGGTAGACGATGATTAAGGTATGGGCAATCCGCCGATACGTCTTCTGCTCTCGGGCAAATGAGAATAAATCTTTATAGCTCAATTGATCATTGAGTGCATGAATCATTTGAATAATGTCTATAAAGTACTTCCAACTGATGAGTTCATGATTCCAGCCATGCAGGCAGGTCAGATAAAAGGCGTGAAAGTCAGAAGGCTCTCTGACATATCGCCATTGCCTGAGTTGTGTCGAATCTCTCCATATGAGATCCATGTCCAGGGAGGATGTTTTCTCTCTGAGAAATTGCCAATGAATCTCTACATTAAGATGAAAATGAAACTGAGGCATTTTTTTCGCAAAGACTTTGTGGAAATGTTCCGGTTCATATTGGACCACAGAGGTGAATCCCAAACTGTTCACGAGTTGAATCGCCTGATCCAGTTGAACCGGTTTGACGAGGAGATCAATATCCGATGTACCTCTTGCCACGCGTGATCCAAAATATTTTTCAGCAAAGAGCAGGCCTTTTAGCGGCATCACTTCAATGTTCTGCCGCTCGAATTGGTCAAGAATAGGATCCAGTTCTTTCTGGATCAATGTACTGATGAACAGATTCTGCATCGCACGTTCTTTGAGAGCCTGCAGGAAGAATGAGGGGACCTGGCTGGTCAGGTTCTGGATGGTTACTAAATAATAGAGCTGTGAAGATATCAGACCAGATTGAGCGCTTTTCAGAATCTCGTGATAGTACCCTTCATTCTGAGGAAGTGGGCTCTTTCGATCGTATATGGCGTGAAGTAATTTCAGCATTTTTACGCTCCTCAATCTGCCTGTCATAAGTCGTTGTGGAATAAACGCGACCAAGAGGGTTCTTAACTTTTGGGGCCAGCGTACGACCATCGTACGCTGGCCCCTTGTTAAGTAAATCAGCCGTTGCCCCATCCATTATTGCCGTCACTTGGGTTCTCTCCCGGCTTGTGGCGATGATCGTCTGTTTCAAATTGAATCTGCTGGTGATTTAATACCATCGGACGAAGTGAATTCTTTTTGTTTTCTTCAGCCATTTTCAAATTTTTTCACCTCCTTTCAAGGAATCCGAGGGAAGTATTCTTATAGATTCCGAGTGCCCCAGATTCTATATATTCAGCGGTTTACATGATTATCACCTTCTTTCCAAGTGAACTGTCTGCAAAGAGATGATCGATTACTGTTCTTGAGGAAACATCTGGCAGGGATCAAGAAATCAACGTCCAGAAGGTGCTGTTCTTTTGAAAGGACAAATCGTAAACGGGGACCCGCTCAACAACTTTTTTTAACAGTGCTCGGATCGTCAGCACATCCTGCTCTTTGCATGGCCAATAGAATGTTCTTTCAAACAGCTGGTTAAATCCGGTTTCCTGAGCGGCACGGGTCCTTTGATTTTGTGAACTCTGATGCAGAAGCTGAATGCTTTTCAGAGCACAGGAATTTCCTCCATCGGCTGCTGGAATGTCGCTTCGGAATGGAGAATTGTAGACGTCAATTGCTTCCGGCGAGACTTTGATCAGAGTCGCTTCGTCAGAGAGCAGTTTACGTGGATAGGACAATCTGGCGACAGTCGACTTGCCGGCACCAGATATTCCAGCGAACAGGTGCGCTGCCCCGTGATCAACCACACATGATGAGTGGATCAGTAATCCTGACTGATGATGAATCAGATAGGAACTGTAAAAGTTCAGAAGAGCATGTTTTAATGCCATAAAATCATGGGCCTTAATGACCGCCTTACGAAAATCCGGTGTAGCTGCGATCAAGTAGTCATCACGTTTGAAAAGTACGGCACGGTTAAGATCGGCGACATGGACAGTGAATCCGGTAAAAGGGATCCCATAGTCTCCAAGAATATCAATCTCTATGTCGGCCTGATCCGGCACAGTGGAGGGAACGGTGATAAAATTGGGTTCAACGTACTCCCATAGTGAGGATGAATCACACGTGATTTTTACGTATTGTTCATCGATCTGGCAAATTTTCTGGTACATAGATGATTCTCCTGCCCTTCTCTATCATTGATAGGAATCGGATCATGTGATTTTGCTTCACAACGGACTAGCGAGTCTTCCGGACGCTTAATCCCATCACCTTTATAGCATCATAACTGCCGGGATTTTCCCGCTCGTTGTGAAGCCTTCGATAGAGTCCACCCATTGCCATCAGGCTGTTATGTGTCCCCTCCTGAACAATTTGCCCCTTTTCCATGACGACAATGTGATCCGCATTTTGAATGGTTGACAACCGGTGCGCAATAATGAGGGTCGTGCGGCCCGCCATTAAGTGGTCAAGGGCTGTCTTCACTTTCTCTTCGGTTTCACTGTCCAGAGCAGAGGTAGCTTCATCAAGAAGGAGAATCGGCGCATTCTTAAGGAGTGCCCGGGCGATTGCGAGACGTTGCTTTTGCCCTCCTGAGAGAATCAGGCCACGTTCGCCTACCTGTGTTTCGTAACCTTCCGGCAGAGTTTGAATGAAGTCGTCAATCGCTGCCATTCGGGCTGCTTTCACAATTTCGGCCGGTGACTTTTGGCGCCCGAGTAACAGATTCTCCCTAATGGTGCCATTGAAAAGAGTGGCTTCCTGCGGGACATGGGCGATACGCGCTCTCAGATCATACACGGACATGTCCTGAATGGACTGGCCATTGATCCGGATCGTGCCTGCCTGCGGCTGATAAATGCCAAGAATCAAGGAGAACAGCGTTGTTTTTCCTGCTCCGCTGTATCCGACGATGGCCGTTTTCCTGCCGGCAGGAACGGAAAGGCTGAACTGATTCAGCACGTGCAGTTCCGGCTTATAACTAAACGATACACGATCAAAGTCAATGGACTGGGGCGTGGACGGATACGTTTTAGCACTGATCGCGGAAGGGGGAAGGTCTGGTGCCTCAAGCGGAAGATCCAGAATGGCTTGAATCCGCTCTATGGATCCGGAGGCCTTTTGAAAGGCCGCCCAATTTCCGGCCGCACCTGTCAATGGAAACACAAGATAATGAACAAGGGTGATAAAAGTCATCAAAGCCCCGATCGTCATTTCCCCGTAAGAGATCAAATAGGCACCCAGACTCAGACTGGAAAAAAAAGTTAAACTGCTGGCTGTCTCACCCCCGGCGTAATAAAGTCCCCGTAACTTTGCATTCTTCATCTCCAGTCTGAACAGTTCATGGTTCTGTTTCTCATAACGGCTGAAGAAGGAGTGCTGCAAAACAAATGAACGGATCACAAGGAATCCTTGCAGGGCTTCGCTTACGATTTGTGTATTTGCGCCGGTCAGATGATTAATATACCGGCTGTTCCGGCGCATCAGCACACCAAAGATCGCGCTTCCGGCTATCGCGGCCGGAGCAATTCCCCAGCTGATCAATGATAACAGAGCGTTAATATGGAAGAGATAGATAAAAACACTGCAATAAACCAGTGGGTAGCGGAGCAAGTCAATCAACCGGCTGCCCAGCATGTTTTCAATCTGATTCAGATCATTGTCGAAACGGGATATTAAATCACCGGATCGGATGGAGGACATCACATTGGCACGAAGAAGGAGTGTATGATGGAAAAGAGCCATTTTCAAATCGCGTTTTACCCCGTAGATGGCTGAAGACTGAAGATAGGTGTTGAGGTAGCCGATGAACACCATTCCGAACACAATGCCGATTCCGCCAAACGTCAGTCCTGTCAATTTTGCGAAGTTACTGTGAATCGCAGCATCTGTCATTTGTCCTAAAAAAGAGGCAAAGGCAAGCGCACACAAAAGTTGTGCAATCATTACTGCTGTAAGCCCCGCATAAGAAACCCAATGCTTCATGAGATGAGGTCCAAGAAGGGTGAATGTTTTTTTAAAATTGTCATAGCCCAACCATTTTCTCATCTGCTTTGACCCCCAGGCCCGTTGACGATTTACCTATTCGAATGCTTATATCCCTGAAAACGAATATCAAGGCCTTATTCTTTTTGAAATCCGATTGCGGAAAGTAAGATATTTATGCAGCAGCCGTGAGGCGAAAGAAATGTGAAGCACGAATGGACACCAGATCCGACAGAAAAGATGGGAAATCCGAATGACGCGCCGTGAAGGCTTAATATGCGCCAGTACGCCAATGATCTGATCCGGATAGACGGGAGGATCGGATTTCAGATTTGTATCGCCTTTAATGATATAAAAAAGATGACTGAGCTCGTCTCTTTTGTCAGCCAGCAGCCGGTGGGCAACAAGCGTCCCTGTTTGACTCTGATAAAGGACCACATCGCCCTTTTTTAAATCAGCCGTGTTCCAGTCGATGAATGTGCAGCGGTCACCTTGCTGAATATAGGGAAACATGCTTTGCCCGTGGGCGGTAAGAATAACTTGCTGCTTTGCCTGGATCTGCCGGCGGACGGCATCTCCGATTTGTACAATGGATCTCCCTCTGCCCTTGCTGTTTTCAGGCATTCCTGACTAACCCGCAATCAACCATCTGATCCAGAAAGCTTTGAATATAGGCCCTCAGATGATTGATATCTTCCTGCTCTGATGAAGGAGATTCTTCTCCCCGAAGCAGAGAGTGAGCGAGCGTATCCGCACTTTGTTTCTCATTCAATAGTGACCAGCACTTTCCCCCTGCACGGTTCAGGTTGGTCACTGTTGAATCATCTAAATTGATGATCATGATGTTATCTTCATCATCTACCTGGACAGTTTCGCAATTCTTTTTTTTAATGTAATAGGCCTCCATAAATTCATCTCCCTGCCTGCTATTCAGAACGGACCACATCGCTTTCTCAGCGAATCGTTTATACCCAAAAATAGTACACGGCGAGGCATTACCCGCGTGTTCCTCATTCAGCCTCTTTCTATGTCCGTTTTGAGCTCATGTATGGAGAAATATTCAGTTCTGGAGCAAATATTCTTTGAAAGTAGTTTAGGGAGCAAAAGTTTTTATAAACGGTTACGTTACGGCTGAGGATCGGATAAAAACACGGAGTAAAAAATGTGAATGCGATTTAGAATGGAAGCATTATTATGAGTCCATGGTCGAATTGAAGAAAGTCAGCCGCTTGAGATGAGAAATATGGGCTATGGGGCCATTGAGATTATAAACAGGTGAATATAATGTACAAAATAAACATATTGGGGAAATACAATATAATATTGGATATAGGAAATGCTGCCCAAAATATGGCGAAATCGATGAAAAATGCCGGTACGACTATATCAAATAGCACATTTTAAGGAGTGGTGGAGTCATGAACAATGAAAATCGATCTTTAGCCGAATTAGTTCGGGAGGCAAACGAACGTTTGGACGAGCTGGAAGGACACATTGAACGATTGAAAGAGTATTGTGACCGGATTGAAGAACGTCTGTCCATCGAGATGTGATTAGGAAAAAAATAAGACAGAACAAAGAACTGACACATGATCCTGAACCACAACGAGAAGTGTCAGTTTCTGTCTGGTTCACCCAAACGATAATGATCTGGGCTATAAATAAGGATGAGAAGTCCCTTTTCACCATCTGTGAAGAACTGATGCAGTGTGCCGAGAGCATCACCTGTCCGTTAAAGAGCCCATCTATCATGTGATGATACCCGTTTACGGAGATTATATGGTTGAAATTCACATGTCGGTTGCAAAATGTGCTGCGCAGTTTCGGTCTTGAAGCATTTAAAATATATACAAAAATAAGTAAAAGTGAAAAGGACCGAGATTTGTTTATCTCAAAAAAATGTAATCGTTTCCAAATCATCCTGGTTCCAAAGGCCCGCCATATTCTGTCTTATTTTGTCGGATATTATTTTTTTGACCGTATATTATTGAAAAATTTGTGTCTTTTGGCTGTGTCCGTTTTTCACGTATTTTTCTATAATTTAAGAAAATGTAACTGCTTACTTTGGAAAAGTGGTATTTAAGTCTGTTGGTCTTATTTTCATGGCATGGGAAGTTCTATTCAGCGGAAAAGCCGCCATCCGACGGTTCAATCATAAATTTTCCGGCATGCGCGCGCGTGCAACCAAAATGAGGAGGCTTTATCATGGCAGGACAAATCAGGCTGACCCCGGATGAACTGAGGGGCTTTGCGAGAAGGTATGGACAGGAATCACAGAACACGGGTGAACTGATCGGACGTCTGGACGGAATGATCAATCAGCTGGCTCAGGTATGGGAAGGCGCCTCAAGCCGCGCATTTAAAGACCAGTATGAACGGCTGCGCCCATCTTTCCAGAAGATGCAGCAGCTGCTTCAGGATATCGACCAGCAGTTGGGGAAGAGTGCCACTATTCTGGAAGACACCGACCAGCAGATCGCCGGTCAGATCAACGGATAATCGATGCTTTTTATTTGGCCGAGGCCCTCTGTCGGGGTTTCGGTTTTTTGTACCGTTTAAGAATTTATAAAGAATTAATGGAAACGGCATAAGTTGCTGAACAAAACACGAATCAACCTAAGTCTGAGTGCAAAGTGCAATTTATAAAATGTGTGGTGACATCAATGTATATCAATATCACGATCGACTTATCCCACTACAAACATGGATCACTGGATTTGAGAGTTTCGGACAGGCAGCCTGTCAAACAGTTGATCCGGACGGTCTGGACGATTGCGGAAATACAGGAAGCGCCCCGAACCGGCTGCTGGGTCCGGGTTTCGAACAAAGCGCAAATGATCCGTGGATTTAATATCTTGAAAGATAAAAAAATCTCGGACGGCGATAAGCTTACAGTATTGTGAAGGAGAACAATTATGGTACTTTCAAACAGTTTTTTTCAATCCAAATTTGATGCTGGAATCGAAAAAAAAGACGGACAGTACAAACTGACCTTTCAGCGTGTCAAAATTCCGCTCCGAGATGTGGAGGAACTGGGTGCTCTGGAAAGCATTGAGGACGGGATCGGCAGGAAAATAGAAGCTACTGAGGATGAAATTATCGTTGCGGCTACGGAAAATCATGAACTGAAGCCCTTTGAGGATCTCAATAAGGAAACACTGATGGAAAAACTGATTTTCGCCAGCAATCTGATTCACTTTTTTGCCAACCGTCAACCTTCACGTGTTATTCCGTCCTGCTTTCCTGAAAATATTTACTTCACACCAGGATTTCAGCCTGTATTTCTTCATTATGGAATCAAAGACAGCCTGCCTCCGATAGATTACAGTGCTGAAGAAGCGCTGCAGCAGGTTAAGGCGACGATTGCTTTTCTATTTGATCCGTCCAATACGTTTGATACATATCTGAAATTTGACTTTGACGCGAAAGCCGTACGGTTTGTCAAAAATCTATTCCGCTGCGAAGATTTTCGATCGCTCAAGCGCCTTGTAGAGAAGGAGCGGATCAAAGAGATTGCCGCAGAACGATTGAGCGTCAGGCTTCCGAAAAGAAAAAACCTGGCCAAAAACGGCATAATGATTGGCAGCATTGTCCTGCTTATTCCCCTGATCATTCTTACAATCTATGCATTTATTATTCAAATGCCAAGAGAAAATCTTTTCCAGCAAAGTCACGAATTTTTTCTTGAAAGCCAGTACAGCAATGTTGTCACCACGCTGAATTCAGTGTCCTACAACAGTATGCCGAAGGTGGCTCAATACGAACTGGCTGTATCCTACGTCAAGAATGAGGCACTGACCGCCGCGCAGCAAAGCAATATTTTAAATAACGTGACCCTCCAAAGCAACCTGCTTTATTACCAATACTGGATTCAGACAGGCCGCGGTGATACATCCGGCGCGCTGAATACCGCGAGATCGCTGAATGACCGCATGCTGATCGCTTATGCGCTTCTGAAGGAAAAAGCCGCGGTTCAGGCAAATTTGTCCATCAGCGGCCAGACCAAACAGACACGGCTGCAGAGTATTGATTCCGAGCTGAAACAATATAGCGATCTGATGAAGAGCTCAAGCAGCAGTCCGGTAAACAGCACAACCAATACCGGGTCAAATTCCGGCACGAGCGGCAGCAGTGTGACGAATGCCGACGTAACCGGAAATGGGAGCTCGCAGGGTATTTCGACGGGTAGTACAGGCAGTTCATCCGGACCATCCGGTAGTTCTCAAAGTCAGAAAAAGAGCGGCGCGTCTTTGGGATCCTCTGGCGGGAAGTAACCGACGGATGAAAGAGCCTTTAGGGGGAATTTGAATGGAGAATTTATGGCTGTTTACAGATGAACATGTTCAGGTTGTGGATTTGCAGCCTTTTCATAAAAAAGAAATGGTCATCGGCAGTGAACTGGACGACACCATCACCATTCCCGTCAAGTTGGATGAAAAGATTCAGCTCATTTGGGACTCCCGAAAGAAAGAGTGGGGTTATCGGGGACAAGGTACAACGGTTTCTTTAGCGAGCGGTGAGCCACGACTGTTTCGGAGTCAGGCGGATGAAGAAGTGACAATCATTTATCACGAAATACCTGACCCGTCTGGACAAACAAGCTACTACGTCGGTCGGAAAAATCAGATCTCCGTGTCCGTCGACACTGAGGCGGACTTTTCCTTTGAGCAGATTAAGGATGGTACGGGTTTTCTTTTCAGTAAGGAGCTGGGGGGATGGCGGGTATTTCCAGCAAATGAAGAAAGCCGGATTTTCGTCAACGGCGAACGTGTGCGTCGTGGGACGTTGCTTGAAAACGGTGATGTTGTTTCGTGGCACTTGAATGAATGGACCGTGCTGTCGGACGATTTGATGGCGCTTGCTGCAGGGGATCGTTTTGAGACCCGGCTTTTCCCGGCACGCGATCCGGAGACGATGCTTGTCGATAAATATCCGGACTATCAGAGGATGCCGCGCCTGATCTACGAACGGCCGAAGGAAAGAGTGAAATTTTCCTGGCCTTCCGATCCTGAAGGCGATGGCGGGCGCAACCTCTGGATTACGATCCTTCCACCCGCGGTCATGATGCTTGTGATGGTCGCCGTCCTTTTTATTCAACCAAGCGGTATCTATATGCTGATCTCAATAGTAATGTTCCTGTCGACGATTGTCACTTCCGTTTTTTCTTATTTCCGTGAATCAAGGCGTTCAAAAGAACGAGGGCGCGAGCGAAAGGACAACTACACCAAGTACCTTAAAGAAAAACGTGAGGAGTTAAATCAGCTTTATGAGAAACAGCGGTTTGTGCTCCGGTACCAATTTCCAGGCAGCGCGAGACTTAAGGAACTAACCGGACAGCTGAGCCCGCGCATTTGGGAACGAAGCCGGGACGATGATGATTTTCTGGATCTCAGGCTCGGGCTCACCAATCTGCCTCCGGATTATGTGGTTGAAGGCAGCGAACAGGACCTGTCTAACCGTTCATTCGACGCGCTTTACCGTGAGGCAAAAACGATTCTGGATCATTACCGTGAGATTAAGGATGTGCCGCTGACCCTCCGTCTGCTTGACGGGCCGCTTGGTATTGTCGGCAAGCATTCCATTATCCGCAAAGCGGTGCAGCAAATGATTCTCCAGCTCGCTTTTTTTCACAGCTATCACGATCTGCACTTGGTGCTTCTGTTCGATGAAGGAGAATATGCGGAGTGGGCCTGGCTGAAATGGCTGCCGCATCTGAAGAGCATGAGTACTCAGGGGCGAAACCTGATCTACAGCGAACAGACTCGTGATCAGTTGCTTCCCGGGATCTATGAACAGCTGAAAATAAGGGAGCACGCGGACCATAAGGAGAAAAAGGTCTTTCTTCCGCATCTGGTCTTTGTCATTGCCTCGGACAAGCTGATCCATGAACACGAAATCACAGAATTTCTGAACCGAGACTGCACGGATATCGGTGTCAGCTCGATATTCCTTGCCAACACCAAAGACAATCTGAACGAAAATATCAATTCTGTTGTCCGCTATGTTAATGAGACCGAGGGCGATGTACTGATCCTGAACAAGATCGCCAATGGACAGACATTCCGGATTGACCCGTTTTCAAAAGAGGGCAACGAGAATTTTGCCAGGAGGCTGGCTTCGCTCAAACACCGGAGCGGTTTTACCAATTCCATACCTGAGAGCGTGACCTTTCTTGATATGATGCACGCGGAGGATGTGGATGACTTGCAGATCCCGAAACGCTGGGCTGAGCACAATCCGATCCAGTCGCTGGCGGTGCCGATCGGGCTCCGGAGCAAGAACGATGTGCTCGATTTGAACCTTCATGAGAAGGCACATGGACCGCACGGACTTCTGGCAGGTACCACCGGTTCCGGTAAATCTGAACTGCTTCAATCCTACATTCTGTCACTAGCGGTTAATTTCCATCCACATGATGTCGCCTTTTTGCTGATTGACTTTAAAGGCGGCGGCATGGCGCAGCTTTTCGACAAACTGCCTCACTTGCTCGGAACAATGACCAATATTAATGATGAGAATAATTTCAGCGAACGCGCGCTTGCGGCGGTGAAAAGCGAATCCCGCAGGCGTCAGATGCTTTTTTCAAAATACAATATTAATCACATCGATGACTATCAGCTGCTGTTTAAGCAGGGCAAAATCAAGCTGCCGATGCCGCATTTGTTCATTATTTCCGATGAATTCGCGGAACTTAAAAAAGAGGAGCCGGATTTTATCCGCGAACTGGTGACAACGGCCCGTATCGGGCGCAGCCTGGGTATTCATCTGATTCTGGCGACGCAGAAGCCGGCCGGTGTTGTCGATGACCAGATCCGCAGTAATTCGCGGTTTAAAATCGCCCTGCGCGTTCAGGACACATCGGACAGCAACGACATATTGGGCAATAATGACGCGGCCGAACTCAAACAGGTAGGACGCGGCTACCTGCAGGTCGGGAATAATGAAATGTACGAACTTTTTCAGTCCGCTTGGAGCGGGGCGCCCTATGAGAAGAACATCTATACATCGGAAGACGACGTTTATTACGTGAGGGACACTGGACTTTATCCGATTTCTGAAGTTCACGCGAAGTCCAAGGTTGAAGCTAAGAAAGAAACGGAACTGGATGTGATTGTCCAGTCGATTGCCGATCTGTGCGACAAGATGGGCATCGAGCGTCTGGCGAGTCCGTGGCTCGCCCCGCTGCCTGCTCATCTTGTCCGTCCGAAAGCTTCTCAGGAAGACAAAAAAGAAGACCGAATCATGATCGGTCTTGCGGACCATCCGGAGAAACAGCAGCAGACACCGGTTTACCTGAAACTGAAAAAAGAACGGAACATCGCTATCTTTGGGGCGTCAGGTTTTGGAAAAACGACGACGATCAGTTCCTATCTGCTGGAAGCCGCGCGGCGCTATTCGCCGGAAGAGGTACAGCTGTATTTGTTTGACTTCGGCAGCGGCGGACTTCTTCCGTTCAGAAAACTGCATCATACCGGAGATTATTTCCGTCTGGATGAAAAGGAAAAAATCCAGAAGTTCGCCAAATGGCTGAATCAGGAAATTCAGCATCGTAAGGATCTGTTCCGGCGGACCGGTGTCCCGAATGTGGGACTTTTTAACGAACAGGGGAGTGACAAGCTGCCCTACCTCAAAATTATCGTTGACAACTTTGAAGCGATCAGAGAAGAAGCGGCCGATGACCTGGAAGAACTGTTTGTCCGCTGGGCACGGGAGGGCGGAAGTCTCGGAATTCAGTTTATTCTTTCGGTGTCGCGTTCAAACGGCCTCCGTCCGAATCTGTTGGCCAGTCTTCCGGTGCGGCTGTCCCATTATATGGTTGACCAGTCGGACTTCTATTCAGTCTTCAGCGGCTCCGTCAAGAAAACGGTTGACGCGATTCCGGGCCGGGCGCTGATCAAGACGGATGAGCTGGAAAGCGTTCAGATCGGCCTGCCCTTTGAAGCAAAAACCGCCGGGGAACAGCTGGATCAGCTGCGCACCGCAGTGGATGCGTGCAACCGGCAGTATCCGGAGGTTGATACGATCTATCATGTGCCGATGCTGCCGGAGCGGCTGGAGGCTGCGGAATTCCTTCAAAACCAAAAGATGGTTTCGGATACTTTTTATCTCGGTCTTGATGAAGAGTCTGTCGTGCCGCTCGGTGTTAACTGGCAGCAAATGGGTACGTTCATCATCGTTGGTGATTCGAGAAAAGGCAAGACCAATGCGATCCGGCTTTTTATGGAACAGATTGTAGCGAACGATAAGGCTTTTATTGCCGTCAGCGATTCGGAGGAACTGGTCTTTGCCAAAGCGGCGGAGCATCACGGCTGGATGTATCTCGACGATAGCGACACCATCGCGCTGTATCTGGATCAGATGGAAGAGACGTTTACGACCAGAGAGCGGGAAGTGAAGGACAAGATGCTGAATACCGGACTTCAACGCGCTGAAATTGCTTCCGGTTACCCGGCTTACTACCTGCTGATTGACGGTCTGGATACTTTTTGTGGGAAAGCGGACAGTCAGGCGCAGGACCGGCTGATCCATCTGATCAAGCGTTTCGCTCCGATCGGATTCCATGTCATTGCGGCAGGGAACCAGTTGGAATGGAAGGGCTACGACGCCATCGTTTCGGAACTGAAAAATTCAAAAGATGCGCTGCTGCTGATCAGAAAGAGCGATCAGACCGTATTCACACTGCCTTTTGCCAGCAAAGAACCCGTGCTGAATATCGGATTCGGCTATCTGCTGCATCAAGGGCAGGATCGCCGCATCATGATCCCGCTGACCAGTGCTCCTGCCTTTGATGCTGCCCATTTCTAAACTCTGAAACACATGCTTTACGCTCCAATCCCTAAATCGTACAAAAAAGAGGTCTTCAAAGATGAATGGAAAAATAATTGACCGTCTGAAAAAATGGGGCTCATTGGCTGTCATTTTTATCGTCATTGTCTGCATCTCGGGGGCTCTACCTAACTATCTGACACCGCCGAAAGCACAGCCTCAGCAGACTGCGAATAAAAACAGCTCGAAAACGCTGGTCCCTGCAGCGCCGCAAACCGGAGCCCTGGCCATTGTCAATGAAGACCAGGGGGCAGATGTCAACGGACAACGGTTGAATCTGGGAAACCAGATCGTTCCGCTTTTTTCTTCTGGTGACGATTACAATTGGGAGACAGTCAGCCGTAGCGCCGCCGACACTGGCTTGAAGCAGGGCACTTATCAGGCCGCCATTTATATTCCATCGAATTTTACAAGTAATATCTTCACCTATACCAATTCACAACCGAAGGCCGCGGTTATTTCGTATTCCGCCAATCCGAAGCTGACGGCTGAAGATGCGGCCAAAATACAGACCGAAATGCAAAAGGTGAAAGGGACACTGAACCAGCAGTTTTCCAAGATCTACTGGCGGATCATTTCCGACAAACTCAGCTATATCAGGGGCAACTTCACGGATGTAGTGAATAAGGATAAGCAGTACCTCCAGGCCATGTCTGATTTCTACAAGCCATCCTCGCAAAACATGGCGCAGGTTTTTAGTGCGCAGCTGAACCAGATCAATACGCTGCTTGCGGAAACGAAACAGTCATCATCCGACGCGGCCAGCCAGCAGACCACACTGACCGATACGAAAAATCAGGTCAACCAGCAGCTGGATGCACTGAATAAACTGAGCGACCAGCTGAACCAGCAGATCCAGAGCCTGCAAAAAACGAGAGATACAAACAAGCAGCTGGTGGATGATGCCACGACCCAAAGTCAGGACAGTCTGAACAAGCTGCTAAGTGCGTTTAATGACGGAATGGTCAATCCTTTGAATACAGCTGTTACGATTACTGACCCGTTATCAGCAGAAGGGGAGTTTGAAAGTTTAAGATCATATTATAATAGCGATAATAATAAGCAGTACTTAGCTAATAAGTCAAACATTATTGCACTCTCAACTGTTATATCGAATTATTTAGTAGCGGATACCGCAGATCCAAATTATCAAAATTCTCTCGCACAACAAAGTTCTACTGTTAATGGGGATCTGACAGCACAGCAAACTAGTGATGATAATGCATATTTAGCACTATATAAACTCTATTCCTCGTTGCTAAATTATGAAACAGGTCTTGAAAGTTCTGCGACAAACAGTGTCGACACGTCAATCAGCTCACTCAATGATGCATATGATAATTTAAAATTAGATCCTACAAGATCCGATCCAATATATCCGAATCATTCAGAGCAGGATGTTAGTGATCTGCAAGACGATATAAAGAAGTTATCAAGTTATAGTGTTTTTCAAAATGATTTGGGAGATGTTAAAGGACCTCTTCTTAGTACTACGGATCTAAAAAAAACTTACGAACAAGTTTCACTTAATACCTTCTTTGACGCTTTAGGTGAAACTAAAGTTGCCCTGACAAATTATGAAACAATTTTTAGTAATGCCCCTCCAAATCCAGATCCAACAGTTTCGTCGACCCTTGACCATTCAAACTTTAATCAAGCAGATACAGATATCGGTAATATTACCTCTAGTACAACTAAAAACTTAAATACTGTATTAACTGATTTAACTGGCGAAAACGGTATTACCGCATATTTAAGTAGGGTAAATCCTGATGATATTTTGAAAAATATGGATTCAACTTCAACGGCTATCCAAAAAAAATATGATATGGATGAAGCAACATACAGCAACGCATTGAGTGATCAGCATACAGCTCTAGTTGCCCTAGAAAAAAATCTTACAAGTAACATGACTGACACTCAGCAACAGGTTGCCTCGATCGCTAAGCCACTTGTTCTGACAGCACCGGATCCGACTTTTGCAAGTGTGGACAACGGTTTCGCATTGTCATTTAAAAGCAATACCTTTGATCAGCTGAATACAATTGATCAGGGGCTCCAGAACGTCTCTGACAATGAATCGGCCATTTTAAAGGATTCTCAGAACGTTCAGTCTCTGGTGAACGGTGTGCAGAGCGGCGCCAATCAGCTGACCGGTTCCTGGGGACAGAACCTGAACGCGACCGCAGAGCTTGGCAGCACCATTTCCCAGACGCTGGGGAACACGGGCGAACCCGGCAACCGTAATCAGGGAGCTTACCAGCAGCTGGCCAGTCCTGTAAATCTTGCAGGTCTTCAACTCGGCAACCCGAACAATGCGGCGCAGAATCAGGACCAGAATGCCGCATCAACGGATACAACACCTGCTGCCCCTGTGACTCAGCCGTTCCTGACGCTTCTTGCCGTTCTGATCGCCAGCATATTGACCGGGTACTTCAGTTACCACTATCGTAACCTGAGCCGAACAGCGAACGCGCTTATTTCAGCGGCACTCGCGCTGATTACATCCGGCGTGATTATCGCATACGGTGTGGCGCAATATGGTCTTGAAGGCGGTGCAGTCATCATGTGGAGCCTCTTCACCATCGGGCTGATCGCTGTAATATCTGCTTGGGTGCGTGAGGCTTATCAGTTGTCCGAGATTGTCGGTGTGCTGCTCATTGCGACTCTGGTTGTTTACTTCACGCTGCCTTTGCTGAAGAACAGCATGGATCGTTTTGCCTATCAAAATCCGGCATCCGATGTCTATCTAGCCATCGCCTACGGGCCGGATTACGCTCCTTTTCTGAAAGGAATCGTAGCAGTTCTTCTTTTAGTCATTCCGGTACTCGCAGTCATTGGAATCCGTGCGATGATTCGCCACGTAAGAGAGGAGAAAGCCAATGAAACGGAAACATTTTAATAAGCTGCTTCTGTTCGGAGCAGTTGCTTTGTCCCTTGTAGTCGTTTCCGGGTATGGCGGTGATAATACGAACAAGGTAGTGCCCAATCATTTTCAAAAGGAAAACACGACGATCGACACGAGTGAAATCAATACCAACATTGATGCATCATATCATAAGATACCGACACAGGTGAGGGCATTGACATTCAAAGAACCGCGCAATGATGAGACACTGCTGAAGCACTTGTTTTTGCAGTCGGATACCCGGGATAAAGTGAACGTGAAGCAGGAAACGGCGAAGATGGGTTTGTTCAAATGATCGTTGGTGGCAAATACGAATGAAGAGGAGTGCTTTCAATGGGGGACTTCATCATCGAAACGGTCGAGGCAGTAGGAAAATACTTCGGTATCGGCTTGTCGGACGCGGAGCGGAAACGTGGGAAATACGGCCAACTCTATCATCGCCTTAATCTGTTGATCGGTCAGGTGGAGGCTGATGTGGCTGCGATCTCAAGGCAGATCAGGAGCTATGAGGGATCGCACCCTGTACCGAAAACGAAAGTGCCCGGCGTTGAATTCAGTGCATCACGCGGACAGGTGGATGACCAGCTGAAAGCCAAATCGCAGGCCCTTGAGATGAAATTGTCTGAAGCCAAGGAAGCCAGATCGAAAGCGAAACAGGCCTTTAACCATTATCAGTACGTGGCTGCCGAAGAAAATCGTAAAAAGGGGTGATACCGGATGGGGCATTCAAGTAAAAGTCACGTAGAAATCAGGGGAGCCGAGCTGAATCAGGCGATTCAATGTATGCACCAGATTGATGACGCACTGAAAACCGCACTGTCTAAAGGTGGGGCATTGAAATCGGATATTGAGGTTCAGGGCGACTGGTCCGGAAAAAATAAGAAAGCATTGGTCGCTTATATGGATCTTTTACTGCAGTACCAGCGCCGGATCACCCAGACGGTCTCAAAACACGCGGCTTCTCTCTCATCTCTGGAAAAACATATCACCGCTTTTTCCGGAACAGAAGAAGTGGCGAAAATAAAGGGGCTGTAAAAATGAGTGCTGAACCTTTGAAAATCGACGGTTTTTCACCTGCAGAACTTTATGTGCTTGGAACGGCTGTGAACATCATTGATCTGTTTGGTCTTCCAGAATCGCAGCAGCTCGGCATGCTGGATGATGAAATTTTTATCAAAGCCAAGCGTTCTCTGCAGGAAAAAGGGCTGCTGACGGACTCCGGTGCGCTGACAGATGCGGCCGGTCTGCTGATCGAAATGCTTGAAGTCTATGCACAGAGCCCAGCCTATGTCCGCATTAACCAGCAGATGGTGGCCTTCCGAAAGGAGGAAAGCAAAGATCTGATTGTGCTGACTGAGCAGCAGAAGTGGCAGAGCTACCGTCTGGAAGTGCTGCCGAAGAGCCTGTTTATTGTTCAGCTGATTCAGGCGCATCCGCTCCTGAATCGCCAGCCTACGGAAGCTGAACATAAATTTTTGCTTCAGCGGCTCACCGATGAAGAGGAAAAAAAGTGGGAAGCCGTCCGCGTGGATCAGACGGATTTGCTGGCGCTGGAGTGGATGCCGAGAGAGGACGCAGGCTACCTGAGGCCCTACAGCTATTCATTCTACATTCCGATCGAGGATGAGCTGTACCGGACGGACATCCGGAGCCAGCAGACGAGAAAAGCGAGTCTGTATTACCTTTATAAGGAACTGTTCAATGGGCTTCATATTCCTTACGGACAGGAGGCGCATGCCGGATGAGAGCCATGGCGGAAGGCGGGGGCGGCGAAATCTCGCTGAACCCGGGTGATCTGGAACGGTTCGCGGTGCGCGCACAGGCAATTTCAGAGATTTTTCAAAATAAAATCGAACCGGAGATCGGGAAGCTCGCCCGTCTCTGCTATTACGCAGACGGAGAGGCTGCCGACACGTTCACCAAGTATCGGCAGGCGCTTGAAAAAATGCGGGATGTCGGCGATTTTTATGCCCGCGCTGCGCAGCTGCTGATGTTCGTGGCCGAATCCATGGCCAGCCAGGACGAGGCACTGGCCCAGGCCTACGATGAAGGAGCGGTGCAGTGATGGGACGCGATGTGTCTTATAAACAGAGTTCGTGGGAGGATATGGGCGAGGCGATCAGCCATGTATCCACCTGGGGCGGGACGCTGGACCAGATGCGCCGTGCAGATCAGGCGTTCCAGCAGATCCGGGATGCCGTAGAGAGCCTGGATGAGGACCACCGGATCTCTTTTTCCTATAAAAGTCTGTCGGGTGCGCTCGACAAACTGGGGAACGACTATCAGAAGCTCTATACGTTTACTGGAGAAGTAGGGGACGCCGTCAATCGCCACATTGACCACCCCTTCTACACGGAGATCGATGCGTTTGTGTCCGCGATGGCGCAGCTGTCCATCAGCCAGTTTCATACGAAAAACACACTGAATGTCACCGAAATGCAGGCGACCAGTACGATGGCCAACGTGGCCACTTATGAGAAGGTGACCAAAAAGGACATTACGCTGGACGATCTTTTCAACACGAGCAGCCTGATGAAGGCGTCACTTCGGAGTGAATACGAGAACTTCAAGGCGCTGTCCACCTCCGACCAAGCAGAAAAGGTCACCTTTGACCAGTACAAGGAAGCCATCCAGTATAACTACAGCTTTGACTACAAGTCGATCAAGGACAAGCAGATCGACAAGGAGTTCTGGGTGAACCTTGGCATCGGGGCAGCCATTGTCGTCCTGACCATCGCCTGCCCGCCGGCAGGAGCGGTTGCCGGTGTCGCCTATGGCGCGATGCAGATGAGTGACGCCGTCACCGGAAAAAGCTGGATCTCTGGCCGTGAGCTCAGCACCGGTGAGCGCGTTTCCTCGGCGGCGTTTGGCGCGCTGGATGTGATTCCCGGGGCAGAGGCAGCCGGAGCATTCGGGACGATTGGCCGGGCCAGCATGAGAAGTGCGGAGAAAGTCGCCGATCTCACGAAGACGCTGGGTCAGGCATCAAAAGGGCGCCTAATACAGCTGAGGCAGATCAGTCACATGCAGTTCGTGAGAGCGAGATATACCGCGACCAACCTCGGAGAAAAACTTCCAAACCTATCCCTGGGAGGCGGCCCACAACTGGAAGCTGCCGGTGTTTCCCGAGTCGGGGGCGGAGAGGGTTTCATCCAAAATATGAAAAACACATTCCAGCAGATGGCTTCCAAAAATATTGGTAGCGTATCAAAGGAGGGGAGTAATGCTGAAGAGAAAGTTTTAAATTCTAATCTTACAAAAGGATATGATGTTGAACCTAAATACAGTTCAGTAGATGATAGGATTAAAGTTACTCCAAGTCAGGCAAGTAAAAATGGTAAATGGTTAGGAGAGAGGGGTGAATCCACTTTCGTTTCAGATGATACTAGGGTTCAATCAGTTTTAGATGAAAAAGGAGTAAAGGGGATAGAATATAAAAATGGTATGCCAGATTTTTCAGAGTTTGCAGAAGCTGAATTTAAAATTAACGATATGACGAATAGTAGGGCTAGTAATTTTTATCAAGCTGATGAAAAATTAGCTGAACAATGGACTGAAAGTACTGGTAAGGAATATAGTGTAGATGATGTGGCTAATTGGAGAAGAGAAAATGGATATACTTGGCATGAATTAAATGACTTAAAAACTGTACAGTTGGTGCCGTCAATTATAAATGCGCCTATATTTAAACACTTGGGTGGTGTTGGTGAATTTAATATTATGTTGAAGAAAGGGAAATGATGATGAGAGATGTCATATTTGGAGAGTTATATTTTAAATATGGATGGAAGCGTAAAGATACAATAAAAATTTTTGGGGAAGAACGAGAGGTAAATTTAATAGTTTCAGGAAGTGAAGGTAAAGAAATCTTAGATTCTCAAAGGGAAGCATATGTAAACTTTAAAAATAGAGTAAACGTAAAAGAAATTGAAATTGCGATATATAAGTATTATCTTTCAATATGTGAAGAATATAGAGATATGTTAGAAGAAGATGCTGATGAGTTTGCGCCACTAATTGACAGCATTAGTGAAATGGCTAAATTGGTTAATCCTATAGAAATGGTTTTACTTAGGTTGGAAAATATCAGAGAAATTGGTATTTTGTTTGAGTGTTCTTGGGATATAGATGCAGGACTGGCTGTTAGAATAGAAAATGAAAAAATAATTGAAGTAGGCATACAAAATATTGCATTATAATTTAGAATAAAGAAACTAGAAATAAAAGATTAATATAGCTTAATGCATAAAATAATGCTAGTTAAAAATGGTAGTAATAGTTTAAAACTGTTACTACCATTTACTTTTTGTAACGATAAACTTAGGCCTGAGGTGGCAGGGGATGGAAAAACTCAAATTGAGGCAAACCGATCTCCAGTGAACTGGACAGATTAAACAGTGACTACCAGAAACTTTTAACGTTTACCAGAGAGGCGGGGGATGCCGTCAATCGCCACATCGACCACCCCTTCTACACGGAGATCGATGCGTTTGTGTCCGCGATGGCGCAGCTGTCGATCAGTCAGTTTCATACGAAGAACACACTGAATGTTACCGAAATGCAGGCGACCAGTACGATGGCCAATGTGGCCACTTATGAGAAAGTGACGAAAAAGGACCTCACGCTGGATGATCTTTTCAACACCAGCAGTCTGATGAAGGCGTCGCTTCGGAGTGAATACGAGAACTTCAAGGCGTTATCCACCTCCGACCAAGCAGAAAAGGTGACCACCAGTACAAGGAAGCCATCCAGTACAACTATAGCTTTGACTACAAGTCGATCAAGGACAAGCAAATCGACAAGGAGTTCTGGGTAAACCTTGGCATTGGGGCAGCCATTGTCGTCCTGACCATCGCCTGCCCGCCGGCAGGAGCGGTTGCCGGTGTCGCCTATGGCGCGATGCAGATGAGCGACGCCGTCACCGGAAAAAGCTGGATCTCTGGGCGTCAGCTCAGCACCGGTGAGCGCGTCTCCTCGGCGGCGTTTGGCGCACTCGACGCAATTCCCGGGGCAGAGGCGGCCGGGGCGTTCGGGACGATCGGCCGTGCCAGTATGAGAAGCGCGGAGAATGTCGCTGGTCTCACGAAGACGCTGGGCCAGGCGTCAAAAGGACGTCTGATCCAGCTGAGACAGATGAGTCGATCGTGGGCAACGAGTGTCAAGCAAGCGGGGGCTGATCTGGGCGATCAGATCTCTTTGGGAGGCCTGCAGCCGGAATTTGCGGGTGTTCCGGGGGTTAGTAGCGGAGAGGGCTTCATCCAGAATGTGAAAAACTCATTCCGGCAGATGGCTTCCAAGGAAAGTGTCAATCATCCAAGCAGTTATAGTAAAATAGAGGATGTTCAAGGCATTAAGGAAACAAGCGATGCTGTTAAGCATTTGGACGATGTTCCAAGGATTAAAGAAATAGAAGTGAAATTTAATCAAAGTGCCAAACATGACGCTGAAGAGTTTGAAAGACAACTTAAAGACCAAGAAAAGGGCATGAATGAACTAACTATTGATGAGTATCTAAGAAATAGAGAAAGATATTTGGCTGAAGGTCGTGCTATAGAAGGAAATGCTGCTCAGCAAGCTGCAAGGGAAAATGCATACTTAGAAAAAGTTAATGAGTTAAGAAGAAAAGGTTTTTCGCTTGAAGATGCTGAAAAGCAAACAAATGAATGGTTAGACACACAAGCAGCTTTACACAATCCAGACCAGATAGCCGGAGGTAGAGCTGATAACATTGGAGGTATGGGCGATAAAGGTGTTAATTCGTCTATTGGCATTCAATGGAGATACAGAATTGATATTGTCGATGAACAAATAAGAGAGATGACAAAAAAAATGACATCGGAACAATTAAAAAATACTTACTTAAATGTCAAGTTAACCCACTAAATAATTGAAGGGAGAATATCAAGATGAATAATATTCTTACAGATTTTAACGAAGAAATCATAATTGATAATGATATCCTGCATTCCCATATAGTGTAACGATAATCCTACTTAAAACTGCCGAAAACACTTATATACAGCGGTTTTTTTATTGACTTTATCCTCGTTACATATTATAATATATGTAACGAGGAGTTGGCAGCC
>NZ_SRJD01000030.1 GCF_004684935.1 Sporolactobacillus shoreae
ATTTATCAACTTCGGTCGGAGCTGAGCTACATTCTGTGAAACATGAACAAGAAGAGCCGTGTGCGTAAATAGCGCACGCACGGTTCCGTGAGGGGACAGAAGATGTGAATCGCTGTCCTACTCGACATTATCAAATATGGATATAAGATATTAGCGTGCCGACTCTCAAAACTAAATAAGCAAAAAATATTAATGGTATTTTCAATATTTCTAGACCCTGATATCAAATTCTTATAAAAATTTTACTCTGGTACCAATCTTGCAGTACCGTGTATGTATATTTCCCTTAAACTGATGTTGTAGTGTAAACACTTAACTTCTATGAATTAAGGAGTTTAAAAGAGATATGTACTTAAATAAGATTGATAATAGTTGGCCCAAGAAGTACATAAAAGAAGTTTTTAGATGTAAAAGGCAAGCACAGGAAAACTATTCCAGAATCATTTTAAACAATACGGATCTACTTAAAGATAAAAACAAGTTTCTACCAAACACATTGTTTAAATTCTACCGTCCTACTCCAGAGAATATTCTCGATATAGAGAACAAAAGATTGTGGTTGTCAGATCCAACAAATTTTAATGATCCATTTGATTGTAAAATAGGATATGATCGTTTAACTTATGAAAAATATAACCTGCTTAAATTTATTCAAGATGGTAATTTTAATGGCACAAAAAGCAAGGATGATTTTTCAGAGGAAGAAATTGAGAAGATTTATTATTCCTCTACTTCAGTTGACAGCTCTAGTTATGTCTTAAGCAAAGTTGAAAAGTACAGTGATGTGATATATAAAATAATTAGTAGCAAATCTGAGGATACTCAACGAAGATATTGGTTATTCGTGCACCAAACAGATGTAGATTTAGAAAATAAAATAAATAAACTAAGACATGCAGGTATTCGCATTGCGTGTTTTTCAAAATTTGAGAGATTTAATGAGTTTTACAATAAAAATCAGATGTGGTCTCACTATGCTGATAACCATAAGGGATTCTGTGTTGAGTACGATGTTTCTTTTTTGAAGAAAGAGATGGTTTTCAATAGTAATATATCTGATTTTTATGATGATACAGACAACTATTTATCTGAAAGAATTCAAGCTTTGATAAAAGGCGGGATATTTCCAGTTATTTATTCATCACGTAGGGTCAATATTCCAGTTACTCGTTTAAGAAAGATTAATAATTGTTCTGAGAAGCCCAACATCAAAAGTGATCTTAATGAAGTACTTTATAAGAACTTTGTTGTAAAATTAACTAACTGGAGTTACGAAAAAGAATGGAGAATTATCCTAGATGGAGATATATGCAAATATTTTAATAATAAAATACCATTTCCTTATATTAAAGCAATATATTTAGGCTGCAGAATGGATTATAAAACAATTGATACAATGGTTGAAATAGGGAAAAAATTAAATATAGATGTACTTTTAATGAAAATGAAAGGCAACAAATTTATTATGGAAGAGGAAAGTATGAGTACGTATGAATGGGAAAAAGAAAAAATAAAATGGATCAATCCATTCATCTAATGGATTGATCCAGTAAGGAAAAGACTTGAAAATGCAATCTAACTTTTACCATATATGTGATCAGGCAATTGAGTCAAAAAAGCTAATGACCTTTATGCGGCTTTACTCCGAATGAGGGTTCTTCTTCATCAAGGCAACCTTCAAATTAAATCTTAGCTATGTTTACTTAATGAAAAAAGCAACTTGTTCCTTAACTTTAATCGGCAAGTAGATGCATGTTGAATAGTCAAAATAGCCCAATAACGCTCTTTAAATTATACAGAGGAGCTCAATTTAAATCATCAATTTAACAATCCCATTTTCTAGATAAATAATGTTTCCAATCACTTTCGGAACATCAATTGGGTAACGGCATTATGGCGATTATAAATCCTAACTAGGTGCGTGTAGAAGCACTCAAGAGGAGGTTAAAATGCCTAGGTCAAAGGTAATCACATTACCTGAGGAAAAGTCCTTCGGTTATGAAGTGGCAGAAAGAGAGAAGGAAGACAACCAGGATGCTCAATAACAGAAGAGGTGACGAGCTATGTTTTTCGGTGAGAAACTAACAGAATTACGTGAACTGAACGGTCTCTCCCGAAAAGAACAGGCGGCCCGGCTCAACGTTTCGGAACAAGCCGTCTGGCAGTATGAGAATGAGTCAACGATTCCGAGGATCGAAGTCTTAAACAAAGTGCGCGAACTCTTTTCTGTGGACACAAAGTTCTTATTCTCAGAGACATTCCTGCATCGAACAGGGTCAGTTGAGAGGGTTGCTTATCGGTCAAAGGATCGTGAATCACGGAAAAAAGCAAAGCTTGAGTTGACCTATATTAGCTATGTTGATTACTACATCAGCTTTTTTGAACAATTTTTAATCACGCCTGATTCTGCGATCACTGTACTCCGAAAAAAGGCTATGGAAATGTTGCGATTAAATCCGGATCAGTCAATAGATCAAAGAATTACTCAGACGGCCAATCTGGCAAGAAAATTTCTCAAGCTCCAACACAATAAAGATTTGATGTATACACTTGAAATGAGTGGCATCTACATTGTTGAAAAGAACCTTGGCCCAGAAATTGATGCTTACAGCACAATCACAGACGATGGTCGCCCATTCATCATCTTAGGAAACATCAAAAAATCGGCGGTTCGCAGAACCTTTGATTTGGCACATGAGCTTGGCCATCTTCTGCTTC
Source organism: Sporolactobacillus shoreae (assembly GCF_004684935.1). Lineage (GTDB taxonomy): Bacteria > Bacillota > Bacilli > Bacillales > Sporolactobacillaceae > Sporolactobacillus > Sporolactobacillus shoreae. The sequence continues at coordinate 2,719 of NZ_SRJD01000030.1, forward strand.
ACACTGCCGTTGATATGGAAACACTGACCAAACAAGAGCACAGCCAAATCGAGCAGCAAGCCAATCATTTTGCCTCTATCTTCTTGCTGCCTGAGGAGGAATTTAAGCAAGATTTTGCTGAACTTCCAAGGCATTCCAATCCAGACTACTACATCGAGATGAAGCGCAAGTATATGGTTTCGCTCGTCGCATTGGAGTACCGTGCTTATAAATTAGGCTTGATGACCTATCAGGAGAATCGCTATTTCTTTGGGCAATTGCACAAAAAGAGCTATCAAACACTTGAACCACTTGACGATCAAATTCCACCAATTCGTCCGGGCCGGGTAAAGTCCTTACTTCAGCTAATTTTCGATAAGCAAATTGTTTCTATTTCTGACTTGGAATCTGAATTTCATATCACGCCCCTGTTTCTTGCTAACCTGTTTGGCTTAGACAAGGGCTTCTTTGACCACTATATGCAACCGAAGAAAGAATACTTTGATTCTGCACAAGTCATTCCCATCAGGACATGAGAATGGGAATAAGAGACAAATACAAATTGAATAGAGAATGTTCTCTTTAAGAATGTTAATTGCGATGTGAAACAGATAAAAACTGCTTAAAATTAAATGGTGCCAAAATCCCTGCCAGAAATGATAATCTGGCGGGGATTTTCTCTATTGATAAGCACCAATTTTTATTAAATCAAACTCTTTTTATCACAGGAGAGCAGTCATGAGAAAACTCGGCAATTCATTGCCGAGATGAATCAGCGTCCCGGTTCTCCATTTTTTGTTAGGAAACCGGTTCAATCATTGCCAACATTCGAACGTATGTTCTATACTATAAGTGAGAAAAGAGGTGAAACGATGCCCTTAAAAGGACTCAAGGTACGGATCTACCCCAATAAAAAACAGAAGCTATTCATTCAATGCAACTTTGGTTACACCCGTTTTGTCTGGAATCAAATGCTGGCTATGCTGATCGAACGGCATAAAAATAACCCGGACGCCCCTTTTTTAAATGCTTATGCCTTAAATAATTTGCTCCCGGCGTTGAAAAAGGAGTACCCTTGGCTCAAAGAAGCGGAAAGCACGAGTCTCCAGATCACCAATCATGATTTGGTGGAGGCTTTTAAAAAATTCTTTAAACAAAAACACGGGTTCCCCAAGTTTAAGTCAAAGAAATTTTTGAAACAATCATATCAATGCAAATGCGTCAATCAAAACATCAGACAGGCGGCAACAAACTCCATCCAACTACCGAAATTAGGCATGCTGCGTTTCCGATCCGGGAAACCCATTCCAGGAACCGTAAAATCCGTGACCATTAGGAAAACCTTTACCGGCAATTACGATGCTGTGCTTCTCGTTGAAGACGAAAACCAAGTCTTCACGAAAACTGGCAATACGATTGGCCTTGATTTTGGGGTTTCAGATTTACTCATTGGTTCGGATGAACAAAAGATTCCCAGCATTCGCTTTGACAAAAAGCTGTCAAAAAAACTGCATCATTGGGAAAAACGACTCGCAAGGCGCCGCCTGCAGGCACAAAAAGCAATAGCGTGGGATCGGCACAACCATGTGCTTCAACCAAGGCAGCTTGCGAACTTTAAAAACGTGCAAAAAGCCAAATTAATGGTGGCAAAAGTGCACGAGAAAATCGCTCATCAACGTCAGAATTATTTGCATCAGATCACGACGAAACTGGTGAAAAACTATGATCGGATTGTCATCGAAGACCTGAAAACCAAAAATATGATGCGAAATCATAAGCTGGCACGAGCGATTGCCAACCAAGCGTGGCGGGAGATCCGAAGGATGCTTACCTACAAATGTGCGTGGTATGGCAAAGAGTTCGTGGTCGTCAATCCGTATAAGACCTCCCAAATTTGTTCGAACTGTGGGCATGATGACGGGAAACATGGACTTGGTGTCCGTGAATGGACCTGCCCGCAATGCACGACGCATCATGATCGTGACGTCAATGCGGCGAAAAACATATTAACATTAGGCTTGGGACAAGCCTTGGTCAAAGAGTTGTAACCTCTGCTTTTGCGTCTTCAGACAAGAAAGTAAGTCTGTAATGTTCCCAGAAGCTCGCCATTTAAATGGCGAGTAGTTCACTAATTTCAGTGCTAAAGCCATTTTGACGAAAAGGGCAAATACACAAGAACTTTAACCCAAAATACATATGATTAATGTAGTTAGTGAAAAATAATGAAGGAGGGAGAAAAATGTTTCCTGGAATTGGATTACCTGGTTCAGGTTTTGGTTTTGCTCCTGGTCTTGGTTTAGGCGGACCGGGATCAGGTTTCGGTTTTGCTCCTGGTTTTGGTTTTGGCGGACCTGGTTTCGGTTTTGCTCCTGGTTTTGGTTTAGGTGGACCGGGATCAGGTTTCGGTTTTGCCCCTGGTCTTGGCTTTGGAGGGCCAGGATCAGGTTTTGGTTTTTTCCCTGGTCTTGGTTTTGGAGGGCCTGGCTTTCCACCGCCATGTCATCCACGACCACCATATCCGAGACCTCCTTATCCAACACCTTATTAACACCCAAATGTTAGTAGACATCTAGTGTTGCATAAAAATTCGATGAGTTTTATTTAGTGGGCCACTCTGTGATGTAACCAGTGGCACCATTCAAACTCTTTTTAACGCTGTTAAACGTCTTTTAACTCATTCAAAATGCCGCTAAGTCACCGTTCTGAGTCAATAAATAATTACGTGGTTCCCAACCAAAATTCCACCAGAGATGATGAACTGGTGGAATTATTTTTTGCTTTGATGGCGTTTGTATTTTGATTCTTATGACCCGTTACTACTAAGAAAAAGATTTGCTTCCTAAAGTTCAACAGAATTGCTCAGGTGTACGAAATTATAGTGACAAAGACGGCACTTAATAGAATTTGTTACATATTTAAAAGAAAAGGGACTATCGTTAAAAAGATTGTCCCTTTTGGAAAAGAGGGATAGTCGAACGAAAGATGTTACATGCTCGCATAATTTCAGATATGTAAACTGGGTGTGATTGTTGATACACCACGTAATAGCATGAATTCGTTCACTTTTTTCATCGTGACATCGAAATGGTATCGCTTTTTGATATAATTTAGGGGTATCCTATATCCGTCAAGTGAAGAAACAAGCATTTTAAAGGCAATGGTTGAGACGGGCAGAGAAACAGTCCAACTTTTGGCGATCTGTGGATTTCTATGGTTAGAAGATAGTGATAAAAGGAGAAAATGAAGATGGCTTATATCGTTGATTTTAAAAATGTGTCCACGATTGGACTCGCGTCCTCACCTGTAGCAGAGACGCTTGCCGGTTTACGTGCGAATGAGGCTCGTTACTTTATGAACAAATATAAGCATGAATTTACAGTTGTACCAGCCAGCGAAAGTCAGGATACCCTTGATTACGTGACTCGAATTTTGAAAGAAGAACGAGATATTGAGTTTGTGGCCAAACCTTTAGAAACGTCACGTTTTCAAGTGGAAAATATCAAATTCGCCTACGTCTTTTATGAGGACGGCCTTTCGGTTAACGTCATGTATACGGTTGATGATCCTAAGAAGCGGGCGGTTGGTTTTAAGCTTTCTGAAGGGATGGAAGTACCCCAGGAATTAGAAGGAAAGTTTAAGTTTGCCAGGCAGAAGTCTAAACTAGCTGGAACCATTCGGGGTTCGTATTTTGTAATTAAGGGAGAATATTAAAGGGTACATGATTTTGAAAAGACAAGATAGTATAAAATGACCGATAGACTCAATCTGTCGGATAGACATTCGGACTCAGATGCGGAGGTGCGAGACGCCTGCGGGATCAGCGAGCCAAGTGAGACCCCACAGTGAGGGAACCGAACGAGGAGGCTCACGGATCGCCCGCGGCAAGCGAGCAGCCGAAGCGTCGCCGGAAGAGGGCAATACAATGCGTATTACCAGTTTTTCTTAAGAATTCTGGAAGTGAACGCACTTATTTTTGTAATCCAAAGGATATAAAAGCATTATTTATCTTGTTCAAGCCCCGCCAGAACTATGATCCGGCGGGGCATTGTTAGGTATGAGGACGAGTTCAGCTTCATCTATCTGGATATGTTGCGTGGCATACAACAATATGCGAATTTGACAATGAGCGTTTCAGAAATCATGAACACGTCTCGATTTAATGGATTCCTGTAGAATGGCTATGCGTCTTGGTCAACAACTGCTGAAAATCTATTTCCAGAAGAATAAGAGAGAGTGTAATCAGGGCTCCTCCCCAGAATAGATTAACTGTAAAACGATCAAATCCAAAAGCGATTGAAAATGCACTTCCAAACACGCCTTCAAGCATCATAATGAGTCCAGCACTTGTTGCGGAAGTATGTTTTTGTGCTAAAACCTGTACGGTCTGACCGACAAACGAACAGATTATTCCTATGTACAGCAAGGGTATGAGTGCAGCAGACCAATTGACAGCCGTGAGCTGTCCGATCCCTCCCCAGAGGGAAAAAATGAGTCCGCCTATTGCCTGTACAATCGCAAGCATAAAAGCGACAACACTGACATCAGCTGCCTTAGCCCCATAGCTAAGATAGACAATAGATCCTGCATAAAACGCGGCACAGATAAGAGAGTATAGGTCACCTCTATTAATGGTGAACGCGGTATTAAATATTCCTGTTAATAAAGCCATTCCGAGTAAACAAATCAAAATGGAAATAAAACTTTTCATTTGGATTTTTTTTCGATAGATGATCCAGGCTATGAAAGGAATCATAACCACATAGGTTGATGAAATAAATGCGTTATTTGATGGAGTCGTATACTGGATGCCAATAGTCTGTGTCATAAAGCCACCAAAATTGAGCAATCCGGCAATCAACCCGACTGTAAATTCTTTTGAAGTCATTTTAAATATTCTTTTGTGAAAAAACATGAGTACCAAGACTGCAAACAGAATGCCTCGGGAAAAGTTTGTGAATCCCGCAGACGCATTTGCATCCAGAGCTACTTTTGTGACAATAAAACCGGAGCCCCAAAGAATAGATGCTAACAATAGCAGTATATTCGCCATTGATCGTGTCATTTTCATCGATTAATTCTCCTCTTCCATAAAATAAGTATCCCTATTGTTTAGCCAAACCTCCTGATTTCCGGGTTGCAAATCAGCTCTCTGTGTTGTAGATTGTTTGATGATTGACATATAAATTTTAATTATAGAACAACATGGACCAAAAGTGAGGGACATATTGTTTCATAATGTAAAAGAAGTCCTTGGTTATTAAAAAATTGAATCTTAAGAATCGGCAATAAAAGCAAAAGCGCAGAAAACTTTTTGACAAAGCTTTGTGCGCTTTAACCATTTTATGATCAGGGACAAAAATATATTGTCGGTATATGGAGGAGCAATCAAGTAAGAAATCCATTTTGGGCCAAGCACTGTTATTCTTGGTAATAATTGATTATGCTTGTTTTCAAAGTGCCACGGCCCGTATTTTTATAGATATGTTTCCTGTTCGCATTGAAAGTTGTCGCGTCATCTGCATTCAACACTAAAATTTGTTCATCGATTTTAAGCGTCAATTGACCTTCCAGAACCATAATGTACTCATCTGATTTTTTTGAGTGTCCGACAGAAGTATACTCTGCCCCTTCATCTAATTCCATTTGGAAAAGCTCGAAGTTTCGGCTTGGTGCATCTGTGTAATAACAATACACACGATAAGTACCCTCATCAGATATTTGAACCAGTGTATTTTTTTTAGTCATTACTTGTGTATCCGGTTGTACTTGTGGTTCCAATAATGAAGTGTAGGGCACATTCAATCCGGCACAGATCTTCCAGATTGTATTGATCGTTGGATTTGTGTCGCCGTTTTCAATCTGTGACAACATACCTTTACTGATTCCCGAGGCTTCTGCTAATTGACCGAGTGTCCTATTTCTTTCTGTGCGGAGCTTTTTTAAATTAAGACCAATAATCTGATTGATCTCCATTGTTAAGGAACTCCTTTTTATATGTTGACAAACCTATCAAATGATTTTAAAGTAGTTTCTAGTTCAATATATTAAACATTTGTTCTTTATATTATATAATACTCGGAACACAGGAGCAATGCTCTGGAGAGGATCAGGGTGAACGCGGGATACAGATCAATTTCTTGTGAGCTGCATCGATTCGAACGGCCGATTCAAGATTATTATAGAAAAAACACAGAGGAGTTAGTTGATATTGGATGAAAAATTAGACATCCACACAGCGATAAAAGATACCTTACCCACGGTTTTCGGATACATAGGAATCGGTATCGCTTTCGGTATCGTTGGCAAAGCAGCGGGTTTTAATCCGTTAATAGTTTTGTTGATGTCCATTTTGATTTATGCAGGATCAGCTCAGTTCATTACCGTAAGCATGCTCGCCAGTCATAGCCCAATCCTATCCATCGTATTTTCGACTTTTTTAGTCAACTCACGAATGCTTTTAATGAGTATGACCCTTGCCCCTTATTTTAAGAAAGAGAGTCTGTCAAAGAATATTTTGATTGGGACTTTGCTGACGGATGAAAGTTTTGCATTAGGCATGAACAAACTTAACTATTCGGGAAATAAATTAAGTTTTCGTTGGTTTAATACGGCGAATGGGATCTCCTATTTGACTTGGATTATTTCCTCTCTTGGTGGGGCGTTACTGGGGAATTTTATTACGAATCCGGAAAAACTTGGATTGGATTTTGCACTCGTTGCCATGTTTATTGGGTTGCTCTATTTGCAAATGATATCCGATAATGCGACATCGACACTCCTGCAGATTATCGTCATTGCATTCACATTAATTTTGATTTATGTCGGATTGATTTTTATACCCGGTAATTTACTCATCCTATTAGTTACCCTGCTTGGGTGCGGATTTGGAGTGGTCATCAAACATGCCTTCTTTTAATTTTACTTTACTGACGATCCTCGGCTGTGGCATGGCTACATGGGTCTCTCGTGTGTTCCCATTTATTTTATTAAAAAAATTCGACTTGCCTAAACCAGTCATCGACTATTTAAGCTTTGTTCCCATTGTCATTATGTCGGCCCTTTGGTTCAGCAGTCTTTTTAATCAACACTTGGGAAGTCTCCCCCAAGTTAATTACGAAAACTTGCTTGCTTCTGTCCCAACTGTAATTGGTGCCATCATTTTCAAAAATTTACTTGTCATTGTGATCATTGGAATTGTTTCACTTGGCGTTATTCGCTTAATAGGAATAGCTTGAGGTTTATTTTTAGTGATCAGTAGTCAACTTTTAAACACTAGATAATGGAGGCCTGTAACATTTTCACTATATCCGTTATCAATACACCTGCCTACGTGAGACATATTGCGATTGTCAAATATGTGATTGCTCATGATAAAAAGGATTTATGTTTTTTCTCTGATGCCCTCCCTCGATGAATAAAATCTTTCTTCTAAGTTAATAAAGATAATGTTTAACTAGAAGGATGTTTATAAACCAGAAGAAGGTACAAAGGAGATTGTCCGCATGGCTATAAGAGTAGAAATTCCCCGTGATGAAGGTTTGGATCATAGTCTGGCTTTATTAAATGAAGGATATTTGTTCATACAGAACAGGGCCCGGCGGTTGCAAACCGACATTTTCCAAAGCCGTCTTCTCGCTCAGAACGTGATTTGCATGACCGGACCTGAAGCGGCAAAACTCTTTTATAATGAAGAACTGTTTGTTCGAAAGGGAGCAGCGCCAAAAAGAGTTCAGAAAACACTGTTTGGACAGAACGGGGTTCAAGGACTGGACGGAGCCGTGCACAAGCAACGCAAGCACATGTTTATGAAACTGATGAGTCCTGAACGTCTGAAAGTGATCGTTGACCTGACAAAAAAACAATGGATGGAAACGAGTAAAAAGTGGGTGCAAAAGGATCAGGTTGTTCTTTTCGATGAAGTGCAGGAAATGTTGTGTAAAATCGCGTGCGAATGGGCAGGAGTTCCAATCAGCGAATCAGAAGCTAAAAACAGAGCAAACGATCTTGGTGAGATGGTGGACGCTTTTGGTGCCATCGGACCGAGACACTGGCGGGGAAGAGGCGCGCGAGCAAGATCTGAACAATGGGTCGGCGAGATCATTGAACACATTCGAAATGGAGAATTGGATCCGCCGAAAGATACAGCCGCATACGCTATGGCCTGGCATCGCGAGTTAAATGGCAAGCGCCTTGAAACTCAAATCGCAGCAGTAGAACTGCTGAATATATTAAGGCCGATTGTTGCGATTGCAACCTATATTATTTTTGGCGCCCATGCGCTTCATGAACATCCGGAATGCATGGGCAAACTGCAGTCCGGAAGCGGGCAATATGTCCAGCGATTTGTCCAGGAAGTCCGCCGCTTCTATCCCTTTACTCCTTTTGTCGGTGCCCGAGTGCGCCGGGATTTCGCTTGGAAACAGTACCCATTCAAGAGTGAAACATTGGTCCTTCTCGACGTATACGGGATCAATCATGATCCCCATCTTTGGGATCGGCCTGATGAGTTCCGTCCGGATCGCTTTAATAATTGGGAAGGCGGCCTTTTTGACCTCATTCCTCAAGGAGGAGGGGACAGGGATAACGGACATCGCTGCGCAGGAGAATGGTTAACCATTAATGTAATGGAGGCAAGTCTGAACTTTTTGACAAATCAAATCAATTATGATGTACCCGTTCAGGATTTGAGTATCAGTCTGTCGAGAATTCCCACATTGCCCGCCGACCGATTCATCATCAGTAACGTCAGGCAGAGAGAAAGCTGAAACATCTTAGGAATGTTCTGCGTATTTGTGTCGATCCATTTTTCGCCTGTTTGCCCTGTATTACATTTAACCATAACCCAAATAATTCAAGAAGGGCAGGAACATCCTGGGTTAGACGACGAATTAATGATTTCTTAGTGGTTTAGACATTTGACTCTCTAGTATCAAGATAAAATCACCTTATAGTACCACTTCCTCTTTTGTCAGAGGGGCTTATATTCATTTATCTTTTTAAAGCTTATTATTCATGGACTTAGTCACCTCATTCTAGATTATTTGAACGCCATTTCCAGTACTTCTTTCTGAAATTGTTGAATTGTTTATCTAAAATTTCATCATTTTTAAAGCTATAACCATTTTCATTTCCGACATTTGAAATTACCAGATTGATGATTAGAAGTTACGATTTCAACGCCTCTTCTACCGTCTTCTTTTCATTCTCTCCTACATTACTGATTATAATGCTGCAAACCTTATCATTACTGTCTATGCCAAATTCTACATTATCATTTTGCACAAGTGAAACCATTTCGTTTTCTGAGAACAACATATATATCTTATCCTCACCTATATAAATGTTTAATTTATCTTCCTCGTCTGTATAGTTCTTATTGATAAATTGATCTATTTTAAAAACAGGAATTCCTTTAATCACTGGCAGATTCTTTGAATCAAAATGATCATTTTCTACTTTAAACACATTCTCACTCAAGATTAACGTAATTGAACGAATATCTCCCGTCCTTTTTCCAATTCCTATTTCAATTAAAGATTTTTTAAAATCTCCAGTTCTCCAATATATTGTCGGTTCTTTTGATATATTCCATGTACCAAATTCAATATTTATCGGTGTATAGATATCAAATTCAACTTTTACAGGCTTTCTTTTTTTATATTCTAACGCTTTTAACATATAAAGTTCTCCTTTCATCAATCGTTATGGCCTGTATACAGCATGCTTTATGACCGGTAGAAATCTGCTCCTCGAGGTTTACTAAATGTTAATTCCCATTTACGTATACTTTAATCCTACTTTTACTTCACCATCATGAAATATCTCGACAACAAATCCTGAAGATGGTGAAAATATCCAGGTATCAAAACTTACAGCAGTTACATCATCTATTACTTCAAGTACCTTATTTAAATCCGACTTGATTACGGGTAAAGTACCTTCGTCCCAAATAATATATACAGCTTTACTATAGTCACCAATGTTTTGATTTAAAAAAAAGATAATTTCGTCAACTGTATTCACATCAGCATAATTTGTTTCCTTATCCCATTTTATTCGCCCCCACTCGGTAATTGGAAAAGAACATTCAAAATCTCCTATTACTTCTTTTCTTTTATTATCAGATAGGACTCGTACATTTTCACCTAATGCTTCGATACACTCATCCAATAAACTCATTAAGTTCCCCTCTTATTTCAAATGTTTTATGAAGATCTATATAAAGACAAAGGGAATCATGATTTTTTGAGCATTAATCCTTTTACCTTGCGGAAATCTTCAATTTTATTCCATTAATTTCTTTAGCATAGTATCAACGAACCATTGAAGCTTTTGTCTATTCATATTTCTTTTCCCATACTTATAAACATATTTGCTTAGCAGATCCCAATTATTATAAGCAATGATCCATCGGAGTTCTTTTGAAAGTTGTAGTGAATGACTTTGCTGCTCACCTAAAACAAAATCGCTAATAAGTGATTCCAATTCATTGTAGTTAGTTTGCACTCATTGTTGAAATAGCTCTGAAGAAAGTATTTAAGTGTTTCCAATTTATCTTCCATAATCTCACTCACCTTAGTCAATGATTTTCTTTCCATAATCTTTTAGCAGATTTTCAATAAGAGAAGGGCTGTTTCCTTACTAGGTGCTTGCAGGATGTCACTAACCCGATTCCAGCTTTTTGTTTCAGATCTTTGATTTTAGCATTGAAATGTCATTATGCGATAAGCCAGAATTTTTTAGAGAGTTTATCAAATATTCATTTCTCACAAGATTTTTTGCAAAGTGACTATGAACAGAACTATCAAACTCCTTCCGTAATTGATTGAATTCTTCCCTGTCTCGTTTTGTGTTTTTATATTTTCAAAATATATATTCTCTAGAGCCATGTTATCACCCATTAATGTTCCGGAAAAATTAACGCTCGTTCTTCTCACTAATTCAGTTAACTACGAAAGAGAGGGAATAAAAGGCAGATACAAGTTGAAGAGAGAATGCCTATTTAACTGCGTTTATCGTGATGCAAAACGGATAAAAACTGCTAAAAATAAAATGGTGCCCTGCCAGAATTGATGATCTGGCAGGGTTGTTTTTACTATAATGAAGCTGTATTTTGATAATGATCGTTTTCATTCCAAATTATATTTTCGTGATCACATATATAGTCAATATAAAAACCTTGACAGACTAAGATTCCATCAAGGTCCTTTGATCAATTGTTTTTTTTAACTTCTTCAAGCCATGAATCAAAAATATCATCCGGCAATAACTCTTCGTCATTTGAATACACTAAATCATATCGATATTTGCCTTTCAAACTATTTAGTTTAACATTGTAATGCAACTTCATCTCGGTAGGCATTGCTCTATTAAATTCTTTACACTTTTTATGGATAAGTTTCAAGTCTTCATTTCCAATTTTTAGTAGATTTCTTTGTCTTTCTCTTGAAACATCATATATTATATTTTTCTGGCCTGTTAAGCCCGATGTTGCATCGTTTAATTGATGTTTATGAACAAATTTTCCATTAATTTTGTAGAAAACATCAAACACATACATTTTAGGTTCGTAAGAGCAATAAATATAAATATCGTCTGCTTTATTTTCAACATACTCTAAACAAATGCTGACCATATCCGTCTGGAGCTCAGAAAAATAGTCTTCAAAGGCTTGCTTCAAACTTATCACTCCTAATTTTCTAATCGAGGCATTTCAAAATACGACATATTTCCGGAGACACGGGATGCCGCCTGATTGACTTTTACCTGGGTCCATTCTCCAGCGACTTTGCCCACTTTTGTGGCGGTGCCGGAAGCCATGCTTCCAAGTTTAGCCACATCTGTTGCTTTGCCGACCTTGTCAATCCCTTTTGTGCCAATAACTGAAGTCACGATCGTGGCCACCGCATAGGTGATCCATCTGGACCGGGTATAGGCGTCGCCATGCACCATATTCCGTTCGAAGGAATCAGAGATCGACTGGGCAAGCAGCGCCGAAGTCAGATTCCAGTTTGAAAGGGCATCATAGATCCCCACAGAGGTTTGGATGGGGTGTTGAACCGTCTCGATGATGCCGAGGGCTGTATCCTTGACGGTGTCGATCAGCCCTTGACCAATGCCTCTTTCTATTTTGTTCTCCATTAATTTCATTTTCAGATCAAACGGGAGATGCACGAGGTCAGAGATACGGCTCAAGATTTTTCCGACCGTCTCGCACTGCTGGGAAATCATTTCTTTCGAGCGATAGTAGCCGGTTGCCAGCTCATCCTTAAGAAAAGGGACCTGGACAGAGGTTTGCCCGTCCAGATGTTTTTTGTTGATTGCACAGGGGGTACTCTGGTCAGTCTTTTATAAGTTCTTTATTTTGCGAATCAATTAGACTATCATTCATTCCTTACTTAATAATCTTAAACAAATCATAAAATAGGCAGTGTTCGACAGTTACTTGTGAGCCATACATTTCTACATCTTCCGGCATCTTCAAACCACATACAACTTCATTTAATTGTGAGTAAGTTAATCGTTGATATTTGTACTTTGAGAGTAACTCAATTACTTTATTCTCAATCCGTTCCTGGGATAAAGTATATGGTTGAAAATCTTGCCCATCTAGAACTGGTGAGTTTGAATATCTGGATTGTCAATCTCAAATTCATGTTGTATATAAAAAACGTTATAAATTTTTGAAATACCTATTATTGTTTGATAATTAAGCAGACATTGTCCTCCTTATATGGTTCAGTACTAAGGTATATCCTTACAGAAGGGGTGCCTGAAACATCTTCAACTGTAATATTCCTTGTAGTTTCTTTTTTCAAAATAGAGAGTAGTTCATCTAAAGCATCAATCTTAGTGTTTGATTTTTTACGAAAATAATCAAATTCTCTTTGAAAATAAATGCTTTTAATTAACTTTTTTATTGATTCTTCCATCTGCTTCTACTTGCCTATTTTTTTAACCATTCTTTTTGTTTCGGTACGATTATCCTATCGCACGTTTAAGTATGTTTATTAACATATGATTAAAGCTGTCGTAGGATTTTATAAAGTCTCCGCTCGGTTTGTCTAATTCAACAAATCTCTCTAGCGTTATATCAAATACAAACCAAGAAATGCCTGACTCACCAAAGAAAAGATAGTTCCCATTTTCCTTATATTCGTTCCTCCAAACAGAATTTGCTATTATAAAATCATTATTCTCATCTTCTGGATTTGTGCAATAAATGATAAATCCATCAAAATCTAAACCATTCCTAAGCTTTAAGAAATCCTCATATTCTGAAAACCATAAATCATTTTTAATATGACTGAACGTCCAATCCTTTAATCGGTCAATTTCTATTTTGTGCGCGGGTGCAACAATTTCATAGCCAACTGCTGATTCGATTTTTTTTACTTCACAAAGTAAGTTTTCCAGCACGATTATTCCTCTTTTCTAACTGTCTCAAACGGATAAATATATTTTTTTGGAATCGGCCATTTAAGTTCTATGGAATCCCCTTCTTGCATATGTCCGGTTTTAGCAATTTGATATTTTGTCAGTATCTTGTGATAAGGATGATTTTTTATTAATACTAAATTACTAAAGTTATTTGTTCCACCATCATCTAAAGGGAACTTATGATGAACATTATATCCCCTTGGGATTTTCCCTAATTTTAACATTGATATGTCACTATTTGATAGGCCAGAATTTTTAAGGAAGTTTATCAAATATTCATTTTTCACAATACTTTTTGCAAAGTTACTGCGAACTGAACTATCAAACTTCTTCCGTAATTGATTGAATTCTGCTCTGTCTCGTTTTGTGTATTTTATATTTTCAAAATATATATTTTCTAGAGTAATGTTATTTCCTTTTAACGTTCCGGAAAAACTATTAGTATCAAATGAGTACTCATGCTTAGATATGTTCTCTTCATTTGATGCATCACTTACTGTTCTTACCGACGCTTGCTGTAATAGGTTCCTAGCATTGTTTACCTGATCAAAAAAACTACTTTCTCTATTCCCTTTTGCTATTTTCGCCAGCTTGGCTTTGATCCCTGCAGTATTCACTACATTGTGATAGGGAAGGTAGTCCCCGCCTGCCAGGACCGGCTCCGAACCTAAACGAGGCATTTCAAAATGCGACATTTTGCCAGAAACACGGAATGCCGCCTGATTGACTTTTACCTGGGTCCATTCTCCGGCGACTTTGCCCACTTTTGTGGCGGTACCGGAAGCCATGCTTCCAAGCTTGGCTACGTCTGTTGCTTTGCCGACCTTGTCAATCCCTTTTGTGCCAACAACTAAAGTCGCGATCATGGCCACCTCATAGGTGATCCATTAATTTCATTTTCATATCAAATGGGAGATTGGCCGCATTCTCTTTTTCCATCCTTATACATAAAAATAAAAGAAACCATCATTCAATCAATGGTTTCTTTATGTTAGCTTTTTATAAATATTCTGCTCCTATTTTTCTGCTTTCCCAAACCAGTTAAAAATTGCTTGCCAATTGATGGTCATCATAATCTCTTCATGGATAATCACCTCAATTCTTTTCCCAGCGAAGTAGAAATTATCCTTTCAATTTATTAAGAAGATCCCTTAAAACAGACTGTGCGGCCTTCCCACTCTTGTTTAGCAGATTAACAATTTTACTCGTAATAATTTTTTTATTATCAATATTTAGTTTTGAGACATCTAAATTTCTTAATGAATCAGCACATGCTATCAGCAAATCATTATCATTAGTATTAATCAAAATCAGTAAACATTCTAGCTCGTATTTATTACCTAAATTGCCTAAACATTCCGCTAATTTAACTTTCCAATTAGCTTCTTTATGAGGCAATTCCTTATACAAATTTTTCCAATCTTCATCTTCAAAATTCTTAAGCATATCTTCAACAATAAATATACATTCATCGTACCAGTAATTCATTGGTATGTTATCTGTTAAATACTCATTTACCTTAGTAAACATATTATCCCCCTACTTTTGGCTAAATCCTTTTAACATACCAGTTGATCCTCCACCTGTAGGATAGCCGCTCGTAATATTATCTCCAATTTTAATTACCTCTATTTGTACACTATCTACCGTTAATCTGTGCAGGGTGGCACCATCACTCGGACGAACACCTATGGGCTTTGAACCTCCCACTCTTTTTATACTATCAATTATTTTTGTATCAGACCAATTTTCAGGGAATATAGTACTCTTTTTCAACTTCGATATATTTCCATCAAAAAATTGTTTTGTATATTGAATATCTCTTGTACCATCGGAGTTAACTTTGAGAGTTTCCACTGCAAATTTTGGATTATTATTGTTTATTATTGATGAGTGTCCTCCTTTTATCCTATTAGAATTACTTATGCGCTGTCCTTCTAAAATTTTCGATTCCATTTCGGGAGTGACCAGTGAATAATTTTTCAGTTTTACTTCACTGTTTTCCTTCCTTACTTTACTCGTACCCTCAGATATTTCCCTGATTTTTTTTGTCGAGGTCGATTGAATGAAATTTTCCACATGATTGATCTGATCAAAAAAACTACTTTCTCTATTCCCTTTTGCTATTTTCGCCAGCTTGGCTTTGATCCCTGCAGTATTCACTACATTGTGATAGGGAAGGTAGTCCCCGCCTGCCAGGACCGGCTCCGGACCTAAACGAGGCATTTCAAAATGCGACATTTTGCCAGAAACACGGAATGCCGCCTGATTGACTTTTACCTGGGTCCATTCTCCGGCGACTTTGCCCACTTTTGTGGCGGTACCGGAAGCTAGGCTTCCAAGTTTAGCCACGTCTGCTGCTTTGCCGACCTTGTCAATCCCTTTTGTTCCAATAACTGAAGTCACGATCGTGGCCACCGCATAGGTGATCCATCTGGATCGGGTATAGGCGTCGCCATGCACCATATTCCGTTCGTAGGAATCGGAAATCGACTGGGCAAGCAGCGCCGAGGTCAGATTCCAGTTTGAAAGGGCATCATAGATCCCCACAGAGGTTTGGATGGGGTGTTGAACCGTCTCGATGATGCCGAGGGCCGTATCCTTGACGGTGTCGATCAGCCCTTGACCAATGCCTCTTTCTATTTTGTTCTCCATTAATTTCAATTTCAGATCAAACGGGAGACTGGCCTCGGCCTCTTTTTCCATCCTCGCTTCTCTCTGCTTTTGCCCTTCGTTGTACAACTGATAGGCTTTACTGGCATGAAAGGCCTCCGCATTAAAATGCATCGGCTGGACATCGGCCCCTTGACGCGTTGCGTGGATCAGTTCGCCATACAGAGAAGCGACGCGCGGAAGGCCTTCGGTGGCCTTCTGATATTCTGCGGTGAGATGCTGATCGAGTTCGCGGACATCCGTGGCCATCTTGCGCCGCTCATCCTCCGCCTGGTCCAGAGCCTGATCCACGGCGTGGTTGGAAAACAGAGTGAGCGGTACGAGGTCAGAGATACGGCTCAGGATTTTTCCGACTGCCTCGCGTTGCTGGGTAATCATTTCTTTTGAGCGATAGTAGCCGGTGGCCAGATCATCCTCAAGAAAAGGGACCTGGACAGAAGTTTGCTCGTCCAGATGCTTTTTGTTGATTGCACCGGGGATACTCCGGTAGTAGGCAATCTGCTGATCGACCAGATCAAGCCAGGTATCAACAACGTCAGCCTGCGCACGGTAAAATTGTTTGATCGCATCAGCCCCTTTGCCCTGGAAATCCTTGCCGAGGCCGGTGATCTGCTGGAATGCCGTCTTTAAGTCCTGAAACTGGGCTTTCAGCGTCTCATAGTCTTTAGCACGGGCTTGGGCTGCCGTGATCAGTGTCCGGACTTCCAAGATTCGGGTGTCCCCTGAACCACCTAGATTTATTCTCATTGGATCACCTCGTCCTGCCTTTTCAGCAGGCTGATGTTGGCTTGGGTATCCGTGATATTTTTATGGAGACCGGCAAGATACTCAGAAAGGAGTTTTCGCATCTGAGCCTCGCCATCCTGCCAGACCCCAGTGACCATCAGATGATTTTTTCCGTGAGACGGAGGGGAAGGAAGAGACAGCCGATTAAGGGTACGTTCTGCTTCATCCATTCGGACATCGACCGCATCTTTATGAAGCTCAATTTCGTACATCTGCTACATCCGCCTCCTGATTTGTACCAGTTGATGATCAAAAGCATCCAAACCTTTTTTACCCTGAGTGAGCAGGGATTCGGCACCCTTAGCCATAGCCCCGATGGTCTGAAGGTTGTTCCCCTCCTGCTGCAGCTCGGAAATTTTCTCATCAATCTGTCGCTGATACATGGCGATGTCATGATTCAAATGACTTTTCATCGCGTCCCGTGCGTCATCCCGTTGACGATTAAAGGCGTGGGCACGGGATCCTTCCCATTCCCTGCCCATCTCGGGGTTCAGTAAAAGGCGGAGATCATGTAACCCCGCTTCAGCCGATTTATTTGATCGTCCAGATCAGCCGAACGATGAGCCAGCGTACGGAAAATAGATTCCAGTACGTCCGATCTCCCCATAATTTCGTATCTCCCTTCATCTGGATTTGATCCAAAAGCCAAAATCCGTCCCATTTTAAATGGCATCTTTTCCTGTATTATAGAAATCTGGAAAAGTTCTGAACACGGCCGTTATGCCTAAAAATCCGGAATATGAGGCCTGTTAAGGGCGATTCTGTCTTTTTCGACAAAAAACACCCTGCCTTTTTCCCTACACCAATTAGAAAAGGGCAACAGTTGGCCGGGTTTCTGATGCTGCTTCTTGATGTTCCGCTTAGTCATTTCCTGTGTCACCACATTACTCGGTTTCTCACTATTTATCATTATTTTTTGTTGCAAATGCATCAAAAATAGGCTAAATTTAACATATTCCATAATTGTTGTATTTACAATAAAATACGTGCAAAGGAGTTAATGATGAAGGAAATTCTCCGTGAAATTGGAATAATTGCCAGAGCACTAGATTCTATAAGTAATATAGAATTTAAAGACTATGAACTTACAAAAGGACAGTATTTGTACCTTGTGCGAATATGTGAAAATCCAGGAATCATTCAAGAAAAGTTAGCTGAGCTAATCAAAGTGGATCGAACAACAGCAGCTCGTGCTATTCAAAAACTTGAAATGAATGGGTTTATTGAGAAGAAAGACGATGAACAGAATAAAAAAATAAAAAAACTCTTTCCAAAAGAGAAAGGAAAAAAGATTTATCCATTTATTAAGCGAGAAAATGATTATTCCAATTCCGTTGCATTAGCTGGATTTTCCGAAACAGAAGCGGAGACTATTTTCAATCTCCTTCAAAGAATAAGAAAAAATGTAGAAAAGGACTGGGAATTTGTAAAAAAAGGGAACAAGAGAAATTATTGATACATAAAAGGAGCGACCGATCAAAATGACAATAAATATAAAAAAATGCTGTCGTGAAGACTTACCAATACTCCAAGAAATAAGTATTGAAACATACGACAAAACATTTCAAGATCAGAATTCACCTGAAAATATGAAAGCCTACTTGGAAAGAGCATTTAACGTTAAACAATTGGAAAAAGAATTGTCTGATTCCTCTTCAGAATTCTTTTTCATCTATCTCAATAAAGAACTTGCTGGATATTTAAAGGTAAACATTAATGATGCCCAATCTGAAAAAATGGGTGATGAATCACTTGAAATTGAGAGAATTTATATAAGATACACGTTTCAAAGGAAAGGGCTTGGAAAATATCTCATAAACAAAGCGATGGAGATAGCGAGAAGTCAAAACAAAAAGAATATCTGGCTAGGCGTTTGGGAAGAAAATGAGAACGCCATTGATTTTTATAAAAAAATTGGTTTTGTCCAAAGTGGAGCTCACTCTTTTTATATGGGTGACGAGGAACAAACTGATCTAATAATGAAAAAAACACTTGTTTGAGTTCAGAAGAATAACGGGGCAATGGAGTGTTAGTTTTCGTACGGTTACGATGTTCGGGGCGTATTAGAGGCGGCTTCGGTTCATATCAATATTCAATTCGAAACCGGTGATGATCATGCGATTGTCGCGATGGTGGAGAATGGAATCGGTATCAGTGTCATGTCTGAACTCGCATTGCAAGGGCAAAGCCAAAATGTTACAGTTGTCGAATTAGAAGACAGACCCACGCGATCACTTGGGCTGGCACTCGCTTCGATGAAACACGCAGTACCAGCGGCAAAACGGTTTATCGAACATACCCAAAAATGGCTGGATGGAGAGTGAGTATATCGGCAATCAATTTCATAGATCATAGACGTGAATGCGAATGACCAATAATGGTCGGCAAAAGAGTCTGAATAAAACTTAGGTGATTAGTCATTCACTTTTATATGAGAGAAATCAAGTTTAAAAAAGTCAGAATAATTATCAATCTGGTAATCAGCTACTCTGGACTGACCTTGAAAAATACAAGTTGCGATACCCAATTCTTTTGCGGGTATTAGATCTAATTCCCTATCACCAATCGCTAAATCAAGATGGTATTTTTTATGTAGGTAAAGATACGCTGAGGGGTTGGGTTTACGGGGAAATCCATCATCAAAAGTCACCATATCAACAAAATGTTTCTCCCATCCATAAAATTTTGAGATTGATAAAACTCCTGCTTTGCGTTTATGAGTCATAATCACATTTTTATCTGCATATTTTAAGACCTCCTCGACGCCTTGAAATGGATATATGTCCCTTGGAGAAATACTCTTTTTTAAAAAGCTTATTTTTTCTTTTTGCTTAGGAGAAATCTTGTAGTAATCGATTGTGTGCAAATAGGAAATCTTTAGGTTATTGTATATTTCTTGTTTATCGACAGTACTCCCTAATACCTTAGAGATGATACTTGTATAAACTGGATAGGTATCAAATAATGTTCCATCAAAGTCCCATAAAATATTCACTTTGAGAACCTCCAAGATTTAGTTTTGTAATGAGTTTAACATATGAAGGATATTCACGCATTTATTGGTTCAATGTGAGAATAGGTTAAGAATGTTCCCGCTCATTATTGTGTTGCTTTTTCTTACTCAAGTCTGACTATTGGACATTCTTGCCACGGTTATAGCCTCGCCTTCCGGACTGTATTTAAACGAAAAGCCGGCAGCTGTAACATAGTCTACAAAAGTATGCAGCTAATGTGAGACGAGCGGTAACCGAAGGGCTGAGAATTTGGACCAGCCGAGATTATTTCAAGCAGCATCCGGAAATTGCTGTTCAGTTATTATCGAAATTAAACGATGATGAAAGTGAATATGTTCGAAAATCTGTGGGTAACGCCCTTAAGGACATAAGTAAAAAGCATGAGAAACTAGTCATTAACGAACTGGAACAATGGGATTTAAGTAAAAAGACAATCAACCAAGTGTACAAATATGCGATGAAGTATATCCAAAAAAAAGGAGGGCACGCCCTCTAAAAAATAAGCTGAGATTAAATTTATTGTTTAATCAAATTAGGCTGCATGAGTACGAGATCCCTGTTGGAAAGCGATCGAGAGACCTAAAAGCCAACTTTGAAGGGAAATCTTGGTTCATCAATGATAGCGAAGACTTATTTGCTAAAAAGCGCAAGAACTTCCTCAGTCGTACGCACTTTGCCGATTCTCGGAAAGATATAGGAAATGCAGTGGTCATGTTCTTCCTTAGTCGATGCAGTCATCGCATCCTCGACAAAGATTTGCTCATAACCGCGAGTATACGCTTCCCGTGCCGTTGTATCGACGCCAATTCCCGTTGAAATGCCGCATAGTACGATCGTCTCAATCCCACGGCGGCGCAACTGCAAGTCGAGATCGGTACCATAAAATGCGCCCCATTGTCGTTTGGTTATTCGATGGCTGCTCTGAAAAACATCCAGCTCAGGTACATAATGATCCCATCCGTCAGGAAATCCAGATACGGATTGACTTGAATCAGTTTGTGGAACAAACCAATCTTTTCCATCTAGAGAAGAGACCCGCACAAGTGCGACGAAAGCGCCGTTTTCCGTAAACGTTTTAACAAGTTTCGCCGAATTTTCAACAACTTGCGCACTTGTATAGGGCGTGCGCTTACTAGCCACAATCCCCTTTTGCAAGTCGATAACTACCAAAGCTACTTTATCTACGTTCATTCTCATTTCTCCTACGTGTTGCGCGCGATCCGCATGTGTGGCGAGTCGCCGATAGACGCGCCAATAAACCCACAATCCATTCATAAGTAGCAGTGCGGCTGTAACGAAAAATACCGCGCGAATACTGAGCCATGCGGCAATCTGGCCACCAAAAACGGATCCTCCGAAAACGCCTAAGTACATGGCGGACATACTAAAACCGAATACGCGTCCCGTCAGCGCGGTTGGGGTAATTTTTCGAATCATAATGTTCACTGACGGCATGAGTCCGCCGGCAGTCAGACCGAACAAGAATCGAAGAGCGATTAATTGCCAAGGCGCGGTGACAAAGCCTTGCGGAATAAAAAGCAGTCCGGCCATGCATAGGGCAATGACCATAACCTTTTCCGGACCAATCCGGTCAGACAGCTTTCCTAAGCGCGGCGCGGCGATGATATTCGCCAATCCTGAAGCTGAAAAGGCAAGTCCGGCCAACAGTGCAAGATGACTACTGTGGACATTTTTGCTATAATATTCGGTTGGACTGACGCCTTCTGATTTTTTAAAGAGCCGGCTAAAATAAAATTCATCGACAAAGCCAAGTAAATGGGCCATTTGCTTAATCGTATGATCACCCTCAAGAAGCAGTTCCTTCGCCTTGTCCATTTTCATTTTGTTAAAATAAGAGATGACGGAGCAACCGGTGCTTTCTTTAAAGATCCTGGTGACGTAAGTGGGTGATAGCTCGACAAGTTCGGATAATTCCTCCAGGGTAATGTGCCGGGACAAATTCTCCTGCATATAGGCGACGATCGTCTCGACCTTAAGCGAGCTCGCAAAATTTCGATTTTGTTTCTTGATGTTTTCAACGATGGCCATGAGCAGCTCTTGAAGAAGTGTTCGGGCGGCAAAGGGGTAGCCGGGCTTTTTTGCGGACCAACAGGCAGTCAGGCGTCGAAAGAACGCTTCCACCTCGTGGTAATCGATTAATTCTCTTCCCATTTTCCTCATCAATTTGTTCGTGCCATCATGGATGGTCCACTGGTTTTGATTCCATTCCACCTCTGCGTAGCTAAAATGAACCGATAAAAAACCACCTTGCCCGGATATAGCCTCAAACGTATGATGGAGCCCGGGACTAATGTAGAAAAGCATGCCTTTTTTAATCGAATAATGTCGTTGATTGATTGTAACGGTTCCGGAGCCACCCGTAAAAAGAATGAGTTCGTGGTGGGACAGCGTACGGCTAATCCTTCGCGGTGGCTGCCCCTCTTCATCAAACAATCTACTGTTACAATAATGAATATGGAAAAAAAGTTGATCCGGTAGCATTGCATCGCCAGCTTCCCAATGTATCGCTTCATGATGACGTTCGTGAATGGACTACAGCACAAATATGCCCATAAGAAATAGCTGAATCATTTTGCGTGCGGGACCAGTCATGTTTTAGTATGGCTCTTCAAATGAAAGACGTAAAAAGGATAACAGAATACAGGAGCAGCAGCACCGCCAGATAAGCACCACCGAATACCGATTGACGTGCCAGGGAAAGATGCTTGCGCTTGATCAGGAATAGAATGAAGAAAAGGATCAGATGAATCAGGATAATTGGTGTATAGAGCACCACAAAGGTGAGCGGTACGATACCTTCACTGTCTGTGCTGAAGGCGGCAACGATGATGGTTACATAATAAAGCGGAACGGAAAGCACATGGACCAGCGTGTAACTCCAAAATAATGAAAGATACGGTTTCATCGAGGACCCTCTCTCATCCGTCATAATACTGACATTATACCTGAACCCTAATCAAAAGTGGTGAATTGAGAAGAGAGACGGAAAGGTATTTCCGATTCACACACCTGCGGGTCAGGCACAAAACCGGATTTTTACCAGTTGCCGTGTTATAGTCATAGTGATGAAGGATTATTGAGGAGGCATGTTTGATGAGTAAGATAAAGATCGGAAAAAGCCAGGTCGAGACAGCACCGCTGGGACTAGGTACAAACAAGGTCGGCGGACACAATTTGTTTCCCAACTTATCGGAGTCAGACGGCCTAGAGACGGTTCGTGCAGCTCTCGAATCCGGGATTCAACTGCTTGATACAGCTTTTATGTATGGTAAAGGGCGCTCCGAGGAATTAATCGGCGAAGTCATTGCCGACTTTCCAAGGGATCAAGTGATCATTGCCGACAAAGCGGCCCATGACTTCTCCAGCGGCGAAATGGTACTGAATAATGAGCCGCAATTTCTGAAAAAATCGGTGGATGATGCACTCAAACGATTGAAAACAGATTATATTGATATTTTTTATATTCATTTTCCTGATGAAAAGACGCCAAAGAGTGAGGCGGTCGGCGCTCTTCAGGAACTAAGGGAAGCAGGGAAAATACGGGCGATCGGAATTTCCAACTTCACGCCTGAGCAGGTTAAAGAAGCAAATAAGGATGGCTATGTTGATGTTGTCGAAAATTACTACAGCCTGATTCACCGTGATGAGGAAGAAAGGTTATTTCCGTATTTAAGGGACGCGCACATTTCTTTTGTCCCGTACTTCCCGCTTGAGTCAGGACTACTTACCGGCAAGTACACCAAAGACTCGACTTTTGCTGAAAATGATCCGCGCAGCAAAAGTGAGAAGTTCACGGGTAAAGCGTTCCAAAGCACAATGAAGGCGGTTGACACGCTCCGTCCGATTGCGCGTCAGCACCATGTGGGTGTGCTCCAGATTGTGCTGGCGTGGTATCTGGCCAATCCTGATTTGACCGCAGTGATTCCAGGCGCCCGTAATGCCGGTCAGGTTCCGGGAATTGCGCAATCAGCCGAAGTCAAACTCTCAAAAGATGAATACGACCGCATCAGCCGAAACTTCTTGGCTGTGTGATGGGATTTTTCTGAAATGATACCGAAAAATCAAAAAAAGAGTGCCTGAGTGGCACTCTTTTTTTGAGTGAAGGTCGGTTCATTCAAGCTTTACATCCATTTTAAGTTAATGAAGCTTTTCCATAATTTCTTCAACTCTGAGTGGATTAAATCCAGGATGGCTGAGCGTTTTCAAAAGAAGGATCAGTTTTAAATTAATTAATCTTAACAAAACAAATAAAATTAGTTGGAATTCCTCTTGCTTTTAGTCAGTTTGTTATGTAATATTTGTATTACAGTTAATAATTTAATATTTCTTATCAAGAGTGGCGGAGGGACTGGCCCAATGAAACCCGACAACCAGCATTCTGAAAAGATTGTATGGTGTTAATTCCAGCAGATCTAATCTGAGAGATAAGAGAACATAGTGCCCAGAAATAAAAAAGCACAAAGCCGTTTTCTTATTAAGGAGAACGGCTTTTTTGTATCTTGTAATCTTCAAGATTAGGAAAATCAGGAAGGAGGATAGACGGATTGTAGGATGATCACTTGTTTTTAAAAAATTTTAATATAGGAGTTGTCATAGTATGAACAAAAAAACATTGATTATTACGCTCTCTGCGTTAGCTATTGCGATTAACGTTGTTGCTGGAACAGTTGTTGGAAATTTGAAGATCCCATTTTTATTTCTGGATGCACTGGGAACTATTTTCATCGCTGCTTCTTTTGGACCTTATTGGGGCGCTTCGGTTGGCATCGTCACCAATTTAGTATTAGGCGTAACCAATGGATATACAGAAATCCCGTTTGCTATTGTTAATGGAGTGATCGGCTTGATTGTCGGTTTGCTGGCTACTAAAAAGGGGTACACTTTGAAGATTGCTGTGTTATCAGGGATTATTGTCGGATTTGTCGCGCCGGTGATCGGAACGATAATCGCCGTTTTTTTATTTGGCGGACTGACCGGAGGAGGACAGGACGCATTCGTTCTCTTCTTTAAACAGACGGGTGCCAGCCTATTTACTTCCGCTTTTATACCGCGACTAATCGATAACATCATCGATAAAAATATATCTGCCATTCTGGTTTATTTCGTGATCAGGTCAATTCCTGCGTCTATATTAGGGAAGCCAGAAAAGACGGCTCAAACGATTGCAACTGCCGGAGAAAATAAGATCAATGGATAAAAGAAGTAAAAAAATAATTATTACATCAAATTGTGTATTAAATCAAAATGCTGTGGTACGTGATGAAGCTCGAAGACCGGGCATTATGAAAGAGGCTGTGAACTGGATTGATGCGAATGACTGGGGAATTGTCCAACTCCCTTGTCCTGAGTTACATTTTCTCGGCTTGGATAGACCCCCAATGACTGTGGAGCAGTACGATACACCTGAATTTCATGAGAGTAACCGCAGTTTGTTGGAACCTGTGATCAAACAGTTAAAAGAATATCAGAATCATGGATATGAAATTGTAGGGGGCATAGGTATTTCGGGCAGTCCTTCGTGTGATCCAGGAAGAGGTGTCTTTATGAACGATCTAAGAGAGCTGGCGGATAAACAGGGTGTGGTGATTAATTTCTTTTGGCAAATCCCGAACACGCCAGAAGGAGAATTTAACCCTCAAAATAAGAGAAGCATTTTTGGCGCTTTCTCGAAACGAAGTGATAATGAGCATGATCAAAGTTAATCATGTTTCATTTTCTTATCCAGGTTCTAACAGAAATGCCTTGAAAGATGTAAGCCTGACGATACATGAAAATGAATTTGTCGCTCTATTAGGACCTAATGGCTCAGGAAAATCTACATTGTCGATGTTCTTGAATGGAATAGAGATTCCTGATCAGGGAGAGGTCCTTGTTGATGGGATTAAAACAAGTGATGAAATGCATCTTCCGGCCATTAGAAGGAAAGTACAAATCGTTTTTCAGAATCCAGAAAATCAGCAAGTTGGGATCACCGTTTTTGAAGACATTGCCTTTGGCTTATCAAATATTGGATTTCCGACTGACCAAATGGAAGAGAAGGTCCATTTAGTACTAAATTTAGTAAATTTAAATGTACCTCTGGATAGGGAAGTTGCAAACCTGTCAGGTGGGGAAAAACAGAAACTGGCACTAGCTTCTGTCCTTGCATTAGAGCCCGAATATTTGATTCTGGACGAATCTACGTCGATGCTTGATCCTTTTTCCGCCAGATATTTTCTCACTGCTTTGAAACAGGCAAGACGAAAGCTATCTTTTGCCTTAATTTATATTACACATCATCTGCAGGAAATTGAAGAAGCGGATCGGGTATTTCTTTTTAATGACGGTAGTCTTTTGAAGGGTTGTACTTTGGAAGAACTTTATCAAGATTCTACTTCATTAGAAATCTGCAAGCTGAAAATGCCTTACTTCAGGCATCTCGGTCTCTTGATTAAGGAACAAGGAGTTGACGTGCTTAAACATGCCAATGAGCTTGAAGAACTGGGGCTGTTGTGATGAATATCGAGTTAGAGAATGTTTCTTTTGGCTACACAAAACATACAACACTATTAAAAAATATCTCAATTAGAATAAAGCAGGGAGAGATGATCGCGATTGCCGGGAAGTCAGGAGCCGGTAAAACGACACTAACCAAAATTTTAAAAGGATTTAATTTGCCTACGTCTGGAAAATTGTTATTAGATGGTGTACTTCCTGTTAAAAAAAACAGAAAGAGATTCAATGAGATAGGCTATGTTTTTCAATATCCTGAGCACCAATTGTTTTCGGTAACGGTCTTTAAAGATATTTCCTTCGGATTGGAACAATATCATTACCCTGAAGTGAAGAAGAAAGAAAGAATCTCAGAGGCAATGCATTCGGTTGGTCTCGACTTTGAACGTTTTGTTTCCAAGAGTCCTCTGGAATTAAGTGGAGGGGAAAAAAGAAGAGTTGCAATTGCAGGTGTAATAGTAAATAGTCCATCTGTAATTATTTTAGATGAACCGAGTGCTGGCTTAGACAGTGATGCGCGTGATCAGTTATTCCATCTTCTGCACAGATTAAACGTTGAGAAAAGAACAACGATCATCTGGGTAAGTCATTACCCAGACGAAATCATTCAATACGCTTCGCGGTTGCTGGTCATTGATAGGGGATCGATTTTGTCTGATGGAAATCCTTTGGATTTATTGGCAAAGAAAGTTCTAACAGACGCTTTTGGATGGAGTGAGGTGCCTGTGATCAAGACGTATCAATTTATTAAGGAAAAATACTCTGTCAAGATAAAAGAACCATGGAATCTGCAAATGGTCTCCAGAATTTTAACTCGGGAATTAAAGAATAATAAATGTTTGGGGAAGACATAATGGAAGCGAGCAGCTACCTAATTTATCAAAAAAAAGATTCGTTGATTGAAAAGTGGGATCCGCGTATAAAAATTGTTTGTTCGATTCTGCTGACAGTCAGCTTATTGATCAGTCATTCAATAATCATAAAAAGTTTAATGGTTCTGCTTCTAGTAGTGCTTTGGGGTATGGCTAAGTTGTCATGGAAAATTTTCTTGATAACCGTTTTTTCTCTAACAATATTTTTTCTCTCAACAATGATATATAATGTTTTTCTGACGAAAAGCATGGGGCCATCTATTCAAGTTTTAAGTTTAGTATTACCTATAAGCGGTTTGCAGAGTGGGTTCTTAATGTGTGAGCAAATTTTAGGGGTAATTCTTGCTCTATCATTGCTTGTCAGAACAACATCCCCAATTCAGCTTTCAGAGGCAGTAGAGCAAATACTTACACCATTAAAAAAATTAAAGATGCCAATTCATGAATTGACTCTGATGTTTTCTATTTCAATTCGGTATCTTCCTCTTTTAATGGAAGAATTCGAAAATATTAAACGCTCGCAAATGTCTCGGGGTGGAGATCTTTACGAAAGAGGTCTACTCTCAAAGGTTAAGGGACTATTCCCTATCATTATGCCTTTATTCATTTCTTCGATTTTCAGAGCAAAGGACTTAGCCATCGCAATGGAGTCAAGATGCTACCACGGAGATGAGAATAGAACGCCTATTCATATTTACCAGGTGCGAATCACAGATTATTGTGTCCTTCTTGTTACGATTATAATTCTTTTCCTTACTTTATACTCAAGATTGTATTTAAAGGAATAAATTAATAGTTTAAGTGTTATTGATGCCTGATTTTAGCCGAAAGTTGACGGGATTGCCTGTCCAATAAGTGCCAGCTATAATGTCCGTAGGACTTTATAGCTGGCATTTATTTTGCGAAAGGAAAAGGGTATCCCTTCACCG
>NZ_SRJD01000031.1 GCF_004684935.1 Sporolactobacillus shoreae
TAATATCTGGTTGATTGACTGTCTTTTTTAAGACGGTCTTATTTTTTATGATCATCGGACAGTATCCTCGTCAAACTGTGGACAATAGCCGCCATCATTTTCTGGACATTAATGAATAGCAGTAACACCATAAATCCGAGAAAATGTTCATTCCCAGAACTAAATATTACCGGTAAAATAAAATAAAAGAGATTAGGAGGTAGCCATGAAACGAATTTTATTATTGCTCGCAGACGGATTCGAAGCGGCCGAAGCCAGTGTTTTCACAGATGTATTGGGCTGGAATAAATTAGAGGGCGACGGATCAACGGAGGTCATCACTGCGGGACTGCACGATCGTTTAAAATGTACATGGAATTTTACAGTTATACCTGAAATTCAGCTAGACGGGATTAATGTTACCGATTTTGATGCGCTGGCAATTCCTGGCGGTTTTGAAGAAGCAAATTTCTACCGAGATGCTTATGATGAACGGTTCCTTGAAGTGATCCGAGCATTTCATGCTGAAAATAAATGGATTGCTTCCATTTGCGTGGCAGCTCTTGCACTCGGAAAAAGCGGAGTTTTGAAGGGCAAAACAGCGACAACTTATAATTTTCCTGGAAGCCCAAGGCAGGATCAGCTTCGTTCTTTCGGCGCAAAAGTTGTCAACGAACCAGTGGTCGTCGATGGAAAGTTGATCACTTCTTACAATCCATCGACCGCTTTTGAAGTCGCGTTCACATTGCTCGAGAAGCTGACCACCTCTCAAAATTGCCAGCATGTTCGGGCGCTGATGGGATTCTCGTGATAACTGAGCGAGAGAATGTTTTATTGACAATAACAGGATGAAAGCATTATGTTAAGAGACATGAATTGTTCACATTCAATACAGGTTTAGGGTGATTTGTTTTGACAATGGACACGAGAATAGATGAGTATGGTGTGCCTGATAGACTTATTCATAAAAATGAAACGGCTAACCGGAAGATACTGGTTAGCCTGGTAAAAAAAATAAATTGGATTGATCCTGTAGCCTTTTATCAGGCTGGGAATGAGGACTTTGTCGGCAAACGTTTTTACTGGCAGGGCCAGTCCGGTGATTTTAAAATGGCAGGGCTTGGAATTACAGAAAAAATCAAGATAGAAGGAGCAGCTGATCGCATTCAAAAAGTCCGGGACAGTTGGTCGAAGATCTTAAAGAATATGGTTAGAACGGGCGTCACCGATCAGGAAGGATCAGGGCCGATATTATTCGGAGGGTTCTCTTTTGATCCTAATGGGAGAACGACCGGTCTCTGGAAGAATTTTGACAGCGGTTTGTTCTATCTTCCCACGTTTTTACTGACCGTTTCTAGGGGACAGGCTTATCTGACCGTTAATGCGTTTCACTTTTCCGGCGAAAGCTTAGAAACATCAGTCAGCAAGATGGAAGAGAAAGCGGATGAAATTTTAACTAAATGCCAATTGGTCGACTATTCGACACCCAAAACTGAATGGCTGAATATAAAAAAGCAAGATTCCGAAAAGTGGATTGAATTAGTGAACTGGGCTGTCAAGGACTTGAAAGCCGGAGTGATCGATAAAGTCGTTTTGGCACGGACATTAGAACTCATCTCCGACCATCGCCCCGATATTGGAGGGGTACTGCACAGGCTTCAGGCCCATCAGAAGGGAAACTTTATTTTCAGTCTGGAAGTGGAAAATGATTGTTTTATAGGTGCCACTCCGGAACGCCTGGTCAGAAAGCAGAACAATAGACTTTTTTCTGCATGCCTTGCCGGTTCCATCGGTCGTGGCAGGGACCCGCAAGAGGACGATAAGCTCGGACGGGAACTAATGCATGACCGGAAAAACCGGCTCGAGCACAATTATGTCGTTTCAACCGTGAAAAATGAACTGAAAATGGTTTGTGAGCACCTGAATATACCTGATCAGCCGATTTTAATGAAAAACAAACATATTCAGCATCTTTATACACCTGTTGAAGGGACTTGCGCGGCAGGTGTTTCAATTTTTGATATTGTGGCTGGGCTTCACCCGACACCTGCGCTCGGGGGACTGCCTAGAAATGTAGCAATAAAATGGATCCGGGAGAATGAGCCGTTTGAACGGGGGCTATATGCTTCACCGATTGGTTGGAGCGATTCGAACGGAAACGGAGAATTTGCAGTAGGTATCCGATCCGCGCTGGTTTCAGGGAAAACAACAACGCTCTTTGCCGGTTGCGGCGTTGTCAGGGAATCTATTCCTGAAAAAGAATACGAAGAAACTGCGATTAAATTTCGGCCGATGCTGGACGGACTGGAGGTAGCGGATAATGGATCACGCTGAAGTGCTTTCAGCTTATTTAACTGCTTTAATAGATGAAATGGTGAAAAGTGGAGTCACAGATGTCGTGCTGAGTCCGGGATCACGCTCCACACCGCTGGCTTTACTTTTCGCGAACCGGAAGGAGATAAGTATTTATCTGGATATTGATGAGCGTTCCGCCGGATTTCTGGCACTGGGTATGGCAAAAGCCAGAAGAAAACCGGTTGCCTTGCTGTGCACATCAGGAACAGCAGCGGCCAACTATTTTCCGGCGACCATCGAGGCGTTCTACAGTAGAGTACCGCTTATTGTCCTGACAGCGGACAGGCCTTATGAATTACAGGATGTAGGTGCTCCGCAGACAATTGACCAGTCGGGCATGTACGGCAGCCATGTCAAACGGTTTGCTGAAATACAAATTCCGGAATATGATACAAGGCTGATTGGGCATACACGGATCCTTTGCGCGCGGGCCATCGCAGCAGCAGATTCCTCTCCTCGCGGGCCGGTGCATCTCAATTTTCCACTTCGCGAACCGTTACTACCGGATATGAAATATTGCTCAGCCAATCCCCTAGAACTTAAATCTGTGTCTGTCAAGGCAGGCAGAGTGACTTTAGATGCACAGACACTGAGTCCGATTGTCCAGACAATAAGGAAATCCCGAAAGGGCGTCATCATCTGCGGTGGACTGGATTCGGAAGAATTTGAAGAGAAGATTACCTTTCTAGCTGACAAAATAGGCTTTCCCATTCTTGCTGATCCCTTGTCACAGTTAAGACGCGGAACTCATTCACTCCGAAATGTTATAGAGGGCTATGACGCTTTTTTACGCGATGCGCAGGCTGCCACACTTTTCAAGCCGGATCTGATCATCCGTTTCGGAGCAATGCCTGTGTCAAAGGCGCTGAAAATTTGGATTGAAAATCAAAAAACGGCACAATTTGTTGTTGATGGCGGCAGCAGATGGCGGGATCCCTCTGGATCGGCAACAGAAATGATTTATTGCGATGAAAGCTGGTTCTGCAAAGCAATCACGGATGCTGTGCCTGCATCATCAGATGACACCTGGCTGAATCTTTGGAAAAGAGTCAATCAGGAAACAAAGGATATCCTGTCTGGTGTGGGTGACGAGAAAACTCTGAATGAAGAGAAAGTGTTCTTTCAGCTGAATCGCCTGCTGCCGGATCACTCCAGTTTATTTATCGGAAACAGTATGCCTGTCAGAGAGCTGGATACATTTCTGTTCACGGATCAATCGGATCTTAAACTATTCGCCAATCGAGGGGCCAGCGGGATTGACGGCGTGGTATCAACAGCTGTCGGTGTCAGTCTGGTCAGAGAAAATACATTTCTGGTCATTGGCGACCTGAGCTTTTTCCATGATATGAACGGACTTCTGGCTGCAAAACAGCACCGCGCGAATTTGACAATTATCTTGATTAACAACGATGGTGGAGGAATTTTTTCATTTCTGCCGCAAGCTTCAGAAAAAAAATATTTTGAAGCGTTATACGGTACTCCGCATGGACTGGATTTTGCTTACACAGCCGATTTATATGGCGCCGATTATAAAAAGGTGGATAACTGGGATGAGTTTGGCCATTCTTTTCTCGCCTCTTTTCAAAAGAAAGGCTTGAAGATCATTGAGATTCCGACCGATCGCGAAGAAAATGTTCACATTCGGAAGCGGCTATTCACGCAGATCGGCCAAAGCGTTGCAGCGGATGCAGGTTGGAAAAAACCGTGAATCAAATTATTCACGGTATTTCTTATCATATTGAGATAAAGGGCCAGGGTGAGCCGCTGCTTTTACTTCATGGATTTACCGGCAGTCTGAATACTTGGCGGTTTCTCGGAACGGAACTCAAAGGTTGTCAATTGATCATGATCGATATCATCGGACATGGAAAGACGGATAGTCCGGCAGATCCACAAAAATATTCAATGGAGGAAACGGCACGAGACCTTGCCGCGCTGCTTGATCACTTTAATTTGAATCGGGTGCATATACTGGGCTATTCGATGGGCGGCAGGATCGCACTCAGTTTCGCTTGCCTTTTCCCCATGCGGGTTCAGAGCCTGATTCTTGAGAGTGCTTCTCCTGGACTTCGCACTACCGGGGAAAGGGAGACACGAAGGATTCACGACAGGGAGCTTGCGAAAACAATTAAGAAAAAGGGCATATTGGCCTTTGTAAATTTCTGGGAAAATATTCCTTTGTTCGATACTCAAAGAAAGCTGCCTCAAGTGATCCGGGATAATGTCCGTAAGGGCCGGCTTTGCAATAATGAAGAAGGATTGTCATCCAGCCTTCTGGGTATGGGGACCGGGTCGCAGCCGTCATGGTGGGAGCATCTGCACAGTCTATCATTTCCTGTATTGTTGATCACGGGGCAGCTGGATCCGAAATTCTGCCGTATTGCCAGAGAGATGAAGAATCTGCTAAGAAATGCCGAATTTAAGACTGTCCCCGGTGCGGGTCATAATATTCACTTGGAAAAAAGCGGTTTATTTTCAGAAATTGTACGGAAGTTTGTGACTGAAAAAAGTTGAATGCACACCATAAATTGAATTGGTTAGAATTCGCGGCAGAGGGATTAACTCTAATCTCGGATCGATCAGAACATATTTGTCGACTATCAGGATTAAAGGGATTTGTCTCTTAATGATAGGTGATAGTGCAAAATTAATGGCTTCCACACAAAGAGGATTGATCATATGGATATCCAATCCATTACACTTCGGTTAATCGAATCACCTTTAAAAATACCATTTATAACACATCTTGAAACAGTCACGAAGCGCCAGGCAATCATTATTGAGGCCAAAGACAGCGATGGAATCAGTGGTTTCGGTGAGGCTGATCCTTTTTCCAGTCCTTGGTATTCAGGGGAAACAATCGTGACTTGCTGGCATGCGCTTCTTGATTTTCTGGTGCCAATGACTCTGCAGCAGAGAATTTCCGATCCATCCGGATTTGATCAACTGTTGGGGAGCGTCCGTGGGAATAATATGGCCAAATCAGGATTAGGACAGGCTATCTGGGATCTCTATGCCCGGCAAAAAGGTGTCTATATTGGTAAATTATTTGGCTCTGAAAGAAAAAAGGTCACTGCCGGAGCTGTTATTGCGGCAAAAGATCCAAAAGAAGCCGTTGAACAGATACAGCGATATTCTGAAGCCGGGTATAAGCGTTATAAGATCAAAATATCGCGTCAGAATGATCTCAACCTTCTTTCTGCAATCCGGCAGCATTTCCCGGATGGTGAACTCATGGCTGATGCCAATTCCTCTTATTCAATTCAGGACATGGATCATCTGAAAGGGTTGGATAGTTTTGGTCTTCAGATGATCGAACAGCCCTTTGCCTATAATGATCTGGTGGATCATGCTTATCTGCAAGCCGAAATAAAAACGCCCGTTTGTCTGGATGAGAGCATCGCTTCATTTCAGGATGCTCGAGCTGCGCTGGCACTGGGAAGCTGCAAGATAATTAACATTAAAATGGCGCGGGTCGGTGGATGGTCTGAAGCTGTCAGAATCCACGACTTGTGCCTTAAAGAGCAATTACCTGTCTGGTGCGGCGGAATGATCGAATTCGGAGTGGCGAAGGCGCACAGTATTGCTCTTGCATCACTGAAAGGCTTTGCGATGCCTGGTGATTTATTCGCATCGTCACGCTATTGGGAAGAAGAGATTGTTGAACCTGAAATAATAGTGGATCACGGCTTTGTCAGAGTTCCTGATCAGCCTGGGATGGGGTTTACTGTCAACCGAAAAAACTTGGAAAAATTAACAGTCAATGAAACGACAATAAGGTGGAATGAATCTAGGCCTCAATGAACCGGAGCATAGGCCATCTCTTCTGCCACTTTTTTGTTGAAATCCTTTTTCTGTAAATGATTAATCTTTCTTCAGACTCTGCACAGAATGGAGTTGGCCGTACAATCATGCTGACCAGATCAGACACTCCAAGAGGAGCAGCTAAGACAATCTGATCATTTGAATCCAGACGTGCGCCAATTGCAGTTGGTGTCTCCGGAAACTTTGCTATGGCGTCGATAGTTGAAGTATAGGGCTCGGTACCAGGGTTGTGAGTGTGCATCCGTGCTTCATTTTTAACTTCCCATTTGACTGATGGATTTTCAACTGAGAGATCATGCTGAATTTTTTGCTCAAAATCATAATCCAAATGGTTTGGATCAAAATATACGACATCTACGTCACGTGCCGGCGTTTTAGTGATAAATCCTGATTGATAGTCCCAAACCCTTGCCCTTAATATACCTGCGCAAATCCAACAGTCGGGAAGGCAGAGCGTCTGCACCTGAGACAGTATAAGCATTAACTGTTCATCGCTTTTTATTAATCGTTTGATATCTTCCACAGTTTGCAGCAACGTGTGTATCCCTTTTCCTTCAATTCTATAAGACGATTCCAGTGTACACCATTTCCGAACGAGCAATCTATCGAATTAGTAATTCTCTCATTTCTCAAACATGAAATCAAGGACGTGCAGAATGGTCATGCAGCGTCTGTTTCATCTATTCGGTTATAATAATGTAAAGGCATCCGGAAAAATGATGATTGGCTGAAACAATTCGCTGCCGTGGAAGTCGTTAAATTTCATTGAAGGACGTGTCATATGAAAGAACATTATATTAACTCGCTGATCCATGAAAAATCACCTTATTTGCTGCAGCATGCGCATAATCCAGTGAACTGGTATACATGGGGAGACAAGGCCTTTGAAAAAGCAAAAAATGAAAACAAACCGATCTTTATAAGTATAGGATACAGTTCCTGTCACTGGTGTCATGTTATGGCTCATGAATCTTTTGAAGATGAGGAAACGGCCCAAATACTGAACGACAATTACATATCGATCAAGGTTGACCGTGAAGAGCGGCCGGATATTGATGCGGTATACATGAAAATATGTCAGGCCTTAACGGGACAGGGTGGATGGCCGCTTAACGTTTTCCTGACACCTGATGAAAAGCCATTCTACGCAGGTACTTATTTTCCTAAAGAATCTGCCTACGGGCACCCGGCCTTCAGAGATGTGCTTCAGTCCCTGAAGAACCAGTATGATCAGAATCCAGATAAAATTGCTGAAATCGGCACTCAGATTGTACAAACTTTATCTGAGCAGACAAAAAGTCAAAGTAAGTTGACAGAAGACCTGCTTCACCGGGCATTTCATGCTTTCACTGAAAACTTTGATCCGGTGTTCGGCGGATTCGGGGAAGCTCCGAAGTTCCCGGCTCCCCATCAACTGATGTTTTTGCTGCGCTATTCGCGTTGGAGTAAAAATAAGCAGGCACTGGATGTGGTGAAGAAAACTCTGGACGGTATGGCTGCAGGTGGGATCCATGACCATATCGGCGGCGGATTCGCACGTTATTCGACCGATGAAAAATGGCTGATCCCGCATTTTGAAAAAATGCTCTATGACCAGGCGATGCTGGCGATCGTCTACACAGAGGCTTTCCAATGGACGGGCGATTCCGCTTATGAAAAAGTTGTGGAGGATATTTTTGCTTACTGCGAACGTGAGCTGCACAGTCCGGATGGAGGTTTCTATTGTTCTCAGGATGCCGATTCGGAAGGCCTGGAGGGCAAATGCTATGTCTGGAGTCCTGAAGAAGTCTTGTCCGTTCTCGGCGAGGAAAAAGGCCGATTGTTCTGCAAAACGTATCACATTACTTCAGAAGGAAATTTTGAAGATAAAAGTGTGCCGAATTTGATTGGAACCGATTTAAAAAAAGTGGCAGAGGCTCTGAACATATCCGACGTGGTGCTGACCGAGGAGTTAAAGCTGTGTCGAGAAAAATTATTGACCGCAAGAAATCGTCGAATTCAGCCTGAAAAAGACGATAAAATTCTGACGTCTTGGAACGCATTGATGATCATCGCACTTGCCAGAGCGGGAAAAGCATTACATAACAAACATTATGTAAACTTATCTACTTCTGCATTTGATTTTATTCAAAAACACGTGACACGGAATGGACAGTTGATGGCACGTTTTCGTGACGGTGAAACGCGCTATCTTGGCTATCTGGATGATTATTCTTTCTTAGCACTAGCCTGTGAGGCATTGTATGAGGCGACTTTTGATACTCGGTATTTGACTGAAATGAAACGTCTTGGAGATGAAACGGTTCGGCAGTTCTGGGATGCGGAGAATGGCGGGTTCTTCATGCGGAATGTGAAGGCCACCCAGCTGATTCTTCAGACCAAAGAAGCGTATGACAGTGCCATGCCGTCCGGCAACAGTGCGGCTGCCTATACCATGCTCAGGCTCTCCGAGAGGATTGGAGAAAGCCGTTGGGCTGCATACGCGGAAAAAACATTCTCAGCTTTTTCAGATGAAATTCTGTCCTATCCTGGGGGCTATACCTTTATGCTGTCCGCTTTCCTTTATCAGATTTCAGGACCACAGGAGCTGATTGCGCTTCAGGGCAACAGAGGAGAAAATGCGGAGGAAAGCGTAGAGGAGCTGAGCCGTCTGTTTCTGCCTGAGCTCGCTGTTTTTGTGGGGGATCAAAAGGCTCTTGCAGAGATCAATAAAAGTGTCGGGATTTATTCTCCGATTGGCGGAAGGACCACCTACTTTTTATGTGAACAGTTTGTCTGCCATCTGCCTGTTACGGCGATTAATAAATTATTGAACCAGCTGTCAGACGTGGAACATTAATCCTAAATTTACAAATGATATGCTACTATTACTCTAGAGATCGAATTCACGATACGGGGGAGAAACAATGGAATTTAGAACGGTTCTTTTTGATTTTGACGGGACAGTCGCCAATACACTGCCGCTTTGCATTCACGGCTTTCAGACGGTATTTAAGAAATATGACCTTCGCTCTGTTGATGCAGCGGGTGTTGTTTCGATGTTTGGTCCGACAGATGACGGAATGATCCTGAAAAATTTTCACCACCAGGAAAATGTTCAGGAGGCTATTGAACTTTATTATGAGATTTATGAAACAGAACATCAGAAATACGTAGAACCCAATTCAGAAATTCTCAGTCTCCTGAAGGAGCTGAAGCATCGCGGGACGCGGGTCGGGCTGATCACCGGAAAAAGCCGCCGAGCTTATCAGATATCAGAAAAAGCACTGGGTTTCGAAGGTTTATTTGAGAGTGTGATCACTGGTGATGATGTCGATCTACCAAAACCGGACCCGAGCGGTATTCTTAGTACACTCGATGAGTTAAATGCTGATAAGGAATCGTCCATTTACATAGGGGACAGTAACTCGGATATTCTTGCCGGTAAGGCTGCTGGTATACATACAGCAGCCGTTCAATGGCTGCCTGTCACGCAGTCCAGCACTTATCCGGCCAATCCGGATTTTTACTGGACCAGAGTAGAGGACTTCGTGCAGTTGCTGAAATGAAAGACTTTTTTGAATCAACCTGATTTAGCCTATGATTTGGTCGGGATTAAACTGGTTAAAATCCATATGGATGAAACGATCAATGTAGTCCATCTGCAGAGCACGCCGGTCATTGACAAGCAATGTCGGTACACCCTGCATTTTTGCGTACAGAGGAAGCATGTTTGCCGGCGTCACACCCAGTGATGTTCCAAGAATAATTAAGCGATCAGCATTGCGGATCGCTCTTTCAGCTTCATCAAAACCGCGTACCGCTTCTCCGAAGAGTACAATATCCGGTTTCAGTACAGCGCCGCAGACCTCACCTTTGCCCGTTATTAAGGAACAGTGCGGAAAACTTTGCGCCCCGATCGCCTGTGTTTGATAGACTGTGCCGCATTTCGGGCACACCGCACGGGCAAACGAACCATGAACCTCAATTACATTCGAACTTCCTGCTTTGACGTGCAATCCATCAATATTTTGTGTAATAACAGTCACATCCCGCCTGTTTTCCAGATCTTTCAGCCACTGATGCACCGGATTCGGTTGTGCCGACAAAAGAAGATCGGCGTCAAACAGAGTCCAGTAGAAGATCCAGAATTCCTCAGGATGGCTCTGAAAAAAATCAATGTTCAGGCAGCGTTCCACATCCGCATTCTGATAGAGGCCGTTCGTGCCGCGGAAGGGCGGAATTTCTGAGGGAACACTGACCCCGGCACCCGTAAGGACAGCGATATTCAGGTCATTTTCGACCAATTGGTTTAATGTCTGCATTCAAATTACCTCCTGTCCGGTAATGATCGTAAACGCCCTAATCAGAAGCTCTGTAAAACTTGTCTGTTGTTTTTCGCTTCAGGCACTCGCTTTCCGCGGGCGATCCGTGAGCTGATCCCGCAGGAGTCTCACGCCTTCCGCTCGAACCAGTAATGGGCAAAATCAACATTTAACGTTAACATAGCCTAATCATAAGATAATCCATCACTTTTTAGTATAGCGAACACCCATTCGATATGCTATAATTGGTGCAATAGAAATAGGTAGTATCAGGACGGCAAGGAGAGGGAGGAGAGCCCAATGAAAGTACGCGAGTCTATGGATGACCTCCTGAATGAGTTGAAAAAAGATCCAAATATTGTTAACTGGCATACTGTACCCGGACGTAGTGCAACATCGGTTCCTTTCCCCGGAGCTATGGACGCGCGGCTGCGCAAAGCTTTGATCAGCCGCGGCGTCGATTCTTTGTATTCCCATCAGGCGGATGCCTTTGAGACCGTGATGAGGGGAAAGGATGTAGTTTTGGTGACACCGACCGCCTCTGGTAAAACACTATGCTATAATCTGCCTGTTCTGCAGACCATCCTTACCGATCCTGCATGCCGCGCACTTTACTTTTTCCCAACAAAAGCGTTGGCTCAGGATCAAAAAAACGAGATGGAGGAACTGATTAATGAAATCGGTGCTCCTCTCAAAAGTTATACCTATGACGGCGACACGTCAGGTACGATCAGGCAGACGATACGCCGGGCTGGACAGATTGTTATGACCAATCCGGACATGCTTCATTCTTCCATTCTGCCCCATCATACGAAGTGGGTTTCGCTTTTTGAAAATCTCAAATTTGTTGTCATCGATGAGCTGCATGTTTATCGGGGCGTTTTCGGAAGTCATGTGGCCAACGTCATCCGCCGGCTGGAGAGGATCTGCAATTATTACGGTAGTCATCCGCAGTTTATCTGTACCTCGGCGACGATCAGCAATCCCCGTGAACACGCCGAAGCACTGACGGGCCGCAGGATGACGCTGATCGACCGTAACGGTGCGCCCAGCGTGCGCAAGCATTTTCTGTTTTACAATCCGCCTGTCGTTAATAAGCAGCTTAATGTAAGAGAGGATGAGATGCTTGCTGTAAAAAATATTGCCGCACGCTTTCTAAAAAACGACATTCAGACAATTGTCTTTGCCAGGAGCAAACTGAAAGTGGAGCTACTTGTCAGCCATCTCCAGGAGATAAACAGCGGAAGGGAAGAACGCGCAAAAATCTGTGCCTACCGCGGCGGGTATCTCCCGCTCGAAAGGCGGAGGATTGAGCGAGGACTGAGAAACGGTGAAATCATGGGCGTTGTCAGCACAAACGCACTTGAACTGGGTGTCGACATCGGTCAGCTTCGCGTCTGCATTATGACAGGCTATCCCGGAAACATGGCCAGCGTCTGGCAGCAAGCGGGACGTGCTGGCAGACGCAGCGGAGACGCAATGATTATTATGGTGGCTTCGTCCAATCCGCTTGACCAGTACATGGCCGGGCATCCTGATTATTTTTTTTCAAGAAAACCGGAAGAAGTGCGTATTAACCCGGACAATCTGATGATCCTGATGGACCACATCAAATGTTCAGCCTATGAGCTGCCCTTTCCAAAGGGGGAAACATTTGGAGGGCTGCCGGCGGATGATCTGTGCCAATTTCTGGCCGATGAAGATGTATTGCATTATCAGACCGGAAAATGGTACTGGATGAATGACTCGTTCCCGGCCAATGAGATCAGTCTGCGGTCTGCGGTCCAGGATTCATTTGCGATTGTGGATGTTACAGATCAAGGGCATACGAAGGTTATTGGCGAGATGGATCGCTTCGGCGCGATGACAATGCTTTACGAAGACGCGATTTATATCCATCAGGGCGTTCAGTATCATGTCGATCAGCTGGACCTTGAGCAGCGTAAAGCCTATATCAGGCGAGTGAATGTGAATTACTATACCGACTCAGACCTGGCCGTTCAGATGGATGTATTGGAGAAGGATGAAGAGGCTCCATTGACCGGTTTGGATGCTGACAAATGTTATGGCGATGTATCCGTCCGCGCGCTTCCGACCGTTTTTAAAAAAATACGTTTTGAAACACTTGAAAATATCGGATGGGGACATATTCACCTTCCGGAGATGGAAATGCATACCAATGCAGCCTGGATCACTTTCTCTGAAAAGTGGACGGATCGGTTTGGTAAAGATGTGTTTCAGGGGGCTCTGGTCGGACTGAGCCATCTGCTAAGGCATGCGGCGCCCCTCTATGTCATGTGCGATCAGTCGGATCTGTCGGTTGTTCCTAAAATAAAATCCCCTCACAATGAGAAGCCGTCTGTCTTCATTTATGATAAATATCCAGGGGGCATTGGCCTGAGCAAAAAACTGTATGAGTCAATGCCTGAATTGCTTGAAAAAGTTAGAGAAATGGCTGAATCATGCGGCTGCGAATCCGGCTGTCCTTCGTGCATTGGATTCGTCAATGAGGGTAAGGCTGCCAAACAGGCACTGCTTCACATTCTGGGAGACTATTCGTCGTGTCGCTAAAACAGAAGCTTCAACTCTACAAACAGCAGCTGCACCAAGCTCAGAAAATCGAGCGGCAGGAATATGATGAAGAAGTAACAGAGAATGAGATCGCAGAAGGGCTGGAAATAAGACAGGCAGCACGGGATCTTCACGCTGAGATCTTTCCTTTCCATGACGAATACGTGCTGGTTCATACTGAGAGGATCGGTCTCAGAACGCTGATTGGTCACTATACACCGGAAGAACTCTTTACGGTCGTTGAAGACTGGCAGAGGGGATCATCCTCCCATCCCCTGTCGGCATATGGCCTGAAAGCTGAAGAACTGCTTTTCTTTGACACGGAAACTACAGGACTTGCCGCCGGGGCCGGGGAAATGATATTTCTGATCGGGCTTGCTCGTGTGACTGGGGAAGGTGTTGAACTAAAACAGTACTTCCTTCCGGGCCCAGGGCATGAAGCTGCTTTTTATCATGCGTTTTTGAACGATAGCCGATCGCTTAAAAATCTTGTGACTTTCAATGGAAAAGCCTTCGATTGGCCACGAGTGAAAACACGATATCAGTTTGTGCGCAATCAGGTGCCCCGTCTCCCGGCGTTCGGACACTTCGACCTGCTTCACGCTTCACGACGTCTGTGGAAAGAAAGGCTAGATTCGGTCAAACTGCAGACAGTTGAGAAAGAGATTCTTTCAACGGGGAGAACAGAAGATGTCCCGGGTAAAATGGCGCCTTTTCTCTATTTTCAGTTTCTAAAGCACCCTCAGGCCAGCCATGTCGCTGGTATTATTGAACACAATCGTGAGGATGTACTTTCACTGATCGCACTCTATATTCATCTTTCAAAAAAGGTGCTGGGCAGGATCGACTGTGACCCTGCCGAACAGTACGAAATTGCGCGTTGGTATCAGCAGATCGGGGATAAAGAGCGCGCATTTCACCTTTTTCAGGCGTTGGCGGATCTGAAGGACAACTATGGCTATCTGTCAAAAGCCCGCTTGGCGGAGATTTATAAAAGGGAAGGGCATTACACCCACGCGCTGACTTTAATGCAGTCAGCGATTTCGGGAAAAGCTGAACCGGACGACAGCTTGTATATCGAAGCTGCGAAAATTATGGAGCATCAATTCAAAAAATATGAGGAAGCTATTGAGTATACGCAGCACGCCATCGATTACCTGCAGGAGAAGACGGGTGATAAGGACGAGAGGGCAGGACAGAAAACCAGAGCCTATCTTAAAAGGCTGAATCGGTTGGATCAAAAATTGCTTAAGGAAATGGAACGTTGATACATTTGGAAATATTCCGAGAATATTCTTTATTGCCCGGGTAAGCGCACAAATAGCCAAAAGTCGGCATATATCGCCGTTTTGCATGGATTTTGAAAGCGAATTCGACAAAATATCTCATCGATAATGTTCTATAATATAAGAGATCATCGGGAAATTCCCGCATCGAAAAAGCAGAGGTGGAGTGCCATTGGCAGATCTGGAAGTTGTACTCGTCACGGGTTATAAACCCAGCGAACTGGGCATCTTTTCTGAAGATCATCCGGGAATCCAGGTGATCCGCTATTGCTTGAAAATGCGCATAAAAGAATTGGCCGATTCAGGTACGAAGTGGATTGTAATCAGCGGACAGCCGGGTGTTGAACTTTGGGCGGGAGAAGTTTGTATCGAGTTGAAAAAGGAGTTTCCGGATCTGAAACTGGCAGTTCTTGTCCCGTTCATCGGGCAGGATGAACGTTATAAAGAATGGGTCAAGCTTCAGTATAATAAAATCCTTGAAGCTGCGGATTTTACCGGTGCAATCAGTAATCGTCCCTATGAAAGTCCGAAGCAGCTTCAGCAGAAGAATGATTTTCTGGTGTCTAGGACCGATGGAATGCTTGTCTTATATGATGAAGAGACACCCGGTTCCCCTCAGTACTACCTGTCTGCCGCACGGAAGAAGGCTCAGCGCGGGCCCTACCCAGTCGCGACAGTCAATCGTTACGATCTTGATTTCGCTTCTGAAGATTTGCGGCAGCAGAATCCAGATTATTGGGCACAAGGGTAATTGACAAAATAAGCTAATTTTGAAAAAATACAAATAGATATTATCTGGGGTGATGATGGATATGGCAGAGCAGAAAACGGTAAGACTGACAAAGGATGATATTCTGCATAAGGAATTTAAAACTTCATTTCATGGTTATCAGCCTGAGGAAGTTGATCAGTTTCTGGATATAGTGATTAATGACTATAATGTTTTCTATGCCGAGATACTGCGTCTCCGCGAAGAAAACAAACGGCTTAAAAGCGAACGTACTCTTGGAACTGAGGAACAGGGGAGCCAGTCGTATTCTGACAACTTGGGTCAGACAAATTATGATATTCTGAAACGGCTTTCCAATCTTGAAAAACATGTTTTCGGCAACCGTCTTGGTGAATAATGAATTTTTACGGACAGGGTTGATTCTTTTTAAAAAGTGGATTATAATTCATATCTGTGACATTGTTCGTGTTCGGGTGATCGCTGTATTCCTTTGAGAATATAGAGGAAAGTCCATGCTCGCACGGTCTGCAATGACCGTAGTGTTCGTGCCTGGCGAAGTCATAAGCCAGGGTAGTCCGGAGCAATCTGGGTTAACGGCGGAGGAAAAAGCCTGTGTCTTTTGTGGATATGGCTAAGTACTCTGTAAAGTGCCATAGTGACGATGTCTCTCGGAAACGAGAGAAGTGGAACGCGGTAAACCCCTCGAGCGGGAAACTCAAACTTGGTAGAGGAACCCTTTGGAAGGAATCAAACGGAAAAAGGGACAGATTTTATCTGTAGATAGATGATTGCCGCTTTTGTACGAGGAGCCTTTGCTCCGTCTGAGTGCGAAAGTACAGAACATGGCTTACAGAACATGAATAATGCATTTTAAAGAGAAAAAGGCCCTTTGTGGGCTTTTTTTTATGGACTGCAATTTACGGACGTTACATCGTTATTGTAACGGTGGGCCGTGACATTCTAAAGAAGGCGGTTTAACTGACCGATTATATAGCGAG
The DNA here is from genome assembly GCF_004684935.1 of Sporolactobacillus shoreae. Taxonomy (GTDB): domain Bacteria; phylum Bacillota; class Bacilli; order Bacillales; family Sporolactobacillaceae; genus Sporolactobacillus; species Sporolactobacillus shoreae. Next base: position 16,049 of record NZ_SRJD01000031.1, read on the forward strand.
AGGATCGCTCGGGAGGATAAAAGGATGGCTAATGAATGGGATCTGATTGTGACGACCGCTATGGGACTTGAAAGTGTCGCGGCAGATGAGTTAAGAAAACTCGGGTACAACAGTCTGACCGTTGAAAACGGACGAATTACTTTTCCAGCACAGGCTATAGATATATGCCGAACAAATCTATGGTTGAGAACGGCAGATCGTATCCGATTAAAAGTCGGGGCGTTTAGAGCGATCACGTTTGACAGCCTTTTTGAACAGACGAAAGCGTTGCCCTGGGCTGAAATTTTGCCGGAGAATGCCGCTTTCCCGGTTACTGGTAAATCACACAAATCGATCCTGCACAGTGTTCCGGACTGTCAGGCAATTGTCAAAAAAGCGATTGTGGAAAGTTTGAAACAGCACTATCACAAGGAATGGTTTACTGAAGATGGCCCGCAGTACAAAATCCAGATTGCCCTTGAAAAAGATGTTGCGACGCTTTCAATAGATACGAGCGGTGATGGCCTGCATAAACGCGGATATCGACAGCTTCACAATCTCGCTCCCCTGAAAGAAACGCTGGCAAGCGCGATGATCTTATTGAGTAGATGGACGCCTGACCGTCCGTTTGCCGATCCATTCTGTGGTTCTGGAACAATCCCCATTGAAGCGGCAATGATCGGACAAAATATTGCGCCCGGATTTAACCGATCATTTGTCTCTGAAAATTGGCCACTTTTTCAGGCGGACGAATGGGGCAGAGCACGTGCAGAAGCAGATGACCTGGCAAACTACAATCAGCCGCTGAACATTATTGGAAGTGACATTGACCATAAGATGATTGAACTTTCCGAGCATAACGCGCGTGAAGCGGGATTCAGCGGCCTGATTACTTTTAAGCAGATGCAGGTAGCTGATTTCACAACAAGACAAGAATCCGGATGTTTGATCGGGAATCCACCATACGGCCAAAGAATGGGGGATCTGCAGCAGATTGAAGGCATCTGCCGTGACCTGGGCCAGCTTTTTAAAAAATATGATACCTGGTCCTTTTATCTTATCTCTTCTTTTGAAGAATTTGAGACCAGTTTTGGGCGCAAAGCGACAAAGAAAAGAAAACTGTATAATGGACGTATTCGTACGGACTATTATCAGTATTTTGGACGGAAGCACCCGCAGAAAGAAGCAAGCCAACCGGTCGAATAATTTTTTGTTTTTTTCGTGCAGGATTTTTTTATTTGAAATTGAAAATAGACAAAGTATTGTTTTTACGCTAAATTTAATAATCAATGATTCTTTTTGGAAAAGAGTGGGTTCTGATGTCTATCGATGAAACAGTTAAGTCCTACAGCGCATATGTGAAAAAAATTATGGATTTCAACGAGGCCATTGCTCTCGCCGAATGGGATATGAGAACAGGGGCGCCAAAAAAGGGTATTCCTCAGCGATCTGAGGTCGTCGGCACACTATCGGATGAGGTGTTTAAACGATCCACATCTGATGAGATGAAGGATTATCTTGATGCATTAACCGAACCCTCCATTCAGGATAAGCTCAGCCTTGTTACAAAACGCATGGTTGAAAAATCGAAGAAGACTTATGATCACTATGTCAACATTCCGGCGGAAGAAAATAAAGCCTATGTTATTTTACAGTCAGAAGCGCAAAGCGTTTGGCAAGAAGCCAAGGCAAAAAGTGATTTTTCACTTCTTTCTCCTTACCTGGAAAAAATGGTCGCTTTCAAGCGTAAATTTATTGGCTACTGGGGTGTGAAGTCGAAAAAGTATGATGCGCTCCTGGATTTGTATGAACCAGGTCTCACTGTTGAAATGATTGACCGCATTTTTGGAAGACTGCGCGAAGCTATTGTTCCGCTTGTTGAGTCTGTCACCTCTTCGAAAGATCAGCCGGAAAATGATTTTCTGCATGTCCACTTCCCTGCGGATAAACAGAGAGCTTTCTGCCTGCATCTTCTTCGGGAAAATGGATATGATTTTGAAGCGGGCCGTCTTGACGAAACAGAGCATCCGTTTGAAATCACGCTGAATCCCGGCGACGTCCGTGTAACCACGAATTTTCAGGAAAATGATTTCATCTCCACGGTACTTGGCACAGTCCATGAGGGTGGGCACGCCCTCTATGAACAGCATATTTCGCGTGATCTTGTTGGCACTCCGCTTTGTGAAGGCACTTCAATGGGGATCCATGAGTCACAATCTTTATTTTTCGAAAATTTTATTGGACGCAGCAAAGCGTACTGGGGACTCCACTATGGCGAATTGAAACGTTATGCTAGCGGACAGTTTGATAATGTCTCGCTTGAAGAGTTCTACCGAGCGATCAATGTCTCACATCCATCACTGATCCGCACACTTGCCGACGAACTGACTTATCCGTTACATATCATGCTACGTTATGATATTGAAAAAGCACTTTTTGATGGTGATTTGGAAGTGAAGGATCTTCCCGGTGTCTGGAATGAAAAAATGAAAGAATATCTGGGGATCGTACCTGAAACAGACCGGGAAGGTGTTCTGCAGGATATTCACTGGCCAGGCGGAGACTTCGGCTATTTTCCGTCCTATGCGCTGGGCTATGTGTACGCCGCACAGTTTAAACACGCGATGCTTCGCGATATTCCTGATTTTGATGTCCGTGTAAGCGGGGGCAGTCTTGCGGCGATTACCGCCTGGTTGAGCGAACATATCCACAAGTTCGGCAGTCTGAAAAAACCGCTTGAAATAGTGAATGACGCAACTGGAGAAGAACCTAATCCGGAGTATCTGATCCGTTACCTGACCGAAAAGTATAGCGATATTTATCGCCTGTAATCTGAATGAGCAAAGTCCGCCCGTCAGGACTGCCATAAATATAGTCCGATCATCAGTCAAAGATCACGGAAAATTAGGGCAGCAGGTGTTGAAAGGGGTTTTTTATTTGGCTAAAGAGGTAACAGCTTATAACGATGATACAATTCAAATACTTGAGGGTCTGGAAGCTGTGAGAAAAAGGCCGGGCATGTACATTGGCTCGACAGACAGCCGCGGTCTTCATCATCTTGTTTACGAGATCGTCGATAATGGTATTGATGAAGCGCTAGCCGGGTACGGAGATAAGATTTTTGTCACGATTCACAGGGATGGAAGCATCAGCGTCCGTGATTACGGCCGTGGAATGCCGACGGGCATCCACCGCACCGGAAAGCCTACTGTAGAGGTCATTTTCACTATTTTGCACGCTGGCGGAAAGTTCGGACAGACTGGCGGATATAAAACGAGCGGAGGTCTGCATGGGGTTGGTTCTTCGGTCGTCAACGCCCTATCCGAGTGGCTGGAAGTGACGATCTGGCGTGACGGTGCGATCTTCAGACAACGGTTTGAAAATGGTGGCCATCCTGTAACCACGCTTGAGAAGATCGGCACAACGAGAGAAACCGGTTCACTTATTCATTTTAAGCCGGACGCTTCGATTTTCAGCACAACCTCATTTCAGTTTGATGTTCTCAGTGAGCGGCTCCGCGAATCTGCTTTTCTCCAAAAAGGAATGAAAATCGTCCTGTCCGATGAGCGTTCCGGAAAAGAAGAAGTGTATCATTACGATGAGGGGATAAAGGCATTTGTCGCCTATCTGAATGAAGATAATGACGCACTCCATCCGGTTGTCGCTTTCGAAGGAAAAACCAGCGAAATGGAAGTTGACGTAGCTTTCCAGTACAACGACGGCTATTCGGAGAGTCTGATCTCTTTTGTCAATAATGTCCGCACAAAAGACGGAGGAACGCACGAATCCGGATTCCGGACTGCCCTCACACGAGTTTTCAATGATTACGCCAGAAAATCCGGATTGCTCAAGGAGAAAGAAAAAAATCTGGACGGCAGCGACATCCGTGAAGGCTTCATGGGTATTGTGTCGGTACGTATTCCGGAGCATCTCCTTCAGTTTGATGGCCAGACAAAGGAAAAACTAGGTACGAGCGAGGCACGCTCCGCCGTCGACACCGTTGTCTCAGAACAGCTTTCCTATTTTCTTGAGGAAAATCCTCAGGTCAGTGAAATGCTGATCAGAAAGGCTATGCGGGCGCGCCAGGCACGCCTTGCCGCGCGAAAAGCGCGGGAAGATGCGAGAAATGGGAAGAAAACCAAGCGGAAAGAGTCTGTACTCAGTGGCAAACTAACCCCGGCGTCTTCAAAAAACGCTGATCGGAACGAATTGTATCTGGTCGAAGGTGATTCGGCGGGCGGTTCTGCGAAACAAGGACGTGACCGGAAATTTCAGGCCGTTCTTCCTCTCCGAGGCAAAGTCATTAATACGCAGAAGGCGAGACTTGAAGAGATTTTAAAAAATGAAGAAATTAATACTTTGATTTATGCGATCGGCGCCGGAGTAGGAGCTGATTTTTCAATAAAAGACAGCAATTACAACAAGATTGTGATCATGACTGATGCGGATAACGACGGCGCACATATTCAGGTTCTCCTCCTTACTTTTTTCTATCGTTACATGCGTCCATTGATTGAAGCGGGACATGTTTATATCGCTCTGCCGCCTCTCTATAAGGTCAGCAAGGGCACCGGAAAAAAAGAGGTGCTCGAATATGCCTGGGATGACAATGGCCTGAAAGAAGCAATTAAACATATTGGCAAGGGTTACACCATTCAGCGCTATAAGGGTCTCGGTGAAATGAACGCCGATCAGCTATGGGAGACGACGATGAATCCTGATTCACGCACTTTGATCCGCGTAAGAATCGATGATCAGACCTTTGCGGAACGGCGGGTTACCACACTGATGGGCGATAAGGTCGAGCCGCGCCGCAAGTGGATTGAATCCCATGTTGCGTTCGGCCTGGATGAGGAAACGAACATTCTGGAAAATGAGAACCTGACTGTCGTGAAAGGTGCTGAATAAAGATTATGAGCCGAGAAAAATTGCTGGATCTGCCGCTTGAGGAAGTCATCGGCGATCGTTTTGGAATATACAGCAAATATATCATTCAGGAACGGGCGCTTCCCGATGTTCGGGATGGACTAAAACCTGTTCAGAGACGGATCCTCTATGCGATGTTTCGCGATGGTAATACAAGTGACAAGCCTTTCCGAAAGTCTGCAAAAACGGTTGGAAACGTGATCGGCAACTATCACCCGCACGGTGATTCGTCCGTTTACGAAGCCATGGTCCGTATGAGCCAGGATTGGAAAGTCCGGATGCCGCTGATCGAAATGCATGGAAATAACGGGAGCCTTGATGGCGACCCGGCGGCAGCCATGCGTTACACGGAGGCCCGTTTGTCAAAGATTTCTTCAGAGCTCCTGAGAGATCTTGACGCGAAAACGGTTGAATTTGTATCCAACTTCGATGATACGCTTGAAGAGCCAATTGTTCTTCCGTCTAAATTCCCTAATCTACTTGTTAATGGATCTACAGGAATTTCCGCCGGCTATGCGACGGAAATTCCGCCTCATTCTCTTGAGGAAATAGTTGACGCAACGATCATGCTGATGGAACAGCCTCAGTGCTCCGTTGATGATCTGATGAAGGTTGTCAAAGGTCCGGATTTTCCATCGGGAGGAATTGTCCAGGGAATTGACGGCATCAGAAAGGCCTATCGAACGGGTAGGGGAAAAATTATGCTTAGGGCCCGGACGATGGTTGAAACGCTGCGGACAGGCCGGCAGCAGATAGTGATTACCGAACTTCCTTATGAGGTGAACAAAGCGCTGCTGGTGAAGAAAATGGACGAGCTACGTCTGGACCACAAGGTCGAAGGCGTCGCTGAGGTACGCGACGAGACGGACCGCACCGGCATGAGGGTCGTCGTGGAGCTTAAAAAAGACGCTGATTCTCAAGGTATTCTGAATTATTATTTCAAAAACACGGATCTCCAGATTTCCTACAATTTTAACATGGTGGCGATTGATCATAAGGCACCTCGCCAACTCGGGTTGAAAGAGATCCTCGAGGCTTATATTGAACATCAAAAAAATGTGGTCACGAGACGGTCACAATATGAGCTGCAGAAGAGCAGAGAGCGCCAGCATATTGTCCAAGGGCTGATCAAGGCTGTTTCGATCCTTGATGATGTCATCCGCGTGATCCGTGCATCGAAAGATAAGAAAGACGCGAAGCAGAATCTCTGCGACTCGTTCGGGTTCAGTGAAATGCAGGCTGAAGCGATTGTGAACTTGCAGTTGTACCGACTGACTAATACCGATATTCTCACACTGAGAAAAGAAGAAGAAGAGCTTATCCAGACAATCAGCCGTCTGGAAGGTATTCTGGGCTCTGAGAAAAAGCTGATATCGGTCATTAAGAAGGAATTGAACGAAATTAAGACAAAATATGCCGACGTCAGGCGGACGACTATTGAAGATGAAATTGAGGAGATCAAAATCGGTCTTGAAGTCATAGTCGCATCAGAAGATGTCATGGTGTCGCTGACGAAACACGGCTATATCAAACGCTCAAGCCTGAGGTCCTTCGCCGCGAGCAGTGATGACAGTGTCACAATGAAGGACACGGACCACGTTCTTTATCAACATGAAATGAACACAACGGATACCCTACTTGTCGTTACAAATAGGGGACGCTACCTATACATTCCCATTCACGAAATACCGGATAAACGCTGGAAAGATCTGGGCCAGCATGTCACAAGCATCGTTCAGATTGAGACGGATGAGCAAATTATTTCAGCCCTTCCGGTTTCCGATTTTAGCGAGAGAAACCGATTTGCGGCTTTTATTACCCGATTAGGGATGGTAAAGCGGACGGAACTGTCCGAGTATAAAGCCCAACGCTATTCAAAGCCTCTGACAGCCCTCAAATTGAAAAAGGATGACGAATGTGTCAGCGCATTTATTACGGATGGGAAGAGGGACATTCTTGTTGCTACCCGATTCGGTTATGGCCTTCGTTTTGCGGAAGAAGATGCCGGAACTGTCGGCATCAGGGCAGCCGGGGTGAAGGCCATTCAACTGAAACCGGACGACTTTGTCGTGGGAGGACTTACTTATTTTGATAAAATGCCTTCTGATCTGATGATTGTGACGGACCGTGGCTCAGTGAAAAAAATGTCGGTTGAAAGTCAGCTTGAGCGGATGACCCGTGCGAGAAGAGGTCTGATTATGCTTCGTGAGTTAAAAACCAGGCCACATCGTATTGCCGGAATTGAACTGGTGGATGAATTTGATACCCTCTCGCTGCTCACTGATAGATTCAAAATGGTACAGGTGGCCGCTTCAGATGTGAGGAAGTCTGATCGTTATAACAATGGTTCATTCATCGTTGACCAGGATGAAGACGGCGATGTGGTCGAAGTCTGGAAGAGTCAAAGGGATGACGAACAGAGCGGTTCGGAATAAATAATCCGGCGCTCACTACGGGAACAGGACAATGAATTACTTGTGCTGACGGATATAACATTGATAATAAAGCATAGTGAGGCTGAGGACGAGCAGATAAACAGGGATCGAAAAAAACATTTGGTAGCCATTTCTATAGTGATAGACGCCCGCATGCCAGGCCAGTGCTTCAGCGAACATCGAAAATACTGCCCAGGTCAGTATATAAAAGAAAAAAGTGGACCTGAATTTTTTGATGATTGAATAGCCGTAAATAAAAAAATACGCGAATGGTCCATACATGATATAGGAAAGGGCATCCCAAAGTTCAAAGTAGGATGTATCATTGACATCGTAATAATTAAACGGGACTTTGCACAGTGTCTGATCGAAAAGAGCCACAAAATAGATGCCCATAATTAAGGTGAGAACCGTCTGGCTGCGCGTAAGTCTTTTAGGCAGCAGGAAGAGCAGGGTATACGCCGCGATACCGACGATCAGGATAAACCATTCATTTGTGCTGAAAGAGCTGTTATAAAATTTCATTGTGGCTGCCTAGTTATATTACGTTTTTTAATTTCCTGTCGATTCAGAAGCTGGAAGGCTTTTAGAAAACCGAGACACAGGAACCAATACGCCATTTCATAGAGAAACAGAAACGGAACACGGGTGACTGTTGTGTATCGTTCTTCAAAAGAACAATAAAGATCAATTGTGATCAGGAATAGGAAAAAGATCAAGGATTTCTGCCGTACCCCCGCTGAAAGAATTTGATTAATAAACAGAATGGTGATTATCGGTAAAATTACGTTGCGGTTAATGATAAAAGCGATAAACTCTGCGGTTTGAAGCTTATAACCGGAGATCCCGAGATAAGCTTTCATGGCAGGAAAATATATAGCGAGCATTAGGATGATTGAACTCGTCAAGAACAAGAAGAGCAGGTCTTCTCTTGACATATTCTTTGGGGTAAAAATGAGGACGCTGATTACAAGCCAGAGAAAGCAAAGGTTCGCTGCGAGGATCATAATAAACCCTCCTGCACTGAAATATAGGTATCTTATATCCTGCGCGTTTATAACATAATTTAACCTCGTTAAGTGTAAATTCCTTTTTCAGCTGTTTTTCAGATTTTCCTGTTACGTTTAAATCAAGGATGTTCAGCGAGGTCAGAAGGTGATTGTGTGGCAACAAAAAGATTATGTGATCAGGATTCATATTTAAAGGAATTTACAGCGAAGCTGCTGCGGCAAGGCTGTGACGAGGATGGAACATTTTATGCAGTGCTCGATGAAACTGCATTTTATCCGACCGGCGGGGGACAGCCCTGCGATACCGGATTTCTTGATGGAGTAAGGGTGACTCATGTTGAAAAAGACGGAGATGAAATCCGGCACTATCTCGCGCAAAAGCTCGATGAATCCCGATCAGCGATTCATGCGAAAATTGATTGGGAACGGCGTTTTGATCACATGCAGCAGCATGCCGGACAGCACATTCTGAGTGCGGTGTTCGATGATCGGTTGGGCATGAGAACCATAGCGTTCCATATGGGGACAGATCGATGTACCATTGATCTGGATATTGCCGAATTGTCCGAAGAGTTGGCGGAAGAGGCCGAGACCATGGCGAACAGTATCGTCCTTCAAAACCTTCTGATTCAGGCTAAATTTGTTGATCATGAAGATCTTCTGCGGTACCATCTGAGAAAAGCACCTTCTGTCACTGAAAACATCCGTCTCGTCATCATTGAAGGCATCGATTACAATCCGTGTGGAGGCACACATCCCGTGCGGACGGGTGAAGTCGGTCCGATAAAAATCCTCGGATGGGAGGCTCACCGCGGTCATATCCGTGTATCATTCAACTGTGGATGGCGATCCCTGTCCCTTTTTAAAGACGAGCATCGAGAATTAGGGCAGCTGGCTTTATTGTATAACACCCGCCCCGAAATGGTTCTCAGCCGAACGAGGAAGCTTGAGGATCAGCTAAAGACTTGGGAAAATGAGTGCAAGAGCCTCAGAAATCGCCTTATTGATTTTGAGGTTAGCCAGCTGGGATCTCTGCTGAATGAGGAATCAAAAAACCCTGTAGTAGCGAAAAGATTTGAAGAGCGACCGGTCAAGGAGATACGCGAATTGGCGGGAAGGGTGACAAAGACATATACCCGATGTACCGCACTCTTCATCACTTCCTCAGGCGAGAATGTTCAAATTGTCTGTGCTCAAGGAAGCGACGCTCGCGGTGATATGAAACGTACACTTTCGGAAGTTCTCCCGTTGATTCATGGAAAAGGCGGTGGGGATGCCTCGCTTGCACAAGGTGTCGGGAAATTGGACGTTCCACCGGAAAAGCTGTTCGAACGATTGAAGAGTGCTGTGAGCCATTCAACGGCCTGACATGGGTAGTAAATTATTCATAAAGTAAGTAAATAAATGGTGTGCCATACCAAAATTTGGAGGGGTCAGATTGTCAGAGCGTGAGGATCTTTATGATATTACAATTATAGGCGGTGGACCAACAGGTCTTTTTGCTGCTTTTTATGCCGGATTAAGGCAGATGAAGGTCAAAATTATTGAGAGTCTACCCCAGCTGGGTGGTCAGCTCGGCACACTTTACCCAGAGAAAGAAATATTTGACGTCGCCGGCTTTCCGAGAATCAAAGCGAAAGATTTAGTAAAAAATCTTGTCGAACAGACTAGGCAATTCAGTCCGAAGATTGTTCTGGATGAAAATGTACAAAGTTTAGTACGATTGGGTGACGGGACTTTCTCGATTATTGCAGAGTCTGGGAACAGCCACCTGACACGTACAGTGGTTATTACTGCGGGCGTCGGTGCTTTTTCACCGCGGCCTCTGAAAATCGAGGGCGCAGAGGCCTACGAGACAACAAACCTTCACTATTACGTGGACGACGTGCAAAAGTTTGCCGGTAAAAAAGTTGCGATACTTGGTGGTGGGGATTCAGCTGTGGACTGGGCGAACACCCTTGAACCCATTGCAAGCAAGGTAACGATCATCCATCGCCGTGATCAGTTCCGAGCCCATGAGACAAGTGTTGAAGAAATGAATCAGTCCAAAGTCCGCGTATTAACGCCTTTTACAGCAAAAGAAATCATTGGTAAAGGCGACAGGGTGGAAAAGCTTGTTGTGGAAGAGGTCAAAGGCGATCGCCTTGAGGTTCTCCCGATAGATGATCTGATTGTTAATTATGGCTTTGTTTCTGCTCTGGGGCCAATAAAAGATTGGGATCTTGAATTTGATAAAAATTCGATTGTCGTCAATACGAAGATGGAGACAAGCATGCCGGGCGTCTATGCCGCAGGCGATATCGCTTCATACCCTGGAAAAATAAAGCTGATCGCAACCGGATTTGGTGAGGCGCCTACAGCTGTCAACAATGCCAAGCATTTTATCGATCCGGATTCCAGAACTCAACCGGCGCACAGCTCAAGCTCCGGTGAGCTTTTTACCAAGTAACTCATTGCTAATAAAGTTGATAAATGAAGGGTTTGACATGCCCGGTGTCTGTTCTCAGATACCGGGCATTAAGATTCATGTCGTCTTTTCACAATAATTCACTTATAATTAGTCTTATCAAGCTATGGGCGGAGACGATGGAATGATTATCAAGGGGCTGAACAGACTCGATGAAGAGACGGTTAGAAAAATCCGGAATATGGAAAAAGCAGTAATGGAAATAGACGGTGTGAGGGAGAATGTTTATTTGGACGATTCTCTGCATTTTGATCACAGAATCAAACATACTTTTATCGCCTACGAAAAGGACCAGCCAATCAGCTTTATTCATCTCTTTATCCCGACTCAGAAAGAAGCCGAGCTTTCTGCAATGACGCTGCCCGAACACCGGGGACAGGGCTACTTCTCAGCTCTGCTGCTTTGTGTCAGAGAGGAGCTGCTTCGATACAAAATTCCGGACCTCTTGTTTGTTGCCGATACACGGGACTCAATTGCACCATTGATGAATGATTTGGGTGCTCAGTACGATTTCTCTGAATATGCCATGACACTAGAAAAAAGCGACTGGCAGGATGAATCCCCGGACAATGGGATCAAACTGGTTAAAACAAAATATAAAGATATTGACACTTTGGCAGACATCAGTGTGGCCGTATTCGGCGAAAGTAAAAAGGACGCCAGAGGCAGAGTTGAAAAATCCCTGCTCGCCAGCACACGGGAAAGCTTCGCCGCTGATTTTAAAGGAAAACTGATCGGAATGGGTTATGTTGATTATGAAAGTAATGATCCGGGAATTTTTGGATTCGGCATACTCCCAGAATTTCAGAAAAAAGGTTATGGACGCCGGTTTTTGTCACTCCTCATCAACCATCTCTTGGCCGATGGGGCCGTTCGGGTAAAACTGGAAGTCGATAGTAAAAATGATCATGCGCTGCATCTTTATCAACAAATAGGTTTTACACCCACTTCAGGCTATGATTATTACCGTAAGTCAGTGCAATCAGAAAGAGAAAATTAAGGAGAAGTATTCATGCATGAGAATCCGTCAAGAGAAAGTTGGCAAAATTCACTACTCACAGCGATTGCTTTAATTGATCAGGCCAAAGTCCCCTGTACGGTGACGGAGGAAGGTGCTCTTATCCTCCAAGGTGTCGTTGTTCCCTTCACCAAAACAATCAGGATACTCATTCAATGGGATGCATTGGAAAACCTTCATTATCTGTTTCAGCCCTATAAGCCTACTCTGGTTACGAAGAATCAGCGGAAAGCGTCTTTCATGCTGTCTATCGATGACTATAAAATTGAATTAATCGGACTCTTTGGAACAGTCATTCGTACGGATCCGGACAGAGTTCCTAAAATCATCGGAACAGAAACCATCTATGTCAAGTCTGTTTATTATTTTTTAACACATTTACAGAAGGATCACCCATTATACCAGGCAGTAAAAGATTACCTGCAGCGCTTACAGAGTTCCGATGCCGCTGAAAACGGAAAAGCGTGGAACGAGGACGCTTTTCAGGCGTGGGTCAGGCGTTTTGGCACGCCTGAACAGGTGGCAGAAAAGATTCGCCGTGATCCGGTCGGACGGCTGGCGCAGCTTGCTCCATATTTCTCTGATGTGAACGGGAAGAAGATAATGAATCTGCTTGGATCCCATGGAGGGAAAGCTCTGGCACTGTCTCTTCTGGGAGCAGATGTATCAGTTATTGATATTTCAGAAGAAAATGCTGAATATGCAAGACAAACAGCCGCAGCACTTAAGACTCATCTCAACTATATTGTCTCAGATGTACTTCAACTACCGGAAGCTTCCAGAACGTCGGACTATGATCTTGTCTTTATGGAGCTGGGCATTCTGCATTATTTTGTTGATCTAGAACCTCTGGCAGAATTAATTTTTCAACTTTTGAAACCGGGTGGAAAATTGATACTTCAGGAGTTTCATCCGATTTCAACAAAGCTTGTGACAACTCGTGGGAAAAAGCAGATTGTGTTTGGCAATTATTTTGATCAGGAGATCAGGGAGCGGGAAGTGGCTTACGGGAAGCATCTATCTTCCGAAAGTCCGGATGAAACACTGAACTATAAGGTTTTTCTGAGAGAATGGACGCTTGGAGAGATCGTCACGTCATTTGCACGTAAGGAGCTTCGTGTTGAAGAGCTCAATGAGATCCCAAATTCAAAAATCAGTGATATCGGCCTTCCCAAATTGTTTACACTTGTCTGTTCGAAATGAAAAACACTGAACCGCATGAACGATCCAGTGCCGGGGGCATGATGTTTCAGTCAGGTCTTTTTAATCAGCTTGCTGTGATTCACGGACGGTCTGGTTGTCATCGTCGAAGCTCCTGAAGTACTGTTCCACTTGTTCAAGAGAATGCCCCCTCGTCTCAGGCAAAAATTTTCCGACAAAAGCGAGGGCACCTAATCCACAGGCAAAGAATGCAAAGAATGTTGCGGACAGTCCGACCGAGTCAACCAAAACGGGAAAAACTAGGCCAATCAGAAAATTTGTGATCCAGAGACAAAAAACAGTGACACCCATCCCCAAACCGCGAAGCCTAAGTGGGAAAATTTCCGAGAGCATCAGCCAGGTAACCGGAGAAATAGCGCCTTGCTGAAAAGCGAGGAAGGTAACGGTCATTCCAAGTACAAGGAATGGCAGCAAAGCAGTGCCCTGCAGTGTCAGAGAAAAAATTCCGATCATGAACAGCGATATGCTTGTTCCCGTGAGCCCAATAAGAAGGGTGGGACGATGGTCTACTTTGCCTAGAAGCCACATTCCCACAAATGTGGCCAGGACGGAAATAACGCCATTGGCAATATTTGCGATCAGGGCAACCTGTGATTGAAATCCGGCTTCTTCGAGAATATGTGTCCCGTAATACATAATGGAGTTGACTCCGGTAATTTGTTGAACGACAGCAATACCTATGCCAAGAAAAACGATTCTTCGGATCCAGCCCGTGTTCAGATCTCTAAAACTTGCCTTGCTGACTTGACGTTCCTTTTCAATTGATTTTTTGATCGCAGCGAGCTCAAGTTTTGCCCTTGTTTTTTTTCGAATCCGATGGAGGACCTGTAAAGCGCTTTTCAGGTTTCCTTTAGTCGCATACCATCTGGGGCTTTCCGGAACAATCAGCATACCTATCCAAAGGAAGACTGCTGGAAGTGTTGCCAGAACAAGCATATAACGCCATACATGCCCGTCCCCACCGGAAAATCCTGCGATGGCTGCGTTAAAAATATAGGCGAGTAGCTGTCCACTGACGATCATCAATTCGTTTTGCGTCACAATTTGGCCGCGTTTTTCTACTGGAGAAACCTCTGCCAGATAGGTTGGTACAGTTACCGAGGCACCGCCCACAGCTATACCTAGTAAAAAGCGAAATAAAATCATTACTCCTGCGTTTGGCGCAAACGTGCAGCCGAGAGTTGTGAGAAAAAAGATCACGGCCAGTGACATAATCACTTTTCTACGGCCTTTTTTATCCGCTAACTTTCCACTGAATATGGCACCGAAAGCGGCTCCCAGAAGCAGCGAACTAGCGACCAATCCCTCGGTAAATGAATTGAGATTGAGTTGATCTGGCTGGGACATAAAAGGGAGTGATCCATTTATTACTCCGGTGTCATATCCGAATAAAAGTCCTCCGAAGGTCGAAACAAGAGCTATTATTTTTAAGAATTTCTTATGTTTGTCAGAATTCAGTGTTTTTAACTTTTCGTCGGTATCATAGGCTGTATGAACAGGATTATTGATACTGATAATGAATCTCCTCCTTTGCTATAAAAGAAAAGCATTTGTCGGGCAATTGACAGGCACAGGGATTTGAGTTGAATAAACGTTGATACTAAACGACCACCTGCTAAAGCAGGTGGGTTCAGACATAAATGTCTGCGACTTAAAGTCGCCGTTCAAGACTGAAGTCTTCTGAAAAGGCTTTGTGCTCATAGCACACTGAATTCTGACTGAACTC
>NZ_SRJD01000032.1 GCF_004684935.1 Sporolactobacillus shoreae
TTGCCCACGTGTTACTCACCCATCCGCCGCTCACTTCCGGGAGCAAGCTCCCTTCTGTGCGCTCGACTTGCATGTATTAGGCACGCCGCCAGCGTTCGTCCTGAGCCAGGATCAAACTCTCCAAAAAATAGTGCATCGGAAACCGCAGCTTCCGTTTGTTTCTTCTTCGTTCATTCGATCCTCAGCAAAATTGAATTGACATAAGGGGTTTACCCTTTATATCACGCTTGGCTTTTGTTCAGTTTTCAAGGAACATTCCGTGTCGCTTCTTTCGTAACAGCAACTTTTAAATGATAACATGTTGTGTTTAAGAAGTCAACATCTTTTTTTCACAGCCGTTTTTGACGACAAGAAATATTATATGATTCTATCAGTCTCTTGTCAAGAATTAATTTTTCTCTGAAAAACACGGCAAGAGATATATTATCATCCTGCCGATTATTCGTCAACATTTATTTTTCCTAGACTCAGACTCCGGTCGTATATTTAATTAATATAAGCGCGGCAATACCAGGGAGACCAAGTAACCCGCTGACCGACACTGTCGCAAGATTAATGGGAATGTGCAGACTGAACGATTCACCGACGACATTCAGCAGAAAAAGAAGAAACACTCCAATCAGTAAACGCACCAACAGTTTGCCACCCCATCGCACAGGGTGAAATGAAGGCCCGAAAACAATCATAAAAAAGAATAGTATGAGCACTCCGGCAATCATAAACAGATAACCAGTCAAAGGAACAGACCCCCTTCTCCAAGACTTCTCTATAAAGCATATGGAGGCCCGTCCCGTTTAGAACGATCAGTTTCCTATATGAATTTTTTGCGCGCGAACTTCTTTTAGTAGAAACAGATACCTAGATTCTGCAAGTTTCAGCTGATACAGTACTTCTTCCGAAGGGTCGATGCTGGGTTCGATGACATCTCTTTTTGTCATCCAATCCTGTTTACAGCGCGACAGTGATTCCAGAAGTGAATCTGTCATTTCTTTCTTTAGCAAACCTTTTTTCCGTCCGAACATAGCAACCACCCTCCAGATTAACGCATCGGGTTTCCCATTAAATATCCGTTAAATTTCAGCCCGAATTAAAGTTCCCTTCGCCCTTCAAGAGCTTTTGACAAAGTCACCTCATCAGCATATTCAAGATCCCCGCCGACAGGAAGCCCATGAGCGATACGTGACGTTTTTACACCAATTGGTTTGACAAGACGGGAAATATACATCGCCGTTGCTTCCCCTTCCACCGTTGGATTGGTCGCAAGGATAATTTCCTTGATCGATTCATCCTCGAGACGACGGATCAGTTCGGCAATTTTGATATCTTCCGGTCCGATCCCGTCCATAGGTGAAATGACTCCGTGAAGCACATGATAGACGCCGTGATAGTCACGCATTTTTTCCAGTGCCACGACATCTTTTGGATCCTGGACAACACAGATTGTTGAGTGATCGCGGGACGAATCGTCGCAGATCTGGCAAGGGTCATGGTCGCTGATATTCTGACAGACAGAACAATACACCAGTTTCCTTTTGACATCCACCAGAGAACGTGCAAAGTCCATAACGTCTTCTTCATTCATTTCCACTGCGAAAAAGGCAAGCCTGACTGCTGTCTTAGGCCCGATTCCCGGAAGTTTCATAAAACTTTCAATCAATCTCGCAATGGGTTCAGGATATTGCATGGCAGAGCAGCCTCCTATAAAAGTGCTAAATAACCAGCAGCGGATTCCGCTATCCGATCATCGGGTTCACGGAATCCGCCGCTCATCAAATTTGTTTCGGGTACCGGAAAATTACATTCCTGGTAAATTCAATCCCTTTGTGAATTTTCCAAGTCTCTCATTAACCAGTTCATCTGTCTTCGTCAGCGCGTCATTCACGGCGGCAAGGATTAGGTCCTGGAGCATATCCACGTCCTCAGGATCAACCGCCTCGGGCTTGATGGCGATGTCGACAATTTGTTTGTGTCCGTTTGCTTTTACTGTGACTACTCCGCCGCCGGCAGTCCCTTCAACAAATTCGTCTTTTAGTTTTTCCTGCGCTTCCGCCATTTGCTTCTGCATTTTCTGCATCTGCCGCATCATGTTATTCATGTTTCCTCGCATCATATGAATCGCCTCCAAGGTTAATCTTTTATATCCAGTAAGTCAGTTCCAACCAGTTTCCTTGCTTCTTCAATCAATGGGTCTTCCTGCTGCTGATTTCCCGATTCTTTTTCCGGGGTTTTGGACCTTCGGATGTAATCTTTTTTCAGCTTTTCCCATGTTTCTTCAGGAACAGGATACATTGTTTTTTCCTTATGAAGGACATCCTGCAGAATGGACTGTACCATCTCTATAGTATGGCTTTTTGCATCCATGACCATCTCGCAGTGGATGCTATACTTAAAAGCCTGGATAAAGCCATCCGGAGAACTGGCCACCGGCTGGCTTTCGAGCAATTGAGCATTGGCGGCCACATCCTTTGCGCGAACCCTTGACATGACCTCCCCCCACGCGGAGCGGAGTTCAGTCAGTTCATCCTTTGTCGCTTCGTCAAGCACCCGGCTGATTTTCGCCATTGGCAGGCGGAGATTCCCACTTTTTACCGATCTGCGGATGCTGTTTTGGGCGGACGGTTGCTGCTGCACAGGCAGGTCTCCCTCGCCTGCGGCTGGCGCGGGACGTTCTTTCATTTGCTTTTCCAGCGCTTCGACCCTTTTTTCCAGCGGGTCGAGATTGGCGGCGGGCTGAGCGCCCTGCACAGCCTGCTCCGTCAACCGGCAAAGCCTGACGACAGCCATTTCCAGAAAAATTCGCGGATGGTTGGTACGCTTCATTTCCAAAAGAGCATCATTTAATTGCCAGATCACGTCATACAGCCGATCCGCCGGAATATTTTTCGATTGCTCCCGGAAACTGTCGTCGACATGCGGACGGCTCAGAATATCTTCCAGATCAGGCGAAGTCTGATAAAGCAACAGATCGCGATAGTAATAAATCAGCTGCTCAATTAATCGGAGCGGATCTTTGCCCTCGTCAAGCAGTGCCGAAGTGTTAGTGATCGCCGTCGCGGCGTCATGCGCGTCAAGAGCCTGAGTCAGTCCTCGGACCAGCTCGTCAGAAACCATGTCCGTCACATCAAGCACGTCCTGAACAGCCACTTTTCCTTCGCTGTACGCTACCGTCTGATCCAGTACACTAAGTGCGTCGCGCATACCGCCTTCGCTGGCCCTGGCAATTAACTGCAACGCTTCATCCTCTGCTTCAATATGCTGGTCGCTGACCACATATTTCAGACGCTCTGCAATGGCCGATGATGGGATGCGTCGAAAATCGAACTGCTGGCAGCGTGAAATAATGGTCAGTGGTATTTTCTGCGGTTCGGTTGTTGCCAGAATAAAGACAACATGTTCCGGTGGCTCTTCCAGTGTTTTCAGAAGCGCGTTAAACGCGCCTGTCGACAGCATGTGCACTTCATCAATAATGTACACTTTATAGCGCACTTCACTGGGCGCATATTTTACTTTATCACGTATCTCCCGGATCTCGTCGACTCCGTTATTTGACGCTGCGTCAATCTCAATCACATCGGCAATCGTGCCGTCTGTAATCCCGCGGCAAGCGGCGCATTCATTGCATGGCTCGGCGACAGGCGCGTGCTCACAGTTGATCGCCTTGGCCAGAATTTTCGCTGCACTGGTTTTTCCTGTCCCGCGCGGTCCGGTAAAGAGATAAGCGTGGGAAAATTGCTGCTTGATCAGAGCATTCTGCAGCGTCTGTGTAATATGCTGCTGTCCGGCGATGTCGTGAAAAGTCTGAGGCCGGTACACTCTGTACAGCGCCTGATAGGCCAAAATTCATCCCCCTTTACCGTAAAAAAGCAGGCTTTATCATTGCATAGATTCATTATAACGGTAACAGCCGGTGAAGTGAACTGTGGTTCCCCTTCTGCCTGTCAGTTAAAAATGTTTCTGCTGATGATTCCGTTCATAAAACAAGAGCTATCGAAAATTGTTTTCCGATAGCTCTTGAACTTTATTATTTTAACGCCGTGCACCTTTTGTCGATAAGGGCGCCATAAGCGCTTCTCAGATCGCCGGCTCAGCCCAGGTAACCCCGCGGCACACGAAAGGTCTCACTTACTGCTGCTTCCTTCCGGACCTGACAGGGTTCATGAGTTTCCGTTGCGCGGGACCCGGACGTCAACACCACGTGCCTGAGGCTGCCTCACATCGCACAAACCTCGAAAAGGAATTCAACCTCGCTGTAGCGGATTGCGAGTCACAGGGCACCGCTGCCTCCCCGTCTAGCACGGCTAATTTTATAACAAAATTAATGGCGGAGGCGAGAGGATTTGAACCCCCGCGGCGCCGAACGACGCCCTAACTGATTTCGAGTCAGTCCCCTTCAGCCACTTGGGTACGCCTCCACAGCCAAATTCCGTAACGGTGACTAGTTTAACATAAAACAATGGCCGATACAAGCTTGTATTAGATTCATCGTGGTAACGTTTACCCACCCATCTTCTTGTTGTCTCGCAGTTTTCTGAAAAAATTTGTCAGCAGCACGCCGCACTTTTCTTCCAGCACGCCGGCAGCGACATCGGCTCGGTGGTTGAAGCGATCGTCCTGAACCAGGTTCATCAAAGTTCCCGCGCAACCTGCCTTCGGATCCGGAGCGCCGTAAACCAGTCGGCCGATTCGCGATAACACAATGGCCCCCGCGCACATCGGGCAAGGTTCTAGTGTGACATACAGCGTACAGCCAGACAGGCGCCACGTTCCGAGTCTGCGGCTGGCTTCCTCAATGGCCATCAGTTCAGCGTGCGCAGTCGGTTCCTGCAGCGTTTCGCGCCTGTTAGAGCTCCGCGCGATAACCTCGCCGTCTTTTACAATCACTGCGCCGATCGGCACTTCACCGATGGCCTCCGCCTTTTTCGCTTCAGCAATCGCCAGTGTCATATATTTTTCATCGTCTGCTGCCATTTTTCGCCACCCCTTCAGATCCTGAGCAGAAGTATAGCGGATTATTTCCGGTTACACAAATTTCCCCGAAAAAAGCGGCACCCTGAATGGGTGCCGCTGGATTGCGTGTTATGCTTCAGATTGACGCTGGTTTAATTTTCATTAGACCAGTGAAGTTTATTGATTAGCGCGAAGAACAGACTCAATAGGACGCCGACAACTGTCGCCAGACCCATACCATTAAAAGGGACCAGACCGATATTGATCGTCGCGCCGCTGATTCCGGTCGCAAAAATCACTGTGCTCAAGATGATATTCTGCGATTTTGAAAAATCCACTTTGGACTCAACGAAAATCCGGAAACCGTTTGTCGCAATGACGCCGAAAAGAATCAGCGAAATGCCACCGACAACAGCCGGCGGAATCGTTGTGATCAGTGCAGACAATTTTCCAATAAATGAGAGGCAGACGGCGACCACTGCCGCCCCGCCGATAATCCATGTCGAGTAAACTTTTGTAATGGCCAGGACGCCAATATTTTCACCATACGTTGTATTCGGAGTTGAACCGACAAAGCCGGAGATTACGGTTGAAATACCATTTCCTAAAATCGAACGGTCAAGACCCGGCTCCTTCAGCAAATCCTTGCCGACAATATTGCTGGTAACGATCAAGTGGCCGATATGTTCGGCGATAACAACCAGAGCCGCAGGAACGATAACGGAAATGCTTGTCCAGTCGAATTCCGGTTTATAAAAAGTTGGCAGCGCGATCCAATGGGCCTCGGCAACCGGCGCAAAATTCACAAGCTTGGCGAATATGGCAATGATATAACCGGACACGATACCGATCAAAATCGGAATAATCTTGAAAAATCCACGGAACAGAACCCAGCCGAGAAGCGTGATCCCCGCTGTCAAAAGAGAAACGGTCAGTGTTGCTGCATTCGGTGTCCATTTCTGACCTGCCGCAGCAATCAGACCGGCACTCTGAGCCGCCGTCGGAATGAGCTGCAGCCCGATAATCGCCACGATTGAACCCATTGTGACAGGTGGGAAAACGACATCCAACCATTTCGTTCCGACCAGATGCACGATCAAAGAAACAAGGATAAACACCACACCGACAGCGATAAACCCGCCCAGTGCCGCACTGTAGCCGCTCTTTCCGATAACAAAAAGAACCGGAGCAATAAAAGCGAAACTGGATCCCAGATAAGCCGGTATTTTCCCCCGGCAGATCAGCAGATAAATCAATGTGCCGATTCCGTTCATCAGGAGGATCGTCGCCGGATCAACTTTAAAAATAAGCGGAACAAGAACCGTTGATCCGAACATAGCAAATAAGTGCTGGAAACTTAAAGGAATACTTTCAAGTAAAGGCAACCTTTCATTAACTTGTACAACGCGTTGCGCCACAAACATCTCCTCCAATTTATCATTCGTACCCCTATTCAGTATAACTGAATTGGGACAAGCCAGAAAGATGAAAAAAAACGCAAAAAAAGGAGAGTGCCCGCGCACTCTCCGATCTCTTAAAGAGCCATCAATGATTAATTTGCTCAGTTCTTCGACCCGATGCCGATGAACTGAAGAATATACATGAACAAGTTGATAAAGTCCAGATAAATCGAAACCACAATCATCGGAATATCCTCATCCGTGAATCCATGCACCGTCAGCCTGCTGAAATCAAACAGCGTGTAACCGACAAAAATCAGAATACCCATCCCGGAATAAATCATCATCGTCGTGCTTGAAAATGGGATAAAGATCCCGACAATCGGAATGATGACAAGGGCGATCAGCGCAAGAAACAGAAAATTGCCCAGAAATGTAAAGTCGCGCTTGCTGACCATCGCGAAAACGGCGATCGCACCAAAGGAAACAGTTGTGACCGTAAAAGCCTGCAACACTACTGTTGCGCCCAGGAGCCCGGTGTAATAGAACAAAGCTGAGTACATGACCATTCCGGAAATCAGCATGAAGGTATACATCATCAGATAACTGACTGCCCGGCGCTTCCTTACAGCCATCATGGCGAATATGAGAACAAGTTCAACAATCCAAAGTGGCAGTCTGAGAATGTCCGGCAAAAATTGACCCGCATAAACGCCCACAGCCGATGCAAGCAGTCCTGAAAAAAATGCGCCAAACAATTTAGAGTAGGGTTTTCTTAAAGCCCCGGTTGAAAAACTTTCCATAATCGACATCCCTTCTTAAGGCTTGTAATAATAATACGTTTGAAAAATCACTAAAGTTTCTCATCCACGAAATAATTTTTTATAGACCATTTCTCTTTTAATCTTATTAAAAGGCTTACATCCATTATACAATCTTAGTCCGAAAAATCAAAAATAATCTGAATAAGCCCGGATCGTCTGCAATGAAAAGAGCGGCCCGCTTACCACGGGTACCGCTCTTTCCGCCCTTTATCCGGTTCATTACTTTTGATGGTGCCTGGCGCTCACTTTCAGAATCTTGCCTGCCTGCGTCAGCTGCGTTTCGCCATTCACCTGGCTCTTCGTATACATCGCATGGGATTTCGCGATCGGATTAATCATTTCGCTGGTTAAATCCGGTTTCTTTTTCACTAGCTCATCCCTCCGCATGATCATGATTCTGATCTTTCCGCTGCTTCGTGTGTGCGGAAAACATGCGTTCACCGGGGTGGTCTTTAATCGATCCGTCGGCACGCTTCGACGCGTACTGTTCCTTTGCACCCGGCCATGTTTCTTCATCATCCCGCACGCTGAACGTTGTTCCCGGCTGATCCACCAAAGTAAAAACCTCCTTTTTCTAAAGGGTGTTTTTAGTATGTGTACCTTTCGGAAAAATATGAGGAAATGCTCTTCAGATTTGTGATGATGCGCGGCCCGGACCCCCCACTCTTTCCCGCAGCTGAACGGCAAGCAATGCGACAAAAACCGTCTTGATCACGTCGCCGGGAATAAAAACGGCATCCATCGCGAGAGCGCTCCACCAGGAAACATGCATCAGCGCGGCCTGCCACAAAGTCGCGATCGGGTACAGAACAACGATGCCGCCAGCTAAGCCGGCAACGATTAAAAGCCAAACCGGCGGCTTTTTGGAAAAGGACAAAATCAGTGAAATCACAAACGCTTCAGCAATCCATCCTAAAACAAAGCCACCGCTGACAGAACCGAAAATTGCGCCGACACCGCCATGTCCGCCGCCGAGAATCGGAGCTCCTGCGATCACCAGCAGGACAAACAGCACCATGCTGGAAGTCGCGGCCCGGATACCCAGGAACATGCCCGCCATCAGTACTCCGACATTCTGAAGTGTGATTGGAACCGGTGTGAACGGCAGTGGAATCGGCGGAAGGAAACCAAGCACGCCAAGGATCGCGGCAAATAAGGCTATTTCAACAAGCTCTTTTGTTTTCAAATTTTCTCTCCCCCTAGTTTGAATCAGTCAACGGTTCTAATTTTATTAAGAGAAGGAATATATGTCAACATAAAATAAAAAATGGTTAACATATATTAAGTGACAAATAAAAAACACCCGAAGCACAGTGCTCCGGATGTTTCATGAAACCCTTAAATCGATTATCACAGTTTTGTAATAATTTTATCAATAAAGCCGTATTCTTTAGCCTCTTCCGCCGTCAGAAAGTTATCACGGTCGGTATCTTGAATAATTTGTTCAGGCGTACGGTTTGAGGTATCGGAGAGAATCTTATTCAACTTTTCCCTTGTTTTTAAAATATGTTTCGCACTGATTTCAATATCGCTAGCCTGCCCCTGGGCGCCGCCAAGCGGTTGGTGAATCATCACTTCACCATTGGGGAGCGACAGACGCTTGCCCTTGGTCCCGGAAGTCAGGATGATAGACGCCATGGAAGCGGCCATACCGACACAAATTGTCTGGATGTCCGGTTTGATGAAATTCATCGTATCAAGAATAGCGAATCCCGCTGAAACCGATCCACCCGGGCTGTTGACGTAAATCGAAATATCTTTTTCCGGATCTTCAGACGCGAGAAAGAGCAGCTGGGCAACAATACTATTGGCCAGCTCATCGTTAATTTCCGATCCGAGAAAGATCACACGATCTTTCAGCAGACGTGAATAAATATCGTAGGACCGTTCTCCACGATTTGATTGTTCAATGACATAAGGTATAAAAAATGACATAAGTTTTCCTCCTGTACACGTTCTTTTTTATAATTGACCGATGTTTACGCCGCCATCCGGATACCATCCGCACGCCGGTAAGTGCGAACCATCTGAAGCGGCTGGACTTGCCTCCCGGATTCTTCCCAATAAAGCTGAAGCAGACGTGCCGGATCCCTGCTCTGAAAAGCATCCGCGTAACGCAGTGCCCGCTGATCTGCCTCCCGGGACACTTTCTTCATGCCGGCAGCTCGGAGCTTTTTTCTCGCCCGATGATAAATCACGCGGATATTTCCCTCCGTCTCTCCGGTATGTTCGGCCGCCTCGGCAGGGGCCATTGTCCAGCCGGCAAGCATCATAAATACTAAAGACTGTTTCGGCGTCAGACAACTGATCATCCGTTTTACGCCCTGTATCAGAGCATCCTCATTTATTCTGTCAGCTCTCGGGACAGCATGGTCTTCAAAGGAGTCCTTCACCGTCTCGTCAACGGAAGCTTTTCGGTGCCCGTCAATCCAGGCGCTGGAAATGATCCGGTAAAGATACGCTTTGGTAATCGGCCGGTCCGGCTTCTTTCTCCACGCGCCTATAAGCCTGATCATTGAAGTCTGAAATAAATCATCGCCGTCCCAGGACGAACCGGCGAGCGACACACAGTAACGGCGTATCAGCGCCATGTACGGCTTAAATCTTTCCTCAAAGCGGGAGTCACTTATCTGCTGCTGGGATTCCATAGACCGCCCTCCTTCACCCGGGTGTTCAAAGAAATAAACGAAAACCATTCCGGTTATGTTACAAAACAAAATTTTTTTTAAAATTTATGCTCTTGTACCCTCTATCATATACAAAAACCTTACCATAGCCAAGAAATTACAATTTTATAACGCATCCAGAATCCCATTCAGCTCATCCAGCTTCTGAATTTGATAAGTCGGATCCGGCAGCGTATCATTAGGCTTCATATCCGGGTTGAACCAGCAGGTGTCCAGTCCCGCCAGCTGCCCGCCTTTAATATCTGAGTTCAGAGAGTCTCCGACGATCAGCGCCTGTCTCGCTGAAAAATGGGGGATTCTTGCAAAGACATACTCAAAGTATTCCTTCATCGGTTTCTGAAAACCCGTGGCTTCCGAGACAAAAATATCTTTGAACAGCGGGAACAATCCCGAATCGCGAAGGCGTCTGTCCTGCGTCGCGGAAACGCCGTTTGTGACAACGAACAAGTCGTATTGATCTTTCAGATCCGTAATTAGTTCAATAGCGCCCTGCACCAGCTGATGCCCCTGATCAAGATAGTTGCGGTATTTTTTTTCAAGAACCACACCGTCAACCTCTTTGCCGTGCTCTTTAAATAAAAGTGAAAAACGGGTATTCACCACTTCATCGCGATCGATTCTCCCCGCTTCATACGCTTTCCACAGACCCTGATTAATTTTTTTATAATCCGCTTCGACTTCTCTGGTCAATGAAAAGTTCTGATCTTCAAACAAGCGGTGCAGTGCCGCATCTTCCGCCGCGTCAAAATCCAATAGCGTATTATCCACGTCAAAGAGCAAAGTCCGGTATTTTTTCAAAATCTGCCTCCAATTGAAATCTTGATCTTAAACTTTACGCCGCTCTTCTTTCACCGCTGAATTTAAAAATAATAACTCCGGCGATGATGACCAGTACACCCAGTATTTGTCTGAAAGTCAGCGGGACCTGAGTCAGGCCGAACCAGCCCAGAGAATCCCACAACAGAGCAAATAAAAGCTGTGAAGTCAGTACAATCGAAACAGCGTATGTCGGTCCAAGTCTTCGGATGCCCTGCACCAGGCAGATCACCACGCCCACGCCGATCAATCCGCTGAACCCATACCATGACTGCATATGGTGCAGAGCGAAGAGCCGACCTCCTTCAAAAGCGAGACCGATCATCAGCGATGCCAGAAAGCCAAGACCCAGAACCAGCACCGTCGTCGCCCATGATCCGGCGCGCTCACTGACTTTGCTGTTAAAAATATTTTGCATGCAGACCAGTGAACCGGCCATCAGTGCCATAATCAAGCCTAAAACCATTAAACTCCCTCCCCATATTATTCGTAAAGATTCCGCCCGGCAAGCGCACTTAATCCCTTTCTATCCCTGACAAGAATGCGCCCTTTCTTCCGCTCAATCAGGCCTTCCAAGCAGAGCTTTCGGATTACCCGGTTCAGATGCCTGTAGCTGGTGCCGATCAGGTTGGCCGCGTCGGTCAGGCTTGCGCTGTTCAGCCACCCTTTGAACTGATCATCAGACGCGTCAAAGGAAACAGATAAAATATAACTGGCCAGACGGACTTCCACCGGATACATCAGATTAAAACTCAGAGAATTGGACTTAATGTAAAATTTTCTTGCTATGATCTCAAGCAAAAACCGCAGAAATCCAGGATCATTGTCCGCATATTTTTTTAGCCAGTGGTCATCCACACCGATCATGCAAACCGACGACACCGCTTCAACAGTATTAATAAAATCACTGTCCCGTACGTATTCAATATCGCCAATGATCTCAAGAGGCATTTTAAAGGACAGGATCAGCGTCTTTCCTTCCGGTGACGTCGTATAGATTTTTACTTTTCCTTTAACAAGAACAAATAGATGCTGTGCGACATCCCCTTGACCGCAAATGGACTCACCTGGATCGAATTGGTACAGTGACATGTGCGGCACAATCTGATCATTGAAAACGGATTCGATCCGGAAAGCCGACAGATAAGCTTTCACTTGTTCATTATCCCTGATTTCTTTCATGAATGAGTCCTCTCCAGCCGGAACATCTAGAATCCAAGAATAGCTACTCCCGCAATCATCACAGCAATGCCGATAAACTGTGATCGATCCATTTTTTGTTTTGAAACACCGAACCAGCCATTGCTGTCGACTAAAAAAGTCAGGCCCAGCTGGGCAATAAGCAGAAAAGATATGGAAAGCGTGACTCCAATTTGATGTATCGCCGTGACATTACTGAAAATAATCACTGCCCCCAGAGCGCCGCCGCATAAATACAAAGGCCTGATCTGGCTGAACATTTTCCAATGACCGTCCCGGACAAGGATCAGGATAAAGAGAGCCGCGATAAATCCCGTGAACTGTGTCATCGCTGCCGTCTGCCAGGTACCGATATCCCGGCTGATCCGCGCGTTTGCGACACCCTGGAGTGTAATAAACCCTCCGGCTAAAAAAGCATACAAGCTCCCTTTCATTTTCTCCCCTCAATTCGCTTTTTCCTTTATTTTTATTAAACGGGTATCCGGATCACTGGAAAAGGACATATGTCCTAAATAATTTTAATGCTTTCTTGAAGTGAAAAAAAAAGACCTCCAAACTTAAAGAGGCCTCCGTAATGTATATTATGGCCCAGAGGGGGCTCGGACCATCAGTTTAAAAGTCAGGCAGTGCGCAACTGACTGGATCAGCCGGCTCCATTCAGGCCAGGCTATTCAGTGGCCCGCACAAGATCTCTCCGGATTTTCAACGCTTCAAACCAGGCCGGTTCCGTGCTTCTTGATCCCGGAACAGAGTCCGTGTCGGTATAAAAGCCGTGAAAATCGGAGCCTCCGGTTTGAATCAGATGATACTTATCGGCCAGATCCCGCGCTTTTTGCTCAGCCTGCTCATTGTTCAGAGGATGATGGACTTCAATCCCCTCCAGACCTGCGCGTACCCAGTCGGCGACCGCAGAAAAATTATCAAACTGGCCAGGGTGAGCAAGTACCGGAACGCCTCCCGCTTCCCTGATTGCCTGAATCGCGTCGGTCGCCTCAAGGTACCGGATGGGGACAAAAGCCACGCCTTTGGACTCCCCTCTGGAAAAAAGTTTTTTGTACAGATTTCCGTAAACAGAACTCGTGTACCCTTTCTTAATCAAAGCGTGCATAATATGCTGCTTGTATACACCTGTTCCCGCTTCCGCAAGTTTGGAAACCTCTTCCCACTCAATTTCGTAACCTGCCTGAATTAATTTTTCAACCATCTCCCGCGAGGCAGCCTGTCGCGCTTCCCTGAGCGGACGGCAAAGCTTTTCCAGAGCCGGATGACCGGGTTTCACAAATAAACCGAGGATATGCGCGCGCCTGTCGCGAAGAAAATCATAGGCTGAGATTTCGATGCCTGGAATAATGTCCAGACCCTTGCTTTTCCCTAAATTCATTGCCTGATGGAGTCCGATTGTTGTGTCATGATCGGTGATCGCCAAATGATCGACATGATTTCTTTGAGCAATGTGAAGGACTTCTTCAATGGAAAATGAGTTATCCGATACATTGGTATGGCAGTGCAGATCGATGGTCATTTTCTCAACTCCGTTCTAAAGCTAATCCCGTGCTTCTGAAAGCCCAGGTTTTCATAAAACGCGTGCGCGCCCGTCCTTTTTATATCACTGGAAAGCATGAGTTTGTAACAACCGTTATCTCTTGCGCGCTGCATGGCGTCATCCATCATTTCCCGCCCGATACCAGAATGGCGTGCATCCGGCGCAACAACGACATTCTCAACAATAGCGATCTTCAACCCGCCATGTCCAAAATTGTCAAGAATGATCAGTGTGTAGGTGCCGACAATCCTCTCTTCCAAACAAACGCAATAAGTTTTATAAAAGGGATACCGGCTGATTTTATCATACAGCAGCCGCGCCTCCTCTTCGGGCATCATATGCTGGTCATCCAGCTCACATAAAAGATGAAGATAGTCGCCGATTTCTTCCTGTTTCAATTCACGAGTGAGGGCCATAGCCGGTCACACCTCCTTCAAAACCCCGGATTCGAGCTTATAGTTATGGTCAACGACGGAGTCCATAAAATCCAAATCGTGAAAAATTCCGATCATCGTTGTCCCGTTCTGTTTCAGTTCGTTGATCCGCTCTCTGACTGTTTCCTTCGACGCCTGATCAAGGGAAGCTGTCGGTTCGTCAAGGAGCAGCAGCTTCGATTGCCTGACCATCGCCCGTGCCAGATTCAGCCGTAATTTTTCGCCGCCGCTGAACGTTCTGGGAAAGGTGTCCCAGAGCATTTCAGGAATGATGAAATGATCGAGCATTTCCTCTGCTTTCTTTTTCGCAGAAGATACGGTTTCCCCCAGTTCGAGCAGCGATTCCATCACAAATTCCAGCGCCGTGACCCGTGGCATGATATTTAGGAACTGCGATACATAGCTGATTTCTTTTTCCCTGATCACGATGATTTTTCTTTCATCCGCGCTAGCAAGATCAATGGCTCCGAATTGCTGGGACGCGTAGAAAATATGTCCTCCCGTAGGCAGATACGTTCTGTAAAGGCACTTCAAAATGGTTGACTTTCCCGCCCCGCTCTTACCTGTAATGCCCAGAAATTCACCCTTTCGGACTGAGAAACTGATGTGGTCGCACCCCACAATCCTCTTCTGTCCAGTTTGGTGCATCGTAAAAACCTTTTGCAGTTGATCCACCCGAAGCATCTCATTCATATAATCACCTTCCTTCATGAACTAATTTCAGAAAGGAATCGACATCGCACAATTCATGAAAATGATCTTCCAGTTCGCTGCGATCCCAGTTCCACCACTGACTTTTCAGAAGCGCCTCAATGACAGGTTCAGGAAACCGAAGACGCAAAGGCTTCGCGGGAACACCGACGGCAATTGTATAGGGTTCGATATCCTTTGTCACTACAGATCCGGCGCCAATCACCGCGCCGGTTCCGATCGTGACCCCGGGCATGATGGTCGCCGAGTGACCGATCCAAACATCATTGCCGATCGTGACTCTATGGCTCCTCCGCCAGTTAAAAATCGTTTCATCATCGGTGTCCGCGAACTGATATCTGATCCTCCGGTACGTCAGATGATGTTGCGTCACCCGCCACATTGGATGATTGCCGGGATTGATCCGGACATGAGAAGCAATCGAACAGAATCTGCCTATGGTTGAATAAATAATCGTCGCGTCTCCATCCGTGTAGCTATAATCACCGAATTCTGTTTCTTCTATTTTTGTATTCGGCCCTATGTCAGTCCAGCTGCCCAAGCGGCAGTTGATCACCGTTGCGCTTGGATCGATGGTTGGCTGTTCACTCAGCAGCCTGTGTTCTGTCATATTCATCACCTATTCCGCGAAAGTATCCACATGCTCCGGATCCAGATAACTTAATTCGCAGATTTTTTTACCGTCCACAATTACAGTCTGCAGAACCGGTTTCTGCCCGCTTTCAGCAACGATCAGCAAATCTGCTTTTTTTCCGGTTTCGATTGAACCAAGAATGTGATTGAGTTTCATTGCCCTGGCCGGATTTAAGGTCACCATATTGACCGCATGCGGAAGCGTCATGCCCAACTCATAGTGAAGTTCAAAGACCGCGTGGAGAAGGGAAGACGGGTAATAATCCGAGCACATCATATCGACCAGCCCTTCACGAACCGCCTCTCTTGCCGACAGGTTGTTGCTGTGCGATTTCCCAAGCAGAAGATTGGGCGCACCCATGACCACAAACAGCCCCATATCCTTCGCACTTCTGGCAACCTCAAGCGTGATCGGAAACTCACTGATTGACGCCTTCCAGCCGTGAATGATCTCAAGCTTCTCCAAAGTATCGTCGTCATGGGAGGCAACAGGGATTCCCTTTCGGAACGCCAGATAAGCGAGCTCCCTGATCGTTTCCGGATCCAGCTTGGCCTGATGCATCGTTTCCCGGATGATCTCATCGGCCTCTTGTTCCGAATAGTGCCGAAGTCCGACAAGCAGACGCCTCTGTACTTCAAGGTCCCGGTATTGGCCCTGACCAGGCGTATGATCGGTCAGGGACAGTTCATCAATCTTTCCTTCCCTGATCAGGCCGGCAACCTGACCTGCCGCATCCACATTTGCGATCTCGTAGCGAAGATGCGTCTTATGCCTGATCAAGTGGCTTCCCTTAGCCAGCCGGTTGATGTCATCGATCAGTTCAAAGACCGTTTCGTTTTGTCTCGGCCACCGGACTGTATTGCGTTTCATCAGAGAAACAGCGTGAAAGATTGTCGTAATTCCCTCACTTGCGAGCTTCTTTTCCAATTCAAAAAAAGAAAGATCAATCGGAAATTTGCTTGTCGGCCTCGGCTCCATTTCAATTTCAATCGCATCACTGTGCGAATCAATGATCCCGGGCATCACCCAGCTGCCCTTAGCGTCGATGTCGCCGGGCTCAATCCTGTCCGGTTCTTTTCGATCGATCGCCGTAATGGCTCCATCTTCAACAGTCAGCGTCCCCTGTTCGATAATCTGGTCAGGTGTGACAATTTTTCCATGATAGATTTTCATCTTCTGCACCTCACAACAAAGATTGGACGAGTAATTGAGTATAGGGATGATGCGGATCTTCAAGAATCTGATCAGTCAGTCCGCTTTCCACGAACCGACCCTGTTTCATGACAATGGTCCGGTCGCTGAGCATGCGGATGACGCCCAGATCGTGAGACACGACGATCATCGCAGTGTGGCTTTCACGCTGAATCCTGCGAATCAAATCCAGAACGCGTGCCTGAACCGATAAATCCAGGCCCGTCGTTACCTCATCCAGCAAGAGGATCGACGGATTATTGGCCAGCGCTTTAGAGATCTGAACCCTCTGCTGCATCCCGCCGCTGAAATGGACCGGCTTCTCATCCATTCGGGTCAGAGGAATCTCAACATGATCAAGAAGCTTGGAAGCGCGCTGACGGATCTGATGAACATTGAAATTACCGGCGGCAATCAATTTCTCTGCAATATTTCCCCCACTTGAAAAATCCATCTTCAGGCCCAGCCAGGGGTTCTGATAAACCATGCCCATCAGATAATTTTTTATATAGCGTTTCTGCTGGGCGGATTCTGTAAAAATATTAGCCTTACCCTCTTTAAAACTCGCGATCTCTCCGGTTCCGGAAGTTACGGGTGCATCAAAATATAGGCTTCTGACCAAAGTGCTTTTCCCCGATCCGCTTTCGCCGACAATCCCGAGAATCTCACCTTCATACAGGTCAAAGCTGACGTGAATGCAGGCCCAGACGCTTCCACAGTAGGGGCAGCGATTGCTCAAACCGGGCAAGTCTTCAGGTTTCCGGCAATGGACACATCCCCTTCCGAATCTTTTGTTCAGATCACGAACGTTGAGAATCGGTCGATCAGTCAGGTCACTCATCTGAATGTCTCCCTTCCTGCCTTTTCCGGCAGTTTCCAGTATCGGAACACTGGTAAACTTTCTCCCCTGTTCTCTCGTCATAGATCTCGTCCAGAAAAGTGTCCCTGCTGCCGCAAAGCCGGCACGCACATCCTTCAAAATGTTCCGTCTCAAAAGGGTAATCTTCAAAAGCCAGCGGTGTCACGTCAGTATAAGGCGGGATGGCATATATTTTCTTTTCCCGGCCTGCTCCGAACAGATAGAGTCCTGCCGCCCGATTTAGTTTCGGCAGGTCAAACCGGGGAATCGGGCTTGGATTAAAAATATAGCGATGGTTTGCCATTGCAGGATAATCAGGACCAATCGTGATTTTTCCCCATCTAACGATGTCTTCGTACAGCCGCAGCCAGATGCTGCTGTAATCCATTTCCGCGTGGAGGCGTTTTGTTTCTTTTTCCCGGGGTTCAACGCGGCGCAACGGCTCAGGTTCCGGAACCTGAAGCACAAGAATCTGATCCTTGCGAAGCGGTACCTCCGGGATCCGGTGCCTCGTCTGAATGATTGTTGCCTGTTCGGAATCTGTTGTCGTCGTGATCCGTGTA
This sequence comes from Sporolactobacillus shoreae, assembly GCF_004684935.1. Taxonomy (GTDB): domain Bacteria; phylum Bacillota; class Bacilli; order Bacillales; family Sporolactobacillaceae; genus Sporolactobacillus; species Sporolactobacillus shoreae. The sequence goes on from NZ_SRJD01000032.1 coordinate 17,810, forward strand.
CACGTCTGAACCAGTTTCTTGATGCTCACAGCGTTGACACTATCGTCGTGGCCCTGATCGATCACCTTCAGGCAGTCGCCGTCACCGATCAGCGAGAGGGTCAGCTGCAATCCTCCGGTACCCCAGCCGCGGCCGATCGGTAATTCCCGGGAAGCGAAGGGAACTTGGTAGCCCGGAATGGCTACGGCCTTTAACGCCGCGCGCCGAATTTCGCGTTTCGATCCCTCATCCAGAAATGCGTAGTTATATGTTTGCAAGAGCTGAAAATCCACGCCGTCACACCTCCTGTCCTTTGAAATCTCGCGTCTCATTCTTCTTTTTTTCCACAGATATTTTTTGGGACTGGCGGAGAACGTCTAATTTGGACTGGAACGTAATATAATGGGGCAGCTTCAGATGTGAAACAAAACCATTCGCTTCGACGCTGTCAATATGCAGGAGAACAAATTCTTCATCCTGTGTCGGGCTCTTCCCTTTTGTTTCCAGGCTCTGTTCCAGAATCGCCATAGCAATGGCTTTCGTTTCATTCTGCCCGAAGACCAGACCATAGCCCAGACGGAAAGTGATTGCCCCGTCATCATTCAGAGTGAAAGAATTAATCGTTTCCACTTCTGTAAGCATCATTTCACCGATATACAAACTTTCTTTTTCATCATAAGGGTAAGCGATCGCCACCTCGGCATAACCGACACGCAGTTCACCGATTGTCGGGTGCACCGCGCCGTAACCGCGTAGGCTGCTGTAGGCCAGTGCCGTCATCGCGCCAGTCTCGCCCCGAGACAGTGCCTGAAGCCGCGCCGATCGTGAGGCGGGAAACGTGAGCTTCTGACGGGTCATATCAAAGGGCTCTTGTTCCTGTGGATCCGGATTGCCGACCAGCCCCTGTGCCCTCAAAAGATCGGTTACTTTCTGAAATGTAAGTTTTTCAGACTTATGTTTCGGGTCTATAGAAAGACGATCCAGGATCTGATTCAACGCATCCCGGTGATCTTCATCCCGCAAATCAAAATTCAGGAGACGGTGCGTATAATCATAAGTCGGTCCGAGAATTTGCCCACCCGGGATATCTTTGAATGATGATGAAATCCGGCGGATCACGCGCATTTTTTCAGGCTTAATCGTTTCCGAGTAGTAATTTCTCGCCAGAGTGGATCGATAGGCCCTCAGCAAAAATGCGGCCTCGGCCGGATCTCCTTCAGCCTGCTTCACGGCAATCGCTGCGTACTCCGGCGCATACAAACCACCCTCGCCCATGACCCGGTTGATTAGCTGCCGCATTTGGTGCTCAATATCTTCGACTTTCAGAGAACGGTCCGAATCTTTCAGACGATACCACTGGGTCAGACTATTGGCGGTCTCAATCGCCGCCTGTCCTCCTGTAACGGCAACATAGCCCATTACAATCCCTCACTTTCAACCAGAGTAGTCCGTGGCAAAGCGGCCATCTTCCCGGTCGCAGAAATCAATATGAAATCACAGCCGATCGGATACTCCTCATTGATCTGCCGCCGCTTTCTGAACCACTCAGGATCCATTCCGGCAATCGAGAGCTCTTTTTTCTCTTGGATACCGGGTCCCCGGAGTCTGAGCGCAAGCGGCAGATCCGCTTGATCTGAAAGATCGTCAACACACAGAATCAAGGTCGCGCTCTGATCAGGATTCTGAAGCGTGCCTACCCGGATCACGTCCATCATTTCATCAATTTCCACGGGATCAACCCGCAGATCAATAAAAAGATAATCTGCCTGATTCATCTCTCCCTGCCGGCTTCTCATCCTCCATTCGATGAAACGTACGGCGTCTTCCTTTTTCTGAGAAAGGAGATGGAAAGTGACTTCGCGGTCAAGTAGTGTAGCGGCCATCATGAATACTCTCGGTGAACACGGCAAATCCGCGTCGATTTTTTGAATGTACTGTAATACTGAATTTATTTTTCCCGGTCGCGCCATACAGTCGAGCAGCTGCCGGTATATCATTTGTGTATCCCGCACTTCATCAAAATGGGACAAATTAGTGTTGATCATGGAATTCCCCCATCGTGTCAAAATTGACTCTTGATTCAGATACTCTGGCGCTTTCCATATTCTGTCGCTCGACAAGGCGTGCTTCCTCAGTGATGAGCAGTGCCTCCCACTCTTTAACGATCGGCAGTCCCACGTTAAAGGCTGCATCAATGACCGCCATCCGGTAGGCGCGCTCCGGCTGCTCTCCGATGACAACACCGATGCCAAATGTGTTGCTGATCGATACCGTACATTCAGTGACAAGCGCCTCCCCCATGTAAAAAGGCTGTGTCGACACTGAATCTTTCGCCTTCATCATCACAAGAGAGGTTTGGGGCGCTCTCTCAACCCGGATCTCCGCCAGTGTTTCCGCCTGACCCGAAATCTTTTTCAGCAGCGACAGGTCACTAGTGACGAGAATTTTACTTAAGCGCCGTTTACTCATCTCAGTCATTGAGCAAAACCTTCTTTCCTTTTATCTCGTCTGCACTTGAACTATATCTTGTTGATAAGTGCCAAAAGTTAACTATTTGTAAAGTTACCGTTAATTTACCTATCAATTTTTCGTTTTTCGAACCGTAAATAAAAATCCGACTGTGTCAACGAACAGCCGGATGAACTGAAGGCCTGACGTCAGGCCCTGATTTTATCTTTTATTTTTACTGACCCGTACTCCAGGATCATCGCGACAATCAGTATAAAGTAAGCGATGGCACCCATCTCGTGAAGATTATAATAATACGAACTGTCCATAAACATATCGTAGCCGATCCCGCCCGCACCGGCAGCGGCTCCCATCGCGACGGCGACACCGAAATTGACTTCAAAGCGGATAAACGTCCAGGAAATCATGGATGTCAGGGAAGACGGAATCACCGCCTGCCAGACGATCTGCCACCAGCTTGCTCCGCACCCCTCTAGCGCTTCAATCGTCCCCCGATCCATTTCTTCAAACGACTCGGAATAAGCTTTTGTCAGATAACTGATGGAGTGAAAAGACATGCCGATAACCGCGGCAACGCTTCCGAGGCCCGCGGACACCGCAAAAATCAACACCCATAAAACGGTCGGCACCGCCCGGATGATCGCGACAAGCTCCTTGACAATGTTGGATGTCATCCGGTTCGACAAATTTTTAGCGGCGAAAAGGCTCAGGAAAAGGGCAATGACCGCTCCGAGCAGCGTCGTCAGTATACCTAGAGACAGTGTGATCAGCAGTTCGCCGATTGCCCCCTGAAAAGTCACATGGGCGAACGCGGGCTGAATGAATATAACCTTGAAATTAGATAATGTAGCTGCCACACCTTTGAAAAAATTCACTCCCTGATAGTTGAACGTCAGAAAGCCAAGAAGGGTCAGCAAAGCCAGCATCAGTATGGTCATTCGAATAACAAGAGCAGACCGGGTCAATAATTTTATTCTGATCCGTTTCGCAGTAAACGGATCCCGGCCTGTCAGCGCAGGGCCTGCCGTTCTGATCATTTTCACCTATAACATCGCCCTTCTGACATAATTGGAGATCCACTCCGTGATTAATATGGACAGAACGATAGAAAGGACCACGAGACTTGCCGAATGATAATCCATACCCTTGTAGTAAAGATCAAAAATAAATCCGATTCCGGATCCTGTCAGAATGCCAACCAGTGTGGCACTTCGAATATTTGTTTCAATCATAAAAAGTACCCAGCTGATCAGCTGAGGGACACTCATCGGAAGCACCGCCTGAAAAACAATGGAAGCGTAACTGGCTCCCGTCGCACGCAGGGCCTCCACCGAATCCGCCCCGACCTCATCAATCGTCTCCATAAACGCGCGGGTGAGAAAGCCGAATGATGCGACGAACAAGGCAAAGTAACCGGTAAGCGAACTCTGTCCGAATGAGAACAGAAGCACAAGCGCCCAGATGCTGACATCAATATTCCGGAAAACATTCGCTACGAACCTGCTAATCAAAGCCAGAATACGGTTGACCTCGGTAACCCTCGACCCGAAGAGGGCAAAAACAAACGCGAAAACCGACGCGACGGACGCCGCCGCAATAGAGATAAGAAGCGTTTCCTGCAATCTTGACCAAATATCCGGAATTTTCGTCAGCGCGCTCGCATTCGGATAGAAATTGGTCACACTCCAGACGATCGCTTTCGGAATTGAAACCAGACTCTGGAAGATATTAAATTGAGTGATAATCATTGCCAGATAGGCGATGACAACCAGAATCAGAAGAATAACCAGCGACTGCGCTTTTTTTCTATACAATAAGTCATGTTTCATATTTTTCGCGCCACTTCTTTAGACTCGGGAATGTTGAGATTCAGTTCCTCGCTGTCGGCACCGTAAATGGTACGGATCGTTTCATCTGTCAGTTCGGAGGGCAACCCGTCAAAAACAACCTTGCCTTGACTGACTCCGATAATACGATCCGCATAATTAAGCGCGATATCCAGTTGATGTAAATTTACCAAGACGGTAATTCCGAGCGATGTTGAAATATGTCTTAAATGATCCATGATCGTTTTCGAGGAACTCGGATCCAGTGAAGCGATCGGTTCATCCGCCAGCAGCATCCTTGGTTCCTGAACGAGCGCCCTGGCAATGCCCACACGCTGTTTCTGTCCGCCGCTCAGTTGATCACAACGCTTATAGACCTGATCTTCAAGCCCAAGAGATTTAAGAATCTCTAAAGCTTGCTTTTTCTCACTTTCATGGTATAGCCCCAATGCTCCGACGAAGGCTGGTTTATATCCAAGACGCCCGTGCAGGACATTTTCAAAAACGCTCAGTCGATCCACAAGATTATAACTTTGAAAAATCATGCCGATTTTTGTACGCAGCGCCCGCAGCTTGCCCTTGCTCAATTGCTGCACATTGGTTTTATCAAAGATAACCTCTCCGCTTGTCGCTTCAATCAGCCGGTTGATGCAACGAAGGAGAGTTGATTTCCCTGCTCCCGAAGGACCAATAATGGAAACTAACTCCCCTTCATTTACGGAGAAGCTAACATGGGATAACGCCAGAGTGTCATTGCCGTATCGTTTTGAGACATCCCTGAACTCTAATAACGTTGCCATGTCCGACTCCTCACTTTATTCATAAATTTAAGAGAAACCCCGGTTATTCAGACAGTTTTCTGATCGGATCAAACCAGGAATCATCGATTTTCAGGAAACGATCGTTCTTTCCTGTTTTGAAGAACATCGCCTTAGAATTTGCCGGAGCAAAGATTGATTTGTCGTTAGCGACTTTATCCGAGGTCAGCGTACTGAGCAGTTTCTGCTGATCCTGTTTACTCAGCGTCTGTGTATTCATAACAATCGGTGCATTAAGAACCGGTGTAACAGTCAGAGCCGTGAATTCTTTTCCAGCAAGATTATTGAAAGGTTCCGGTGCGCCGCTTTTTACTTTATAGGTTGCTCCAGGTTGGTCAAAAGTACCACTCGCAACATCCACATAGCGTTCCAATTCCGTGTCACAGAAAGCCGCAACATCCACTTTTCCTGTCAGCAGATTGACGGCCGAACCCTGGTGGGTCTGTCCGAAAAGGACCTGACTGAAGAACTTGCCACCCTGAGTCAAATCCGCCTGCTTCAGATTGCTGTACTTGCTCTGAGACTTGAAATCATGAATAATCTGTGCAGTCGGAATGATAAAACCAGAGGTGGACGCCGTCGATACAAAAGACATTCTCTTACCCGCGATATTAGCAAGTGAATACTGGCCGTTTGTCTGATACTTGGAAGCATCGGCTGCAGGTACAGAAATCCAGCTGTAATATACAGCATCCTTGAGTGTACCGGATCCACCGCTGTTCACAACCAGTGGGAGGACCTTGTTGTTTTTCTGATGTGCCTCAATATAACCCTGAGCCGCTAAAAATCCGATATCCGCATTGCCACTGGCAACAGCTTCAATTGCAATATTGTAATCAGTTGTCAATTTATCAATGACTTTCTTTCCGGTTGCCTGGGCAATGATTTTATCAAGTGCCTGGCGGGAATCCTTCATGTCCGCCCCGGATTCGTTCGGATACCAGACAACCGTAATCGTCTTTTTTCCTGTGCTTGCCGAACCGTTTGCCGAACATGCAGATGTTACAAGAACTAATGTCAGAATAAGTAACCCGATCAAAAATTTTTTCACTTTTCGATTCCCTCCAGAATTGTTATCTGACTATGTGATTCCATCGGCCGGAGGCCAATGAAAGTAAAGCCTGACACCTTTAAAAAGTAATCAAACCTTTCTGCATATCGCCGCGAATCCGGGAATTGCTGTATTCAACGGGTTGATCCAGATGATTGACAAAACTTTCAATTTTGATGATAGGAACATTTTCAGGAATGTGTAACAATTCGGCGTCACTTGTGACAGGCAGCATCGCCTGAAAAACCGACTTGAAACGCCGTGGTTTGAGGTGGTAATAGCCTGACATCACCTGATAAAGCGACTGGAAGTTGTTCAGATGCTTTTCCAGCTGAGGAACCTTCTCTGCCGGCAGGATTGTTGTTGTCACAGAAATGGGACAGCGATCGACGTAACGAAGAATCTCAAGTTCATAGACGGACGATTCCCGGTCAAGCTGCAAATAATATTTTTCTTTTTCGGTGGGCTGGCGCTTCACACACTTCAACAATTTGCAGCTATGCATAATGCCCTGATTATTCATGTTGTCAGAAAAGCACGTACTTGATGAAAGATTATAAGGAACCAGCCGCGGTCTTTGATTGACAAACGATCCTTTCCCCTGCCACGAAGTCAGCCAGCCCAGGCTTGCGGTTCGCGCAACGGCCTGCCTTACCACCGATCGATTGGTTCCGAACTGCCTGCATAATTCATTTTCAGAAGGGATTTTATCTCCCTCCTTATAAACTCCCGCAGAAATGCAATCGATCAAATATTCGGCAATTTTCAAATGTTGAAGTTCCGCTTGCACCATCCTTCACCTCCCCCAAAACTGATATCAGCCTTTCAACGCTTACGATTTACAGTCTAACTTGTTAACAAGTAGGAAACATTAAGCTATTTTTAATTAATTTTAAATTCAGTCAAAAAAAAAAGACTTCCCAACAGGGAAGCCCTTTACATTTACCATAGAATATGGCCCTGGGGGGAATCGAACCCTCGACGCACGGTTTAGGAAATGGTTGACAGGTGTTGCAGTTAGCTCTATTAGATTTCAATAAGCCTTGGTAATACTGGGTTTTTGGTGTTTATTGTAGTGATAAAATTTATTAAGTTTTGAAAAGTTTTGATAAATTTTGCACCCGATTTGCACTCAATATTCTCCATTCCTCTTGTGTCGCTTATGAACCTCCGGTTCAAAAAGGAGGACGTGGACGGCCACGGAAAAAAGGCGCACGTCTCAAACTCAAAGACCTGTTTTCTTCACAAGCTCCTTTGTTCGAAACCGTGACCTTGTCGCTTTATGATAAGGAAGAAACAGTCTCCTATTTATGCCGGGATCTACTCTGGGGTCAGGGGTTGTATCAGGAACTTCGCTTTGTGCTCGTTGTGATGGGGGAGCGTCAATCTATCTTGGTTAGCACAGACAGGAGTCTGTCTCCGGAAACCATCCTCCAACTCTATGCCCGTCGATTCACAACCGAAACAACGTTTCGGGCATTGAAACAGACAATTGGGGCCTTCTCCTATCATTCTTGGATCCGGTCGATGCCGAAACTGAATCGCTATCGTAAAAAAGATGAACCCCACAGTTGAACATGTGATGAAAATAAGTGAACGAAAACAAATTCTTCAAACAATAAAGGCAGTGGAAGGCTACATGATGTGCAGCTGTATTGCCATAGGTCTGCTTCAAATGCTCGCTTTGCGCTTCTCAAACAGGACTTCGAAGAAGTGCTTTCGTTATCTGCGCACCTCGTCAAAGGGAGTGGCTTCCGAAGCAACAATGATGGCTTATTTACGGTAATCTATTTTTCACTGATTTACCCTAAATCAGCATTTAACCATAACGCAAATAATTCAGGAAAAGCAACAAATGCCTGAATTGGAGGACAAATTACTCATTTCATAGTCACTTAGAACTTTTGACTGTCCAGTCAAAATTTAAAAGCCCAAAATTTGATTTCTCATAGTTTAATGCAACAGGATCATAAAGATTTCAAAATCAATTCTTTAACAACATGTTCTGGTGTTAATCCATATACACCTGCAACAAGATTTTTAGCTGCAACCATAGCCATTTCGAATTGTGTTTTTCGTGTTGCAGTCCCTATGTGAGGCAGAGTAATTACATTAGGCATGTTAAGCAATTCGTTATCTGGGCTAATAGGTTCTTTCTCAAATACATCTAAACCCGCTCCCAAAATTTTATTATTTGCAAGAGCTTCCACAAGTGCTACCTCATTTATTGTTTGTCCCCGCGATACATTGACGAGAATAGCATTATTTTTCATCAATTTAAATTCTTCGAAATCTATTAAATGATAAGTCTCTTTTGTTAGCGGAGTGAGCAGCACAATAAAATCGGATCTCTGTAGAATATCTTTAAAATCAGAATACTCTACTCTCAATGTCTTTTCTAAATCTAATCGTCTATTCCTGTTATGATACAAAACATTCATGTCAAAACCCAATTTTGCTCTTTTAGCAACGGCTTCTCCAATCCTCCCCATACCTATAATTCCTAAAGTCGCTCCATGAACATCACTACCAAACAGATTTTTGTCACTACTATTTTTCCATTTATTATTTTTTACATATTTATCTAGCTCAGTTATTTTACGTGACACAGCTAAAATCAATCCAAAAGCCAAGTCTGCAACACTCTCATTCATTACATTTGGTACGTTTGTTCCAATAATCTTTCTTCTCTTCATCTCCACTATATCAAAGTTATTATAGCCCACTGTAAAATTACTCACGACACTTAAGTTTGGCGCAGATTCAAGTAAATCTTTATCAATCTTAATCCCCATAAGTAATACGCCATCTTTATCGGAAAGTTTACGTTTTAATTCACTTCTAGTTATATCTCTATCAGCTTGCCATTTTTCATATTCACAATATTTACTAATATATTCTTCTACCTCTTTAGGTACACCCATTGCAATATACACTTTTGGTTTTTTCATAATATTATTTTCTCCTCTATAATAAATGATTTAAAAAGTAACGAACCGCTCCAAACACCAATCCAGATTCGCCGATTCTTCCAAAATCTGCAGTCAGGGCACCCAATATCAAAACATACATGAGGACATTCCACGAAATAATATTTTTTATTAAGATGCTAAAGCAATTTACATTGGCAATAAAAATATTAATGTTTTAAAATAGAAGCCTAATGTAAATCGTAACCAATGTCATCTGTACTTTTCTAGATATTCTCTCAAGTTTTCATGAATATCGTAAAGCATTTGAAATGCATTACTCCATACTTTTATATTTAGCAATCCATTTGCACATTTCTGTATATACATATATTCTGCAAAAAATTACAATTTCTTTTGTAAAGAAAACAATATTTGGATTAAAAAGTCAAATTGTTTCTTTCCTAAACTATCCTGAAGGGTCTGCTGTGCTTGTCGCCAATATGGTGTCGCTTCCTTTATTTTCTGTAGACCCTGATGTGTAACTTTCAATATTTTTTGCCTAGCATCATCTGATCGCTTTTCGATTGAAAGCAAGCCCCGCTTCTCTAATACAGCCGCATTTCGTGTGACTGTTGTCTGATCCATTAACAAAATCTTCCCAAGCTCAGTAATTGAACAATCTTTATTACGTATAACGCCTTTCAGCAATGACAATGGCGTCGTCTTTAAATGAGCAGGTGCGAGATAGGCATCATAAAATTGGGACAAGTATCGATCGGTTTTTCGAACATAACTACAGATGCAAGGCTGATCTAATCCCAGCTCTTCCATTTCTATTGGAATCATATTTATTGCTTCCTTTTACAGGTGATTTGAATTTTAGTGCATTCAAGCATAATGCAAAGTTTCTAAAATATGCATATACATATAATATGTACTGAAATGTATTTTGTCAACATTCACTTTTTTCACGCCCAGCTATTATTTATGGTGGATTACTGAGTTAAATTTTACAACTCAATTCCGAAATTCCCATGCAGTTCGCTTGCACAGACAATTGCTAGAGCGCTGATTGAAATGAAGAAGAGGGTAAAGGCCTCTTCTGAAGTGAGGGTTTATAAAGATAAGGATGGAAACGTGGTTATTACTTGGAATCCCACATTTGCGGAATTCCTGAAAAATCAGATCATAAATCTAAAAGACTTGAAAGTGATGGTACAGTGGATAGGACTACTACAAAGGAGCTTAACGCATTTATCCTGAATTCCCGGAATTTATAACGATGGATAACTTACACCGAGAGCATCATAGAGCGCCTTTTGCTTCTTTGTGAGTTCACCCAGTACCCGTCCGTGATCCGGAGCTTCGAAGCATTCGATGGTGTC
>NZ_SRJD01000033.1 GCF_004684935.1 Sporolactobacillus shoreae
TGGCATTAGCTATATGAAAAGTTACATCCACCACTTAGACGAATGGCTCCGGCGCAGAATTCGACAGATCATTTGGAAACGTTGGAAGAAGATCAGGACGAAATACAAAAGCCTTGTTCAACTTAACATGCCCAAACAAAAAGCGTGGGAATGGGCAAATACACGAAAAGGCTACTGGCGTATCGCCTGTAGCTACATCCTACATCGGGCGATTACAAATAAAATACTCGAACAGACAGGCCTTAAAAATCTTACCCGTCTGTTCGAGCGTGCACACTTAAACTATTGAACCGCCGTATACGGAACCGTACGTACGGTGGTGTGAGAGGTCGGAGAAATTATCTCCTCCTACTCGATTGCATTTTTATAGGAAGAGGGAGAGGAGAAGTGATAGTCCGAAAAGGGCCAGACTGACAAAAAGCAGTGGCCAGGTGATGGACCATCGGCTGCCATCCCGGATCTTGAATTCGGCCATTGGCGCTTCAGCATCTACGTCGCCTAACTGTTTTTTTCGCACGGCGCGGGCAAACCGGCGGAAGCTATACGCGATCCCGTCAAAAAAACCGCCCTGTATGATAAAAAGAATTAAACCTGCTGTCATAAAGATCAGACTTATAAGTCCGATAGAATCAGCAAAACCGAATAAAGAGAGTTGATGGTTTCTGATCAACATCGTAGCAAAGGAGATAAGAAACTCAGCTCCGCCGACAAAGATCCAGCAGATCAATCTGTTCTTCTTTTTTTTCACAAAAATCCACCTCTCAGTTATCATAACGAAGAAAATAAAATACAGCAACACTTCATCAATTCATGTAAGAAAAGCTCACATCTGCAAAAAAAAATAATTAAAAAAAACAGCATAATATCAATAATTTTTAACGTGAAATTGATAGAAAATATTGTTTTTACAAAAAAAAGAATGCAAAGAAAAGAAATAACTTGTATAATAGCGTTTGTAGGTTGATTTTGCCTTCTGAAATGAAAGCGGAACGGCCCAAAAAAAAGATAATTTATTATGGGGAGGTCATTGTTTTATGAGGAGTAAAGCAAAATGGTCGCTTGTGCTATCATTTGTCTTAGCACTCAGCCTTGTGCTTTCCGCTTGCGGTGGCTCAGGCAGCGGCAGCAGTAGTTCGAGCAGTACGGGCAGCAACACACTTGCTAAAAATCAGGTACTAAATTTCGCAATTGGTGCTGATATCCCGACGCTTGATCCAAACCTTGCGACGGATACAACATCAACTAACGTTATTGAAATGACGGAAGCGGGACTTACCCGGATGCACAATAATAAGTACGAATGGGATCTCGCAGCAGGTGCCCCGAAAGTCAGCGCAGATAAGAAGACAGTTACTTTTACTCTTCGTGATGCAAAGTGGTCTGACGGGAAACCGATCACCGCTCAGGATTTCGTTACCGGCTGGCAACGTCAGAACGATCCAGCCGCAAAACCTGCTTATAACTTCCTTTTTGCAGCTTCAGGAATCAAGAACGCAGCAAAAATTGAAGATCCTACGAACAAGCAGTTCTATGGCAAGTACAACCTTCTGGGTGTGAAAGCACTGGATGCTAAAACACTTCAGGTTCAGTTGGAACAGCCAGTACCTCCGTTCTTCTATAGCATTCTTTCTCAGCCTCAGTTCCTCCCACAGCGCGCTGACTTCATCAAGGCGCAGGGCAAGAACTACGCAATGGGTCCTTCGAACCTTCTTTACAGCGGACCGTTCGTTCTCTCTTCATGGAAAAAGGGCTCAAGCTGGTCATACAAAAAGAACCCGAATTACTGGAATGCTAAAGCTACGAAACTTACTGCAGTTAACTTCCAGGTACAGACTAGCCTTGCAACTCGTGTCAACCTGTATAAAACAGGAAAAATTGACGAAGTTGGTCTGACTGGTGATTTTGTTAATTCGTTGAAACAGAGCAATCCGAGTGAAATCCATACTTCTCTGAGTTCAGGAACATTCTTCCTCTATATCAACCAAAAAACGAATAAGAATCTGAAGAACCTGAACCTCCGTAAAGCAATTAGTGCTGCGATTGATCGCAACAGTTTTGTTAAGGTTCTGTTCAATGATGGTTCTGTTGGCTCTAACTATGTAGTACCTAAGGGATTTACAGTCGGACCTGACGGCAAAGATTTCCGAGGCGACGATCCTGTTGACGGATATCCTGCTGGCAATGCTTCCGATGCGAAGACACTGTGGAGCCAGGCTAAGAAAGAACTTGGAATCAGCAAGTTGAATCTTACATTCCTGAGCTCCGATGGTGATCAGTACAAACAGTGGGATCAGTACCTCGCTAACCAAATCGAAAAGAATCTCCCAGGTGTAACGGTTACAATCAACCAGCAGCCTTGGGCAAACTATCTGAAACTGAATCAGGAATTCAAATTTGATCTTGCATTCAGTGGCTGGTTCCCTGACTATCAGGACCCAATGACTTATCTGGATATGTTCACAACGGGGAATCCGCAGAATACAACCGGCTGGTCAAATAAGACTTTTGATACTCTGATTACAAATGCAAAAGCTGAAACAGGCGATCCTACGAAACGTTGGAATGACATGCTTTCAGCAGAAAAAACGATGATGGCTGATTATCCGATTATTCCTATCTATCAGGCAGGTGGAACCTGGGCTCAGAAGCCGACTGTCAAAGGCCTTTCGTTCCCTTCCTATGGTCCGGAAATCGACTTTGCTCAGGCATACGTCACTACTAAATAATTAAAAGGTTTCAAGTGGATTCTGTTGGTAACTTTTGGAGGGAGAGTATATGTCGGAAAGTGGCATATACTCTCTCTTCCATATTTTATGAATATTATAAGCATTAAAAATTAATGTTTTTGTTAAATTGACCATGATGTAAGAGAGAATAGATGGAAATATTACAGGAGGTTATTACCCAGTGGGACGGTACATTCTTAAACGAATCTGGTATATGATTATTACCTTCTACGTTGTCATCACGCTGACATTTCTTTCAATGAAGCTGCTCCCGGGAACACCGTTCCAGAACGCGAACCGATTGACCCCGTTACAGCTCAATACATTGAAACACTACTATGGTCTTGATCAGCCGATTGCAGTACAATACGTCAAATACCTTTGGAATTTTATTCACGGAGACTTGGGCACATCGTTCCAGTTTGGAAATACTCCTGTCATTCAAATGCTTGTTGCTCAATTCCCTGTTTCAATGGACCTTGGCACTGAAGCAATGATTATTGGCACAGTTTTGGGGATTTTACTTGGGATTTTCGCAGGCCTGTACCGTGGGTCTTTCCGTGACTGGGGCACAATGATTTTCGCAACGCTGGGAATTTCAATCCCTTCTTTTGTCTTCGCCGGTGCGCTGCAGTACTGCCTCGGTGTTCTGGTTCAGCTTTTTCCGGTTGCGGGCTGGGGCACTCCGTCAACCCATGTACTTCCGGTAACATCGCTTGCCGTCGGTATCCTTGCGGAGGTTGCTATCTTTATGAGGACTGAAATGGTTGAGGTCATTAATCAGGATTATATTGTCACGGCTCAGGCAAAGGGTCTCTCAAGGGGAGCTGTTGTTTTTAAACATGCTGTGCGGAATGCCATGATACCTGTTGTAACCATTCTTGGACCGATGACGGCGGCCATTATCACTGGCTCCATTGTTATTGAGGGTATCTTTGGGATCCCAGGGATCGGCAAACAATTTGTCAGCTCCATTACAACGAATGATTATCCGATGATCATGGGAACAACAGAACTCTATTCAGGGTTGTTTATTATAACCATCCTGATTGTTGATATTTTGTATGGAGTTATTGATCCTAGAATTCGAGTATCCGGAGGTCGGTCGTAATGGCAAATGATAATGATACAATCACTCAAGGACTTTTTGAGCCTGTGGGTGCGGATACACAGGTCAGCGAACACATCTCCGGAAAAGTAGTCAGTGCGTGGAGAGACGCATTCAGGCGCTTTGTGACAAATAAGGGTGCCGTTATTTCCATGATTATTCTTGCACTGATTATTATTTTGGCGCTTTTGGGCCCACATATTAATAAATATGGTACGAATGATCAAAATCTTCTCTGGTCGGATCTGCCTCCTAAAATCAGTGCCCTGTCATGGATGCCGATGTTCAGCGGAAAAGAAAACGGTGTTGACGTCTATAAGGATCGTGGGGTCAAACAGGAATTTTGGTTTGGTACCGATCAGCTAGGTCGCGATTTGTGGAACAGAACCTGGGCAGGGACACAAATTTCTCTGCTCATCGCGCTGATTGCCGCTCTTGTTGATTTCTTGATTGGCGTGGCCTATGGGGGAATATCGGGATACTTCGGAGGAACAGTGGATAATATTCTGCAGCGAATTATCGAAGTGATATCAGGTATACCGAACCTTGTCTGGATTATCTTGCTCATCCTGATTATGCAACCAGGTCTGTTGGCCATTACAATTGCTATTTTGGCCACCAACTGGATTGCGATGGCTCGAATTGTGCGCGGTGAGATGTTAAAACTGAAAAATCAGGAATTCGTCCTTGCGTCAAGAACGTTGGGTGCTGGTGATGGGAGAATTATTTTCCGCCACCTGATTCCAAATTCTTTAGGAATGATCATCGTAAATACGATGTTTTCCATTCCTGCCGCGATCTTTTTCGAAGCTTTCCTGAGCTTTATCGGTCTTGGTATCCGTGATCCGCAGGCCTCGCTAGGTTCGTTGATTAACACAGGATTTACAATATTGCAGATCCATCCTTCTCAGACCATTTTCCCTGGGATTGTGATCTCCCTGCTTCTTATTTGCTTTAACATTGTTGGTAATGGACTGCGCGATGCATTTGACCCGAAATTACGCCGCTGATTGAGAGGGAGAGCTATGGACAAATTATTGGAAGTTCAGAATTTGAATATTCAGTTTGATATTTTCGGAACCCATGTTCAGGCCGTACGCGGCGTGGATCTGGAACTGAATGTCGGAGAAACTTTGGCTGTTGTCGGAGAGTCCGGTTCTGGTAAATCGGTAACATCAAAAGCAATCATGGGTCTTAACCCGAGCCCTCCTGGAAAAGTTACTGCGGGGAAAATACTTTTTGAAGGTCAGGACCTCGTCCAGTACTCGCAGAAACAGATGCAGAAGATAAGAGGCAAGGAAATATCCATGATCTTTCAGGATCCAATGACTGCATTAAATCCGACCATGAAAATCGGGAAACAGATTATGGAAGGTCTGATCAAACATCAGAATATGAGCAAGGCCGAAGCGAAAAAAAGAGCGATCGAATTGCTATCTCTGGTAGGTATCCCTAATCCGGATAAGCGCGTGGACGAGTATCCGCATCAATTTTCCGGCGGTATGAGGCAGCGCGTTGTCATTGCGATTGCTCTTGCATGCAATCCTAAAATTTTAATTGCCGATGAACCGACGACAGCGCTTGATGTGACGATTCAGGCGCAGATACTGGATCTGATGAGAGACATCCAGAAGAAAACGGGTACAGCAATTATTCTTATTACCCATGATTTGGGTGTTGTCGCGAATCTCGCGCAGCGAGTGGCAGTGATGTACGGCGGAAAAATTATAGAGACTGGAACTATCGACGAGATATTTTATCAACCAAAGCACCCTTATACTTGGGGATTGCTTTCTTCGATGCCTAAACTTCATGCAAAAATCGATAAGTTACTTGCGATTCCGGGAACGCCTCCTGATCTAAGTGATCCGCCAAAGGGCTGTCCGTTTGCACCAAGGTGCCCTTATGCAATGAAGGTGTGCCTTGATCACATGCCGTCATATACACATATATCGGAAACACAGAAAACAGCCTGCTGGCTGCTTGATGAGCGGGCGCCAAAAGTGGATCCCCCAAAAACCGTTGGTGTGGGAGGAAAATGATTCATGGCTGAAAATAAAGAAAAACTGCTTGAAGTAAAAAATCTGAAGAAATACTTTAAAGTTTCCAGAACCGATGTTTTGAAGGCGGTTGATGATGTTTCATTTGATATTTATAAAGGTGAGACATTTGGATTGGTTGGAGAATCTGGTTGCGGGAAATCGACAACCGGGAGAACAATTATCAGGCTGTACGAACCGACAAGCGGCAAGGTCATTTTTGGGGGACAAGAGATTGGCGGGAAACTGTCAGGAAAGTCCAAAAAAGATCTGACAAAAAAGATGCAGATGATTTTTCAGGATCCTTACGCTTCCCTTAATCCAAGAATGATGGTTAAGGATATTATTTCCGAAGGATTGAATATTCATCATATTGAATCTTCAAATAAGAGCCGTTTGGAACGCGTCTATGAACTACTGGAAACAGTCGGGCTGAACAAAGAGCATGCCAACCGTTATCCGCATGAATTCAGCGGCGGTCAGCGGCAACGAATAGGCATTGCCAGAGCTTTGGCAGTAAATCCGGAATTTATTATTGCGGACGAACCAATCTCGGCACTTGATGTTTCTATTCAGGCGCAGGTTGTCAATCTGCTTCAGGAACTGCAGGAAACAAAAGGACTAACCTATCTGTTTATTGCCCATGATCTTTCGATGGTGAAACATATCAGCGATCGTGTAGGAGTCATGTATCTGGGGAATATGGCTGAGCTCGCTCCGAGTGAGGAACTCTACGATCATCCTTTGCACCCTTACACTCAGGCCCTGCTTTCGGCAATTCCAGTTGCAGATCCGGAAGTCGAACGCACCCGTGAGCGGATTATTCTTCAGGGAGATGTCCCAAGCCCTATTAATCCACCAAGCGGCTGCCGTTTCAGGACACGCTGTCCATTTGCCATGGACATATGCGCTAAAGTCAGGCCAAACTGGCATGAGGTTGAAAACGGCCACTGGGTGGCATGCCACCTTCATGATGAAGGGCAGTCATCAGCCAAAGCTGAATAATATTTACGATAAAAATTAAAGCACAGGAATTAAACATAGTGTACCCTGATTGTTGGACATCAAAACCAACAATCAGGGTTTTTTTGAAAGATAAGGAGTATAAATCTGGCCAATAAAACAGGGCCTTGGATGAGATTCAAAGCGTAGGTGCGAGACGCCTGCGGGAGAGCGAGCCAAGGGAGATCCCGCAGTGAGGGAGCCGAGCGAAGAGGCTCACGGATCGCCCATGGCAAGCGAAGAGCCGAAGCGTTGATCGAGGAAATGAATCAGGGTGGATGAACAGAAAAAGCATGTTTAGTTCCGCTTATTATATTTCTTTACCAATGTCATAAGAAAAAGAATGATTGCTGCGATCAGGAGAAGGGCAATAATCCACATATTAAATAATCCGACATAATAATTCAAAATAATGACAGCAGCCATAAGTAATGTGACTATTTCTGCGGCTGTACGCATCTGGAAATCACCTCATCGATAAAATGATGCATAAAAACAAGAGCAATGCATAAAGTAAAGTAGAGGAACAACATTAACGGGGACAGGCAGACAAAATCGATCACTTGCGAAAATCCTGTTTGTGTTCTCGTCAAAAAACGGTTCAAAGAACCAAAAATCGACACTTATTGAGAAAATGATGTCCTTTTTGAGATTGGGTAATCCGAACTTCCCTTGACAAGTATAACAAAACAGGTTGACAATATATAGGGAAAGATAAATAATAACAATGACTGATTTGCCAAAGTGCGGAAGAAACAAGTAAAGGAGGCGATAACCAGTGAAACCGAAGGATGTCAGGCGTAGGCGTAAAAATTCGATCCGAAGATGGCTTAAAGAAACGCTGGGACAGTTACAGCCAAAATCTCAGGACGCCCCGTCAGCAAATATGAAATTGCCTGCGTAAATAACACCGGTGTCGTTGAAACCGTACAATAGAACAATTTATAAAAGCTGAGAAGGGAACTCCTTTGTTAAAAAGGAGTTCCCACTTTCTATTTTTTAATGCACTGAAAACCGACGGAAATGAAAGAAACAACCGAATAAAAAGATATAAAGCGTTTTAATTATTGCGAGGAATGAAGCCTTCAGATGAAATGTGAAATATTTTTTACAAAAAAAAGGGTATAAAAATTAGAAGAATTATTATATAATAAAGACAGTTTCAACGTATGGGAAACTTTTATTATCCAAGGGAGGGTGAAGAATGGTTACATTATATACATCTCCGAGCTGCACATCATGCAGAAAGGCTAAAGCATGGCTTAAAGCCCATGACATACCTTTCAAAGAAAGAAACATCTTTTCTGAGCCGCTGTCCATCGAAGAAATTAAAGAAATTCTCCGAATGACTGAAGACGGCACTGATGAAATTATTTCAACACGATCGAAAGCGTTTCAAGAACTAAATATAAAACTCGACACTATGTCAATTCAAGATTTATTTGAACTGATCAAGGATAATCCCGGATTGCTTCGTCGTCCGATCATGCTCGATGATAAGCGTTTGCAGGTTGGGTATAATGATGATGAAATCCGCCGGTTCCTGCCACGGAAGGTCAGAACATTCCAGCTTCAGGAAGCTCAGCGTCTCGTTAATTAACACGAAACAGATCTATGAAACAGCGTCCATGCAATCATGGACGCTGTTTTTTAACGGTAGAGTGTATTTGTCTCTGTTCGGAAATTTTCTACCCTCAAAGATGTACTTAATGGGTTGATTAAGATTTTTTATACATCCGGTCTGAAGAGATGAGATTTAAAATCCAGCTGAACAAGATTACTGTTCCGATGAGTGCTGGGGGGAAAAAGTGGCCCAGGTGAGTGTTCTCCGAAAACAGCTGCTTGAGCGCAGGCTCTCCCATGATCATTTCTGATGCGGTGTAAATAAGGACAGCGCCTCCACCGTATACGAGAAAAGGTATCCTTTCCATGGCAAGCAGGATCAGTTTACTGCCCCACACGATGATCGGAACAGATACTACAAGACCTACAGCAATGTATCCAATATGCCCCTTGGAAGCTCCTGCAACTGCCAACATGTTGTCCAGGCCCATTACGACATCGGCAAGGACAATCGTTCGGACAGCAATGAACAGTGACGAGCCCGCTTTAACCTGATATCTTTCTTCATGGTTCGTAATCAGACGTATCGCAATGATTACAAGGAAAACACCTCCGGCAAGCAGCAGGAAGGGAATGTTCAATAAAGAAACGACTATTGCAGTCAAAAAGATGCGAACAATAACTGCAAGACCCGTTCCAATTAAAATGGCTTTATTGCGTTGCCTTTCCGGCAGTCTTCTGCAGGCCATGGCTATGACTACGGCGTTGTCTCCGCCGAGAATAATATCAATAAAAATAATCTTTAGTATAAAAAGCAGAACGCCGAAATCAAAGGACATACCATAGACCCCTTTCCGTCATACACTTCAATTTATGCGGACTTGTCCGGAATCATTCCCTGGCTTGACCAAAACCGGTGGCGTACGAAAGTAAAGGAATATTTTTTGATTTCAGGAAATAGGATGAAAAAGAATAAACCTGTGATCAGGCATGAGCGGAATATTTCAAATACCGGGTGTTTTCTATTTCATTCGTCAATCATTTATCATACAATAAAGATACCAATTAATAAGTTGTCTCACTGATGTATGGTCACTCCCCACGCCCATGGACAAAGAAGGGAGAGATAGCGATGAAAATAGAAAGAATTAATGAATATACCTTGAAGTTTTACATCAGTTATCTGGATATCGAGGATCGCGGTTTTGACCGTGAGGAGATCTGGTATAACCGAGATAGAAGCGAAGAGCTTTTTTGGCAGATGATGGACGAGGCACACAGTCAGGAATCCTTCTCTCTGGAAGGGCCTCTGTGGATTCAGGTCCAGGCGCTTGAAAAGGGTATGGAGATTCTCGTGACACGTGCGAAGGTTTCGAAAGACGGAAACAACCTTCAGTTACCCGTGTCACCGAATAAGCATCTGGATATACCCATTTCCAAAAACTCAGGCAAGGATGATGGCGAAGAAGTTGAAATGGATGAAGGGGACTCCGAGGATACTGATGAAAAAACAGAATCGGATGGAAATGAGAGTGATGAAAGATCTCGTGATCTGACTTTTATCATAAAATTTGATGATTTTGAAGATCTTATTTCCTTATCCCATGCGATGGTTCCTCATGATCAGATGAGTACGTCTCTCTATACATTTCGTGGAAAATATTATCTGAACGTCTCTTTCTCCGAGGACTTGCCTGATGATCTGGAAGATGATGATTTGAGCAAAATTCTGGAATTTGGTTTGGATACGAGTTTAACCGAATTTGTGCTTCAAGAATATGGCAAGGAATTAATGCTTGATAATGCGCTTCAAATGATTAAGACCCATTTTCCATTAATTCTATAAGCGTGATTTTGGTAGAGCGTCAATAGGCTGACCAATGACATAAAATGTTCAACACTCACCTTTTTTTCGGCAGGAAGCGCCTCACTTCCTGCCGAATTTATTTCTATATAGAGTTTTTGAAATTACCTAATGCGGCGGTGAATCAATGTTAGTTGCTGAACGAACCGACGGAACAAGAATTTCATTGATATCGGGTAATATTCCCAAGGATTTGCTTTGCCAGCTGAGAAAAAGGGAAAGCTTTTATTGTCCGGTGTGCCACTCCCCCGTACTGATGAAGCTTGGCACAAAGAAAAAATGGCATTTTTCGCACCATCCTCTCCACCGGTGTCAGATCGAGACAGAAGCTGAATCAGAATTGCACCTGTCCGGAAAAGAAGCCTTGTATTTGTGGACAAAAGCGCATGGGCTCTCCTCAGACCTGGAACGCTATCTTCCCGACATTAGACAGCGCCCGGATATATTGCTCAGGGGGATTCAGCCGACAGCTCTCGAATTTCAATGCAGCACAATTTCCGTTGACCTCATGACGAAACGAACGCACGGTTATCAGAATGCGGGAATTTTACCTGTATGGATTCTCGGGGGCCATCGACAAAGAAGGGCAGGCCCATATCTGAAACTAGCGGGATTCGAGCCACTTGCGATCCGGTCTTCGGCAAGAATAGCCTCGGTTTTTCATCCACTCTCTTCCTCCTATAGTGTGGCTTACTTTTATCCATATGAGAACAAAATATCGATAGCGGCCAACCTGCATCCGATTTCAAAAACTTTATTTATTGCCGGGGAAATGAATCTGTCTACTGAAAGGACAAACCCGTACCAGCTTCTTTTTCCACACACCCATCCCAATTATGAAAAATTGAAGGCAGTCTGGCTACATGCCAAGAAAAAGAGACGATTACACCAATCCATAAGACCGAATCGGGAGGAATATTGGTTGAGGGTACAGGCCTATCTGCTTCAAAAGAATTTTTCTTTTTTCCCTTCCTTTGTCGGGCTTCCCAATGAACATTTTATTCACTTTGAAAATACTCCGTTTATTTGGCAAATGTGGATTTATCTCGCACTATGTATGGGTTCTCCGAACTTGTGGCATACTCCTCGGGAACTGATCGTGGGCGCAAAGGAGAGAGGCGGAGAAATAGTCTTTGCGCGGCGTCAGCTGCCGCTCTGCCCAAAACGAACCTCAGAGGGAATTGTGACCATATATCTCAATCAGTTGGTTTTACTGGAATTCGTCCAAAGGGAAAAGGGATTTTATCGTTTGACGGAACAAGCGAAAGAAAAGCATACAATGCAGTACCTTTTACAGGAAGACCGTATCATCATGAATCAGCTTGAACAATTGGGGAATCCGGCTGAATACTAATGAAAGGTTTTTTTGCGCGAATTCTGAAAAAGAAGTACGATAGAGTAGATTTATGATCACAAGTAGAGAATATGGAGGTGCCGTCATGGCGGGTAATAACACAGCTGCGCTCCCAAAAAGGGATGAGATTCCGGTTGAGGAAAAATGGAATCTCGAAGCGATTTATCCTGATAGCGCAGCCTGGGAAGCAGCTTTTCAAAAAGTAAAAGACCTCGTTTCAGAAGTTGAAGCTTTCCGGGGAAAACTCGGAGAATCTTCAGACATACTCTTCACTCTGCTCAAAAAGCAGGATGAATTAACTGAAATTTTGTACAAAGTCTATGTTTATGCCCACATGAAGTCGGACGAGGATACAGCCAACGCAACCTATCAGGCGCTTCATGACCGGGCTGGCAATCTGGCGACGGTGGCAGGAAGTAAACTGGCGTTTATTGTTCCGGAAATTCTTGCCATTGAACCGTCTGATCTGGATCGCTTTCTTAAGGAAAATAAAGATCTTCAGCTCTACAGGCATGCGCTTGATGAGATCACGCGTACACGGCCTCACGTTCTTGACGCGGAAAAGGAAGCACTTCTTGCCGCAGCAGGTGACGTTACTGATGCTTCGTCGACAACCTTCGGAATGCTGAATAATGCAGATCTGAAGTTTCCGAAAATTAAAGATGAGAATGGCGACGAAGTGGAAATTACGCATGGCCGCTATGGAAGATTTATGGAAAGTGAAAACCGAAGAGTGAGGAAGGATACCTTTGAGGGGATCTACGCCACATATGGTTCCTTCAAAAATACGCTTGCCTCGACACTCAGCGGGCAAATTAAGCGTGATAATTTTTACGCGCAGGCCAGAAATTATAAAACGGCGCGTGAAGCCGCACTGTTCAGCAATAATATACCGGAAACCGTATATGATAATCTGATCAGTACCATTCATAAAAATCTTCCACTCATGTACCGTTATGTTGCTCTGCGAAAGAAAGCGTTGAAAGTTGACGAACTGCACATGTATGACCTCTATGCTCCGCTCGTGCCAAACGCAAAAATAGAAGTAACCTATGATGAGGCGAGAGAGCTCGTCTTGAAAGGTTTGTCTCCCTTGGGAGAAGATTATCTGGATGTGATCAAGGACGGATTTAATAAACGCTGGATTGATGTCCGCGAAACTCAGAATAAGCGGAGCGGGGGCTATTCGGGCGGAAGTTATGGAACGATGCCTTATATTCTGCTGAACTGGCAGGATAACATTAACAGCGCGTTCACGCTGGCCCATGAATTGGGCCATTCGATGCACAGTTATTATTCACGCACCAATCAGCCTTATCCGTACTCGGATTATTCTATTTTTGTCGCCGAAGTCGCTTCGACATGCAATGAAGCGCTACTGAATCATTATCTCCTCGAGGGCACTGATGATAAAAAGAAAAAGCTCTATCTGCTGAACAATCAACTGGAAGGTTTTAAGGCAACTGTATTCAGACAGACCATGTTTGCCGAATTCGAGCATATCATCCATGAGAAAGCGCGCGAAGGGGAAGCATTGACAGCTGAATTCCTGACGAATATCTATTATGATCTCAACAAAACCTATTTTGGCCCGGATATCACGGTAGATGAGCAAATCGGGCTGGAGTGGGCGAGAATCCCTCATTTCTATTACAATTATTATGTGTACCAATACGCCACCGGGTTCAGCGCGGCTTCCGCTTTATCCAGGCAGATTCTGGAAGAAGGCCAGCCGGCTGTTGACAGGTACAAGAACTATCTGAAATCGGGAAGCTCTGATTATCCAATTGAGGTTCTTAAAAAAGCCGGGGCAGATATGGCTGATCCTGCATCGATTCAGCAGGCGATGGATGTTTTTGAGAAAGTGCTTGATGAAACGGAGCACCTGATGTTCCACTGAATGGTTACAGAAAAAGAGAGTGTCACGTCAGCCAATTTTTCTCGGCTTTGAGGCACTCTCTTTTTTTAATTTCTTTGCCGCCAGGTAAGGACTCTGACCAGCAGGAAGACAGCCACAAAAAAGAGGCCACCTGAAAACAGCAGGGACTCGAGATGCAGGAGCCCGAGGAGGTAGTGATAAAATAGAAAAAATGAAGCCACCGCGGTTAGAAAAACACATATGAATTTCATGCGATTCACCCTGAATTTTTAAGGTCATTTACAGCATGGCGAACGGAGATAAAAAAACCAAAATCTCCATCGAAAATAAGCTATGCCTGTTTCGCAGTAATATACCTCCAAAATTCGCCGCTTCTAAGCTCGATCGGTTCAATAATCTGTTTGAGCTGCAGTTTACGCAATTCTTTCATCGCTTCATCCTCGGACCACTCATAGATGACGGATACTTCTTTAGTTGTAAGGTAAATCTCTTTGCTGAAATAATCGCTTAGGGTCGGAAGAGGAGCAGGCTGTGGCCTCTCTTCCAGCAACTCGGTCAGAATCTGAACATAGATTCCGTAATCATAGTGTCCGTTTACTTTAATTGCTTCATCGTCATTGCAGGGCGTGGAAAAAACAAGAGACGGTAATTCAGTGATCGACATTTCGTTTGCAAGACGACGATCGCATTGGAGAGCCTTAACCGACCGGCACGAATGAAAATCATTATTAAATTCGTTGATATCCAATTCAGCGAGACGGGCTACATCCAGAAGCTCCTCAAATCGGTTCAGTCCCTTTTTTCTTAAAAAAATTTGTTCACGGATTCGTCGGAGGAAACGATTTCCAGCTGTTTTTCCCTGAAATCCTGCCGCTTTGATCGCCAGTGCAACCGCATAGGGTGATGGCGGATTTTCATACCAGACATCGCTGTCACAGCACATACCGGTCAGACGGGCGTACTTATTCCATTCTTCAGCGATTTTTTTTGCCTGAGTAAATTGACAGCGATTCGTCGTATCGTGCTTGGTTGTAAGAAGAAACCTGAATGTAAAATATTCATGATATTCGATAAAAAATTTTTTCATCAGAGGTTCAAGTCCCCAACATTCCGGACACAGGGGATCGATGAACGCCAAAATTTCTACACGGGGAGAATGCTGCTGCGAATGATTGCCTATGGAACAAGTTGTGTTCCCGGGTGCCCCAACACAATAGGAAAACTTATCGTGAAGCGTCATAGGAAATCACCTCTCGATCAGTTTTTAACCCTGGCTGCTTAACACTATCCATTATTTAAAAATCCTACCTGCCTTTTTCATCATTAATTGACTCATGAATGATTCAAATGAACCTTATTCCGAGTATGATAAAGTGCTATCCGCGAGTTTTGCAATGTCATGATCTTACGGGAATCTGAGTGCTATCCCCTTTAAACTTTCTATATTGTAACAAGGTTATATAGCTGAGGGCAACTAATCAATACTAAGGAACTGCACAAAACGGTCTTTGCCAAATGCAGGGAAATATTAAGATTTAATAAAGGGCTTGCTGAGGGGTTGAAACCTGTGACAGGAGTGTTATAATTTGATGCCCGAAGACATTGAATTTTAATTATTGACTGTGTTTAAATCAATGTTGATTTTGCCTCTCCGTTGATTGGAGCGACAGCTTTAACAACGCTTCACTATTAAACAAGAGATACAAGAATTAATAAAAAAGAAGGAAGAGTATTCGAATGCATAAGATTTTTATGCAGGATTTCGGGAAAAAAATGGCGATTTCCTGCAGCGCTGCTTTTTTGTGCGCACTGAGCATGAATTTTTTTCTGATCCCGGCGCATGTCTATGCCGCGGGCATTAATGGTGCGGCTCAGCTGTTAACCGATGTGCTCCATGACTGGTTGAATTTTAATATACCGATCGGACTGCTTGTTCTTCTTTTAAATCTTCCGATCGCATGGCTTGGCTGGGTCAAAGTTGGCAAAAGCTTTACCTTTTTCAGCTTTGTGACTGTCCTTTTGACTTCAGTCTTTCTCTCCGTGATCCCTATAAGCCCGCTTTCGTCAGATATTATACTGAACTCTATATTTGGCGGGCTGATTTCCGCTGTCGGAGTCGGCATCGCCCTGAAATTCGGAATTTCAACAGGCGGTCTTGATATTATCGCTATTTATCTGACCAGGAGAAACAGGAATGCATCGTCAGGAAAATATTTTCTTATTCTCAATGGTATTATTATTGTCCTCGCAGGGGCGATCTACGAATGGCAGTTTGCACTCTATACGCTGATTTCAAGGTTTGTGAACAGTTATGTGATCGACATGATTCACACCAAATATCAGAAGCTGACCGTGATCACAATAACGGATCATAAAGACAAAATGATTGCCGCCATCCAGGACCAGTTTGACAGGGGAATGACAATTATTCCTTCTTATGGCGGATTTACAGGAAGAAAGCGATACTCAATTATGATGGTGATCAGCCATTACGAGCTATATGACATGGAACAGCTGATTAAAAGAATTGACCCCCATGCTTTTACAAATATACTGGAGACGAACAAAATCATCGGCTTATTCCATACTGAAGAACAGCAGAAGGCGATTCAGAGGATGAAACACGGAGAGGTTTTAAACAATAAACAGCATGTGCTGAGCGATGATGATTTCGATTATTTTCAACAGCTTTTCAACAATCAGACGAATAAAAAATTTACGAATCACACACCTTATCTGGATGAATGACAGCCAATAGATAGGCTATTAGCTCCTGTATCGCGTGAAAATAAATTTCATAAAACGTCGGACAGCTGGGGAAAGATAGCGTTCACTGTACCAGGCTAGACCAATCTGTCTCTTGCAGCTTGGCCACTTGACGTGGACCTTTTTCACTTTTTCTTCATCTATGTCTTTCTGATCGGGAAGAAGCGCGACACCAAGACCGGAAGCAACTAATCCGGCCAGGGTAGTGACCTCTTCACCTTCAAAGGTAATATTCGGCGTGATATTCACTTTGCGGCAAAGTTTATCCGCAATTTTTCTCAGTTCATAACCCGGTTTCATTGAAATAATCGGTTCGTTCCGTATCTCGTCAAGTGTGACCGATTCTTTTGCTGCAAGCGGATGATTGATGGGAACCATCAGAAACAGTTCTTCATCCCACAATTTTTCCCATTCGATATGCGGATCCCCAAGGGGATGATGCACGAGGCAGAGGTCAATTTCCCCGGATTCGAGCTGTTTGAGCAACGAGATGTTGTTGTTTTGGTAAAGCTTAATTTTTGTATTCGGATGCAGGCCCTGAAATCCGCTCAGAATATCCGGGATGATACTGACGCCCAGTGTGTGAAGAAAACCGAGAGACACAACGCCATATTCCGGATCCAGTAAAGACTGGATTTCTTTTTTTGTTATTTCAACTTCTTTGAGAATACGGTCGGCGTGCTTTAGAAACAGTTTACCGTATTGATTAAGAATGATGCTTCGCCCCTGTCTTTCGAACAGGCTGACACCCAATTCTTCTTCGAGCCGCGCAATGGACCTGCTGAGAGCGGGCTGCGAAATCGCCAGCGCCTCCGCGGCTTTGGTCATGTGCTGCAGCTGAGCCACCTTCTGAAAATATTCGATTTGCTGCCACTCCATATGAAACACTCCCCGGTGAGATACAGATCATTTTAGCGGTTCAAACATGGCTGACGCTTTGACGTCACCTGTATATAAGATACCACAATGACTCCGATGCATGAATACCATTCAAATAATATATTAGACATAAAACGTCAAAAAAAGGCTCTGTATCAGGGTGCTTTTTACCGTACAGATGCAAAGGTGACATAGAGGTGACATTAAAGCACTTCATTAAACAACTCTGCAGCACTCTGACGCTTCTTTTTTTCAAGGTGACTGTAGGTATCAACTGTCATTTTAAGCGATGAATGGCCCAACTGTTCCTGAATCACCTTAAAATTCACGTCGTTCATAACCATAAACGATGCGCATGTATGTCGTAGGCCGTGGAAGTTGAGATAGGGTATGCCAGTGCGCTCTACAAAGTTTCTCCAATTTCCTGATATGGTGATCTGATTGTGTGGATAGCCTTCAAAGTTGGTAAACAGAAAGTCAATTGGTTCTCCTGATTCATCGAGCATTGGGTGCCATATATTCTCGCTTTTTCTCTTTTTCTGCCATTGCTGGTAGATTTCTAGTTCAGTAGAAAATGTACTCGGAACCATGACCGTCCGGGGTTTCTTATTTTTCGGTGGTCCGAATACGAGCCGTTTCAATTTCCGGCTGTATTCCAATGAGTGATCTACGTAAATCGTATTATCTTTAAAATTTAAAGACTGGATTTGTAAACCAGCGATCTCGCCCAGACGCAAACCGCAGAGCATGGCCAGCTTCACCTCGACACGAGTCTTCAACTTTGCCTTTTCGTTCAGTGTCTTGATGACGAGTTTCATATTGTCTTCATCATAAAATTTAAATGGCCGCTTTCGTTCCTCATCTTTCGGCTTGCTTACCTTTTTCATCGGATTTTCATCAACCACTTCAGCTTTGAATGCATAGGAAAATAGGGCGTTCAGTGTTGAATACTTTGACACAAGACTACGCCGGCCAGCTTTCTTTTCAGCATCAAAATACTCCATGATGTGGAAGGGACGTATTTTAGCTAACTTCATCGTTCCAAAATATTCGCGTTGATTTTCTAGTTGATATGAATACATGTCGTAAGTCCGGGCGGAAAGGTCGGGCTTAACGTGCATAGCCATCCATCGATCGGCAAACTTTGAAAAAGTAACATTGTTTAGAGTTACAGGTTTTTCTTTAGATACTTGGATCTCAAAAGCGGTGATTGCCTTTTTAAGCGCCCGATCAGACTTGGCGGTGACCGTTTTCGACCTTCTTTTTCTGGGCTGTCCTTCGGGTACCTCCTTATCAACAAAAATCTTATACCGATCATTACCGAGATCCTGAACATATGCCATTGTATCACCTCCCTTCAATGATTAATAATTATCTGAACTTCCTTTTCATTTCAACAACTACACCAACAATACGTACGCGGTTCATATCAGATCCAACAAATATTCTAGGAGCAACCTCTGGATTTGAGGACTGAAGGGTAATGCTCTCTCCCGTTATATAAATATGTTTAATCGTACCTTCCTCACCGTTAACAATCGCTACACCTATTTGACCGTTATAGGAAGTCTCACAAGTTTCTTCAACCAGTACAAGATCACCATTAAATATGCCGTCACCCGTCATAGAGTCACCCTTAACCCGTAAAACAAAATGGTCTTCCGGGTCATAGTTCCCGTCAAATGGTTCAAATCCATCGACTTCTTCGTAGGCTAAACCGTCGGGTCCTGCTTTAACAGTTCCAACAACTTCGTAACGGTGAACATTATTTTCGCGACTAACTTCCATTTCAGAATGCTTTATATCGGACCAACCCATAAGATAGGCAGGGGAACAATGCAGAATATCCGCAATTTCAGCTATTGTATCGCTTTTCAAATTACGGATATTTCCGCTCTCATAGCGTTGAACAGTTGCTTCGGCTTTTCCAATACGCTCACCTAATTCTTTAAGAGTCATTCCGCGCTTTAAACGCATTTCCTTTATCCGATCAGAAATTAGCATTAGTAAATTTCCCTTCTTCTATATGATGTTTTTATAGTATATTATTATTACGCAAAATGCAAGATTTTCTATGCACATTACAAAATAACTTGCGTTTCATGCTTGACCGACAAAATTTAGCATGCTACAATAACTTGCGTAGGACGAAAGTATATTTTGAAAGGAGGCATGATAATGGGCTCACCTACAATTAACGCAAAAAAGTTGGAAGCAAAAATGGTGTTGTCGGGGTATAACAGAAAGACACTTTCCAAAGCCACAGGACTCAGTCGGAACACGATTAGTACAATCATCAGCGGCCAACAAAACCCATCTTATAGGGCAATGAATCTACTTTTTGAAACCCTTAGATTAAGCCCTGAAGAAGCTACAGAAATTTTTTTTAATCGTAACTTACGCAATATGCAAGATGAGGAGGCGGGATGAAGTGAATCGCAGTAATTCGGATCTGAAAGAAATCAGAAGTGTTACAGGAATCAGTATTGGCAACGACAATCTGTGCAGCCATGCAAAACAGCTGAAAGAAAAAGTTTATAAATTAATAGCTGAATCTAATCTGCCTTATGAACAAAAAAATAAAGTCCTCTATTTGGTGGATAGAGAACTTTATGATTCCTTAATCAAAAGTTAAAAAAAGTCATCTGCTTTTGACGCCTCAATTTCCTTTTTATATTTATCGTAGGTTTTCTTATCGGCGCCAACAATATAAACAATTTCTTGATAATCATCTTGCATGATCGGTCCAACACCGATTAGTTTCCAACCAGATTTTAGAAAGTCATTAACCTGATCAATGTTAGTGTGTTCTTCAATATTTTCAATATGAACAATGTCATTCATGATTTTTCACCTCCTGTCCTGCCGGATAGGAATATTATACCAATTTATTAGGAGGAGGAGGCGGGGTGAATGCGTAAAATTCGCGGGGTCGAAAACCTTGTCGATTATTTAAAATCAGTCGATTGCCCGATGTCCAGAACAACTATTTTTAAGTTGATGAGAACAAAAGATATACCTTTTCGAAGACCTGTTCCTCACGTTCTTATCTTCGACCTGGACGAGATCGACAGCTGGCTTGGCACAGATTGTGAGGATGCAGCACATGTTTCAAATCACTGATCAGGTTGCCATGGCATACGGTCGCCGACTTGCTTATCCGACAGTCACCGAAGCGCTGGAAGATGCTTTTAAAGTGGTCCATCAACAGGTGACGAATGGCGCCGCTTGGTCGCACGTGACGATTGATGAAATCGGCGGCAAAAGATCCATTGATATTACAGTCAAACAGAGGAGGTGACAGAGAAATGGCACAAACCGGAGAAGAAGAACGGCTGCTTCAAGAGGCAAAGGTTGAGCTGCTTAAAAAAATTAAAAAAGCTATCGACAATGAAGACCAGGTTGATCTTACCAACTATACCGGAGCTTATTTGACACTGAAAAATGCTGAAAGGTAGTGAGGAAATGAGGGCGTTAAATCACATTGAACCGGCGCATGAGGACGTAACGAATATCTACCTGCCAAATGGTGTTGCATTTTGTAGCATTAGGAACCTGATCATCCCGCGCGAAACGGCGAAGCAGCTCTATTTCTTCTTCGCCAACGTCCAGGAGCACGCCGTCAGAGATCACCATATGTTCATGGCACGCTGGGCGTTGCGTATGAAATCGAAGTATTTCAAATTGATGAAGGGAGGTGAGTAATCTATGGGGCCACTTAGACTACCAGTCAATGTCTCTGATAGAGCCATTGACGCCATTAATCAAAAAACTTCAGATGAATCAATGAGGCTTTATCGGTTCTTCGGTGCGACGTCTCAAAATGATACAACAGCTATTGGTAAAGATGGTTTTAAGAAAATTATCGATGCCGTATTCGACGGACGTGAAGTTCTGAACCCCGAAACGGATGAAGAATTCATGGAACGTGTTGGGCATTATCCTGCTTCGAATCTAGACGATCAGCGCCTGTTCCAACTTGCCAAAAAGTATATCGAATTGAAGGAGCGTGAATCAAAGTGACAGGGGTAAAGGGATACAAGGTATTTAAACCAGACTGGACGGCTAAACACGATAACTTTCAATACGAAGTAGGAAAGACATACGAAATGCCCGAAAATCCGGTTGCATGCCGCAGAGGATTCCACTTTTGCACAAAAGCAGTGGATTGCTTTAACCATTATTCATTTGATCCAGATAACAAAGTTGCAGAAGTCGTGGCACTGGGTGACATCGACACGGATACTAACGACTCCAAATGTGCGACGAATAAAATTCAGATCGTCCGCGAAGTTCCGTGGGCAGAAATGCTGGAACTGGTGAATTTAGGAAAAGGAAATTCCGGCCTTCGCAACTCGGGTGATTACAACTCGGGTGATTACAACTCGGGTGATTACAACTCGGGTGATTACAACTCGGGTGATTACAACTCGGGTTATGGCAACTCGGGTAATCGCAACTCGGGTAATCGCAACTCGGGTAATCGCAACTCGGGTAATCGCAACTCGGGTTATGGCAACTCGGGTTATGGCAACTCGGGTGATTACAACTCGGGTGATTACAACTCGGGTGATTACAACAAAGCGTCGAATGTTGCTGGTTGCTTTAATACCAAGTCTCATAAGATCTTATTCTTTGACCATAAAACGGACATGTCCTTTGATGAGTGGCGCCGATCAGATGCCTCTTATCTACTCAGCCAAGTCAACTATCGACCGACTGAATGGGTGGATGAAGATGATATGACGCCAGAAGAAAAGGCGGAACATACAGACTATGAGACGACCGGCGGCTATCTAAAAAGGAATGATCTGTCGGAAGCCTACGCCAAGTGGTGGGACAAGCTGTCGGATCGTCAGAAGCAGATCATCCGTGAAATTCCTAACTTTGACGCTGAGAAATTTGAAGAGATTACAGGCATTAAAGCCTGAGAGGAGGTGAGAAGACATGAGCCCAGAGACGAAAGCAGCCCTACAAAAGCATTTTGATGCTATTTCTAATGGAATTAATCGAGGAAGCAATCTTCAAAAAATCGTGGCCTCTGCCAAGGCAACGGAACTCGGCGAACTACTGCTAATTCTTTTTGAAGACTATCCAGAAATTGGAGAAGCCATACAAAAACAGATGGATGATTTTACAACTGAATCACTGCTGAAAATGTTTCTTGGCGATACCAATGCTAGCATCAATCGAATATGAAAAAAGCCGCTCTGCAAAGCGACTCAAAACTATACCTGTGGTTATTGTACCACGAAAGCGAGGTTTTTAAAACATGATTACGATCAGCAAGCTTGAAATTGAAAATGTCAAGCGCGTGAAAGCTGTCAAAGTTGAGCCATCACCGGCGGGCTTAACCATCGTTGGTGGTAAAAACAAACAAGGCAAGACAAGCATTCTAGACGCTATTGCGTGGGGATTAGGCGGTAACAAATATCGCCCGTCTCAGGCAAAGCGTGACGGATCCGTTACAGATCCTTTTCTCCACATCGTTCTTTCAAATGGACTGATCGTCGAGCGCAAAGGAAAGAACAGCGACTTAAAGGTTATTGACCCCAATGGGCAGAAAGCCGGCCAACAGCTGCTCGATGGTTTCGTGGAAGAACTGGCTATTAATCTACCAAAATTTATCAACTCAACGTCAAAAGAAAAAGCCAACACGCTTCTACAGATTATCGGCGTAGGGAACAAGCTGCATGAACTGGAACAGCAAGAACAGGAAGTCTATAACCGGCGCCGCACAATCGGTCAGATTGCCGATCAGAAAGCCAAGTTTGCCAAGGAACAACCATATTTCCCTGATGCTCCGAAGGAACCTGTGTCAGCATCTGATCTAATTAAACAGCAGCAAGAAATACTCGCACGTAACGGAGAAAATCAGCGCAAGCGGCAGCACGTGGCACAGATACAGGTAGAGTTTGAACAGGTCGGACGGGAAGTAACCCGATTGACGGCGCAGCTTAATGCCGCACAGAAAAAGTACGGTGACCTGCAGAATGACCTGGCGATTGCTCAGAAAGACGCACTCGACCTGCGTGACGAATCAACATTCGAACTGGAAGACAACATCGCACAGATCGACGACATCAACCGGAAGGTACGGGCCAATCTCGACAAGGACAAGGCGGAAGATGATGCCAAGGAATACGGTACACAGTATCAGAAACTGTCTCAGCAGATCGACCAGGTACGTCAGGAGAAGACTGATCTGCTGACGAACGCTAACCTGCCACTTCCTGGTCTGTCTGTCGAGGATGGCGAGTTAATCTATGAAGGCCAACAGTGGGACAACATGAGCGGCGCTGATCAACTCAAGGTGTCAACGGCAATTGTCCGTAACTTGAAGCCAGAATGCGGATTTATCTTGCTGGACAAGCTCGAGCAGATGGACACAGATACACTCAAAGAATTTGGCACATGGTTGGAACAGGAAGGTCTGCAAGCCATTGCCACGCGCGTCAGCATGGGCGACGAATGCTCAATCATCATTAGTGATGGCTATGTGGAAGGTCAAGAAAAGGCGGAAGAAGAACAGCCGCAGACAAAGACATGGAAGCCAGGTGAATTTTGATGGACATAACACGTGGGAAGGTAGCAAAGGCACAGAAGGTAGTCCTGTATGGCATGGAAGGGATCGGTAAATCATCACTTGCCGCACAGTTTCCTAATCCTCTGTTTATCGATACAGAAGGTAGCACTGGTAATATGAACGTTTCCCGTACGCCGAAACCGACAAGCTGGACAATGTTGAATCAGCAAATCGACGAAATCAAGCGAGACAAGCTCTGCAAAACTCTTGTCATTGACACGATCGACTGGGCAGAACGTATGGCCATCGAGAAAGTATGTGACGATGCACAGAAAAAATCAATTGAAGATTTCGGCTACGGTACAGGGTATATCAAACTTGAGGAAGAACTTGGCCGATTTTTAAACAAGCTACAAGACGTGGTTGACGACGGAATCAACGTCGTACTGACTGCACACGCACAAATTAGAAAGTTTGAGCAGCCTGACGAAATGGGCGCCTATGATCGGTACGAGTTAAAGCTTGGAAAAAAGACGTCAGCCCGTACGTCAGCACTCGTCAAAGAGTGGGCAGACATGGTGCTATTCATCA
>NZ_SRJD01000034.1 GCF_004684935.1 Sporolactobacillus shoreae
CAGACAGGCCTTAAAAATCTTACCCGTCTGTTCGAGCGTGCACACTTAAACTATTGAACCGCCGTATACGGAACCGTACGTACGGTGGTGTGAGAGGTCGGAGAAATTATCTCCTCCTACTCGATTGGCCAGAACGAGAAAATGCTATGTGAACTACTCACCATTGAAATGGTAAGCTTCTGGGAACACCGCTCGCTTACTTTGAGAAGACCAAAGCAGAGGCCACGGCTGTTAACCAGGGCTCATTCCGAGCCCATAGATTGTTTGTTTAACCAAAAGCGAGACGTTCAATATTTTTAGCCGCATTGACATCCCGGTCGTGGTGCGTGCCGCATTGTGGGCAGGTCCATTCTCTCACGTTGAGGGGCTTCTTCCCATCGTCATACCCGCACGTGGAACAGAGCTGTGACGTTTTGTACGGATTCACAAGCCTGAGTTCTTTACCGTACCACGCACACTTATAGATGAGCTGCCACCGGAGCTCGCCCCATGCCTGGTTGGCGATCGCCCGGGCGAGTGTATGATTCCGAAGCAAATTTTTGGTTTTCAAGTTCTCCAGGGCGATCCGGTCATACGTTTTCACGAATTCGGTCGTCAATTTATGAAGCTTGTCCATCCGCTGGTTCGCTATTTTTTCATGAATCAGAGCGACTTGAAGGCGGGCTTTGGCTACGTTTTTAAAATCCGCCAGGGTGCGGGGTACGGGCAGCTTTTGGTGGTGGTCCCATGCAATAGCTTTTTTCGCCAGCCGTCGCCGCCGGGCTAATGTTCGCTGCCACAGGCGGAGCTTACGGGCTAAGCCTTGATCAAAACGAGTGGTGGGCCGTCGAAGACCCTCCACGGAACCCACGAGCAGGTCTTTTACGCCTAGATCATAGCCGACGGTTTTGCCAGTTTTGGGGAAGGCTTGGTTTTCGCCTTCCATGGTTAAGACGGCAAAATATTTCCCTGTCGGCGTGCGGCTCAGGGTGACTTGTTTGATCGTTTCAGGGATCTGTTGTCCTGCTTTAAAGCGAAGGATCCCCAGTTTTGGCAGGCGAATCCCATGATGGCCGATGGGCTGGATGTTGCCACTCACAAATTTCGAGGTATAGCTTTGCTTGAAGGCGTGTTTGGCTTTGAACTTGGGATGCCCTTTTTCTTTTTTAAAGAACGCGTGAAAGGCGTCTATTAAATGCTGATTGGTAACCTGCAAGCTGGTGCTCTCCGCTTCTTTAAGAAAGGGATGTTCCTTTTTCAGCAAGGGAAGCAAGTGATTCAGAGAATAAGCAGTCAAAAAAGAAGCCTTGGGATTATTTTCATGCCGCTCATTGAGCATTGCCAGCATCTGATTCCAAACAAAACGCACACAGCCAAAGTTTTGAGCCAATTGCTGGCGTTGCTGTTTGTTGGGATAGATTCTCAATTTCAAACCCTTCGTAACCATGGGCTCACCTCCCTTCAGGAATGATTATAGCACATTTGTTCTCATTTCAACACGGGATTGAGAGGTTATCTCTTGCCAGTACGGGATTGCCCAAGATGTAGATTCATCTCGTCATTAAAATGACGAGTTTTCTCTGCTGGTAACCCTTAATAAAGTTACTTAAACTTAATGAGTAAGCCACATTTTCATGTTTTAAATTTGTCCCTTTTTAAAAGTTAAAAAAATACCTGAGAAGGAGTTTATAATAGATAATAGACGAGGTCTGTAATAGCCAACTCTTTAGATTTTTTTTGAACGGCAGGGCCTAATTGCATCACAGCCCTGTTTACCATGTAGTTAACGGGTGATTGGCCACAGAGAATGATGCATTACATTTACTGAAAAGTACCATTAAAGGTATAATCCTATGAATATTAATCTTTCAATTTTAAAAAACAAAAATTTTTTGCTGTACTCAACATCTCAGTGGATAAACTCATTAGGAGATGCGGTGTTTGTCATTGCGTTGACTTGGCTGTTAGTTCAGTCGACAGGTTCACCTGTAGTTGTTGGGAGTTACTTGTTCATACTTGGCATCGTAAAATCGATATTTATATTGTTTGGCGGCGTCATTGTTGATCAAGTGGACTCTCGTCGATTAATGATTTTCTCAGACTTAGCCAGAGGAGTATTGATGTTTTTATTCTTCATCCTTAATCTCAACAGTATTCCGCCCATTTGGATTTTTTACCTCATTGCTGTCGTTTTTGGAATGGTCGATTCAGTAGCGGAGCCTGCTGAAATAACGTCTGGTACTCGTATAGTAGATAAAGGGCACTACTCGCAATCCTTGAGTATTTTAATGGTCACTGGAAATGTGTCAACAATAATTGGGCCAATGCTCGGCGCATGGCTTTTTTATTTGGGAGGTCCTCAAACAGCCATTTTTACTAACGGCATTTCATACATCATTTCAATCATTCTCCTGCTATTCGTAAGATTCCGTCAAACTGAAAGTAAAAATGATCAGACCGTAGGCGGAATTCTTTTAGGCTTGCTTGAAGGCTTTAATTGCTTTATTAAAACCAAAATTATTATAGTTATGGCTTTGCAAACATTTTTTACGAATGCGGCAGTCAGTGCAACTGTTGTGGCTGTACCTTTTCTGCTAAGGGATATGGGATATGGGGTTTGGGGTTCGTGAATACGGCATAGTAAACACAAGCCTTGGTGTAGGAAGCGCCATTGGTGCGGTTGCTTTTTCATTAATTGTTATCAAAAATCCTAGACCCTCAATGGTTTTATTAACCGTATTCTTACAAGGAATCACATTGTCTTTTATAGGTTTATCCAATCATCTGTGGCTAATCCTTATATTTTATATAATCATTGGTATTGAGGAAGCAGCGATTAATATTCTTGCTCCGAGTGTTAATCATGTGATTATACCTCAAAGAATTTTTGGACGGGTTTTAAGCGTCATGATATTGATGATGACTATATCGCAGCCTTTTTCACAGGCTGGTGCAGGATGGCTTATGGAGACGATACATCCTCAATATATTTTTATTGGTTCGGGAATCATGGAAGTTTTGGTCGCTCTCGTCACCTTTTCGTTCCCTGTTATCCGTAATCATTCAGTTGGGAACATCAAGTAATTCATTTACTGACACCTGTTAATTCATCCCGTATATATTTCAAAAGTACAAGAAATAAAGCCTAGTTTTCAAAGCTTAAATTAATACCCCGTAGCGATAAACCCTTCTAAAAAACATGGATTTAAAATGAAAGTATCTATTAGAACGATAAAATCTCTTGAAGGCGGTCAGTGTTTCAATATTATTGTTATGGAGAGATATAAGGATTAACTGGTATTCTAGCTCCT
Source organism: Sporolactobacillus shoreae (assembly GCF_004684935.1). Taxonomy (GTDB): domain Bacteria; phylum Bacillota; class Bacilli; order Bacillales; family Sporolactobacillaceae; genus Sporolactobacillus; species Sporolactobacillus shoreae. Next base: position 3,291 of record NZ_SRJD01000034.1, read on the forward strand.
TCATGTTACAGTAGAAGAATATCTCGGAAAGGATAGCCATTAATGAATATCTTGAGAATTGCTGATTTGACCAATGATCAAATAGATGAAATATTTGACCTTGCAGACAATATAAAAAATAGAAATACAAACGTTCCTTCATTGGATGGGAAGACGTTCATTTTATTCTTTCCAGAATCGAGTATTAGAACAAGAATTACCTTTGAAAAGGGTATTATGGATATGGGGGGAAGGAGCATCATATTCCCTCCAGAAGCGCTCAACAAGAAGGAAAGGCTAGAGGACGTTATTAAATATATTGAAAACTGGGCTGATGGGGTTATTGTTCGCCATACAGATATTTCTACGATTATTGAATTGTCTAAATATGCTTCGATACCAATTATTAATGCGATGACTTCTGAAAATCATCCATGTGAAATTCTAACTGATTTATACACAATCACCAGAAAAAAGTTAAATTATAAAGAACTTGTTTACACGTTTGTTGGTCCTGCCAGCAATATTTCCAGAACGTGGATGGAAATAGCAAAAGTGATGGATCTTAACTTTATTCAGGTTTGCAAGAGAGGATTTGAATTAGGAAAAGACACACAAAACTATATATTTCAAACTGAGCTGCAGTCTGTTCTTCCAGTGAGTGATGTTATTCTAACAGATTCTTTGCCGAGAAGTTTAAAAACAGAAGAGTACATAAAAAAATATCAAATAACTCTGGAAAGAATGCGGTTAACAAAACCCATGTCTCTATTAAATCCCTGTCCACCTTTTTTCAGAAATGAAGAAGTCAGTGATGATGCAGTTTCCTCAGAATATTTCGTGGGGTATGATTTTAAAAAGAACTTAATATTTGTGCAGCAAGCTATCATTTTGTACTGTCTGACGCATTAAATATCCGCATTGTATTATTCGTGTCGCATCTGTAGAAACGAATGGCAAATGAAATGATGATGACCATTTCGCGGCCTTTTTCACAGGCTGGTGCAGGATGGCTTATGGAGACAATACATCCTCAATATATTTTTATTGGCTCGGGAATCATGGAAGTTTTGGTCACTCTCGTCACCTTTTCGTTCCCTGTTATTCGTAATCATTCAGTTGGAAATATCAAGTAATTTATTTACTGATCTAATTAGAAAAAGAGATGCTTGTACCAGTAGAAAAAGTAGAAAAGGGAGAATCAATAGATTGGAGAAATTTAAGGAAGGTGTTCACTTTGGATCTTTTCAATCTCATCTCAGATTTTTTTAGTCTCCTATTCAGTTCTCAATACCGGATACAGAGTAATCTTGAATACCTTGAGGGAGAGGAGTGGTTTAAACGGCAATATGGACGGAAACTTTTAAATGATAGTAAGTTCAGACGATTTATTAAGAGATACAATTTAAAGAAAATATTCAGTGACAATGAGAAGAAAGAGAAGTTTAAGCTGGAACTGAAACAATGGGTTGTAGTGAATAAAAGATAGTATTACCTCGATTCGAGGTACGTGTTTAATCCGTAATAGACAAAACGGTGCGGTAACATTAACCTGTTCATCAAGAGGCGAATGAAGTGGAAATTATTGAAAGAGAGCCAGACTCTACAGATGCGCTTGTATTAATGAACGAACTTTCAAGCATATTGGAAGGGATTACGGGAGACAGTGGCCGCAATTCTTTTAATAGCGAAGATGTGCGCAGGCCGCGCTCATTGTTTGTCATTGCGTATATTCAAGGAGAGGCTGTGGGATGCGGAGCCATACGGCCTATTGATAAAAATACAGCAGAGGTGAAACGTATGTACGCGAAGTTAAAGAGAAAAGGAATAGGAAGTAAGATATTAGATTATCTGGAGAATGAAGCTCATAAGATGGGGTATAAAAAATTAATTCTTGAAACGAGACAGATAAACCAAAAAGCCGTTCAATTTTACAAAAGTAAGTCTTACCTTCGTATTCATAATTATGGAAAGTACATTGGTTGTTCTGAAGCAGTTTGTTTTGAGAAAAGCCTGAACGACTGGCACTGATTGAGGAAAAAAGATTTTTATAATAAAAAATCGGGATCGCATTCAAAGCGTCCCGACTTATCTACAATAACCGTTCACAGTTCTTCAGTTCGCCCAATGTAGTCCAAATGAAAGGCTTCTTTCGAATAATGGATCTTTGTGACACTGGCATTTGGTACTTTATCAATTTTCAATCCATCCGGAAAAAGCACATGTAAAATGCAGCAAATTAACAGTGAATGGCTGACCAATAGAATACTGGAAGCTTCGCTGCTGCTGATCAGATTCTTAAGGTCTTCAATTCTGCTGCTGACTTCTTCAAAACCTTCCGCGTAGTTGATTGTATCCGATTTTTTTATGCCTTCGATTGCTTTAATTTTCAGGTCAATCGGTGATTTCCTGCTCATGCCGGATATGCCGACAGCCAGACCGGCCTGTTCCCACATCTCATCGTTGTTATAGCCTTCAAAACTGCCGAACGCCGCTTCACGCAAAGTTTCAGTCTCAGTTAGAGGGACACTACTATTTTCCGAATAGTTCAGGACCAGCCGCGCTGTTTCTCTGGCTCTCCCTGAATCACTCGTATAGGCGGCATCAAAGGTGATCGGCGTTTCCTTAATCGTTTTTCCCAGTGTTTCAGCCTGCTGTTCGCCCTTCCACGTGAGCGGAGAATCCGCCCAGCCCTGAGAGCGGTTGAGAAGATTGAGAATTGTTTCCCCATGCCTGACTATGTATATATTTTTCATATGCTACCTCCTCTAATTCACCTAAAACCGTGTTATGATTAATGTAATTGATTAACAGATCCATCGTAACATTGATTGAAATGAGTGTAAACGTTTTACTAGGTACAATTTAGCGAGTAAGTATGACTTCAAACGCAGGACATATTTGACAAATTCCTTTGAATGATATATAAAATTATGTGTTAGCACTCATACATGATGAGTGCTAATCTGATGACAGAAACAGTATAAGTGTTACATATGGAATGGATTTAATGAAAAGGGGAGAGTTTAATGCCAACTAAGGAATTTAAAGCAGAATCGAAAAAACTGCTGGATATGATGATCCATTCGATTTATTCCCAGAAAGAGATTTTCTTGAGAGAAATTATTTCGAACAGCAGCGACGCGATTGATAAAATCTACTACAAAGCGCTTGCTGACGACTCACTGAATTTCGATAAGGATGACTATTATATCCGAATTACTCCGGACAAGGATCATCGGACATTGACCATTTCAGACACCGGCATCGGCATGACGGAGGAAGAACTGGAAAATAACCTCGGTACGATCGCGCAGAGTGGGTCATTTAACTTTAAGCACGAAAATGAAGCCAAGGACGGCCATGATATTATCGGCCAGTTCGGTGTCGGCTTTTATTCGGCTTTTATGGTAGCTGATATTGTCACGGTGTTTACAAAAGCGCTGGGCAGTGATCAGGCGTACAAATGGGAATCACAGGGTGCGGACGGTTATTCAATCGAACCATGCGACAAGGATTCGGTCGGAACCGATGTCATTCTGAAGCTGAAGGAAGATACGGAAGACGAAAAGTACGGTGATTTTCTCGAAGAGTACCGGCTGAAAGAGATCATCAAAAAGTACTCCGATTTTATCCGTTATCCGATTAAAATGGAAGTGACGGAAAGCCGACCGAAGAAAGATAACGACAAAGAATTTGAGGAAGTTAAAGAAGAGCAGACCGTCAACAGCATGGTTCCGCTCTGGCGCAAAAATAAGAACGAACTGAAGGACGAAGATTATGAGAATTTCTATACTGAAAAGCACTACGGCTATGACAAACCGCTGAAGTATATCAACATTCAGGCGGACGGCACGGTCCGTTATCATGCGATCCTGTACATTCCGGAAAACATTCCGTTCGACTATTATTCAAAGGAATATGAAAAAGGTCTGGAACTGTACTCGAACGGCGTGCTGATCATGGAAAAATGCGCGGATCTCCTGCCCGATTATTTCAGCTTCGTCAAAGGCATGGTTGATTCCGAAGATTTGTCGCTGAATATCTCGCGTGAAATTCTACAGCAGGACAAGCAGCTACAGCTGATCGCCAAGAACATCAAGCATAAGATCCAGAAGGAACTGGAGAAATTGCTTAAAGATGACCGTGAAAAATATGAAAAGTTCTACAAATCCTTTGGCCGTCAGCTGAAATACGGTGCTTATATGGATTATGGCACGCACAAAGAGGAACTTCAGGATCTGCTGATGTTCTACTCATCAACAGAAAAGAAAATGGTCACACTTGACGAGTATGTCTCCAAAATGCCTGAGGATCAGAAATACATTTATTACGCGGTTGGTCAGTCCAACGAGAAGATCGAAAAATTGCCGCAGACCGAGCTTGTGGCTGATAAGGGCTATGAAATACTTTACTTTACCGATGATGTCGATGAATTTGCCATTAAAATGCTGATGAAATATAAAGAAAAAGATTTCAAATCGGTATCCAGCAGTGATCTCGGACTCGAAAGTGAAGAAGAGAAGAAGGAAAGCAAGGTTGAGGAAGAAGCAAACAAGGGTCTCTTTGAAAAGATGAAGGATATCCTTTCCGACAAGGTCAAGGAAGTTCGTGCGTCAAAGCGACTTAAAACCCATCCGGTTTGCTTTGCGACAGAAGGCGAAGTATCGATCGAGATGGAAAAAGTACTCAATCAGATGCCGAACAATGAGCAGGTCAAGGCAGATAAAATACTTGAATTGAACACGAATCACGAAGTCTTCAAAGCGCTGAAGGCGGCATTCGATCTAAACGATGAGAAGAAGGTCAGCCTCTACACGAATCTGTTGTACAACCAGGCTCTGCTCGTCGAAGGACTTCAGGTTCAGGATCCGGTCGCTTTCGCAAACGATATCTGCCAGCTGATGAGCTGAACTATTTTGAACTTGATCCCTGCAATGAACAATTCTTATCTTTAGGCTAAGTTAAAATTTAATGTGGATTTTGCTGCTCTATGGATTGAAGCGGATCGCCCGCGGAAAGTGAGCGCCTGGAGTGGAAAACAACAATTAAGATTAACAAAGCCGTATCTAAAAAACCCGCTGTTTCTTAAAAATCGGAAACAGCGAGTTTTTTACATTTAGTCAGTTAAAAATTTTTTTCCAAAGCGATAGTGATTGGATGATCCGCGAAAATCGTCTGTGCATGATCGTAGATTTGCACCTGGATTTTTTCACCTTTTTCAAGACTCAGATTCACAGAATCCCTGTTAATTTCAACAGCTAAAATAGTGCCTCTATAGGCAATATGAAAAGCATAACGATTCCATTTTTCCGGAATGGAAGGCCTCAGCGTCAGTCCGTGTTCTTTAATCCGGACGCCGGCAAATCCGAAAACGACAGCCATCCATGTGCCACCCATATTCGCCAGATGTAGCCCGTCTTTCGTATTACCCTGCGTATTGTCGGCGTCAATCCGGGCAGCAACAGAAAAGTAGTGATAGGCCTTTTCAAAATTGCCTAGCCGGGAGGCCATGATACTGAAGATGCAGGTGGACAACGATGAATCGTGCGTCGTAATTTTTTCATAATAATCATAAGAATGACGAATCGTCTCCAGATCCTGCTCCTCTTCGAGCAGAAAGTGGGCAAGTACCGTGTCGGCCTGTTTGCAGACCTGGCAACGGTAAATCGTCAGTGGATGATAGTGCAGAAGGAGGGGGTAGTGATCCTTCGGCGTGTTCTCAAAATCCCACACTTTCTTCTGAAGAAAAGTATCGTCCTGTGGATTAATCTTCAGTTTCCCGTCATAAGGCAGATACATGGCCTTCGAAGCTTTGTTCCAGTCACCGGCTTCATCATCGGACAGCTGCAGCCGGTCAGCTAATTCTTGAAGCAGACCCGGATCATCCATTTTTAAAAGATGGTAAGTTTTTGCCGCCCACATCAGATTAAACTTAGCCATAACGTTCGTGTAATAATTATTGTTCACAATGGCTGTGTATTCATCCGGACCGGTCACATCATCTATTCTGAAATACCCGTCGCTGTAATGGCCGACTTCGATCCAGAGACGGGCTGTCTCTGCTATAATCTCAAACCCATACTTCTTTATAAAATCCAAATCACCGGTCGCCAGATAGTACTGGACACAGCTATAGGCAATATCCGCACTGATATGGTATTGCGCAGTACCTGCAGGAAAAAAGGCCGAGCATTCCGCGCCGGTAATCGTTCGCCAGGCGAAGAGTGCGCCTTTTTGATGGCCCATTGCTCTGGCTCGCGCGAGGGCGTATTCTAGAGTCGTGTAACGGTACCGCAGCAGATGCCGTGCCAGATCCGGATTCGTCAGCGTGAAGAAAGGAAGCATGAAAATTTCAGTATCCCAGAAGAAATGCCCTTCATAGCCTTCCCCGGAAAGTCCTTTCGCGGCAATACTGCTGAACTTATCTCTGCCGGCAGACTGAAGGAGATGAAAGAGGTTGAACCGAATTCCTTCCTGCATCAGGCTGTCGCCTTCAACAATTATATCTGCCGTTTTCCAGAAGTCGTTCAGATAGAGATGCTGCTTCTCAAGCATCTCCGAAAAAGTATTTTCCCGGAGCTCCTTGAGTATTGCGACCCCTTTTTCATCCGGATGTTCCCCATGACGGCGCGTATCGGTATAGATGCTTCGTTTTGTTATGGTCACCGGCTGTGTCAGTTCAAAAGAAAGTGTTGTATCCACTGATTCTTTTGAAGAATCCACGCGTTTTGTGCTGGGAACGGAGGACTCAAGCGAGCTGACGCAGGCAACCTGAAGTCCCGACGTGTGCGTTTGATCAAGTACAATGCTGTGATCACCTTCAGTTCTGCTGGAGATCACATCCAATCCTGTTTCATCGGCGGAGGCGACACGCGAATCATTCTGATCGGAAAAATTATGGATCGCTCCATCAATCGTGGAAACGATTGAAATTTTACCGTTGAAAGTGACGGGTTCCACAGTGAGTTCCATCGCGAAAAGTTCACGATGGACAAAGGATACAAGGCGGTGAAATTTTAGCTTAATTTCTTTGCCTGTCGGCGAACGCCAATAAATTTTCCGTTCCGAAAATCCCTGATCAAAGTAAAGTTTTCGCGAGTACGACAGGATTTCGCCGGTAAAAAGGGAAAAAGGTTCCGCGTCATCACCCAAAAAAATCTGAATGCTCTGTGCATCGATGACGTTCATGATCTTTTGCTTTGTTTCCGGATAGCCAAATGCCTTTTCACCGTAATTGATCGTTGCCTGATCATAAAAAGCGTTAACATAGGCCCCTCTGATTGTCTGATAGTTCTCCGGATAGCCTTCTTCAAAATTTCCGCGCACACCAAGGTAGCCGTTACCCAAAGCAAAGAGGCTTTCGTCGACCAGAAGCTGTTTTTGATTAAGGGATTCATCTGACATCTGCCAGTTCATTCTCTGATTCTCCTTGTCGTTTATTCTTTGACACCACCGCTTGTCAGTCCGGAAACAATCTTTTTCTGGAATAGCAGCACAATGATCAGAGTCGGTATTGTGACAATGATCGTTGCCGCTGAAACCTCGCTCCACAGAATCTGGAATTGTGTGCGGAGGAAAGAGATCGCCACCGGAACAGTGTGGTAATCGGCATCCGAGTTTAAGGTGATCGTCAGCAAAAATTCATTCCAAGCGGCAATGAAGACAATAATCGCGGTCGTAAACACGCCGGGAGCTGCTAGCGGAAAAACGATCTTATATAAAATCTGGATCGGTGTGGCCCCGTCGATTTTTGCCGATTCTTCAAGCGCAAGGGGAATTTCGTTGAAATGAGTGACCAGGATCCAGACCGCGATCGGCAAGGTGATCGTCGAGTAAGGCAGAACAACAGCGTAACTGTTCGTCAGGTGGAGATGGAGAAACATGTTATAGACGGGTCCGACAACGATCATCTGTGGGAACATAGAAACAGCGAGAATGAGCCCCAAAAGTAAATTTTTCCCCCAGAAATGAAAGCGCGAGATCGCGTACGCCGCCAGTGTGGCAATGACAATGATATAAACGGTGGTTGTCGTTGCTACTATAAAGCTGTTTTTTACCGATACTAAGATGTCTTTATTGAAAAGAACCTCATAGTAGGCATGGAGCGTCGGATGCTGTGCAAAAATGCGGAAAGCACCATTGCCGAAGACTTCTCCATCCGGCTTGAAGGATGTGATCAGGATCCAGAAAAAAGGAAAGATCATGCCAAATAGAAACACCAGGATCAGCGCGCCGACGAGAATATTCCATTGATGCTTTGATTTTGTCATTATTCTCACATCCTAGTTCTTGTCCATAAGATTTGTGCCGAGTACTTTAACAAAAATCGTTGCAATCACGGCGACGCAAACAAACATCACCATAACAATCACTGATCCGTACCCGAAATTCGTCTGTCCGAACATGGTCTTGTAGGAATACAGGGACAGAGTCTCTGTAGCGCCACCAGGTCCTCCGTTTGTCAGAACATAAATCAGGTCGAATACCCGGAACGCGTCCAGTGTCCGGAAGAGCAGGGCGACCAGAATCGCCGGCTTGAGCATCGGTAGTGTGACCCTGAAAAACCGCTGAACGCGGCTTGCTCCGTCAATATCCGCTGCCTCATAAATGCTTTCGGGAATGTTCTGCAATCCTGCGAGAAGCAGAATCGCCATATAGGGTGTCGTTTTCCACACATCAGCAATGATCGTCGAAATCATGGCACCAGTTTCAGACAAAAGCAGGTCGCTGGGATTACCGATCAGCCCAATGCTATGGAAAAAGTTAGCGATGATTCCGCTTGACCCGTCATACAGATAACTCCACATGAGCGCGGCGACCGCGGTCGGAATCGCCCAAGGAATTAGTGAAGTGGTCCGGATGATACCCTGGCCGCGGATAGCTTTATTCATAATCATCGCGAGGAACAATCCGAGCACAAATTCGATGAAAACCGAAACGACCGTGAATAATGTGGTCTTCCAGAGCGCGTTGCCGAGCCGCGCGTCAGTAAGTGCCTGCGCATAGCCCTTTAAACCGATAAAATTCGACTGAATAAAGCTTTGTTTATAACCTTTGATAACCTGGGTCAAATTTTTTCCATTGGGTGTTTTATATTTGGCATTGATTTGGTTTATAACCGAAGAAACATTCTGGTAAAGCTTCGTTATATCCCGTTTCTCGGAATTGCTGATTTTCTGAATCTTCGTCTTACCTTTGAATTCCTGCTGCGCTTTGTCGACCTGACTCAAGACTTTATCGACCCGATTCTGATCGGCAGGATTCGTTATATGAGAACGGTCCTCGGTCATGAACAGCTTCACATAAGTCTGTGTTTCATTGAAGAGATCATAGTTATATCGGTCGCTGAGATAGAGCCCGGATTTTTGCTGATTATTCAGCTGGTAATCAAAAAATGTATAGGTGAAAGACTGAATAATCGGCCAGAGCGAAAAAACAGCGATAAAAATCAGTGTGGGGAGGATAAACCACAAAGGTTGCCAGCCACTCTTTTTCATAATGAAACCCTCTTTTCCATACCGCTGAGAGTCTTTTGAAGCAGTTTTTTTAAAAGGCTCTAATTTCCATTAGAGCCTCATGAATTTCAAATATTCAGTTGTTCCCGACTTATTTTCCGATTGCAGACTGGATCGTTTTAACTGCATTATCAAGGCCTGTTCCTGTGCTCAAATACTTGTGTGCGGCGATCTGGATTGTATCGGAAACCTTGCTGTACTTCGGTGAAACCGGACGGGCAATCGTTGTCGAAAGTGCTTTTTGGAAACCGGCATCTGTAAGGAGCGGATTTGCTTTCTGTACTCCTGTATCCTTTAGTAACGCATTATAGCCTGGAAGGTAGCCGCCTTCTGTTGAAAGAATCTTCTGACCTTCCGGACCAGAGACATACTTGACAAAATCCCAAGCACCGGCTGAATTCTTGGAATTTTTGTTAATACCGAGCAGCCACCCGCCGACGGATCCGCCGTTCGGAAGCGGAGCGATGCCAACTTGGCTGACGTTAATTTTCACCCCGTCGCCCTTGGCTTTAATCGTCCCATACTGATAAGGCCAGTTACGTGCGAATACGGAGCTGCCCTGAATGAAGCTCGTCGCCGTTTCCGCTTCCATATAATTCAACAAATCTTTCGGAGATGAGGACGCGGTTGTGAAGTTATGCATTGTCTGAAGGCCACCCTTGATATCCTTATACGAATTGGAGAATTCAGTCAGGTTTACAGTCAGGCCTTCATACTGTTTGGACTGATACACGAAACCTGTCGTCGTTCCACCTTTTCCGGCATATTTTGCCGCCATTGTTCCAAGATCTTTATACGTATAGTTACCACTGACAAGCTTAGCCGCATCAGCTGAACTGACGATGTCCTTGCGGAAATAAAGGAGGCCGACATCCGGGAAGAAGGGAAGTGTAAACTGCTTGCCTTCAACATTGCCTGATGCCATTGATCCTGCATTGAACTGATCCTTATTTAGACCAGCTTTCATCATCAGACTGTCAAGTGGCTGGAGATAGCCGCCACCGGCAAATTCACCCGCCCAGACAACATCCATTGAAATCACATCATATTCGCTGGATCCGCTGGACAGTGAAGTCAGCAGCTGATCGTGCATCTGAGCCGAGTCGTTCGTCATTTGTGTCCATTCAACTTTGTATTTTTTCGACTGTTTGTTATAGGCAGAGATTAAAGCTTTTGTAGCAGGGGTGTTATCGGCTTGCGCCGCGAATTTCAAAATCGTTTTCTTTGCAGGTCCGGAATTTCCGGATCCTGATTTTGCCTGACCGCAGCCCGCCAGCAATCCAATCATTAGTGTAAGCGCTGCCAAAATAGCCATTAATCTTTTTGACATGAAGATGCCCCCTTTTAGTAGATGTGACATATGACATCCAATTGTGTTATACATCACAGTTTGATTTTACATGACCGCATAGTAGAATGATATTAGAAAGGTTGGAATGTTATTAAATATATTCAGTGGGACGGAGATGAATTTTTTATGAGGCCGATTTCAATTGATCCGGGCATCATCCGGCACTTTCTGAAGCACAGAATTGATGAGCAGAGGGAATACTTTCTACATCCGCCATACATTATTGAAACACGCCTTCTTAAGGCTGTAAGCGCAGGAAATTTTGAAACCGCTTACGATCTATTGGAAAAAATCAATCAGCTTGAACGTGCCATGCTGTCTGAAGAACCCGTGCGATCCCTTAAGAATTCCCTTATCTGCTCGTGCACTTTGCTCACCCGCGCTGTAATCGAGGGTGGCGTGCCCCCTGAAGTGGCATTTAATTTCAGCGATGCCAACATTCTTGAGATTGAAAAGATTGACAACCGCAAAGAGTTACTGGCTTTTGAATACACGATGCTTCAGGGTTTTGTACGAAAGCTGAAAGACGTTCTGAGTCAACTCCACAGCTACAGTCATCCTGTTCAGATGACTGTAGAGTATATTCATGAAAAAGTTTTGCAGGATTTCTCAATTCATGATCTGGCCGAACACGTTTACCTCAATCCGAATTACCTGTCCCATCTCTTTAAAAAGGAAGTAGGTTGCTCTCTGACTGAGTTCATTAACCGGGAACGAGTGGAGGAATCCCTTTATTTTCTCGTCCACACAAATAGCAGCGTTTCCGAAATCGCGCTTTTATTTCACTTTTGTAACCAGAGCTATTACTCCTCTTTGTTCCGAAAATACTGCGGTGTGACACCGACAGAATATAGGGAACACAGAGGAGGGAAAGCGAAAATATCAAGAACTCATCAACAAAGCATTGAAAAGGAGGTGTGGATATAGTCACTAACAGTTTGAAAAAACGATAAACAATAACGTAAATCGGAATTCTGGTCGTTTGGATTTTTGCGTCGCATAGATAAGCTTGATAGACGCCCACGTATTTAGGATAGAGAGGAGCAGGTCATAGGTGATCCTTTTCTTCATCGTGCTGAATAGGATCTACACTGTCTCGCCTGACTTCCTCAATAAGATGGGGTCCGTCATTCTTCACAGAATTAACATCTTCCGAAACCTGATAGGCTGCCATTTCTTCTGATGGATAAGGTATGAGCAATTTGCTTAGGGCTTCTCTGTCATGGTTCGAAGGATCAAGCCAGAATTTTTCATCTTCTTTTCTCAGAATCACAGGCATCCGATTATGAATCGGAGCCATCAATTCATTTGCTTCAGTTGTAATAATGGCACATGTGAAAATTTTGTGCCCGTCAGGTGCCGTCCAGGATTCCCAGATTCCGGCCAGAGCAAAGAGTTCTCCAGATTTCAGTTGGAAACGCATCGGTGTTTTCATTTTCTTATTTTCGCTATCGTGCTTCCATTCGTAGAAACCGTCTGCGGGAAGCAGACAACGCCTTTTTAAGAAAGCTTTACGAAAGCTGGCTTTAACTGCAATCGTCTCGGCACGTGCGTTGATCAGTTTGTTACCTATCTTGGGATCTTTTGCCCAGGAAGGGATGAGCCCCCAACGGAGCTGCCCAAAGCGATTATGTCGGCCATCGTTAATAATGGCGTTAATATTTTGTCCGGGAGCGACATTATAACTTGATTTATACTCTTTCTCATTGACCTGATTCGAAATAGCGAATCGGGTCATAATTGATACAAGCGGTACAATCCGCGTAAATCTGCCACACATTTTTACTCACCTCGACCGACAGTTAACTATAAGTTTAGGCAGAGGCTACGCCCGGCCGTACAATCAATTTTCTCATGATCGTTCCATACAGAGTTTCATTCTTATCAATAACCAAACCGGCCTTTCTTATATTATCCAGGGTTCGCCGGTTAATATTTGCGCCCCATAGCCGGACTGTCAGAGGATTCAGCATGTCCATGATCAGCCCGGCAATTGGATTTTCACTGCGCATATGTTCCAGCATCAGAACTTTCCCATCAGGTTTGCACACACGGCGAATTTCCCTGAGACCTTGAATAGGATCAGGTACAGAACAGAATACGCAAGTAGAGACGATAAAATCAAATGTGTTCCCGGGGAAATCCAGTTCCTGAATATCCATCTCCGTTAAATAGATATGATTCTCCGCATTCAATCTCTGAAGTTTCTTCCGTGCCTGATTGAGCATACCTAGACTGAAATCAATGCCTGTCACTTCAGTATCTGAAGGGTAAAAGGGGAGATTGGCACCTGTTCCAATGCCGACTTCAAGTACTTTACCATGTATAGAAGAGAGGAGAGCCCGGCGCCAATCGTCCTTGATCATCCGATCCATGGAATTGTAGATCCCTGATACCCGGTCATACCTTTTCTGAATCGCCCGGTTCAAATCAACCATTCTGACGGATCCCTCCAACGTGCTTTTTTATATCATAACTTAATAACGAGGGAAGTCATACCATACGATATTGAAAATGGAAGCAAGATTTGTCGATAAAAATATGTTCACAAAATGTTCACATATTGAGTGGGAGATGCTATAATGATAGCGCTTACAGAGTTTCTCATTTATTTATACTGTTTTTCGAATTCATTCAGAAAAGAGGTTTTTGAAACATGCATTGGGTGCAAAACTACAACCCTTTTGGAAACATGCTGCTCTCATTTCTTGTGGCCTGTGTTCCCATCGCTTTTTTCTTCTGGGCTTTGGCAATTAAAAAGATGAAAGGACATCTGGCAGGATTGTGCACTGTGCTCATTGCTGTTTTTGAAGCGATTATTGTCTACAGAATGCCCGTTGTTCCCGCTGTATCTGCAACGATTTACGGGGCGTTTCAGGGGCTCTGGCCAATCGGTTGGATTATTGTGACAGCCGTTTTTTTGTACAAACTGACCGTTGCATCCGGACACTTCGGACTGATCCGCGATTCAATCGCATCAGTGACGGAAGACCGTCGTCTTCAGGCTCTTCTGATTGCCTTCTCATTCGGTGCTTTTCTTGAGGGGACAGCTGGATATGGTACGCCTGTTGCGATTGCCGGAGGTTTGCTGGCTGGGCTCGGATTCAACCCATTTTACGCGGCAGGGCTCTGCCTGATCGCCAATACGGCTCCGGTTGCCTTTGGTGGGGTCGGCATACCGATCCTGACCTCTGCACAGGTTACCGGCATTGATGTTCACTCGCTAAGCCAGATGGTCGGACGGCAGGTTCCGTTTTTGTCCATTTTTGTCCCGTTCTGGCTCGTTTTTATCATTGCCGGATGGAAGAAAACAATCGAGGTTTTACCTGCGATTCTTGTCTGCGGTGTCTCATTCGCAGTCACACAATATTTTACTTCCAACTATCTCGGGCCAGAATTGCCGGATATTGCTTCTGCTATTGTCAGCATGGTCGCTCTGACTGCTTTCCTTAAAGTATGGAAACCAAAGACAATCTTCCGGTTCAAGGATGAGAAACCTGTCCTATCTTCGTCATTTGGAGGTCTGCCAGAGCAGGCAGCTGCACTGGATAAAACTGAGCACCATCCACTGGGCAGAGTCCTGCAGGCATGGGCACCATTCGCAGTCCTAGTCGTAGTCATTTGTCTCTGGGGTGGATCGGATGCAGTAAAAAATGCGCTCGGCAAGCTGACCATGCTGATTCCGGTACCCGGTTTGAACGGAATGGTGGATAAAGCGATGCCGATCGTGAACCAGGTGACGCCCTATGCCGCTATTTATAAATTCGACCCGCTTGCCGCCACCGGAAGTTCAATCATGGTCGCCTGCATCATTAGTAAATTTATTCTTCAGCTTTCTTGGAAACAGTGGGTGCAAACGTTTGGTGCAACGCTGAAGTCACTAACTTTTCCTTTAATCATGATCGCTTCAGTTCTGGGCTTCGCTTATATCGACAATTATTCAGGAATGAGTGCGACATTGGGTCTTGGTCTTGCGTCAACTGGCACCGTTTTCCCATTTGTCGCGCCGATTATCGGCTGGTTGGGTGTTTTCCTAACCGGATCGGACACATCTTCAAACGCACTTTTTTCAAACCTGCAGAAGATTACCGGACATCAAATTGGTGTTGATCCGACACTGCTTGTCGCCGCCAACTCGTCTGGCGGTGTTGCCGCAAAAATGATCTCCCCACAATCCATTGCCGTGGCGACAGCTGCCACAGGACAAGTGGGCAAAGAGGGCAGCCTGTTCCTGTTCACGATCAAGCACAGTTTGTTTTTCCTTGCAATCATTGGTGTGATCACGCTGCTCCAAGCCTATGTTTTCCAGTGGATGATTCCTTAATTCTGGTTGGAAACGTGGGACAAATGAAACGAATCAATCTCAGGAAACGCCGCTTATTTGATCAGCGGCGTTTCTTCTTGTGCGCCCGGCATGGACGACAGCTTGGCGGTGAAAGTCCGCTACAGGCTTGGCAGTAGGAACTGTTAGCTGAAGGCAAGGGTGTCCATCGTGAGGTGGAATCTGAAGGAAGCCGGAGGCAAA
>NZ_SRJD01000035.1 GCF_004684935.1 Sporolactobacillus shoreae
GAAGACTATTTTGACTGGAAGGCCAAACAGCCCAAAACGACTCCTTCTAGTAAAGTGACAGCTATTTATCCAAGCTAATCACTCTATCCTTCCTGAGATGAATTTACACACAAAAAAGGACTTGACCCACGTTTTATTGAGAAAATATAAGGGATGTCTTCCACAAGGTAAGCGTCAAATAGCCCCCACCTTGAAAAAAGTGAGGGCTATTTGACGCTTACTCTTATATAGCATTATCATCGCCGTTAACATTTTTCGGCTCCAATAGTTTGAACGCCTTATCAGTAACCGTGATTTTATTATATGTCCTCTTGTCAAGATCATTAATAATACTCACAAGTTCTTCACTATTCAGTGTAATTGCAATTATCACCTGACAGTCTTTCCCTAATTTGATCACAGAATTAATAAAACTACTCATATCTGCGGAAACAATACTTTGCTGCGCAGGTTCATCAAATACCAGAATGTTTGGGTGATTGCCTTCTTTTGCAATTGACACTTGTAGAAGTGCCATAGTAAATGCCCATATTACTCTGACTCCATCACTTGCTGAGGAGTCAAATTTCATATCAAAGCCATCTATCGTCGGTAGAAATGATTCTTCTGAAATTTGGATTCCATCAAAACTAGAGAGACTACTGTAATGATAAAGTTTCAGATTCTCTATAAACTTCATTTTCAAAAGAGATATTTTCTCGGTATCCAAATTTGAAAGTCCTTTGATAGGTAACTTTTTCAATCTATCAAGATAGTCATTCCATTGTTTTGACAAATTTTTCAATTTGTTAATTTTCGACGATACCAAACCATTCAATTGTTTCAAGATTTCAATTCGACGACTAATCTCAATGCGTTTAAGCGCAATAGCTTCTGATGCATCTGTGTTAGTGGTTGTAAATAAATCTGACCTTAAAGTGTGTGCTAATCGCCTTAATGAAATAAGCCGAAATTCGATATTTGTTCTCTGTTTTTGTTGGATCTCTTTATTTTGCCTATGACTTGATAATGAAAATTCAAGCACAGATTTTTGCGCTTTCAAATGTCTAATATTATCTTCTATATTCATAAATAAATTATCGTTACTTGTCAAAAGCAAAGTGTCGTGAATAGCTTGGTTACATACAGGGCAAATATTTGCAGAAAATTCTCCGGTAGATTCTGAGCCAAATTTTTGCAACCTAGCGGCATCATTATTATTCCTTATATCGGAATTTACGATTTCCAGATCTTTTGTCAAACGAAATATCACATTGTTCTCACGTGAAAGATGTATATCAAGGTTTTCTAACTGTGACTCAAATTCTAAAATATCTTTTTCAGATCTTGAAAGTTCTTCATTTAGCGCATCAAAATTATCTAAAACACGCGGTTTTAATTGTCTTAACGAATTATACTCTTTGTTAAGGTGGGCAATCTCCTCACTGATAGTTTTGCCTTCAACAGTGGTTAAATCTATTTTTGCATACTCTCTGTCAGATAAAACACGAGGAAGCAATGGCAAATTCTCAATCAAACAAGATTCAGACTGTACATTCTGTTGTAATTCTTCAATAAGTTGCGCCCATTCATTTTTTATTTTAACTTTAACCATTTTTAAACGGCCACGTTCTTTTTCGTTTTTAAATGTGTCCAAGTGTAACAAAAATTCTATGACACGCTTTTTAGATTCTTTAATTCCAAGAATTGGCATTCCAGAAAATATATCAGACCAACCATGCTTTTGCTCTATAAACATACTTGAGAATATTACCTGTAGATACAGCTTTCGCTCATTTTCATCCGATGTTCGTACCTCAGGTAAGTTTAAGTGTAGAAAATTTTCTAAATAAGTATGAAATCCCTTTTCACTTGTTGCTGAATGTGAGACATTAACATACATATCTTCGGATTGTGTTTTAGGATCACCCAACGAATTGAACGCCCCTTGATAAACAGTTATCAATCTGCTATCCCGATTTGAAGCCATAGCAGCACGATAAATTGTTATAGTTTCGATTCCGTTCGTAATTTCTAAATATGCCCCAGATTCTGTAACCATACATATTTTTCCTTTGTCATCAATGGTGGATTTAAAAACAGAAGTTAATACTTTTTCTCCGATTCCACCAACTCCACCGATAATCTGTTCGAATCCAAGACAATAGTATATTGCTGCAAGAATAGAGCTTTTCCCACAAGTGTTATCAGAACTTGCAATAAAGTTCAGACCGCTATGGAAGGTTGAATCAATACCATACACCCCGTTAACAGTATTGATTTCGACTCGTAGTCTGTTAATCTTCAGCATTATTAAACCTCCATATTTCTGTTAACTCTTGAATTTTCTTTTCACTAAGTTTTTTTGATAGTCGCGAAAGATCTATTTTTTCAGAAATCATGAGATCATCTACCGCTTGTATTTGATCAGTAAGGTTTCTTCCTTTGTCAGTGAGCTTGTAGTTGCCTGATTTCTGCTGCATTATAAATCCATATGCAACAGAAAAAGTTAGAGCTTTATTGACTGAAGGATCAAATCTCACAATCGGAGAATTTGACAACTCTTCGTTTGCAAATTTCAAAAGTTTGTCCATATTATTTCTTGTACATAGTGCTGCTGAAATCATGTGCAGCTTAATTAAGGAACAACTCCCCTGAAAAGAGCAAATTCTCATTATTAAGCAAATTTGAGATACTTTGTAACTAATACGATAGTTATATGGTACTGCATCTGGCTTTGCATTAAAAATAATGTCACCATGCAACAGAGGATTTACCGGCATAATTCACACACTCCTGAATTCCATTGAACAATCGGCAAGCCAACTGGCGATTAGGTCTTGCTTAAGCTCACCAATGGATGCTAATGTAAACACTTTTGAAAAATCCCTTTCAAGCTTTGCTTGAAACTCGTTCAGAATTTCATCAAATAGTGCCTGGTTCATTGCTCGGTTTGTATGCATCCTGGTCTTAATCTTCACTTCGTTTTTATAACTTTCCTCGAGCTTAAATAGGTCCTCATAAAACTCCGGAAAATCAATACGAAGAGTATTCATAATTTCCAAACCGCTTATGTAGAATTCAATATACATGTTAATTATCAAGTTTAAGTCTTCATCTGCATCACCTTCAACGTGCATTACTGCCTTGATTTTTCGGCGAATGTTATCCACTTTAACAGAATCACATTTTGACCAATCAGGAGTCCCCGTATGTATAACTGCCAAATTTAATTTCATATCTGTTAGATTGGTGCGTATAATTCTGCTGATTTCCGGGGCAAATTCCTCAGCACATTTTACCAATATTTTAAAATTTGTGTCGATATATGCGTAGGCCGTTGGGTCTTTCTTTTTTTTCTCTAAAACCTCTTTGCGTTTTGACTCAACATGTGCAAGTATACGGGCATCTTTGTACTCAGGAATCACAAAATGCCATTCTTTAATAGGGGGAACACCCCAATTTCTTAACCTTTTTGCATATTCAGGCGAAAGCAACTTCTTGATGTCAGTCGACACTTTTTCTCTCAAATGCTCGTATAGTTCCTTGTCCGTATATTCTCTTTCAGGACAATAGCACTGGTTAACTATACCATTAACCGTAAAGCCCTCAATTCCACCATCGCCACCCTGCACGGCAGGGATCGCAGTATAATGAACTTCCCGATATCGATTTCTGTAACATTGAACACATAATTCTTCCCATGCATTACCGGTCATATAGCCTTCGATGAAATCCATAACACTCAACCATTATCCCTCCTTAGTAGTCCTAGTGATATTGAGTCTGTATCATCAGGAATGTGCGTCACTGCACAAATATCTACAAAGAATTCTTTCCTTTTGTCGGTATAACGTATTTTTAAAAGTTGGAACATTTCATAAACCCTTATTACAACAACTTCTTTATGCATAAGATACAGTTTATCACCAGCATTTGAAAAATTTTTCACATTCAAGTCAAAATCCTCCTTACAAAATAAACATCAGTCTATTTTGTTTAAACAAAGAATTTTTAACACTTTTTAATAGTATTCAGGCTCCCCCCAAATGTTTCTTTACGATTCCATCCACATCAGCAACATTGTAAGAAACATCATTACACCAAACACCATATTCGCCAAGCTCATTCACGGCCTCCACCCATTCAGCAAGAGCTTTTCGCTTTTCTTTGTCTCGACGAGTCTCTTGCCCTTTTGTTTCCAGAACGAGCATTTTTCCATTTGTAAGCTTGACTAAGAAATCCGGTGTATACTTTCGTACAACACCATCGTAAACATATAGTATTTCAAAGCCGAGATGATCATTTTTTGCCCATGCAGTAACGTTAAGATTTTTCTCAAGTCTGAAGCTTTCGGTAGATTCCCATGCGCTATCGTATACACAGTGGCTGATATGTGATTTTTGTGTTATGGCACAAGGTTTACTAGTAAACCAGGTCATCATATCTCCAGTGCTACGAGTCTTTTTACTAGCATCGATAATCGGAACTAGCTTCTCAGTTTGTTCTAATTTAATAAAACTCCACAGATGCTGCACAATCTTGTTCATGTTAAGCATGTAAACAATTCTCTGTCTTATTAGGTCAGTGTTGAAAAGTAGAGGTTCAATTTCAATAACACCAGATTGCAAATATTGCTCAACAAGCTTAATAACTTGACCAATCAGGGCATATTTGGTTCCTTGACTTTGCCAGGACGATTTCATCAGATCATAAATCTGACCAGCTGCTTCAAAAACGATGCGCTGCATTCGTAGTTCCGAATCTAATTTTTCGAGATCGATGTCGGTACACGTTAACAAATCAACTTTTCCATCAATGACAGGAGACAATTCTGCATGAAGGCGTGTCTGTGCCGCATCCAGAACCAATGGTTCAATATGATTCAAATCCACCGAAAGTATTGGATAGAACACACGGTTAATGCGTATGATATTAGGCCAACTGATTTCATATCTGGACTTTTCCTGCAGCGCTTCCACCTGGGTCTTTGCCTTGGGAACCGGCGCAATACCGTTTTCTGTAGATTCATGTGGTAAAAATGTAAAAGGAATACCAAATATATTTACATATTCTGCGGTAAATATATCACTTCCTTCTGCTAAATCATAGGATGTTCTGCGCAGCCCACGACCAACTACCTGTTCACATAGCAATTGGCTGGAAAATGCGCGAAGCCCCATAATGTGTGTTACTGTTTTTGCATCCCATCCTTCAGAGAGCATGCCAACGGAAATAACATTTCGTACCTGCTCGCCACGCTTTCCACGTTGACCGACCGTATCCACTGTATCTCTTAAAATAGCAGCCAAATCTTTTTTGCTGAGTTTTCTAGTCGATTCATTAGCTTCTGATTCCAAATCTAAATTAATATCGTCCTGTGCTGCTTCCATCGTCTTTGAGTCAATGTGAATTGTGTGCTGGGGGATACATAGTTCTTCAATCTGAATTCTTTTATGGTCAAAAGCATACTTAATACGTGCAGCTGTTTCAGTTCGATTTGCTACAGTAATCATCACTGGAGGAACAACAGCACCTTGTTCTTTCCAAGACTTATATATTTCCAACCAGTCTTTGCCCAGAAGATAATAAGCTTGTACCAACAAATCAGGCAATGGTTCTTCTGGGGCAGAAGGTCGATTGATATCATCTCGGACAGTTTCATCAGCATAAATATGATACAGTTTTGATTTGAACGTTTCCGGATCAGGAACGCTATCATCACGGACAACTATCCTTGGCGTTTTAACCAAACCTGATTCGATACCATCATTAAGTCCAAAGTCGCTCACAATCCAGCTAAACAACGCTTCTTCATCATTCTTTTTGCCAGATGGAGCAAATGGCGTAGCGGAAAAATCATAGCAAGTTAATATGTTGCGTGTTTTATTAATACGATCAAGACCGTTGATCCAGACTGTAGCCTGTGCTTCATTTTCCACGTATGCTTTTCTATCCTGACCTTTTAGGGAAATTTTTACTTCAGGGTTTTTACGCCATGCATGATGCGCTTCGTCGTTGATTACTAAAATGTTCTGTGCATTTGCCATTTCGCCCAAGACTTCACGAGTATAAGCTTCGTCACTTTTCACACCACGCTTATCAACACTTTTCCGCTTTTGAAGCTGTTCTTGGCTTTCCCACGCCAGAGACTGCCAGTTTTCTATCAGTACTTTACCCTGCCTTAGCTTTTCCATTAATCCAGCCGGTACAATATTGAACTGCGTATAATAGTTATCATCACCGCCCGTTTGCAGTACTTGTAAACGGCTTTTAACCGTCAAGTTTGGTGCAACAATGAAGACGTTTTTGGTAAAGCGTTTATCCTGCGGATATGCAGTTTTGTTGATTACCTGCCAAGCAATCAGCATAGCCATAACTGTAGTTTTACCACCACCAGTACATAGCTTAGTACAAATTCTTTTAAATTCTCCGCCATCGCTCGGGATTACAATACCATTTTTCTCCGCTTCTCTTGCCTCTGTTAACCAAACTAGCGTTTCCATCGCATCCAACTGACAAAAGAAAAACTGATATTGACGCGCATCTGCATCATTCCAATGATCCAGCAGCCTTTTTGTCATACCTGTAACTCCGGGATAGCCATTTTCCCGCCACGCCTTAACACGCGGACGAATATGATTAACAAGAGGCAATTCTATGAATTGTCCAATGTCATTATATTGATTAGAGCCCTGTCCAGCAACAAAATATCCAGCAGGACGTCTTCCTGATTCCCTATCAAAACTTTGTGTTTGATTGTTATATTTCCAGTGATATTCCGGCTCACGGAAAGCGGAATTGATAATAAGTCGATCAATACCCGCCATTAAAGTTCACCTACCTTTATCACCTTAAGACTTTCTATTCCACGGTCATCAATAATTTTCACAGCAATCTGACTATTACTGTCAACTTTAAACGGTAGCGATTCGTTTCCTGCATATTTTCCGATTAAATCCTGGTTAATTTCCGCACGCAATGTTTTGGCAAGTTTATTCCAGCCATCTTTTTTACCGCTCATAGGAAAGAAAACCTGCATTGGTTCAATACACAGCCCATCATAATCGGTGTCCAACATCCACATAGCAATGCGGTTAGTGTTGCCTGAATCAATAGTGCCAGTTTTAACATTGTAATAGTCGAAACCATTGACACGAACTTTGTATTTGCCCTTATCTTTACCCTTGTCAATAGGTAAAAGCTCCACATCAGGTTGTCCTACTAGCCAGAAGCTTTCATTAGAGGAGCGTTTCTTCTTAAGGTCTTCCGTCATCAGATCGGTATTCATCTGAACTTTCAACATTGTAATTCCTGGCCAACTGGTTTCATCAATGTCTTTGGCCGCTTCCGGATCAAACTGGAACGCGGCAAAAATAATCAGACTCACTTTTGGACGCAAATTTTCTGCTTCATCCAAAGCAAGAGAAACCATGCGGGAATCCAACGGTTTTGATTCGCTGCCGAAGCAGACTGCCGCCCGCCGAGGCGTATTTTCCTTTGTTTCCGCCTCTGCCTGCAAAAATTTGGTTCCGGAGATCGGTTCCACGCGAGAAAATTCGATTTTCGCGCCATTCCGTCCACGAATGCCCGTCGCCAGTAATTCGCCACGCCAATCAGCTTGTTTGGCGCTGATATCGTCTAGCGCTGCTACCGCATCCAGAGGTTTTACCACAGGGGCAGGAAGAGCTTCTACAGTGAAAGGGCCAGTGATTCGCGCCTTGGTTTTGTCAATTTCCGGCTGGTCGTACTGAACTTCAATGGCCGGAGGTTCTCCATTTGCAATTGTTTTTAACGCTATTCTAGGAATGGTACGATAAATAAAGCCACTGCCAACACCCTGTCCCGGGTGTGCGAGCTTGTAATAATCAAAGGTGGCCGTCATAAGCCGCTGTTTGGCAAGAACAATAGCGACACGGGAGGTATCACAGGTGATCCAGCGTCGTCCCCACTGCTCGGCAGCATAGGCAGTAGTTCCGCTACCGCAAGTAATGTCTAGAACGAGATCACCTGGATCAGTGGTCATAACTATGCAACGCTGTATAACCTTAACAGCCGTTTGAACAACATAGCTTTGATTTCTTGCCCCTACAGTATCATCCCAAAAACTTACAGCTTTTTTAAGTGGATAATCATCTAGATAATAGACATATCTGAGATTACCATCCCCCTCAGGCATGATGCGGTTGTTTGCAATCAGTTTACGCATACCATCCGGATTAGTTACCCAGCATTGTCCCACAGGAGGCTTATATGTTTTTCCATTAAATTCAACGTCATATACTGCATTTGCACTAAAACTTACAGGCCATAAAGGAACCAATCTGAAAACCCGCGATCCTTTTGGCAACATTGAATGATTATTCAATTCATCATTTGTCATCTTGCGACGCTCGCCATTTGGCAATTCAACTAGGCCCCAATGAATGTCGCCCTCAATATTTTGAAAATTGAAAAGTTGGTGATATTTTGTCTGCTTGGCATCCTTTCCATACCAAACTAAATAATCGTGCATTCTTTCTAAAAAGTTGGAGCCAAGTGGCATGGTTTTTTTTCTGAAAGGTATTATTGAAATAAAATTTGTTGCACCAAATATTTCATCACAAAGTTCTCTTACGTGATGAAGGTTTTCATCACTAATCTGAATAAACACGCTTCCGCTATCCGCCAGCAACTCCCGCACAAGCAACAGTCTGTTACGCAGATAAGTTAGATAAGAATGGATTCCAAGTTCCCAAGTATCACGAAAGGCCTTAATCATTTCGGGTTCTTGAGTCAAGTCCTCATCTTTCCGATCTTTTACATCCCGTTTACCCACGAAAGGCTGAAAATTAGAACCATATTTGATACCATAAGGCGGGTCAATAAAAACCATCTGCACCTGCCTAGCCATACCCTCTTTTTCCAAAAGGGAATTCATAATAACGAGACTGTCTCCGGCAATCAGTCGATTCGTCCAATCAACACCATGCCGGTAGAATTCAATTGCCTCTCTGCGACGACGCATACGTTCCACAGGTGTCTCGAAAAAACTTAGCTGCGGATCTTGGTAATCGTCCCCAATAGCTTGAACCGAGCGAATGATTTTATGTGGTTTAATAGATTCATGGATATGTATTGAAGAGGTTGGTACATCAAACGACATTCCTTCTGCCTTGCCTGCCCATTGCAGAGTAGGGTCAAGATACGGGTCAAATTCATATTTTTTCTTTGATTCTGCCGATTTATCGTATTGTCCCATCCCTACTGGAGGATTATTACTGCGTTTTTTATTTTTGTGTTCATAAGTTTCTATTTCACGCATATTATTGCCGTCAATTTCATCTTGTTTTTTACGGCCTCGTGGCATTTTCATATTCCCCCTATACATACCACATTAATTTATCTAAAATTAATGCTATTCGTTTATTTAATTAAAAACAACCTACAAAATGAAAATTTCATCATTTACAAAACTACTTATTTATTGGCCTATTGTTGATGTAGAACTAATAGTATTAATGATAAAAGAAGAATAGTGTATGGGTCTATTTTGATATTCTGAGTAGAATTTGTAAATACAAAAACCCCCACCAAATTAGATTCTTTGGCAGGGATTTGGCAGGGAACCATATCATTTTTAACAGTTTTTATCCATTTCACATCGTAACAAATGTTGTTAAATAGGCATTCTCGCTCCAATTTGTATTTGCCTTTTATTCCCACTCAAGAAATGGCAAATATTATTTAGAGCATTAATACTGATTTATCAACATCTATAGCGAATTGATTTATTTATTTTATCCTAAATTTGATTATATTGCTTTCAAAAAGCTATCACTATTATTTGATTTCTACCTTCACCGCCTTCACTAATCTCTTATTAATTGATAATAAATTATTTCAAAACTCATCTAATGATGGAAGTTGTTTAATAATATCGACACACTCTACACTTATTCTCACGATACGTTTAAGTAAATTGATTATATAGACAGGATCTTGAGACCAATCATTTGGATTATTTTGGATCCCACTTTTATTGTCAATAGTTATTGAATAGCGATCCATTATCCACTCGATTGCAGACTTTCCATTAACTATAAAATCATAAGCCTCAAGAGGTACTCCTCTTAATGTTAAGGTATCATTGATAACAATGGCTTTCTTATTTAACTTTTTATTCTGCTTTTCAAATCGCATTTTAGAGACTTTATAATCTGTTAATAAAGCTGTTTTTTCTTCCTCTAATGGCCACGGAGTTACGCTTTCATAGTTAAGTTGCAGCACTCCTATTCTTTTCCCACTATTACTAAATGCCCAAAAATCTTTTACTAAAGGAATTCTTGGTAACATTAACTTAAGATCAACAGAGAATCTTTGCTGATATTCAGATGAATTCAGTACCCCAAATACATACCAAAAAATGTCTATTTTATTGATAGATTTATCACGATATTGATCTTGAAATAATTTAAGGGCCCAATCCGTTATTGTTTCTTTTTTTATATATGAGTCATTAGTATCATTCTGATTGTTATCAAATAAGTTAATTTGATATCCTTTCTTTTCATCCTTTTTTTCATACCAGTATAGTGGAAAACATTGACCATTGTCCATTGCTTGGAAATCTGCAACAGAGGAAGATACGAATGTGCCAAATGATTTTTTAGCTCCTGTGCCTGAAACAATAATTACTATATTGTCGTGGTTTCTTGTTGGAAAAATTTCTTGATTAAGGTTGACATATTCATTAAAACGTCGATTGAAATATAATCGTTGCTTTACAAAGGGTCTATACATAGCCGTAACAATTAATGAAGGATCAAAAGTATATTTATTCCCAATAGAAGCACTCTTTTTTAATGCCCTTGTCCAATTTATTTTTTGGGGATCTAAATTTACAATATCTTCTATTCTCGGTTTTTCAACTTTAACCTTTTGAGAACACATTTTTATATATTTGTCAGTTTCCAAGTTATAGTTTTTGATCATATCAAACATATTTTCTTTTATTTTATCAGCAGAGAAATTATAGACCCATGCATCTCGCCCACTAAGTACGCCTTGTGAATATTTTGAAAAAATTGTTTTAGAGTTTCCCTTATTTTTTTCTCCTAAAGCTAATAAATTCATAAAAGAAGGATCTCGTTGATTTATCCAATCGCCCAATTGATTTGGTCTAAGTATCTTCCATGACAAATTCTTAATGCTATCAATTTCTTCAATATAGTTTAATTTTTGAATTGTATTTAAACGAGTACCAATCTCGTTATAATACAATTTACAATCACCTTGATATTTTGGATCTTTAACCATAATCGTTATAGAAACAGGAATTTTAGAACCAGCACCAAATACTCCGCCACCCTCATCTCTTCTCTCTTCACCTTGTTTGCTGGCATCCCCAAGTAAATTAAACACATAAATATAACTAAATTCCTTATTAAGACACTTGCGAAGTCCATCCATATTTTTAGCTCTAATAAGTGATGAATTATGCACAAATGCCACGATTCCACTATTTTTGATTCGATCAGAAGACCATCTAATAGCACGGATATAAGAATCATAAAGACTTCTTAAATTAGTGCTACTTGATTGTTTAGCATATGATTCTCTAATGTGTGAATCTAAAGTTTTATATTTTATATTTTGATTATTATCATTTTGCATTTTCTGCTTACCCGAATATGGAGGGTTACCAAAAACAACGCGAATATCTTTTTCGTTCTGCTTCTTAAGCCTTTCATTATTTTCTGGCAATGTTTGTTTGTCTACCCAATCTGGCTTTTCTGACATTTGAAATGTGTCCGCTAAAACTATTCCGTCAAACGGGCTGTATTCTCCAGCTAACGTATGAAAGGTTGTCTCAA
Organism: Sporolactobacillus shoreae; assembly: GCF_004684935.1. Lineage (GTDB taxonomy): Bacteria > Bacillota > Bacilli > Bacillales > Sporolactobacillaceae > Sporolactobacillus > Sporolactobacillus shoreae. Next base: position 11,835 of record NZ_SRJD01000035.1, read on the forward strand.
TATTTATTGCTGCAATATAGTATGCTAACAAAACAATTTCATTAGCATGTAACTCGTTTTTATATTTGTATAGCAAGTCTTCTTTTGCAATGTGACCAGATTGTAATAGACGTACAATAAATGTCCCTGTCCCAGTAAAAGGATCCAGAACGTGAACATCTCTTTCTGTAATTTTTTTATGAAAATATTTTTGTAAAATGTATTCAACACTGTTTAGTATAAAATCTACTATCTCAACTGGAGTGTAAACAATACCTAAACGTTCAGCCATGTCTGGAAAAGCATTTTTGAAAAATGTATCATATAAACTTTTAATAAGGTTTTGCCTTGATTTATCGCTCTTTGCATACTTAGTATACTGACGAACATTTTTATAAAATCCTTCCAGTGTTTCAACCTCACTGTCAACAACATTGTCATCCATGATTTCTATCATTTTTTGCATTGACTTTGAAACAGGGTTATTTTTAGTGAATTTATAGTGCTCGAATAGTGCATCAAAAATAGGTCTCGTAATAACATGCTGTGTCAGCATTTCAATTGCGTCCTCTTTGGTTACCTTTGGATTAATATTTTCCCGAAGACCAAACAAGAATTCCGAAAATCTCTTTTTTGCTTCTTCCTTCTCCAGCAACGTTATTATTCTTACAGTAATTTTTTGAGCTATATCTGCAACATTTTCCGCCCAAGATATCCAATAATCTGTATCCTCTAGTTTTTTAGGGATGGCTGCATATACGGCATTTGAAATTTCTTCAATTGGTATTTCTTTCGAAAAAGAAATCTGTACATTCAATTCACTATCATTATTGTTTTTTGGCTCATCACTATCATTTAGTACACTTACAACTTTTATTTTCTTCTTAAACTCCGCTTCATCGACGAGTGATTCGTCATGCGCTCTTAAAGCCTTTATAACTTTCCAAACACCCTTAAATTGCTTATCATTTTCTATATAATTGTTATAGTCACTTATTTTTGAAGTAGGAATACACACAGGGAGAATAATATAGCCGAACTTTTTTTTGTCATTCGGTTTCCTCATAACCCTTCCAACCGATTGAACGATATCAACAATTGAATCACGGGTATTAAAAAAAATGACGGCGTCTAAGGCTGGAACATCAATCCCCTCTGACAAGCAACGAGCATTGGACAAAATTCTGCATACATTTTCTTCAGTATTTTCTTTTAACCAATTTAACTCTTTTTGCCGTACCAGTGTGTTCATTGTTCCATCCACATGTTTAAGTTCACAGCGTATCATCTCTCTTTGAACTTCGTGAGATTCCGAGTAAATATTTACAAGGTCAGAAAATGTTTCTGTTGTACTTTTTGAATTTTTAATTGTTCTGGAAAAAGCAACCGCTCTTTGCATTGGAACAGTATCCTCATAAGAATTCAATTCTCCATCATTGTCAACTTCCACTAGACCATTTTTTGATAATCCCTTCCAGCTACCAATGATTTTGGCAGCAAATTCGCTATCTATAGCCTTCTTTGAATCAATTTTATAAACATTAGAATTATAATCATTTGCGAGCGCGGCCATCTTCTCTTCATTTACGGCAACTATCAAAACTTTATACTCTGCAAGTAAACCAAGGTGTACAGCTTCTCCAAACCCCAGGCGATAAAACTCAGGGCCATATATCTTTTCATCATCCATTGAATAAAGTTTTGCATTATTTCTGTCAGCTTTATTCCTAGATTTATCGTTATATATTCGTGGTGTTGCAGTCATATAGAGACGTTTTTTACTGCGAATAACTTCTTGAACATGCACTTTCACAAATTCTGATTCATCTTGATTCATGAGAGTAACACCTGTAGTACGATGTGCCTCATCACAAATAATAAGATCAAATTCAGAAAGTCCCATAGATTGAGCATCGGCAACAACTTGAAGGGACTGGTATGTTGAGAATATTACTTTTCTTTTTTTATTTTTAATTTTTTTTATTGCAGTTATTAATTTCTTTGAATTAGTAGTAGCTGGATAAGCGATATCATATGTATGAATGTCTTCCTCATCTTTCCCGACTTTACTATCTGAACACACAACAAATGCATTAAATGAAGACTGGGCATCAGCTTTCCATGATTGTAAAGATTGAGAAATTAATGAAATTGATGGTGCAAGGAATAATACAAGCCCATTATCAGGAGTAACAGTCTCAGCAATTCTTAAGGACACAAGTGTCTTGCCTGTTCCACAAGCCATAATCAATTTACCACGATCATGGTTTTTGAATCCACTCACAGTTGCCTCCAATGCTTTTAGCTGGTGTCCCCTCATTTTTTTCTTTTCAAGCAATGGCATAGCAGTACGATTTTTTAATGAAAACTGATCCCAATTAATTGGACTATCTATCAATTGTTGCATTCCTAAGCGATGGACTTCGATTGCCTGATTATCTAATGCTTGTTCAGCATTTTTGCTCCATAGATCAGTAGTCGATATTATTAATCGATTTATAAATGAACGCTCGCCATTATTTGTCATAAAGCGTTTCCCTGAAGCTGTAAAAAAAGAATCAATATCTTTCTTATGAACACAATGTTTTGGCTCAAAGAATTTGCACTGAATAGCCCAATATTCATCAGTTTCATTCACTTGTGCTACAATATCAATTCCTACATCTTGTCCCCAATGATCAGGCCAATCATTCCATAACCAAACATCTCCTAATTGGTCAAACTGAGGATCAGTGAGTAAATATTTAACTATTAATTTTTCAAATAAAGTACCTTTTTCTCTTTTGGTATGCGCCGCTTCTCTAAACTCATCTAAAAGATCTGTAATTGTTGCCATTTTAATCAGACTCCAATCGAAATAATTAAGACACCTAATTTTTATCTTACTTCAAAAATAAATTAATATTTGCTCTCATATTTTAAAAAAAACTTATTTTAACTGGAATAAATTGTTATTTGCTGTCTTTATCGATTTATTTTTGTAGGTACAAATTATCATAAAAGATATGATAAGCACCTCTATAATGAATCATCACATTTTAACATTAAAGATAGATTTTTAAGCCCTTTGTATGGAGCAAAATTTTTCCGACTCAAAATAAGGAATAAATCTTTTCATTATCTTTTTATTCTTGTATACAATCATCGGAAGTTTATCACAATAAAACCAATCAACTCCTATCTACCTAAATAATGATTTATATTCTTTTTTCTGAAATTCATTATAATTCTCCATGCAAATTTCATTAAGTAAGTCTGATACTTTCCCTGTCAATTGTTTTAGATCCTTCTTAATTTCTTTTAGGTTTCTATCCTTTTGCTTTTCATAAGAACCATAAGTAAATCCCCCGTAAACAGCTCTCTGTGAGATTTCTTGTATTTCTAATCTAAAAATATTATTTGTGGCTATCCAAGAAATTATTTTCATAACCTCATTCATTTTCTCTTTCGTTTGTGGATTCATTCTATCAAGCATATCAAGTGTTCTCATTAAAATTTGATCGTTATACCTATTTAGATCATTTTCGATTTTTGATTCTTGAGCAAATAAACCATCTAACATTGGTACATATACGTCTATAAAATGTTTATTATTTACAATTTCGTAACTATAAATTTCATCCTTTGTTTTTTCTTCATTTTCTATTGTTGCTTTCGTAATATTTTTGTCTTTGAGTTCAGGCCTTACCGTTGCCACAATCTTTATTAAATTATCAAAATCCCCGACTTTGACTTTATTTTTCTTTAATTTAGTAACTAATTGATCGTAAAATGCTGGATCTTTTAAATAATCCTCAAACAAATATAATTTCTCCAGAATGTACTCATCCATTGTTCCATATTTTAGCCACTCAATATCTTTTCCAACTAATTTAGCGATCTTTTCCATTCTGTATTCGTTTGGAAGGTTGGTTCCATTCTCCCAATGGCTTACTGTTCCCTTAGAAACAGAATCCACGATTTCACCAAATTTTTCCATACTATAGCCCAATTCTTGCCTGACTTTTTTGATCCTTTTGCCTATAGTTTCTTTGTTGTATTTAGCCATTCGTTAACCCTCCAAAAAAACAAAAAATTCAATTGACTTTTCAATAATTTATGTTTATATTTTTACTTGAGGTTGCGTTTAATACGTAATAAAAATTATTTTTGCACAACTTTTATTTCTTCTTACAACTATTCATTATATCAAAGAGGTGATTTGTTTAATACAAATACTCAATAAAAAGGGTGGAAAAATTTCTATGCGTTTAATACCAACTGTTCTTATTTTGTCTTTATAATTCTAATTTTAAAGGAGTCACAAACTATGAGTATCAATGTTCGAGATTTGTTAGACGCAAGTAAGCTTGGAAAAAAAGGACTTGTTGTTGAGGCACCAGAGCCATATACAAAATATGAAAATGGTGAAAAAACTGATGAAATTGCTGGCTATCGCTATCAAGTAATTTTAAGTGCATCCACGTGGGACAAAATTTCAATAAAGGTGGAAGAAAGCAGCCCATCTATCAAAAAAGAACAGTTTCAAAATGACAACCCTATACCCGTTATTATGGAGGATCTTTCAGCCAATGCTTACGTTACTCGAGATAGAAGAGTTGGTTTGTCGTTTAAAGCCAATAGCATCCATCCTGAGAAGTAAACAAATTTGTAGGAGGGGTTTAATGTTAGCCATTTTAAAAAGACATTTTCACACGGTTAAATATCAATTCTCAATCACTTTGCTAGAAAAAGTAATGTTGACAATTGGATTCGTTGGAATTCTCATAATCATGAGGGAAACTCAATCATTTTCGTATAAGTATTTATCCTTGCAGTATCCAAATTATGTGTACACATCTATCATGTCTATAGCTTTGGCAATGTGGTTTTGGACATATTACAGCAGCAAATTTAGTTTCTCAAAAGTTCGAAGAATTAAAGCTAAACTACTTCAAGTGATCAAAACTAATGATTTCTACATCTCTGAAGTGAAACGCAGACATAAAAGAATTATCTCAAGTCTCAAATTTGTATTTTATTACAAGGGTCGTTTTCTAATTGTCGAAACGTATTCAGCAGGCGCACGTTATACAAAAAGTGCCAATGACTTGGGAGAAATCCTAGAATCTGCCCTAGGGTTACCTCTTGAGGACAAAAATGAACAAAGTCCTGAAAAAACCGCCTATAAACTTACAATAAAAAAGCCAGAACGCATTCATCTCTACAATCCTTCAGACCTTACAGATAAACACTATAAAATTTTGTTGGATGAATTTAAGGCTTGGGATTTTGTGAAAAATCCCCATGCCATAATATGCGGTGCAACTGGAAGTGGAAAAACGACTATGGTTTATGAGATGATGCTATTTTTTGCCCACCAAGGTGCAGATCTATTTATAGCAGACCCAAAACGCAGTGATCTATCTGGACTCAAATATTGGATTCCCAACAGTGATTCTAGTGTGGTCAATACACCCGGACAAATAGCAAAAATGACTTCAAGGCTTGTTAATCTCATGAATGATAGATACGAAAACTTTTTTAGTTCGAAGCACGGAAAGCGTGGTCAAAATTATATTTCATACAATCTCCGTCCTATAGTTTTGATTTTCGACGAAATTGCATCATTTATGGCAATGGATAAAAAGATTGCAAAGGAAGTTGAAGACCATCTCAAACAAATAATTATGATGGGCCGCCAAGCGGGTATTTACGTCATTCTTAGCACCCAGAAACCCATGGCAGAAGCCGTTCCAACAGCGATCCGTGATCAGATGGGCTTACGTATTGCATTAGGGAAAATGTCCAAGAGTGGCTATCATATGACTCTGGGTGACGATTGGGACAGTCTACCGTCTGCTGAAGTTGGTACAGGTAAAGGGTACATTTACATTGATGGACTTAACTGGTCGAACCCACACCCTTTTGAAGCGCCATATATTGATATGGATAGTATAAATTATGAAGAAACACTTGCACATTTCTTACAACTTGGTGAACAACAATTTGCCCAAGAAGAATATAAAAATTAGCTGTTACGATCGCTAATTGCACGTTGGCTGATGTGTGGGAAATAGGCTGCATGGAACATGCAGAGTGGAACGTCCTAAGCGAAGCGCGTTCCCAGACATTAGACAATGCAACGCAAGGAGCAAAGCGACGCAGCGGTTAACTTGTTATATAAACAAACTTAGGGAGAAAATAATTCTCCGAAAAGGAATTGAGAATGATGACTCGTTTTTATAATACGAAAGTCATCATTTCCTCAATCACTGAGATTTATGAGTACGGCGAACCAATAGCATACGGCTTTAAAAAACCAGAAAATGAAAAACAATGTAGATACAAGAGAACCAGTTTTCAAGATGCAACTGTTGATGAAAAGCAAATCCGGATTGAACGAATGAAAAAACATTATCTCAATGAACGTTGGACTATTGCTCGATTAATAGATGTTAATTTTGACAATCACACAAGCTTCATGACCTTGACTTTTAGAGAGAACATCCAGGACATAAGCGTTACAAACTACGAGTTCAAAAAATTTATTAAGCGTCTAAATTATTTCATGAATAAAAAGAAAAAAGCACAATTAAAGTATTTAGCCGTTTGGGAGCTTCAAAAACGTGGAGCAATTCATTACCACGTCATGCTTTTTAACCTGAATTCCCGGAATTTATAACGATGGATAACTTACACCGAGAGCATCATAGAGCGCCTTTTGCTTCTTTGTGAGTTCACCCAGTACCCGTCCGTGATCCGGAGCTTCGAAGCATTCGATGGTGTC
>NZ_SRJD01000036.1 GCF_004684935.1 Sporolactobacillus shoreae
CATACAAAGGAGTGGCTCCTTTTTCATTAATTTTAATCACCCAATCAGTGAAAATGAGAAAATCGTTACAACACTGAGTAAGTAAGCATTTTAGCTAATCAAATAGATTGGCCGTGAATAATTCAGGATTTATTTTATTTCTGCTCGGGCGTTCATTTTTCTTCTTTAATAAAATAGAAGTCCACTAAGTAACTTTCTTTTTCCACTTGATAGAAAGCATGCGCTATTCATTTACATCAGATTTTTCAAATTTTTCAGTAGGTCAGCACTGACCTACTTTTTGAAAAAACAAAAATTATTTTTGGGGTAAATCAATAAAAATACCAACTCTATGAAAATTATCGACAAATTAATTGGCATCTTTAGGGGATGAGAAAGAAACTCACTTGACGATTCCAAAAAAGTCGACCAACATTACATTCTAGTTAGAATGTGCACAACCATTCCAGTCATTCGGCATATCAAAAACAGGGGAGGTTATACCATGCTAGATAAACACAATGTAATCGGCGGCTTCTTTTCACTGGAGTTGCCTGAACGAACCGAATACCACCAACAGGCCCTGCACTTGAACAGCGCCCGCTACTGTCTTGAGTATTTGCTACGCGTCAAGAACTTTAAGAAAATTTATCTGCCCGCCTATATTTGCGACAGCGTGCTTCAACCGATAAAGCGACTGAACATCGATTACGCTTTTTATCCTATTGGCGGGGATTTCTCACCGGTTTTGGGTAGTGAACCGGAGGACGATGCCTGCTTTCTCTACGTTAACTATTTCGGCTTGAATAACGATAATGTCCGAAAGATCTGCAATGGTCTGAAAAACGTCATCATCGACAATACACAAGCTTTTTTTGAACAGCCTCTGGAACACGTCGACACAATTTATTCGGCGCGCAAGTTCTTCGGCGTCCCGGACGGTGGTTATTTGTATATGGATGCCGACAAGCAGCTCGATCTGAAACAGGATGCATCTTACTACAGATGCGATGCCTTACTAAAACAAATTGATCTGGGGAGTGAGGCCGCCGCTCCGCTTTTTGAAGAAAACGAGGCGTATCTTGACCGATGCGGCCTGAGGGCAATGCCGCGCTTAACACAGCGGCTGCTGATGAGTATTGATTATCAGCACGTTATGACGAAAAGGAATGAAAATTACTTATTTTTACGCAATCATTTAAATCCTTACAATCAACTGAAGACGGATTCCAACGACTTTAACGGTCCGATGTGTTATCCCTTTTTGATGGACAATGGTGAACAACTTAAGGAATACTTGATGGAGCGCCGCATTTTTGTCAACGATTACTGGGAAGAAGTGCTAGAGCGGGTTCCGACTGATAGTTTTGAGCATCGCCTGGCAAAAGACTTGGTCCCGCTCCCGGTCGATCAGCATTGCAGCACAGCAGAAATGCATATCATTGTGCGGACCGTTCTTGAATTTTTGAAAATAAAGGACAAAAGCTAACAGAGAAGAAGGTATTTGTTGTATTTTTTGTATTTGTTGTTAACTTCTCCAAAATTCCATGAAAGCGCATTAATTATTTGATAGAGTAAGTATGTAAAAATTAAACAGTGATCGAGGGGATTGTCGTGTATACCATTGAAAAATTTGATCAGCAAGGTTTGCACTTTTTTAAACTTAAAGATGAAACGTCTTATGTCGATGTCTGCCCGGAACGCGGGGGGATCGTCACTTCATTCCATGCAGATGGTGAGGACATTCTTTACTTGAATGAAGCGACGCTCTTTGACACAACCAAAAATGTCCGCGGCGGCATTCCGGTGTTGTTTCCGATTGCCGGGCAACTGACCGATAAGTCCTATGTTTGGAACGGAACCGTCTACGAAATGGCTAATCATGGGCTTGCCCGAACGCGACCATGGGCCGTTGTTCATCAGGCCAGTGATGAATCCCACACCGAGTTAACACTCTCCTTCCAAAGCAGTGCCGAAACTCTGGAATCTTATCCTTTTCAATTTGAGGTACTCCTGACTTACTCACTGGCGGATGGCAAGCTCAGCATTCGTCAGAAAATCACAAACCTGTCCGCAGAACCGATGCCTGCTTATCCGGGATACCACCCATACTTCAATATAAGTGACAAACAAGTGGATCTGAAAAGCCGAGCGACCAAGTATCTGGATTATAATGACAATCAGATCAAGCCATTTACGGGATCCATTGATTTGGACGGACTGAAAGAATCGGTCGTCCTTCTGCCTGATCAAGCAGATACGCGTCTAGAGGCGTCCTTCAGTGCTGAGAAAAAGCTCATTATTGAACAGGACGACACTTACCGCTACGATGTCCTGTGGGTGGAAGGCGACGCACCGTTCGTCTGCATTGAACCATGGACGGCGAAAACAAACTCTCTTAACGATACCAAGGAAAGTCTTCTGATGGTTGCACCGGAACGGCCTTTGGAATTAAATGTTTCTTTTCACCTGGCAGACCGATAACAACCGCGAGAGACCCGGGAAGAACATGCTTCCCGGGTCTTTTTCATGGTCATTGATGGCTCCACCGCCCATCTATGTGGTAAACGATTCATATTCAGACGGCTCATCGGGCAACAATCCGCAGGAGGAAGCCATGCATCCTGCTCAGTAAATCGTTCTTTAAAGAAGGCACTTCTCGTCCTACATGCTCAGAGTATCGATCTTATACAGCACATTGGCAGCCCATAGCCTGACGTCCTCGACCCGCTTTCGGAAGGTGCACTGTGTGCTGTGCTTCGCTCAAGGCTGTTCTTAACTCCCCGACCTGCCATACATTGTACAGATATATCACAGATTTTCAAGAGATAAGTTACCTGTTTATTTTTGCTAAAGTTATAAAATATTTTCTTCAACCAACACGTCCATGTCTCTATAATGTAATTCTTCAAAAAGTCTCTGAAATCCCCTTTTTGAATATGGTTTTGTACTAAACAAATGAAGATCTCCATCGTTCGTCCAAATAGCTAAAGTTATTGGAAAAATGGTTTTTGCCTTCATGATACGATCATCGAACATCCCCAACTTTTTTCTCCCTCGACTATCTTTAATCCCCTCATATAAAAACGAACGTGAGCCTAGATAGATTTTTTCAATATCCCCTAGTCTCATGCGATCGGTTTTAAATATTAAAAACTTGTTAATCACTCTAACCGAGAGATATGAATCGGTCAGCTTAATCTTATGAGAAAATATAAATCCAATAAGATATAACGTTAAATAGAAATAAAAAATAATACAGATAATATAAAATACCTGAAAATCTGTAAAGATTGATATAACTGATTTTAGATCCAGAAAGGGGACATAAATAAATAAGGCAGCAAGAGCCGATAAAAAATAAAGACCAAATCCACCCGTTCTTAGAACAAGATCACGATTCACATATATCACTCGCCTTTTCATAAGTTGTAACGGTATGGAATTATTATAATCCGTGTTGGAGTTGAATGATATTCAAAACCAGATTCATTGCCTACGAGACAGCTAAACCGAAGAAGGCCCGCACCAGAGTGCCTGTTCAGCACTTTCACCACAATCAGGGTGTGCTGTCCTGTTTCGCTCTTTGACATCTGCTTCAGTAGGCTGTTTTTCAAATCCTAATACTGTAAGCAGATAGGTAAATGAATCACCAGTGGTAGATATTTTCACTCCTTCGATCCAACTTTGAAGGTCATTAATCCCACGTTCAACCATCCGTGCTAAGTCTTCCAGCATCAGGACAAATCGAGCAAAAGCATTCGATCCATACCTTAATGCTTGTTCATGCTCCCTTGTTTTTTCTACTGAATGTTCAAAGTGGTCAGGTTTCCTTTATAATCAAATTCAACCCATTCGCCGCCATGACGCTCCCAGTTATAGTCGTACTTTTCAACTCCGAACCGCTCGATACTGTCCTGAGTTACGAGTTCTCCATTGATCCAGAACGGTTTAATCATCGTTCTTGCTCCGTTCAAACACCTTCAGCAGCATATTTGTCATTTCCCACTACGTTTGCGATTATTGGGTTTGCTTTTAAAATCAATAAATACGATTTTGTCCATATTTTGCAACGATTCACCTCCCAAAAATATCCAGCTAATCAGAGCTGACCAGACAAGGAACACTAAACTCAGAATCAGAATGATACTCATGGATTTCCGCCTTCAATCATCTTATTTTTCACTCAGGCTTCCCAAAGTAGACCTTTTTCATGCTCCTCGCCTTCTCCCACTTGTAATCACTGCAACCTTATTGATGATCTGATGTTCCAACTTCTCAAGACTGCAGAACGGGAAATCCGTCCGATCACTTATTTTCACACACAGTTTCATATCCGCTCCCAGGTGCTCTTGTCCACTCTGGGCTACCCTTTCCAGATAATTTCTACCATCGTCCGTTAAGACTCTTTCGAATCCCGTTACGTTTGTTTTGGCTAGGATGAATGCTGGATCAAAGCTGATAATTTCACGGATCATAATCTTATCCAGTTCCTCGTTTACTTTCCAATCCGAAAATCATATTCGCGGACGTCTGGAGCTAGATAATAATCGGGATGAACGTTTCATCAAGACCTTTGTGATCGGAAGTAAAAATTGGTTGTTTTCCAATACGCCAAGGGGGCAGAGACAGGTCCCCTTGTGTACAGTGTGATTAAATCGGATTACGATTGGAAATTGACGGTAACAAAATATCTGTATGTAAATGATTTATCGCTCTAAGGGGCACAAATAGGGGATGGGAGGGTTTGTCTTCACTAAGATGCGATTTTCAAAGTTTGGCTACCCTATATTGGAGAACACGATCAAACGCTGGATGAATTCACTGATCAAATATCACACAAAAATCAAAAGGCAGATGTCACCCCGCACGTTACGGCATACTCATACATCACTTCTCTCAGAAGCAGGAGTGGACTTGCTGGCAGCATGGATCGACTTGGGCACATTGATGATAGTACAACGAATGTGACCAAAATGAGAAAAAAAAGCTTCTCACGAGTTCGGTGAACACGTGAGAAGCGGTAATCTATAATTATGGCACACAGATGGCACATAATTTCCCGCCATCTTCCGTTACCCCTTAGCTAACAAAGGTTTATTTCATCTTGCTCATCATGTCCATCATGGATGACATCATTTCATCGCATTTGTGCATACAGCTCATCATTTCGTCCTTGTCCATCATCATCATGTCCATGTCTTTCATCATGCTCATGTCCATCTTCGACATTCGTTCCATCATCATATGCATGCATTTCATCTCGCACATCATCTTGTCCATTTCCATCATCATCATCATGTTCATCGGCAGCATCATCGACTTGTTCATCATGTCCATCTTTTCCATAATAAAAATCCCTCCGAAAGTTATTTTTATGGAAAATGCTTTTGCATGACAGCCTGACGCCCTGCTTAGCTCTTCCACACCCTTAATTTACCATGGAAATTGAGTAGGCACAAAGCTTTTTTGCAGTTTATAAAATTCGTTGTACGCCAAAAGGACGTGAAAAGTTGTTCTCACGCCATTTTTTATATTTAAATCATAAAAAAGTTCTATTGGAAGTTACGCGATCATTGGCAGAATTGCTGGTGACCGTGTTTCAGCTCATCAATTTCCCGTCCAAGCTCCAGCCTTCTCTGCTTCAAAGCGAAGAGCTTGTTTGTCACCTCATCAGTCGCTTCCAGTGTATGGCACCGCAGCCGCTGGTAAAGTGTCAAAATCTGACGGTTCACTTCAACAAACTGTTGCTGAAGGTTCCTTTCCTTCTGGAATTCTAAATCTGAATGATCCTGCTGCAATTCGGCAAGCCGACCAAGTATTTCATCCTGCCATTCGGTGTCATTCAATTTCCCCGCAAAGCGGTAAAGATCCAGATAATTGTCAATCTGTGCATATCTTGCTTGACTCAACATAGTAAAAACCCCTTCTTATCTTCATTCCGGAATTAGCACGGTACTCCTATGAGCCCGTTGCTGAGCCTTCTTTGGGCCGGTCCCTCCGACTCTCTTGATAAGAATTGTCCGGCAACTTTTCATGATTCATGTGAAAAGCGATTATTTTTCTCAGATCAAGAAAAATAATCGCTGTAGCCGTTCGACTGATTTTCCTTATCTCTCAGAATAACTCTGCTGGAATTAACACCATGCACATTTTTATGTGTTGGTTGTCGGGTTTCATTGGGCCAGTCCCTCCGCCACTCTGGATAAGTTTTATTTAATTAATGTTATTTTACATTGCGACAAAATCTTTGTCAACAGTAATGAAAAATTTCATCATCAGGAACCGGATCCGTGGTGCAGATCCGTGCGCGCCTTTTTGTACGCGCCGATCATCCGCTTAGCATAGGGTACGAGGATCCGTCCCTGATCGGACAAAACAACACCTCTTCCGCTTCGAATAAAGAGATCGGCTCCAAGTTCTCTTTCAAGTGCCTGGATCCGCGACGAAATGGATGGCTGAGACAAAAATAATTTTTCCGAAGCCTCGCGATAACTCTGATATTTTACAACAGCCAGAAATGCATCAAGTTGATCGATCGTCATTGGATCACTTTCCTTCGTTCCTTGTCAAAGATAAAAATATTTTATCCAAACTGTAGGTGAAGGAGACCGGCTGACATAAAAAAAAATCCATCAATGAGGAAAAAAGGCTTGCCATTCTTATCTCTCAGATTTCATCTGTCGGAATTGACACCATACCTTAAAGGCTGGTTGTCGGGCTTCACAGGGCCGGTCCCTCTGCCACTCTTGATAAGAATTATATGGTTGATGTTTTGAGTGTACGAAAAATACTACTGGAAGTCAATCGTTATTCCAAGTATTTTTATGTGTTTTATATATTAATGACAAATTATCAACAGTTTTACTGCCTCATAGAAGCTTTTAGACAAAATAAAAAACACAGACTTAGGCTGTGCAGTTTAAAATGATTCAGCTCTTATTTATCCTTTTTGATCGCTTTCATCGCTTGAAGAACATCGGCAGGAAGCTGGCCCGAAACGGCCTGGCTGTTTTCCTTTTGGATCGCTTCATAGATCTCTGATCGGTGAATGTCAATTTCACGCGGGGCATTGATGCCTAATTTGATCTGATCGCCCTCGACAGCCACGATTTTTACTTCGACCTCGTCTCCTATACGGATCGACTCGCCCAGTTTGCGTGTCAGAATCAGCATGATCTCACGCCCTTTTCCACGTTTTGGATTGCGCCAGAGGCTCTGTAACTGAGTACGAAGAAAAGTCCGAGATATACTGCTTACCAAGCTTTTGGGTCGTATTGATGATCACAGGTGCCTTCAGATTGGCTGTAGATTTAGAAAAAGGGGTTTGAACCGTAACGATAACCCATACGGATACATCTTCATCAGATTCAATTTCGAGTTGCCTGACCACTTTATCTGATAGATTAACACTAAAATGATCAAAAAAAAGAAAGGGCGATGTCACAATAAAAGCAGCATTTCGTTCATCTATAGACTGAAGAACTGAAAAGGCTTCACCAAAAGGTTGAAGAATAAATTGCTTGTTTTTTTCAAATCCTGGAAGTCCACCAGGGAATGAGAGTATTTCCTCAGCATTTATCTCCTGTTCTCCGTAGTAGCGTGTCTGAATTTTCATCCGTTGTTTCAGCCCTTCTCCTGTTTATGAAGATTCCTCAATGTTACTCTCGTTTCAGTGATATAAAACACTATTGCAGAAAATTAACCAGCGATTGCTGAATGATACGCGCTCCAACTGAAAGAGAAGCCGTGTAGACATTCTGTTGCTGATTCAAGTTAACGATCGCAGTAGGGTAATCAACATCCTCGTTATTCGCCATTATCTGTGTAGCAGTTGTCTTCTGGTCATCCAGTCGATTGCTGATCATCGTCACACGGTCCGATCTTGCTCCAAGATTTGCCTGCGCATCATTAACAGAATCCAGAGTTGTATCAATTTTGCCTAAATAAGTGCCGATATCCACACCCGTGGATGATGGGTTGTTCAATGCATCTTTCAAGCCATTTAAGTTCTGAAACATTGTGGAAGTAAAGACCGTATTAGGATCAACATTGACCGACATTCTTAATCCATCGCTTAGATCCAGAGAAAAATTGGGATTACTGAGCGCTGTTGAATTGGGTGTCACATTCCCGGCTGAATCCTGTGTTAAAAGCGGATTAGCTGAATTACTTCCGCTGAAAATGTATTGGCCGCCGACCTGTGTATTGCCGAGTGTCACCAATTGCTTGGTGTATTGATCAACCTGCTGACCGATTGCCGCTCGTTGATCAGAAGTATATGTATCGGTACTCGCTTCTGACACGAGATCGCGTATATTCTGAAGTATCGAATTGACCTGGCTCAATGCACTGTCAGAACTATTAATCCAGCTCTGAGCTGTCGAAACATTATTCTGGTACTGTTCAATATGATTCACGTCAGTCCGGTACGCGATACCCATCATCGCAACGGTCGGATTCTGGGAAGGAAGCGTAATTTTTTTCCCGCTTGACAGCTGATTCTGTAAATCTTCAATCTTCCCGTATCCATCAGACATATTCTGAATCAGATTATTCGACATCATTTGCTGAGTAATCCGCATGACTTAGCCCCCCATCTTGTTGATTAATGTATCAAGCAGTGTGTCAATCGTCGTCACGACTTTGGCCGCTGCGTCATAAGTATGCTGATACTGAATAAGATTCGTCATTTCCTCATCCATTGAAACACCGCTGATCGAAGACTGACGATTCTGAGCCGCTTGAAGCAACGTATTAGAATTATCGGATAATTGCTGAGCAGATTGTGAATTGACGCCAATCTGACCGATCAGGCCCTGCAGATATCCTTTTAATGTGGTTCCTGAAGCGGAAGTGGTTGTTCCATGTGTGCCGTCAACATCGTATGTGTCTGTAGCTATGACGTCAGCCATGGCTTGAGCGCTTGAATTATCTCCACTTGGTTTGCCGGACGCACTTGATACGATATCACTGCCAGTCAGATTCGTGTTTACATGAATATTCGCTGCCGTGACCGTGCCAGGGCTGTTGGGATCTGAGGAATCACCAAGGAAAAAAGTCCCTTTACTGCTGGTATAGCCAGCATTTTGAGCATAAACCTGATCCATATTTGTGGCAAGCGTATTGGCCAAATTATTCAGGCTTTGAAAAACTTCCGGATAATCTTTAGTATAAGAATCAATCAGTCCCTGAAGTCCGCCAGAAAAAGGGGTATTTCCCGAAGCATCCGTCAGAGTAGATACCGTCGTCGGAGTCGTATCTGTTGTAACGACTGAAACATTCACCTTGGGATTTGTCGCATCGGTCGTGTCAATCGTTGTCTGCAAATGATTATCCGTCAATTGAGTTCCGTCAACCAAAGTGGCCGGTGGACTAAATGAAGAACCGTTCTGCTGGACTATTTCAATGGAATAAAGGCCTTCAGCTAAAGGTGAGGGATTTCCACCGGACTTCACAGGAGTTACCTTGACGTTGACAAGCTGAGACAGTTCCTGTGTGAGCTGATCCCGCTGATCATAAAGTTCATTAGGAAGTTGTCCGTTCGCTTCCACCCGATTGATTTCCTGGTTCAACACATTAATTTGATCGGCATAACTATTTATTTGAGACGTATTGTCAGTAATTTGCTGTTGAAGATTATTCTGAACCTTTTCAAGCGAATTAGAAAGATAATTAAATGTATCGGCTACTTCCTGTCCATTCTGAAGAACGACCGAACCAGTTCCGCTTGTACCTGGATTTCCTGCCAAATCTTGCAAAGAAGTCCAGAAACCGTCAAGTACAGATGAAATACCTGTATTCGTTGGTTCATTAATAATATTTTCCATCTGACTATATGCATCACTAACCGATGACCAGTATCCGTTCTGATTCACATTGTCTCTAACCTGCTGATTGACAAACTTATCCGTAATTCGTGTAACGGAATTATCAATCACTCCGGTTCCTATCTGCCCTGCTCCGCCTTGCTGATTGATGCCGGAAGCTGGATAAGGATACCACGTTGAAAGATTGACTCGTTCACGTGAATAGCCAGGTGTATTGGCGTTCGATATATTGTTACCCGTCGTCTGAATAGCGTCCTGAGTCACCCCCAACGCCCGTTGCATCATATTCAGGCTTGAAAATATCGGAATCATGAAGAAATACCTCCATCTCTCTTTTCACTAAAAAAATTTTCAGACACCGGATTTTTTTATCATCAACATGTTCAAGTCACAATAGACTTTATGCCCGTGAATCAATCCGCCCGCTAAATCCTGGGTCAGGTTTCCGTCTATCATGTGGGTTTCCGTAATTCTCCGGTTGATGCCGTGGCTGGAGCAAATTTAAATTGAGCTTCACCCACCGAATCGACTGACGAAGGAGATCCTGATTAAGCAAATTTGCCTGTTTGAGCTTCACTACACTTCTAGCTAATTCCAGATACAGTGACGTCCATTCCGGTCGGTCCGCTTCGGAAACAACTGCCGACTCCCATTCACTGAAAGTTGGATCTACATCGTCCTTTTTCCAATCCGGCAGATCTTTTGCCACTTCCCCGATTCTCTGTTTTTCCAGATGCTGCAGCTGATGAATCAGTGGAATTTCCGATTTAGAGAGCCGGGCGACTGTTTTTTCATCCCCAATTTTTATCGCTTCGGTTTTCTCTTGGGCAATATCAAACAGTGTCTCATGTACTGAAATCAAGCTTTTAATAATGCGTTTCATGGATGAAACAGACATTGAATTCGCTCCCTACACGAATAATGAATTTTACGATCTGTTCTCAGAGTTGTTCCAGTAGGCGTACATTTTCTTCGCAATGTCCTGGGAAGCAACATGATAGGTGCCCGCGTCAACCTGATTTTTGAGCTGCTGCACTTTCTCACTCCTGGCTTCTTCCAGTTTTTGCGCGCCCTGCATTCGTTTTGCTTCCGAAGAAATTTCAACCTTGTCGCTTTTCGCCGAAACGTTCTGTACCTGATCGCCGGGCTTCGGCTGATTGTAGTTCGCATAGGGTTGTACAGGCTGATAGCCGTCAATTTTCATTTAAGGTGCCCCCTTTCCTTCGGATTAATATCTTTCACCCGCTGGTCCCGTCACCGCGACCGCAGCTCTTTACCATACATAATGATCATTGTTTCCAACAATAATATCGGATAAAATCGGCTAAAGTTTAGCGGGAGGCCATAGTTCAGATTCTCCGCGTATGATATGTTTTCAGACGATTTGCCTTCAGGCGGGCTTCTTCTTCAAGATCTTCCCTGTGAAGATCCCCTTGTATTTTATTCCGGCAATCGCTGCAAATCACACCTTCCGTAATCATTTTACCGCATGATTTGCACGGATAACCGAGGTTCGGGAACATCGCCGAAACCAGTCTTCCTTCGCGCACCCACTGGTAGATCAGTTCCGTTTCAACGCCGGTCGCGTCATGAACCTGCGGAACCGTCGCCATCCGGTGCTCCTGTTCGCGTATATAATCATAAACAATGTCAAATTTTTTATCCTGTTCCTTCAAGCATTCCGGACAGTACGGTGAAGATACCCGCACAAACAGCCGGCCGCAGCTTTTGCAATTCGCAAGTTCAGCCACTGTGAACCCTCCTCTTCAGTCACTCATTTAATTATAGACGAATGGCCCACTTCAGGCACTCTGTAACACTTTATCGGCAGATCCCTATTAAAATTTTAGGTGGTTTGTCACATTCACTTCTGCTTTTTTACCTGTCTGCCGCCTTCGTTCATGTTAGAATGCTTATATGAATGCCCGGTTATCCTTTATTCAGGCGAAGTTCAGCTTTTAATGAGTGCTGATTAACTGTGGCGCATTCCGAAGGGAGATTCGGATTTGCATTTTTTTAAAACGCACTGGCTTGCTAAATTTTTTATATTAGATCTTATCCTGGCGGCAACGATCGCCGGTTTATATTATAATGACTCACTTGGAGAAACAGGCCGGCAGTCACTAATCCGGAGCGTCACCGCTTTCTTTTCAAGTGCCGAAAGCGACGCCAAAGAGGTAATTCGAAGCACTACGAATCAAAAAACGGCCAGGGCCAGTGTTCTAATTCAGGCGCCGCAAATCCAGCAGAATCCCGGCCTGCCGCGCGGCTGCGAGGTAACCTCGCTCGCCATGTTGCTGCAGCAGGCCGGTGTGAAAATCAATAAGATGGAGCTGGCCACAGAAATCAAAAAAGTTCCATACGAACAAAATGGGCGTTACGGTGATCCCGGGGAAGGGTTCGTTGGCAACATGTATCGAATAAGCAGCCCGGGCTATGGCGTCTATCATCAACCGCTGGTGGATCTGGCGGGAAAGTATCTGCCGTTCCGCATTGCGGACCTGACCGGAAAGTCCTTCAGCTCGATCATTGACAGCCTCAATGACGGCAGGCCGGTGATCGTGATTACAAATGTCACGTTCAGGCCCCTGCCGAGCAGCGCTTTTGAAACCTGGCACACGGCCTCAGGAACGGTCCGTATTACAAGGCAAGAGCACGCGGTTCTGATCACCGGATACGACAGGAACCATATTTACTTTAACAATCCTCTCGGCTCAAAAAACGAGAGTGCGGACAAGCAGAGTTTTATCAAAGCATGGGAGCAGATGGGCAGCCAGGCAATCACCTATACAAAGTTCCCTTCGTTTTGAATTCGGTAGTTTGTGAAAAAGAAAAATCCGTTTTTGCGCTCTTTCATAGTTCATCCATGAATCAGTGTCAATGAATCGACACACTTTGGATCCGCCCTTTCGAAAGCCGCAGCAGCACGGCGCAGGGTCGCTCCTGTCGTATAAATATCGTCAATGAGCAAAACCTTCGTTCCATGGAGCACTTCAGAAAATGCTTCGTCCAGTTTAAATGGATTTTCTCCTGATTCCAACCGTTCCCTGCGATTTTTCTTGCTCTGCTTTCTTTCGCCGCCGATGCGGCAAAGTGCCGGAACAACAGGTTCGCCGATCAGTTCCGCCAGAACCTCCGCTTGATTGAACCCGCGCTCCTTCAGGCGATTCCCGCTGAGGGGCATCGGGACAATGACACAGGTTTCTCGGGGATGATGTTTTCCGTTTCTTAGACGCTCCCAGTGTGTGCGCCAATCTTTACCAATGATCTTTCTGCCCGCGGCACGGAACTCTTTTCTGAATCCGACGGCAAGAGCGGCGTCTCCACGAAATTTAAAGGTTGTGATGACCTCCTTCATCCAGTCGTTGTAGCTGTAAAGAGCGATATTCCGTCCAAAGCAGCCATTTCCGCCGCTTTTTTCCCAGCGCCGGCAGTCGGTGCAGACCGAGCCCGAAATGAATTTTTCATCCATCAATCCGAGATCACGTCCACAGAGCCGGCAGCTATGCCCTTGAGGAATTTTGACAAATTTTTCTCTGCATGTCCGGCAAAATCCGGGCGATGAATCTGCAGAGAGAAGCGTGCGGAATGTCATCCTTTCCTGCCTGTCCTGGCCGCAGATCAGACAAACCAGCCCGTTCAAAATCCGCCCTCGCGATTCATTTGCTCAATGTGGCGGCGCGCCCGGATCATTTCAAGCGTCTTGCCATTATGAAAAAAGACGATATCCCCATCCGGGCGGTCTGCGGAACGGCCTACTCTTCCGGAGATCTGAACAAGCGCGCGCTCATCGAATACGGGATCATCCGCTCCGAAAACAGCCGCTTCGGCTCCGGGCACAGTGACTCCGCGCTCCAGAATGGTCGTGGTCACAAGAATTCTGATCCTTCCCTCTCGAAAGGCGGTGACCTTCTCATGCCGGTTCGGATCCTGAGCATGCACTCCCGCGACCGATGCGAATCCTTCCTTCTGAAGCAGCTCGGTTACCAAGTGGGCCAGTCTGACGGATGGAACAAAACAAAAAAGGGGCCGATCCGCTGCATTTTTTCCACGTACCCATTCTATAAAAGATTTCGGCAGAACTCCTTTTCTTAAGCTCTGAGGCCAGTTCCCTGTCCACATGAACCGGGGCACGGGCAATGGAAAGCCATGGTAGCGTCGGGAAATCTTTACGCCGCGCAGTTTGCCGGAGAGAAAAGCGTTTTTCAGATCGGCCGGAGGTGTGGCACTGAGGTAAGCAATCGAAGCCCCTTTTTTGGCGGCTTTTTTCACAGCGTAGGCCAGCATTGGGTCAAAATGATAAGGGAATGCGTCCACTTCATCAATGATTACCCGGTCAAAATATCGGTGGAAACGGATCAGCTGATGGGTCGTCGCAATCACGAGCGGTGCTTCAGGCTGCCGCTCACTGCTTCCGCCGTACAGGGCGCTGACTGGTATCTCAGGAAATGCCGCTTTGATCCGTGGGTACAGTTCCCGGACAACGTCAGTCCGAGGCGTGGACAGCACCACGCGCTCGCCGCGGAGAAGCGCGTGCTCAACTGCCGGAAAGAGAAGTTCCGTCTTTCCCGCGCCAGTGACCGCCCAGATTAGAAAAGAGTCCCCTTCCGATAGAGCCGAATCAAGCTCGGCGGCTGCCTTCGTCTGTTCCGGAGACAGATTCCCCGACCAGGCGCATAGTTTTTCTTCTGGCGTAGGGACGGCCCGATCCGGAGCCGGACCGATCCATGTCGCGAGCTTCGTGCATGACCGGATCACGCCCATGTTCAGGCAGTGGCGGCAGTAGACACAATTGCGACCGCAGCGACCACAAGTTATGGATGCAAACGCTGCGAAATTCGCATTGCCGCAGCGGACGCATAGATATTTTTTCCTGCCGGTGATGGATGAAAAAAAGCCGTCGCCTGACGTTTGAATACCGTCAGTCAGATTGATCCATCCGGCGCTCACATGATCCCTGATCAATTGTTCTGAGAAAGGTATTTCTTCGAGCGGGCATTCTCTACCATATAAAAATTGCCTTAAGTCTTTACTGAATGATGTGGTTTCCGGAGAATGAGATGACGATAGCATCATAGAAAGGCCTTCTTTCGGAGATTAGAGTAGAAGAAAATTGGTTGGATGGGGCTGACAGTGTGGAAGACAGCATGGGACGATAAAAAGGCGGGATTTTAAAATAATTCGCCATCGAGTCGTCTCAGTCCTTCTTTAGGTTGAAAAAATTTTTCTTGCGTACCTGTGCATTTTTACCAGCCACTTTCGCCGGTTTACCAGCCACTTTCGCCGGTTTACCAGCCACTTTCGCCGGTTTACCAGCCACTTTCGCCGGTTTACCAGCCACTTTCGCCGGTTTACCAGCCACTTTCGCCGGTTTACCAGCCACTTTCGGTGCGGCGCATGATTTCGGAAACAAAATCATGCGCCGCACCGAAAGTACTCTTAAAACGCATCCGTAATCAAAAAAACTTTCCCCCGCTTATCACGAAAGAAAGTTTCAGTCAATCGCTATTCAGTTGATCTTCACCCAGCCGTTTTTGATCGCGACGACAACGGCTTGCGTGCGGTCATCCACATTCATTTTTTGCAGGATATTGCTGACATGGTTTTTGACCGTTTTTTCACTGATATAGAGCAGTTCACCGATGGACCGGTTGCTCTTGCCGTCCGCCATCAACTGCAGTACTTCGCATTCGCGGTGGGTCAGAATGTGAAGCGGTGGACGGTATTCAAGATCGCGGAATCCGGACGGCTCGCTGCTGTAACCCTGCGACGCCAGGCGGCGGAATTCGTTGACCAAATTGTGTGTCACCTTCGGATGGATATAGGCGCCGCCCTGTGCGACTATCCGGACCGCTTCGATCATCGAATCAGCGTCCATTTCCTTGAGCAGATAACCGAGCGCGCCGGATTTCAGCACGTGTGTCACATAGCTTTCATCATCATGGATGGACAGGATGATCACCTTGAGTCCCGGATGATTTTTGATCAGCTGCCGGGTCGCCTCGACCCCGTTCAATTTCGGCATATTGATATCCATCAGGACGACATCGGGATTCGTTTCCTCAATCAGTTTTTCAGCGGTGCTCCCGTCATCCCCCTCGGCAACTACCTCGAAGTCGGGCTCCATGTCGAGAATTCTTTTGACCCCCTCGCGGAAAAGGCGATGGTCGTCAATCAAAGCAATCGTTGTGATTTTAGGATGGACATTTGTCACTTTGTGCTGCCGCAGAAACACGGATCATGAGCCAAAGGTTCAGGCTGTATACCGAAAATTTTTAAAATGAACGGCACACAGTGAACCCTGATAAAATATCTGTTTAATAGAAAAGTTTAAATAAGTGCTGTCTTTGTGTGACCGGAGTCAACCTGCCAGAGGCTTGACTTCGCCAGGTTTTCTTTAAAAGACTGTGTTCATCATCCGTGGGTCCCGAACTGCGGCAGATCGTTCACCTCTCTTTTTTTATCGGCTATTGCTTATCATGCGCGGGACACGCATTCATCCGACATCAGTTTTTCCTAAATATCGTGATCAGTCAAGCACATCCCCGGGCTGGATCGGGATTGCAGCCAAAATGGTTGTCCCATGTTCCGGGCTGGAATTAATGGTCAGTTCTCCGTTCAGGAGATCGGCGCGTTCCTTCATGCCGATCAGTCCGTAACTTCCTTCCTTTTTAACGGACTGGTCAAAGCCTGCGCCGTCATCCTTCACAAGAATGATGACCTCATCTTTCCTGAATTCCAAGCGGATTCGGACATTGCTAGGATTGGCATGTACGCAGGCGTTCTGAACCGCTTCCTGAACCAGCCGGAACAGTGCCGCCTCGATGCGTGACTGAAGCCGTTTTTCAGCGCCCAGGTTTTTAAAGCCGATATTAATGGATGGAAAATCGCTGTCCACCCGGTGAAAATATTTTTGTAGCGTCGGCACCAAACCAAGATCATCCAAGCTCATCGGCCGCAGATCGTAAATGATCCGCCGGACCTCGGCCAGCGCGTCCTGAACCATGACCCTATACTTCTGAAGTTCCCGTCGCGCGGCCTCATCACCTTCACGCTTTCCAACGCGCTCAACAACATCAAGTCCAATCAGCACCTGAGCAAGCGTCTGCGCCGGTCCGTCATGAATTTCGCGGGACAGGCGTTTCCGCTCCTCCTCCTGAGCCTCGATAATTTTCAGGCCAAGTGCGCGCTGTTCCCGAGCGGTTGCCACCACTTCCCCTATCTGCATCAAATCGCTTGTCAGATAGTGGAGAACTACTGTTACCTGACCAACCAGGTTCTCCGCTTTTTTTATGGTTGAATTAAGCTGGACAAGTCTGCGCTCAAGCTCATTCCGCCGGGCTTTCATCTGCTTTTCCGTTTGGCGGACAAGCGACAGATCATTCTGGATCTGATTGGCCTGCTCGTAAGCTGTACGTATGTCTTTTTCACCATACCTGTCAAAGGCCCTGCTGATCTCCGCCAACCTGCCTCTCGACATTCTGGCCTCTAGCTCCAGCTTGTCGCTGCGTTCAATAATACCGGTCAGTTCCTGCTTGACCAGATGCAGTTCTTTAGTCAGCGCATCATACTCTTTTCTTGACTCTTCGCCAATGTCAAAAATCTGAGATTTGCTATCGCTGACATTTTCAATCATACTGTTAATAATTTTGTCGAGATGTTTTTCATCAAGCGATTTTGCATTCACATTACCGGCTGACATAAACTACCTCCATACACACTTTAGCCGAATGGGGCAACTGTTACTAGACACATTATGCCTATATCCCAATAGGACAAAAGAACCAAATCGTTTTTAAGCTCTATTCCCATTTTTTAATAAATTTAAACGTAAGACCCGTGAAAACGGATTATCATCGACAGAATCACTGTTTCTTTATTATTATACCTGAATTATTCACGGCCAATCTATTTGATTAGCTAAAATGCTTACTTACTCAGTGTTGTAACGATTTTCTCATTTTCACTGATTGGGTGATTAAAATTAATGAAAAAGGAGCCACTCCTTTGTATG
>NZ_SRJD01000037.1 GCF_004684935.1 Sporolactobacillus shoreae
CTTCAAAGTCATCATCATCCCAATCTCCCCACAACAAGACATCACATTACTTATTGTGGGTTTATTTATACTAGAGTGGGGGAATTTTTAATGACTTTGGTGGGGTACTTTTAAATTACTACATACACCCTATCTCATCACACTTGTTTTTTTTATAACCTGATGTATTTCCGAAATAATCTGCCATATACATCATATCTGTTGAGACTAGATTGGCAGAAAATATCCCGTTTTTTTCGACAAGCTCTCGGGTCAGCTTTTTCCCTCTTGAAGCAAACATGAGCATTGGAGGATTTACGGAACAAAAAGTGACCCAAGTTATTAAGGCAAAATTAGGACTACCGTCCTCTTTATACGTACCAATTAGATAGGACGGTTGCGGAAAAAAGCCACGTTGTGGTGCTAATGAGCGTTTTTGCATTTTAAAATTCTACCCCCTGGATCAGCAAAATCAAAAGAATTTCATGGAACTTGGAGACTCATTCAATAATAAAGTCCGTTGTATCAAATTTTGCGTAGTATCTTCCTCTTTCACTGGTAAATTTAAGAACACAATAATCCGGATCGGTTACCCCGAGAGGATAGTACATTTCGTCACCTTCACGCCAGATCATTTTTTTACTTTTCTCGTCGATTAATACTTCCATATGACCAATAAGCATTAGTCCCCTGAAAAATCGGGTATCTGAAAAATAGAGACTTGCTTTTGGATTTCTTCTAAATTGAGAAACCCTTAAGGACGATGTATTCGTCGTAAGATAAAAAAGTTTAATCCCATCACGTTTTCTGGCATTAAACATCATTTTCGCATTGGGATAACCCTGTTCATCAACAGAACTCACAATAATGTTCTTTGTTTTTTCTACCAGTTTTAACGCGCTATTCTTCACGTCTGTATTCATTTTTGTTTCCCCTCAAATGATATTAGATTGTTTAGGATATGTTTGAGTGCGTGTTCAAATTCATCGATCTGTTTGTCAGACAGCCCTTCATAAAATAGGTCAATCATTTCATTAGAAACATCTTCATATTTTCTCTTCAACAGCTTACTTTTTTCAGTCAAAGATATAATTGTTTTCCTCTTATCATTCTTGTCAAAAGCTCTATTAATATGACCTGCCTGTTCTAATCGATTGAGCATACTTGATAGAGTTGTCTTACTAAGAGCCGTATTAGTTGCAAGATCACTGATTGACTGATTATTTTTTTTCCATAAAACAAAAATTATGCGACCTTGTGCAGAATTTAAATCAGTAATGTCATAACTTTTGAGTTTCTTATCAAATATTCTGCCCGATATTTGTTTTACTTTAGAAATGAGGAAACCACCCTCCCTGTTTTTCAAATAACCACCTCGCTTCGTTCTTCAAAAAAATAATTCTATATAGAACTAATATTAGTTCTATATAGAATTATAATCAAGCGATTTTCGTTTACATTTTCGTACGGAGAATACAGGATTGGTCCGACATGTGGAAACAAGCAGTCGCTGAAACGGAAAGAAACATATTCTTCTGAAGAAAGCGGCTAAAATCAGTTAATAGGATGCTTCAAATAAAGCAGTTTTATACTTTGATGAGATTCGGAGCAACATTTGCCCGATTAGGGGCAACTTTTCATGAGTTAGGAGTAACTTTTCGCGAATTAGGAGCAACTCGAAACACCCCAAAATGGCCTTCTTCGATAGGAGGCCTGAGAAACAAATTTGTTTTATTTCGCAGAATAACGTGTAAATTGAATGAAAAATCCACTATGTCCATTTTTATCAATAATATATTTTACAGTTACGCCCAAATTATATGACGCTTCAGCCTTTAAATAAGATGGCGAATTGATGACATCATATCTAACAAACCAAGTATCATCCGCTAGTTTATTAATATCAGTAACATGGATATTATTCGGATCTGTGGATAAAGCAGCTGAAATTTGTTCTACAGCAGCGTTTTTTACACTTTTTATACTGACATTTTCGTTGCCCTTTGAGCAACTTGAAAGCATCAGTAATCCCAAAGTTAAAAAGTGCATATGACAATTTTTTTCATATTAATTACTGTCCTTATGTTCATGAGATATAGAAAAACTCTCTCCGTCTCCATCAATAAACGTGTCATTCATTTGTTTGCTTGCAATAAACCTCTATGTCATTTCCCTCTGTATCTTTAAACTCTAAAACTAGGCTTTCTCCGATTTTTGTTAGAGGAAAAACGATAGGTGCGCCCAATTCGTCAATTCTATTCAATAACAGATCCATATTATTCACTTGAAAACTCGGAAGACAGTTGTTCCCCCAAACATGTTTTTCATTAACTTTAGACGGATTAAACAAGCAGAGCCTATTATGTTCAAAATTAAAGATACTAAAAATTTCATCTTTCTCGCTTACTTTTTGATCCAGTAATTGCTCATAGAAATTTATTGCCCTGTCCATATCTTTCACGCAAAGATACATGGAATTCAGAATCATTTTTAGATCCATAGACTGTTCTTGTCCTCCAATTTACTTTTCGCACAGGTAAACACCTGTTTTGATTCCTGTTAATAATTTTCCCCGCGAAAATAGCGATCGAGTTTTTGATCTAATTGAACGAGCTGATTCTTTTTCTCTTCAATTTCATCTAGGAGTTTCTGTTTTTGATTCTGAATCAATTCGATGCGTTCCGGCAGGGTCGACGTGCCGGCTTGTACAAGATCGTGGTACTTCTTGATTTCCTGCACACTCATCCCCGTTCCGCGCAGGCATTTGATGAAAAGAAGCCACTTGATTTCTTCGTGGGTATAAAGGCGATTATTATTTTCGTCACGCGCGGCAGGCTCAAGCAGCTCTTTTCTTTCATAAAAGCGAACTGCTCCGATAGCGAGCCCTGCTTCTTTCGCGACTTGTCCAATCGTGAACATCATTTCTCACTTCCAAACTTTTTCTTTGACCTACACTAAGTGTAGCATCGTACACTGTAAATGTAGAGTCATTCATCATTCAAAAGAAAGAAGGATTTTCAATGAAAAAAGTAGCATTTGTAACAGGAGCAAATAAAGGAATCGGCTTTGAAATTGTGAAACAGCTTGGGGAAAAAGGCTGGACAGTATTGCTTGGCGCGCGTCATCAGGAACGTGGTGAGGCCGCCGTCTCAGAGCTGAAGTCTCAAGGATTAGATGTTCGTTTTATTGAAATTGATTTGTCGGACCTGGAAAGTATTGCAAAGGCGGCTGAAACCGTCAAAGAAAGCTATTCCGGACTCACCCTTCTCATCAACAACGCCGGCATGCCGGGAAGCTTCTCCAGCTCATTCACCGTAACAAAAGAGGGAGATTTACGAAACGCATTTGAAGTAAACTTTTTCGGAACCTTTCGCTTGAACCAGCACTTATTTCCATTGATTAAGAACAATGAAGGAACCATCATTAATGTCTCAACCGACATGGCTTCATTGAACCATATGCAAAGCTTCGAGTTCGCTCCCAATGCGTTTGATTACAATGCCTCAAAAACGGCAAATAATGCGATGACCGTCTCGATGGCCCTTGAGCTAAAAGACAGCAAGGCACAAGTATTTGCTGTCACACCTGGGTTTACAACAACCGATTTAAACGGTAATGCTGAAGGCGGAAAATCAAAGCAAGAAGCCGCATCCATTATCGTCGGCTACGCAGTCGACGGCAAGCGTCATAATGGAGAATTTTTGAATGAAAACGGACGCTTTCCCTGGTAATGTGTACAGAGCAAAGAAATCCGATGAAGGGGTACTCACCTCCTTTCATCGGATTTTTCTCGTTACACATCGCTTTTCAGTTCAAGCCCAGCGTCCGCGCCGTTGCTGTGCGAACCTCTCGCAGAAGAGCCGGGTTTTCCGCGAGTGGCACGCCGTAAGAAGGAATGATCTCTTTTATTTTCGGTTTCCACGCTTTTATCTGTTCCGGGAAACATTTTTCCAATACCTGCAGCATCACATAAACAGCGGTGGAAGCACCCGGAGAAGCACCAAGCAATGCGGCGATTGAGCCGTCAGCACTCGTCACGACTTCCGTACCAAATTGAAGGGTGCCCCTCCCGGCTTCCGTGTCTTTGATCACCTGGACACGCTGGCCTGCGACCACGGTATCCCAGTCCGCGCTTTTAGCGTTTGGAACAAACTCGCGTAACTCTTCCATGCGTTTTTCATTCGATAACAATACTTGCTGGATCAAGTATCTGGTCAGTGCTCTTTGTTTGATCCCCGCCGCGAGCATCGTTAAGAGATTATCCGGTTTGACGGAACGGATCAAATCAAGGTTTGAACCCGTCTTTAAAAACTTCGGCGAGAAGCCGGCGAACGGCCCGAACAACAGTGTTTGCTTGCCCTCAATATACCGTGTATCCAGATGCGGAACAGACATCGGCGGAGCACCAATCTTCGCTTTGCCGTATACTTTGGCGTGATGCCGTGCAACTACTTCCGGATTGCTGCAGACCATAAACAGTCCACTGACCGGGAATCCTCCTATGTGTTTGGACTCTGGAATACCCGTTTTCTGAAGCAAAGGAAGGCTGCCGCCCCCGCCGCCGATAAAGACAAATTGGGCCATATGGTGCTCAATTTTACCATTCTCGCTATCCTTTACTTTCACTTCCCAGGATCCATCGCTTGTTCGATTGATATTCTTAACAAGATGCTTATAGTCGATCTCGACGTTTTGATTTTTTAAGTGGTCAAATAAAGAACGCGTTAATGCGCCGAAATTAACATCCGTCCCCGAATTGATTTTTGTGGCTGCGATCGGTTCATTCGATGCACGGCCTTCCATGATCAGCGGAATCCACTCGTTCAGTTTTTCAGGATCATCGGAAAATTCCATCCCCTGAAACAGGGGATGACTTGACAGCGTTTCGAAACGCTTTTTCAAAAACGAGACATTTTTCCCTCCCTGCACAAAACTCATATGAGGGATTGGCCGGATAAAACCCTGCGGATGACGAATCAGATGGCTGCCTGCAAGATACGACCAAAACTGCCTTGAAAGCTGAAACTGTTCATTAATTTTGATCGCTTTGCTTATATCGATTGATCCGTCTGGCTTTTCGGACGTATAGTTCAGCTCACACAAGGCGGAATGGCCCGTACCCGCATTATTCCATTCGTTCGAGCTCTCTTCCCCCGCCTCGGCAAGCTTCTCAAACACTTTGATTTCCCATTCAGGTGCTAGCGCTTTCAGTAATGACCCTAATGTTGCACTCATAATTCCGGCACCGATCAATATAACGCTTGTCTTTTTCTGAATACGGCCCGCTGTCATCTTCGTCATCCCCTTTATTTGTGAGAAAAACTGGGCAAGCCCGGTCCCTAATCATTGACCCTGTGTTATTCAGGGGTTAGAGGTTGGATCAACGCTTCGGTTGCTCGCTTGCCGCGGGCGATCCGTGAGCCTCCTCACTCGTGACCCTCACTGCGGGGTCTCCCTTGGCTCGCTCTCCCGCAGGCGTCTCGCACCTCCGCTTTGAATCTCATCCAAGGCACTGTTTTATTGGCCCGATTTTTACTTCCTTACCTTTTAAAGAAAACTTGTTAAAGAAAACTTGGCGGAGCCAAGCCCTTGCGCAGACTGATCGTTCATTGTGATGCCCACGGATTTTCTGATGCTGAACAGGAACACCTACGACAGATGCAAATCGGCTGGATTACTTATTTTTGACTTATGCAGCGTAATGATTGCTTAGCGATGAGGATCGTGATTTCGTTCATGTGGTAATGACATAATCTCAAATTGAATCGCTTGACGTGTTAAAATGTCGGGACATTAAATTGAAAAATGACATAGTTAAGTAAGAGGCTCTGAATTTTCCTGTGATTTTGATATAACCGCTTGTGCTACAATTACGTCTTGTCCATTAAATGTGCATGAAGGTGATCCATATAATTCATAACCTTCATCAAGCAATTTAGAAATCCTCTTACAAAAATTTGCATCATCTTTTCCGGTGATCAAATGATATCTAAGCTCATTTTCCATATGAAGACCTTCCTATAATTAGTAAGTGACCTTTGCCTTTATTGTACGTGCTGAGACAAATGAAGTCTAGGAGATCACATGGCTTCATTAAATATTCTTAGAGGTGTTGTACATAGCGCTACGTCACATATTATGATTTTCTTGTTTGGAGGTTAAAATCGTAAAAGTTCAAATGGCGGTTTTTTCAGTAGGGGATCTCCAATCTTGCTGGCATTTCCGTCTTTTGTACGGACTGGATGTGACCGAACAAGCCGCAATCGGGAGGAACAAACAACCATATCTTATTTTTTATGTTAATAGTCATGTCTTGACTCTAACGGCTTAAGTACGAAATAACATCCAGTAGAAGCCGATGTTCCGAAAGCACTAATAGCTATTAAAGTTATTTGGCTTGTAAATAAATAATACCGGATTCCTGGTCAGAATATACACGCAGGCCCGTTACAATGTACTGTTTATGATTAATCTCTATTTTCCCTGGAACGTTATATACTTTATCAGTAGATGTTTTTGCAACCTTTCTCCCATTTTCAGGATTTTTCACAAATTGTGAATCACTGGAGTATACAATATGAGTGGTTATTTTGCTCGATATTCTTCCAACCTTAAAGATTTTTATGATTTGCCCGTTGTGATAAACATCAACAATCAGAGTACCTTTATTTGTTTTGGACAGTTGCCAGTAGTCCCCTTTTTTTAAGATGTCCGGCGTCGTAGTTAAAGGTATTTCTATTTTATTTTCCCCAGATAATACGGAATCAGGAAGGCTTAGGTTATTGGAACATCCACTCATAATAATAAGTAGTGTGCATGCCAAGGCTAAGACTTTTAAATGCATCTTTATCGACATAATGATCCCCCTTCTGTGATATGTTTAGAATCAGTTGAAATATTACGGAAGTCCCATGCGAACGTGGGATCAATTGACGCTTTTTTCCATAATGCATAAAATGCCCTTACTAAATAAAGCCATTTGTCCACATGTACCAATAAGGCGTTTAACAAGAAATTCTCTGAGATCCACTGCTAGACAGTGGACTAAGTCCATGTCACCTGGATGTACTAAAAAAGGATCTGTAGTTACTCTATATATTCGATCATATCAAAAAATGGAGAAACGGGTATTACCACAAAGTCCCAGGGACAAATAAAAATCAAAGACTCATCATCAAAAATCATGTGTGAGTTGAACTTTGAGCGGACATACTTTAAATAAAAAGGCTTTGTTAAACTTTTCTGTTGTTTTTCGCTCCAGACGCTCGCTTTCCGCAGGCGATCAACGGAGGGGCAAAAACAACATTGAACTTAAACATAGCCAATAAAAAAGAAAAGGGATTGCCATGATCGGGCTTTTAAT
This sequence comes from Sporolactobacillus shoreae, assembly GCF_004684935.1. Lineage (GTDB taxonomy): Bacteria > Bacillota > Bacilli > Bacillales > Sporolactobacillaceae > Sporolactobacillus > Sporolactobacillus shoreae. The sequence continues at coordinate 7,343 of NZ_SRJD01000037.1, forward strand.
CGCCGTTGCTCTTTTTAATACGGTCGCTTTCCTTACCAATCATAAACTGACAAAAAGTCAAATCGTTCAATTATGGACCTTTACGATCGCTTCGCAATTGCTGACAGATGCCTATATTGGCAAGAAATATCATGGCTATTGGTATTTCTCCGGGCAAATCGAATGGAAGGCGATTTTCATTGAAACCGTGCTTATTCCACCGGTTAATCTTATTTTTTTAAATGGGTACCCTTTTTCAAAGTCCTTAATGAAACGGCTGCTCTATGTCTTTTATTGGACCATCGCGATTACACTTTATGAATGTATTGCATTATTGCCTGAACCGTGGGGCTATTATCACCATGGGTGGTGGAAAACTTATTATTCGTTTTTGGTGAACCCCTTCTTGTTATTTATTGTTTTAAAGTTCTATCAATGGATTAAAAAAATGGAGAATGAATCTTAAGGCACTCTGGGAAATCATTTCTTGCTTTATTGCAAGACTAATCTGCACTTTCAGCAAGCATCTGGTTACCTCCACAATCATTTTCTGCTTAATTGCGTCTTCTTCACATCTACCATCTGCTAGAATGAAATACGAATGACGCAATACAGAGCTATTCTCATTTATTTTTCTGTAATCTTATTAAAGAATGCCATGGCTTCTTTTTCAGTAGGAATGTGAAACAAGTTATTATTGATAAAATCTTCCACGGAAGGACTGTTACTTTGTCTGAATAATTTTGCTGCTTCATTTAAATCATAAGATGTTCGCTTAAACTGAATCCCGTCTGGGCTAATAAAAAGCCAGTAAGCTCCGGTTTGCTTAGCATAGGGCATTCCAATGCTTCCAGAATTAAAAATCAACTTCTTTTCAAACTTCAATTTGAACTGCACATGAGTATGTCCGCACACAACAATGGACTGCTCGACATTCCCAAATATTTTCTCCAAACGTTTTTTGTTTGATTGAGGAGTAAAAATATCAGAGTCACTCATTGGTGTCGCATGACAGAATAGCAGGTCACCCAATTCCGTTTGAATGCTCGCAACACTTTTTAAATGTGAAAGGAACTCGATGTGCTTTTCAGTCAATTGTTCTGCAACCCACTGCTCTGTTTTTTGCCCCTGTTCTGATAGGTTTTTCAGACCGAGCCCCTTAGATGCCTCACTGACTTCTCGATCCCCATTTCCTCGAATGAATGTGACTTTCGCATCTCTTCTTAAATTCAAAAGGCAATCCAGTGTTTGAACTGGCATTGGCCCTGAAACGATATCACCACCAATGACAATCACATCCGGCTGTAAATAATGAAGTTCTTTGAGTACTGCTTGAAGTGCGGGAAAGTTACCATGAATATCATAGAGTGCAGCAATTTTCATTTTTATACACCTTCTTTTCCACTATCTATGATAATAAAACGATTTTTTTACTTAGATTGTTACATTTTTAACTGCGTCGTTTTTGAAGGTTCATTATCTATCCTGCATACCGATATTACATCTTCTTTCCCAAGTTTTTAAGTGTCCACTCATTGTATCCATAGAAAATTAGAAAAGAATCATCAAAAGTGCTGAATCAAAAATATTCCTGCCACCATTACAATGATTCCGAAAATACGCTGCACATTAATCGAATGTTTGGGTACCCCGAACCAGCCGAAATGATCAATGACGAGCGCAATGACCATCTGGCCGCATAATGCTAAAACAACCGTTAGAGCCGCGCCGATCATCGGCAAAAGAAAGATGTTGGCTGTCACAAAAATGACGCCCAGTACCCCCCCGATCCAGAGCCACCAAGGGCTCTTTGAGATGACCCTTTTCCCTTTTTCTAAGGGGTTCGTCTTGAACAAGCGTCGATGCTCAATCAGCAAAACAAGAAGAATAAGAGCTACTGTTCCAACTGAAAAAGAAACAAGCGACGCAACAAGTGGAGAATGAACTGCATTTCTCAGCTCTGAATTAATGGACGTTTGAATCGGTGACAGCATTCCCGCGAACAGGCCAAGTAACATGTAAATAATTAAGTACGATGATTTGTTTTTCATTGAAAATAATCTCCCTTGTTGATTAATATTTTTTGATGACGAAGACGCCAACGAGCATGAGTCCGATACCGATCAATCTTGGGCCATTTAATTCATGAACGGGAACATGAAACCACCCGAAGTGGTCGATCGAAAGAGCCATAATCATTTGGCCAAGCAATGTGACAACAACGGTTAACGCTGAACCAAGCCGCGGCAGCAAAAGAATATTGGATGTCAGATAAAAAACACCAAGGAACCCACCGCCAATGAGCATCCACCAAGGGATGGAAGAGAGAAGTCCAATATCCGATGCAAGATGCGGCTCTGCAAGTAGAGAAACGAGGAGCAAGACAAGCGTTCCAACCAAAAATGAAATAGCAGAGGCTATGTAAGGAGATTTCACCTGCAAGCCAAGTCGTGAATTGATTGATGTTTGAACAGGAATTGTCATTCCGGAAATAAAGCCGGCAATTAACAGTAAAATGATCATTATCGTTAAAACTCCTTTAATTTAGTTTTTAGGAACGATCGTTCCAATAATTTTCAAAAAAAATATGCTTACAATAGGGCTAATACCTGCTTAATCATCTCAATAAAATCTTCTTTATTGTGATTGATTTTAGAAGTGATATTAATGCTGTGGTGTAAATTAAGAAAGAGAAACGCCCATTTTTTTGAATCGATCTTTGAATCGATCTGACCGCTTGCTTTTCCCTTTTCCAAGAGGTTCATTAGTGATGTCTCAATATCCGTAAAGCTTGTTTCCACGGCATCCTGAATCAAAGCGCTCTGATGATCAATAGCAGCTGTTGTACTGGTGATTAAGCAGCCATCCGGGGCCTGGTCATTGAAGACACGATCAATGTGATTTTGAAAATAGCGCATGATACTCAGTCGGACATCTCTTGAGTCGTTAAGAACCTCGCGTTCTGAATTTCTGGCATCCATATAGCACTGAATGGCTTCAAGGAGCAGATCATCTTTATTACCGAACGTCTCATACATACTGGAGCGGCTGATCTTCATTTCTTTTAATAAATCGGCAACGCTTGCCCCATCGACGCCCTTTCGCCAAAAAACAAGCATGGCCTTCTCAAGCACTTTTTGCCGATCGAAGACACGCGTTCTTGTCAAAGCCCTCACTCCAAAGTTGAATTATTTTATTGGAACGATCGTTCTTTTATAATATAATCTTTTTTTTGTATTGTGTCAACAAGCGTCTGAGGATCTGAAACGGATCGGCAAGGAATTGAACGTCACTGTGCCGCAAGCACTGTCTTAATTGAATGAACGATGAAACCTCCGAACCGTAATGGGCTCGGAGGTTTTTTAAGTTTGTGAAGATTGGTCATCGATCTGTATAAACAGGCAAGTTTATAGACACATGAAAATTGTTTTTACAAAATACATATCATTTCAAGTTTTGATTAATCCAAGTCATCATCGTCGCTTGAACGCTTTTTCTTAAGATAATACATGACTGAATATGAGGCCAGAAAGCATACAAAGAAAACGATACCACTGATCAGAGCAGAAATTGGGTTCTGCCGATCAGTAAGATAAATGATCAGTCCCATCAGCACACCGAATGCCAATGAAAGAATAACATATAAATAGTATGGCCTAGGTTTTTTGCGCTTTTTTTCGGACGCTTCAATGTCGGCGGAGACTCTCATTTGCAAAAACAGAAAGAGTGAGCTCGACAATATCAAGACAAGAAACAATGGTGATTCAAAGCCTGCGTTCGGTCCACTGGTGAATTGTGTGTAAATGACGATAGCCAAAATGCCAACTGTTTGGAACAGATAAGCGATCCTAACATTTTTTAAAGTTACGAGGTTTAACCGTTCATCTTTGATCTTTTTCATCGTTCTTCCTCCTGTCTATCCAAAAAAGTTCATCCAACGATTTATTGACTGCATAACAAATCGCCAGACATAAATTCAGGGTCGGGTTGTATTTTCCTTTCTCAATCAAACTAATTGTTTGCCGTGTTACCCCAGTTTTTTCTGCAAGTTGAAGTTGAGTCATACCCGATTCAATTCGTGACTTTTTTACCTGATTACACAATGCAATAGATCACCTCTTTGCTTAATACATTGTAATATATATTTTACATTCAATGCAATATATATTTTACATTGATTGATTTCTCTCAATAACATCAATGACGCAAAGTTTAATGAACTGGGCGCTTTGCACAACATAGATCATCGTGAATCATGAAAAATTAACCCCCCGAACCTTAATGGGCTCGGAGGGTTTGTTTTTTATGTTGGATTTAATGTTCATGCACAGTGATTTCTTCAGCAAATTTTTCTTAATTCTTTAATTGTCGTTCCATAATTGTTCGAATTGTATCAGTAATCCCTATTTCAAAGGGAGTGGTTGGTATAGTCCCAATGAAACGTTCATATTTTTCCCCACTTAGTACCAGGGGTTCTTTCGTTAAGTACAACATCTCAACAACTTCTTTCATTACCGGTTGGAACAGCCCGATGAGCGACAACCCAATTTTGCCCAACGGGATCACCAAGTTTGATTTTCCACTTGCCTTTTGTGCTATTTTCACAAGATCTCGTCCTGAAATAACACCATGACCAGGAATATGCCAGTTCTGCCCATATGCTTCTTCACGACTGGCTAGCTCTACAATCATAATCGCCGCATCAGGTAGATAGACATACTCACGTGGAACACGCATATTTCCGATGAATATCGCCGGCTTCCCGGCAGCGATCGAATTCAACGTTGAACCTAAATACGAAGCCTGCGTTGCAGAGGCGCCATAATAATCAGGTAATCGAACAATTAGCCTTTGAGTCTCATTCCATCGTGAGCTGAAAAACATCTTTTCAAACTCGAGCTTTATTTTGCCCTTTTTCGTATGCGGATTCTTTGGATACTCTTCGTCTATGGGCCCGTTCGTTCTACTTTTACCATAGGGGTAAATACCATCAACGGCTACTACTCTGGCTCTCAGCTTGCTCGCTGCCTGCATCACCGACTCTCCCATTGGAAGCAGCCGGTCCACCATTTCATTATAGGGTACAGATGCACAATGAAAAATGACGTCCACACCTCTTGAAGCCTCAAAAATATCCTCCGACTTAAATATGTCACCCGTTTTTAAGTGAAGATTCGCAGGTCTACCCAAATTATCAGCTAAATTCTCTAACTTTTTCAGAGAACGTCCAAAAGCTATTGTTTCTATCTCTCTTTTAATCAATTCATTGACAATTACCGTTCCCGTTCCTCCCGTTGCTCCTAAAACAATCGCCTTTTTCATCATTATATATTCTCCTCTGCAATTAGTTATTGATTGATCAATTACTATCTGGTAAAAAAAATTTTTTCTCTATTCATTCATTAACTCTGGTAAAGAAAGTGCCATTGAAATATTACACAGCATTCCTCTGGAAAGAAACAGAAGAGTCCTCTCTTCAGGTTTTTCTAGACCAGCCTTTTTGAAAGCATCAAGCACCATCTGCTGAACCTCAAGAAATCCCTGCTGCATGACCTTCTTAATAGAGTCCTCTTTGATCGTTTGAGCCTGCATTTGCAACAGTACTTCATTTTGATAAGACTCCATAATTTCTATATAAGCTGCGATCAATTGTTCTTCAATTTGATCAGAACCTGTCGTTTCGATAACGGCACGGAATGCATCAAGAATGCGTGTCCAAGATACTAACAAAGCCTCTTGCAGCAAAGCTTCTTTTGTTGAAAAAAACCGAAAAACGTAGGGTTGGGATATTTTTGCCCGTGCAGCAACTTGTGCTGTTGTTGCACGGTAATAGCCAATTTCCGCAAAAACATCAATTGCAGCAGAAATAATGTCTGTACGACGATTAACTGTGGATGATGGTCTACCTGTCATTAGTTCTTATCCCCCTTATAGTGAATTATAAGTTGTTAGTGATTGATCAATAACTAATTATTAAGTTAACATATTATAAAATTATTAGCAATAAAAATGTAGCCCTTCAACTATAATTTACAGAAAAAGCGGTTGAAACAAAGGTCAGCAGCGCTTGACAAGCGTTCCCTGTAATCAGAAAGCGATAAAAAACTACCTTAGATTAGATCAGCAATCATTTATTGACAGAAGAAAAGAAAGTAGCTATATTATAAAAGACCGATCGTTCCAATAAAGATTTTCTTGATTTACAGCATAGTGCTCATATGGTACCCAAAATCAAACACAATAAAGAAGATTTTACGGATCACATTATTACGATGACCATTATTTTTTTATCTTTTATTGGAACGGTCATTCCCCAAAATGCTGTTCGATAAAGGTTTTCGCTATTATGAAGTACTGACTAGATTTTCGCTCGTCATTATTATCTTTCATCCGCCTCAAGGCGAATCATATTCAGTCAAAATGGGAGGAACTCATGGTGGACTCATCTATTGAAACCAAATTAAATCATCATTTGAAAAAGAAAGAATTTACACCAGGTATACAATTCGTTCTCGCAATGACCTGTTCTGTCGCTATAGCCAATTTGTTTTATGATCAAGTGCTGCTTTCTTCGATAATCAGAGATTTCTCCGTTCTTCCAAATGAAGCAGGACTGCTTTTATCCATCATACAAATCGGCTATACATTAGGATTACTGTTCATCGTTCCACTTGGCGATCGATTTAACAGAAGAAATATGATCCTGGGAAGTATGCTTTTGTCAGCATTCTGGCTTGTTCTCATGACATGGGTTTCTTCCTTTGTTTTACTATTGATTGTTGGTTTTTTACTCGGCTTCAGCACTGTCCCGGCCCAAATCATCATTCCATTTGTTGCTTCAAACGCCAATCAGGAACACCGTGGAAAATTGATTGGACAGTTATTAACCGGTATCTTTATGGGTGTTCTTGTGGGACGTGTGTTCGGTGGATGGATTGGTCAGTTATTTGATTGGCGTGCTGTGCACTGGACAGCAGCGTTCATCTTATTATCTTTTACAGGCTATCTCTTTTTCAAAATGCCTGAAGATCAAGCGCCCAAAAAATCCTCCTACATAGTCATCATAAAATCACTACTGCCGCTTCTGAAAAATGAACCGGTTCTTAGAGAAACAATGATCCTGGGATCAACTGCTTTTGCTGCTTTTAATATGTTCTGGGTTCCTCTAACTTTGTTGCTTCATGGCGCGCCTTATCATTATGGGAGCGGATTAATAGGAACTTTTGGAATCGTAGGCATTGCCGGAAGTCTGGCAGCCGGTTTTACAGGAAATTTATCTGCAGGTGACCGAGTACGTCATTGGAATTTAGTCGCACTAACCACCATGATTTCATCCTTTATCCTTTTAGGCTTGGGTTGGCAGTCTCTTTGGATACTCATTTTTATCACATTTATTCTCGATGTCGGTTCTCGTATGAACATGACTCTGAATCAAGGACGGTTATATCAACTTGATCCCGGTAAGCACAGTCGGTTAAATGCCCTCTTTATGGTCAGCTATTATCTGGGTGGATCCTTAGGTTCATTTTTCGGAAGTCTTGCTTATCATCTTTACGGTGTAATGGGAATGGTTCTTAGCGGATCAATAGCCTTGGCACTAGCCATTCTGTATGTATTTCTGAAAAGCGCACAAAGAGCAACGATGAGAATACACAGTTAACACCTGTCCATGAACTAGCAAATCTTACGGTTCTTGAAGATCGTGTTTATTCACTCACTATAATTGCTGAGGAGGTTAAGTTTTGAAATATAAAGCTTGGTTTTTATTAGTTTTATGCAATCTGTTTTGGGCTGGAAATATGATCTTTGGTGGATATGCTGCATCAGAATTTCCACCGGTTTGGATCACCTTTCTTAGATGGATCATTGCGCTCTTCTTTTTGATTCCCATGGCTCATATGATTGAAAAACCTTCATGGTTTCGCATTTGGAAGAAAAACTGGTTACTTATCCTCATGATGTCCGTGACCGGTATCGCCATTTACAATGCGCTGACCTATACGTCACTGCAGTATACCTCTCCGACGAATGGTTCTCTCATCAATTCGTTGACACCGGCCTTAATTATGTTATTTTCTCTAGTCTTTCTTCATGAGAAAATAAATGGAATCAAGTTTATTGGATTAGTTGCTTCATTCTTTGGTGTCCTGATTGTGCTAACTAAAGGGGATCTGATGCAAGTTTTCTTGATTCAATATAACAAAGGTGATGGCATTATGATCCTTGCGATCTTATTCTGGACAGCCTATTCACTAATTAGCAAAAGAGCCAGGAATTTGCCATCCATTACCTTAGTCACCTTGACTGCGGTTGTAGGATCCTTGATGATGCTGCCATTTTTATTTTTTCAATCGATCCATCCAGAGAAAATTACAGCTTTAGGCATTGTCGGTATTCTCTATTTGGGAGTTTTCCCTTCTGTATTTTCGTTTATTTTTTGGAATAAAGGGATTAACAGCCTTGGGACGACGATTGCCGGAGTTTCAATGAACTTAATTCCGATTTTTACGGTCGTTATCGCTCTAATTTTGGGTCAGCAATTAATGATCTCACAAGTCATTGGCGGAATTATTGTTATTGTTGGTATGTTACTTACGTCCATAAAAGGAAACCAGAGAACGTTTAAAGAGATGGTTCCTGGGTTTATAGAATAGATTAATTGAAACAAAGTCTTTATACGATGCTCCCAATTAAGGAAGACGGGTAGAAAAAGACCTGCCTTCTTAATGGGAGTTTTTTTGTTTGAAACAATTCAGCATCGACAGTTTGACAGGACCGGTGAATTAAGTTAAAAAGACATTATGACAAAAAGTATAATAAATCCCAAGGTTGATGAACATTTAAATAAAGCCAAAAAGTGACAGACAGAACTAGAAAAATTGAGAATGATCCTTCTTACTGTCAGTTGACCAAACAATTGAACAGAGGTGTTCCTTAATGACAAACAGTAGAATGAGCCCTAAAGTTGATGACTTTTTAAGTAAAGCCAAAAAGTGGCAGGAAGAATTTAAGAAGTTGAGAAAAATCGTTCTTGACTGTGGGCTGACCGAAGAATTGAAGTGGATGCATCCTTGCTACACGTTTGAGAATAAAAACATCGTTTTAATCCATGGATTTAAAGAATATTGTGCGCTTCTGTTTCACAAAGGTGCCTTGTTACAGGATACCCAGGGTATTCTGATCCAACAGACGGAGAATGTACAGGCGGCGCGCCAGGTTCGGTTCACTAATGTTCGAGAAATCATTGAAATGGAAAACACACTGAAAAACTACATCAATGAAGCCATTGAAGTGGAAAAAGCCGGTTTGAAGCTGAATTTAAAGAAGAGTACTGAATTCGCCGTGCCTGCAGAATTTCAAAGCAAACTGGATCAAATCCCTGCTCTGAAAACCGCATTTGAAGCACTGACACCAGGACGCCAAAGGGCCTACCTGCTTTATTTTTCCCAAGCCAAACAATCCAAAACTCGAGCATCAAGAGTTGAAAAATACATGCAGCAAATTCTTGATGGAAAAGGATTAAATGATTAGTCTGTTTGGGGAGAAAATACATCCTAGATGGGACATCAGCATGAAGCTGTGCTGTTTAGGATTCAAGATGACACGGGTGCTGCGGTGCACCATAGAGCCAGCCCTTTCAATTCAGTATGATATCACCTAAAAATAAGCCATTCTTAATATGAAACAGTACAATTGTTTAAGCTTGAGTATCTTAATACTGCAGACGATACCGTGCAATTATGTATCATCTCAGACCGCTCTGTCTATTCAAGCTTTGCGTTTTCAGTTGGCACAAAATGATGAAAATGGATTAAATTGATGTTTTCACCAAGATTAACAACTTGATTAAATACACTGACTGTTAAAACAATTGATTGTTACTTTTTTTCTCATGATTTTTAATATCTCTCTTAATTACTGAAACTTTTTCATCATAGGACAGGACACTAAGATCACGGGCTATTTTGCCATTTACAATAATTGTATTGACTGAATCAGGAAGTTCGGATATAAAAAGTTCGACGTTAGAGCCTGTAAAATCATCATTAATTTTTTCAATCATATTTTCAGTCAAAATCCCCTTAAAAGTTAACGATTTTCTCATTTCGATTGGTCAAGTCCTTTTTTGTGTGTAAATTCATCTCAGGAAGGATAGAGTGATTAGCTTGGATAAATAGCTGTCACTTTACTAGAAGGAGTCGTTTTGGGCTGTTTGGCCTTCCAGTCAAAATAGTCTTC
>NZ_SRJD01000038.1 GCF_004684935.1 Sporolactobacillus shoreae
TTTTTCATGGAAAATGCTCACTTACCTACCGCGCTCCCGCTTGGTGCCCTGTCCATACCGTTAACGGCAATTGCCGTTAACGGTATGGACAGGAAGGTAATTTGCCTACAAATATTTTACTCATACGGCAGTCAGGGAGTCCTGAAAAAAGAGGAAACACCGGATCCATCGGTGTTTCCTCTTACTTTACCCTTTCCGCAGGCTCTTTAACATTTTTAAGCTTCAGTGCGGATAGTTTATTCATATAATAGCGGTATTTCCAGCTTGTCACTTCAGTTTCCACAATTTTTTTCTCGCAGGAATCACAGATTAATTGATTGCATAGATGAATGCCTGACTTTTTAATCTGTCCGCAGATCACACACGTTTCGCCGGCCGGCTGATGTTCCCGCAAAGCCATATCCCTCACCTCCAGTTACAGGATGTCCATTGCGCCGTAAACTATGCGTCTTGTTTTCTGAAAATATCCTAAATTATCTTTCCACGGCCATTCGACACATCCGCCAGTATACGGAACGTGAACCTGACCGGTGCCTGTTCCCCCACCGCGCTTACCGTTTTTTATTGCCCCAATCCTCATTGACATGAACAGGCGATAATGACTATAATTTATTAAAATTATTTAAAAATTCTAGACTAATCTGATTCATTAATTATTTTTGCATTTTTTCAATTCAGGGAGAGTGTCCATCATGTTTACCATCGATCATTCTGCAACAGACTGCTATAACGAAATGTTTTCTCCTGATGGACAGATCAGAGCCCATTATCAAAATCTGTATGACCGTCTGAAAACCATCGGCGGTTCCGAACTGCTCGACCGATCGGCAAAAATTCAGCAGCAGATGATTCGCCAGGGCATTACCTTTCAGCTCTATTCCGGCAATCAGGCCGGAGAGCGTACCATACCTTTCGATATCATACCGAGAATTATCCCCCGCAGTGACTGGAAAACGATTGAGGCCGGCTTAAAACAGCGCGTGTCCGCACTCAATCATTTTTTGTATGACGTCTACCATGATCAGCACTTTATTAATGATGGATTGATTTCCCGGCGCAGGATTGTTAATAACCCTTATTTTCTCCCGGAGATGGTTCATGTCGATGTGCCGCAGAACGTCTACATCGCTCTTTCCGGAATTGATATTATCCGGGATGAAAAAGGAAATTATTATTGCCTGGAGGATAATCTGCGGACGCCTTCAGGTCTTTCTTATGTCTTTAAAAACCGTTACCTGATGACCCATTACTTCCCTGATCTTTTCTTCTCTTCCCGTGTCCGGAACATTGAGCACGGTACGCAGGATCTTTTGACCGCCCTTCATGACCTCGCGCCGCACCATAAAAATAATCCGGTCGTTGTGCTTCTGACACCTGGCCGCTATAACTCCGCATACTTTGAACATGTTTTTCTTGCGCAGCAGATGGGCATTGATTTGGTTGAAGGTTCCGACCTTCGTGTTGAAGACCAGAAAGTCTTCCTGAATTCCATCGAAGGCAAAAAACAAGTGGATGTCATTTATCGGCGGCTGGACGACAACTTTCTTGATCCGCTGGCATTCAATCCAAGTTCTGTTCTCGGCGTTGCAGGTCTGATGAATGCATACCGGGCCGGGAATGTGGCCATTGCCAACGCGCCCGGAACCGGCGTCGCGGATGACAAAGCCGTCTATACAAAAGTTCCGGATATGATCCGCTATTTCCTGAATGAAGAGCCGATCTTGAAAAATGTCCCTACATACCAGCTCGGAAAAAAGGAGGATCGTGAATTTGTCCTCTCGCAGCTGGAGAAAATGGTTGTCAAGCGGACAGCCCTGTCCGGCGGATATGGCATGCTGATCGGTCCTCAGGCCGACAAAAAAATGATTGAACAATTCAGAAAACAGATTCTGGAACACCCGGGACGTTACATCGCCCAACCGACGATCAGCCTGTCTGCCGCACCGACACTCGCAGGCGGAAACGTTGAAAACCGCCATATTGATCTTCGGCCATTTATTATTCAGGGCAAAGATATTTCCGTAATACCCGGCGGACTGACGCGCGTGGCGTTGAACAAAGGGTCACTGGTTGTCAACTCCTCACAAGGTGGCGGAAGCAAAGATACCTGGATCGTCTGATCTTCGGAAACTGATAAATACCCGTCGGATATGTAATTATGAGTGTCGCCAAATTTATGGAACAATTAAGAGGGGATTACTATGATCGGCAGAATTGCGGAATCTCTTTACTGGCTCGGGCGTTACATTGAACGCATCGAAAACCACGCCCGCCTGATTGATGTAGACTATCATATGCAGACCTCGCATGAGGACCGAGCCCAGTACCCGTGGAGGGAACTGATGGAGACTATTGGAAACATCAGCGACTTTCAGAGCAAAAAACTCAGCTTCACGGAATCCGACGTTCTCACTACCATCGTGTTTGATCCGGATAACAGTAATTCAATTATTTCCTGCGTCGTCAATGCGCGAACGAACACCCAGACTGTCCGCGAACGCCTGCCCAGCGAAATGTGGGATGCGATCAATGGTTTCTATCTTTGGCTGAACAGCCGGAAACTGAATGATCTTCTCCTTTATCCCCACACCTTTTTTGAGCAGATTAAAAACCAGACCTCGCTGTTTCAGGGCATTGCCACATCGACCATGCTCCGCGGTCCAGAATGGCACATGATTCAGGCAGGAAAATATCTGGAACGGGCTGAAAACACACTGCGCATCTTCAGGGTGGTTTATTCCGACAACCATCAGGATATGTCCTACGACGATTCAATCGCCCTGTTAAAGTCCGTGAGCGGGTATGAGGCTTTCCGGAAATGCCTGTCCAACAAGGTGAACATCGAAAACATGCTTGACTTTTTAATTCTGAATGCAATTTTTCCGAGATCCACCCGATTCTCGCTTGGGCATTTGAAAGATCACCTCGGTTGCCTGTACGTTTCACGCGGTGTGATATCACCAGAGTTCGGACGTGTGATGAAGTCCATCGGCAGGTTTTATTCACAGCTCGCTTATATGGATCCGTCCGAGATCAGCCGCGCCGACGTGATTCCCTTTCTTGAAGAGGAGATCAGGCGGTGCAATACAATCGGTGCCGAAATTGGAAAAATGTTTTCTACAAAGGGGGTCAATGTGCTGTCCTTCTGATTCTAACGAATCACTCCGGACACATGCCACGTGATGAAATTTCAAATTCTACATACTACCCGTTATCACTATGTATCGGATATCGCGGACAGTGTCAACGAAATCCGCCTGTCTCCGCGTACAAACAATAATCAGTCCTGTTACCAGCACATGATTACCCTGTCGCCTCACGCGCCGCTTTATGCTTATGAAGATTATTTCGGAAATCTGGTCCACACTTTTTCGGTTTCCGAGCCGCACAGTGAATTGGTGATTACAGCACGTTCCGTCGTCGTGACCAATGATGAGGCACTGCCAAGGCAAAGTATCCTCCCATACAGTGAGGAACGGGCAATTATGGACAGTGAGCCCTTTCTGGATCAGTTCGCCGAATATCTTCATCCGACCGATTACACTGAAATAACTGGTGATGTGCAGCAGATTGCCGCACATTTTCTGCACGGTGAGACGATTGAATCCGTGTCACAGCTTCTTTCTTTAATTACTTCAGGAATTAAACACGACTATATTTATGATCCGGCCGCGACCCAGGTACAGACCAGGATTGATGAAATGATCAAGCTCCGCCGCGGCGTCTGCCAGGACTTCGCACATTTAATGATTGCCCTGTGCCGGTGCATTGGCATTCCGGCGCGCTACGTCAGCGGCTATCAGTACATCACCGATCTGAGCGGTGGCAACGCGGACTTTGAACAGGCGTCACATGCCTGGGTAGAAGCTTATATCCCAAATGTCGGTTGGACAGGATTTGACCCGACAAATGATGTTTCGGTCACCTGGCGCTACATCATTCTTGCCTACGGACGGGATTACAAAGATATTGTCCCGGTTAAAGGTGTTTATCACGGGACACCGCAGCAGGAACTCAAAGTCAGTGTCGATGTCCGAAAAATCAGCTGACTGAACACAAGAGAGCAGGCGCCGGCCTGCTCTCTTTTTGTTTCTGTTCACTTGGCTATGTTTAAATTCACTGTTGATTTTGTCACTCCATTGATTGGAGCGGAAAAACAACAGACACGTTTAATAAAGCCTTTTATTTTGTAATCTGTTCAAGAATATTTTTGATCCCATGTGTAGCACCCTGAGCGGCCACCATCCGATCAATATAATCATAGCGGTTCCGGTAGACTTCCGCGATGGTTTTCTGCAATTCCTCCGCAGTCAGTGAATCGTTATCCAGTACCTCACAAAACCCTTTTTTCTTGAATGACTCCGCATTCAAAATCTGATCACCCCGGCTTGTGCGGAGCGGGAGCGGTACTAAGATCATCGGCTTCTTAAGGGCCAGAAACTCAAAAATCGCATTCGAACCCGCACGGGACAGGATGATGGACGCGGATGCCATCACGTCGGGCAGTTCCTGATCCACGTATTCATACTGGCGGTACCCTTGGGTGCCTTCCAGCTCTGGATCCACGTTGCCCTTCCCGCACAGATGAACAATCTGATAATTTTTCAGGAGTTCTGTCAGCGATGCACGTACTTCCTCATTGATTTTTTTTGCCCCGAGACTGCCTCCCATAATGAGAAGCACCGGTTTGTTCACCTGAAAGCCCAGAAACTGAAGACCCTTTTCTTTTTTACCTTCAAAAAGTGCGTCCCGTATTGGAGCGCCGGTATAAACCACTTTATCTTTAGAAAGGGTCGCCGCCGCTTCTTCAAAAGTCACAAACAGTTTTGTCGCAAACCTCACCGCTATCCGATTGGCAAGGCCCGGCGTAATGTCCGATTCATGAATATAAACAGGTATCCGGTTCAGCCAGCCGCCTATGACAACCGGGACAGAAACAAACCCGCCCTTTGAAAAAATCACATCGGGCCTGATTTTTTTTAAAATCAAATAAGCCTGCATGACTCCGGCAAGGACTTTGAACGGATCCTTGAAATTTTTCATATCAAAATAGCGGCGAAGTTTTCCGCTTGAAATCGCGCGATAGGTAATACCGTGAGCCTGTACGAGATCTTTTTCGATCCCATTTTTGGAACCGATATAAGTGATCTCCCACTGGTCCTTTAACCGATCAATGAGTGCCAGATTCGGTGTCACATGCCCAGCTGATCCTCCACCTGTAAAAACTATTTTCTTAACCATGACTATTCCTCATTTCTTCCAAGTCTTCACTTTAAAAAGTTTAATACACATGCCACTAAAGTAAAACAAAAATTTAAAAGTATTGTGATGGTCAACCAGGCGGATTCCTATGCTTGCAAAACATTTGATTTCATTCGGCTTGACGCGACATTTTGCTGTTTTGGAGCGCTAATTGAATGGTACTGTCTGCAATTTGGGCAATACTGATGCCAGTTGCCTTCATCATCCGTGGGTATCGGCTGTAACTGGTAAATCCCGGCATCGTATTCACTTCGTTAAAGACAACTACGTTATTAGGCGTAAGGAACATGTCTACACGTGCCAGCCCTGAACATCCAAGCGTACGGTAAATATCTTTTGCCGTTTGTTTAATTTTCGCTTGCACTTCCTGAGGGATCTCGGCGGGTACACGAATCGTTGAATTCTCGGATCCCTTTTCTTGATGCGATTCCTGATGAATACGGAAAAATCCGTGAGACAGTACAATCTGATCGACTTCACTAACCGTCAGTTCCTCGCCATTTCCCAGGATGGCGCACCCGACCTCGCAGCCGCCGATCCCTTCCTCGATACAGATCTTGCTGTCATATTTCTGTGCTTCAACAACTGCCTCATAAAGGCCAGCCGAATCCCGAACTTTGGTGACACCGAACGAGGAGCCTCCATTAGCTGGTTTGACGAAAACTGGATAGCTGAATCCGGTCATGATTTTCTCTAATTGTTCCATAGAGACCGTACCTGTAAGAGAAACCGTCGCAGGGACGGGAATGCCCGCTTCTTTAATAATACGGTGTGAAATATCCTTGTCCATGCACACGGCAGAACTTAAAACACCGCAACCGACATAGGGGATTCCCGCTAATTGCAAGAGACCTTGGATCGTCCCGTCCTCGCCGTTTTTCCCGTGCAGTACCGGAAATACGACATCTAAATGTACGCGAGTGAACGTACCATCGGGTTTCTTCAAAATACCTTGTTGATTGGGGTATGGCAATAGAGCAAATGGCATGCATTCCGAATCGCTCCATGTATCCTGTGGAATGGCTTCCACTGGGCCATCGTATCGTTTCCATGCGCCGTCCTTCGTAATACCAATCAGTATCAACTCATATTTTGTAGTATCCAGGTTGGTGATGATCGTGTAAGCAGACTTCAGAGAGATTTTATATTCTGCTGAGCTCCCTCCAAATAGAATTCCTACTGTTATTTTTTTCAATGAGCATGACTCCATTTCAAACTTGATATTTGTTTACATTTGCCTGCAAATGAATCATAATCTTCGTCTTTTATGATTCGATAGAATAGGCCTATTGGTTAATCATATAATTAATTTTATATTTTTTCCTTAAGTATTTCTTAAACTTTGCACATGTTAGATCTCATATGGTGTAGTTATAAGCGAAAAAAAAAGAGACAGGTATTTTTTTCATTTAAATGGTCCCGGAAACTTCTCTTCTCAGAACGTGAAGAATAGCACGTATAAAAGCTCGTTTCAGAGTGTTCATATGAGTACATAGACCGGAAATCGACAGCGGGATGATGATCTTTAGCAACTGATTCAAAGATTATTAAGGCAAAATGCTTTGTTAAACGTGTTTGTTGCTTTTCGTTCCAATCAACGGAGTGACAAAATCAACAGTGAATTAAAACAGAGCCAAGGCAAAAAAAAGGGCACTAGGCCCGGTTAATGCATTTTATCAATCAGCGATTTCCCGCTGCGGTTCCGCTGTATTTGCAAACTGGCTGTTGTACAGATCGGCGTAAAAACCCTTTGCTTCAAGAAGCGTTTTGTGGGTTCCCTGCTCAATCACCTGTCCGTGATTCATCACCAGAATCAGATCCGCTTCCTTGATCGTGGAAAGACGGTGGGCGATCACGAAACTGGTCCGGTTTTTCAGCAGCGTCTGCATCGCTTTCTGGATATGCACTTCCGTTCGCGTATCAACACTGCTCGTCGCCTCATCCAGAATCAGGATCACCGGATCGGCGAGAATCGCCCGCGCAATCGTCAGCAGCTGTTTCTGGCCCTGAGAAATATTGCTGGCTTCTTCATTAAGCACCGTATCGTAGCCATCCGGCAGTGTACGTATAAAATGATCGGCATGTGCCGCCTCAGCGGCCCGCACAATCTCTTTTTCAGAAGCATTTTCACGCCCATAGGCGATATTTTCACGGATTGTTCCTTTGAACAGCCATGTATCCTGAAGCACCATACCAAAAAGATGATGCAGATGCTCCCGTTTCAGATCCCTGATATCGATGCCATCAACGGTGATTCTGCCTTCACGGCAGTCGTAGAAACGCATCAGCAGATTGACAAGCGTCGTTTTACCGGCGCCGGTCGGACCGACGATCGCCACAGACTCACCGGATTTAACATCGATATTCATCTCATCTATCAGCGGCTGTTCCTCTTTATAGCGGAAGGAGACATGGTCAAACCGAACATCACCTTTTGGATTTTTAAGCACCACTGCATCCTTTTTATCTGGTGTATCCTCCGTCTCATCCAGAATTTCAAAAATTCGTTCGGCTGAGGCAATCGTGGACTGGATAATATTTGAGATGTTTGCTATTTGATTTAAAGGCTGACCGAACTGGCGGGCGTACTGGATAAATGCCTGAATATCACCGATCTCAATCGACCGCTTGACGACAAGAATTCCGCCGACTACCGAAATCAGGACGTAGCCGATATTCCCGACAAACATCATCATCGGCATCATAATGCCGGACAGGAACTGTGCTTTCCAGGCGGAATGATAGAGCCGGCCGTTAATATTATGAAATTTTTCAACGGATTGTTTTTCTCTTCCGAACGCCTTAACCACCTGATGGCCTGTAAACATCTCTTCAACATGTCCGTTCAGGTGGCCGATCTGCTCCTGCTGCTGCTTAAAAAATCCCTGTGAACGCTTCGTAATCATCATAATACCGACGATGCTGAGCGGAATCGTCAAAAGAATGACCAAGGTCAGCAGTGGACTGATTGTCAGCATCATCACGATCACGCCAAGCAGTGTGACAATTGAAGTGATTGACGCGGTCAGACTCTGCTGCAGGGTATTGCTGATATTTTCCGAGTCGTTGACCGCACGGCTGAGAACATCACCATAGGGATGTGAATCATAATAACTCACCGGCAACCTCGCGAGTTTTTCATTCACCTGACCGCGCAGCTTATAGACCATTTTCTGAGAAACGCCGCTCATCAGGTACTGCATGACGTAAGTGAACAGCGAACTCAGCACGTACAAAAGAACCAGTGTGACAACAATATTCCAGATATAATTAAAATCAATGTGCGCGCCCGGGACACCGCGCAATTTCATCATCATCCCCTGAAAAAGCTTCGTTGTCGCATTGCCCATCAGTTTCGGAGCAATAATTGTGAAAATGGTGCTTAGTATAGCGGCTGCGAAGACAGCGATCAGCACCGCAAGATGCGGCTTCAGATAGGTCATCAACCGATGAAACGTTTTTTTGAAATTTTTGGGCTTCTGAACCGGCATTCGCATGCCGCCATGTCCGCCGAATCCCCCGCCAGGGCGACTGTTTCTTTTTTCTTCTTTACTCATGCCAGCTCCTCCTTTTTCAGCTGGGATGCAACAATTTCCTGATAGACCGGGCATGTTCCCATCAATTCCTCATGTGTGCCGATTCCTGCGACACTCCCGTCATCCAGCACAATGATTTTGTCTGCATGAAGAACAGTGCTCACCCGCTGAGCCACAATGATCAAAATAGATTCTCCCGTTTGTTTTGCAAGTTCCGCCCGCAGCCGGGCATCCGTTCGATAATCAAGAGCCGAAAAACTGTCGTCAAGCAGATTGATCTCCGCTTTTCTGACCAGGGCGCGAGCTATAGCGAGCCGCTGTTTCTGGCCCCCGGAGACATTTTTTCCTCCCTGGGCGATCTGCGACTGATAACCTTCGCCCATTTCACTGATGAACTCATCCGCCTGTGCAATGCGCGCGGCCTCCCGTATCTCTTCATCCGACGCCTGTTCATTACCATAGCGAATATTCTCCGCAACCGTTCCATTAAACAGAACCGCTTTTTGCGGAACATACCCGATCATCGACCGAAGTTCTTCCAAAGGAATATCACGGACGTCTCTTCCGTCAATCCGGATACTGCCACGAGCCGTGTCAAAGAATCTTGGAATCAGATTAAGCAATGTGGATTTACCCGCTCCGGTACCTCCGATAATTGCCGTTGTTTCGCCAGGGCGCGCGGTAAACGAAATATGGGACAGCGCGGGTTTTTCCGCACCCGGATAACTATAGGTGACGTCGTTGAATATCACACCGCGCTCTTTTTCCACTTCTGGTTTCATCTCACGGCCTGCGTCATCGATAATATCCGGCCGGATACCCAGCACTTCATTGACACGGACGGCAGAAACCTGTGCCCGAGGGATCATGATAAACATCATCGCACCCATCAGTATGGAAAACATAATCTGCATCGCATACTGAATGAAGGCCATAAGATCTCCGACCTGCATGCTTCCACTGTTGATCCGAAGCCCGCCGAACCAGACAATGGCAACTGTCGACAGATTCATGATCAGCATCATCAGCGGCATGGCCGCGGCCATAATCTGATTAATTTTGATCGATGTTTGCGTTATGTCCTGATTGGCCGCGTCAAATCTATTTATTTCATGTTTTGTCCGGTTAAATGAACGGATCACACGGATACCAGTCAGTTCTTCACGTAGCACCAGATTCATCCGATCCATTTTCTTTTGAATCGCTTTAAAATACGGAATTCCTTTTTTAGCCAGCACAGTAATTCCGGCGATAAGCAGCGGCAGCGTGACCACAAGCACCAGAGACAATTTTGCGTCTTTGTAAACCGCCATGATGATTCCGCCAATACACATCAATGGAGCCATCGTCATCATTTTTAAAATCATCATATAAACCTGTTCAACCTGTGCAATATCATTGGTCGTTCTTGTGATCAGCGAACTTGTTCCGACCACGTCAAATTCTTTTAAGGAAAAGGTCTCTACATGTGCGAACATGCTGTTTCGAACGTCACGGCCAAATCCCGCGGCAACCTTGGAAGCGAGATAATTGGCTATGACCGTGAATACCCCGGCGATCAGCGTGACAAGCAGCATCCACAACCCCATCTTATAGATATAGGGTAAATCTCCTTTGACAATGCCGGTATCCACGATATCCGACATCAACGTCGGAAGGTAGAGGTTGGCGAGCGACTGTAAAAAAACAAAAATCACTGAAAAAATGGCAGGCCACATATAAGGCTTTAAATATCTCGAAAGGCGGATCATTTTTTCATCTCCAATCTGAAAAAAGCAGCTTATTTGGTGCTTTCTGTATTCTTTATTTATTTTTTTAATCTGACAGTCCGTCCCTTTACGAATGCTTTGAAGCATTCTTTTAGTTTACTTGAGATTTGTGAACCAAAGATGAATTCCTTTTAACAGTTATTTCTTCACTAAATGCAATCGTACCTTTAGATAATACAATTTTACCATAGCTGGATCGGTTTCCCGATCCAAATTTATAGCAAGAAAAAATTTGATTCAAATCATGTGTTGCTTCACGTCCTCTACAGTAATAGAGTTGTTTAAAAGTAAAACTATCATTAGGCATGGATTGGAGAAAACAGATGCTGATCACGAACGGCCAAATATTAGTTAGAAAAATGCAGTACAGCAATAAGGATTTTTTTTTGCTCTTTAAATGGTTAAACAATAAAAAACTACTTAGCTTCATTGAAGGACCAAGTTCAAAATTTACTAAAGAACAGATTATCAAAAAATATGGACCCAGGGCTAAGGGTGAGCATTATGTCACTCCGTGTATCATTGAATTTAACAGCTTAGCGATTGGTTATCTGCAATTTTATCCCTTACAAGAAGCTGAAATTCTGGAATATGGAGTTAAAGCAGACAAGAAACAGTTCGGATTAGATCTGTTTATCGGAGAGACAAATTATTGGCATCAGGGAATTGGAACAACTGTGTTGAAACTAATGATCCAATATTTATTTACGAAGCAAGGAGCGGTTGACATTTACGTTGATCCACAAACATGGAATACGCGCGCAATTAAAAGTTATCAGAAGTGTGGGTTCAAAAAGTTAAAAGTATTGCGTGAACATGAATTATTCGATGGGAATTTAAAAGATAATCAACTCATGAGAAGATCGCTGGACAAGCCTCCTGACTTATCAGAATAGCTGTCAGATAATCTCTTGAATGCTTACGATATCGAATATAAAAAAACAAAGAGGCATTCCCGTTTTTGGGGAATGCCTCTTAATCTATTTGCCTGGCAGTGACCTACTCTCACAGGGGGACAGCCCCCAACTACCATCGGCACAGAAGAGCTTAACGGCCGTGTTCGGGATGGGAACGGGTGTGACCTCTTCGCTATGACCGCCAGACTAAAACCCG
>NZ_SRJD01000039.1 GCF_004684935.1 Sporolactobacillus shoreae
ACAAATTTGTCCGGTATGCCGATGACTGTAACATCTATGTCAAAAGCAGAAAAGCAGGAGAACGAGTCATGAAAAGTATCACTGTATTTCTGGAAAAGAAACTAAAACTGACGGTCAATCACGACAAGACCAAGGTGGGTAGTCCAACGAAACTTAAATTTCTTGGATTCTGCTTGCATACGACCTGGCAAGGGGTCGGATTTCGCCCACATCAAAAGTCGAAAAAATCCTTTGAGCGTAAGCTCAAACAACTGACCAAAAGAAGTCAAAGCAGTAACATCCGTGAGATCATCAAAGAAATAAATAAAGTAACCACGGGTTGGATCAATTACTATGGCATTAGCTATATGAAAAGTTACATCCATCACTTAGACGAATGGCTCCGGCGTAGGATTCGACAGATCATTTGGAAACGTTGGAAGAAGATCAGGACGAAATACAAAAGCCTTGTTCAACTTAACGTGCCCAAACAAAAAGCGTGGGAATGGGCAAATACACGAAAAGGCTACTGGCGTATCGCCTGTAGCTACATCCTACATCGGGCAATAACTAATAAAATACTCGAACAGACAGGTCTTAAAAATCTTACCTGTCTGTTCGAGCGTGCACACTTAAACTATTGAACCGCCGTATACGGAACCGTACGTACGGTGGTGTGAGAGGTCGGAGAAATTATCTCCTCCTACTCGATTTATAGAGGAAGATTCGGCTAAGCTTTGTGTCGTTATTAAAAATGCTAAAATATTTTGCGAAAAAGACAAAAAGCCTCTACAATAAATAGAGCATTGCTAATTTTGTGGCAGACGTCTAAAAATTATTTGAATTAGATAAAGAATGGGGAAGCTGCGGTTATGGATCTTCTGGTCACTTTGTTTAAAAAGCAATCGGTGAGGCGGGTGCTTATTTTCGCTCTGCTGATTCTGATCCTGTATTTTGTCAGAAGCATGATTGATCTTCTGCTGCTGACTTTTATTTTCTCATTTCTGATCGACAGGCTGGAAACATTTTTGCACAGCCATTTGAAGGTTCCGAGACGCCTTGTGGTTATTGTCCTCTACATCCTGATCGGGTTGGCTATTTATGTGACAGTCACCATTTATCTGCCGATTGTCGCAGAGCAAACCGTGGAGCTCTACAAGTCGGTCACAACCACGATTAAAGAATTCCATGGATCGGTTTTAATGACGGCCGTTATGGATCAGTTAAAGAAGTATAACGTGGGGACTTATCTGGGATCGGGAGTCAAGTTCCTGATTGATTCGTTCTCGTCACTGGGTACTTTTACAGTGGACTTATTCCTGGCTTTGCTGCTCAGCCTGTTTTTTTCGCTTGAGAAAGAGCGTCTGATCCAGTTCACAAAGGGTTTCAAATCCAGCAAGATCGGATTTTTGTATGATGAAATCGCGTTTTTTGCTTCCCGGTTCGTAGACACTTTCGGCAAGGTTCTGGAAGCACAGTTCATGATTGCGATTGTCAATACGGCCATCACTTCGGTTATTCTGGCTGTGCTGCACTTTCCACAACTGTTCAGCCTGATCATTATGGTCTTTGTTCTGAGCCTCATTCCTGTCGCCGGCGTCATTATTTCACTGATTCCGCTTTGCATTATCGGTTACACGATCGGCGGGGTTCAGGATGTGATCTACATGGTTCTGACCATCCTGGTGGTTCATGCAATCGAAGCCTATGTTCTGAATCCCAAACTCATGTCGGCCAAAACGGAACTTCCTGTCTTCTATACCTTTGTGGTTCTGATTTTTTCCGAGCATTTCTTTGGTATCTGGGGTCTCATTGTCGGCCTGCCGGTTTTTGTGTTCCTTATTGACGTGCTGGGTGTTGCCTACAAAAGCCCGATGAAGAAGCTGCCCTTCCGCAGATCAAAAGAACGTGAAGAGGACTGATCTCAATTGCCTTTGGTAGTTGCGGGAGCCGGCAGGGGTAAAGTATGATAGACTCAGGTTTGAATCGTATATAAAAGAGGTATTTTAATGGGCAAACTTTCCATTTATGGATTAACGCAAGATCAATTGACGGCATGGATGCGTGAGCATGGAGAAAAAAAGTTTCGGGCGACTCAGATCTGGGACTGGCTCTATGTCAAACGTGCCGGCAGTTTTGATGACATGACTAACCTTCCCAAAAAGGGTATTCAGCTGCTGAAGGATCATTTTGTGATGGCGACGCTGGAAGAGCAGATTGCGCAAAAAGCGAAGGACGGAACAACAAAATATTTGTTCCGGCTGACCGACGGCAATCTGATTGAAACGGTGCTGATGCCGCATGAATATGGGCTTTCCGTCTGCGTCACATCACAGGTGGGATGCAACATCGGCTGCAGTTTCTGCGCAAGCGGCCTGCTGAGAAAAAACCGCGATCTGACAAGCGGTGAGATGGTCGAACAGCTTCTGGCAATCCAGAAAAGCCTTGATCAGCAGGGAAATGGTGATCGTGTCGGACATATTGTCGTCATGGGCATCGGAGAACCGTTTGATAATTTTGAACACGTTATTAATTTTCTGCGGATTATTAATGATCAGAAAGGGCTGTCGATCGGTGCCCGTCATATTACCGTGTCGACAAGCGGCATCGTGCCGAAGATCTACGAATTTGCGGATATTGACTGGCAGGTTAACCTGGCCATATCGCTTCACGCGCCAAATAATGAGCTGCGCAGCCGGATCATGAAAATTAATAAAGCTTACCCGGTTGAAAAATTAATGGAGGCCGTGGACTATTATCTGAAAAAGACAAATCGGCGAATTACCTTCGAGTATATTATGCTGAAGGATATTAATGATCACAAAGAAGAAGCCCTGCAACTGGCTAAATTGCTCGAAAACAAGCGCCATCTGGCTTATGTGAATTTAATTCCATATAATCCGGTTGAGGAACATTCGGAATATCAGCGTAGTGAGAAAGAAGCCGTCGTAGCTTTTTATGAGACATTGAAAAAGAGGGGTATCAACGCGGTCGTCCGCAAGGAATTTGGTACCGATATTGATGCTGCCTGCGGGCAACTGCGCAGCAAGCAGATAAAAAAAGAACGCGCGCATCGCGTGTAATGGAAAAAATTTAAGTCTATAACAAACCCGGGTGAAAACAATACTTTGTTTTCACCCGGGTTTTACTGTATGTTTTTGACGAAGCAGATGCACATACGTCGTCTGGATTTTTATCGGATATGTTCTAAACGGATTTTCATGGTGGTGACGGCATTTACAAAATCACGATCATGGTCAACGAGCAACAGTGTAGGCCGTACTTCGGAAATGACCTGCTGGACTTGTTCTCGGGTGATCACATCCAGATAGTTCAGGGGCTCATCCCAAATGTAAAGCTGCGCTGATTCGCAAAGAGAGCGTGCCAGGGCTAATTTGCGTTTTTGCCCCATGCTCATGTTTTCAATACGATCATTGAAGAGCTGCCGTTCGAAACCAAGCTTGCGTAATGTCGCCAGTAACATGTCGAAGGCTACTTCATGTTCGCTCGCGAAATTTTTGATGGTTCCGGAAAGGTTGGCGAAATCCTGTGGTAAATAGGACACACGCACTCCATTGTGAATATGTGCGGAACCGCTGCGAATTAAGGGACTTTGCTGACCATCGAGTAAGGCATGGATTAACGTCGATTTGCCTGCACCGTTTGGTCCGATTAGCGCGATACGATCGCCGGTTTTTACCGTGAAACTCAAGGGCTGATTCAGTGCTTCCTGGTTGTGCTGCAGCACGAGATCTGCAACAGTAACCAGCGTCTGATCGGTCCTTGCTTCCTGATAGGGTAATGTCAAAGCCGCCATGTCTTCAAGGTTGTTCAAAAGTTTTTTCTTGTCATTCAGTGCGTTGTTTGTGCGCTTTTCAAGCGTAACTGAGCGTTTCATCACTTTAGCCGCACGATGACCGACGAAACCACGGTCGATATCACTGCTATCTTTACGTTTGCCACCGGCGTATTTACCGCGTTCCGCCTTATTTGACCACTGTTCTTTTTGTTGCGCGGTTTTTTCCAGACGTTTGATTTCAGATTTCAATTGATCATTTTCCCGCTGTTCGAGTGTATCCTGTCTGGTTTTTGCTGTATACCAGGTTTCATAGTTTCCGCTATAGACCGCGATATTAGCACGGTCGATCGATATGACGTGATCAATAATCTGATTTAAAAAGTGACGATCGTGGCTGACGAGAATGAATCCCGTTTTTTGGCGCAAATAATCAGCTACAGTCGTTCGTCCCATTTGATCCAGATGGTTGGTGGGTTCATCGATCAACTGAAAGTGAGTATCATCTGCAAACATGCCGGCCAGCAGAACCTTCGTCTGTTCACCGGGGCTCAGCGTATTAAACGGCCGGTAAAGGACGCCAGAGTCAACATGCAATCGTGCCAGTTCCCGCTCGATCTTCCAGGTCTCATAATCGGCGACCTGGCCAAGATCAGCTGCAACATTCAAAGTCATTTGTGCCGGATCCTGAATGGGTTGTGGAAAATAGGAAAAATCAAGATTGGTTTCAATCGTTCCCGAGTAAGTCAATTGATTTTGTAATAACCGCAGCAGTGTTGTCTTTCCACGGCCGTTACGGCCGATCAAACCTAATCGCCAGCTTTCGTCAATTTTAAGTGTGACATTATCAAAGAGTGGTTTTTCCATGTTGGTATAGCGAAACGTTAAGTTGCGAATTTGTAGGGTTCCCATTTTTATTCACCTCATTTTAGTAATGAGACCGGAAACGGTTGCCTTAAGCGGATATGGGTGTACAAAAAAGGACGCCGGGTTAGCGTCCATTTACAAGTCTTTTCAGGAATCCAATTTTTAAAAAGTACTGCCAGACAATAACTGAACCAGCAATGTACCTTTGGGATGAAACCTGTACGATTGAAATGTCAGAAAGCCGCTTATGAAGGCAACCAGAAAGAGGGACTAATCCACTCACCGGTCTCTGTTCAATTAAAGACGACTTACTTTTCTCAATCCGTACACGTCCCTTCCGTATTTACTACTTAACATATTAGCAGACGTACGGAGAGAATACAAATGATTCACTGATTGACGCTTCTGCTGCCTAGGATAAGCAGGCACTTGGCATAGATTTCACAGGGAAGGAGCAACTTTCCGATAACGGTAACCTAGATACAGTCCGAATCGGCAGGTCGCCCGGTACGTGGATCAATGATGTGATGCAGACGGACCGTACCGCTCTTCCAACTGCGCTTGACTGCGCTGCTCGTCGCGATCCCCGCCTGACCCGAAAGTGATAGCTTTCCAATTGTTACTTGATCGAAGCGAGGATGTGAGAGCCCGATCAGCCAGCGTTCTCCTTCTGGAAAGCCCTAGGCCATCAGGTCGCCTCCGGCATCCACAAGGCCGGAAGTACGTTTTTTGCGAATCAAGTCCAGTGTAATTTTCTGTACTCCCCAGCCCTTGGCGATTCCGCCAAAATCAAGCAGTTCTTTTTTGCTGATTTTCAGGATCCGTCGTTCAAGATCAAACTGAACAGGCTCAGCTTGTTTCGATTCATTTTCCAAAAAGTGTAGGACGGGAATCTCACTGGAATAGATTTTTTCAAAAGACTGGTTATAGCCTAAATGATTAATGACTGATCCGAGAAAAGGATGAAACAGGCCGCCTGTTTCTTCCGTATAGCGGAGGGCTTCAAAGAGAAGCTCGGCGAATGGTTCGGACAGTCGGGTCGCATCACCGGCGTGGCTGTTGATCCGGCTCAGCTCGCTTTCCGGGAGAAAGCGGGAAAAACGCGCCTCCACTGCCTGAAACCAGTCAAATACGTTCTTGCAGTCAGAGGCGCTTAGTCCTGAGTTCAGAATTTCCGTATTCATCGCCCTGCTCCTGAATACGGCCATCAGGAACCCTGTGTGTTTGCGGAAGGATCTTGTTTGGCCGAAGTAAGTGATTTGCCCGGATAAAAGGTTGCGTTCACATTCGCAAGCAGCCGTCCATTGGATTCGGCGTTTGCCGGTTTGAATTGGACTGCGGCCGTATTAACCCCTGGATTCTTCCCTACATTGACTTTGCCGGTAAACACAACCCGGTTCGCCCAATAAATATTGCCTTCAACTTAATAATCATAAGTTCCTGGTTTCACTGCCCTTCCGGAAGCATCCGTACAGTCCCAGTAAACGACATGCTGGCCTGCTGGCTGCTCGGCGAGTCTGACTTTCCTGACTTCCTGCTGAGACGCGTGGGACCAGTTGGCTGCTTTCCGCCATTCCGGAAGGGACTCCGGGCGAATCTTGTATCCCCCGCCGGCGGTAAAGCTGGAAGCACGGATCGTTGTGACATAGTTTCCCTTTTCATCCTCAATCCAGATGGCGATCTGGTTGCTGGCCAGCTGATTGAGGTGGAAAAGCTGATAATGGATACCGACCAGTCCAAGCGCTTTAACATCAGGCGATTCGCTTTCGGAAGAAGCGGATGGCTGATCCGAACCCGATCCGGTATTCGTGGCATCTGTATGGGAGTAGGAAAACGGGTTGTCCGCCTGAGCGAAATTCGATAAACCCGAGATGAGGATGACGCCCGCGCCGATCGTTCCGACAACGGGAATCAAAATTTTTTTCATCGTTGTCTCTCCAATCCGATGATTTGGCCAGAAAAAACAAATACATACAAGTATAGTGTGGAATAACTTTTATCATTATTGTACAGCAAATCTGAAAATTTTTACAAAAGAACAGAGAGTGTTAACGAAATTGCCAAAAAACAGGTTGAAGCTACTTAAAAATGGAGAAGATAATAGAAATTCGTTCAAAATTTAAGAACGACCGAAACCCTCTCCGTGGCGGAATAAAAAAGGAGTTCGCCCTATTGTCAGGCGAACTCCCATGGGACAGATTCTTATAGTGTCTGTTAAATTTTAAGATTCATAATTGATTTTGTTCAGATGCGAAACATCGCGTGAGACACCAGCCGGCTGAAGCTCCTCATCCGGAATGTTCAGGATAAAGTTGACAATGTTCTCAGGAATCTGCGGATCCACATATTCCTGCTGAGACTTTTTAATTTCCTTGAGCATGGCGACGTTATTTTCGAGCAGCTCATTAATTGTCGGTACAAGGTCACTCATTGAATCACAGGTGATCGCCAGATGATACTTTTCCGCGAATCTCGGATTGCCGGCTTCCTGGCCGGGAAGCGCGCCGGTGATAACGATGGGCGTGTTGCACGAAACGGCTTCCATCATCACATTCGGGCTGCTGCGTACAAATGCGATATCGGAACTCGCGATTAGGTCCTGAATGTTTCTCGTAAACCCGTAAATTTTGACTTTGTCGCCGTATTTCTTGCCCAGTGTTTTTTTTAGGTGCGCTTGTAATTTCTCATTTCTTCCGGCTACAATGGTAATATTGAAACCGAATGTTTCTATTAAAGTCTTTGCCATCTTGCCCATGTTTCCGACGCCCTCGCCACCGCTCATGATCAGGCAGCTTAGAGGCTTATCGGGATCAAAATGTTCCGCGTCTTTGGGGGTGTGGCTGTAAAAACGCTCGCGAACCGGAAATCCGAGAACTTTGATTTTGTCCGCGGGGACACCGAAACCGATACATTTTTCCTTGGCTTCCACAGTAGGGCTAATGGTATAATCCGCACGAGGATCTGCCCAGAACGGTGTAATACTGACCAAATCAGCGATCAGCGTGACAAACGGAATTCGGATGCTATTCTTCTGGAGTATGTTAAGTATTGAACCATTGAAGTTCGGATGAACAGTCAGAATCAGATCAGGTTTGACTTCATCAAGCAAAGCCAAAAATCTTGTACGGATTTTCAGTTCAATCAGGTGATTAACAAAAGACGCTTTAACCGATGTGTAATCCCAGATAATTTTCCATAAATGTTCCGAATTTCTGGTGATCGGTCCGTACATCTTGCCGACTTTAAGAAGCGTGTTGCCTCCAAGAGAAAAACCATCGACAACGTGGATTTTTACATCCGGCACAATATCGAACTTTTCACTCAGGGCTTCAGTGATGCTCTTATGGCCATGGCCGGTGTAATTGGACGAGATGATAAGAATGTTTTTAATCATCGAAGATATCCTTTCTCTAACATTGGACTGACTTGCCAGATAAGCAGTCTCTTCTGTCTAATTAACATTGTATGATAAACTGGGACAAGAAACAATTTATTTTCATGAAAATTTGGTAAAACCACGTTGACAGTAGGATTCTGAATCCGGTTCGTTTGGTGCCGCGTCTGTCAAACGAAGATGATTGTCAGAAAAAAGCTGTGAAACAATCCTACCAAAAAGATGATGGTCCTGCAACACTGATCCTAAGGAGACACTTTTTTATGTCATTTCAGAAGATAAAAACGATTTACGCCGTTACGGTTTACGTCAGTCTGGCGGCATTTGACAACATTGTCATCGGACTGTTCCCCCCGCTCTTTAAATCTATTTCGCAGGATTTGGGTGTTGCGACTTCATCCATGGGCGTTGTCTCAGCAATCAATATTCTGGCCACGTCATTTTCATCACTGTTTTGGGGTTATCTGTCAGGAAAATTTCATCGCAAAAGACTGATTATCATTGGGACTTTGATTTGGGCGCTCGGCGTTTACCTGACTTCACTGAGCGGGTCTTACCTTCAACTCCTGTTTTTTCAAGTCATCACTGGCGTAGGGCTGGGCTGTATTGCGTCCATCGGCTTCAGCGCACTGACCGATTACGTCCCGTACCGCTCCAGAGGGATGATCCTCAGCCTGTGGGGCATGTCACAGGGATTAGGCGGGATTGCCGGTGCCTTGATCGCGGCGATTATTTCTACATTGTCTAACTGGCGCCTGCCCTTTGAAGTGCTCGGACTGATCAGCCTGCTGCTCGTTGTTTTCTATTTCTTCGTTGAGGAACCGAAATTCGGCAGCGCCGAACCCGAGCTGCAGAGACTGCTTGAAGGCGGAAAGAGCTATACATACCGGGTCAGCCTGAATCAGGTGATGATGATGCTTGGCAAGCGGAGCAACCTGCTCCTGTTCCTCCAGGGATTCTTCATGAACATTGCGACAGGGAGCCTGATCTGGCTACCCACGCTTTACATCTTGAAAATTGAGCAGCTGCATTACGGAATCAAAATGGTGCCGCTTGTTGCTACTTTTTTCTTCGGCATTTTTCAGCTCGGCGGGATTTTCTCCTCTGTGTTCGGCTATATCGGCGACGTTTTTCAACGCCGGAGCTATGCAGCGCGTGCGCGGATTACAGCAGCACTTGTTCTGGTAACCATGCCCCTCTATATCTTATTATTTATTTTTCCAATCAATAATTTATCACTCCCGGACACAACAAATGATGTGACACTGTTTGTCAGCCTGCTCAACCAGCTGTTCACTAATCCATGGATCCTGACACTATTTATCATTTCATTATTCGCTTCGGCCGCGCAGTCGGCCAACACACCGAATTGGCTGGCGCTGATTACGGATGTCAACCTGCCAGAACATCGCGGCACGGTTTTCAGCATTGCCAATTTGGCAAACAGCCTCGGCCGGACCGTCGGGAATCTGGGGATCGGTGCCGGTGCCATTGCGTCGATCTACCTTCACCATCCTTATGATTACATACTGACGATGAGCATTTTGCAGCTGCCGCTGATCCCGTCCGCACTCTGCTATGTTTTTATGGCAAAATACAATGTTCGCGACATCAGTTCGGTCAAAAAGACGCTGAATAAGCGCGGGAGAATTGTTTGAGGCCGCTCAAAATTGAAAAAGCCCCCGGGGCCGCATCGAGATGTGCGGTTCCGGGGGCTTCAATTTTTTGGTGATTATTTTGTTTCAGCGAACAACCTGACAATTTCTACAATCGTCTGAGTCGCCTTAACCATGTTGTCGACGGAAATATATTCAAACTTGCCGTGAAAATTTTCGCCGCCGGTGAACAGGTTCGGTGTCGGCAGACCCATATAGGAGATCTGCGCACCGTCTGTACCGCCACGAATCGGCAGGACTTGAGGTTCAATGTCCAGGTTCTTCAGCGCCTGATACGCGACATCGACAACCTCTTTATGTTCTTCCACCTTTTCTTTCATGTTGTAGTACTGGTCTTTCAGTTCGAGGACGATACTCTTTTCCCCGTATTTTTTTTGCAGTTTTTTAACCGTATCCTGAACAAAAGCCTTCTTTGCCGCAAATTTGGCTTTGTCAAAATCACGGATGATATACACGAGTTTGGTCTGCTCCACGTCGCCGTTGAAATTGAGCAGATGGTAGAAGCCTTCATAGCCGTCGGTCAGTTCTGGGGCTTCGTCAGCTGGAATCTGATTTTGGAAATCTACGGCAAGCTTGATGGAGTTAACCATCTTGCCCTTGGCCGATCCCGGGTGGACATTGCTGCCATTAAAGGTGAGTTTGGCTTCGGCAGCATTGAAATTTTCATATTCGAGCCCTCCGAGCGCTCCGCCGTCAACAGTATAAGCCATCTCGGCACCGAACGCCGCGACATCGAATTTGTGAGGGCCGCGTCCGATTTCTTCATCAGGTGTAAAAGCAACACGAACCTTGCCGTGTTTGATTTCTGGATGGTGCAGCAGATAGTCCATCGCTGTCATGATTTCCGAAATGCCGGACTTGTCGTCGGCACCAAGAAGTGTGGTACCGTCGGTCGTGATCAGCATATGTCCGACATATTTCTTCAGCTCAGGGAAGGTATCCGGGCTAATTACGACATTCCGTTCCTTATTCAGCACAATCTCCTCGCCGTCATAGTTTTCAACAATCTGAGGATTGACGCCTTCGCCGGTAAAATCGGTTGCGGTATCGACGTGTGACATGAAGCCGATGGTCGGGACAGCCTTGTCCGTATTGGCGGGCAGTGTCGCCATGACATAGCCATTGGCGTCGATGGTTACATCGGCCATGCCGAGTGCCTTGAGTTCATTGATCAGCTGATGAGCGAGCGTCAGCTGGCCCGGTGTCGATGGACATTCGGGGTTGTCGTCGTTCGACTGGGTATTGACTTTCACGTATGAAGTAAATCGTTTGATAATGTCTTCCTTCAACAGGTTCAGCTCCCTTTTTTTATCTTTTTCTATCTTACCACTGGCCGACGTTTTGCACACATGATCCGGAATGAGCAGATTGAGTCAAGTCTTTGTAGGCAAATTTTTATCTGCCAGCGTGTACCCAATAGTGTAAACGAATTCATGATTGCAGAGCGTTTCCTTGGTGAACCCTGACCCTTGTTTAAAAACTCTGTAATGCCT
>NZ_SRJD01000003.1 GCF_004684935.1 Sporolactobacillus shoreae
TGGCATTAGCTATATGAAAAGTTACATCCACCACTTAGACGAATGGCTCCGGCGCAGAATTCGACAGATCATTTGGAAACGTTGGAAGAAGATCAGGACGAAATACAAAAGCCTTGTTCAACTTAACGTGCCCAAACAAAAAGCGTGGGAATGGGCAAATACACGAAAAGGCTACTGGCGTATCGCCTGTAGCTACATCCTACATCGGGCAATAACTAATAAAATACTCGAACAGACAGGTCTTAAAAATCTTACCTGTCTGTTCGAGCGTGCACACTTAAACTATTGAACCGCCGTATACGGAACCGTACGTACGGTGGTGTGAGAGGTCGGAGAAATTATCTCCTCCTACTCGATCAATGAATAATTAATCAGAGCAGGCATTGCAGGACAGTGATGCCTGCGCTTTTTTTTCTTATTCTCTAGCTATATAGTGAGAAGTGTTTCTGCGGTCGCGTTGAACGATATTTTTCCTCGAAGGTCGATATTTCTCGATAACGAGCGATATATTTTCACGAAGGACGATATTTCTCGATAACGAGCGATATATTTTCATGAAGGACGATAAATCAGGAAAGCATCATTCAGCTGAGCACGTCATTTCCGATTCAACTCTTCCCACTCTGAACGCAGAATGCCCATGATCAGCCGATCGTATGACTTCCCGTCCCGAAGTACAGCATCTCGCATTCTTCCTTCGTGCTGAAACCCAACTTTCTCATAGGCATGGATAGCCCAAGCATTGTATTCAATCACATCCAGACTGACACGGTTTAAATTCAATTCATGGAAAGCGTAGTGCAGGATCACTTTTAGGGCATCTGTTCCATAACCTTTATTGCGATTCTTAGCTTCGCCAATTCCAATGGCCAAGAATGAACTGACCCCCTGAAGTTGGACGAATAAAATTCAACTTTAGGGGGTTTTACTATGACCAAATACTCCAATGATTTTAAGATGAAGGTGATTAGTGAGTACCTCATGGGGATGGGGAGCATCTCCTTGTGCCGTAAGTATCAGATTCGGTCTCATCAAACGCTCTTGAATTGGGTGCATCGCTACCAGACAAACGGCAGTGCAGGAATTAAAAATTTGGATGAACGTCCGGAATATACCTGCAATTTTAAGCTGAACGTATTAAAGTGGATGAAGGAGAACCATTCATCACTCGAACGTGCTGCCCTTCATTTCAAAATCTCTTCACCGTCAACGATTTATCAGTGGGATCGGCGGTTTGAATCAATGGGTGTGGATGGATTAAAAACCAAGCGAGGTCGTCCACCTATGGGGAAACATGAGCATACCAAGCGTATAGCCAAGAAGAACGACAAGTCGAAAAATGTTGATCAGCCGGAACAGGAGCGGATTAAGGATCTTGAACTAGAAAACGAACTTCTTCGGATTGAGAACGAATACTTAAAAAAATTAGATGCCTTAGTTCATCAGAGAGAGCAACGCGAACGGAACAAACGCAAGTAGTTACTGAACTAAGGCAGAATCACTCTCTGACTCATATTTTACAAGTGGTGCCGTTGCCTAAGAGTATCTATTACTATCAGCACAATCAGCTTCAGCACTCACAACACGAAAACGATGATCGGATCACTGCTGAAATCATGAATGTGAAGCACGATCATCCTGCCTACGGCTATCGGCGTGTCACCCTGGCTCTGCAGCGTCACCATATCCTTGTCAATCACAAAAAGGTGCAACACATCATGAGCGCTGAAGGCCTTCAGTCAACGGCCTACACCCAACGAATCCGTAAGTACAATTCGTATAAAGGTATGGTTGGCAAAGTCGCTAAGAATCA
Source organism: Sporolactobacillus shoreae (assembly GCF_004684935.1). Classification (GTDB taxonomy): domain Bacteria; phylum Bacillota; class Bacilli; order Bacillales; family Sporolactobacillaceae; genus Sporolactobacillus; species Sporolactobacillus shoreae. The sequence goes on from NZ_SRJD01000003.1 coordinate 1,814, forward strand.
TTTGAAACGTCGGTTCATGACGGATCGGCCCTACCAAAAGCTTGTCTCTGACATTTCCGAATTTCGTTGGGGGCATCAAACAACCAACGAACGTCTTTATCTTGAACCTGTTATGGATCTTTATTCTGATGAGATTTTATCCTTTAATATAAGTGATCATCCGACAGTAGCGTTTGCGTTAAAACCGCTTCATGAGGCTCTCGAACGCCTGCCGGAACATCACTATCGCACGTACGTTCATACGGATCAGGGCTTCCAGTACCAAAATTATCTTTGGCGCAAGGAACTTAAATCGCATCATGTGTGTCAGAGTATGTCTCGAAAGGCGACTTGTCTGGACAATGCCCAAATGGAGAGTTTTTTCCACCTCATGAAAGCTGAAACCGTAGCCTCACACCACTATCAGACAAGTGAAGAGTTAGAAGCGGCTATGCGTGTATGGATGAAGTACTATAATGAATGTAGGATCAAAGAAAAACTCGGTGGTCAAAGTCCGATTGACTATCGGATTTCAACCACCGAGCAAGCAGCTTAAAACTATGTCCAACTTTTGGGGTTCACATCAGAATCCGGCACGGTTATTCCATTCAATACTAAAGAGGGCGACAAAACCAATTAATTCATCCTTTTCCAGTGTGCGTAATCTGAATTCCATAGTTCCAGATTCGTTAGCTTCTTCTGATTCTAACTGACTCTTTGATTTGGGGAGGGCAATGTCGGTATCCACATTCCTAAGATATTCCGAATCCTCAGACCATCTGGTCATGATGTCAACATCCTCGGGCCTAGAGGCGGCAAGCCTCACCAGACTTCCGTTAAAAAGGCTATCGCTCATAAAATTAACTCACTCCATTTTTAAAATTCGTGCCGCACAATCATCACTATTGAAACAATATCATAATTTCTGATGAGGGAAAACGTTCAGCTGGAAAAGGCCTGTTCATTATTTTCTTTATAGTACTGTGCCTGCGCTTGCCACAACGCATAGTACTGGCCTTTTTCATCTTGAATCAGTTCGTCGTGGCTTCCGCTCTGAATCATTTCTCCCTTGTCAAACACCAGAATGTTATCGCAGAAGCGGCAGGAGGAAAGCCGGTGCGAGATGTAGATCGCTGTTTTATTGCCGACGATCTCCTGAAACTTGGAGTAGATCTCAAATTCAGCGACCGGATCCAGTGCAGCGGTTGGTTCATCTAAAACAATGAATGGCGCATTCTTATAAAGTGCCCGGGCGATGGCGATTTTCTGTGCCTCGCCGCCGGAAATATCGACTCCGTCGGCATCAATTTTGTAGAGGGGGGTATCCAGCCCTCTCGGCATTTTCCGAATTCGGCTGCCGACCCCGGCCTCATTCAGACAGTCTATTGCGCGCTTCCGGTCATAAGCGATGTCTGCTGCGACATTCTGTCCTGCGGAGAAGGCGAAAAGCTGGAAGTCCTGAAAAACTACGGAGAACAAATTTAGGTATTCCTGATAGTCATACTTTTTAATATTGATTCCGTTAAGCAGAATTTCTCCCTCCTGGGGATCATAAAGCCGGCACAGCAGTTTGATAAAAGTCGTTTTCCCCGATCCGTTCCGGCCGACAACCGCGAGATGCTGCCCGATCTTCATTTTCAGCGACAGGTTTTTCAGGGCATACAGTTCAGAGCCCGGATATCTAAAGGACACATTTTTAAATTCAATTTCATAGTCGTTGTCACTCCGCTTCTCAACAGGAAGTGTCCCCTTATACTTTGGATTCGGAGTGTCAAGAAAATCAAAGTAAAGCTTCACGTAATCAAGGTTCTGCCAGCTATCAGTTGATGACTTAATCAATTCAGAGAAGCCGCTGGTGAACTGGCTGATGGCACCAACGTATTGAACCACTGAACCGATGCTGATCAGGCCGACCAGCGCTTTCATGCCAACAAACAGGTAGACAAAACCGCTGATCAGCGAAGAGATGGCGGCGTTAGTGCCGAGAAAACGCGCCTGCATTTTTGCCATTTCAATGCCGAACGTTTGAAGCGATTTACGTTGAAAGTCTTTATAGGCCTTGTCAATCAATTTCTGCTGCTGATAAATCCGGATATCTTTTCCACGATGATAATCCTGCATCATTTTGCCATAAAATGAAAAAGCCCGGTTGACGGATGGCACGTCACCCATCTTACGAAATACGGCTTTGCTGAATCGGGTGTTAGCCACCACTGAGTAGGTTGCTGAAAGAAGAATGAATCCGAGAAACAGCACAGCCAGCCATGGTGAATTAAAGAAAGAGCGGTTTCCGCTTGAAAAAGTCGTAAAAAGCGGGAATGCGAGCCCGATTGAGAAGATAACGGTGCCGAGGTTAGAAATCAACAGATCCGCCAGATCCGGTAACCGCCAGATCCCGCTGTATTTTACTTGAAAGGCTTCCTCAATCTTCTGTTTTTTTAGGTGAAAATCAGGTTTTTCAACGTTTTCATAGTCTGTATTAAGAATCAACTGGTCCATCTCAATTAAACCGTAATAAAGCAGACGATAGTTTCCGGTGTCTCTGATCCGTTCCATTCCTTTCTGCAAAAGAAAAACGATCAGATTCAACGAGACGGCCAGACTGACCAATAAAGTGAGACGAGGAACTGATTTTGCACCAAAAAGTTCATCAATGATCCGGGCTGTCAGATAGATGGTGATAAACGGGCTAAATGATTTCAGCAGGGCTCCAGCAACGGTTGCCGGCAGCAGGGATGGAATTTTCTGCTGAATCAGCCGCAGTCCGCGCCAAAGAACGTGTAGTTTATTTTTTATCGTTACGGTATAAGTGTTGCGGTGCATCAGCTTTCATCTCCCGCTGCTTTTTCTGTGACATGATCCTGATAGTAATGGCTCTGAATGTCAAATAGCTTGGCGTATTTTCCACCCTGGTTCATCAGTTCCTCATGTGTTCCGGATTCAGCAATCCTGCTGTCTGAGAGGAAAACAATCCGATCGCAGAAGCGGGTGCTGGACAGCCTGTGGGAAATAAAAAGCGAGGTTCGGCCAGACGCGAGCGTGCCGTAGCGCTGATAGAGCTCATTCTCGGCTATCGGATCAAGCGCGGCGGTTGGTTCGTCAAGAATCAGAACAGGCGATTCTTTGTACAGAGCGCGTGCGAGCAATAGTTTCTGCAGCTCGCCTCCTGAGAACTGTACAGCATCGTCATTCACTTCCTTGACCATCATGGCATTCATGCCGTCAGGCAGGCTATCTATTTTCTCTTTCAGTCCGGCAAGCTCCAGACAGTGGTTTACTTTATCTGTGTTCACTGGATGATCGAGCTGCGGCGCGATGTTACGGGCGATGGAAACGGGCAGGGTGTGAATATCCTGAAAAACGGCAGTGAACAAACGGTAATAGTCATCCCGGTTGAAGGAGGTCATGTCTTTTCCGTTGATCAGAATCCGCCCGGACGTCGGATGATAGAAACCGCAAAGGAGCTTGATCAAGGTTGTTTTTCCTGCCCCATTAAGCCCGACCAGTGCGATTTTCTCACCTGCGCGTATATGCAGGGTGACATCGTCAAGGACTTTTTTGTTTCCTCCGGGATAAGAGAATGAGACATGGTCAAATGTGATGGAGCAGGGCCAGCTTTCCTGATCAGGGAGCGGCGTGCCTTCACTCCTGTTGAACCGGTCCCGGATGTCCAGATAGCTGCGAACGTCACAGATTTCCAGACTCATGTGCTGAACCTTTGAGAACTGATCCGTCAGCCCGTTCAGCCAGATAGAAAATCCGGCGACTGTGCCGAAGTAGAGTGTGAAATCGGCGACAGTCATTCGTCCGTTCAGGACAAGAAACAGGAGATAAGCGTATGCGACACTGTCCCGGCAAAGCGCCATGATGCCCACTGTGCCATCGGACAAATAATGGCGCAGAGCGATGCGCCGCAGCCAGAGTGTGCGTTCTGTCATAAGCGTTTGGAATTGCCGGCCGAACCAGCGCGTCATCCGGTAAAGACGCAGATCTTTGCCGGCCGAAAAATCATCACATTTATCAATCAGATAGTCCAGTTTCTTTTCAATCGGTGTCCAGTCGTCTTTATGCGTATGCTCATAGTTTTGCGCATAATAAGAAAACAGAAAGCCGACCGCGGCGGTCATGAACAGAAAGACAATAATCAGCGGATTGAGCATGGCGAGTACACTGCCGTAAAAGACAATACCGAAGAGATTGGCGGCCAACAGGATCAGTGTTTTAATAATCGCTTCAGTTCCCTTGTTGTTGGAATTTGTCGCCTGATTCGCCTTTTCCAGTTTATTCTGCCCTTCCGGACTCTCCAGATTTTCATAATCGGTATCCATGTTTTTGCGAAACATCAGCATAATATAATGTATCCGATTTTCGATCACATTCCATGTGATCCAACCATCCAGAGATTGGCTGATAACGTTGCAGGCGATGATACCCAGTGTTGCCAGCCCGATCACTGCCGCAAAATGCCAGGGGCTTACTTTCACGGTCAGGCAGTCAATCACGAGTTTCGGCATCAGAATGCCGAGAAAAGGAAGGAAAACGAGCACGGGAATACGTACAACTGAAGCCAGAAACAATTTCTTGTTCCAGTGCCATAAATTTTTAAGAACATAGCCGATATTCTGGATTGTAGTATACGCGGGTTTTGTGAGCTTTTCTGTCCTCATTGGAACCAACTCCTTATGGTCTTACTGTACCATGCGAATCACTGGGTAAAAGAAAAAGTGCACGAACGGTCTTGATTCGTGCACGAACGGTTTTGCAACGGAAAAAATGGCAAGTCTTTGGGTGCGTAACAGCTCAATTTCCACCGTCTCGAGTTACAAGGGGAGCATCACTTCAGTCGCAAAGACGCCGGGTTCATTCTGGCGGTTGAGGTAGCCGCCGTATTTTTTGACCAGTGCGTCAATCCGTCTCAGACCGAATCCGTGCCCGCTGCCCTTTGTAGTAAGGTACTTCCCGGTTCTGATTTTTTTCAGTTCACCGGTGGAGTTGGTGACCGATATGTAGAGCTGTTGTTTGAATACACCGATGTAGATTCGGATGAATTGATCGTCGGATTGCGGCACTTGTTCGCATCCTTCCATGGCGTTGTCCAGGAGGTTGCCGATGATGCTGCACAGATCGTATTCATTGATCGTCAGCACAGAAGGAACCTGAGCTTTGGCATTCACCTTGATCTGATGATTTGCCATCAGGGAGAGTTTACTGTTAAGAATGGCGTCCAGATGGATATTGCCTGTTTTGATGACTGTATCGACTGTCTGCAGATCATTGTCCAGCATGTCCAGATAATCTTTCAGTTCGTCCAGCTGATTCATGGCCAGATGCGCTTTCATCACCTGAATATGGTTGTGGTAATCGTGACGCCAGCCGCGCATTTTCAGATAAATATTCTGAACTTCTTCATAATGTTTGATCAGGAGGGCATTTTGGTAACCGGCAATGCGCTTGTCAATGTGCCGGGAAATGATGGCGCGGATGCTCAGGTACAGTGTGCCAGTCAGCAGGATGGCGGAGAGAGGGAAAAGAAACAAATCGATCATCTTGCTGTGCCCCCTTTAAAAAAGTTGATGAAGGCCTGATTCGCTGCCTGATAACGGCGCCTGCTGACAGGTATATGGAAGCCGTTATCGAGGATCAATTCATTTTTTCCGAACCTGCAGATATAGCGTAACCCGACGATGTAAGAGCGGTGCGGACGAAAAAAGAGCACCGGATCAAGCTGCTTTTCCAGCTGCACCATATTCAAATTCGTTACAAAGTGCTGGTTCCCGGCTTGAATTTCAACTGAATGGGCGAATGCTTCAGCGCAGATTAGTTCATCCTGCCTGATTCGTAACGTCTCACCTTTTGTTTCTATAAGAACTGTTTTCGATTCAGTTTTCATTTTCTTTGAAACCTTATCTAGGCAGGCGAACAACTTCTCTTCTTTGACTGGCTTGATCAGGTAATGCAGTGCGGAAACGTCATACCCTTCGTCCATATAATCGGAGAATCCAGTGATAAAAATAATGGCGAGAGACGCGTCAGTTTTCCGTATCGTTCGTGCCAGTTCCATGCCGTTCAGTCCCGGCATCTGAATATCGAGCAGCAGTGCGTCGTAACCCTTATCTCCGCTCCATGAAAAAAGAAAGGACGGTGCATCAATAAATTTTTCAACGACAACGGGGTCGCTCTTGTGCTCCGCCCAGTTGTTCACGAGCGAAGCAAGGTAATCACGTTGCACTTGATCATCATCACAGATCGCGATTTTCATCATTGTCGGCCTCGGCTCAGGATTGATAAATCTATGATACATTTTAAGGATGAATCAGCCAAGAGGCATCCGATGGAGGTGAAGCTCAGCCCTTCGGCTGAATCTTCGGTTGACGCGTTAAAGAGTGAGCGATATGCTTCATTTAACTAGTATTGAGTATAAGAGAGGTGACAGTATGTTTCGCTATCATCGGGAACTTCCCGAATCTGTTTATTATGACAAACGGCTTGAACCGATTGATGAGAAAATCTGCGCGCTTTTGAAGGAACGCAGATCAATCTGCGGAGGAAATCCTGGACGTCCCGGGGAAGCACTCTTGGAAAACTGGTCCAGGAAGTACGGCATTTATGAAAACCTGCTAAGCGCATTATTCTCAGAACTCAGAAATGAAGAAGAATTCAAACCGCGTGTTGAACCAAAAGGCTTTCGCAAATTTCTGCCGGTGATGCAGGGCGTGAAAAAAGAGGATCGCTTCTTTTATGTAACCTATATTCGACAATACGACAATGCGAGCGTGCTCACATTGAATCGCCGCCAACTGGTGAAAGAATGGGCTCCTTTCAAACCGGGGATGGAAGACCCTGGCTTTTTGGAACTTGATCTGGGAATCCAGGGGTATGATTGTCGTTCTGACGCGGGATCGGGCAGCGACGGAGAATTCAACATGGACTTTATCATTTCTCCGGCACTTCCTGATGATTATAAGGAATTGGACTTAACTTTTACAGAGTATGAGCGGTTGCCTGAGAAAAAAGCGACGGGAAATGTGGTCCTTATTCATCTCAAAAACAGGGAATAATAAAGAACAGTCTTGATGGTTCAGAGGCTGAAAGACTTATTTCCCGTTTTGCAGACATTTCCACATCATCTGACACGAAGTTTATTTTGATTTCGTGTTAAAGTTTAATTGTGTGCCATGACCTGGAGGAATTTCTTTATGAGCGGTTTAGTTCATTTGCTGAATAATTATGGATACATCACGGTTTTCCTATCGCTGATGCTGGAACTGATTCTAATACCCATCCCAAATGAGGCGCTTCTGAGCTACGTGGGCATCCTGTCGTTCCATGGGAAGATGAATCTTGTTTTTTCCCTTCTTTCTGCAGGGGCGGGAGGAATGGTTGGTGTCACGGTTTCCTATTGGATCGGATATAAACTTGGTGCTCCGTTTTTTAGGAAATTTGGCCATTATATCCATATGGGTCCTGAAAAAATGGAAAGGTTGTCAAAGTGGTACGGGCGCTACGGGAAAGTGCTTCTGATCTTTTCATATTTTGTTCCGGGAATACGTCATGTGGCTAGTATTATTTCAGGAGTGATCCGTCTCCCGTTCCGTTCATTTGCCCTCTTTTCTTATATTGGCGTGTTTCTCTGGACAGGCACGTTCATTTCACTGGGCTATTTGCTCGGACCGGAGTGGGACAAGTATCAGGGCATCATCAAAAGGTGGTTGGTGGTCGCCAGCATTATTATTGGCATCTTTGTCCTTGGTTATATCATCTTTAAAGCGAACAGGCAGTATATTAAAGAATCCGCCCTGCTTCTCTTTCAAGCTGTTTTTAAACGATATAAAAGTTTTGTAAGAATAAAAGTATATATTTTTTTGGTTCTGGTTTCATTTGTCTCTCTTTTTACTTTAATGATCGGAATGGTTCAGGATTTCATAAGCGATGAATTTGACTCATTTGACACTGTATCACGGACAATCATTTCCTCGCTCTTTAATTCTAATTGGCGAGAATTGATGAATGCATTCCTTATGTTCTCCTCATGGATCCCATGCGCAGTGGTCTCCCTGGTTACCGTCGCTGTCATCCTCATGAATCATACAAACAAATGGCTTGAGATGCTTTTCTTTGCCATCACACTGAGCGGAAGTTTTCTGTTTTCGGGAGTTGTTCATTGGCTGTTCCGATTTTTACTGAGTGGGAAGTATATCAGCCCGGATTTTCCCTATGAACCATCCTTTATTTTAATCGTTTTTTATGGCTTTTTTCTGTTGATGCTGATCCGCCATCAGAAAAACTATCTTTTTGGCGCGTTGCTGTTTTGTCTGTTCCTTGTCTTCTTGCTGACGTATGCTGTCTGTGGCATATATGTCGGCAATGTCAATCCTAGCGATTTAATGGCGGGATACGTTTTCGGAGCAGTCTGGCTGAGCGGGATGATTCTGTCTCTTGAACTGTTTCGGCTTGTGTCCTTGAGTAAGGAAAACCTTAAAGGCGACTATGTGATTAAATCCGAATAAGGAGCGGGGCAAAGACTATGTCAATTTACGATTATACATTTGAAAGACTGACCGGAAATAAATCAGAATCGTTAATAGATTATAAGGGGAAAGTGCTTCTCATTGCCAACACAGCCAGTAAATGCGGATTTACGCCTCAATATGAAGGCCTTGAGTCTCTTTATGAGAAATACAAGGATCAGGGCTTTTGTGTTCTGGGGTTCCCTAGCGACAGCTTTCTCAAACAGGAATTTTCTGAGAGTGAGAAAACAGCAGAGTTCTGTAAAATAAATTACGGCGTCACCTTTCCGCTCTTTAAAAAAAGCAAAATGAAAGGGAAAGAAATGAATCCTTTATTCAAGGAGCTTCTTGAGATGTCCGGCGCGAAAAAAATTACCTGGAATTTCAACAAATTCCTTGTTAATCGCCAGGGAGATGCCATCAGTTATTACGGCTCAAGAGTTGAACCCAAAGATCTTGAGAAAGAAATATCAGTTCTTATAAAAACCGATTGAGAATCTTAAGAGATGGTGCATTCATGAAAGTTGTTTTCCGTTCGTTTGTTCTGATAAAATGAACTCATGTTTTCACCGGTTGGTTCGGGTTGGCATTTCATCCGATTAAGCGGTTACTTTTAGTGTCTTCAATACGAATCAAAAGCAAAGAGGGTGAAAGAATGTTAAAGTACACGATTCTGGGCGCAGGAGCAATGGGTGTACGATATGGGGTTCTGCTCCAGGAAGCGGGCTTCCAGGTAGATTATGTGGATGCTTGGAGTGAGCAGGTTGACGCCATCAAAAAGCAGGGCGGAATATACGTATCACGGGACGGCCAGAATCGTCATCTGGTTCCGGTAAACATTTTTACTCCAGAAGATTATGATGGAGATCCGGATGTTTATATTGTCTTCACAAAACAGATGCTGCTGGCTGACTTTTTGAAACGCAGTGCCCATTTCTTTAAGGAGCATCAGTATGTGGTTACAGGAATGAACGGAATGGGCCACATTGAAAAGCTGAACCAGTATTTTGACAAGAGTAAGGTGATTGGCGGAACCGCGCTTATTGGAACGGTTTTGAATAAAGCGGGCGATGTTGACTTTATCGGCAAGAAGGGCGCGGGTTCGATGAACATGGCGAATCAAACCGAGCAGCCGGATGTCACCACGCATCAGATCGTCGAAGATTTCACGAAGGCAAACCTTAATCCGACACTGACTACAAATTTCCAGGGAACACTGATGGCTAAGGTTATTTTCAATTCTGTAATTAATACTTTATGCACGCTTTTTGAGATTCAAATGGGGCAGTTTATCTCTTATCCGAATGCAGAAAAGCTGGGGAAACAGCTGATCAATGAGGCCTATGATGTCTGTGAGCGTGCGGGCATCCAGTTGCTCAGCACAAGGCAGGAAGAATGGGAAACGATCCAGCATGTGAGTGAGGTGACCAACCCTCTCCATTACCCGTCCATGTATCAAGATATGTCCAAAGGCCGGCTGACGGAAGTGGACTATATCAATGGTTATATTTATGATCTGGGTAAAAAGTATAATTATGAAGCGTCAACCCATGATTTTTTACGAAATTTAGTCCACCTGGCCGAGCATACAAGGCAGTATAGAAATTAATCGCTCTTTTATTAAAACTTAAGATGAAAAGTTAAACAGATCACTTTCTGAAGGAAGCAAAAAGTGATCTGTTTGTATTGATTGGATATTCAGCCTGGGAGAAACAGCCTGAAATAAAGAGGAAGCGGGGATTCAGTTCGGGACACAATAAAAATGGCTCTTTCTTGATTGATGATTCCTGCGCCTCTTTGCTAGCCTGTCAGGTTTTATGAAGGTGTCTGTGAAAAATTTAATAAAGAGTATAAAATAAAATAAATGCCGGACGATGTCAAGCCTTAATGTTATTTTAATACATGGAATCTATAAACGAGGTGCGTTATGAGTAAATATTGGAATGAACGCGTACATAATCTTGACCCTTATGTCCCAGGGGAACAGCCGAAAGACAGACGCTACATCAAGTTAAATACCAATGAGAATCCGTATCCTCCTGCGCCAGGCGTGCTTCAGGCAATTAAAGACGCTGCAGATGACCAGTTGCGCCTGTATCCCGATCCGAATGAGGACGAACTGAGAGCGGCGCTGGCCGCGCACTATAATATACAAAGTGACAATATCTTTGTCGGTAACGGATCGGATGAAGTGCTTGCTTTCAGCTTTATGACCTTTTTTTCGCCAGACCGTCCGGTCATGTTCGCCGATATTACTTATAGTTTTTATAAAGTGTTTGCCAATCTCTGTGAGCTGCAGCCAGCGATTATTCCATTAAACGACAACTTTGAGATTCCTGTGGAAGCCTTCTGTGAACAAAGCGGAGGGGCTGTGATTCCTAATCCGAATGCGCCGACTGGGCGGGAGATACCTGTTCAGGCGATCAGAAAAATTCTGGAGGCGGATCCTGACCGCGTCGTTATCATTGACGAGGCGTACGTGAATTTCGGCGGTGAAACGGTGATTCCTCTGATTAAGGACTATCCGAACTTATTAGTGGTTCATACGCTTTCCAAGTATAGCGCCCTTGCCGGAATACGAGTCGGTTATGCGTTTGGAGACCCGGGACTCATCCAGGGTCTCAATCGGTTGAAAAATTCGATCAACTCGTATACGATTGACCGCCTTGCCCTGGCCGGGGCCAAAGCAGCGATTGAAGAGGATGATTACTACAGTCAGATGGCGCAGCGCGTGATCCGGACGCGGGAGAATACAGTGAAAAGCCTTGATGAAATGGGCTTTTCCATAATTCCTTCAAGAGCCAACTTTATTTTCATCACACATCCCGATTATCCGGCCGAAGATCTATTTCACAAACTAAGAACAAGAGGGATTCTCGTTCGCTATTTTAGTCAATCGCGTATTTCAGATTATTTGCGTGTATCCATAGGCACTGATGAAGAAATGAAGCAGTTTGTTCAAACGATGCGGGAACTGTTAGGTTGAAATTCGCTGGCTGAAATTCGTGATAAATGAACAGTAAAAAATCAGGATGACGGACCATCCTGATTTTTTCCATAGCGACGGTTAAACGCCTTGTTCCAGCCGTGTCAGCATCTGATCACGAAACGCGGGATCGGATTTGTTCCAGATGACTTCCATCAGGACACCGAGCCCTGGGAGCATTTTCTCTTCCCCGTTATGGATGGCGTCGACGATCGTCTCCTGAAGTTCATTTTTCTTGTTGCCGTGTAAGTTGTGCAGCACTGCGCGGCGAATATCCAGATCCATAATTAATTGCGCCCCTTTCTTTAAGCAATCTATTCAGGCGATATGGTATAGTATGGATTAAAAGCGAATGGTTATGTACGGCAGAGAATGAAGGGGTTCTTTTTTTGAGACGAATGGTATCGATGCAAAATGAGAAAGTGAAATTATGGAAAAAGCTGAAAATCAGAAAGTGGCGGGAAAGAGAACAGATGTATCTTCTGGAAGGGCCGCATCTCGTACAGGAGGCGGCACTCTCGGCGCGCCATCTGCTGACGGCGGTCCTGATTGATGAGGCCTTCCATCTTCCGGCGGGCTGGCCGCTTGGCGATGTGGAAGTGTATCAGGTCACGCATAAAATTTTTACTGAACTGTCACAGACTGAAACACCTCAGGGAATCATCGGCGTTTGCAAAATGGTTCAGCCGGCGATCACTATTCATCGGGGACGCTATTTGTTGATTGACGGCGTCCAGGATCCAGGCAATCTTGGCACGCTGATTCGAACAGCGGATGCCTTCGGGCTCGATGCTGTGTTTCTGGGAGGCGGCTGCGCTGACGGATACAATGGAAAAACACTGCGATCAGCCCAAGGTTCCCATTTTCATCTTCCTGTGCTCCATCGCAATCTTTTTGATGTTGTGGCCGAGATGAAAAAGAATCATATCACGGTTTTCGGCTCGTCACTTCAGGCGAAAAACATGAGGAAAACAGAGGGTGGTAAAAAGGACTTCGCACTGATTGTCGGCAATGAAGGCAATGGCGCGCAGCATGAACTGCTTGCAGAAACCGATGAGGAAATTAAAATACCGATGGCCGGCCATGCTGAATCGATGAACGTTGCTGTGGCGGCGGGGATCCTTTTATACTGGCTGAACGAGGAAGAACTTGCAACTCAGGAATAAAATGCCTATACTAATAGGTACCGATTGGAAAAGTTTGTGCGTAACATATACGTTTATTCATCGAAGATCTTTTCCCGGATATTTTGAACTTTAAGAAAAAGCTGAGATGGAGAGCAGTATCTTTATTCCACCGCCCAGGGAGAACGCGTCACTGACTGAAAGCGCATTTGCGGGACGGGTAAAGTGAATTCACTCTGGAGCTGCCGCTTAAACACTGATGGTTCAGTATATAGAGTGCGCCGGCTGATCGCCGTTATCCGATTTTGAGTGGGCATTGGTTTATTCATTGTCAACAAGGGTGGTACCGCGACGCTTCGTCCCTTTCATGGGATGGGGCGTTTTTGATTACACGGAAATTAAAGAACAGAAGGGATGAAACAAAAAATGCTGAAGGAAAAGCTGCTGGAATTGCGGGAAAAAGCGCTGGAAAATGTGAAGTCCGCGGACGATCTGAAAAAGCTTCAGGACATCCGCGTGAATTTTCTAGGGAAAAAAGGTCCGATTACGGAAGTACTGAAAGGTATGGGCAAGCTGACCAAGGAGGAGCGCCCTGTCATCGGTCAGCTGGCGAATGATGTCAGAAACGCGATTGGAACCTTGATTGAAGAGAAAAGGGCTGAGATTGAGGCCAGACTGCTCGAAAGGAAACTGGAAAGCGAAAAAATTGATGTCACGCTTCCGGGAAGAAAAGTGCAGACGGGCAGTCATCATTTGCTGGCATCAGTCATACGGGAAGTGGAAGACCTCTTTATCGGACTCGGTTTCTCCGTTGCTGAAGGTCCTGAAGTTGAAGAGGATTACTACAACTTTGAAGCGCTGAACCTTCCGAAAGACCACCCGGCGCGTGACATGCAGGATTCTTTTTATATTACAGAAGATATTCTGATGAGGACGCACACGTCGCCGATGCAGGCGAGAACGCTGGAAGCTCACAAGGGCAAAGGGCCGGTTAAAATTATTTGTCCCGGAAAGGTTTATCGCCGCGATAATGATGATGCGACACATTCGCATCAGTTTATGCAAATTGAAGGTCTCTGCGTTGACAAGAATATCAGGCTGAGCGATCTGAAGGGTGTTCTGACGGTTTTTGCCAAGCATATGTTTGGCGCCGAACGTGAAATCCGCCTGCGGCCAAGCTTCTTCCCTTTCACCGAACCGTCCGTCGAAATGGATATCTCCTGTTTCAGATGCGGCGGACATGGATGCTCCGTCTGCAAGGGAACCGGGTGGATTGAAATTCTGGGCGCCGGCATGGTGCATCCGAATGTGCTGCGTATGTCCGGTTTTGATCCGTCCGTTTATACCGGGTTCGCTTTTGGCATGGGACCGGAACGGATCGCGATGCTCAAGTACGGCATTGAAGACATCAGGCATTTTTACACGGATGACATCCGTTTCCTGAAACAATTCGATCGGGCATAAGAGAGGGGAAAAAGATATGCTGGTTTCTTATAAATGGTTAAAAGATTATGTGGATCTGGACGGAGTGACACCTGAAGAGCTGGCGGACCAGATTACGAACGCTGGAATTGAAGTGGAGCATCTGAGTTATCCGGGTGAAGGATTAAAAGGAATTGTGATCGGGAAAGTTTTAACGTGCGAACCTCACCCCGACTCGGATCACCTGCACGTATGCCAGGTTGATCTTGGGTCGGAAACGGTACAGATTGTCTGCGGCGCGCCGAATGTCGCAGCCGGTCAGAAGGTTCCGGTTGCAACGAATGGTGCCAGAATCGCGGGCAATGTCAAAATCAGGCGGTCCAAATTCCGGGGCGTGGAATCGAACGGTATGCTGTGTGCGCTGAGCGAATTAGGCGTCGACAAAGCACTGGCACCCTATGAGGACGGCATTTATGTGTTCGACGACGATGTACGGGTCGGACAGGATGCTTTGCCTTATCTGAATTTAGATGATGCGATTCTTGATCTCGACATATTGGTCAGCAGCGCGCATTGCATGAATATGATTGGCGTCGCTCATGAAGTAGCCGCCATCTTAAACCGCCCTGTTCACATTCCGGTTCCTGATCCTCACGAAACAGATGAATACGCTGCGGAAAAGGTCAGTGTGACAGTCGGAGCCGGAGAGAAGGTGCCCTATTATGGCGCAAGGCTGATTGAAGGCATCAGGATCGCTCCGTCGCCGCGCTGGATGCAGCTGCGTCTGATCGCGGCGGGTGTCCGCCCGATCAGCAACGTCGTGGATATTTCTAACTACGTGATGCTTGAGTACGGCCAGCCGCTGCACACTTTTGACTTTGGTACATTCGGTTCGGACCGGGTACTTGTTCGCTTTGCAGGGCAGAATGAGACGATGAAAACTCTGGACGGCCAGGAGCGGAAACTGACGATTGAAGACATCGTGATCACAAATGGCAAAGAAGCCGTTGCTGTCGCAGGAGTCATGGGTGGGGAAAGTTCAGAGATTACTGGATCAACAGGTAAAGTTCTGCTTGAATCAGCGGTTTTTGATCCGATTTCTATCCGGAAAACCGCGGCGCGCCTACAGATGAGGACAGATGCCAGCAGCCGTTATGAAAAAGGGATTGACCGCAATCGTGTGACGCAGGCATCAGACAGGGCGGCCGAGCTTCTTACAAAATATGCTTATGCCCGTGTCCTGAAAGGAATTGTGGAACAGGGTGAGCGGACGGTACCAGAAACAGTAATCACGCTGCCGTGGCAGAAAATAAACCGGGTACTGGGTGCGGATCTTTCTCTTGACGTCATCAGGGGCATACTCACACGCCTCGGATTCAAAGTTGATAAAAAAGGAGAAACAATTCGGGTGACGGTGCCTGCAAGGCGCTTCGATGTCTCCATCCCTGAGGATCTGGTTGAAGAGGTCGGACGAATTTACGGCTATGATCATATCCCCGCAACGCTTCCCGAGGGAGAAGCGATTAAAGCGAGCCTGACTCAGTATCAGGAGCTGACGAGACGGACGGAGCTGCTGATGGAAAGCGCCGGCCTGACTCAGGCATACACTTATTCTTTGACAACGGATGAACATGCCGCAGCCTATGCGGTTCATCCCTCATCTGAAAAACCAGTGAAGGTGCTCTCTCCAATGAGTGAAGAACACGCCGTCCTCCGCCAGAGTATTGTCCCCCAGCTGATCGATGTTGTCAGCTACCACCTGAATCGTCAGATGCCGGATACGGCCCTTTATGAAATCGGCAAAGTATTCATTCCGAAGGCCGGGAGTCCCCGTCCCGAAGAAGAAGAGCACCTTGCCGGGGCGATTGCGGGCAGCCGATCTGAGCGGAATTGGGAGGGTGAAGCACTCCCAGTTGATTTCTTTACGGTCAAAGGCATCGTCGAAAAAGTATTTGATTCCCTGTCGCTTTCTGACCGGATCGACTACCTTCCCGCAAAACGGGCGGGACTGCATCCGGGACAGACTGCCGATATTCTATTTGACGGGAAAGTGATCGGCTATCTCGGGGCGCTTCACCCAGCCGTACAGAAAGAAGCAGATCTGAATGAAACGTTTGTCTTTGAAATAGCCATTGAACCGCTGCTGCGCGGCGAGCAGGCACCGATCATCTATCATGGACAGCCCCGCTTCCCATCAACGACCCGCGATATTGCTCTTGTCGTGAAACGGTCCGTACAGGCGGCAGATCTCTATAAAGTGATTAAGGAAAATGGCGAACCGCTGCTGCAGTCAGTGAACTTGTTTGATATTTATGAAGGCAGCCACGTCGCAGAAGATGAGAAATCGATGGCTTTCTCGCTGACCTATTTCGATCCAGAACGCACGCTGACCGATGACGAGGTCAGTGCGATTCATGAAAAAATTCTTGAGGCCTGTGAAAAGGAATGCGGCGCAGAACTGCGCGGCTGATCAATCTTTTGAATAGCAACGGAACCGGTGCGGCTGGATGACCAACTGCACCGGTTCTTTTTTGGTGGAGGCGCGCGTGTCTCTTTGATCCGGTCAGAAATGAAGAGGCAAAACCGATGAAGTATTAAGATAGCGGTAAGGACTGCCTCTTCTATATCCTTATTATTTTTGATATGATTAAGAAAATGATGTCGAATCCGTTCTGAGATATTTTTTTGCCATGGGAAAAGTTAAGAATGATTGGCATGGTTCGTTTTTCGCTGAACAGCGAATGATGCCGTTGAAAGGAAAGATGGGATAAAAAATGTTGCTCAATATAATCATTTTAGTGCTTCTCGCTTCAGGTTTTTTTATGGGATTTAAGCGGGGGCTGGTTCTGCAGCTCGTGCATCTGGCCGGGTTTGTTATCGCTTATATCGTGGCATTTATGTATTACAAACAGCTGACGCCGACAATCAAGCTTTGGGTGCCATTCCCGACATCGGCGGCGCAAAGCGGCACATTCAGTTTTCTCGGCCATCTTGATTTGCAGTCGGCCTATTATCAGGCGATCGCTTTTCTAATTCTGTTTATTGCAACCAAGATTGTCCTTACGATCATCGGTCATATGCTTGATTTTCTCGCGGAATTGCCTCTGATCCGATCCGTGAACCATCTGGCCGGCGGTTTGTTCGGCTTTGTGGAATTCTATTTGGTCGTTTTTATCCTGCTCTATGTTGGAGCATTAACACCGATCAGCGGGCTTCAGTCATCCATTGACGGCTCATCACTGGCTCAGTCGATTATTGGCAGTACACCCGTATTTTCTAAAATGTTGCATCAAATGTGGGTCGCGATCGCATTTGTCCGCTAACAGCCTCTTTGAGCTAATCTCTCTCCGTTCATCTGGAAAAGAGTGATAAATATGAATAAAAAACAGATTATCGATCAACTGGACAGGATTGCCCTTTATTTGGAAATCCGTGGTGACAATCCTTTTAAAATTGCCGCTTACCGTCGTGCCGGTCAGGCACTGGAAACGGATCAACGCTCGGTTGCCGGCATTGATGATTTCAGTAAAATCAAGGGCATCGGCCGCGCGACGGCTGATGTTATTAAAGATTTAATGATGACCGGCGAGTCTTCTGTACTACGCGAGCTGCAGAAAGAGATTCCGTCCGGACTGCTTGAGCTTGTGAAAATTCAGGGGCTTGGCGGAAAGAAAATTGGCAAGCTCTACCAGGCGCTGAATGTGACCGATCTCGCGTCACTGAGGGAGGCGTGTGAGGGGGAGCAAGTCCGCGGGCTTCCCGGATTTGGCGAAAAAACCGAAGAAAAATTGCTGGAAACCATTAAAAAATTAAACCAGCGTCCGGAGCAGCTGCCCATTCCTTATATGCTCGGTTTAGCTGAAAAAATTGAATCAGCGCTTCAATCCGAGCAAACGATTAAGCGCTTTTCGCGTGCCGGAAGTCTCCGCCGGGCAAAAGAGTCTATGAAAGATCTGGATTTTGTCATCGAGACGGATGATCCGGAAAATACTGCGGACAGGATTATCGAGCTTCTACCTGTTTCTGAAGTGACCGGGCGAGGCGATGCAAAAATGACCGTGGTGCTTGATGATCCTTATCATGTGTCCGTCGATTTTCGCTTTGCGGCCCCGGAAGCTTATGTGACCACGCTTCATCATTTTACGGGTTCCAAAGAACATAATATATTGCTTCGCCATCTGGCAAAGGAGCACGGCGAAAAAATCAGCGAGTATGGCGTAGAGGCGGAGAACAAGCCGGTCCGTACTTTCTCAACTGAGGAGGAACTTTACGGTCACTTCGGGCTCAGCAAAATTCCTCCGGAGGTGCGCGAAGGAACGGATGAAGTCGAGAAGGCAAAATCAGGGCTCCTTGGGCTGATCCGGCTGTCCGATATTAAAGGCGATCTGCACATGCACTCCACCTGGAGCGACGGGTCGTATACGGTCCAGGAAATGGCGGAAGCAATGAGAGCAAGGGGCTATGCCTACGCATGCCTCACCGATCACTCCAAATCGCTGCGTGTGGCGTCAGGGCTTTCTGAGGAGCGTCTGCTGATGCAGCTTAAAGAAGTAGCACGTGTCAATGCGCTGTACGAGGATTTTACGCTTTTTTCCGGCGTGGAAATGGACATCCTTCCAGACGGTTCCCTGGACTATTCAGATGACATTCTGAAAAAATTGGATTTCGTGATCGCATCGATTCATTTTTCTTTTTCCCAGAGCACGGATCAGATCATGAAGCGTCTGGAAAGCGCGTGCCGAAACCCGTATGTACGGCTGATCGCTCACCCGACAGGGAGACTGCTCGGCAAGCGAAGCGGCTATCCGGTCAATTTAGACCGCTTGATTCAGCTGGCGAAAGAAACCGGAACGGCGCTGGAATTAAATAGCAACCGCAACAGGCTTGACCTGTCATCGGAACGCGTGCGCAAGGCTCAGGAAGCCGGTGTGAGAATTGCCATCGATACCGACAGCCATTCCAAAAAAATGATGGAAGACATGTCGATTGGCGTTCAGACGGCGGTGCGCGGATGGATCCGTGCAGAAAACGTTCTGAATACAATGACTGTGGAACAATTCACCACTTTTTTGCGGGCAGGAAAGAAACCATTTTAAACGAATCATCTTCAACAAGGGGATGCAACCTTTGAATAAGCATGCTTTGAAAGCATTGGAATATAAAAAAATAAAACTGCAGCTGATAAATTATACCGCCTCTTCACTCGGCAAAAGCTGGATTGAAGAGCTGCAGCCTTCAGGAGATCTAGCGGAAGTTAAAAAGCTGCAGGAAGAAACCGATGAAGGGGCGACGGTACTCCGATTGAAGGGCTCTGTGCCCTTTGGAGGAATCACGGATGTCAGGCCCGGCCTGAAACGATCAAAAATAGGAAGCATTCTCCAGGCTAAGGAACTGATTGATATTGCCGATACGATACGCGGCATACGTCTGATGAAATCATTCATTCTGGATCTTGTGGAGAGCGAAGAAATTGAGCTGCCGATCCTGACAGGATTGGTGGGAGAAATGGAAGTGCCCGGTGGCCTGGAGCGGAAAATTCGCAGCGCAATTGACGATCAGGGCGGTGTGATGGATTCGGCGAGTACGGCATTGCGGCATATCCGGGGGCAGATCCGCACGTTTGACAGCCGCGTGAAACAGAAACTGGATAATATTGTCCATTCTAACGGTAAGATGCTGTCCGAAGCGATTATCACGATTCGCAATGACAGACAGGTTATTCCGGTGAAACAGGAATACCGTGCGTCGTTCGGTGGCATCGTGCATGACCAGTCGGCATCCGGTGCAACTCTATTCATTGAACCGCAGGCGATTGTCGATCTGAACAACCAGCTGAGTGAAGCGCGGGCGAAAGAGCGTCATGAGATTGAGCGGATCCTTCGCGTTTTGTCAGAAGGGACAGCTGAGTATGCTGATAGCCTTCTTGAATCTGTCGAAAATCTGGCGCATCTGGATTTTATTTTTTCCAAAGCTTCTTATGCCCATCAGATGAAGGCCACCCGGCCGAAGCTGAACGATCAGGGAATCATTCAACTCAAGAAGGCGCGCCACCCGCTGATCAGCCCTGAGAAAGTTGTGCCGATTGATGTGGTTTTTGATGAGCAGATACATGCGCTGATCATTACCGGACCGAATACCGGCGGCAAAACCGTTTCACTGAAAACAACCGGTCTGATTACTTTAATGGCGCAGTCCGGTCTACAGATCCCTGCCGAAGAGGGATCAGAAATCAGTGTTTTCAAGAAAATTTTTGCCGACATCGGTGATGAGCAGTCCATCGAACAAAGCCTTAGCACCTTCTCATCGCACATGACTAACATCGTCGGCATCCTGAAAGAGGTTGATTTTCAGAGCCTAGTCCTATTTGATGAACTCGGGGCAGGGACTGATCCCCAGGAAGGCGCGGCATTGTCGATTGCCATACTGGACGCGGTATACGGCCGAGGGGCGACGATCATCTGTACCACGCATTACAGTGAACTGAAGGCTTATGCCTATGAACGGACAGGCGTCATGAATGCAAGTGTCGAGTTCGATGTTGAAACGCTCAGTCCGACATACCGGCTGCTTCTTGGCGTACCGGGGCGGAGTAACGCGTTTGAAATTTCGAAAAAGCTGGGTCTTCCCGCAGATATCATTGAGGACGCGAGACTTCAGATCAGCCAGGAAACGAATCAGATCGACAAAATGATCGCGTCACTTGAAAAAAACCGCAAAGCGGCGGAGATTGAAGAAGAGAACGCGCGCAGGCTGAAGCTTGACGCTGAAGAAAAAGAAACGGCACTGACCAAAAAACTGAATGATCTGGAACGCAATAAAGAACAGATCCTTAAGCAGGCTAGAGAAAAGGCAGAACGTGCAGTTAAAGAGGCAAGGCAGGAAGCGGAAGAGATTATCGAAGAACTGCGCAACTTTAAAAACCGGGGACAGGTTAAAGAGCATCAGTTAATCGACGCAAAAACCAGGCTTTCCCACGCACTGGATTCACTGGGCCAACAGGACAGACAGGTTTCAGCGGCTCCGGTTGCGCATCAGGTGACTGGATTCACTCAGGGCGACCATGTAAAGATTCTCAGCTTTGGGCAGGAGGGCTATATCGTTGAAAAAATTAATGATCACGAATATCTTGTCCAGGCAGGGATCCTGAAAATGAATGTTGCGGAAGGCGACCTGAAGAGAGTTAAAGAAGAGAAAAAAGTCCGCCCGGTTGTCAATGTCCGGACTTCCGGTACGACGGTGAAGCCGGAACTTGATCTGCGCGGTGAACGTTATGAGGACGCCATGCTTAAAGTTGAAAAATACCTTGATGAAGCATTACTCGCAGGTTTTCCGCGTGTGTCCATCATCCATGGAAAGGGAACCGGTGCACTTCGGAAAGGTGTTTCCCAATTGATTGAACGTCATCCGCGTGTGAAAAGTTCGCGGCTCGGAAGCCAGGGCGAAGGTGGAAGCGGCGTCACGGTCGTTGATTTTAAATAAGGGCTTTGTCTGTAAGCAGGTTAATGGATTCTCCGAACGGGAGATGCTATACTTTGTGACATAAAGCATATTGAATCAATTGAGGAGGTTTTTACGCAATGGCAATCAGTCAGGTAAACGACGCAAATTTTGCGGATGAAACATCGAAGGGACTCGTGCTCACTGATTTTTGGGCAACATGGTGCGGGCCATGCAAAATGATGGCTCCGGTTCTCGAAGAAGTGGACTCCGAATTAGCAGATAATCTTAAAATTGTTAAGCTGGACGTTGATGAAAATCAGGCGACTGCCAGCAAATATGGTGTCATGAGCATCCCGACAATGTTCCTGTTCAAGGACGGCGAAATCGTCGATAAGATTGTCGGCTTCACACCAAAGGAAGCACTGGTAGACCGAATTAAAGAGCACGTCGGCTGATTCGCTGATTATCAGCTTTAAATCAGTACTCAAGGAGGTTGCCGTTTTGGCTGCCTCCTTTTATTTTTCAGCATTAGCAGTTGAATGTTTCTGAAATCTCGATAATAATAAAAGGAGACAGTTTGTTCGCAGAAGGCGAACCGTGTCTGATTGACTGTAAAAAGGATGAATCGAACCATGGTAAGCCAGAAGATTAAAGAAAAACTCAGCCTGCTCCCGAAACAGCCGGGTTGCTATCAGATGAAGAACAGCCAGGGGCAGATCATTTATGTCGGTAAAGCAAAAAATCTGTTTAACCGCGTTCATTCATATTTCAGTGGATCCCACGATGCGAAGACGCAGCGCCTTGTAGCGGATATTGCTGATTTCGAATATATCGTTGTTTCTTCAGAAATAGAATCGCTGTTGCTTGAAATCAATCTGATTAAGAAATATGAACCAAGATATAACATCATGCTTAAGGATGACAAAAGTTATCCTTATATCAAACTGACTTCGGAAAAATATCCGCGTCTGATTATCACACGGAAAGTGAATCGGAGGAGCGGTAAATATTTCGGACCGTATCCGAACGTGACGGCGGCGAATGAAACCAAACGGCTGCTTGACCGGCTTTATCCGCTGCGAAAATGCCACACGCTACCTAATCGTGTCTGCCTTTATTATCATATTGGCCAGTGCCTTGCGCCTTGTGTCAACGACATTCCGGTGGCAACCTATCAAAACATGGCGGAGGATATCACCCGTTTTTTGAATGGGGGGTATCAGGATGTGAAAAAGGTTCTTAAGGAAAAAATGCTGAATGAAGCGGAACAACTTCATTTCGAAAAGGCAAAGGAGTTCCGCGATCAGATCCGGCACATTGAAACGGTTATGGAGAAGCAGAAAATCATTTTCAATGATTTGGACGATCGCGATGTGTTCGGCTACGCCATTGACAAGGGGTGGATGTGTGTCCAGGTCTTCTTCATGCGCCAGGGAAAATTAATTGAGCGGGCGGCTTCAATGTTCCCGTTTTATCAGGAACCAGAAGAAGATTTCCTGACATTTATCGGGCAGTTCTATTCGCATCAGAATCATATCAAGCCAAAAGAGGTTCTGATTCCCGATCATGTCGATCAGGAGCTTGTTGAGCAGATGCTTGGCATCACAGTCATCCAGCCGCAGCGTGGCCGGAAAAAAGATCTGGTCAATATGGCGATCAAAAATGGGCAGATCGCACTCAAGGAAAAGTTCGCGCTGATTGAGCGGGATGAGAAACGTACGGTCGGTGCCGTGGAACAGCTTGGTGAGGCTCTGGATATGCCTGCGCCGCGCCGGATCGAAACTTTTGATAACTCGAATATTCAAGGCGCGGACCCCGTATCCGCGATGGTCGTCTTTGAAGACGGCCGCCCCAAGAAGAGCGATTACCGTAAATATCGTGTAAAAACGGTCAACGGACCGGATGATTATGCCACAATGAAAGAGGTGGTCCGCAGACGTTATTCCAGATTGCTTAAAGAAGGTGCCGTTCTTCCGGATCTGATCCTGATCGACGGTGGCAAAGGCCAACTGTCGGCTGCCATCGATGTTCTGGAAAATGAATTCGGCCTTTATATTCCGGTCTGCGGTCTTGCGAAGGACGATAAGCACCGGACAGCTCAACTGGTGGCTGGGGATCCTCCGGTTTTTGTTTCGCTCGCACGAAACAGCCAGGCCTTTTATCTTTTGCAGCGGATACAGGATGAGGTGCACCGCTTCGCCATCACGTTCCATAGGCAGGTGCACCAGAAAGAAATGCTTCACTCAGTGCTTGACGATATTCCTGGAATCGGGAAGCAGAGGAAACAGGCTCTGCTCCGGACGTTCGGTTCGATCAAAAAAATACGCGAGGCCAGTAGCGAGACGCTGCAAAACGCCGGACTTCCCCAGAAAATTGCGGAAACCGTTAGAAAATATTTGGACAGTTCGACCTGAAAAACATTGTCTCTGGGTCATAGTTCTGCTATAATTCACATAACTTAATTTTTTCAAATATCTGAAGTGATAGAGGAGCAGTCTTCATGAGTAGACCGCGCGAGAAGGATGAGATTCACTGACCGCGGCCGAAGGGGTAGTCTGCCGAAGCAGGGGGCGTTTCATCACGTTTCCTGGCTGGATCTGCATTGAATAGGTGCAGGGCTGTCACACGAAAGTGTGGAGAACTATCCCAGCACGTTGAAAAAGATTGTCAGTTCAACAGCGGGGAAGCTCGCTGTTCTTTTTGTCACTGAAGGTAAAAAAACAAAAGGTGTAGCTCTTTCAAAGATCGTCCCGCAGATGGATAGAGAGGACGCGGAAGAGCGGCGGCACGGGTACTGCCGTTGATAATCTAAAGGAGCGAGTGAAGCGTGGCTTTAACAGTGATGAAGTTTGGTGGTACATCGGTGGGAACGGTTGAACGGCTACAGAGGGTTGCGGACAGAATTATTAAGAAGAAAGAAGCCGGCGATCAGATTATTGTCGTTGTATCGGCAATGGGAAAAACGACGGATTCTCTGGTAAGCATGGCGGGAGAAATCTCCGACAGGCCTTCCAAGCGCGAGATGGATGTGCTGCTGTCGACCGGTGAACAGGTGACCATTGCCCTCTTGTCGATGGTGCTCATCGAACGGGGCTATGACGCCATCTCTTTCACGGGATGGCAGGCGGGCATCAAGACGGAGGATGTTCACGAAAGCGCCAGAATCGGTTCTATTGACACATCATTGATCCGTCCGCATCTGAAAAAAGGAACCATTGTTATTGTCGCAGGATTCCAGGGCGTAACTGAAACCGGTGAAATCACGACGCTCGGACGCGGTGGATCAGATACGTCGGCTGTAGCGCTTGCCGCAGCTTTTGGCGCCGCAAGATGTGAAATCTACACAGATGTGACCGGTGTCTTTACGACCGATCCGCGCTATGTGAACAAAGCGAGAAAGCTTAAAGAGATCAGCTACGACGAGATGCTTGAAATGGCTTATCTCGGCGCGGGCGTGCTTCATCCGCGTGCCGTTGAATATGCGAAAAACAGCCATATCGAGCTGGTTGTCTGCTCCTCATTCTCTGAAGAAGAGGGAACGGTGATTAAGGAGGAAGTATCAATGGAGAAGACGAAAACGGTCAGAGGACTTGCCTTTGAAAAAAATGTAACCAAGGTCACATTGCTTGGCCTTCCGAATAATGTCACTGTGGTATCGCGTGTTTTTGACGCGATTGCCGCCAAACACATCAATATCGATGTCATCGTCCAGAATGTGCTGGATGAAGCAAAAACAAGTCTGTCCTTCACGGTCGATCGTGATCTTCTGAACGAGACACTGGATGTCCTTCACACGCAGGAAAAGGATCTGGAATTTGGCGAACTGATTTTTGAATCCGAATTGGCCAAAGTTTCAATCGTCGGTTCCGGCATGGCTTCGAATCCGGGAGTGGCGGCACAGATGTTCCATGCGCTGGCTGAAAAGGATATTAAGGTCAAAATGATCAGCACATCTGAAATAAAAGTTTCGACGATTATCGATGAAGAAAAATTGCTCGAAGCACTGGATGTGTTGCACGCAACATTTCATCTCGCTGAAGAAGAATCAATCAGCCTGTAAGATTTTATTAAAACGTGTGCTCGTTAGACAGATGCCCCGGGGATGTTCATTCCCTGGGGCATCTGTCTGTTTACGAATGAATATTTTGTTTTATTGATACTCGTCTCATTTTTATTGATACAAAACTTGTTATCATCGATAGATGAAGGATTTTTATTGATAGCACATGCTTTTTTATTGATTATGATTTCAAGTTTGTTGATATCGGTTTATTAATGGACGAGATCATAGTCTCAACCGATCCGTCCTCTTGATTAACACTGTCTCTGACCTCTAAAGAAGTACTGATCGTATTTTATTTTGCCGCCTATTGACCAAATCGGTTTATGACATTATACTTATCTTGTAAACCGATTCGGTCAATGAAAGCTGTGAGGTGGTTTTATTGGATAAATTTTTGAGCTTGCCCTTAGAGAAACAAAATACCATTGTCGATGGTGCTCTGACTGCTTTTGGCACCAACGGTTATAAAAAAGCGTCAGTGAGTGATATTGCTGCTGCAGCAGGAATTTCAAAAGCAATGGTTTTTCACTACTTTGGCACGAAAAAGGCGCTGTATCTCTATTTGATCAAGTTATGCGGAACCACAATGATGGATGAAATCAATGAAAAATTTGATCGTGCTGTCACTGATTTTTTTGACCGAATCAGGCTCGCTGGTGACATTAAGCTCGCAGTGATTCAAAAACATCCGGCGATACTCTTATTTCTGAGCAGTGTACTTCACGAGAACGATGATGAAGTGAAGCAGGATATTCGAATGCTTCTTGCTGATCAAAACGTGACAAGTTTCAGGGAAAAAATTGCTTTTGAAGGGGTGAACACCTCAAAGTTCAAAGAAGGTGTTGATCCGAAGCTGATCGTCAAAATGCTGACATGGATGTCCGAAGGGTATTTCAATGATATAACGGGATATGGTGATACGGATTTAGAGATTTTTTATAAAGAATTCCTTGATTGCCTGGTACTGCTGAAAAAGGTTTGTTATAAATAATCATTCAGGAGGGGATCACTCATGAGCGTCATTGAAATTAAAAATCTTACAAAACAGTTTGGCAAGGCGAGAGGGATTATTGACGTGAATTTAAATGTCGAGCAGGGTGAAATATTTGGCTTTATCGGGCCGAACGGAGCCGGGAAATCGACAACGATCCGGACGCTGCTGGGCCTGATTCATCCGACGAGCGGAAGTGCCACTATTTTTGGAAAAAGCTGTTTCGATCATCCTGAAGTAAGAAAGGAATTAGGCTATCTGCCTTCAGAAGTTTTCTACTATGACAACATGAGAGTGATTGATCTCCTCAAATATTCGGCCAGCTTTTACAAAAAAGATTGCACGAAGCGTATCAATGAGCTGGCAGAAGCAATGAACCTTGACCTGAAAAAGAAGATCAACGACCTTTCGTTCGGCAATAAGAAGAAGGTCGGTATTGTGCAGGGACTGCTTCACGAACCCAAACTGATCATTCTTGATGAGCCGACGGGCGGCCTCGATCCGTTGATGCAGCAGAAATTTTTTGAACTCATCAGAGAAGAGAATCAGAAGGGGGCAACTGTGTTCTTTTCATCGCATATTCTCACTGAAGTTCAGAAGATGTGCGACCGTGTCGCATTCATCAAGGAAGGTAAAATAATCAAGCTTGAAAGAATAAGCACATTGCAGGAGAACAATTACAAGAGGATCAGTCTTGAGGCTAAATCCGGAATCAGCCGGGACGCTTTTAATCTTGACGGTGTGAGTAACTTCAAAGTCAAAGAAAATACTGCGAAGTTCATCTACAAAGGGAATGTCAATACGATTATTCAAAAAATCGCCCAATTGGATCTTCTGAACCTATCCATTGAAGAGCCTGACCTTGAGGAAATTTTCATGCATTATTACGAAAAGGAGGGCTGATCGACATGAATATGTACCTTCACGAATTGAAATCACTGAGAAAATCAACCATCATATGGACAATCGTCATCATTGCGCTGGCAGCCCTTTACCTATCTGTTTATCCAGGCATGGTAAAAGATGCGGATGGCTTTAAAAAATTGCTCGGCAACTATCCGGCACCTGTGAGAGCGATGCTTGGCATCAACCTGAGCTACATTACATCAATTGTCGGATTCTATTCAATGATTTTTTCTTTCATCTCTTTGTGCGGGGCCATTCAGTCTATGAATCTCGGTGTTTCCATTCTCTCGAAAGAATCGAGGGAACGGACGGCGGATTTTCTTCTGGTTAAGCCGGTGTCGCGTCCGGCGATCGTTACAGCAAAGATTTTGGCCTCGCTCACGACGATCTTCGCACTGGACATTGTCTTTTACGCCGTGTTGTCCATTATGGTAAATATCGTGAATACAGGGAGTTTTGATGAGAAGACTTTCTTCCTGATCAATTTAACGCTGCTCTTTCTCCAATTAATGTTCTTTGCGATTGGTCTGATTATTTCAGTGTTTTTCAGTAAGCTCAAATCTGTGCTGCCGATCTCGCTTGGTGTCGTTCTTGGTTTTTACATGATCGGCGCACTGATTTCCACCGGCAATAACGACGATTGGGCCAGGTATTTCTCTCCTTTCAATTACTTTAGCACGGCCAATATCATTAAAAATGCAAATTATGAAGCTTCATATCTGATTACAGGAGCAATCATTGTCATCGTAGCAATCGCAGCAAGCTGCATGATTTATACCCGAAAGGATATCCATGCCGTGAGCTGAAAGGCCCGGAAATTGACTTAACGAGGAGGCATGATGATGAATATATTTTTGAGAGAACTGAAGTCTAACCGGAAAGCTTTGATCATCTGGAGCGTTTGCATGTTCCTTGGCGTTTTGAGCGGCATGAGCAAGTATACGACTTATTCCTCCGGCGGCGCGGCAAGTCAGGCATTGACCCAATTGCCGCATTCGATGAGAGCGCTGTTCGGCATGGGATCGTTTAATGTTTCAACCATGAGCGGCTTTTTCGCCTTCCTGTTTTCTTATATTGTGCTTGCGGCCGCTATTCACGCCGCATTGCTTGGAAGCGGGATTATTGCAAAGGAAGAGCGTGATAAAACTACGGAGTTCCTGATTGTGAAACCTATTTCGAGGACTACCGTGATCACCTCAAAATTCATAGCTGCACTCGTGAATATAGTTGTTGTAAATATCGTGACGCTGTTGTCCTCATTCTTTTTGGTTGCCGCGTACAACAAAGGAAAAGATATTTCGGGTGAAATTGCTGTGTTTTTTCTGACGATGTTCATCGTTCAGCTCATTTTTCTGTCACTTGGCGCATTTCTTTCAGCTTTCATGAAAAATCCGAAGGCTTCGGGCTCAATTGCAACTTCTATACTGCTTGGCTCGTATGTGATCGCCAAAATCACGGATCTGGCGGATCATCTCAATGTCCTGAATATACTTTCGCCCTTCAAATACTTCAGTTACACAGATATTGTGAACGGAGACGGGCTGAATACAGTCATTGTGATTCTTGCACTGTTGCTTGTTGCTGTTTTTTCAGCGTCCACGTATTTCTTTTATCAGAAAAGGGATCTGAACGTATGACAGAAAATCTGCTGTAACAGTCCTTATAGTTAATGGCCCAAAAGGCACCCGGTCGGGTGCCTTTTGGGTTTCAGAGGTATAAGATTTAACGGCTTTCCAAGTTCACAATTCTGGAATAGGACTGAACAGTAAAAAAGTAATAGCCGACATAAATCAATGTGTAGACGAGCATACAAACAGCAACCGGTATCAGGATACTCTGATTCAGCATTCTCGATAATGCAGTAAGTGCTACGGCACTGTGGGCGATGCCGAGAATGAGCGGCAGGGCGAAGACAAAACCGACCTGTTTGGCAATTGCACCTTTGATTTCTTTCCTTGTCACGCCGATCTTTCGGAGTATACCATATTGCATTTTTTCCTGTTCTGCTTCTGTCAGCTGTTTAAAGTAGATAATACTTCCAGTGGCAAGCAGGAACACAAGGGCGAGGAAGGCACCCAGAAACATGACCAATCCGTAAGCAGACATCATTCCGTGATACGTATTATAATAGCTTCCCATCGAAAAAGGGGTGAAAGTGATCAAAGGGTTTAACTTTTCCGTCAGCTGCGCGGTCAGCCGACCGGAATGACTGGGATCCGTTACATTGATCTGAGTTATAGTGAGCGGATCATTTTGCCGTTCCAGTTGGTGAAACTGATCATCGGAAACAACGATGGAAAAATTAGCAAACGGATCATTCAGAACACTGTAGGGTCTGTACCCGATAAAATGAAGCGTTGTATTTTTTCCTGTTTTGGATTGAATAGTGCCCTCCTTTCCTTGAAAATTTGGTGAAAATTGATTGCTGTAGTACCTGTCCAGTATCAGCCCCTCCCCGGGATTGAGCCTGACGGGATCGTTTAATCCAATAATTTTACCAAGCCCATTGAATGAAGACTCGGAAATAAGTGTCAGGAACGGGGGAGAGATTACCGATTTGAATCCGTTCAGTTTGCCCTTGACCTGGATCACCGATACTGCTGTTTTATTCAAAGTCCGATGGTGTCCTTCTGCCTTAATCACTTGTTCAAGCGTGTTATCCGCTTTGATCTGATTCCCTTTTTTCGCAATGTAGGCGTAGCTGAACGGCATGGATTCTTTTGCATATTTCCCGGCTTCATAATAGATGCTGAAGCTTGTTCCGACAGCGCAAAGCGTGATAGCACTCAGCGTTGCGATCACCGTCAGTACTCTGGCATTTCCCTTGATGCGATAGAAAAGCTGCCCGGTGCTGATCATGTTCGTTCCCCGGTAATAGTGCGTTTTATGCCTTTTAGACCTCTTTAAGAAATAGACGGTCAATGAGCGGAACAGCAAAAAGGTACCAGTAATCACGCAGAATAAAATCATCAGAGCGACAGGAAGGAGGCCGAGATGCCAGAGCTTTGAATTCAAACTCTGCAACGCCATCCAATAACCGCCCGAAATCAGTACTACAGCCAATAGCGATTGAAGGGCAGAAACTCTTGGTGCTTTATCTCCTACTCTTTCCGCCCGAAACAGATCGATCAGCTGAAACCGGTAGATCAGCCGGTAACCATCCAGAGAAGCCAGGAAAATAATTAGAAGGAACACGATAGTCGTTTCTAGGATTGCCTGGGAAGAAATCGAAAAGCTGACGTTGACCGCTGTGTCCATGAGCTTCACCAGGATCATGACAAAAAATTTGGACAGCAGCATACCGATCAGCATTCCGATAATAAGCGACAGCAGACCAAGAATCAGATTTTCATAAAAAAGCATCCGGCCGATCTGTTTCTTTCGCAGGCCGAGCAGAGCGTAGAGCCCGACTTCCTTTTTGCGTTGTTTGGTAAAGAAACTGTTTGAATACCAGATGAAAATAGCGACGAAGATAATCAGTACGATCGAAGCACCCTTAAATGACGTATCTATTTTTACGGATGCAGCCTGTGCCACTTGATGATTAAACTGGATGGAAACGAAGGTGAAGAAAATCATCACACTGAAAATCATCGAAGCGAAATAAAGAAAATAGCGGTAAAAATTGCGTGACATGTTGCGGCGGGCCAGATTAAATAATGTCACTCTGCCCACCTCCCAGTGCGGAAAGAACATCTAGGATTTTCTGAAAATAAACCTTGCGTGTCAGATGGCCTCGGTCCAGCTCAGTGAAAATTTCACCATCCTTGATAAATAAAATTCGGTGACAGTAGCTGGCGGAAAAGGCGTCATGCGTGACCATCAGAATCGTCGCGGTTTCTTCGTCATTTATTTGCGTCATCATCTGCAGAAGGGCGGTTGCCGATTTTGAATCGAGCGCACCTGTCGGTTCATCGGCAAAAATCAGGTCGGGACGGACAACGATTGCTCTCGCCGCGGCGGTTCGCTGCTGCTGTCCTCCGGAAATCTCGTAAGGAAATTTGTTTAAAATCTCTTCCAGGCCAAGCTTTGCCGCAATATGATGCACACGATCATCAATTTCATCCGGATTGACCTTTGCCAATGCCAGCGGAAGCGCGATATTTTCTTCAACAGACAGTGTGTCCAGCAAGTTGTAATCCTGAAAGATGAATCCGAGTCGTTCTCTCCTGAAGGTGGCCAGATCCTGTTCATTCATCTGAACGACATCTGTGCCGTTAATCGTTACACTTCCTGATGTTGGGCGGTCGATCGTGGACAAGGTGTTCAGCAGGGTTGTCTTTCCGGAACCGGATGGTCCCATAATGCCGACAAATTCACCTTTGCCAACCGTCAGGTCAATACTCTGGATCGCTGTATAAGCGTTTCCTTTCCGTCCGTAGACCTTCTGAAGTCCCTTCGCTATTAAAAGCTCACTCATCAATGAAAAACCCCCGTTTCTATTCAATATCTTACAAGATGATTGTAAACTGAAAAACAGGGGTGTTCCCTCGATCTACCTTACAATCAGGTATCGGTGCCTTACATTAATGTCACATTAAATGTTTTTTGCGACTTTTGTGTAATCCGTATTGTTTGGGAAATCCAGTACGACTGTTGTTCCCCGGCCTTCAACCGATGTCAGGGAGATGCTGTGGCCAAGTTTCAATGCGAGGGTCCTTGAAAGATATAATCCGATTCCCGTTGAATGGTGTGTCCTTCTTCCGTTTGTTCCGGTAAATCCTTTTTCAAAAACACGCCGGATATCCTCGGACTTAATGCCACACCCGTTGTCTTCGATGAGCAGCCGGCTTCCGGAACCATATTTTTTTCCTACAATCCTGATTCGGCCATGGGCGTCGGTATATTTTAAGGCGTTGGAAATGAGTTGATCAAGGATAAACTGCAGCCATTTCTTATCGGTCAAAATCTGTATCTCTAAATCTGAGATTTCTACACTGATCTTTTTCGTGATGAATGATTTGGCGTATTTTTTAAGCACGGCATTCACGATGTCGCGAAATGAGTACTCACTGATAAAATAATCGTTTGAAAAATGATCCGCACGTGAATAATAAAGTGCCTGTTCGACGAAGCGGTCAATCTGTGAAAATTCATCTTCCAGTCGGTCGAGAATTTCTTCCCGGGACTGACCTTCACTATTTTTGATGAGCATTTTACCGGCTGCTATGGGCGTTTTCACTTCATGGACCCACGCAATCACAAAATCCTTGTTTTCTTCAATGCTGCGCTGCAGGTCCATAGCCTTTTGCCGGTCATCTCGATCGATCCGATCCAGCAGCCGGTATATTTTTCTTTGTTCCGTCGTGTGGGGGTCGGGTACGGCGCTGATCCGATACCCGGAAGAGGCGTCAGCCGCTTTTTCAAAGCCAGAGAGGAAGTGCGCATGTCTGAGAAAGTCAAAAAACAGGTAACTGAGGAACAGGAAAAAAATGACGGCATGCAGATAGATCAGATTGCCGACGTCCATCCGAGTGATGGGCATAAGATAAAGAAAGGTGGTTAAAAATGTCATGGCGATGACGTAAAAAGCGATGAGCAGCATCTGGTCTTTCAAATATTCTGTCGGTCTCATTCCAGAAAGTACCCCTGTCCCTTTTTCGTTTTGATGCGTGATTCAAGACCTGCTTCGGCAAGCTTTTTTCTGAGACGGACTACGTTGACAGTCAGCGTATTGTCATCAACGAAGCTTTCGTCTTCCCAAAGCGCTCTCATAATCTTGTCCCGTGATAATACCTCTCCGGCATGCGTCATCAGCATGTAGAGAATCCTGAATTCATTCTTTGTCAAATCAATCTGGCAGTCATCATAGATCAGGCGAGAATCTTTCAGATTCAGGACGGCACCCCTGTGTTCTACGACTTGAAGTTCATGATCCAGATAGGAATAAGTGCGTCTCAGCAGCGCATTAATTTTAGCCATCAGGATGTCCATATCAATCGGTTTCTGAATAAAATCATCACCGCCCATGTTCATG
The DNA here is from genome assembly GCF_004684935.1 of Sporolactobacillus shoreae. Taxonomy (GTDB): domain Bacteria; phylum Bacillota; class Bacilli; order Bacillales; family Sporolactobacillaceae; genus Sporolactobacillus; species Sporolactobacillus shoreae. The sequence goes on from NZ_SRJD01000003.1 coordinate 35,209, forward strand.
GCCATAATCTTGTCCATGCGCGTATCTCTCGAAGAAATAAAAATGATCGGTACTTTGGAGATTTCACGAAGCTTCCGGCACCAGAAATAACCGTCGAATGCAGGAAGATTGATATCGAGAAGGACAAGCTGAGGCTTGCTGTCAATGAATGTCTGAAGGATATGATCGAAATCAATTGCGGCGATTCCCTCAAAATGCCATTTTTCCAATGCCCCGACGATAATCTCTTTCATTGTCGGATCGTCTTCAACAACCAAGATCGTAAACATGGGAAGCCTCCCTTACTTTTTCAATTTAGGAGCATGGGCCCGTTAGTTAAAATGCCGGGCGATAGGCCCGGCATTTGTCATGCTTCTGATTTCTCATCATTTTAACCGGTTGTTCCTGAAAAAGGTCAGTCGCGAGCCGCGTCCTTCGCATCCCATTTGACAATGAAAACGGCCTTTTTGTTGCGGCCCGTCCGGACTTCTGTATAAGCTTCTGCAACAAAGCCATGAATTTTCTGAATCTGTTCAGCAATAAATCCGGCTTCCATCGTGAACTGGACAGACCCCGGGTGGTCTTTGATTCTTGATTCTATGAGAACGGAATGGCATTCGAAAACCATTTGACTTTTCCCTTTTTCTGTTAATTCAAGGCTCCCCCATCCGGCTTGCTCAAAAAAAGCCACGATTTTCTCTTCACTTTCAAGCGGATACTGCCGAGCGAGCTTGCGACCGGCCCAGTACAAAATCGAGGCTGTTTCTTTTCCGAGCAATTCGGGAATCAGTTGATTTCTGAATAATTCATAGCCGAAGGCCGGAACAGTGACGTCCCCGTATTGTTCAGGCTGCGGACAGGTTTCATTTTTTGTCATCTCTATAATCCCTCCACGCACTATTATATCTTTTTTTCCCGGCCTTCACTATGAAAACGTGAGGATAGCGTTTTCAACTCAGAATTGACTGTGAAAAATCCGGGGATTACAATTGATTTATGAATACCGTAGTCATATTTGTTCGAAGCAAATGACTACAATTTATATGTACAACTAAATAAAAGCGCTAACATTTATTTGAAGGAGGAGGAGCAACATGGCTGATCATGATTATGGTGAGCACCGATTGCATTCTCTTTTGGGAGTCATACCGGTCGGTCTCTTTCTCGTTGTTCACCTGACCGTTAATTATCAGGCGACAAAGGGACCCGAGGCTTTCAATCAGGCTGCATCATTTATGGAAAGTTTACCGTATCTGCTTTTTTTGGAAATTGTGATGATTTATCTTCCGATTCTTTTCCACGCGATTTTGGGCGTTTATATTGCTTTTACTGCTAAAAACAATGTCCGAAATTTCGGCTTTTTCAGAAACTGGATGTTTCTGCTTCAAAGGCTGTCGGGACTTTTTCTCGTGATCTTCCTCGCCTGGCATATCTGGGAGACAAGGATCGCCATGGCGCTCGGTACCCCTCTGAATTACGAGTTAATGGCTCATATCCTCAGCAATCCCGGAATAATCATTTTTTATGTTGCCGGCATTCTGTGTGCTGTCTATCATTTTTCAAACGGTCTCTGGTCATTCTGCGTGCACTGGGGAATTCTTGTTTCACCAAAATCTCAGAAAATTGGTTCTTATGTTGCGCTAGCCGTTTTTGTGCTTCTGGCTTACGTGGGAATCCGGGCTTTATTCGCATTTATTTAATCTTAGAGACTATCAATCAATCGAAAAGGAGTGATCCCGCATGAGCAAAGGAAAAATCATTATTGTCGGTGGAGGCCTCGGAGGATTAATGTCCGCGGTCAAAGCGGCGGAAGCAGGCGTTGAAGTCGATCTCTTCTCAGTTGTTCCGGTCAAACGCTCGCATTCTGTATGCGCGCAGGGCGGCATTAATGGCGCAGTCAACACGAAGGGCGAAGGTGATTCTCCTTGGGAACACTTTGACGATACCATTTACGGCGGAGATTTTCTGGCGAATCAGCCGCCTGTAAAAGCAATGTGTGAGGCAGCTCCGGGAATTATCCATCTTCTGGACCGGATGGGTGTCATGTTCAACCGCACGCCGGAAGGTCTGCTAGATTTTCGCAGGTTCGGCGGTACGCAGTATCATCGGACCGCTTACGCGGGAGCGACGACGGGGCAGCAACTGCTTTACGCGTTGGACGAGCAGGTTCGGCGCCAGGAGGTAAATGGGCTGGTTCACAAACACGAATATGTTGAATTTCTTTCGGTGGTGATTGATGAGGACAATGTCTGTCGCGGAATCGTGGTTCAAAATATGAAAACAATGGAGATCGCCGTATTCCGTGCGGATGCGGTCATTATGGCAACGGGCGGCCTGGGTGTGATCTTCGGAAAATCGACGAACTCGATGATCAACACCGGATCCGCGGCGTCAACGCTCTATCAGCAGGGTGCTTATTTCGCGAATGGCGAATTTATCCAGATCCATCCGACCGCTATCCCCGGCGACGACAAACTAAGACTAATGAGTGAGTCGGCGCGCGGAGAGGGTGGTCGGCTCTGGACGTACAAAGACGGCAAACCATGGTATTTTCTTGAAGAAATGTATCCGGCGTATGGCAACCTTGTGCCTCGTGATGTAGCGACGCGGGCCATATTTGATATTTGTATTAATCAGCACTTGGGTGTCAATGGAGAAAACATGGTTTATCTGGATCTGTCGCATAAAGATCCTCATGAACTGGATGTCAAACTGGGCGGCATCATCGAAATTTATGAAAAATTTGTCGGTGAAGATCCGCATAAAGTGCCAATGAAAGTTTTCCCGGCGGTTCACTATTCAATGGGCGGACTTTGGGTTGATTTTAATCAGATGACCAACATCAAAGGCCTGTTCGCCTGCGGGGAATGCGACTATCAGTATCATGGTGCGAACCGTCTGGGCGCGAATTCGCTGCTTTCCGCATTGTACGGCGGCATGATTGCCGGCCCGAATGCGGTGAAATATGTCGCGGGTCTGAATAAAGACAGCCAGGAAGTACCTTCAGAACTCTATGATGGTGCACTGAAGCGCGAGCAGGAAAAGTATCACCGGATTACGTCGATGAATGGCAGCGAGAACGCTTATGTCCTACACCAGGAACTGGGCGAATGGATGACAAAATATGTGACGGTTGTCCGCGAAAACAAAACCCTGCTGGAAGCGGATGAACATATTCAGGAATTGATGGAGCGTTATAAAAATATTAATATCAATGACACGTCGAAATGGAGCAACAGCGGTGCCTCGTTCACCCGCCAGCTCTGGGATATGCTCGAACTCGCAAGGGTCATCACGTTAGGTGCGTACAATCGAAATGAGAGCCGCGGTGCGCATTATAAGCCTGAATTTCCGGACCGTAATGACAATGACTGGCTTAAGACGACTAAGGCCAAATTCAATTCTGAGAAAAACGGACCGGATTTTGAGTATGAAGATGTCGATATATCTCTGATCAAGCCGCGCAAGAGAGACTATTCACATAGTAAATAAGGGGGGAGAAGGACATGAGTGAAGTGAGTCATCCGAAAACAATTCAGCTGATCATTACACGGCAGGAAGGGCCGGATTCGACCCCTTATAAGGAAAAGTTTGCAGTGCCTTACCGGCCGAACATGAATGTTATTTCCGCACTGATGGCAATCCGGCGCAATCCGGTCAATGCGGAGGGTGAGAAAACCTCGCCGCCGCAATGGGAAATGAGCTGCCTGGAAGAAGTGTGCGGCGCCTGTTCGATGGTCATCAACGGACGTCCCCGTCAAGCCTGCACCGCGTTGATCGACAAATTGGAGAAGCCCGTCCGTCTGGAACCGATGAAGACTTTTCCGATTGTCCGAGATCTGGTCGTCGACCGCACCCGGATGTTTAACGCTCTGAAGAAAGTCAAAGCGTGGATCCCGATCGACGGCACCTATGATCTCGGTCCCGGGCCGCGCATGGCGGAGAGCAAGCGGCAGTGGGCTTATGAATTGTCCAAATGCATGACCTGCGGCGTCTGCCTTGAAGCCTGCCCGAACGTCAACAGCAAATCCAGCTTTATGGGTCCCGCACCGCTGTCTCAGGTCCGTCTCTTCAATGCTCATCCGACAGGCGCGATGAATCAAGCGGAAAGGCTGCACGCAATCATGGGGAAGGGAGGAATTGAGGGCTGCGGAAATTCCCAGAACTGTGTCGAAGTCTGCCCGAAAGGCATTCCGCTGACGACATCCATTGCCGCCCTGAACCGGGCAACAGTGGTTCAGTCGTTTAAGGACTTTTTCGGAAGTGATAATCAGTAATGAGGCATGGAAGGCGGCGTCAGACTTCAAAAAGACGCTCACGAATCAATCACAGCCGTCATAAAATACTAATGACTAAAAGCCTTTCCCGCCCGCTCTTTTGCTGAGCAAGGAGGGGGAATTGTTGAAGGAAGAATATCATCGTCCGAAGCCACTGCTGACGAAGAGGGAGAGAGAAGTCTTTGAACTTCTTGTTCAAGACAAGACAACCCGAGATATTGCCAAGGAACTCTTCATTAGTGAGAAAACAGTCCGCAACCATATTTCAAACACAATGCAGAAGCTTGGTGTGAAAGGACGCTCCCAGGCGGTTGTCGAACTGCTCAGGCTCGGAGAACTCAAACTATAGCACCGGCCGGTTCCTGATAAAGGGCCGGCTGTTGTTTTTTTAAACGATCGATTATGTACCTTTGCCCTATTGAGGGTCGGGCTTGTCTCCTGAACGGCGAACCTGTCCTGTTCAAGCTAAAAATTGATTAAAAAACAAAGTAGCTGACAAGAAATTGAGTTGAAAAACTCGTACAGAAGTGTTTCCTTTGCCAACATAATCAAGTTTTCGTTAAAGTCCATTAAAAGACCTGAGCATTTTAATGAACTCATGAAGCTCAGCGTTATTCCAATTTGAAATTCGCTCATAGAAAACCGATTCTTTTTCTTTAAGAGCACTAATCGTTTTTTGTTTCCCAAGCTCAGTAAGAGACAGAAGAATTCTCCGACCATCTTCAGTTGATGCATCTCTTCTCACATACCCCAAAGATTCCAATTGTTTGACAAGGCGGCTGACCGAACTGCGATCCATAGCGGTTGATTCTGCTAAAACGGCAGCACTTGTCGGTCCATAGGAGTAGAGCCAACGAATAATATGGAAGGCAGCAGGCTGTAAGGAAGAATCGAATCGCGCTGCGGCTTTGACATTTAGTGCATGTGATGCACCGATGAGTGCATTGAGCTGCTCACCTAACTCTAGCTCCAACTGCTCTCTTGGACTTTTTTTGTAATGATTATCCTCCATGACGATTCACCGATCCTTTAGTCTCCAAAATAACCTTCTGTATTTTAATTGACATATATCCATCAAATCTATATAGTGGACATATATCAACTGTATTAATTACCTCACAAGCTTTCTTCAGCTTCCAAAAACATTGTAGCACACAAAGGAGATTGACCATGTCTAAAAATTCAGTCGTTGTCATAACAGGAGCAACAAGCGGTCTGGGGCAGATTGTCGCAATTGAATTAGCAAAGCGCGGGTTTGACCTTGTTCTGACAGCAAGAAGCAAAGAACGTGCTGAGGCAACGAAAAAAATCATTGAAAACACTAATCCTTCAGTGAATGTCGCCTTTTTTTTCGGAGACCTATCGGTAATGACGGATGCTAAACGGGTTGGCAAAGAAATAGCTGCTGCTTACCCTAAAATCGACGTACTTTTGAACAATGCAGGGATTCATGCATTTGAGCAGCGCATTACTTCCGAGGGATTTCCAGAAATGATTGCTGTAAACTATTTAGCACCGTGGCTATTGACACATGCTTTGAAACCATCCTTACAGAACGCAGGCAAGGCTAGAGTTGTTAATGTTGCTTCCGAAGCTTCACGTAATCATGGAGTGTTAAAGCTTCCCGAGGATTTAACCGATACCACTCCTTTTACTGCCCGCGGCTCATCCGCCATTTATGGAAAAACAAAATTATTGGATATCATGTTCACTGCTGAACTGGCTCGACAATGGGCGGGCACCGGAATCAGTGTGAATGCGCTAAATCCTGGATTTAATGTTACCGGACTTGGACGTGAACTCAGGTTTGCAAACGTTATTGAACGTCTTTTAAAAATCTTCCATATCGGAGATCCGAGAAGAGGGGCTGATATTATTACCCGATTAATCGTGGAACCCAAATATCAAGAGGTGACAGGAGGGTATTTTAATGTTGGAACCGGGAATGCAATTGAACCGAAATCACCTGGCGGAGATGTTGCGATGCAGAGTAAGTTGTGGAAGGAAACACAAGACATACTTGAGCAACGAGGCTACCTTGGTTAAATCAAATACATGGAAAGGAGTGAACAATTGATGAGTCAAGATTTAGATAGAAACACCCTCAAAAAAGGTCCCCTTCTCTTTAAAAAAGAAACTCTAACGAAACATTAGGGTAACGATTTTGAAATGAAAGTTCTATGAATAATAATCTAATATAAATTTTTACTATGGAAGTTCATTTCACTTAAATATTGTCTAAAATGTGACGATAATGTGTATGAAGTTAATTTGAAGGAGATGTAAGTATGCCGATAAGTGGTGTTTCGTCAGGAACTCCTGATTATGCCATTCAGCAAGCGCAAGCTCAACAGTTGCAAGCTGCACAGCAGACTCAGCAAGTACAACCAGCTTCAGCGGATAAAGATCATGATAATGATCAGGGCAGTGAAGCCGCAGAAGGTCGTGGTAGACTTATTGATGTAAAAGGTTAATCCTGTGCTTCAGAGGTAATCAATAAAAAGGAGCCTAATCAGTGGGGGCTCCTTTTTTATACACAATAATAGCCGGTCAACTGACTACATTTTGACCTATGGAACATTTATTATTATTTTGGGGAAGATATGTTCTTTTTGCGTGCGATAAAATTTAAAACAGATCCATGGTCGCACTTCTAATGAAGCGATTTTGAACTTCAAGATTAAATCTATCTCATCATTTCGTGAACCAAGCCTAAATGATTATTCTTGATCGCCGATATTAAAAATGTGATAAAAAATGATTCAGAGAAAGGGATTGGAGTATGAGCATCAGATTAAAGCTATACATAGTCATATCTGCTATTTTCATTTTGCCCAATCTGTTGCTTGCGTATTTTTTTACGAGCAGCGGTTTTAATGTATGGGAAGGAATGATACCACTTATTTCCCTTTGCATGACAATTATTGGGCTTATCTTAGTTTATCGGTGTGTGTCTCTTCGGTCACCAGAAGCGTTAACAGTGCCGGCTGCAGAGATTTTAACCCCCCAGGAAAGTGATACTGCACAGTACACGAAATATGCTGTCTCTGACTTGTTTCACCAAACTGTTGCATTAACGGATCATATGGAGACACTCGTTAATGTTGCTGGAGACATATCACATGGTGCATCGATTCAGACTGATAATGTGGTCAAAAGCACAGATACCATGACAGAAGTTACGAGTGGTATTCAACAGATTGCTTCCAGTTCAGAAAAGGTTTCAGACACATCAAAAAAGGCGTCGGTAGCCGCGAATGAGGGCTATAAATTAATCGGTAATCTGCTCACACAAATGCAGTCCATTTACGAGACAACAAGTCAGCTGTCAAAATTCATTGCTAATCTGGCCGATCACTCGGGTCAAGTTGATCAGATTGTCCATACAATCACAGACATAGCAGAACAGACAAGATTATTGTCTTTTAATGCGTCTATTGAAGCGGCTAGAGCGGGTGAATCTGGAAAAAGCTTTGCGGTTGTGGCGAATGAAGTCGGAAAGTTATCGGATAAGTCAAAAGAAGAAGCAGATCACATTTCCAATATCTTATCTTCAATTCAGTCAAATGTGCACAAAGCGGTTGAAATTACGTCAGACAGTATGGAAAAAGTCTCAGACGGCATGACAACAATGAATACAACAAAGAACTATTTTAAGACGATTATTCAGGAAGTCAGCGGTACTTCTGATCAAGTCATGGAAATGACCGCTGCTGTGCAGCAGCTGGCAGCGGGAACAGAAGAGGTTAAAAAAATTACCGAATTTACGATGAAAGTGCAGCAAGGCGGGACAGCTAAGATTAATCAACTTGATACGCTTCTAAAAGAATTCTGTTCTTCTTTTGAGATGATCATCAAGAACTATAACAACTTAGAATCACGTGACAAAAAAGAAGTTGCAGGGGGTTAAGGTTATGGATGATGTTTTTGTTACTTCAGCATTAAGGTCTCCTTTTTATCGAAAGAAGTTAGCGGGGTTAACACTCAGTAAGTGGGAGGACATTCCCTTTACGACAAAGGACGAACTCCGGAATACTTCGGCGTATGACTTGTTAGGTGCACCTATTGAAGATATTGCAACATACCATGAGACAAGTGGCACGACGGGCACGCCTACTCCGAGTTGGTACAGTCATTCCGACGTGACTAAGGAATTCAAAGTTATCCTCCAATCGAAATTAAATTTGAATAAAAATGATATATTGCTGAACCGGTTTCCCTTTGCCCTGGCCATCCCTTCTTTTATTTTGTACTGGGCATGCCAGGAAACAGGAGCAACTCATATTGGCGCAGACAAGGCAAGTATGATAACGCCGGACCGAAGAGTTGTAGAAATCATGCAAAGAGCAAAACCAAGTATCTTAGCCCTGTTGCCGTCAGAAGCGGAAAAAATATTTGAAGTTGCAAAACAACTTCACATTCCATTCCCGACAAATGGGTTAAGAGCTCTACTCCTTGCCGGAGAGTTAGTTTCGCCCAAACGAAAGGAATATTTTGAAAAGCTTTGGGGTGTTCCTGTATTTACTTTTTTTGGAAGTACAGAAACAGGAGGCCTGTTTGTAAGCGATCAGGACGGTTATTATCGATTGAATAATCCGCACGTAAAGATTGAGGTAGTTGATGACGACGGTCATCCAGTAGCTCATGGTGTCCGCGGTAACGGTGTTCTGTCAACTACTCGGGAGGGAATGCCTCTATTACGCTATTATAATCACGATCTGCTGGAAATTAGGGACCCGGATCCGGCAAGTGAAGATCAAACCCCTGTCTTGATCCACTACGGCAGAGACGAAAATACAATTATTTGGCATGGAAAAGAATGGACCTTTTATGATTTACAAGAATTGATCTATTCCTTGGATCGGATACCGCTATTATGGAAAGTAAAACAAAACGGAGACACCGTTACGTTTATACTTCAATATACACCGGATCAGGATATACCAAGTGATCGCATTAAAAATGAAATTTATAAACGATCGGATCTCGAGGCTGAAGTTCGGATAGAGGAAATTATTCCGATTGAGAAGCTTGTGGGGAAACCGGCCTACAGTAAATATGTTCATATCGAGAAAGAGTAAACATAATCAATTGGTGAAAATTAGTTTGTAAGAGTCATGCATGACTCACACGATGCAGAAGCTTAGTGTGAAAGGGCGCTCCCGGGCGGTTGGTGAACTGCTCGGGTTCGGAGAACTCAAATTATAGCACCGGCCGGTTCCTGATGAAGGGCCGGCTGTTGTTTTTTTACGGTTTTGAAAAAATGTGCCAGTGTTTTTTCCAAAAAGATCCTATCACTGATCAACGGTTAATTCGTCTAAAAAATTTTTCAATAAACCGGCCTCGATCTGGCCTGGTGCCGAAGCATGATCCAGGATCCCGAATGTGATGGCGGATCCGGTTAAACTGCCGCTGATCCGCGACAGTTTACCTAGCGGGCCCATGGCCATGGTCACAACAGGGATATTGAGGCGGGATCGGGCAGACACGGTGGCGCTCAGAAGCCTCAGTACATCAGCCGGCGTTTGTGGCATAACGGCAATCTTGGCAATATCAGCCTGTTCGGCCGCCATCTTCCCAAGTATCCCTTCAATGGTTTTCTGTGACGGTGTCCGGCGGAAATCATGGTAACTCATAACCACTTTAGTATCTGTTTGTCTGGCCAAAGACAGGATGCTGCGGCGGATGTCCGCTGGTTGCGACAGTTCCAGATCGACTGCTTCGGCCAGTTGCCTGTCCATCAGACAGTGATAGATACGGATGCCAGCGCTGTCGTCAGTCTGCTGCTGTCCGCCTTCCCGGTGACTCCTAAAAGTGGCGAGGAGGGGGAGACCGTGAAGCATCTGTCTGAGTTCTGTTGCTGTTTCCAGCACGGTCTCAGGAGAAAGGCTGTCGAAGAAGTCGAGGCGCCATTCGACCAGATCAGCAGGACTGCGGACAACCTGTACCGCTGTTTTCATAACTTCCTCTTGCGTGTGGGCAACGATCGGGATACAGATTTTGGGTAATCCGGAGCCGATAGGCAGTCGGTTCAGTGAGACGGATTTCATGGTGTACCTTCCCATCCTGATTTTAATGAGAGGGTAGCATAGACGGACTGCTCTGTCAATTGATCCGGCAGACAGTTTAAAACAGGGCTTGACAAAGATCCTCAGGGTTGATATGTTAGTTTCACTATCATTCAAGGAGCCCTTTAAAATGGCAAAAGTGAAGCATCAATTAATTTCACAATTGAATCGATATTATTACTTCGACTGGCTCAGCTTTAGCTAGTGTTTGCAGCTACGCATGGTGTAGGTGCAAACACTTCCCCGTTTGCATCTATACCGGCCGGAGTTTTTAAGCATGTATTTACAGGAAAAACGAAGCCGCATAGATGTTGCAATGAAAATTGTCAATAAGCTGTGCGGCTCTTTTATATCCTCGGATCATCAATGAGGAAAAATGGATTAAGAGTCCCGGGTTTATTGACTGCCCGGGACTCTTTTTCGTATATTAGGGCATCAGATAAAAGTGAAAACAGGAAGGAGTGAACATCATGTTTGACGAGATCGATCAATTATGTGTCAATGCAGTGCGTATGCTGAGTTGTGAGAGTATTGAGCGAGCCGGCTCCGGCCATCCGGGTCTTCCTTTGGGCGCTGCGCCGATGGCTTATGTATTATGGAGGAACTATCTGAATCTGAATCCGGGGGATCCGGAATGGTTTAACCGTGATCGTTTTATTCTGTCGGCCGGTCATGGATCGGCTATGCTGTACAGCATGCTGCATCTGGCGGGGTTTTCATTATCCATCGAGGATCTAAAGCAGTTTCGCCGGTTCCGCAGTAAAACGCCGGGTCATCCGGAACGGGGTGTCCCCCGCGGGATTGATGCCGCCACGGGACCACTGGGACAGGGTCTGGGTATGGCTGTCGGGATGGCAATGGCTGAAGCGCATTTGGGCGCAATGTACAACCGGGAACATTTGGCTGTCATTAACCATCACACTTTCGTACTTTGCGGCGACGGCGATCTGATGGAGGGAGTCTCGCATGAAGCGGCGAGTCTGGCGGGGCATCTGAAACTGAATAAACTGATTGTTCTTTACGACTCGAATGATGTCTCATTGGACGGACCGACTTCCTGTGCTTGTTCCGACGATATCCGCCGCCGTTTTGAAAGTTACGGCTGGAACTATCTGTCTGTCGCCAACGGCAATGATCTGAACGGTATTGATACAGCAATTGCTGAAGCGATGAAGCAAACGGAGAGGCCGTCGATCATTGAAGTCAGGACCGTGATTGGTTTCGGCGCTCCGGATCAGGGGACAAATAAAGCTCACGGCACACCGCTGGGTCCGGCAGGTATGGAAACACTCAGGAAACACCTGCACTGGAGTGCGGCTGAATTTACTGTCCCCGCGGCTGTCTATGACCGGTTCCGGGATAAGGTATCGGATCGCGGGGCGCAGGCTGAAGCGCTCTGGCACCAACACATTGCCGGATGGGAGGCACGCAATCCGGAACTGGCCCAACAGCTGAAGCAGTCACTCGCCTGCCGTTTGCCGGACAACTGGAAGAATATGCTACCAAAGTATCCGCAAGGAACCCAGGAAGCAACGCGCAATACGAGCCATCAGGTCATTCAGTCGGTCTGCAGAGAAATCCCGTTTCTCTGGGGAGGTTCGGCAGACTTGTCTGGTTCCGATAAGACAGACATTGAGGGCGGGGGACAATTCAGCGCGGCCAACCGGACCGGACGCAACATCGCTTTTGGTGTCCGTGAGTTCATCGAAGGAACGGCACTGAACGGAATTCTGCTTCACGGAGGCAGCAAGGTTTTCGGCGGAACCTTCTTTGTCTTTTCAGACTATATGCGGGCAGCAATTCGTCTGGCCGCACTGCAGCATCTGCCGGTGATCTATGTTTTCACCCATGATTCGCTTGCTGTCGGGGAGGACGGTCCGACGCATCAGCCGGTGGAACAGCTGATGAACCTTCGGACGATGCCCAATGTGTCGCTGATCCGTCCGGCAGACGCCAATGAAACGGTGGCTGCCTGGGAAGCGGCGCTCCAGTCCCAGGCACAGCCGACAGTACTCGTCCTTTCCCGGCAAAAATTGCCGGTGCTGCCGGCCACAGCGGATCTGGCTCGTGACGGGGTTCGTCGCGGCGGTTACGTTCTTTCGCCTCAGAAAGGCGATAAACCCGAAGGCATTCTGATTGCGACCGGTTCTGAAGTACATCTGGCCGTGGAAGCACAGCATGAACTGCGCAGAGAGGGGCACGATGTTTCCGTCGTTTCAATGCCGAGCTTTGACCGGTTTGACCGGCAGAGTCCGGTATACCGTGAAGCAGTGCTGCCTTCCCGGGTGCGCCGGAGAATATCGGTCGAAATGGGTGCGACGCTGGGCTGGGAACATTTTACCGGATCCGACGGCATTAGTCTTGGTATCGACCGGTTCGGTGCCAGCGGTCCGGCAGCGGACCTTCTCCCGGCCTATGGCTTCACTGTGAATCATATTGTCAACGCATATCGTCAGTTAATCCGGAACGTTCCGGATACTGCATCTGCATGGGACTGAAAACAGATCATTTTATGGATGGGGGAAAAGGAGTGAGTCAGCTGACGGACTTAATTGATGGACGAACGCGTCTCTATGGTCTGTTTGCCCATCCTGCGGAGCACAGTTTGTCTCCGCTGATGCATAATCTCAGTTTTCAGCGCCGGCAGATCAATGCCGTATATCTTGCTTTTGATCTGACATCGGATTTCAGCGGCGCGATCCAAAGTATACGTGAGCTGAATATGGGCGGAGTGAATTTATCCATGCCCTTTAAGAAACAGGTGATTCCTTATCTGGACGAACTGACTCCGACGGCGAAAATTGTCGGTGCCGTGAATACGGTGATCCATCGTCAGGGCCGCTTGATCGGCGCCAATACGGACGGAACAGGTTTCTTTGAAAATCTGCGGGCCCACCACTACGTGATCAAAAACAAAACGGTGACGATTCTCGGTGCGGGCGGCGCCGGACTGTCCATTATTGCCGCCGGTGCTTCCGAAGGGCTGAGGATGATCCATGTTTTCAAGCGCCACAACGCCACGTTCCCGAAGGTAGAAGCAAGGCTAAGGGATCTGGCACGTTTTTATCAGACGCCGATTCGTCTCTACGCCTATGATGATCGGACAAATTTGCAGCGTGCCGTGCGTGCCAGTGATTTTCTCATCAATACAACCCATATCGGCATGGGGAATGACAGGCAGTCAATGCCACTGACCGGAGAAGAAATGAAGCTACTACTTCCGACTACTGTTGTCTGTGACGTCATTTATGAACCAAGGAAAACTCGTTTACTGCTGGCAGCTGAAGCGAGTGGCTGCGAAACAGTCAATGGACTGGGTATGCTGATTTACCAGGGGGCACAGTCATTTAAACTTTGGACACACGAAGAAATGCCGGTCGATGCCGTCAGAGCAGCGATCGAGAAAGAATCAGAAAACAAAAACGGAGGGATTGGATCATGATTATTCAATTCAGGCAGCCAAATACGGAAATCATCGGTGAATTAAAAGAGAAATTCGAGCGAATGCCGAAACAGGTTTTTTCAACGGAGACCCATATGGCCGTGGTCGGACTGGATCACTACAACTTTACAGCCCGTGAATCAGCGGCGATCAGCAAGGTGATTCCGGAAACGCCGTCCTACGTGCAGGGAAGCCGGACTTTTCATCCGAAAGATACGATCATCAGGCTGCCCCACACGCAGATCGGTGGGAAAAATTTTACGCTGATGGCCGGTCCGTGTTCTGTAGAATCAGAAGAACATGTGCAGCGCATGGCGGCAGTTGCACGAGAAGGCGGCGCGACTGTGCTGCGCGGCGGGGCGTTTAAGCCCCGGACGTCCCCGTATTCGTTCCAGGGGCTGGGGGAAAAAGGGTTACGTTTTCTGCGTGAGGCTGCCGACGAGAACGGAATGGATGTCATTACCGAGGTTATGGATGAAAGTCATGTCCCGCTGGTTGCCCAATATACCGATGTTTTTCAGATTGGTGCGCGTAACATGCAGAATTTTTCCTTATTAAAAGCAGTAGGGAAAACACAGATTCCAGTTGCTTTGAAACGCGGCATGTCCGGAACCGTGGATGACTTGCTTAATGCTTCCGAGTATATAGCGAGCGGCGGGAATCACAACATCATGCTGATTGAACGCGGCATTCGCACATTTGACAATAAATACACACGGAATACGTTCGATCTGGCGGCAGTTCCGGTTCTGCAGAAACTGACCCATTACCCGGTTATTGTTGATCCAAGCCATGCAGTCGGTGTCTGGGATTTGGTCGCGCCGATGGCTTATGCCGGCGCGGCATCCGGTGCGAGCGGGATGATTGTCGAAATTCATGATGCTCCAGATCACGCCTTTTCTGATGGTCCGCAAGCACTGAAACCGGACACATATCTGAAGATGGCGCAGCATGTTTTTGACCTCAGGAGATTAATGGATGCCTGGGAGGGATAATTGTGAAAACCATTCAGGTGGATTTGCCGGAGAAACAGTATTCCATCCACATTGAGCCGGGCATGCTGAATCATCTGGGAACATGGACCGCGAAGATCTGGACGCCGCGTCAGATCGCTGTAATCAGTGACAGCCATGTCGCACCGCTCTACGAAGAGCAGGTGATCCGGCAGCTGAGTGACGCCGGTTTTCGTGTGGCGGCTTATCAGGTACCGGCTGGAGAGGCATCCAAGAACTGGATGGAAACGATCCGATTATACCGGATGCTCATGACTGATCATTTTCAACGAACGGATGGCATTCTGGCGCTGGGTGGTGGCGTCGTTGGCGACCTGGCAGGCTTTGTCGCGTCAACTTATATGCGCGGACTTGCATTGATTCAGGTCCCCACATCACTGCTGGCACAGGTGGACAGTAGTGTCGGCGGAAAGACAGCGATTGATCTGGAAACAGGTAAGAATCTGGTTGGGACCTTTTATCAGCCGGACGCTGTTTTTATTGATCCTGATCTGCTGGCCACATTGCCCAAGCGCTACCTCGCGGAAGGCTACGCGGAAGTCGTCAAAATGGCAGCTCTTTCCGGGAACGGTTTCTGGAAGCTCATCGAACAGATCAACCGGCCGGAAGATATGTTGCTTCATGCGGAAGCGCTGATTGAACAGAGTGTCACGTTTAAAGCCGGAGTGGTCATGGACGATGAGAAGGAAAACGGCCGCAGACAGATCCTGAACTTCGGCCATACAATTGGCCATGCGATTGAATTACTCGCCCAGGGGAAGCTGGCGCACGGTGAAGCAGTCAGCATCGGTATGGTGCAATTGTCCGCACTTTTTGAAAAATATAGATTGTCCCCACCGGGTGCGGCAGCGATACTGACAAACCGGCTGCAGGCAGCGGGGTTACCCGTCGCTTCGTCACTGATCGGAACACCTGATTTTTATGAAAAAGTAAAAAATGACAAGAAGAATCGCGGTGGGCGGTTGAATATGGTTTACTTGCAGGCACTGGGCCGTCCTGCACTTTATCCTCTTCCAGGTGATCGGGCTGGCCTGTTTTTCTCTGGAAAAATGCCTGAACAGGAACGATAGGAGGCTCATGGATCGCCTGAGGAAAGCAATCACCCGAATGCAAAACAATGCATATTACGGATTTAGGACCGGGCGATTTTTGCCCGGTTTTAGCATTCGACCGGAAAATTTCGATAAACGAATAACTCAATCGTTCTTCAATTCACGGTCCCTTTAGTGCCTAAAAATATTTTTGGCTGAAAATGATGGAACAGGTGCTATACTGGATACTATGAGTGAAAAAAAGAAAAAAGAGAGTGGAATCAGTGAAGATAGCTGTTTTTGACTCCGGTATCGGCGGAATGACCGTCCTTCATCAGGCGATGAAGCTGCTGCCGGACGAAGATTATATTTTTTATGCAGACACAGCGCATGTGCCTTATGGAGAAAAAACAAAAGAAGATGTAAAAAAATATGTTCTTGAAGCGGCAGATTTTTTGGCTGCCCAGAATTTGAAAGCATTGGTCATTGCCTGCAATACGGCAACAAGTGTTGCGATCGAGGACCTTCGCCAAAAGTTCAGTTTTCCCGTCCTTGGGATTGAACCTGCTGTAAAACCGGCAGTCCAGCAGAGTGAAAAAAAGAGAAAAAAAGTGCTGGTTATGGCAACCAGGCTGACGCTTAAAGAAGTGAAGTTCCACCAGCTGGTTGAGCGTATTGATAAGCATGACATCGTTGACGGTCTCGCACTGCCGGGGTTGGTCGCATTTGCTGAAAAGTTTATTTTCAGTGAAGAGCAGGTGCTCCCTTATTTAGAAGAACAGCTGGAACCATTTGACTTAAAAGAGTATGGAACAGTGGTTCTTGGCTGTACCCATTTTCCTTTTTTTAAGGACAGTGTCAGAAAATTATTTCCGAAAGAAACGGATATCATCGATGGCGGTATCGGCACGGCCAGAAATCTGAAAAGAATTCTGGGCGAACGCCATCAGATCGGCGACGGAACAGGTACTTTGTCCTACTATAAATCCAGCGTAAAAGTGGAAGA
Source organism: Sporolactobacillus shoreae (assembly GCF_004684935.1). GTDB lineage: Bacteria > Bacillota > Bacilli > Bacillales > Sporolactobacillaceae > Sporolactobacillus > Sporolactobacillus shoreae. Next base: position 52,025 of record NZ_SRJD01000003.1, read on the forward strand.
TCAGGAAACGCTTGTCCATTATCAGGAACTTCTGAGCAGGCTCGATGAATTGCAATGAAAATAATACCTATTCTCATTGCGACGCTGTGCGCCAATAAAACCTATTCACTTGAATAGCAGTTCGTCTTCCATTATTGTAAAGAAATGATCAAGGTGGTCTAGTTGGGAAATGGAGAATGTTGAATCACCGTCTCCACTCATGGCAAGAGATAAATTCATTATCGTTGACATAACAACCCGTGCTTTGAGAGCAAATTGAAATACTGCTTTGTCATTTAATACATCATTCTGGTTCAAAATAAAATGAGTCATTGGTTCTTCTATATCGTGTAGTAAAATTTTGTTTCCAATGAATGATGCTACATCCCAGAATTTAGGCATTAGAGATGCATCTTCAAAATCAATCCATCGCCAGCCTGAAGGAGTGGAAACAAGGTTTTTAGGGTGTGCGTCGCCGTGTGAAGGTAATAGACTTTTGCATTGATGGATTTCTAAATCTACTTTTGTGAACTCTTCCAGCAAGCGTGATACACGGTCATCTTTATTTTTGATACTCTGCAAATGTTCAACAGCTTGTCTTACATTTCTCCAGGCACCCAGACGAGGGAGAGGCTCCACAAATTTTCTCATGGCAATTGCCATTTCATTTAACATATCGACTGCTTTAAGTTCACCAATCTTGTCCGGCAGGATTGAAGTATAATCCAAAGTCATCCAGGTACCGTCAATCATATAAGGACCTGGATTTATTTCTGTGCAGTAAGAAACGATGGGTATGCCGCTTTTCTTTAGATGTTCAGCTACATGCAGCTCACGAATCAGTACATTTTTCCAAAAGTCAGAATCGTCCTCGGAGGATAATTTAATGATCCGGGCAACAACTGGATAAGGCGAAAGATGAACAATCAAGTTCCCTGTATCGCTCAAGACGTTTGGATTCACATGTTTCAGCCCCATACTTTCGACTGTATTTAACAATTGTGGAATATAATCGTTGCTCATAGGCAATTTCCTCTCTTTAAAATTAGTTATGTACGATATGCGCAGGCGTATAAACAGTACACTGTCGCATGAATCCATATGAAGAATGATTTTCACCCAAGGCAGTGCATGGGAAAATTTCTGCGAATGGTGATAGATACTGGACGACCGATATTTTTTGAGGAATACCGATTTATTTCTATAACTACCGATTTTATCAACATGTAGAACGGTATCAGTCGCTCTCCAATCCATTAAGCCTGCATTTGATAATCTGTCCGCAATGAACCACACCTCCTCCGAATCCGTAGAGAAGCAGGCGATCATTTTTCTTAATTTTCCCTGCTTTAATGGCATCCGAAATAGCAAGGGGAATTGTGGCGGACGATGTATTTCCGTAATATTCAAGGCTGTACAACACCTTTTCCATTGGAAAATCCAATCGTTCGCTGATTGATTCAATCATTCTGAGATTGGCACTGTGAGGAACAAACCAGTTAATATCTGAGAAATCAAGCTCGCTGTTTTCAACTAATTGTGTGATGCTCTTTGTCACATTTTTTACTACCCATTTGTACAGCTCAGGACCGTTTTGAACCACCTTTCCTGTGTCAATCAACTTTTTGCCGTTCATAACTTTCGATAGCCCAGTCCTATAAAGTAATTTACCCATACTGCCATCAGCGCCCATAATTGATCCCAAAAAATCAGGACCGTCCTCACTATACTCAACAATTGCTGCACCGGCACCGTCCCCGAGAAGCACACATGTCGAGCGATCTGTGTAATCCGTTACTTTCGACATAGATTCAGCGGCCACAATTAAAACTTTTTTATTTAATCCGCTTGTTACAAGACCGTTTGCTAGATGGAGACAATACTCAAATCCTGCACACGTTGCATTCAGGTCAAAGGCGCCGGCACTGCTTATGTGGAAATTTGCCTGCACTTGAGCGGCAACGCTTGGAAAAGCAAAATCAGGGGTTGAGGTAGACACAATAATCAAATCGACATCATCCAAAGAAGCTTGGTATCTGTCGATCAGATTCTGGACAGCTCCAAATGCCAGATCACTGGAAAATTGATTTTCCGGAAGTATCCTTCTCTCTTTTATGCCAGTTCTTCTGACAATCCATTCATCTGAGGTATCAACCAGTTGTTCCAGATCATGGTTTGTCAGTCTTCGTTCTGGTACATAAGCCCCTATAGCAATTATTTTTGCTTTTGATTTCATGATAATCCTCTTCTCTTTTTTGTATATTATATCAGATATTATTATCAGGTACTAATTTATTCATAAGACCTCTCAAACTTTTAAATTGCTAAATACATAAGTAAGTATTAATATAATTTTATAAATATATAATTGGAGGTGGATATATGATTGCTGAAGTGGAAATGATTTCTGATCTGTCGTCAAAACTTAAGCTTTTGGGGGACAGGACACGACTGACCATCCTGTCTTATTTAAAAGTCAGGGAGCTTTGCGTCTGCGAATTGGTCGATCTTCTGGATGCTTCCCAGCCTTCCATCAGCCAGCATCTGAAAAAGCTGCGCGTTTCGGGCATCATCAATGAGAGAAAACAGGGAACGTGGGTGTATTATCGGTTGAACGAGGAACTTCCCGCTTATCTGTCAGGCATTATCGACGCGCTCCCGGATCAGAACATCAAAGCCTGTGATGATCCGGACTGTTGCTCGTAAAAACACAATGGAAGGAAGAATTAAAATGGCAAAAAAAATCATCTATTTTCTTTGCACCGGAAACTCATGCCGCAGTCAGATGGCTGAAGGTTTCGGTAAGAAATATCTTGGAGAAGATTACGAAGTCCGTTCGGCCGGCATTGAAGCACACGGTCTGAATCCCAATGCGGTGAAAGTTATGGAGGAAGCTGGAGTTGATATCTCCGGTCAGCAATCCAAACTGATTGACATGAGTCTCCTGAATCAGGCTTATCTTGTAGTCACACTGTGCGGCGATGCCGAAGAACGCTGCCCGATGACGCCTCCGGGTGTTCGGCGCGAACATTGGGGATTTGATGATCCTGCTAAGGCAGAGGGCACGGAAGAAGAAAAATGGGCGGTATTCCGGCACGTACGGGACGGCATCGAGAAGCGAATCCACCAGTTTGCCGAGGATGAAAAGGTCTGAATGAGTCATAAAGCATTACTAAATTGTAAGTTTATTCAGTCACTGAAGGAGTACACAAAATGTCTGCGGTTTTAGCTATTCTTGTTTTTTTACTTACACTTATTCTTGTAATCTGGCAGCCTAGAAATCTGTCGATCGGCTGGTCGGCCTGCGGTGGGGCTCTGCTCGCCCTGCTTGTCGGTGTGGTTCATTTTAACGACGTTATTGAAGTGGCAAGCATCATCTGGAACGCGACGCTGGCCTTTGTCGCTATTATCATTATCTCGTTGATTCTCGATCATATTGGGTTCTTTGAATGGGCCGCACTGCATATGGCGCTGATCGCGCGCGGGAACGGTATCCGCATGTTTATTTTTATTTCCATTCTTGGCGCTCTGATTTCGGCGTTCTTTGCGAACGATGGCGGTGCCTTAATTCTGACGCCGATTGTTCTGGCTATGGTCCGCGCACTTAACTTTGATGAACGTCGCGTTTTTCCATTTGTGATTGCCAGCGGATTCATCGCGGATACAACATCGCTTCCGCTCGTTGTCAGCAATCTCGTCAACATCGTGTCCGCCGATTTTTTTGGTGTTTCGTTTGGAAAATATGCGCTGCATATGATTATCCCGACCGTTTTTTCTCTTTTTGCAAGTATCGCTGTGCTGTATCTCTATTTCCGCAAAGACTGGCCGGCTCATTATCAGTTGCGTGATTTAAAAAAACCAGCTACAGTCCTTAAGGACATTCGTATGTTTCACATTTCATGGTTTGTTCTGACTGTCTTAGTTATCGGCTATTTTCTCAGCAGCCTGGTGAAGATTCCAGTTTCTTTTATTGCATTGGCAATTGCCGCGATTTTCTTGTTTCTAGGGAGCCGTAGTTCAGCCATTCACACGGTTAAAATTTTAAAAAGCGCGCCATGGAGCATTGTCTTCTTTTCGCTTGGCATGTATGTCGTTGTCTACGGGCTGAGAAATGCAGGGTTGATCCATCTGCTTGCCGGAGTAATTGAAGAAGGGACGCGGGGAGGACTCTTTACAGGTACATTGATGATGGGCTTCCTGTCCGCCATTCTGTCGGCAGCAATGAATAATCTGCCAACGGTCATGATCAACGCGCTGTCTATTCATGCAACATCTATCTCCGGCGTGATGCATCAGGCGCTTGTCTATGCCAATGTGATTGGAGCGGATCTTGGTCCGAAAATGACTCCGATCGGATCCTTGGCAACCTTGCTCTGGCTTCATGTCCTGTCTGAGAAAGGGATCAAAATCCGATGGGGTCAGTACTTTAAAATTGGCATTGTGATCACACTACCTGTTCTGTTTATGACATTGTTCGGAGCCTATTTATCGATCCTTATCTTTGGCTGAAAAGGTGGTGAATGCAAATGTTGCGGGCAATCTTAATCTTCTTCCTTGCAGGTTGTGCTGAAATCGGGGGAGGATACCTGATCTGGCAGTGGCTGCGCGCCGGCGCGTCAGGATGGCTTGGATTGATCGGTGGGCTTGTGCTTTTTTTCTATGGTGTTATTGCGACGTGGCAGTCATTTCCGGATTTTGGCCGTGTCTATGCTGCATATGGAGGGATTTTTATAGCCATGAGCCTGCTTTGGGGATGGTGGATTGACAGAAAGACGCCTGATCTTTACGATTTGATCGGTTGCCTGATCTGCCTCATTGGCGTTGCTGTGATCATTTGGCCGCGTGCTTAAAGCAATACATAGAAAAACGGTGAGGAAAAGCGGATTCCTTTTTCTCACCGTTTTTTAACGCTTTCGAATGAACTTATCCATTCAATATCTTTTTCAATTTCTGATACTCTTCTTCTGTAATTTCGCCCTTTGCCAGCCGTTCGTTTAAGATCGCCTGACTTTTATCTATTGCTGACGGTTGATTCATCAATTTTTTTACCAGGATGACAATAAGATAAATGACTGCAATGAAAAATAATAGATTAATTACTCCGCCCAACAGGCCTAAACCAAGACCGAAGCCGCCCATCATACCGTTACCGTACCAACCCATCATGGCGCTTCACCATCCTCTCATTGTCATTATACCATGCGCCGATTCACTCAAGTAAAGTAAAAAGTGCCCTCGGCATTTTTTACTTTAGGCAACTTCAATTTCATATTGTTTTTTTGTAAAATGTCACTTTTTCTTGTCTTTGGATTTCTATTTTTTTGGCTATGTTAACGTTAAATGTTGATTTTGCCCATTACTGATTTGAGTGGAAAGCGAGTGCCTGAAGCGAAAAATAACAAACAAGTTTTAACAGAGCTATTTTTTTAAGTGAAACGGCACAGTTGTGATGACAACATCCTTGTGCAGAAAAAGCCAAGTACGCAAAATCAGTGCGCTTTGATTATGCAGAAGGTTATGCCAGCTTTTTTTCATGATGAACTGCGGCATCAGAATGTGAATGTAACTGTCCTTTCCTTTCTCTTTCTGTATATCGCGTATAAATGATGATATGGGTCCGATCAGGGAACGGTACTGGCTCTTCAGCGTGACTAGTTGGCACGGCGAACCCCACTCTTTCCATTGCTTCTGAATCCGCTCAATCGACGCATCATCAAATCCGACGTAGACGGCGACGACGTTTGTGTCTATACTTTTGGCGAATGAAAGCGTATTGTTAACGACTCGGTGGATGCCGGAAATTAGGACGATCGACGTCACTTCATGTGTAACTGGGCGATCCAGCGCCAAGTCGATATGCAGTTGTGAACGGACTTCCTTATAGTGCCTTGAGATCGCGAGGGAAAGCCAGGCAAACCAAGGTAAAATAACGATGATAATCCAGGCACCGCCTGTGAACTTCGTGACCGCGAAGATAAGCGCAACAACGGCAGACACGACAGCGCCAATGCCATTAATGGCTAAGTTCACTTTCCAGTGCCGGCCTTTGATATGGCCCCAGCGGCGGACGAGACCGATCTGAGCAATTGTAAATGAGACAAACACGCCGATGGCATAAAGCGGGATTAGTGCGTTAGTTTCCGCATGGAAAAAGACGACAAGCAACCCGGCCAAAGCGGCCAGTGTAATCAGGCCATTTGAATAAGACAGCCGGTCGCCGCGCTGAGCCAGCTTGCGCGGAAGAAATCCGTCAGAAGCGACAATCGCTGCGAGTTGGGAGAACCCATTGAACGTCGAGTTGGCGGCCAGGATTAGAACAACAAATGTTGACCAAGTGATCAACTGATAAATTAGCCCATTGCCGAAAATCAAAGCGGTTAACTGCGACAGCATCGTATTGCTTGAATGGACCGATATGCCATGTACATACAGATGATAGGCGATGCCCAGCAGTGTGACACCTTCAAGAATACCGAGTGCCACATACGTTTTTATGGCATTTTTTTGCTTTGGATTGCGGAAGATCGGCACCGAGTTGGATATGGTTTCAATTCCGGTCAGAGCGGAACACGACGAACTGAATGCTTTTAAGACCAGGAGAGCGGTCAGATCTTTCGGCACGGTGCCAAAGGATGGTGTCGCCGCCTGAACAAAGCCAAATCTGAATTCATTAAAAAAACCGAATGCAATCAGCGCCAGCATGCAGGCCATGAAAAAGAATGTCGGCCAGGCAAGCACTTTGGCCGCTTCAGCGACACCACGTAAATTGATCAGCAGCAAAACAAAGATACAGATTAGCGCAATCGTCGTCCGATAGGGTGTTACAGCCGGATAGGCTGAGGCAATGGCTGCTACTGCCGCTGAAACAGACACGGCGACCGTCAATACATAATCGATGAGTAGTGCGCTCGACGCTGTAACCGCAACCCATGAATGTTTAAAATTGTCTCGCGCAATCGCGTAGGCTCCTCCGCCATTCGGATAAGCCAGAACACCCATAATATAGGAGTTGATCAGGATGGCGAGCAGAAGAACGGCAGCGACCGTAATCGGCAGAATCAGCCATTTTGCATCCGGACCGAGCTGAGCCAGTTCGCTCATCCCCGCCTCAGGACCATAGGCGACTGAGGAGTACAAATCCGCGGATAATATCGGGAGGGCGATTAGCCAAAATAAGTGATTGCTTTTTGATTGTAGCGCCTCCGTTTTCATCGGAGCACCGATCAGTACGCGCTTAACCAGGCTGAAATTTTGCAGGCACAGCCATCCGCCACCGGCGACAATAATGATCATAATAATATTAAACCATTCTACGTTCTCCAATGATTTCACCCTCTTTAGATTCCAGTCTTTTCAACTTGTAAAGGGAACGTGCAAAAAGCCGCTAAGCACAAGCTCAGCGGCATTATTTCAGCACACAAAGTTGTCCCATCTTCTCTCCGAACGCTGACGAGGTTAGCTGACGGATTCGGGCAAGAAAGTTGCCCTACCTAAAAAGGATTCACCCCTGAAGACCGGTTCCCCCGCTTCTTTGAATTAAGCGATTTAAGATGTGGAAAATTTTTTTCTATTTCAAACAGAAGTTTACTTCTGAGTCCGCAGTTTGTAAAGCCTCTTATATCACTTTTACCAAAATTCAGGGGAATGTCTTTATGAAACGTCCGCGCTGGATTATGTTGCTTACGTAAAACATATTTTTATCATGATAAGTTAGATTCACTATCGAAAGAAGGTTGCTGTAGACCCACCCGATGCCCATATGTTACCATAATTTTACGTTATTTATGTGGGGGTATAATGATGGAACCGTCAAGAGTCGCGTTTCTATCCGTGCTGAGCAACACATTCGTCGTCTTGTTGAAAATCATTGTTGCGATGATTACCGGTTCTGTGGCTGTACTGTCCGAAGCGATCCACACGTCGATTGATCTGATGGCTTCGCTCATCGCTTTTTTCTCAGTCCGTATTTCAGGGATACCTGCTGACAGAGTACACCCCTATGGACATGGAAAAGTTGAGAATATATCGGGCACGGTTGAAACCCTGCTCATCTATGTGGCGGGAATCTGGATTATTTACGAGTCGGTCAAAAAATTGATTCACCCTGAACCCACGCAGCTCCCGACACTTGGCATTGTGGTGATGCTGGTAGGGGCTACAATTAACTTTCTCGTGTCAAGATTAATTAATAAAACGGCTGACAGAACGCATTCAGTGGCTATGAAATCCAATGCGTTTCATCTTTTGACTGATGTCTACACCTCACTGGGTGTCGCCATCAGTTTGCTTCTGGCCGCACTGACGGGATGGACCATTTTAGATCCAATCATCGGCATCGTTCTGGCTAGTTACATCATGTTTGAAGCGACCAAATTGCTCCAGGTATCTTTCCCGCCGCTGATGGACGCAAGACTGTCGGCGAAGGAAGAGACTGAAATTATGGACATCATTGAATCCTATCATAATGAGTACATTGAGGTGCACAATTTTCGAACGAGACGTTCAGGTCCGGAAGAATACATTGAGTTCCATCTTGTTGTCCCTTCCCATCTGGAGATTGACGCCGTGGAAGAGTTAACGGATCGAATAGAGGGGAGCATACAAGGTAAGATTCCCCGCGCGCAAATACTCATTCACGCGGAACCGGAATATGAGCGGAAGAACAGTCCAGAGAGTAGCGAGTCAAACAAAGAAAAATAATCGTTTGGGTTATGGAAAAGTAGAAATACGATTGAATCCAAAAAAGGATGTCCGTAAGTCAAGAAAAGACTCATCAGGCATCCTCTTTTTTGTCACGCATTAATTTCCCGAACAAGCCGACCAAGAAAGCGGACCTTTGAAAAATCCACGACCTCGCAATTTATACCTTCATTATTTCTGATGATCAGGCTGCTATAGGTTAATATCTTTGCTTTGCCCGCAAAAATCCTGCCGTCTTCCATTTGGACGATCACGCGGTCCCCATTAAGAAACAACCGACGCTGCTCAATGATCCACAGTGAAAAATGTGCTGCACCAATAAAATCAATAATGTTCGCTCCGCATGTTTCAAATGCGAAGGTTCTGGGAAAGACGTGCTCTCCGTCTTTAATCGTGTATGGATAATAATGTGTATCGGCCGACGAATCCGAGGGTATGCTCCCTTCATCTAATTCGGTCAGAAGGGGCACCTTCACAGAACGGGTTGGTTCAGGTCTGATTTTTAAAACCTCCAAACAACAGCTCAAGAGCTGTTTGTGAAAAATATTTTCTTAATCAATTGATCGGCAACTATTCGTTTCTTTTCAACTTTTTCCAACAAATAATGTGTTTATTATAAGGCGATTGCTGTTCATTTTTCAAATCTGAAGTAGTAATTCAACCGATTTTCAGTTAGGCTAATGCCATTATTCCCATACTTCCGCATTTTATCACTTGGCAATGGTTATTTGGTTTCCTTTTGCAGAGCTCTTTTCAAAAAATTAACAGTGATCCCGGTCTATTTGACAGACAGGCCCGTATACATGGTAGTACAACCCATAGGGATCAGGGAGGTCAACGATGATGTATCGCCGATCATTTACTTTAATAACAGGTGCATTGCTTCTGCTGTCACTGATTTTGCTTTCGGCATGCGGCGGGACGGCCGACAGGAAACCGGACAGCGTGAGTTATGTTAAAAACAAAGCGGATTTGGCCAAAATCTCTAAAAGTACTAAATATATTCAGAGGGAGCTGTTCCTGACCGACGCCACCGGTTTACTTGTGCCGCAGCCGACCGCTCTTCCGGATACCCATACGCCAGTAAAACAGGTTCTTCAATATCTGGTTAAAGACGGTCCGGTGAGTAATCTGCTGCCGAGCGGATTTCAGGCAGTCCTGCCTTCGGATACGGTGGTCAACAGTACGTCTCTAGATTCAGGAGGTCATCTGACTGCGGATTTTTCAAAAGATCTGCTTGGTGCCAGACCTGAGGATCGGGAGCGGATCGTCCAGTCCATTGTCTGGACGGCGACCCAGTTTGATACGGTTAACAGCGTGACGATCAGTGTAGCCGGCAAAGTACTGAGTGAGTGGCCGGGCGGTGGGCAACCGGTCGGAAGAGATCTGACACGTGCGGATGGAATCAATATGACCTTCGGAAGCGTGGCGGATGTGACGGGCAGCCGGTCTCAGACGGTTTATTATCTGGCTTCCGACAAGGGCAAATCTTTTGACGTGCCGGTCACTGTTCGCGTTGCGGACACCGCTGATCCGTTGTCTGCGCTGGTCAATGCGATGATTCATGAACCTGCGGGAAGCGACTTTATTTCAGCGTTCAATCCGGATATTCAGTTGCTTGAGAAACCGGTGATTAAAAATGGCGTTGTGCAGCTGCATTTTAACAGCGCCATTTATGAAGATAAGGAATCCAAAACGATCAGTGATCAGGCGCTGCGCAGTTTGGTTCTGACCCTGACTGGTGAAAGTGGAATCAGGCAGGTATCCATTAAGATTGGCAATTCCAGTAAAGTGACACTTGAGTCAGGAAAGACACTCACGGGGCCTGTATCCCGGTCAATGGTAAACGCGTCCGGACTGTAATGACCAGATACAAATTATGGTATAGTAAGAGGGGCAGTTGCCTGCCCCTCTTCAGTTTGAGCAAAAATATAGTGACCGGAGGATATAGGTGTAATGAGACCAGATGGAAGAAAAAATGATGAGCTTCGATCCATTCAAATACAGACGGGTTACATTATTCATCCGGAAGGATCTGTGCTGATCACGGTCGGCCAGACGAAAGTGATCTGCAATGCCAGTATAGAGGATAGGGTTCCGCCGTTTATGCGCGGACAGAAAAAAGGGTGGATTACCGCCGAATATTCGATGCTTCCCCGGGCGACCCCTGAGCGTACGATGCGTGAATCCGCCCGCGGGAAGATAGGCGGACGGACGATGGAAATTCAGCGCCTGATTGGCCGGGCGTTGCGCTCGGTCGTGGCTCTGGATCAGATCGGCGAGCGGACGATCTGGATCGACTGTGATGTGATCCAGGCGGACGGTGGAACGCGTACGGCATCAATCACTGGCGCGTTTGTCGCCATGGTGCTTGCCTTTAAGAAAGCAATGGACCGCGGGCAGATTGAAAAAATTCCCGTCCATTCCTATCTGGCGGCCACTTCGGTCGGTATCCATCCCGTTTACGGGTCGATTCTCGACTTGTGCTACAAAGAAGATTCCACAACGGATGTGGATATGAATATCGTCATGAACAGCAAAGGCCATTTTGTAGAGATACAGGGGACAGGCGAAGAAGCCACTTTCAGTGACGAGGAGCTGGCTGAACTGATCCGTCTGGCCAAGAAGGGAATTGGAGAACTGATTGCCGCCGAAAAGTCAGTGATCGGCGATATTCTGACAGAGCAAAAGGTGGGGACCGGTAAGTGACACAAGTATTAATTGCATCCAATAATCAGGGGAAAATCAGGGAGATCAAAACTTTGCTCGCGGATTTTCATGTGGAGGTCCGCTCACTGAAAGATCTTGGCATTGACATTGATGTGCCTGAAACAGGTACAACTTTTCAGGAAAACGCCGCTTTGAAGGCAGAAACGCTTTCCAAAAAAATGAATATGATCACGCTTGCCGATGATTCCGGGCTCTCTGTCGACGCGATCGGTGGTGAACCGGGAATCTTTTCAGCCCGTTATTCAGGTCCGGAAAAGGACAGTGAGCGAAACATCGATAAATTACTTGGAAAATTAGACGGGATTCCTTTAGAAAAGCGCACAGCCCATTTTACGTGTGTGCTGGCATTCAGTCGTCCCGGAAAGCCAACTCGTTTTGCGGAGGGACGCTGCGACGGACTGATCACACTTGAACGCCATGGCAGCGACGGATTTGGCTATGATCCCGTCTTCCTCGTCCCACAAGAGAAACTGACTTTCGCGGAAATGGGCGATGAAGAAAAGAACACAATCAGCCATCGCGCTCTGGCGCTCCGCCAACTGAAGGCGAATTGGAAAAATTGGGCCGGTGAGGAATAATGAAATGGCTGATCGTCAGTGATACGCATGGCCTGAAGAACGAAGTAGCTGAATTGAAAAAGCGTTATGAAGGACAGGTCGAGGCTTTGATTCACTGCGGTGATTCGGAACTCCGGGCAGACAGCCCGGAGATTCAGAATTACCTGACTGTGGAAGGCAACTGCGATTTACCGGGGAATTTTCCAAATGAAATTGTCCGTCAGTCTGGTCCGCTTAAACTGTTGGTTGCCCACGGACATTTGCTTGGCGTCAGAACTTCTCCGGCTAATCTGATTTATCGCGGTCTTGAAGAAAAGGCTGACGTCATATGTTATGGGCATACACATTTTGCCGGATCGTTCAAAGAGCAAGGTATGATAGGCATTAATCCCGGAAGCCTCCGCCTGCCGAGAAATTATCCAGAAGGTACATATGTGATTCTCGATCTCAGCCCGGACAGGAAGAGGATCAGGGTGAATTACTTTAACTTTAAGGGTGAGCCGGTGAAAAAGTTCACTACCGAATATTCATGGGATGTCAAATAGATCTGGCTATTAAAGATGGCCCGGTTTCTGTGCAATCAGAAACCGGGCCTTTTTCACATATAAAATGACACCTTCTTCAAGGTGTCATCGGAAATGATGAGGAGGGGCACTTATACGGCGGATTTTCAGACAGTCTGATTGTCTGCCTGATAGTTTATCTTATGTAGCGCTCTGCAACGGAGAAAGGGATGGATGGAGGAGTAAAAAGGCCTCTTTTTACAAGGAATGAATGAGACATCATGAAATTGGAAAAACTGCCCATTAGATACGGATCGGCTGCATGCTTGATTCGTTATCAGGATTGAGGTGGTTTTGTGGAAGGTCATTTTTTTAAAGGTGCGGCATGGGCGATGGCGATCTGCCTTCCGTTCTGGATGCTCGTTGTCATTCTGTTCCTAATCTTCTGATTGGGTTGTCCGCGCTGCTTTGTACTGCTACAATCGAGAAGTAGAAATTGAGAAAAGGGCGGGTATCAGCGCTCGGTTGCGATGTACCAAGAGTACAGTGTCTACCGCCAATGCTACTGAAACGGCATTCGTGATGGCACGATATGTAGAAAAGACGCCAAGGATCATTTGGCGGTCTCTTTTGAATCAGATTTGTAAATTTGTTATTTAAAAATCATTAAATTATTAAAAAAGTATAGAAAATTGTTTCACTCTCTGCTATATTAGTAGAGCACTTCATTAAAGCAATAATCCCCATTGAGCCCTTTGAGGGCTTTTTTTTATTTCTCCTACCCGGCGAATACTTCACTTATCATACATTCTCCCTATTGGGCGCATACTACCTTCGAGGTGAAAGCTATGCGCACGATGTGGAAAGGCTCAATTCAGTTCGGCCTTGTTTATATCCCAATCAAACTCTACACAGCGACGGAAGATAAAGACATCAAATTAAGAATGCTTCACAAAGACTGCATGGCACCAATCAACTATACAAGAACCTGTTCAAAATGCGGCAAGGCTGTCACGCCTGAAGAGATTATTAAGGCTTATGAATACGCTCCTGAGCAATTTGTGCCGATTAGTGAGCAGGAATTGAATGAACTGCAGGATGACAGCAGCAAAAGCATTGAAATTATTAATTTTGTAAACCTCAGTGAGATCGATCCGATTTATTTCGAAAAGTCTTACTTTATCGGACCGGACAGCGGGCAGGGACTTCGGGCGTTCTCTTTACTGCGGCAGACAATCAGTGATTCAGATAAAATCGGGCTTGCCAATATTATTATTCGCGCCAAACAGCATCTCGCGGCCATTCGCAGTTATGGAAATGGGATGCTTCTTGAGACACTGTATTATCCCGATGAAGTGCGAAGCATGAATGAAGTGCCCGGATTAAGCGACATAGCTCCCGAAAATGCGCCCAAAGAAGTGGAAATTGCCTCGCAGCTGGTTGGACAGTTGACAACGGAATTCAAACCCGACAACTATAAAGATGACTACCGTCTGAAAATGCAGAAACTGATTGAAAACAAAGTGGCCGGAATCATTCCCCAGGAGAAAAAGGACGCTCCGAGGCAGAAGAATGTGGTCGACCTACTTGCTGCGCTTGAAGCGAGTGTCAGAGAGACCAAGCCGAAGAGACGGGCACCGCGGCGGAAAAAAACGGTATAGCGCGATGGAATTTCATCCGATTATTCCGCCCGAACCGGTGTTATTCAAACAAATACCGGACGGCACAGAATGGCTGCATCAGGTCAAATGGGACGGGGTCAGGATCCTTACTTATTACGACGGCAAAGAGGTCCGTCTTTTTAACCGCAGGCTGAATGAGCGAACCGATATATTTCCGGAACTGAAGGATGTCGACTCTTATACAACTGCGACTTCTGTGATTTTCGACGGTGAAGTCATTGCTCTTGACGAGGAAGGCAAGCCATCCTTCCACGAAGTGATGAGGCGCGACGGAATCAGAAGCAAGGAACGTGCGCTGCGGGCCGTGGACATCGTGCCGATCACATACATGATCTTTGACGTGATCTTCTGCAATGGCCAATGGCTGGATCATGAAGAACTGGATATACGATTGGCTATGCTTTCGAAGATCGTCAGACCGAATGGGACAGTCCGGCTGGTATCTTCCTATGAAGACGGGTTCGCACTTTTCGATGCTGTTTGCGAACAGGGCCTTGAGGGTATCGTGTCCAAGAGGCGAAACAGTGAGTATCCGATGCGGAGAAAAGATCCGGCCTGGAGAAAAATTAAATACTATAAAGACCTGATCGCAGTCATCGGTGGTGTCACTTTCCGTTCCGGGATTGTCAATGCATTGCTGCTCGGCCTTTATAACGAGCGGGATCAGCTGATCTACATCGGGCATGCGGGAACGGGAAAACTGACTTCATCGGATTGGGTAACCCTCACGCGGAAATTAATTCCGCTGCAGTCAGAAAACAGGCCTTTTTTTAATTTGCCCGAACGGACGAAGGGAGCGCAGTGGCTGATTCCAAAGCTGACGGCTAAAATTCAGTATCAGGCCTGGACTTCGTCGGGATCCTTGAGACAGCCCAGTATCCAGGCGATTGTCGATCAAAATCCGGAAAAGTGCAGGTTAAACTTATGTTGAATACAGTAAATTCCATTTCCAAAAGTCAAGGCACTGAGCTGACACATCCGGACAAAATCATTTGGGAGAAACCTCAAATCAATAAATTTCAGTATCTCTCTTATCTCAGCCGCGCCGCACCGCGGATGCTTCCATTCCTGACCGGTCGTCAGCTGACCGTTATTCGCTGGCCGCACGGAGTACCAGGGGCATCTTTTTTTCAGAAAAACTGTCCGGATTATGCGCCTGACTTTATTCAGACATCGGAAAAAGACGGTACACGCTACATCGTATGTAACGATCTCAAAACGCTGCTCTGGATGGGCAACCAGCTTGCTATCGAATACCACATTCCGTTTCAGAAGGCAGGTTCGGTGCGTCCACAGGAAATTGTTTTTGATCTTGATCCGGCTGAGCGCGCGGACTTCCCCCTGGCGATTAAAGCGGCGAGAGAGATGAAGCAACTATTTGACAGGCTGATGATCAGAGGCTATCCAAAGCTTTCCGGGAGCAGGGGCATTCAGATTCACATTCCAATTCATTATCTTCGATTGTCCTATTCGGATACACGTCTTTTCACATCATTCGTTGCTGGTGTTCTGGTTGAAAAATTTCCGGATGATTTTACAACCGAGAGGCTGAAGAAAAACCGCGGCGGCCGGCTTTATATTGATTACGTGCAGCACGCCGCAGGAAAAACAATTATTTGTCCCTACTCACCGCGGGGAAAAGAGGGGGCTACAGTAGCTGCTCCACTGTTTTGGGAAGAAGTCTGCGACCGGTTAAGGATGGAAGACTTCTCCATACCTGCAGTTTTTGAAAGAATGTCAAACGGTACTGATCCAATGCGGGATTTTTTCCAACAGAAAAATGATTCGTTGACGAGGATTATTCGTTCACTTAAAAGAAGGCTTTGTTAAAGTTTTCTGTTGTTTTTCGCTCCAGACACTCGCTTTCCGCTCCAATCAACGGAGGGGCAAAAACAACATTGAATTTAAACATAGCCTAAAAGAAAAAAATGGATCCTTGATAAGGTTCATTTTATGAAAACAGTTGAAATCCCATATATCCTAGTTGTATAATATGAATTACCTTCTGTTTTTGTTTTTCGTTTCTTTCTCATCTCTCTGCCCTAACGCAGAGAGTTTTTTTTCGTAATGGCCCTGGTTAAAACTCAGCGTTGTTTGAGCGGAAGGTGCGAGGCTCTTGTGGGAACAGAGAGCGCACGAAGCGAAAAACAACTGATACGTTTAACGGTACCTTCACAATAAATAAAGGGCACCTTGATGGGTACCCTGAACTGAAGCCCGGTATTTGTCTGGGGTGAGGCATGCTCTCCATTTTAGTAGCAGAAAGCTGTGCCGATAATGACGAGCAGAATAAACAGAACAATCAATAGCGCAAAACTATTTCCGTGTACGATTCCGCCGGTAGCCGGAGTGCCCATACGTGACACCTCCTCATCTCATGATAATTTATTATATGAGCCGCGGGCGAATGCGGAATGAATAAATGGCCCATTTGCTTACGCACGAGAATACGGGGAAAAATTCCCATGAAAAGTGCGATTTTGTTTATTTTTTGTATAGATTTAATTGTTACAGTGTTAAAGGGGAGTTTCATCATATAGTTTGATCCTGCAGAATGAATATAAAAGTCCTTTTGCAGGATTTTTTTCTATGGATTAATGAAAAATTAAGGTTCTGAATTTACGATGTATTTGTCAGGTTGGCAGTTCCATTGACCGATGCTTTCTAAAGACAGCTTCTCTGAAACCAAGTGAGCTGCCGAAGCGTAAGTATAACCAAATGGAAAGCATGGCAAAGTGCCGATGCTGTCATTATAACTTGAATGAAGCAATACCCCCCCAATTTCAGGACCCTTTTAAGGGTCCTATTTTTTTATGGTTTAGGGTCAATCAGTTGTATCAATCAAGCTTTCCAGAGTATAATATAGATATGGAAACGTTTACAATTCCATAAGGAGCGTGAGAGAGATGTTAGCTGTAGGTGTGTTTGGCACAATTGTTTTAATCGTTCCTGTTATTGGCGCTGTCTGGTGGGACAGATATAGAAAAAGTTTAGGGTTGTATGACTGATTCAACGGACCCGGACGGAATACATGCCGGTCACAGACCGGCGATACATAGGATCATTTAAGTGAAAAAATATATGTGGACAAACAGATACAGGGGACATTTTACCCTGTATCTGTTTGTGTATTAGGAAAACCGGGCGGGGAACTGTCTTGCGATGCCATATGCCATGATGTCGGCCATTTTCAGTGCCTGCTGCTCGATCAAATCAAAAACATGGATACTTTCCGTATACTTTTTCGTTAACAAGTCGACAGCTTCAGTCTTAGTCAGTGCCAGATGCTCATGCAGCATCATCTGCCAGTCTCTCGCAGACCAGTACGGATTGATACTGGCAAGAAAAGTGGCAATTTCATCGGCGTTCGCATACCATTTCTTTTCGGCTTCTGTTGCGGCCGACTGATTGCCGGCTTTGGCCGCTTGGACAAGCTGAGCGGCAATCACTAGGTGATCCGTGAAAAGCGAGGCAAATTTAGCGGCAATTTCCTGTCCGTAAAGCGGAGCCAATAATTGCTCAAAGTCCTTGGGATTTCTGAGCAGACGATTTGTTGTGTACTCGCTGTCAGGTAAGGCAAACACAATTCCGCTGATCGTCAGCCGGGTCCAGAATACATGCTGTTCCCAAAGCATGCGTAAATGATTTCTCAACTCAGCTTCAGCCATACTGATGCGCTGTGGACTCATTCGGATCACAACCTTAATAAAGTTTTTTAAAGCTTATGAATTTCATCGAAAAAAAATAACGCAGTGCGGTATTACTGATGGATTTGAACCCTTGTGCCAATCGGGACGGCGGCAGATAATTCCAGAACATCGTAATTGAACATTCTGATGCATCCCTTTGAGACATCCCTGCCGATTGAAGCTGGATTATTCGTTCCATGTATCCCATAATGAGGTTTTGACAGCCCCATCCAGAGCACGCCAAAAGGTCCACCGGGGTGTCGCTGTTTATTAATGATGGTATACGTGCCGGAAGGAGTGGGCGATAACATTTTTCCAACGGCTATTGAGTAAGTTTTTATCAGTCTGTCTCCGTCAAACAATTTTAGTTGATGTCGTGATGTTGATATATCAATCCATTTCGCCATAAAGATCAACTCCATTATCCGGGATATCAATAGGGCTCCTTACTCAATCCGGCTCAACAGCAAAAAATCCCGCCAGATGGCGGGTCATCCTCTGTTTGGTTAAATCCAGAAAAATGGGAAAAAGAAAGGTGAAAAAAATGGAGGTCTGAAAAAAGGAAATGGGACCCGGAATGGCGAAAAACGGAAGAATCCGGGAAAACGTCCGAACTGCCTACTGTCATCTTCCCTCGCATGCTCATCTCTCTCTGCAACAAGCATTGTAACGGATTCATTGTCGACATTTAAAATAATCCCTTCAATGATCCTCCCATCGTTTAAATGGCCGATAACGTAATGGTTGATGTGTTTCTCACATAACTGCTTAATTTTCTTATGATCCGCATTTTCATGTGCCGGGTAGTTACTGATATTATCCCGCTGATCATAGAACGGGCCTGCTTCTTGACTCATTTTCAAATTCCCCCTTTGCAATGAACAGGGTATTCACCTATGGGGGAATGTGTTCATTGTATTGTCTCAAGGGATGACTATGCGATGGCCAATGCAATGAAACCCATTCCTTAGTACGAATCTGAACCGTTATCCTATTTTTGATTCGGGTGAAGGTCGTATTTGGCGAGCACTTTTTCCGCTCTGTATTGAGCGATATTGAATGATTGCCAGGGACGTTTTGTTTCAAGGATCCGTTTTTTCTCAAATAAATCATTTTCGATTTTTTCTGCTACCGCAGGATCCTTTGCCTGAAGCAGTACGGTCATTTCCGAAATCGCGTCATCTGAGAGTGAGGTGAGATAAGAAACATCTATTTTCCCTGTGCGATCATATCTTTCTATATTGAATTTTGTGATCAGCACATCAATATTCGCGTAGTTAATGATCACAAATGCAGTGATTGCAGTCAGCAGATACAACCTGTAAAGCTTTATGTCTTCTTTCCAGATACGGGAAAATGTAAGAATAAAAAGAACAAACAGAAAAATCATAAACGCGTGGGTCAATACCCTGAGGTACGTATAGCCATACATCTGCTCATATAAGTACATTCTGACAAAAGCGGAAAGCAGGATGACAAGGGTACAGATGACGAGCAGCGATTCCAGACACTGAATCGTCCGGATCCCGGCGATGCCGCCTTTTTTTGTAAAATAGATGAGCAGTAATAAAATGCTGAAATTGATGAGTGTGACAACAACTAACTCGAAAAATCCTCGGCGTGCGTACTCGGAATAAGTGAAATTGCCGGGGAGCGCTAAGGAGAAGCCGCCAAATAAATACGAGAACTGGATAAAGGTGAACAGCACATAGATTACATTGACAATGCTTAAAACAGTCGACGCTATCACATGATCAATGCCTCGATGGATCGAGATCTCAGCGTTGACCTCCAGGAGAGGCCTGGATGACTTCGGCTTAATAAGACTCCAGATATAGCTGAATGACAGGACCGCGACAAGAGCCGCAAGCAGGATTCTCGGAATCAATGTATCGAGGTTAATGTCAACATAAAATGATGGAATCTGATTAACAAAATGTCCGAAGACTTCGTCGGCAGAAGCCAGTAATGAGACAATCAGAACGAGCAGCGGAACCGTAATGACAAATCCCAGCAATACCTTTAGAAAGGTGCTGTCTCTTTTTACGCCAATCTTTGAACGTACGGCTTTTACTGCGACAATAAAGGGCAATGCGATGAAAGCGAATGGCCGGTAGAAGAAGCCATACAGGATGTCCCCGATAAAATGAACGGAATACCATGCGCCCTTTGATCTTTTAGTGATCAGCGTTGTCTGCATCACTACGAGGACTGGAATGGCAAGAAAATTCAAAGCGTAAAAAATGAGATTGGAAAAAAACAAATAGGAAAGTGACAGCATCAGAATGGGAACGAGCAATAACCAGCCGAAATCCATTTTTAATTGGATTTGCTTCCGGACATTCCAAAGAAATAGGATGTAAAAAATAACCACAAAAACGGGATACGAAATACCTAAAGATTTACCATAAAAGAACACGTCAACTAGAATACCAAGCAATACGGCACTTAAAAGAAGAAGCGTGCTTTTTCGGCGCAAAATGGGACCATGGCTACGATCGTCGATTACTTTTTTATCCAAAAAATTCTCCATTTTCATTCACTCCTTTTAGGGCATCGAAAAAGTAATAAATTCTATGATTAAAGCAATAGAACCTAAAGCTGCAGTCACCAAAGTTGAACTAAAAATTATTTTTAGGATGAGAAGCTTACTTTTTTCCGTGTGAACTGATTTTCGATAAATAAGATAAATAAGAACGCCTGAAAGGATGGAACCAATCCAGACTGTAAGTCCTGACGGTGTCACTAACTTTTCCCAGTCAAAGATCCAGAAGTATAAAATGAATAAATGAACACCAACCAAAGTGATCGAAAATGGGACTAACAGTCGTTTTAACATCGTCGCGTCACCTCCTCATTGACTCGGGATCATCGGACTTATTCCAAAAGCAGGTTCATATACCGTCTGACCGACCCAGAAAACTGAGAAACAATCCTGTACCATCGAGTAAAAGTCAATCCAGCAGCTGTTTGACAATCCTAAAGGTCCCTTTTCATCAGTATCAACATAAGCGTTCGTCTCTGAATGATCACCAGAATGATTATATCACGTTAATGATTGAAAAACAGTATTATTTTATCGTTTAACAATAAATATTTATTGCTTTAGAATATGCATTCTCTTCTACAAAAAAATAATCGATCCAAAAACAAATAAGTCCCGGCTGGAAAAAAGCCGAGACTTATTTGTTACATACTTGAATTTTACTTTTTAGCCCTGAGGATTGAATGCCCCTGCAACCTGCTGAGCTGTTTTATTCACACGGTCCATTGGCTGCTTTGCCCATTTCGGCATGACGTTCTGATTATTTCTCATCCAGAAAAAGGCAAGAGTTGCTCCACATCCTGCGATAAATGACCATAAAGCATTACCGTTTCTCATGTTGATTTCACCTCCAATAATTTAGGTACAGCTTTATTTTGGATTGTTTCGCGAGAAAAATGTAATACAAAAACAGGAAAGGGCACATGATAATTGCAAGATCATATCTGGATGTTACTTTCCGTACGCGGTACGGCATTATGTACACTTCAGGGCCTGTAAGGTTCGGTTTTGTCGACCGGGCTTGATGTCGGCAACGGTACTCAAAAAAGGGCACCTCATGAGGGGCCCTAAACAAGGAAGTGCTGAATGGGTTTCGGCGTTGGTATGCCCATTCACTAATAGATAAATGCCGTGCCGACAATAATCAGCAAAATGAACAGAACAACGATCAACGCAAAACTGCTGCCGTGGCCGTAGCCACCGCTATATCCACCATCACAGCCCATAAACGAACACCTCCTTACTTATGGGATACCACATTTTATGAAAGTAAAGAGGGGAGCGAAAGGGATAAATGTATGGGGTGAGAAGTCCATTTTGGATCGCAGGCAGCAGCCGGAAAATCATGAAAGGGGCACCCGGTGCGTGGGTACCCTTGTTAAAGGAGCGATATGAATGACCGGGTTGTGTGCTGATTATGAAACAGAAACCGGGCAGCTGTAATTAATACACAAATGTTGCGCCAACAATGATGAGCAAAATGAACAGAACAACGATTAAGGCAAAACCGCTGCCAAATCCGCCGCAACCATACCCGCCGTATCCACCGTATCCACCGTATCCACCGTATCCACCCGGGTAGCCGGAAACCCCGCCGTAAGGCTGATTATTGAACATATGTCACACCTCCTCGCCACATCATAGTGCATTATATGATCGGATGGACGGATGCGGAATAGTTAGGATGCCTAATGGGCGATACGGTATAGCGATCAAGAATCATAATGGGATCTCTTCACAAGACGGAGGAATTATTTCATAAAATCCTCAGGCGTTCTTAAATTCCAGCCCAATGTTCTGTTGACTTTATTTATAAAGGGCTTAATGACTTCGTCGAGGTAATTCTGCGACATCAAAAGTTTTGGCGCGTTCATGTACCACCCAAAGATCAATTTCTGATAGGGGCCCAATTCTTTGTATGAAGGATCAAGCTGTTTATAGCATTCATCAATCATGAGCTGAATATCCGGCTCTGTGCATACAGAATTTTTAGCATCTGAAATAACTTTTAGAGGATCTTCCAGATAAGCTTTTGCGGTGTCGGGTTTGATTGGCATATCGATTATCTCCTGGATCATATTTACAATTTTATAGTATCATTTATATGGTGTAAGCGTTTCAATTAAAACGTAAAAAAATATACTTTTTTTGGATATGTGACAGAAAGGAAAAAAAAGAACCCAAGCCAGATTTATTCTGACTTGAGTTCAATTTTGCTCTTATTTATTTACAGCTTGCTTGTCGTTTTCCATAGCTCTCATGGATTCAACAACTTTAATCATTATGGCGCATTCAATTCGCTTGCGGAAAATATCACAGCTGAATTCAAAGTTGCCATTTAGTGAACCGGTGGCGTGCAGTGCGTTGGCGGGGCATCCGCCGCTGCAATACAGCTTTGCCCAGCAATCTTGGCATTCCGGCTTGGAATAGCAATTGACCTGTTTAAATTCGTTTTGCAGTTCGGGTTTTGTGATCCCGTCCCAAATATTTCCCATACTGTAGGATTCGTCTCCGACAAACTGATGACAGGGGAAAAGCTCGCCCCATGGCGTAACCGCAAGATATTCAGTTCCTGATCCGCAGCCGGAGATCCTTTTATGGATGCAAGGGCCTTCTGTCAGATCAAGCATGTAGTGGTAAAAAATAAAACCATGGCCCTTCTCTTCACGCTTGAGCATTTCTTTGGCAAGGATCTCATACTGTCTGTAAATCTCGGGTAAGTCCTCCTGCTTCAGCGCATAAGGTTCTTTTGGATCGCAGATGACCGGTTCCATCGAGAGTCGGTCGAAACCCAGGTCAGCCATATGAAAGATGTCATTTGTGAAGTCGACGTTGTTGTGGGTAAAAGTTCCGCGGACATAATATTCTTTGTCGCCGCGTTTTTTGACGAAATCCTGGAATTTCGGAACAATAAAGTCATAGCTGCCCTTGCCATTGACCGTTTTGCGAAGCCGGTCATGGACTTCTTTCCGTCCGTCAAGGCTCAGGACGACATTATGCATTTCCTTGTTCAAAAAATCAATCACTTCGTCTTTGAGCAGCATGCCGTTCGTTGTGAGTGTAAAACGGAATGTCTTGCCGCACTCTTTTTCCTTGCCCCTTGCGTAAGCGACGAGCTGCTTGACCACTTTCCAGTCCATCAGCGGTTCCCCGCCGAAGAAATCGACATCAAGGTTCTTATGGAAACCGCAGTTTTCAAGCAGGAAGTCGATGGCCCTTTTGCCGACCTCATAGCTCATGATCGCACGCGCACCGTGATATTTGCCCTGGCTGGCAAAACAGTATTCACAGGACAGATTGCACGTATGCGCGACATTCAGACAAAGCGCTTTGATATACGTTTTACGTTTTCTCAGATCAAAGGAGAGGTCCTTATATGTATCTTCCGTGAAGAGCTGTCCATTTTTCTTAAGTTGATCAACGTCCCCGATGGTTTCGTATACATCCTGTTCCGGGACATCGGGGTACTTCTCCAGCACCATAGCCGCAATCTGTTCCGGGGCATGATCCTCATAATTCGCGATTATATCGTAGGCGAGATCATCGACCACGTGCACCGCGCCACTGTAAGTGTCGAGTACAATGTTACATCCGTTTAATTTATACTGATGAATCATAACTAACTGTCAGGCTCCTTTGTCAAAAAAATAGCCGCCCATCTGCAAAAGATTCAGGCGGCACATTCCTGTTTCTTTACCGGCTTGCCGGTTCGGCGCACTTCTGATTGGCAACGCCGCATGATGTTTTGCATGCCGACTGGCAGGATGTCTGACATTCGCCGTGTCCGCCATGCTTTGCGGATTCCCTCAGATCCATGGTGTTCAGTGATACGATTCTTTTCATAACGCACAACTCCTTTGGAAAGCATTTTTAGAGAAAAAGATTCTGTTTCGGCGTTAGCCTGGAATAATTGATATTTTCACTGCTGATGTTCCTGATTTCTTATCCGGATAACTGCAGTGGATACTTATGGAAACCATTATACAGAAAGGGGAAGATTTCTTCTGTGATATTTACCATAGAAGAAATGGAAACGAAGATAGATCGCACGGTATTTTCTGAACTGCTGAGTGAACGATGAAAAAAGTGGCGAGCATACAGTCCACCACGTTACTGATCTTTTGATGCAATTTTATCCCCAAAACTTTTATGAAGGATGTCGGAGATCTTGTATTGGATCCTCCTTACGGCGCACATAACATTATTACTAATATTACCCTGCCTTTACAGATTCTCAAAAATCAGAAGATAGAATAAGACATGAAAAACATACTAAGTTAATCAAATTTGTAACTTTAGGAGGTATTTCATGAAACGTTTGATTGTTTCACTTGTTTCGATTCTGTCTTTGTTTTTTCTGAGTGTTGTACCCGGCCAGGCTGAAGAAAATGTGAATTATCAGATCCCTATTCAGGACTTACATCCGACACAGGCTGCACTTGGAAAGGTTCAGCTGGCCGCTAAATTGAGTACGTATATCGATTCAAACAATAACTTGACATCTGCTTATTATTCAGATTTTAATGACGACAATGGATATTTAAATGGCAACTATGTTGATCAAAATGGGCAAACGATTTCCGCTAAAAAGACGTTTTATAAAACAGCTAGTATATATGATGTTGTAGAACAGGTGTCCGGAGTTGGCCCGACCGTTCCGTCCACCCCGGCTGCGGATGTAGTCATCGGTCCCGGCCATATCTATTATTTAGTCGACGGTCATCATGGTGTCAGCGAGTATCTGTTTGTTCATCAAATGACGGGTAAGGGCGATACGTCTGTTAACGTTAAGGTCCTGGCCGATTGGAGCAATCTCAAAACAAATCAATTTTGGAATGAAATGAAAGCTCAGCATTATTATTATCCTAAAGCGTATGACGCGAAGACGCGCTCCTATAAAACAATAGACAGGCGCTCGCTTCCGCAGACAATTGGTGTTTCATATTTTATCAATGATCCGTTTCGGGGATTGAATTATTTCTGGAGAAAATCGGCAATTAATAAAGACGCCATAAGCGCACCATTTGCCGAATTCTACTGGGGTGAATTTTTGACAGCTACCGGCCAGTTTAAAGATTTATCATTCAACTCTGACGCGGATTATATAACAGCTTTCAATCGTGGAAATCAGATACTGAAGAAACTGATCAATGGTGACAGCAAATTGACTGCATTATTTAAAAAGACGATAACTGATTCATATGGATATACTGAGACACAACTTGGCCTGCAGAATACTTTTGATGATTCGGCAATATCCGGTCAGCTTTCAAAGCTGCAGTCGGCACTGGCATATGCGGATAATCAGCCAAAATTAACAGATGATGAGAACACAATTAGTTTCCTTGGCCAGGGATATCATCTCGGGTGGAAACATAACAAACATGCTATCCCAGCAACTCAAAAATGACTGATTCTCTAGTTTGGAGCTCCTTGATGGAGCTCCTTTTTACATTTTTAGGATGATTTAGGAGAAGACCGTATATGTTATATTAAAAAAATCTCCTTTTGATTAAATAGATAAGAAAGAAAGCCCAAAACTGAAAAAAATAAAATGTTTGAACATAGAAAACAGATGATTCGTTCAAAAAAATAAGGACAATCATTGACAGAAGAATCTTGAACCTCTAAAATAATAAAGGTCGTCGTTAGTTGTTAAAAAATATCTTCATTTGTCCCAGTAGCTCAGCTGGATAGAGCAACGGCCTTCTAAGCCGTGGGTCACGGGTTCGAATCCCCTCTGGGACATACTAAAAAAGCCTTGATATGTAAGGCTTTTTTCTTTTGCACTTATTTAAAATAATTATAAATAACTATCGTCTGGGGCAGAATTTATTTTTTATGCGCTTTTTTCTGTGAAAATTTATCAAAATGTTCGACCGCACCCTCATCTGCTCCAAAAAGTGACCGTAAATGTTCATTGTTGTCTGTATATTGGAATGGCCCAACCGGCCGCTGATGATTTTTGACTGAACGTTTCGTTGATCAGGAAGATTTCGGATGTGTGGCGCAAATCATGAAAGCGAATTGGGCGCAATTTATTTTTTTGGTGAACCGACGCCATCACTGAGAAATGCTGTCTGTAGGAGGGATAGACAAAAAAATAGCATTGGCTCCTCCACCGCCAATACTCGTGATGACCACTTGCGTCATCCACTCTAAATAAAAGTATAACGGACACATATTAAAGCGATTTTAAAGCCTAATTAAGAAAGGATGAGATTATGGTTACACACGCTAATCTGGGTATGCAACTGGAACACGAGGGAATCGCGGTCATTCAGAAGATCGCCTACTCCATTTGAGCCAATCCGGGATAAGCGGGGGAACTTCAGCAAACTGATTCCAGCGAAGAAGAGCACGGTGGACTTTATCAGCTGCCTGAACGGACGGGGGCTTGCGTTTGACGCAAAGCGAACACGGTTCCCACTCGCGAATGTGCACGAGCACCAGGTGCGTTATTTGAAACGATACTTGGACTGGCGGAGGTTATGCCTTCGATCGTGCGGTTCGTGAAACTTCAAGAGACGTACATTGTTCTGATTAAGGAATTCGGGAAATGGTATGAAGAGGCTCCTAATGGTGGGCGGAAATCAATCCCTTATGAGTGGTTCCTGGGCAACTGTGAATCAGTTTGGAGCCGGAACGGGATTGTGCTGGATTGTTTGCATCCGTTCCTGACGAAGAGGATTGCCACATGACTCGACGCCGGTGGATCTTGCTGTTTCGGGTGGAGGAGCGGGAGAAGGTCTGGTGGTATGAAACACTTCAGCGGCATGATCTCAATGCCTGGCTGAGGGACAGGTGGGAACCGGTAAAAGATAAGAATTGCTGAGTAAATCAAAAAGGGTACCCGGGTTAGGTACCCTCAAATAAAGGAGATGTATGGGCCTATCGGCGGCTACGGCAATTTTTAGTACAGTAAAGTTGTACCAACGATGATCAAAAGAATGAATAGAACAACGATCAGAACAAATGTATTGCCTTGACCATATCCAGGAGTTGGGCAGGTAGTATTACACATAGTTATTTATCTCCTTTCATCACGTGATACTACATTATATGAACTTGGGAAGCGAGTGAAGGGTACAAGTGAAGGAGTGAAAAAGCCCGTTTTATCAGCAGATGTAGCGCAATTGCCAGCTAAAGTGAAATAGGAAAGGAGAGTTGAAGTTGAGCATGGGACGGAAGACAAAGACGATAATTTTGAACCGCAGAAATATTGAGATAGTCCTGTTTCAAAAAGGGGATAAGGTCAAACGAAATAATCAATACGGTGGCCAAGAAAATGACTATGGAATCGTTGAAAGTACAGAACAGGGCGGATTGTACGTAATTGTAAACTGGCTTGGGCAAGCAAAGCACCGCTGTGGGAAACGCTGGCTTGCTTCATCATTTGACATGGCTGCCGAATAAAACTATCTGACGCTATCAACTGATTCGCAGTACGTCTTTACTGTTTATTATTTTTCTTTTTTATACGATGATCAATAATCTCGCGAATAACAAAGAGAATTAAAAGGAGCACAAATTCTAGAAAATGTAGATTTTGAGGGGCATATAAAAAGATTAAAATCATTGCTACTGAAAATGGTATGGCTAATACAAGATATTGCTTATAACTCATATCATCATCTCCTAATAAAAAATCGGGATCCCTCCCGATTTATAAATTTTTGTCTTCAAGCTTTTTAAATCTTTGCTCAAGCTGTTTGTATTTCTTATCGACTGTTGCTGCGTAAAAGAAAGCAAAACAGCCAAAGACAAAACCTAACATGCTGAATACGGACATAGGTAAGTACCTCACTATCTTTTTATAAAAGAGCTCGGATCCCTCCGAGCCATCCCGATAAGAATATTTTACCATACGGAGGGATTCCGATGCGATTAAAAAATATAGATGTAGATCCAGGCTCAATGCTGTTAAATGTTGATATAATGGGAAATAAGGAACCTTTTGCCATTGTGGTGTGTGACGGAAAGGCTAGAATGAGGAACATGGGGAAACGATTATTGTGACGCACCAGGGCAAGGTGAAAAGGGTGAAGTGGGACGAGGGGGGAGGAGTTTTGAAATGATAGCTTTTTACTTTTTTATATCTTTTTGATACGCTGTTTCAGTGGCGTTCTTTTCGTTGACAAGTTTCCTTTCTCTTTTTTTAGCTGATCAATATCGTATAAAAGAAAATGACCGGTACGCCAATTTTCGTCAACATAGTTATGGACATCTGCATTTCCAAAGCCAAAGCTAGCGCAGAAGATCAAAGATGCAATAACCAATGACATGACAGCAAATATGATTTTCCTTAACATAATTCATCCCTTGATCTAGCTGGTTGAACGTTGTCCTAGTAGTAGTCGTATGCTCTCCAATTAGCAATTAAAGATCCTTTCACATACAGATATAATCGTAATCGTCGTTTTTCCTATCGTAACCACAACTCGGTATTTAACTTTTTTCATGTTCCTTATGGTTCTTATCCCCAATTTGCTAAAAAATAAGGAAACTATTGAACATGTAATGTTTGAGTAATTGACTTTTCACCTACAGTTATATTTACTGGGTAATCACCTGGTGCAGTTCGCGTTCCAACTTTCCATACCCAAGTAATATTTCCACTACTATCAGCTGATTTGGGTATAAGTCCTGCCGCTGTGCTTGGCCCTGAATTATAAATTACTTGAATCGTTCCTTGTGCTCCTGGTTTTGTATTCACGCTGACTGATGTCATTTGGCCTGGAGAAACATTCAGACTGCCACCTGTCACGGCAAGTGATGGAGCAGGCTTCTGTGTAGCAATCTTAGATGAAGATGATTTCGAAACAGTCTTACTCGAAGAATTTTCCGCTTTCTTGGCGGCTGAAGAACTTGATTGCTTTGGCTTTACTGTTGGTTCAGTCTTGGATGGTGCGCTTGAAGTAGAAGAATCACTGCTACCAGGGACTGAGTTTGAATAATTTGCATTAGCAGACTCAGAAGAGTTCGAGGACTCAGAATCTATTGAATCACCTGAGTAACTTGAATCAGCCGAATCTGATGTACCAGCTACTACTGCATCATTTAAGCTGTTCGTTTGATCTGTATTTGTCTGCCCACCTGATGTGACCCCAATAAATATTCCAAAGATAAGAGCAAAAATCACATAGCCAATGAATGCCCTGAAACGCGTCTTCTTTTTTGTCCAAAAAGCAAGATTCGGAATAAAAAGAGATGTAAAGGACAAGATTGCCGATATGAAGAAAAGCATTCCAAAAAATAAATCAAAGTGGCCTGTAAATAGGTTAACTATGCCAATGATCAAAAAGAACAGGACAATTAATCCTAAACATCCAATTACGCAGCCCTTTCTATTGCTTACGGGTGCCTTTCCATTATGGCTTGTCGTTGAACTTCTTTTTTCTGTGTTTTTGACATCGACATAGGACAGCCCAGTTCCTGGGATCCCAACACTTTTTGTACGAGTTCCCTTCGAATTGATCGTATAGTGTGCACCTTTTGTACCAAAAGTCATTCCAACACTTTTCTTATTCACATTGAACTTAATACCGGGAGCAATCTTAAAGCTTTTTCGGAACCTAAATCCCAATTTCTTCATCCCCTATGTACGCCGCGGATGCGGCAAAAACCTAAGAAATTATCTTTTGTATACATGCAAATACAGGTATTTAACCTGTCCACCTAACTTCACATACACTTTCCAGGTTCCTGGGGTAGTGTTTGTCCCAACTTTCCAGCGCCAGGAGACATACCCCTTGCTGTTTGTCTTCTTCGCCCCAAGACCCTGTGCCTTGCTCTTCCCTGTTTTGTAGTACACATTTATGGTTGCCTTTGTATACTTTTTGCCTTGAATCGTAAAGTAAGCATATTGGCCGCGATAAACCGAAAGATGGGCACTTGTTACTTTGATTGAAGCTGTTGTTGCATAAGCGACATTTTGAGGCGCGACGGTAATCCCTTGAGGCGTGAAGGCAATGCCTGACAGGATGCCCAATGACAGTGTAAGAGCGGTAAAGACTTTTAATATTTTTTTCATAATACTTCCCCCATTAATGATTTATATCTAGCCTTTTTGGCGAAATACCAATAGGGGAGAGTGATGGAATTCATGTGGCGGGATTCTTTGCTCTCCGAATATGATGCACGTCTTTGAAGGTGGATTCGTATATATAAAAATTTGAGTTTACAATTTTCTTTTGTTTGCTGTGATGAACACTTCCGATAATCCCGGTAATTAATATTAATATGCTAGGGACCAACATGAAAAGTGGAGAGAAGGAGGCTGCGTGAGTGTGCCAATTGGTTCTGCCTTCTCTCCGGGCTGCCTTTCGGTTACTTAGTAAAATAAAATTGAGCAATCGTACTGCCAAGTGAAATCATTGCGCCAATGAAACAGAGAACGATCGTCCATTTGACGATCTTATCTTCGTTCTGTTTTTTCTTTCTAAAGCTGAAAAGAATGGAAACGACAATGATTGCTGTTCCAATCAATTGAATGACATTGTACACCAAAAGGAAAAGCCCCCTGTTTCTCTTGGGGAAAGGTAGATGAAAGAACTTGAGCTACAGGATCTGCCCTCCCTTTTTTGTTTAATCAACAAGTCATTTGCGCCAATATCTTCTGCACATCAAAAATGTGGTTATCTTTCCTAAACTGTTTTGATATAGTCGGCTCAACTGCACCAGAGATCCAGATTTTCAATTCAGCGTCCAAGTCGAGGGTTCCGGCAGTTTCCACGCTAAAATGAGAGATGCTTTTGTAGGGGATAGAGTGGTAATCAACTTTCTTGCCGGTGATCCCTTGCCTATCCACTAAAATTAAACGTTTATCAGAGAAAACAATAAGGTCACGAATCAGTTTAAAAGCGGCAGTGACTTTTTCACCATCCATTAAGACGTTGCCAATTTCTTTTTGCACTTCACTTGGTTCTACATTTGATGCGTTGCCGATTAATCCATCGAAAAATCCCATGTTAATTCCCCTTATTTGAATTTTAAACTCTGAAAGGGAGAGCGTTGCTGCTCGTGTAGTGGGTCATGAACTCTCCAATATGTACGTCCCGAGGGCAAATCATTTTTTCTATGATCAGCCAAAGGACAATCAACAATATGAACTTGATCCATAGAAGTAAAACAGTGCCTTAATTTAGTGAGCAGTTTGCTCAAAACTAGATCAACTTCCATATCAAACTTTGATTTTATTATACAACGGAAAATAACGAAAACGATTACAAAAAAAGAAAAATTTAAGTGGAAATAGAAGAAAAAGTTAAGAAGTTGAAAAAACTGGAGGGGTTGATCCGATTTATGTCTGAGCGGGCCTGCAGACAGTTAAAGTAGGGGAGGGCATTAAGATAAAATTTTTGCCAGTCTATTATTGATATCATCGAAAAACGGTTTCAATACGAACTCTTTTGCACCATACATCAAGGCATTGATCACTAAGTGTTTGCTTCCTAATGATGAACATATTATTACGTTTGCTTTTGGGTCATAGTCCATAATTTCTCTTAATGCTTGAATGCCCGTCATTACAGGCATTGTTATATCCATGATGACGAGATCCGGATGAAGGGAATTGTAACAATGGATCGCTTCAAGACCATTTGAAGCTTCTCCGACAACAATGAAACGATTAGCGTCTAGTTCATTTTTTATATAATTTCTCATGAAGCGTGAATCATCAACTATTAAAACCGACTGATTCAAACGAATTACCCTCTTTTCGATAAAAAGGGCAAATTTGAAAAGAGCATTAAATTCAGGATGGAATCCTGGCAACCCGGCTGCCGTGACATTAATGATGCTTTAGGCCCGTGGCTTTGCGTCTCATACTTTCGTAAAATTTGCCTTGATAGGTATTTTATCACAGATAGTGAACGGTTTACAGATTAAATCAAACAAGGATGTCATCTTTGGCAGAAAACACAGCATACCAGAGCCATACATAACAACGTTAGGAAAATCATGAATCGCAATTATTTTACAGCAACTTTCCGTGACCAAATGCGATAACAAATAACCAGAACCGCAGCTCCCAGAATGATGATTCCCAGAACAAGTAAAGCGGCGTGGAGGAAGAAGGTTTCCGGCAGAATCGTGATGACGGGATCCGTCGCGGCGTTAAAGATCCAGTAATTATTTCTGAAAAAGATTTTGTGAAAGATAATAAAAGAATCATTAAAATCCAGCGCAAAAGCGATCAACGGGATAACTGTAAAAAGAGCTAAAGCAATGGCCGCGGTTTTTAAGAAATAAAAGTCTCTGTGTTTGATCTTGATCCAAAAACCGGCAATATTGATCAGCACTGTTGCGATGAGCAGGATGTCGATAAAAGTGAAAATTCTTTTGACGTCTTCAAAGTGAATGCGTCCGTGAACGGAATAGGCTAAAGAAGGCAGATGGAACGGCTGTGGCATCGGGTTCAGCAGATACTGGATCATATAGTTGTAATTGTCGACGATCCGGGTGTAGCCCAGGCCGGACTGCTTCATAATGTCCAGAGAGCGCACATCAAAATAATAGAGTGGCGTGAACAGCAGGGTCAGCTCGACAGCCAGACAGATGATAAAAAAAGCCAGAGAGAGCGAGAGCACAAGCTGGAAAAAACGGTAACGTGAAAAGATCAATTGGACACACATCCTAAGCAGTTGTTGTTATGATCGTCAAAGAACCATTCAGGTACAAGTATAAACAGAAGCTCTGCAAAAAGGAAATGAATCGGAGTGGTTCGATCGGATTGCGTGCAAGGAGAAGGCGGACACGTTTATAATAAATTGGAAAAGGTTTTCCTTTCGAACTGCATTTTTATTGATTGGAGCGATGGTTCTTGGATAATTTCACATTTCATAATCCGACGAAACTCATTTTTGGCAAGGGACAGCTGGAGCAATTAAAAAATGAGATTCCGAAATACGGTAGAAGGGTGCTGCTTGTCTATGGCGGCGGCAGCATTAAGCGGACTGGTCTCTATGATCAGGTCAAAGAGATTCTGAGTGGCCTTCACGCTGAGGTTTCTGAACTGTCCGGTGTGGAGCCGAACCCGCGGCTGACGACGGTGAAACGCGGCATTGACATTTGCGCGACGGAAGATATACAGTTTCTGCTCGC
Organism: Sporolactobacillus shoreae; assembly: GCF_004684935.1. Lineage (GTDB taxonomy): Bacteria > Bacillota > Bacilli > Bacillales > Sporolactobacillaceae > Sporolactobacillus > Sporolactobacillus shoreae. Next base: position 85,517 of record NZ_SRJD01000003.1, read on the forward strand.
TGTCGGGGGCGGCAGCGTGATCGACTGTACGAAGGCGATTGCTGTCGGTGCAAAATTTGAGGGTGACCCGTGGGAATTTGTAACCAGTAAAAAGCAGGTACACGATGCCCTTCCGTTCGGTACGGTGCTGACGCTTGCGGCGACCGGGTCGGAAATGAATTCTAACTCGGTGATCACGAACTGGGATACTCATGAAAAGTATGGCTGGAGCTGCGCGTATTCTTATCCGGCCTTCTCTATTCTCGATCCCGCATTTACATTCTCTGTGCCGAAAAACCAGACGATCTACGGCATGGTTGATATGATGGCTCACGTTTTTGAACATTATTTCCATCAGGCAGAGCACACACCGCTTCAGGACAGACTGTGCGAGTCGATCCTGCAAACTGTAATTGAGACGGCACCAAAGCTTGTAGATGACCTGGAAAACTACGACCTGCGCGAAACCATCCTTTATTGCGGTACAATGGCTTTGAATGGTGTGGTTTCCATGGGATTTGCCGGGGACTGGGCGTCACATAACATCGAGCATGCCGTGTCGGCCGTTTATGATATTCCGCATGGCGGCGGACTCGCGATCCTCTTCCCGAACTGGATGAAGCATAACCTGGATGTGAACGTATCACGGTTCAAACAGCTTGCGGTTCGTGTATTCGGGGTTGATCCGGCGGGCAAATCGGATCGCGACACGGCTCTTGAAGGCATTGAGGCATTGCGCCGCTTCTGGAACAGTATCGGCGCACCCAGCCGCCTCGCAGACTATGATATTGATGACAGCAAAATTGATCTGATCGCTGACCGGGCTATGGCAAGAGGCGAATTCGGTCAGTTTAAACGACTGAACAGGGAAGATACACTGGCTATCCTTCGCGCATCACTTTAATTCAAAACTGAATCCAAAAAAAGGCCGTCCCATTTTACCTGGGATGGCCTTTTTAGATTCGGAGCCAGCGAGTGGGGATGAAAATGTTAGAAAACAGGATACTAACGGTTAGCTGTTCGCAAGAACAAATCTGCATACTAAGGAAGAAAGCCTATGCACGCCATCGTTAAAAATCTTGACTTGTCATCCAAAGGGATTTGGTTTCCGATCACTGTCGCCTGCGTTCTCGTCCTGTTTGTTCTGGTTATGAAAAAAAGGAATCTGTCTTGGAAAGAAGTTTACATCACTTACGGTGTGGTTGGCTTTGCCGCATGGTTTATCGATACGTTAACGGGTGTCTTTCTTGATTTGTATGATGTCGGAAAACCGAGCATCGGATTGGCAGACTTTATTGCTTTTGGCTTTATCCCCTCATCACTGGCGGTCATTTATCTGAACATCAGGACTGACAAGAACAAATGGATGATGATCGCTCTTTTCACGGTGATTTCGCTTCTTATTTATTGGGTCAGCGAGTGGGTAGGTTATTTTAAGGACAAAGGTTGGAACAGCATCTATTCACTGATCGCGTTTGTTGTCGTTTATGCGCTCCTGTTGCCGCTGCACAAAAAAATCATACGTTATCCGGACCGAAAACACAGAAAATGATTTTTTCTTCTATTGAATGCTTGCGTTGACAATATCACGGAATGCGATTTTCCACGAGAGACCAAACGGGTCGTGAATCTGCAGATGGCGGTCAGGACTGCCCTGAAGAGATATGCGGCCTGTCATGGTTTCAATAAAGCCGTCCCTGTAGTAACGGATAGTGACCGGACACGCTTCAGCCACAGCCTCGCTGATGATTCGGCCGATTTCTTCCCATTCCTGTTCGTCCAGCACCGGCCGTTCAACTTTTTCATCATCTCTAAAGTGGTCCCGCAGCGTTTGCACATGTTCCGGTAGCATCATCCGGCTGGATTCCCAGCGCATGTTCGAACCCTTTGTCAATTTGTTGCCTTTCATTTATAATGTCCTCCGATCTTTGCCGCGCGCACTCTGAGCTGACTGGATGGCATGAGTGACGGGCCGCGAAAAATGGCCGTTTTTCCATACTTCCGATAAATGGCGTCAACGGCGTCACTCAATTTTTCTTTTTCCTCAAGCCGTCCGAACAGATCGAGCTGGCAGTTGTCCCGGGTCTGCAGTGCTGACAGGGTTATTGCGGCGCTGCGCACGGGAAGCCGGTCCCAGTTTTCCATAAACAGGCGGTCGGCTGCCCGGTAGATATCCAGACCAAAGCTGGTGGCAAAAGGCAGCGTGGTTTGCCGGTAAAATCCTGTGTGACGATCGAAGCTCCCGGATATGCCGACAGATACGACATGACCCATGTATTTTTTTACCCGCGCCCGGTAGGCGACTTCTTCGCTGAGCTCAAGCAAAATCACGCGGATGTCTGTGATTTCTGAATAATCATAAGGCAGCGTCATGTGATGGCCGATCGCCTTCTGTGCCCTGAATGTTCCCGCGGAAACCGGAGAGGTGTCCATGCCGTGTGCAGTCATCCACAGCAGCTCACCGTTCACACCCCATCTTTTACGCAGCAGGCCGAGCGGATAGTGGACCAGATGATCGATTTTCCGAATGCCCATGCCGATTAGATTCCGTTCCATCCGGTGCCCCACACCAAACAATTCGCCGACAGGGAGAGGCCACAGGTATTGCTTGATATTCCTGCGGGTTAATTCAAAAATGCCTTCATTATTTGTTTTTCCGAAATGATCGCAGGCCATTTTTGCGAGTACTTTATTCGGGCCAATACCAATCCGGGCGTAAATGCGGACTTGGTCCAGCAGCGTGTCCTGAATGCAGCGAGCGAGTTCATACGGCGACGAAAAAAAGTGCAGGCTTCCGGTCACATCAATGAACTGTTCGTCAACGGAATAAGGCTCAACCAGATCCGTAAACCGTTCCAGAATACGCGTGATCCGGACAGACATATCAATGTAGTGCTGCATTCTTGGCCTGCGGATAACAGCTTCCGGACACTTGATCAGTGCCTGACCAAGCGGCTCCGCGGTGATCACGCCGCGGTCTTTGGCCAATGGACAGGCCGCCAGCACGATACCGCTCCGCTGTTCGGGATCACCGGCGACAATCACCGGTTTATTTCTGAGCTCCGGATGATCCGCTTTTTCACAGGAAGCATAAAAGGTCTGCATATCGACGAGAAAAACCACGCGATCCACTTTACATCCCCCTTTTTCAATTTGGCTATGTTAAAACTCAATGTTGATTTTGCTATTTTGTTAATGGAGCGGAAGGGTGAAACTCCAGCGGGAACAGCGAGCCTAAAACTTAGTTTTATTATACACGAATATGTGTTCCTGTATACAGGAAAGTAAAAACATACGTTCCCTTTTTCGCGCTTCTTTTAATCGTATATTTCTTTTCTGATCGGCAGCAAGTCGGCTATAATAAAGAAAAAATACATAGTGTCTGTTTGTGAAAATCACTGAGACACATAGGGGATGATGGATCAGATGGAAAATTTCGAGGAAGAACTGAAAAAATTTGCTCGGCTTGCGGTGAGGACGGGTGTCAATCTGCAGAAAGGACAGGGGCTTGTCATATCAGCACCGATTGAGACGAGCGATTTTGTGCATTTGATTGCGGAAGAGGCGTACAGGGCGGGTGCCAGAGATGTCGAAATCCATTGGCAGGACGATGCGATTTCTCTTCTCAGGTTTCAGCATGCGCCGCTTGAAGCGCTGGAACATGTGCCGGCATGGAAATTTTATGCAAGAAATCAGTCCGTGAAGGACAATTATGCTGTTCTGAGTATCTACGGGCCGAATCCCGATCTTCTGGAGGAAGTGGACGGCGCCCGCGTGGCGGCCTATATGAAATCCGCCGGCAAGCAATCCGCCCCGTTCCGCGAACAGCTGATGAACGACCGGATCCAGTGGTCCATTGTCGCTTATCCGACAGCCGCCTGGTCGAAAAAGGTATTTCCAGATAAACCGGTTGCGGAAGCTCAGGAGCTGCTCATGAAAGAGGTCCTGAGGATCAGTCGTGTAACAAAGGACGAAGATCCGGTGGCTGTGTGGGCAAGCCACAATAAGCGGCTGCATACAGCCAGGGATTTTTTAAATGCGCAGAAATTCCGTCAGCTGATTTATCGCGCGGAGGGTACTGATCTGACAATTGATCTGCCTGAAGGGCACATTTGGTGCGGAGGTTCCGGCCCTTCTGAGTCAGGTACAGACTTTAATGCGAACATTCCGACTGAGGAAGTGTTCACGATGCCGGATAAAAAAGGTGTGAACGGGACCATCTCCAGCACGATGCCGCTGAACAGCAACGGTCAGATTATCGATCATTTTTCATTGACATTTAAGGATGGAGAGGTCGTGGATTTCAAAGCAGAAAAAGGGGAAGAGGCGCTGAAGCATCTTCTGGAAAGCGACGATGGTTCCCGCAGACTCGGTGAGGTCGCGCTTGTGCCGCATCATTCACCGGTTTCAGAATCCGGTCTGGTCTTTTACAATACGTTGTTTGACGAGAATGCTTCCTGCCATCTGGCACTTGGCAAAGCTTATCCGACCTGTATCGAGGGCGGGGACGGCATGGATAAGAAACAGCTTGATCAGGCGGGCGTCAATGACAGCATAGTACACGAAGATTTCATGGTCGGATCAGCCGGGCTGGACATTGATGGAGTGAAGGCGGATGGAACGCGGGTACCTGTATTTCGCCTGGGCGCCTGGGCTTTTGATTTCAAGTAACAGCACAATACGTCCCAACTGTACCCCACTATATGGGCACGTTGCGGAGCGACAGGTAAACTGATATTCTAAAGGCAACGACACACGGACGGGACTGTGGAGGATGAAAAAGAACGGAAAAAAGCCTGTGCCCGGCAATGACAATATCGTTCTGTTTCCGGATCTGGCAGCTAGGCTTCTCGACAAGGCAACGGCTCTTGTCTCGGAAAAGCAGTATCGTGAAGCCAGGGATCTTTTCGGGAAACTGCTTGAACTGGACAGCGGGGATATGAAGGGGTTATATGGCTGGGCCGTCTGTTCGGTCGAAATGGGCGATTATCCTCAGGCGGAAGAGGCCGCTCGGCTGCTGCTCTCGGGTAACACACCGTACTACTATGATGTCTTTCGCCTTTACCTGACGATATTGATCGAAAAGAAGGATTATCGCGGAGCACTGGGTGAGATCAGGCGGCTGGGCGGACACAAGGGCCTCCCTCCGGAATCGAAGGAATTTCTTCGCCAGATGAAGAATTTTTGTGAGATCCGGCTTAATGAGCTGACGCCGGGAGGGACGTCAGGTCGGGGGATGCAGTCCGCCGATGAAAAATCGGATCGGCAGATTGACTGGCGCAAACTTGCAGAGGCGGATCCCAGAGATCAGATGTTGCAGATCCGCAACATGACCGATCAGATGGGTAAGGAAAATCTCCCGGAAATCCGGCAGTTCCTCCTTGATGAAAAACAGAATCCGGAGATCAAGACAATGCTGCTATGCGCGGTTAAAGAGAGCCGGATGGCGGATGAAATTGATGTGTGGAAATTTGGAAAAGTTTATCGTGTAACATTTGACCGCCATTTTCTTCATAAGGAATTTGCTGATCAGATTGAAGAACAGATTCGGAAAGTTCTTGATTCAGAAGATCCGACGCTGGCATCGCTGGCGGTTGAAACAGAACGCTTTTTTACCATGACTGTGTATCCGAGACCATTTGACCCCCCGTCTGCACGTGTATGGGCAGCTGTTTTTTCCATTCAGGCCGCACAGGCTGGTGATATGGACGGAAAGACAGAGGCAATGCTTGAACTTTTCAGTGTTTCTGAAAGTGAGTTTCAGGATGCTTGCCGGATGGTTGAGAAAATAGGAGAGTACGGTGTACGATAAGGCAGATCAGTAATGATTTTTATAAAGCGCCCATAAATTGGTTCAAATCAGTTTTTTCAGCAAAGCTCTTATGTTATAATGACGGAGTTGCATTATTTTAATGTGCGTGAAGAAGATGTTCGGACTGCAAAAGTGGCACGACGGATGTCCGTCCGCCATTAAGAAGCCTCTGGGCTGCAAAGTATTGAAGATATATGTTGGAGGTAAGAATAAATGACTGTAAAAGCAAGCTGGGAAAAGAAAGAAGGAAATGTCGGTACTCTGACTTTTGAGGTAGATGCCGACAGCTTTAACCAGGCACTCGATAAGGCGTTCAGAAAAGTTGTTAAAAAAGTTAATGTGCCTGGATTCCGCAAGGGCCGTGTGCCGCGCGTTCTTTTTGAACAGCGCTTCGGAGTTGAAGCACTGTACGAAGATGCCATTGACTTTGTCCTGCCGGATGCTTATTCTGAAGCCATTGATCAGACAGGCATCGAACCCGTGGACAAGCCGCAGGTCGATGTGGAAGAGATCGGAAAGGGCAAGAGCCTTGTTCTTAAGGCCGATGTCACTGTAAAGCCGGAAGTCAAGCTCGGTGAATACAAGGGCCTTGAGGTTGAAGAAAAGAGCACTGAAGTGACGGATGCCGATGTCGATCACGAAATCAAGCATCTTCAGGAACGCTATGCTGAACTGGTCGTCAAAGAAGACGGTGAAATTGAAAAGGGCGATACAGCGGTCATCGACTTTGACGGCTATGTGGACGGCAAGCCGTTTGAAGGCGGAAAGTCGGAAAATTACTCGCTTGAAATCGGTTCGGGTTCATTTATTCCTGGCTTTGAAGATCAGTTGGTTGGTCTGAAAGCCGACGCTGAAAAAGATGTTGTTGTGACATTCCCTGAAGACTATCATGCCGAAGATCTGAAGGGCAAAGAAGCGACTTTTAAGGTTAAAGTTCATGAAATCAAGCAGAAACAGCTTCCTGAGCTTGATGACGAATTTGCCAAGGATGTCGATGAAGATGTTGACACATTTGCGGCGCTGAAGGAAAAGACAAAGAACCACCTGAAGGAGCACAAAGAAGCGGATGCGACGTCGAGCAAGCGCGAAAGTGTTGTGGAACAGGCTGCCGCAAATGCTGAAATTGATATTCCGGAAGTCATGATCACCAATGAGCAGGACAATATGGTCAAAGAATTCGAACAACGCCTGAAAGCCCAGGGCATGACGCTTGACATGTACAGCAAGCTGACCGGCTCAGATGAAAATGCGCTTCGTGATCAGATGAAAGAAGATGCCAAAACACGTGTCCGTTCGAATCTGACACTTGAAGCGATTGCGAAAGCGGAAAAAATTGAGCCTTCGGAAGAAGACGTTGAAGAAGAACTGAAGAAAATGTCTGAAACCTATAAGCTCAGTGTGGATCAGCTGAAGGCCGCTCTCGGAAGTACTGAACTGGTAAAAGGGGATCTCAGGCTGCGCCAGGCTGTGGACTTCCTGGTAGAAAACAGCACACCGAAGGCTGCAGAGTCTGAGGACAAGGCCGCTGAAGAAGAAAAATAAAATCGGCTGTGTGCTGAAATAAATGTTATATGCGGGTGGACAGATGTAAAAGAAAGCATCTGTCCACCTGCCATTATTTATTACTTTTTATGGCTTTACTTGTTACGATCATCCGGAACATTTTTTATTTAATAATACATATTTGCTTCGACAAGGCATATAGCTTATCGGAAGACTTCTTTTATGTTACAATGCGTACATAAAGAAAACTAACTCACCGATTGCCAAGCCTCGTAAGATGTCGGCGATACAGCGGGATAGGCACTGCACGATGATCTGTCATGTTCGTGCCTGTTAAGGGGAAAGATAAAAGGTAAATCCGGCTGGCAAGGCCCGAGAGTTACCGAATGCTTCGCTCTTGTCTGGAGTATTGATGGACGATAGAATGAATAGGGGTGAAAACATGTTCAAATTTAACGAAGAAAAAGGACAGCTGAAATGCTCGTTCTGCGGAAAGACCCAGGATCAGGTTCGTAAGCTTGTCGCCGGACCAGGCGTCTACATTTGTGACGAATGCATTGAATTGTGCACGGAAATTGTAGAAGAGGAACTGGGCACGGATGAAGAAGTTGAATTCAAGGATATTCCAAAACCACAGGAAATCTGCTCAATTCTGGAAGATTATGTAATCGGACAGAATGATGCTAAGAAGAATTTATCCGTTGCCGTTTATAACCATTATAAAAGAATCAATACGAAGCAAAAACCGGATGATGTTGAACTTTCTAAAAGCAACATTATGATGATTGGACCGACAGGTAGTGGGAAAACCCTGCTCGCCCAGACGCTGGCGCGCATTCTGAATGTCCCGTTCGCCATTGCGGACGCGACATCGCTCACGGAAGCCGGTTATGTCGGGGAAGATGTCGAGAATATTTTGCTTAAGCTGATTCAGGCAGCGGATTACGATGTGGAAAAGGCTGAAAAGGGCATTATTTACATCGACGAAATTGATAAGATTGCCCGAAAGTCGGAAAATCCGTCGATTACAAGAGATGTTTCCGGTGAAGGTGTGCAGCAGGCATTGCTGAAGATTCTTGAAGGCACGGTTGCCAGCGTGCCGCCTCAGGGTGGACGCAAGCATCCGCATCAGGAATTCATTCAGATTGATACAACGAACATCCTGTTCATCTGCGGAGGCGCTTTTGATGGCATTGAGCAGATCATCAAACGCCGTTTGGGCAAAAAGGTGATCGGATTTGGCGCCGGTATGAAGAGTCAGGAAATGCAGCGTGACGACGCACTGAAAAATGTGCTTCCGGAAGACCTGTTGAAATTTGGTCTGATTCCAGAATTTATCGGCCGTCTCCCTGTCATTACGACGCTGAAACAACTTGATGAGAACGCGCTCGTTGACATTCTGACCAAACCGAAAAACGCCTTGGTTAAGCAGTACAAAAAATTGCTTGAACTGGACGATGTTGATCTGGAATTCACGGATGATGCACTCCGCGCCATTGCCAAGCTGGCAATTGAACGCAAAACAGGTGCTCGCGGGCTGCGCTCCATTATCGAAAGCATGACTCTTGACCTCATGTATGAGATCCCTTCACGTGATGATATTGAAAAATGTATCATCACAAAGGCAACTGTTGAGGGCAAGGAACGTCCGACTCTGCAAATGAGCGACGGCACAACGGTCATCAAGAATGCTGAAACACCTAAGGAAAGTGCCTGATCACAGGCGGAAAGAATTGAAAAATAGCCCGTTAATCGGGAATAAAAAAGAGGACTGAGATGGAAAGTTAAACTTTTCATCCCAGTCCTTTTTTATGGCTTGCAAGCTAACGCTGGTAATCAGACTTCGTGATTCATCAATGCCTGTTTTCTCGGTTTCCAGGAACGCATATACTGAGCGATGAAGTATGAGCCAAGGACAAGCAATACGGCAATAATCTGAGCTGTAATGCTCTCAACATTTGGAAAAATGGCGAACCACAGGCCAGCCCAGTCCGGTATCGGCAGATTGAGGCTTGTTGTCGGGATCCAGCCTGCCAGCTGCATCTCCTGCACATTTTCACCGACCATGACGATCAGTACCATTCCAAGCATCACTCCGGTGAGAATCAACATCTTTTTATAAGGCAGTTTGCGCTGGGCCACAAAGGTTAAGGCTGCTACAATCAGTGTTAAAACAAGTCCGATGATGGCCCCGAGGAGTACGATAAAACCACCGGCCTGCATACGAATGGACTGCAAAAAGAGATCCACTTCAAATCCTTCACGATAAACGGCAGTGAATCCAAGCGAAGCCAGGCCAATGTAGGCCGTTTTTCCTGGACTTGAATAGGATGACTGAATCAGTTCACCCTTTTTCTTATTATGTGCCCCGATCCAGGCTGTCCAGTATATTTTATGGAAAAACCAGTTCATTACGAGAAGAAGTACGGCGATAGCCAGAAGTCCAGTGGCCGCCTGAATATTCAACTCGGAAGTGGTGGCTGCAAATAAAGAGATGATGCCAACAACGATAAACCAGGTAGCGAGAGTGGCAAGAAAACCGACGCCTGACCCGGAAGCAATTGGTTTCCAATAGACCTGTTTGGTCCGCATTAATCCGGCAGTGAGGGCAGAAAGCACAAGAATCGCTTCAAGCCCTTCACGAAAGACAAGAATACCTGTATTCACAATGCCCATAGCCCTACTCATATGGTGAACTGTTGGGTCGACCGGATTTCCTCCTGAGGTCACACCCTGCCATATAAATACCCCGGCAATCAAAAAAGTGGCGGCACCGATACACAGCGATTTCAGATGAAAATGCCCAGCCATTATAAAACCCTCCCGAGTAGAGATTATATTAATGAAATTGATAATCATTTTCAATTAAAAATTTTATTCTTTGTTCACAATTTTGTCAATTCATTTTATGAGTGAAGTGAGGCTGTCCTTGGCCATTTACCCATCTCTCGACGGAATTTTTGTTTATCTGTTTTCCTCCTTGGATATACTGCCCAATAAATAAGAGAGAGGAATTGATCTGATTCTCTCAGGAAGGCAGGCAATAAAATGAGCTGGATGGTTTTGCTGATTTTCACGCAAATCTTTTTTGGTGCGATCATTGGGCTGTATTTCTGGAATCTCTTGCGGAACCAGCATGTGCAGCGCATTTCTGTAGATAAGGAGTCAAAGAAGGAGCTGGAACAGCTGGAAAAACAGCGAAGCCGCTCTCTTTCTGAACCATTGTCGGAACGTATCCGTCCGAAATCGCTGGAAGACGTCATCGGCCAGCAAGAGGGTATTCAGGCGTTAAGGGCTGCACTTTGCGGGGCCAATCCGCAGCATGTGATTATTTACGGGCCGCCTGGAATCGGAAAAACAGCGGCTGCCCGGCTTGTTCTTGAAGAAGCGAAAAAGAATCCTGTGTCGCCATTTAACAGCGGGTCACCTTTTATTGAGCTGGATGGAGCGACGGCCAGATTTGATGAACGCGGAATCGCTGATCCTCTGATCGGATCCGTTCATGACCCGATTTATCAGGGGGCCGGGGCGATGGGCCAGGCAGGAATCCCGCAGCCAAAGGAAGGTGCTGTGACTCATGCGCATGGCGGGGTTCTTTTTATTGATGAGATCGGCGAGTTGCATCCCATTCAGATGAATAAGCTGCTTAAAGTGCTTGAGGATCGCAAAGTGTTCCTTGAAAGTGCATATTACAGTGCCGAGAACCACCAGATCCCGGCCTACGTTCATGACATTTTCCAGAATGGGCTGCCCGCTGATTTCCGGTTAATCGGAGCGACGACGCGCCGCCCGGAGGAAATTCCGCCGGCGATACGCTCGCGCTGCCTTGAGATCTTTTTCAGCGAGCTCAGCCGTACAGATATACAGAAAATTGCCGGACGGGCGGCGGGCAAGCTGAATCTGGAGGTGCCACAGGTATGTCTGGAGAAAATAGCGGACTATGCCAAAAATGGGCGTGAGGCTGTGAACATGATGCAGATCGCGGCAGGCATGGCCAGATATCAGAACGGCAGCATTGAAAAAATCGGCCTTGCAGAGATTGAATGGGTGATCCGGTCAAGCCGGCTGGTGCCCAAGCCTAACCGGAAGGTACCGCAAAAACCGGAGATCGGTCTGGTTAACGGTCTGGCAGTTTATGGCCCAGGGCAGGGCGCCCTGCTTGAGATTGAAGCGGCCGTGGTAAAAACCCGCCGGGAAGGGAGCCTGACGATCACAGGTATCGCTGAAGAAGAGACAATGGGTACTTCCGGACGATCCATGACACGAAAGAGCATGGCTCGCGGATCGGTTGAAAATGTACTGACCGTTCTGAACCGGATGGGCTTTGCCACTTATAAATACCACATTCATGTCAATTTTCCGGGCGGTTCGCTCGTTGATGGACCTTCCGCAGGTATTTCGATGGCAGTTGCCATATGTTCAGCCATTCTTTGCCGACGCGTCAGTCCCGATCTGGCTATGACGGGTGAGCTTGGGCTTCACGGTCAGGTCAAGCCGATAGGCGGGGTGATTGCGAAGGTCGAAGCAGCGGCCGAAGCGGGCGCGAAACGGGTCATTATTCCGAGGGAGAACATGCAGGAAACACTGAAAAACTTCGAAAAAGTAGAAGTAATCCCGGTCGATTCACTCCGGGAGGTGCTGGAACTTGCACTGCTTCCGGAGGAGAAAGCCGAATTAAAGCAGGCGTCGGAATCTTATTCCGACGCACTGCTCAGCCGCCCGCTTTCGGCGCGGCCGGTTGGACAGCCAATTGAGAAAGAAGGGTCCTGATTACGGGATCTATGTTTTTGATCAGCAGACCTGTCATTACGACAGGTCTGTTTGTTTCGGAGGGGTTGAAGTCGCGGATGAATGGACACATGGCGGCTCTTACGCTAGAATGAGTGGTGCGCAGTAGTGATCGGAAAGTCACAATTGTTATTGGACAGGCACGGAGTGAGGCCTGCACGTCAGGGAGTGTGAATCATGAAAATTAATCAGGCGGACTACATCATCAGTGCGGTCGGCCCGGCTCAGTATCCTTCTGACGGTCTGCCGGAGATTGCTCTTGCCGGCCGGTCGAATGTCGGGAAATCTTCATTTATTAATAAGATGCTGGGCAGAAGAAATCTGGTCCGAACATCTGAAAAACCGGGAAAAACGCAAAAACTGAACTATTTTAAGATAAACGAGGCCTTTTATTTTGTCGATGTGCCTGGATATGGTTATGCCAAAGTCTCCAAGGCTGACAAAGAAGCTTGGGGGAAAATGCTCGAAAAGTATTTTTCAGAACGTACCCAGCTGAGCGCAGTGGTCCACGTCGTTGATCTGCGCCACCCACCTTCCAAAGATGACGTAAAGATGCATGATTATCTGGCCTACTTTGGTCGCCCTGTCATCACAGTCGCGACCAAGGCGGATAAAATTCCAAAAGGGAAGCACCAAAGCCAGAAACAGGTGATCGCGCGTGACCTCGGTCTCGGTCCGGAGGATTCTCTTCTTTTATTTTCTTCGGTGACCGGTGTGGGAAAAGACGAAGCATGGCGCGCTCTGAGCCCTTATCTGGGCTAAAGATGTGAGCAATGGTGTGCAGACTGCCGCTGATAGGCGGCGGTCAAATAAATACATATAACGCAAGGATGCTATTCAATGCTCTTGGGAGAAGGATGAGAAATGGATTTCACTGAATCAATTGCCGCATATAAAGAGGCAAAACCACTGATGCCGGGCGGGGTAAGCAGCCCCGTCCGGGCTTTTCCTGCTGTAGATCTGAACCCGATCTATATGGATCATGGGAAGGGCTCTAAGATTTATGATCTTGACGGAAATGAATACATTGACTATGTGCTGAGCTGGGGGCCGCTGATTCTTGGCCACGCCGATGAAAAAGTGGTTGAGTTCGTAAAGGAAACGGCAGAAAAAGGGACCAGCTTCGGGGCGCCACATGTTCTGGAAACAAAGCTCGCGGAACTCGTTGTTGAACGCGTTCCTTCTGTTGAAATGGTTCGGATGGTCAACTCCGGAACAGAAGCGACAATGAGTGCGATCCGGCTTGCCCGCGGCTACACTGGAAGAGATAAAATTCTTAAGTTTGAAGGAAGCTATCATGGGAGCTCCGATTCTCTCCTGATCAAAGCAGGGTCGGGTGTCGCGACACTTGGGCTTCCCGACAGCCCAGGCGTTCCCGCACAGCTGGCGAAAGATACCCTGACCGTTCCGTATAATGACGCGGAGAGGGTATCGGACGTTTTTAAACAATACGGACACGACATCGCCTGCGTGATTGTCGAGCCGGTTGCCGGTAATATGGGCGTGGTCCCGCCGATTCCGGGCTTCCTTGAGGAATTGAGAAGAATAACCAAAGCATACGGTTCATTGCTTATTTTTGATGAAGTCATGACCGGATTCCGTGTCGCTTATAATTGTGCACAGGGCTATTATGGCGTGACACCGGATCTGACCACCCTTGGCAAAGTGATTGGCGGCGGGCTTCCGGTCGGTGCCTATGGCGGCCGACGTGATATCATGAAACAAATGGCTCCGGAAGGCCCTATCTATCAGGCGGGTACATTGTCCGGCAATCCGCTGGCTATGGCGGCCGGGTACATGACTCTGTCACAGTTGACACCGGAGGATTATCCTGAATTCAGAAAGAAAGCGGATCGACTGGCTGAAGGCTATCAGGCTGCCGCGAAAAAATACGGCATCCCGCTTACTGTCAATCAGGCGGGGGCTATGATGGGCTTTTTCTTTACGGATCAGAAAGTAATCAATTACAAGCGGTCCAAATCGTCCGACCTGAACCATTTTAAAAAATATTTTGCGGCCATGATTGAACAGGGCATTTCACTGCCACCATCCCAGTTTGAAGGTGTTTTCCTATCAACAAAACACTCAATGGAGGACATTGAAAAAACGATCCAGGCGGCTGAAAATGCTTTTAAACAGATCGCTGAATCTGAGTCATGAAGCGAGACTAAATGATACTTAATTTTTGAGGGAGCCCTTCCAAAGATGATATGAAGGAGCTCCCTCTTGAAAATTCTACTCATACTTTAAGCAAATTGTGCAAAACTAAACCTGTAGGATGATTAATTCCAGAAGGTGGTCGGACATGCATTTTTTGCAGATAGCAATCGAACTGATTGTAGGTTTTGCAGCGCTTTTCCTATTGACGAAAATACTCGGGAAGGCGACCCTCTCCCAAGTCACCGCGTTTGATTTTATTTCGGCGATCGTTTTAGGTGAATTTGTCGGGAACGCACTCTACGATAAAGATACCGGACTCGGATCCATTCTTTTCGCCATCGCATTGTGGGGGCTGCTGATCTACGTTGTTGAGTGGTGCACCCAGAAATTCCGCGGAACACGAAGTTTTTTGGAAGGCAAGCCTTCGGTCGTGATCCGCAACGGACACTTGGACAGGGAGCAGATGAAGAAAGAAAAACTTGATTTAAACATGCTTCAGAATCTTCTCAGGCAGAAAGATGTTTTTTCCGTCCGGGAAGTCGCTTACGCGATTCTGGAAACAGATGGCACGATCAGTGTGTTGAAAAAAAACAAATATGCCAACCCGACAAATGAAGAATTGCAGCAGCCTCAGAAGCCGGTATATCTTCCTGTCACACTCATTCTCGATGGCGAAGTGGACTGGGAAAATCTCAAAAAAGCCGGACTTAATGAAGAATGGCTTCAGAATGAATTACGTAAACATCATATCGATCATGCAAAGGATATTTTTTATTGCGAATGGAAAAAAGATGAGGGCGTTTATCTGGAGAAAATGAAGAAAGAATCTTCCTGAACCGAACGAAAAATTCAAACTGTTTATGATCGCTAAAGAGGCCTTGAGGCTTCTTTTTTTTCACCGGATTCCGGATCCCTGATTGCGCATAAATCCCCACTTCACGCATAGACCTGTATTAAGAACGGATGAGAGGGTGGAAAGCATGTCTCAATCTTCGGATGATCGCTTGCAGTTTTCAATAAATGAGTCGGTGTGGCTCAGGGACGACGCGCCTGCCGAGGAAATTCTGTCTATGGCTCTGGAGCCGGATATAACTGTTGAAGAAAATTGGAATGATGTAACGATTAAAGGATTTTTACGCCTGACCGGCGAGTATAGACCGTCGGATGCCGCGGCCGAACCGGACGAAGTCAAAGCCCCTCCGTTCCGGACCATCGATGAAATTATAGAAACGAATGAAGGTACGGCGGTTCTGGAACATCACTTTCCAATTGATATCACAATACCCTCCGATCGGGTGCCGGATTTGGAAAATCTGTATGTGGTGATTGAATCGTTTGATTACGAACTGGCCGAGCACCGGCATATACAGCTTCAGGCGGATATTGCAATTACCGGCCTGGCAAATTCCAATATCTCGGAAAGGAAAGAAAAGCCGGTGCAGCAGCCGAAGGCAAAGGCACCCGAGCAAAAACCGGCCGCGCCTGCGCCCAAACCAGCCGCCGTGAAAAAACCGGAAGCGGCGCCTGCACCCAAACCGGCAGCACCAGTAGAAAAAAAAGCCGCGCCGCCTGAAAACCCTGCCAAGCCTGCAGTAAAAAAAGAAAATCCGAAGCCCGCTCAGCCTGCAGCGAAGAGTGAGGCCAAAAAAGAAAATAAGCCTGTAAAAAGTGAAATAAAACCGGCCGCGGGAAAAGACAATAAGAAAAATGCTGCCGCCGCTCCGGGCGCGGCAAATGAACATCCGGCCGCGAAAAAGGGAGAACCTGCCAAAGAACAGCCGAAAAATAAGACGCTGAAAAATTTTTTCAAGGGTAAAAGAGAAGACGGTGACGAGGAATATGGCGACGAGATTTTTTCCGGAGAATATGAGGAAATGCCAACCGGCCGCCAGACTGACGACGAGGAGGAAGGTCTGACTGAATATCAATACGAGGCCTTCCGCAAGCCGGAAGCGTCGGAGGATGCTGAGACACCGCCGCCTCTTGTCGCTTTTTCAGAACGTACTGAAGCAGAGCATGGAGCGTCAGGCAGCGCGCCCGAAACTGTTCAGACTGAGAGTCCGAGCAAGAATAAAAGTGACGCAAGCAGTCTGTATCTGACTAAGGTTCTCGCGGGGGATGAATCGGACCAGAAAACGAGAGTTAAAATCTGTATTGTTCAGGCTGGAGAATCACTTGAGAGTATTTCGGAGCGCTATCATGTTCCCGTAACAAGCCTGTTGCGTAAAAACGCGCTGGCTTCAGCAAATATTGAAGCGGGAGAGCTCCTTTATATACCGAAATCGACCAAGGGAAGCCAGGATGAATGACGATACCTCCCTGCTCGTCTCGGCGCTGCAGAACGGCTATCATTTTCGTGAACTGAACATCATTCGGGAGAATCCGTTCTTTATCGGAACAGAACGGGGAATAAAACGTATTCGGTTTTGGAACGATGAGCGATTGCTGCGAACACATATGGATTGGCGAAGGCTGCTGCTCAGCGACCATTTTTTTGTCGACCGGATGTATGCCACTGTCTCCGGCAGTCCATTTATCCGATATGGCCGCTTCGCAATCACATGCCATGATGCTCCTCTTGACGAAGCAGGCTTATCCGCCCGCGAAGAGGTTTGGTCTGAGGCGATTGCTTCGCTGATTCGGAAGAGCCGGGGAGCAGTGGCCGGGCGGGAGAAAATCTCAGTACTCGCCAGGGCGGAAGCCTTTTACGATCAGGCTGAACGATCGGGAGCATTCTACGGACGCGCCGGAGAACTGGCGCGTCTCTGCTATCCCGAGGTTCGTGAACGCGCGTATCAATGCGACAGCTTGAGAAGCAGGCATACGAAGTCTGGAAAATCCTTTATTTTGCCTGCGGATTTCTCGTTCCGGCAGTGCAGGGCGCTGCTTGATACATTGTTTATTGAACTCGGCCAATCGGGAGCGGTAAGCGGATATTCACACCTCGCTGACTTTTTTCTGGAATCTGACCGAAACGAAGGTGAAGATTGCCTGCACCGGCTCTTTCTGCGTATGAAAGAAAAGGGCGTACCGGACGAAGAGACCGCAGATCTGGTCCAGGCGGCCTGGTACGAACCGGAGGAATGGTTCAGGCTTACCGAGTCAATGTTCAGAAATGAAGCGTCCGGGGAACAGGACACAGACGGATTCAAAAAAATTTGGGATCAGAAAACGCGGATCATCGGCCTGTTTCAATCGGTTTACGCGGAATCGGGCTGAATAAGGAGAGGTGACTGATTTTGCCGGCTGAACAGAGTGCGCAGATCAACCGCATACTTTTTCAGTATGATCTCTTTCCTATTCGTGTGGAAACCGCCGGCCCGCTGATCCGAGTAGTTACGGCAAACGGTGATTTCGCCTTGAAACGAAAGAAACTGACAGGAGATCAAATCCGTCACATGGAAACCGCTTATTTGCTCGCACGCCGTCTTGTGATTGATGCAGTTCCCCCGCTGCCTTCAAAATATGGAGATCTGATTATCACAGGTGAAGATCAATGTAGCTATTTAATGCCGTGGTTCGAGGAAACCATCCCTGAATCTGACGTCGTTGAGCGTTATCGGCGATTATTTGTCAAGGCTGGACAGATGCACCGACAGACGATGCAGGCAGAAGGCAATACGGATGCGCTTTTTAAAATGGCGCTGCAAACGGTGATGGCGGGGAAAATGCAATGGGAGCAATTCCTTAATACTGCCGAGCATCACGTTTATCCTTCTCCATTTGAACAAACGGTTCTGAATTCGGCGGGAAGCTATTTGGGAGCGTTAGAACAATCGAATGCTTTTTTTTCAAAAGGCCCGGAAAAAGATGAAGATGGGGGAAATAAAGGTTTTCGCCGTGCGTTATGTCACGGAAGGCTGAGCCCGCTTCATCTGCTGATCGCAGGGGAAAGAAGCTGCCTGACCAACTTTGAGGAGTGCAGGGACGACTTTTTCATCATTGAAACTGCGGCGCTGGTTGAGCAGGCAAACGTGATGCTTCCTGTGGACGGCTCTTCGTGGGATGAATTGCTCCGCTCCTATGTAGCGGCTTGTCCGGTCACAGATGAAGAGCTGGCATTTTTATATCATTCTTTGCTGTGTCCGAGAACTACGATTGATTTGTTGACACAGTACACTTCGGATCACACTGAAAATGAGCTCTGGTTTATCAGGCGATGGGTTCGCTTTGCCAAAGCACAGGGGAATCTGCTCCGCTGCTTCCAGCACTATTTGGAAGAAAGAAAAAAGAAGGAAAGTGCGAAGGAAGAAGTAAAAGACGAAGAAACGAGCGATTAATTCAGAACCACTTTTTCAAAAAGCAAATATAGATGAAAAAGAGTAGAGCGGTGAGCAGGACATCAAAAGTTGTTGGGATAAAGATCGTCCGGAGCAGCTGAAAAAGGGCGAGCGGGAGGACGACAATACTTAGCCCTTCACGGCATTTTTTAAAAAAAGGGGAAAGATTCTTCCTTTTGAACATCCCGAGCACTCCTTTACGGCAAGCCGCGTGGTAAGAATATCTGCGGCGTTTTTATTATGCTTATGACTCAGAACCGGAAAATGTGATAAAAGTGCGGAGAAATTTATACGCGGCGTTGACGGACAGCCTTTTAAATATGTATAATTACAATTAAACACATAAAGTTTAAATGCTGAGACAGGGAGTAGTACACGTCTTTAAGCTGGAAGAAAAGTCCGTCCGATAAAAAATGACGAATTTTTCCGTAAGAGAGGGAAGCTGTTGCGCTGAAAGGCTTCCCAAGCCGCCGGAGTGGAAGTTACCCTTGAGCAGTCTTTCTGAAAGGATGAACCGAGTAGGAAAGTCCGGAAAACCGTTATCAATGATAAGTGTGTGCATGTTTTTTGCGCAAATTAAGGTGGTACCACGGAGCTTTCTTCGTCCTTGTGATGAAGAAAGCTCTTTTTGAGTTCAGCAAAGGAGCGGGAAGCAATGGCAGAAGAAAAAGAAATGGCAACAAAATACGATCCCGGTCAAACGGAAGAAAAATGGTATAAGACCTGGCGGGAGAAAGGTTATTTCAAAGCGGATTCGGATCCGGCTAAGAAACCTTATTCAATCGTGATTCCACCGCCGAATGTCACTGGAAAACTGCATCTCGGCCACGCATGGGATACAACCATGCAGGATCTCTTGATCCGTTTCAAAAGAATGCAGGGATACGATGCTCTGTATCTTCCTGGAATGGATCATGCGGGGATCGCGACACAGGCGAAAGTCGACGCAAAACTGCGCAAGGAAGGAAAATCGCGCTATGATCTCGGGCGAGAGAAATTTCTCGAAGTCGCCTGGGAGTGGAAAAAAGAATATGCGGACTTTATTAGGAAGCAATGGGCGAAACTTGGACTTTCTCTGGATTACTCCAGAGAAAGGTTCACCCTCGATGAAGGCCTTTCCAAGGCTGTTCGCAAGGTGTTTGTTCAGCTTTATGAAAAAGGGCTGATCTACCGCGGCGCCTATATCATCAACTGGGATCCGGCGGCAAGGACGGCTCTTTCAGATATCGAAGTTATTTACAAAGAAATTCCAGGCAATCTGTGGCATGTCAACTATCCGCTTTCAGACGGATCGGGCTCTATTCAGATTGCGACCACACGGCCTGAGACAATGCTCGGAGACACGGCGATCGCCGTCCACCCGGATGATGAACGTTATAAGGATCTGGTCGGGAAAAAAGCCATCCTTCCAATTGTCGGCAGGGAAATCCCGATTATTGCAGACAGCTATGTAGACCGTTCATTCGGTACTGGTGCTGTTAAAATCACACCGGCACATGACCCGAATGACTTTGAAGTCGGCAACCGCCACAATCTGCCACGGATCCTGGTGATTGACGAAGCCGGAAAAATGAATGAAAATGCTGGCAAATATCAGGGATTGGACCGTGACGAATGCCGCAAACAAATTGTCAAAGATCTCGAAGAAAACGGATCACTGGCCTACGTGGAGGAACACGTTCACGCCGTCGGCCATTCTGAACGGACGGGTGTCGTGGTTGAACCGATTTTATCCACACAGTGGTTTGTAAAAATGAAACCGCTGGCTGAAGCATCACTGAAGATGCAGAAGACCAATGATAAAGTTAACTTTGTTCCGGAGCGCTTTGAAGGAACCTATAATCACTGGATGGAAAATATCCGTGACTGGTGTATTTCAAGGCAGCTATGGTGGGGCCATCAGATTCCGGCCTGGTACCATAAAAAAACCGGTGAAATTTATGTTGGTGTGGAAGCGCCTGAAGATATTGAAAATTGGAAGCAGGACGAGGATGTTCTGGATACATGGTTCAGCTCCGCACTGTGGCCATTCTCGACGATGGGCTGGCCGGATGAAGAGGCTCCGGATTTCAAACGTTATTTCCCGACAAATGCGCTTGTGACCGGCTATGACATCATTTTTTTCTGGGTTGCACGGATGATGTTCCAGTCAACCCAATTCACCGAAAAAAGCCCGTTCCATGATGTTCTGATCCATGGGCTTGTCCGTGATGAGCAAGGCCGTAAAATGAGCAAGTCGCTGGGGAACGGCATTGACCCGATGGATGTCATCGCCAAATATGGGGCTGACGCTCTGCGTTATACACTGGCGACAGGTACAACACCCGGCCAGGACCTTACATTCCAGTGGAGCAAGGTTGAAGCTAACTGGAATTTTGCCAATAAGATATGGAACGCATCCCGTTTCGTCATTATGAATCTTGATGGCTTCACGATTGATGACGTGGATATGACGGGCAAAAAGTCTGTTGCCGACCGCTGGATTCTGACACGGCTCAACGCGACCATTGAAAAAGTGACCGCGCTGTATGAAAGCTATGATTTCGGCGAAGCCGGACATTATCTGTATCAGTTTATCTGGGATGATTTCTGCGACTGGTATATTGAAATGGCCAAACTCCCGCTCTACAGTGAGGATGAAGCGGCAAAGGCGGCCACGAAGTCTGTCCTGACCTATGTTCTGGACAAAATTCTTAAGCTGCTGCACCCGATCATGCCTTTTATAACTGAAGAGATCTGGCAGCACTTGCCGCATCAGGGAAAAACGATTATGCGCAGCGACTGGCCGCAGGCTGTTCTCAAATGGAACGATGATCATGCAGCGACTGAAATGGCGATTTTGCAGAATATCATCCGTTCCGTGCGCAACATCCGTGCGGAGAAAAATGTTGCGCCAAAGAAGCCAATCGATATTCTGATAAAAACGGAATCACAAGAAAATACAGAAATACTGGAACAGAACAGATATTATCTTGAAAAGTTCTGTAATCCGGCCTCCCTGCAGATCGGAACAGACATTCAGGCACCCGAAAAGGCTGTCTCTTCTGTCGTTTCCGGTGCGGACATCTATCTTCCGCTGGCCGGGCTAATTAATCTGGATGAAGAGATCGGACGGCTTGGCAAAGAACTTGAGAAGATGAACGCAGAAGTTGATCGTGTTCAGAAAAAGTTAAGCAATCCGCGTTTTGTTGACAAGGCTCCGGAACAGGTTGTCAATGCGGAACGTGAAAAAGAGCAGGATTACCTTCAGAAACGTGACAAAATCGAGGCAAGAATTACTGAATTAAAGGCCTGACAGTGGACAATTAGCGTTCGCTGACACACAATGAACGGTGACGGGTTGATCATCCCGCCGCCGTTTACTGATTATTGGGGGTTAACACAAAGTATGTTTACAACGATAGAAGAAACACTTGACTGGATTCATGGTTTGATACCGCACGGCATGAAGCCGGGGACACAAAGAATGGAGTGGATGTTGGCCCGGCTCGGCAATCCTGAACGCCGTATTCGTACTATTCATGTGGGCGGGACGAACGGAAAGGGTTCTACTGTCAGCTATCTGCGCAATATTTATCAGGAAACCGGACTGAAGGTCGGTACTTTCATTTCGCCCTATATTACTTCGTTTAACGAAAGGATCATGGTGAATGGGGTTCCGATCAGTGATGGCGATCTGGTTAAAGCTGCGAATATCGTCTACCCGCTGACCAAAGCGGTGGAGGTGGAAACAGACTTGGGTGAACCGGCGGAGTTCGAGTCGGTCACAATGCTCAGCTTTGTTTACTTCAGCCAAATGAATCCCTGTGATCTGGTGATCTATGAAGTTGGGCTTGGCGGCAGGCTGGATTCAACGAATGTGATCCATCCTCTTGTCTCAGTCATTACAAATGTGGCAATGGACCATATGAAGCAGTTGGGTAACACAATCACCAGCATCGCCCGTGAAAAGGCCGGCATTATTAAAAAGGGTGTCGGAATCATCACTACGGCGGAGCATCCGGACGCGCTGAAAGTAATTAGGGAAAAGGCGGAGGAAAAGGGTTCTAGCCTCTACATACTGGGCAAGGAATTTCAGGTACGCTCGCTGGGTCATGACGAGGCAGGCGAACACTTTGATTTTGATGGATTTTATCTGCATGAGCGGGATCTCACCCTGCGGATGAAGGGGGAGCACCAGCTGAAAAACGCTGCGGCCGCGCTGATGACCGTTGAATATCTGAAGACGTTCTATGGAATGCCAGCTGAAGACAACGAGATACGCTCGGGGCTCGAAAAAACGGCCTGGCCCGGTCGGTTTGAACGGATGTCGGAAAACCCGCTGATTATTATCGACGGCGCGCATAATGTGCAGGGAACCGAAGCACTTGTCCAGACTGTAAACCGTTATTATCCATCACGCAGAATCCGTGTGCTCTACGCAGCGTTGGAAGACAAGCAATATGAAAAAATGGTCCGGATTATTGAAACGGTGGCATCGGAGATCACGTTAACCACGTTCTCATATCCGCGGGCGGCAGAGAGCAGACTCCTCTACGACGCGTCACTGAATCAGCACAAAACAGAGGACAGCGATTGGAGACACGCGATTCATCGTATGGCCGGGGAAACTGGGAATAAGGACGCTCTCCTAATCTGCGGTTCACTCTATTTCATATCTGCGGTCCGTCATTATCTGCGGAACGAAGACAGCACATGTAGTTGTAAAATAGTAAGGAATAAGTAATACTATTTGGAAAATTATAGATGTTAAGTTGTTTCTGAGCTCATAAAAGCATGCAATAAGTGGAGAAAAAGTTTAATATTAGATGAAGAATTGGAAGTTTCAAAAAAACTTTTAATATTTATTTGCTTTTGCTACAATAAACTTAGTAAAAAAGTATGATTTATTTTGAATATTGCATCGCACATCTTGTTGAAAAGGAGGAAGTGCGATTGAGCAAAGCCAAGAAGAGAGCGGTATGGTTCGCTTGGGCTGTCATCACGGCAGTGTCTCTGCCGTTGCTTTATCTGGTAGATCCGCCGAGAAATGATAGTTTGTCTTCGATCATTATTGTCAGCACTGTATTTTTGATTACCGCCCTTTTCAGCTTCAGGGTTCAGGGCACTGATATTATCGTGCTGCAGGGCATCGGCTTGTCCGCCTTCCTCATTTTCGGCTTGTTTGTCGAAGCGATAATGACCCAGTTCGGCATCCTTGTCTATCTGATGTCTCAGCGTCTCAGCAAAAACGATCTGTACCGTATTCCGGTTAATTCAATCATGTTTTTCGGAGTCTCGGTTTCCGCCGCGGGGGCTTATTATGGGCTCGGGGGACAGACGGAAAACATCGCGCATGTGTTGCTGTCATTCAATCTTATTCCGGTAATCGGCTTTTACGTTGCCGCTTATCTGGCAAATGAAATCATTATCTATTCCTATCGGAAGTGGCTGCTTCGGGTTCAGGAAAATAATAAATGGTTCGACAAAGATATGATTTGGGAAGCTTTTGTCACTTTACTGATGATGCCGCTCGGGATCTCCTTTTATCTTATGTATTCGTCCATGGGTCTTGCCGGCATGTTCATTATTGCGATCCCGATGGTCGCCCTTTCCATTATTATCCGCCTGATTAATATAAGTCAGGACTTGGTTCGTTTTCTTCAGAGTGTCAATCATCTCGGGCAAAAACTGACTGAGGAATTGTCGGTTGATCATGTTATGGATCTGCTGTTCAGTAAAATTCCCGGAATGCTTTCCGCAGATTATATCTATATCATCAGCTATCGTTTTCCGGAGAAGCCGAAAATACTGCGCTTGTTCAGAAAACAAGAATCTGAAAATTTTGTCCCTTTCCAGCAAGAAGCGGATGTGAGCCTCGATGTCTATAGACAGGGGAAGGCGCTGATAGGTACCAGAAATCAGGACATGTACCCGTTTTTGTACGCTCTTTCAGACGGGCATGCCAAATCCTTTTTGTCCGTCCCGATGATGTACCACGGACAAGTCATTGGGGTTCTGACCGTTGCGTCACATCTCTCGAAAGCCTATACGAAAACGGCACGTATCGGCGTGGAAATTATTGGTGATTTCCTGGCCATAGCGCTTGAGAATGCGAGAACATTTGAAATTCGAAAAAAGGAAAGTGAACAGGATCCTCTGACAGATCTGTTTAATTACAGGTATCTGATGAATGTGCTCGATCGCATGTATAACGATCTGACACTGAGTACTTTTTCGGTGATTATGATGGATATTGACGATTTTAAGACGATCAATGACACCCATGGACATCAGAATGGCAATGCGGTATTGATCGGGGTGGCTAATCGTCTGCGCAGTACAGTCGGGGAGAAGGGCATCATTGCCCGCTATGGCGGAGAGGAATTTACTGTGGTCCTGCCGGGGATCGACCGGAATATTTGCTTTGCGATGGCAGAATCGATCCGCCAGGCCGTAGCGACCGATCCTTTTATGATCTATATTGAAGATGAACATCGGTACAGACAGATCCATGTCACGATCAGTATAGGTATTTCAACCGCAAGGGCGGACGCTTCGGGTCCGGCAGAGTTGATAAATAATGCGGATCATGCGATGTATGTTGGCGCTAAACGGAAAGGTAAAAATAGGGTTGCCCGTTATGTGTAAAAGAATGGGTATTAAAATAAATAGCGAAAAAAAATTGGGACAAGACGACATGAGTCTTGTCCTTTTTTGTTTGGTTTATGTTACCCTGTCCGAAGTAGTCCTGCCTTTATTAAGGAGGGAATCGTGTGGACGGGAACAGGAAGCAAAAACCGGATGTGGTCATTCGGTTCAATGGTGAGAGACACAGTCTGGAAGAGTGGACGAAAAAGGAGACAGCTGCTGAAAAGGAGAAGCTGCTGGAATGGGATCATGCCTTTTCAGGGCAGATGGATCTTCAAGCGAAGCCTGGCGGGCAAAACTCGAATAGCCTTTCTGAACACTTGTCCTATCCTAAAGAAATTAAATCCGGGCGCATTAAGGGCAAATTAGATTCATTACCTGTTCGGTTATTGAGGACGATTAGGATATACTGGCTTCCCGGTGCCGCGGCAATTGTTATCGGATTAGTGATCGGATTAACGATGCTGACTGTTTTTTCCGGGAAAGAGGAAACGGGCAGCACTGTATGGGGAAAAAAATCCGGGACAATTTCATCCGGATCAAACACAGTTAAGATACAAAGCGGCAGCCTTGATCTGTCCGTTTATCTTGTTCAGGCCGGCGTTTTTTCGACAAGGGCGAGAGCGGATCAGGTTTCACAGGGACTGAGAAAAGAAGGTTTTGCTGCGGTGACAGCGGGAAATAACCCGACTGCCGTACTGATTGGCGCGGCTTCTTCTAAAAATGGTGCGGCGCAATTGGAGAGCTTTTATAAAAGCAGGGACATATCGGTCTATCAGAAATATCTTCAGATCCGTCCGCAGAGCACGCAGATATTAAAAAATAACACACTGGCTGCTGCGACACTGAAAGTTAAAACTTTTATCAGTACTCTTCTCACGGCTTCAGGTGAAAGTGACAGCGGGCAGAAAACCATATCGACTGCGACTGCTCACCGATTGGAAAACATACTTGTCGATTGGAAGGGAGCAGATAATAATATGTCAGGAAACATTGACAAGCAATTAAACGGAAGTCTGGAGGCGGCTGCGGACCATGCCCTTGTTCAGGTACAAGCATTGCAGCACAAGGGAACCGTTGAAAATTACTACAGTTTGCAGCAATCGTTGCTAGAAATAATCGCTCTTTACCAGAGTTTACTTCTTGGACAGTGAAGACTTCAAAAATAATTGATATGATTTCATTATTTATTGTCATAAATGTGCTGATCCTGTCGAAAATAATGAACGACGGTTCTTGAATGACCGATTTTTTGACTTTTCCCTTCTGCATGGAAATCCTGAAAAAGTTATGTTATTAAAAACAGGATCGGCTTATTGCCGGCTGCAGATCAGGGGGAAATCTAAATTGGTAAAGCATGTCATGATGAAAGATGTTCCGGATGCCGACCGTCCGCGTGAACGCTTGATATTGGATGGCGCAGGTGCACTGTCTCTTCAGGAACTGTTCGCGATCATACTTCGCTCAGGTTCAAAAAATGAATCTGTGCTTCAATTGTCCGGAAGGCTGATCAGTCACTTTAAAGGGCTCGATCTTCTCAGAGAGGCAAGCGTTGAAGAACTTGAAGAGATAAAGGGTATTGGCAGAGCCAAGGCTGTGCAGCTGTTGGCCAGTTTTGAAGTAGGAAAACGAATGATCCGTTATCAGCGTGATTCGCAATATACAGTCGGATCTCCCGAGGATGGGGCAAATTATGTTATGGAGGAAATGCGTTCGCTTCAACAGGAGCATTTCGTGGTGTTATTTCTTAACACAAAGAACCAGGTGCTTCATAAATCAACTATCTTTATCGGAAGCCTGAATTCTTCTATTGTCCATCCGAGGGAAGTCTTCAAAGAGGCGGTTCGGCGTTCGGCAGCGGCAATGATTTGTTTCCATAATCATCCATCCGGTGATCCGACACCGAGCCGAGAGGATATTGATGTAACTAAGAGGCTTGTCGCATGCGGAAAAATGCTTGGCGTCGATATTCTCGACCATATTGTAATCGGCGATAGAAAATTTACCAGCTTGAAACAGAAGGGCATGATGTAGAACTAAAGCTCGGACCGGAATGGAATTTTAAAATCCGGAAAATGATTTTTGTATACTTGATGACCAGCTACTATAATTTTAATGCTAAGTACGATATAATAAAACTTATGAGTTCTGTAATTTGAAGGGAGATTACATAGATGTTTGGCGGATTTTCAAGAGACATGGGGATTGATTTGGGCACGGCGAACACGCTGGTGTATGTGAAGGGAAAAGGTGTCGTCGTCCGAGAACCGTCTGTTGTCGCTCTGCATACGGATACAGGGCTGATTGAAGCGGTCGGCACCCCAGCTAAAAATATGATCGGAAGAACGCCTGGAAACATTGTTGCTGTGCGCCCGATGAAGGATGGTGTGATCGCCGACTTCGACACGACAGCAACAATGATGAAATATTTTATTAATGAAGCTCAGAAACAGCGCTCCATTTTTTCACGCAAGCCAAATGTGATGGTCTGTGTGCCATCAGGAATTACAGCGGTCGAAAAAAGGGCCGTTGAAGACGCGACGAAGCAAGCCGGAGCACGGGAGGCATATACCATTGAGGAACCTTTTGCTGCTGCGGTCGGCGCTGACCTTCCTGTCTGGGAACCTACAGGAAGCATGGTTGTTGATATCGGCGGCGGAACGACAGAAGTCGCGATTATTTCTCTCGGCGGTATTGTGACCAGCCAGTCCATCCGGGTCGCCGGGGATGACATGGATGAAGCTATTGTTCAGTTTATCAAGAAAAATTACAATCTGATGATCGGAGAAAGGACCGCAGAAACACTGAAAATAGAAATCGGTTCAGCTGGTGGTTCCGAATCCGTTGAAAGTACGAAAATGGATATCCGTGGACGTGATCTTCTGACCGGGCTTCCAAAAACCATTGAAGTGACCGGCAAAGAAGTAGCTTCCGCTCTGAAAGACACAGTGGGGCAGATCGTGGAAGCAGTCAAGGTTACATTGGAACAGACTCCTCCAGAATTGGCAGCGGATATTATGGATCGCGGTATTGTGCTGACAGGCGGTGGAGCGCTCCTGAATAATCTAGACCATTTGCTGAGCGATGAGACCAAAATGCCGGTCATTGTTGCCGAGAATCCTCTGGATTGCGTCGCTATAGGTACCGGACGGTCTCTGGATAACATCCATCTTTTTCGCTCAAAATCAAGACTAGGCGCTTCATCGAACCGAAAATAACAGTTGTCTGAAATTAAATCATTTTGTGACTGATTAAGCAGGTGTTTCTATGCCTTCATTTTTTTCAAATAAAAAACTTATTTTGCTGCTCACGAGTCTGATCGTACTGATTGCCCTGATCAGTTACTCGCTGCGGCAGGGAAACCGCTCTTCATGGCCGGAACAGTTTGCCCAGGATTCGGTGGGACTGTTCCAATATGTGCTCAATGTGCCCGCTCAATATGCAGCGGGTTTCTTTCAGAATGTAAGCGACATAAAAAATGCTTATGAAGAGAATAAAAAACTTAAAGCAAATCTGGAAAACTATGCGAGAGTTGAGCAACAGAACAGAGATTTGTCTGCTCGATACAATCAAATGCGACGTTTGCTGAACATTGAAAAGGATCCCAATCTCCTTTCCTATAAGAAATATGCGGCTGAAGTGATAAGCAGAGCGCCTGATCAGTGGAATCAACTGATGACCGTTGACAAAGGGAGTGTCAACGGAATCAAAACAGGTATGCCTGTCGTTACTGCTGATGGACTGGTTGGAACTATTTCCCAGGTTGGGAATTTCTCAAGTAAAGTTTCACTGATTTCAAATCAACAGAATGTGAATCAAATTTCAGCCATCATACAAAATACCAGAACCTATGGAATGATCGAAGGATATGATCCTAATAGAGGCACTTTGCTGTTCCAGAAGATACCGATTAAGGCCAATCTGAAAAAGGGACAGATAGTGACGACTTCGGGGCTGAGCGGGATGTATCCACCAGGCCTGATGATCGGAACAATAACGTCTGTCTCAACAGATCCTTACGGACTGACTCAGGCTGCTGAGGTAAAGCCGTCGGCCAACCTCAACGACATCATCTATGTGATGATCATTGACAAAAGTGCTGCAGCGACTGGTACGGGGGGGTAAAGAGATGAAGCAGTTTAAACTTTTTATCTTTCTGTTTTTCACTTTTATGGCTGAAGGTACAATTATGATGCATTTTATTCCTTACGAAAATTGGGGACATATCCAGATTGTTCCTGATTTTTTGTTTGTTCTTCTGCTTATGGTGGCGTTCTTTGCCGATGAGGGCTGGGGCATGAGATATGCGATTGTTTTTGGCTTGCTGACAGATTTAGTCTATACTTCTATTATTGGTGTGTACGCATTCAGCATGGGTCTCGCTGTTTATGTAACCTATTCATTATCCAAATGGGTGAACATGAATATTGTGATGACGGCAGTACTGTCGGCTTTCGGTGTGTTTTTTCTTCAGACTGAGGTCTATCTGATCTACCTTATGATTCGACTGACAGATCAGCCCATGAACATATTTTTTCAGTGGCGTATCCCCGCAACCATCGGCCTGAATATTGTTTTTACACTGGTTGTCTATTTCCCATTCAAGCGTTTTCTTTCGGGAATGAAAAAAACTGAGCTCGATTAAAAATCCGAGATTGGCTCTGCCACTGAAAAATAAATTCAGAGAAGAAATCTATAAAAATACTTATTTGATTTTCATAGTTTACTGATTACTGTGGGAAGGATTTTTGACTGTCTTTATTGAATATCAATCATAATGAGGTGAATGATTCCCATGTCTGCCAGCCAGCCACTCGTCACAATGAAGGGCAGGAAAGACGGCCTTGTACTTGTGATGGATGAAATGTGCGCTTATGACGCACTGATCGATGAATTAAAAGAGAAATTGTCGGTCAATCGTCATTTTTATAAGGAAGGGCCGATGATCTCGGTTAAAGTTCAGACGGGGAACCGTTATATCAGTGAATCTCAGCGATCTGAACTGGTCGCAGTGATCCGTTCCTATGACCATCTTCAGGTCGAGTCGATTGAATCAAATGTGATGACTTCTGAAGAATTTGAGAACAAGCGGATAAGGGAGAGGCTAACCCCTATTACCCGTATCGTGCGCTCCGGACAAGTTCTGTCTGTGGAAGGAAATCTGCTGCTGATCGGGGACGTAAATCCCGGAGGAACAGTATCCGCTACAGGTAATGTCTATATTCTTGGCGCGCTGCGTGGAATCGCCTGCGCGGGCAGTTCTGAAAATGAGAGTCGTTCGGTCATCGTTGCTTCGATTATGAAACCGACACAATTAAGGATAGGTGGACGGATCAGCAGAACTGAGGAAGAGCCTATGGATGAATTGAAGAATGATCATATTCTTGAATGCGCATATGCCGATCCGTCGCTTGACAAAATTGTAATTGACAGGCTTCAGACAGTACTGAAACGGATTGATCTGCCGGTTTTATTTGCGCAGCCGTAAATTTTCAATACACAGAGGGGTGTTTTCGATGGGGGAAGCAATTGTCGTAACTTCAGGCAAGGGTGGTGTCGGCAAAACAACGACATCGGCAAATATCGGCACAGTACTGGCTCTTCAGGGGAAAAAGGTTTGCCTTGTAGATACTGATATCGGGCTGCGCAATCTGGATGTGGTGATGGGGCTCGAAAACCGCATTATCTATGATTTGGTTGATGTGGCCAATGGACGATGCAAGCTGAGTCAGGCATTGGTCAAGGACAAGCGATTTGATTCCCTAAGCATGCTCCCCGCGGCGCAGACAACCGACAAACTGGCGGTCAAGCCCGAAGAAATGAAGAAAATGGTTGACGAGCTCAAGGCAGATTTTGACTATGTGATTATAGACTGTCCTGCCGGAATAGAACGCGGTTTTCGAAATGCGGTAGCGGGCGCGGATCATGCGATTGTCGTTACGACGCCAGAAATCTCCTCCGTTCGCGACGCGGACCGGATTATCGGACTTCTTGAACAGGAGAAGCAGATCACTCCCCCCCGCTTGATTATTAACCGGATCCGCCAGCATATGATGAAAAGCGGAGGCATGCTGGAAATTGATGAAATTATGAACATTCTGGCCATTGATCTTCTCGGCATCGTTCTCGATGATGATGTGGTTATCGCGTCCTCAAATAAGGGAGAACCTGTCGCGCTCAATCCGAATTCGAAGGCTTCCCAGGCATACAGAAACATTGGAAGAAGGATCCTTGGTGAAACCGTACCTCTGATGACCATTGAAGAAAAAGGCGGTTTTCTTCAGAAATTCAGAAGTCTTCTCGGCATGCGTTAATCCATGGAACCACTATTCGGCCTACTTTAGCGACCCTTACAGGGGTCTCATTTTTGTTTCTCATAATCCCCGCCTCACCGCATATGATTCACTAAGAGGACAAGCGGGAGAGGAAGAAAATCATGACTGCATATGAGGAATTCAAAAAGAGGCACAATGACAGGAAAGACAGAAGACTGCGAATGATCGGCGGACCGGATGGGCGGAATAAAATTTCAGATTATCCCGATTATTACAGGCGCTACAGTCCGGCGGATGACCCGGGGCACGGCCGAACGGATCCCGGCCGTCCGGGCCGGCGCTTTCTGGCCCAGTGCCTGATCGCGGGTGCGCTCTTTGGCTCTGTTTATTGGGTAGAAGCAAATAGCAGTGCCGTTTTCCTGCCCGTGAAAAACGCCATTGCGGCTTCAATGACTGATGAATTTCAGTTTGCGGCTGTGTCTTCCTGGTATGAAAAAAACTTTGGCAATCCGATCAGTTTTCTGCCTGGTGCAGTCAATCAAAACACGGGGAAATCTGCCACGACGAACGGTGCTTCCGCAACCCCGAATCCTAACTTTGCGGAACCGGTGATCGGTGAAGTGACAGCTCCTTATAGCAGCAAAACAAAAGGTGTGGTTGTGAAAACAACTTCCTATTCCTCAGTTAAAGCCGTGAAGGATGGACTGGTTGTTTTTGTGGGGAAAAAAACGGATACAGGTGAAACGGTTATTATTCAGCATAAAGGGAGCGACGAGTCCTGGTACGGAAAACTGGATAAAGCCAATGTCAAAGTCTATGACGAAGTGAAGCAGGGACAAATCATCGGGACGACCTCAGGTGGGAAACAAGGAACTTTCTATTTTGCTTTAAAGAAGGGAGCGAAATTCATTGATCCTATTCAGGTGATGTCCTTTGATTAGCTTCTTGTATTCAAAAATCAGCATTCATCCCGTATTCTGGTTGGTCATTGCGGCGGGAATGTTCACCGGACATCTTTGGGAAACCGTGATTGCTTTTGCGATCGTGCTCATTCATGAATGCGGACATGCCGTCGCGGCATACCGAATGGGCTGGAAAGTGGAGGCGATCGAACTTCTTCCATTTGGTGGCGTGGCAAAAATAGATGAAAGCAGAGAACATCCGTTCTGGCAGGAATGTATTGTTGTTTTAGCAGGTCCGTTTCAGAACGTCTGTCTCTTGTTTCTTGGCTTACTGGTTGCCCCGGGGCCCTTCTGGGGCATGCAGCAGCAGGAAATCTTTTATAATCAGAATATGGCTATTCTGCTCTTCAATTTGCTCCCAATTTGGCCGCTGGACGGAGGAAGGCTCCTCCATCTTTATTTGGAGAGACTGTACCCATTCAAACTGGCCTATAAACGGACCCTCCTGTTCTCTCTGATGGCTCTGCTCTCTTTAAGCGTGGTCATGGTTCTTTTTTACCCTCTATCTGTAAATCTTTGGGTCGTTATTTCTTTTATCGCACTGTCCATTTATAAAGAACGCCAGGTGATTCCGCTTCATTTCATGAGATTTTTGCTGGCTCTTTCCGCAAGAGCTGGACCCAGCCCAAAAATCAGACACCTGTTTTTTGAACCCGATACATCCATTGTTAACGTGTTTTCAATGTTCTATAAGCATACGGATCATCGTATCCACGTTGAAGGGAAGAAGGATATGATCCTGGATGACCGGAGGCTCGCATCTGCTTATTTCAAAGGATTCCGTGCGGATGGTACACTTGAGGACTGCAGCAATACTATGGGCTGAGAAGTGTCGCTGCGTTGCATCCTTCCGCAGAATTTGCGATAATGTGTGCAGCGTACCGGATAAGAGGTGTCCAGATGAGTAATGGCAATGAACCGGTTATTATTGTTGATCAAGATGAGTCCGGACTCCGCGCCGCTTTTCTAGAATATGGAGGCGTCCGGTCTTTTTATTTTTTTTCTGAGAACATCAATGTTGGTGATTTTTATTTAGCCAAAGCCAGTGACAGCCAGCCGGGGGAAATCGGCTGGTTTATGGATCTGGGTGATGGCCAATACGGCTTTCTACCCCGCAATAAAGCTCTTCCCGGGAAAAAACCATTCACGGGAGAATTGAGGATTGTGCAGGTTGAGAAAGAAGCTTGGGATGGAAAGCCGGCACAACTGACTGAACAGGTGCAGGTGGTCGGCCGAGGTATCGCCTATCTTCCGAACGGGGGCTATGTCGCTGTGTCTCGCCAGATCGCTGAACCTGCGAGAGAATCATTGCGGAAAATGGCATTGGAATGGTGCGGGAATCAGGAAGGGATCGTCATCCGGACCATTGCTTCCGGGATGTCACCGGATCAGCTTTTTTCGGAACTGGAAGGAAGCAGGGCTCGTTGGAAGAAAATTGAAAATGACGCGAAGAATATGGATAAGACAGGCATCATTGTCCGTCCGTTTTCTTTTATTGAATCCATATTAAATGAAAATCACAACCCCACGTTCTGCACCATTTACAGCAATATTCCGTTGAAGGAAAAATTTCCCGCAGACAGGGTAAAAATCATTTATCAGGCTCATAAAAATCTTTTTTCACTGCATGGCCTGAATAAGGAGTACGCGTCCGCAACGGAACACATTGTCCCTCTGCATGACGGCGCGACACTGGCTTTTGATTATGCTGAAGCACTGACCGCGATCGATGTGAACTCGGGATCGGCATCAGTGGGTACTGGCTGGGAAAAGTTCGCTCTGGATATCAATCTTCATGCTGCACGGGAAATCGCCCGCCAGCTCAGACTTCGGGAAATCGGCGGCATGATCGTCATTGATTTTCTGCGCCTGCATGATTCTGCGGATCAGGAAAAAGTGCTGATGGAATTAGAAGCTGAGCTCTCGCACGATCCGGCAACGATTAAAGTATTTGGTTTTACAGAAATGGGACTTTTTGAGTTGACACGGAAAAGGCGGCGCTCCGGGTTGAAAGACCGGGTGGCCGTCCGGTAGAGACCAAATAGCAGTGTTGACAGATGATCATAGAGTATGCTAAGATAAAAACTGTTATTGTCTGAAATAACACAGACGGGGAGCCTCTTGCTCCAACCGCACGGAAAAAGGCGGGATAAATGATTTTTCCGGTTCCCGAAAATGCCTTTGAGCTGCCCTTTCCGGCGAGTCTGAGATTAATGAAGGAGGTGCATCAGTATGTATGCAATTATTGAGACAGGTGGCAAGCAGTTGAAAGTAGAGGAAGGTCAGTCGATCTTCGTTGAAAAGCTCGCTGCGGAAGCAGGAGAAACAGTTACTTTTGACAAAGTCCTTTTCGTTGGTGGTGACGACGCAAAAGTCGGAACACCAACTGTTGAGGGAGCCAGCGTTACGGCGAAGGTTGTTGAACAGGGACGCGCTAAGAAGATTATCGTTTTCAAGTTCAAGAAAAGAAAGAATTATCGCCGCAAGCAAGGACACAGGCAGCCGTTCACAAAGGTCACCATTGAAAAAATCAATGCTTGAGGATCGCGGCTATGATCACTCTGAGGGTGGATCGCGAATCTGACGGCAGAATTACAGGTTTCCTTATGCAGGGGCATGCAGGCAGCGGCCCCCATGGGTTTGATCTCGTGTGTGCCGGCGCATCGGCTGTATCCTTCGGAGCTCTGAACGCAGTTGAGGAACTGGCTGACGTGGAACTCAGCGTCCGTCAATCACCGGACGGCGGATTTCTTCTGTGCAGTCTTCCAGCGGGTTCAGATCAAGGCGACCGTGCGAAAGCTCAGTTAATCATGGAAGCGATGCTCGTTTCCATGCGAACCATTGAAGAATCTTACGGAAAATATATTCATATTATTGATAAAGGAGGTACCGATCATGTTGAAACTTGATCTTCAGTATTTCTCATCCAAAAAAGGTGTCGGCAGTACAAAAAACGGTCGTGACTCGATCTCCAAGCGCCTGGGCGCAAAGAGGGCGGACGGCCAGCATGTCACCAGCGGTTCGATCCTGTACCGTCAGCGCGGAACAAAGATCTATCCGGGAACCAATGTTGGACGCGGCGGCGACGATACATTGTTTGCCAAGGCGGACGGCGTTGTCAAGTTTGAAAAGTTTGGTCACGATCGCAAAAAAGTCAGCGTTTATCCTGTTGACGCAGTCAAAGAAGCTTGATTGCGCTGCATGCATAAGCGTTAACTTCGGAGCATATAAAGAGGAGGCAGCGAATAGGTTTTTTGCAGAAGCAAAAGGCTATATTGGCTGCCTTTTTATCATGTTTATGGCAGAATAAGCGATGCGGGAGACCTGAATTCATTCGTTTTATTAATACTGTTAAGTATAAGGCTATGTTTAAATTCAATGTTGATCTTGCCACTCCGTTGATTGGAGCGAAAACAACAGACAAGTTTAATAAAGCCTAATATTAGAAAATTAAAGATTATTGTGCAAGGGCAAACAGAAAGCCGCGTCCTGTCGCTTGTTTGACATTAGGCCGTACCTGACTGTCACAACTAAGGTTCAGCCTGCACCAAAGGCTTGACTTCACAAAATTTTCTTTATCACTTGCGTCCGTGATGGAAATCACAGCCAATTATTTCTGATATACTTAACATATTGAGAAAAAACGGAAGGATGGTCGAATGATGATTGAGGAAGAGAAGGGAATCCAGTATATCAGTTCAGCAAGACATGTCTTACTCAACGATATTCAGCTGATTAAGGGCTATCTTTTTATGAACAGGCCAAAAAAGGCGAATGAGGTTATGGATCGGATCACTGAGAAGTTAAGAAACCATGCCCGGCTTTCCCATCTCCATATACCAGAATGCGCGTTTTATCTTATTGTTTATGAATGGGCGGCCCATCCTTTTCTCCTTCAATTAAAAGTTTCTTCAGATGAAAGAGATCTGTCGAGATATGACCGGTATTTTACTGATTTTTTCCGCGGGTTTTTCAGCATACTGGAAGAACAGGTTTCGGACAGGGTTGAAAATCTTGTTGAAATTATATTTGAAAATACGGAATCATCTTATAATATCGAAGTTATATTCAGCGGAGTGCTGAAAGATGCGATAAAAGCGCGCATCAGAATGAACGCGCTGAAATTGAATCAAACCGTCGATTGGGTTGAACACTATGTGATAAATGACAGCCCTAATGAGAAAATGAGGTGGAATCTGTGTTTGTCGATCAAGTAAACATTTATGTCAAAGGCGGTGACGGCGGCAACGGAATGGTCGCTTTCAGACGTGAAAAATATGTGCCGGACGGGGGACCGGCAGGCGGTGACGGCGGCAAGGGGGCCGATGTTATTTTTGAAGTGAATGAGGGTCTCAGTACGCTGATGGACTTTCGCTATAAGCGCCACTTCAAGGGTCAGAAGGGTGAAAATGGGCGAACCAAAAATCAGCATGGACGGAATGCGGAATCGCTCATTGTCCAGGTTCCTCCGGGTACGCTCGTCCGTGATAGGCTGACCAATCAGGTGCTCGCCGATCTGACGGAAAATGGCCAGAAACAGGTGATTGCTTCCGGAGGTCGCGGCGGAAGAGGCAATACCCGATTTTCAACGCCGGCTAATCCGGCGCCGTATATATCGGAGAACGGGGAACCGGGCCAGGAGCTTGAAGTCCAACTGGAGCTAAAGCTGCTTGCTGACGCGGGAATGGTAGGATTTCCGAGTGTCGGTAAATCAACTTTGCTGGCGGCTGTTACTTCAGCGAAACCCAAAATTGCTGCTTATCATTTTACAACACTTGTTCCCAATCTGGGTGTCGTTTCTGTCGATGAAGGGCAGAGCTTTGTTCTGGCTGACCTTCCCGGCCTTATTGAGGGCGCGAGCCAGGGCGCGGGGCTTGGGCACCAGTTTCTGAGGCACATTGAGCGTACACGGGTGATCATACATGTGGTTGACATGTCGGGTAGTGAAGGACGGGATCCTTTTGAGGACTATCAAAAAATCAATGAGGAACTTAAGAGTTATCAGATGCGTCTCACGGAACGTCCGCAAGTAATCGCCGCAAGTAAAATGGACATGCCGGACGCTTCACGGAATCTTGAACGATTCAGAGAAAAAATCGGTCCGGAAATCCCGATATTTCCGGTGTCATCATTGACCCACTCCGGGCTGAACGCGTTGACTGGCAAAGTTTATGAATTAATTAAAAGCACACCGGTTTTTCCTATGGAAGAAGAGAAAACGGATGATGCAACTGTTTACCGGTTTGAGGAGGAAGAAGTTCCTTTTGTCATTACAAGGGGAAGCGATGGTGTCTTTAATGTCTCCGGGCCAAAAGTGGAACTTCTGTTCAAAATGACGAATTTTCATCATGATGAGGCGATCCGAAGATTTGCGAAGCAACTGCGCAGTATGGGTGTAGATGATGAATTGAGAAAACGCGGTGTGACAGAGGGAGATACAGTCCGCATTATGGACTTTGAGTTCGAATACACGGACTGATCGGACCATTAAATAAAAGTATAAAATTTTTGCGAAGTAAAGCGGGTTAGAGCAGATAACCCGCTTTTTTTAATGCACGGACTGCATCGTCAATTTGTCTGTCGGTAGGCGCTTCAAACTGATGGAGATGGATTCCGCCCGTCAGGGAAGAAAGCAACGAGGCACCTGTTGTTTCAAGACGGCTGATAAAGTGGGCAATATCAGCATGATTGCGGATCATCAGGGAACCGGTGATTTCACCATAAAGCGGATGTTCCACCGTCACGTTAATAATGGTGACACCACAACTTACAACTAGGGTCAGTTCATTTTCTGTTTCCTGAACGCTGTGTCTGCAGGCGACAGTACGTGTTTTCAGATCAGATCTGGACCTACCGATGAACAGGTAACCTTGTGAGGTCGCAATGATCGGATACTCTTTCGCTTTTATCAGCGAAATATCCTGTACAATCACCTGACGACTGACATTCATCTGTTCCGCTAGCTCACTCCCTGTTATAGGGTCGGTGGATGACTGGAGGCGCTCCAGAATCAGGTGGCGTCTCTCCTTCGCAGTGATACGTTTCTCTTCTGTCTCAGTCATGCTCAACACTCCGCAACAATGTGTATTTGCTTTTTATTATAGACAATCATTGGACGACTTGCACGCTGAAGATTAATCGTCTGAGCATCCCCCTTTCTCTTTTAAGTGGCAAAAAGCCCAGATCAGCCATATATATATAAACGACATTCACAGGAGGGATGGAAACCGTGAAATTATATGTGGTTCAGAAAGGCGATTCAGTGGCGGCTATTGCTCAGAAACACGAGATGGCGATTAATGATTTCCGGGATATGAATAATGGTCTGACTGATGAAGAACTGATTCAAGGAATGAAGGTCAAAGTTTCTGGAAACGTGCAGCCCCTGAAGGTCGAACGTTCCGAAAAACCAAAAAAACAGGCACAGGTGCAGCCTTCGGTAACAGCACCTATACAGACCCAGAAGCCGGCAGCTTCTCCTTCACCGCAAGTCGAAGCTGCCAAGAAACCGCCCGCTGTCTCGGGGGCACAGGAAAAGGCAAAGGAGAGCCCGGCAACCGGTGGACATCCTACGGGCGGAGCGACTGATTTTAATACCATATTTTATCCAAAAGTCAGTCAAAATCAATATCAATATCCAGGGGTAACGGCGGGAGCTTTTCAGAATGTGCCTGGCTCGCTTCCATCCCAGAGTGCGCCGATGGGGTCAGGATACCCGAATTATCCAGGGCTGACAGGGAATATTGGAGGGGCTGTCAATTCTGCTGTATCACCTTACGGCATAAATCCGTATTCACCTGCTTATTCCGGGAATCCGGGCACCGCTGTAAGCCCCGCAGCACAGTCTGGACAAATGAGCCCTTATTCCCAGCCCTATCCTCCCTATTCCAATCCGGGAAACTTAGTCAGTCCGGCGATGCAGCCGAATCAGGCGTCACCCTATTCACCGGCTTCCGCAGGGAAAATGGGGAACGCGTACAGCCCGATATCGCAGCCTGCCGCGGTTAATCCTTATTCGGCGCTGTATCCCGGCAATCCATCGGGTACGGTCAGCCCCGTGACGCAGTCCGTACCTACGAATCCCTACTATCAGGCACCAATAACTCCTCAGGTTAGTCCGGTCGGGATCACCAATCCTGCTATGCAGTCCGGAGCCAGCAACAAAAAAAGTATGCCAATGATCGCGCCGGAGTATCAGAATCCCGTATCCGGAAAGACGGCGAAAGCATCCATGAACCCGACAAAACAGGCTGCCTATTCTCCTCTCTCCAAAGGAGCAATTCAGCCGGCCGCGGATTATCAGCTTCCAAACGCAGCTCAGGCACCCGTAAGCCCATGGATACAACCAGGCCAGCCCTCAGTTGCCAACGTGGGGACATCGGTGCAAAATGCGGCTAATCCGTTGGTTCAGGGGCAGCAAAGTATACCAACTCAACCGGCCGGTCAGGGAACTATTGGCGGTTATCCATATCCATATATGCCACCCATGGGTCAGCAAAGGCCATGCGGATGTGGCGGGCCTTCCGCTCAGCCCTATTCGCCTTTTGCCACATCGCCCACTTACGGGTATTACGGAGGGAATCTACCGCAGGCTGAAATGCCTTATTCAGAAATGGGGTCGATTCCTGCACCGGTATTTCAGCTTGAAAAACCGATTAAGCCGACCAGCAAAAAATAACTATTGTCTTTCTTGTTAATATTTACTGTCCCTGCGGAAAAATTCACCCGTGTAAAATCCTCTCTCATCACACAAAATAAGTGTGAAAGGGGGATTTGCATTGAAAAAAGCAGTACTTGCACTCAGCGCTATTCTGACAATAGGCGGCATATTGCCCGGCTGCGGGGCCTACAACTCTGCATACAATAATCCGAACGCGCCGCGTAATGTCACTTACAGGAACAATCCGAATACCACTTATCCAGTGAATCCGAATTACAATACCACTGAGCAGACTTACAGGACGGACCGTAATGGATATCGCAATGACCGCCTTTTGGCCAAGAAAATTGCCGATAAAGCGAATGCCGTGAGCGGTGTAAGCAACGCCTATGTTGTTGTAAACAATGGAAATGTCCTGGTCGGTATCGTGCCGGACAAAACCGTGACCAATACAGGTGCATTAACAAACAAGGTCAAAGCCGCAGTCAGGCCGCTGACTGGAAGCAGGACGATTTACGTCACAACGGACAATCGTTATATCCAGAGAATCAGAAGAGCTGCAACCAATTTTAATGCTGGTAAAGGCATGCGCGAAGTGAGCTCCGACATCACAGGAATAATTGACGATTTAGCGCGCGCGCTGAAACGCCCGTTTCAGAATAACAGCAAGTAATCAGACAAAAAGATAAGCAAAAAAGAGCAGGGAAGCGTTTCCTTGCTCTTTTTTTCAGGGACAAAAATAGGTATAATGAAATCGGTGTTGCGTTTGGATCTTGCGCGGAGTATATAGAGCAGCAATCTGAATGGGCTGGAATTCCGGGACTTCCCTGGGGTGTTTTCAGAGGGATGTTCAAGAAGAGAGGCCAGTGCTTCAGGCAAACTGACAGCGTGTATGAGAGGAGAAGAAATATGTCAGGACATTCAAAATGGAACAATATACAGCATAAGAAGAATGCGATGGACGCGATCCGCGGGAAAGCATTTATGAAACTTTCCAAGGATATTTTTCTTGAAGCGAGGCGAGGCGGCGGCGACCCGGATATGAACGCTGGGCTGAGGCACGCCATCGAAAAAGCAAAAGCCGCAAACATGCCGAATGATAACATTTCCCGGGCAATCAAGAAGGGGACTGGCAACCTGGATGGTGTCACATATGAAGAAATCACGTATGAAGGATACGGACCAGGTGGTGTCGCGGTCATGGTGGATGTGCTCACAGACAATAGGAACAGATCCGCATCGGAAATACGCCACGCTTTTTCAAAGAGCGGGGGAAATCTCGGCGAATCAGGCAGTGTCGCTTTTATGTTCGACAAGCAGGGATTAATTGAAATTGAAAAAAAAGACGGACTTGACGAAGATCAGGTGATGATGGATGCGATTGATGCGGGTGCTGATGATCTGCGCACCGAAGAGGATCGTTTTGTGATCACCACGTCTCCAGAGGTTTTTGACAGTGTCAAGAAGGCACTTGAAGAAGACAAGGGTTATGAAATTGACCGTGCGGAGGTCGCCATGGTTCCCAAAACAAAAACGGCGCTCTCAGGAGAGGATCTTGATAAAATGGATGCGCTGATGGATGCTCTGGAAGACAACGATGATGTTCAGGACATCTACAGCAATCTGGAGGAAGCCTGAACATTAATCCGCAATGCACTATCCAAACCATATAATTTTAAAAATACAGGAAAATCGGGACATTGATGTAAAAATGTCCTTTTCTTTTTGCCAGCTTTTTTTGCTTTTACTCCAGTAATTTTTGTGACAAATCCCGGCTGTGTGATATGATATTTATTATAACGAAAACAGGCAGGGTTCACACCAGCCCATTGAGGAGCAAAGCAAGTGTTTGATTATATAAGCGGTCTTTTATCTTATCTGTCGGGAAACGGCATTGTGATTGAACAAGGCGGCATCGGCTACAAGATTACGTGTGCCAATCCGTTCAGTTACCAGCCGATGATGAATAAGGAAACAAAGGTATATATTTACCAGTATGTGCGGGAAGACGCGATGATTCTGTATGGTTTTAAGACTAGAGAAGAACGTGAATTGTTTATCCGGCTTCTTAGTGTCTCGGGAATTGGTCCGAAAAACGCACTGGCCGTTCTTGCCTCCGGAAATCCGGATGAAATTATCCGGGCGATTGAGTCAGAGGATAATCGCTATCTGACCCGTTTTCCCGGAATCGGCAAAAAAACAGCAGGCCAGATTATCCTTGATTTGAAAGGAAAGCTTGCCGATTTCTCCATCTCCGGCATTTCAGAAAGTGGAACAGGCGATGAAAGTTTGGCCCTCAGCGAGGCGTTGGACGCTCTGGAAATGCTGGGCTATTCAGAGAGAGAAATTCACAAGGTGATCCCCGAGCTGAAAAAACAGGAACTGACGGCGGAAAATTATGTTAAAGAGGCGCTGCGCCTTTTGACGAACGCGTGATAAGGAGGCGGCTGAGGTGGAAAACGACCGTTTGCTTTCCAGTGAGTCCACACTGGAGGATCAGAGTATGGAGCGTTCCATACGTCCTTCTGATCTCGAGCATTACATCGGGCAGGAAGAATTGAAAAAGAACCTGAAAGTTTTTATTAAGGCTGCCAAAGAACGCCATGAGCCCCTCGACCATGTACTCCTCTATGGTCCTCCGGGACTTGGCAAAACGACATTGGCTATGATCATTGCGGGTGAGATGGGGGCACAAATCCGCACAACCTCAGGTCCCGCTCTTGAGAGGCCTGGGGATCTTGCGGCTGTCCTTTCATCTCTTGAGCCGGGGGACGTTCTTTTTATCGATGAAATACACAGGCTAAGCCGGCATGTTGAAGAAGTGCTTTATCCGGCGATGGAAGATTTTTGCATGGATATTGTGATTGGAAAGGACGACACGGCACACTCGGTCCGTCTGAATCTGCCTCCGTTCACTCTTGTCGGAGCGACAACGCGCGCCGGCTACCTGTCACCTCCGCTCAGAGACCGTTTCGGGGTCATCAGCCGTCTGCAGTTTTACAGTCCGGATGAGCTGTCACAAATTGTCCGGCGGACGGCATCTGTTTTAAATGCCGAGATCAGGGATGATGCCTGTAAGGAAATTGCCGGCAGATCTAGGGGGACGCCGCGCATTGCCAATCGTCTGCTGAAGAGGATACGCGATTTTGCCCAGATTGAAACGGGCGGAATTATTGACAAGGAGACTGCTCGGATGGGGCTGACGAGGCTTCAGGTCGATGAAGCAGGGCTTGACCGTGTGGATCACCAGTTACTTGAAGGAATGATCCATAAATTCGGTGGTGGTCCTGTTGGCCTGGATACCCTTGCGGCCGCGATTGGCGAAGAGCGGCACACCATAGAAGATGTCCATGAACCGTTCCTGCTGCAGAACGGTTTTATTCAGAGGACGCCTCGTGGACGCGTGGTTACGGACTTGGCGTACCGGCATTTCCATATTGAAAGGAATGATTGAATCCATGGGGGATATCGGTAAGTTTCTGATGATCGCCGGTGTCGTCCTTTTTTTAATCGGATTGTGCTGGCCGCTCGTTGGCAGGCTCCCGGGTGATTTTATTATTAAAAAAGGAAATGTCACCTTTATGTTTCCGATTGTCACGTGTCTTGTGATCAGCATTGTAATATCACTTATTTTTTATATCATTAACCACCTACGTTAACGGAAAGAGAGTGCATAAGAGTTATGGATGTTTCAGATTTTGATTACGATCTACCTGAAGAACTGATTGCCCAAACACCGCTGAAAGACCGCGCGGCATCAAGATTGATGGTGCTGAATCCGAATAGCGACAGGATTGCCCATCATCATTTTTCGGAAATTATTGATTATCTGAATCCTGGCGACTGCCTGGTTCTGAATGATACGAAGGTACTTCCGGCACGCCTGATCGGCCATAAGGAAGAAACCGGTGCAAAAATTGAACTGCTGCTGCTGAAACAGACGGAAGGCGATTCGTGGGAATGTCTTGCCAAACCGGCGAAACGCGTACATGAAGGTGAACATATCCAGTTTGGCGACGGCAGACTTGAAGCGGTTTGTACG
Source organism: Sporolactobacillus shoreae (assembly GCF_004684935.1). GTDB lineage: Bacteria > Bacillota > Bacilli > Bacillales > Sporolactobacillaceae > Sporolactobacillus > Sporolactobacillus shoreae. The sequence goes on from NZ_SRJD01000003.1 coordinate 129,608, forward strand.
CAAGAACTGGACGAAGGGAGAAGAATCGTCACTTTTCATTATGAAGGCATCTTCTATGAAGTGCTTGAAGAACTGGGGAAAATGCCTCTTCCTCCATATATTAAAGAACAGCTGGATGATCCTGATCTCTATCAGACGGTTTATGCGAAACACCGCGGGTCTGCAGCGGCACCGACAGCCGGCCTTCACTTCACAAAAGAATTGCTGGCTAAAATTGAAGAGAAGGGGATTCATCTGGTTTTCATCACGCTTCATGTCGGGCTTGGCACATTCCGCCCGGTCAAAGTGGACAAGATAGAAGAGCATACCATGCATTCGGAATTTTATCAGATGTCCGCGCAGGCTGCGGACACACTGACCAATGCCAGAGCGGAAGGGCACAGGATCATCGCGTGCGGGACTACAGTCATCCGCACATTAGAGACGATCACGGCTAAGTACGATGGAAAATATCAGGAAGCTTCCGGATGGACCGATATTTTTATCTATCCGGGTTTCCAGTACAGAGCTATTGACGGGATGATCACAAACTTCCATCTTCCGAAGTCCACTCTGATTATGCTTGTCAGCGCATTTGCTGGGAGAGATTTCATTTTAAAGGCATACAGGGAAGCAGTGAAAGAAAAATACCGCTTTTTCAGCTTTGGCGACGCGATGTTTATTGAGGAAGGAAACAAGAATAAATGACCGTACCCGTTACTTATGAATTAATCAAGACTGACCGGCAGACCGGCGCCCGGCTCGGACGGCTGCATACACCGCATGGGGTATTCGACACGCCGATGTTTATGCCTGTCGGGACGCAGGCGACTGTGAAAACAATGAGCCCACGTGAGCTTAAAGAGATGGGCGCCGGAGTCATTCTGAGCAATACCTATCACCTTTGGCTCAGACCAGGCGAGGATATTATAGAAGAGGCCGGCGGGCTTCACCAATTTATGAATTGGGATCAGGGCATTTTGACGGATTCCGGCGGATTCCAGGTTTTCAGCCTGAGCAAACTGCGTGATATCACAGAAGAGGGCGTCCATTTCCGTAATCACCTGAACGGCGCAAAAATGTTTCTGACTCCGGAAAAATCGATTGCCATCCAGAACGCGCTTGGATCGGATATCATGATGTCTTTTGATGAATGCCCGCCCTATCCGGCCACTTATGAGTATATGAAGCAGTCGGTTGAACGGACAAGCCGGTGGGCGGAACGATGCCTTGCCGCGAACAGCCATCCTGACCGGCAGGCCCTTTTCGGTATTGTCCAGGGAGGCGTCTTCAAAGAACTGAGGAAACAGTCGGCACAGGAGCTGACATCGCTGGATTTCCCGGGGTATTCCATCGGGGGGCTTTCAGTCGGGGAGCCCAAGCCGGCGATGAATGAGATGCTGGCCTACACGACACCTTTTCTTCCGGCGGATAAGCCGCGGTATCTGATGGGTGTCGGATCACCCGATTCTCTGATTGACGGTGCAATCCGCGGCATTGATATGTTTGATTGCGTGCTGCCGACGCGTATCGCCCGCAATGGCACCTGCATGACATCACATGGACGGCTGGTTATAAAGAATGCCGAATTTGCGCGTGATTTCGGACCGATCGACGATCAATGCGACTGCGAAGTCTGCAGAAATTACTCACGGGCTTATATCCGTCATCTGGTCAAAGCGAATGAAACTTTTGGATTTCGCTTAACCTCTTACCATAACCTGTATTTTTTGATAAAATTAATGGAGCATGTCCGATCAGCCATTCGGGAAGATCGGCTGCTTGAATTCAGAGAACAATTCTTTGAATCTTATGGTTTTAATAAACCGGATGCGAAAAACTTTTAACATCGGAAGGATGGATTAAGAAATGCAAAGTTTAGGTCAATTTGCTTTACCTCTGATTATCTTTGTTGCGATTTTCTATTTTCTGATTTTGCGCCCGCAACAGAAGCAGAAGAAGCAGGTACAGGAAATGCAATCTTCACTGTCGCGAGGCGACAAAATTATCACAATTGGAGGACTTCAGGGTACTGTTGAATCGTTCGACGACCAGAATATTGTCCTGAGAAGCAGCGGAAGCAAGCTCTCTTTTGAACGCAGCGCGATTCGTTCAATAATTAAAAAATCCGGTTCAGCTGCCGAAGAAGATTCAAAGAAGAAAGATGATAAAGAAACGACTGCTGAAAAAGAATAAGTGCAACCGTAAAAAAGCGACCCCAATCGGCCGCTTTTTTATTTTGGAAAGAGCGATCAGTACCTATGCTTTCCTGAAAAGAGATTGACGCCGATGGTGCCTCCGAGCGCGGCCGCCGCGATATTGGCAAGAAAATAAACAAGCTGTATCAGCCCCGGCGCGCGGTCAAGGGCGAGGTACTGGAAACTGAGGCTGAACAGACAATAAAAAAGTCCGGTAATTGCGCCAATCATGAGACCTTTTTCCTTCATTTTTGAGCCTGCAATTGTCCCTCCGATAAATAAAGCAATAGCGGAAATGATTATTGGAAGAGCGGTTCCGCTGGTTTCCGCGAATGAAGTAAAGCGGAGCAGCGAAGCAAGAAGTACAGCGGAAGCAAGGATAATGATGAAGGATGCGACCATCCCGTAAGTAATGGCGGAAAGCCAGTTGCGAGTCATACAAAACGCCTCCTGTGAATCCAGAAAATTTTATTTCAGGCGGAATGAGTCGGTTAATGCTAAATGGGAAGAAGAAACGGCCAGTAAAATTTATGACCAGAGCGACATGTGTTCCGGAAGAGCCTGTCAGCCTGAAATCCTGCTTAAAGTCTATTCGGACAGCCTGTGTTTGATGACTTAATCTGAGAAACATCGGCTTATGTTATCTGCCCGTCTGCACATAATAACCTATAGAAAATAATCAGGGGAGAACAGCTATGGGTACTTCGGCCGCAAGGATGTTGCTTTTTATCATACTTCTGAAATTTGGGCTCCGTGATATTCTGGGCGCAAAACCGGCGGAGCGGACTTTGGCGGATTTCACCGTTCTTTTTTTCGCGGCCGATCTATCGCTTTTAGCGGTGATCCGTCCGAATCAGCCGTTAGCCTATTTTCTTGTACCGTTCGGCATACTGATTCTCACTTACCGGCTTCAAAAGATCGTTCAGCAGTCCTCTGAAAAATGGCTGACACAGGATCCTTCTGTGCCGCCTTCAATGGTGCGTGAGCATGAGCTCTCTATGTCCGGAGCGGCGTACGCATCCGGCACGGATCATAAATACTGCCCGCCGATGGCACTGCCCCTGATCGAGAACGGAAAAGTGCGCGGTGACAATCTCAGGAAAATCGGCAAGACACAGCTTTGGCTCAGGCGGGAACTGAGAAATTTCGGTTATCGGGACTTGCGGCAAGTCAATTATCTGACCATGGACGATACAGGAAACTTTTTCATGGATCTGAAGAATTATTCTCCAGAAAATTAGCGAATCCATTTGCCGATTACGAGAAACTGAGCAAGCTGATCTTTCTGAATCATCCCGAGAAATAAAGCGAAGAGGGCATAGAACAGGGCGATCAGGGAAATCAGGAGAAGTGTCCGCGGAACAAGGCTCATGGCGGTGAAGCTTCTCTGAATCAGCAGATGTGAAAGAAAGCCGGAAAAGGCGATCAGAATGCCTGTCCGGACATAATCTTTAAGTATCAGTGAAAAACCGATGGCCCGGAACATCACGGCAGCATGCAGCATGGTGACCAGCACGACATTGAAACAGATGGCCAGCGCCGTACCCTTGATACCGTACTCGGGACGGCTCGTTAAAAAGAAGAGCAGGAAGATTTTCACTAGAGCTCCTATAAACGTATTGATCATTGCCGCCTTAGCCAGATCGAGCGCCTGAAGGACGGCATGCATCGGAGCCTGAAAATAGAAAATCATGAAGAAGGGCGCCATTGTATAGAGAAACTGCGCCGCTTCAGGCGCGTCATAAATAATTTTCATCAGAGGCTGGGCAAAAGAGTAAGTGACAACAATGGAAAGGCCGCCGGTCAGCATGGCAATGCGAAGCGCCTGATTGAGGCGGTAGTGAATCATCCCATAGGATTTTCGGGCGAAGGCTTCACTGACTGCCGGAACAAGAGAAACATGCAGCGCATGGGTAATGAAGCTGGGCAAAAGGAGAAGGGTCATCGCGTAACCGGTCAGCTGTCCGTACAGTTCAGCTGAGGCTTTGATCGAATAGCCTGCCATGACGAGGCTGTGCGAGACAATCATCGGTTCAAGAAAATTCCCAATTGATGCAATCAGCCGGCTCCCCATGGTCGGAAGCCCGATGCCGAGCAAGTGCCGCAGGGTGGTACGGCTTCCCTGCAGCGATTTGCGCCCTTTTCCTTTAAATAAGTGATTGCCCTCTTTCTTAAACGCATGGAGCATGTATAACAGTGATGCGCATTCGCCAGCGGAACCGGCGATCATTGCGCCCGCGGCTGCGTAGGCGACGCCATAGGGCATCAGCAGATTGGCAAGCGTGGCGACCAGTGAGATACGCACCACCTGTTCGACGATTCCGGACCAGGCGTATGGCTTCATATTGCGGATTCCCTGGAAGTAGCCGCGGAGTACGGAACTGACCGCGACAATCGGAATGACCGGAGTAATAGCAATTAAGGGGTAAACGACGCGCGTATCAGCAAACATGTATTTAGCAGACACCGGGATGAGGACAAGCATAGCGAGAGTCAGGATAATGCTGATTGTTCCAACGATCGAAAGCGACAGAGCGAGAATCAGTTTAATACGCCGTTTGTCGCCGAAAGTCTCCGCTTCGGCGACGAGCTTAGAGATGGCGACAGGCAGCCCGAGTTCGGTCAGTGTGACGACAAGCAGCATCGCCGGGAAAGCCATCATGAAAAGGCCAACGCCCTCATCGCCGATCACCCGGGCCAGCACCATCCCATTGATCATGCCAAGTATGCGTGTAACCAGACCTGCAGCCATCAAAATAAATGATCCTTTTAAAAATGATTGCCGTGCCATGGGCTTGTCCGCCTTTTCTTCTTAAAGTTGCGGCTGTGACGCACGCTTAATGCATTTATATGCATGGAGCGCGTCTCCACATGACAAGCCCTTGGATTATTCTCCGGATTCGCTTCAAAAGGTTTATCGGAATACCGATTTTGTGTTTCGTATTATCTGCCAATTATGCTATGATAAACATTATGGGAGGAATAGACATGCCGGAATCCTTTGATGATCTGGAAAAGTGGCGGAAAGAAATTGCTCCGTTTCTGCAAAGCAAACTGGATGAGTTTCACTTGCTTGGGCTCAACCATCTGAAGATGGACGAATTCTGGCAGTTTGTAAAGGAATCACTGGAAAAGAAGAAGGAGGACAGGCCGGAAAGAATCCATGAAGTCGTGGCTGCTGTCATGTCGCTGACCGTGAACGATTACATGAACAAAATCCGCATGGATATGTTCAAAGACAATTCACTGAGTCTTGATGGCCTCAATTAAACAAGTCGAATAAACAGAGAGCGGGTTCGGATAAGCCCACCCTCAGAGATAGAGAAGGGAGCAAGTTAAGGTCATGGTTAAGAAAGGACATATTTTTTCCTTTTTTGCAATTCTTATTGTTGCAGCGGTCATAATGGGTTTGGTTACAGCACCAATCATACATAACGTGAAATTGGGCCTTGACCTGAAAGGCGGCTTTGAGGTTCTTTATCAGGTCAAGCCGCTCAAGGCCGGACAGAAAATCGATCAAAATACAATGAGCAACGCGGTTGCGGCACTTAATAAGCGTATTAATGTACTCGGCGTCAGCGAGCCGAGTATCTCCATTCAGAACGGCAACCGGATTGATGTTCAGCTGCCCGGGGTTAAAGATGAAAAACGCGCACGTCAGTTATTGTCGACGACCGCCAATCTAACATTCCGGGACTACAAGGACCACTTGATGTTGGACGGATCGGATCTGCAACCGGGTAAAGCGCAGGTTGCTTTTGACAGCCTGAACCATCCGATGGTCACGCTGCAGCTGAAAGACCCGAATAAATTTGCCAGCGTTACCAAAAAGGTTCTCAGCTATGGTTACCCGAACAATGTTTTGGTCATCTGGATGGATTTCGGCAAAGGTGATTCTTATCAGAATGAAGTGGGGAAAGCGAATCACAAATTTATTTCCAATCCCTCAGTTGACAATGTATTGAACACAAGCGATGTCCAGATCTCGGGCAATTTTACGGTCCCTGAAGCGACCACTCTGAAGGATCTGCTTAATTCAGGTTCGCTTCCGGTGAAGATGACTGAAATCTATTCGACATCCGTCGGCGCTCAGTACGGACAAAATTCCATGAAGGATACCTTGTTTGCCGGCGCATTGGGCGTTGCGGCGATTCTCCTGTTTATGCTGCTCTTCTACAGGTTCGGGGGACTGATCGCCAACATCACACTCGCTTTTTACATTTATATTGTAATGGGCGTTTTTGTCGGCTTGCAGGCTGTGCTGACATTACCGGGCATCGCTGCGATGATCCTCGGTATTGGTATGGCCGTTGATGCAAATATCATCACTCTTGAGCGTATAAAAGACGAGATACGAAGCGGTAAATCGATTCTGTCCGCATTCCGGGCAGGGAGCAAGCGCGCCCTGCCGACGGTAGTGGACGCGAACCTGACGACAATCATCGCCGCAGCGGTTCTTTTTATGTTCGGTGAAAGTTCTGTTAAAGGCTTTGCTGTTATGCTGCTGATCAGCAACTGCGTCACTTTCATTACTTCTGTTTATGGCGCGCGCCTGTTGCTCGGGCTTCTGGTCCACAGCAAGGCCCTGAATGATAAACCGTGGCTGTTCGGCATCAAGAGGAGTGATATTCGTGAACACTAATAGCAACATGAATTATAAGCATTACAATAAATTCTATGGCCATCTTGACTTTATGAAATATAGAAACGTTTTTTTCATATTTTCAAGTGCTTTGATTATACTGGGGATCCTATCGCTTTTTGTATTTAAACTTAACCTCGGTATTGATTTTTCGAGCGGTACCCGGATTGATATTCAGGGCAGCCAACCGATGTCGGTGGCGAAAGTGGCAAGGGTGTTCACGGATATGGGTTATAATGCCGAGACGCCAGTGCTTGCTGGTAATCAAAATAGTATGGCTACTGTACGCCTGAATCAGGAACTGAACCAGGGACAGATCGCGCAGATCAAGAGCGTGATTCAAAAGCAGTTTGGCGTTAATCCGAACGTCAACACTGTTTCTCCGCAAGTCGGGCGGGATCTCGCAAAGAACGGATTGTACGCTTTGATCATCGCTTCAATTTTCATTATTGTCTATGTATGGATTCGGTTTGAATTCCTTCAGGGGCTGACGGCGGTACTCGCCCTGATTCATGATGCGTTTTTCATTGTGACAGTGTTCAGCCTCTTCCATATCGAAGTCAATATCCTATTTATCTCGGCCGTTCTGACCATTGTGGGTTATTCGATCAATGATACAATCGTGACGTTTGACCGTGTCAGAGAGAATATCAAGCTGAGCCGGAAGCGGCTGACGACGCTGCAGGAACTCGGCGATGTTGTCAATCTCAGTATCCGTGAAACGCTCACCCGGTCGGTGAACACCGTATTGACGGTGCTGTTCCCGGTTATTTTCCTGCTGATCTTTGGCAGCGAGTCGATTCGGACCTTCACGATCGCGCTTTTAGTCGGACTGATCTGCGGGGTTTACTCCTCGATCTGTATCGCATGTCCGCTCTGGGCAGTGATGAAATCCCGTTATCTTGCTTCCAGAAAGGAAAAGAGAACGGTTCGGACGGAAAGCTAACGTGGGTGCAATGATACGGATAAAGTAAAGGAGCGAGAGCTCATGAGAAAACAATGGAACATTCTGATGGTGTTGATCTTCATACTGGTGATTGTGTTGCTGTCAATTAGTAATGCTGACAGCGTCACGATCAGTTTCCTGTTTGGCGAGGCCAGTCTTCCAAAAATCCTAGTGATTATCGTATCTGTTCTGATCGGAGCTTTGTTGGTCGGTTCTTTTACGTACTTAAAAATATACAGGCAGCAGCACCGGATCCGGCAGATGGAGAAGGAACTTCACCGGATTGCCGAATTGCATCCTGAAGATGCCAGCCGAATTTCAGTGACGAACACAACCGGTGGCGATGAAGCGGAGACCCGCACATCGTCAAGAAGGTCGTTTTTTAAAAAATAGGATACCGTCTGTGTGAAAAAGAATAAAAAGGGGGGCACAGGGACGGGTGCTGGAATCAAACTATCAATGGATCATAAAAAAAGCTGATGAAAATAAAGTCCGTGAACTCTCGGAAAGAATGAAAATTTCAGAGATGACCGCAAAGCTTCTGGTTCTGCGCGGCATTGAAGATCCGGGGGACGCGGATCTTTTTCTGCACCCTGGCAAAGTTTCTTTTCATAAACCGATGAGTATGCTTGGAATGAAAAAGGTGTCAGATCGAGTGAAACAAGCTGTCTCTGATAATCAGCCAATCCGGATTTTCGGTGATTATGACGCGGACGGGGTGACGTCCACAGCGCTGCTGTTCCGGGCACTTAAAAAGATCGGGGCGGACGTCTCCTACTACATTCCTAATCGTTTCAAAGATGGATATGGTCCGAACGCAGCCGCCGTGGAAAAAGCACAGGAAGATGGTATTGGCCTCATTGTTACTGTGGACTCAGGTATTGCGGCTTTTGAAGCCGCCGAGAAAGCAAAATCTCTGGGTATTGATTACATTATCACGGATCATCACGAGCCTCCTGAATCTCTCCCCGATGCATATGCGATTCTGAATCCCAAACAGCGCGGATGCGACTATCCGTTTAAAGGGCTTTCGGGTGCGGGGGTCGCACTGAAATTAGTCCAAAATCTGTGTGACGAGGATCAGTTCGATGAAGATTGGCTCGCTTTGGCCGCGATCGGGACAATCGCCGATCTGGTCCCTCTCAGAAATGAGAATCGCCTGATCGCTTATTCCGGACTTGAGAAAATTAGTGTGGGATCTCTTCCCGGAATCGATGCACTAAAAGCTAAAGCTGGGCATCCGGGTCCGGTGGACAGCGAGGTTGTTGGTTTTCAGATGGCACCGAGACTCAATGCAGCGGGAAGATTGACCGACGCGGTTCCGGCCATTCGCTTGCTCCTGTCCGATGATGCCGCAGAATCTGCTGACCTTGCCGATCAGTTGGAGTCTTTAAACCAGAAAAGAAAAAAGATGGTCGACCAGGTCTCAGAAGAAGCAGATGCCATAGCTGCGGAATACATTCGGAGGGGTGATAGGGCGCTTGTCCTGGCTGGAAACGGCTGGCACCAGGGTGTCATCGGCATTGCGGCGTCACGCATTGTTGAAAAATATTACCGGCCGGTTATCCTACTGAGCATTGATGAAGAAAAAGGTGTGGCGAAGGGTTCGGGACGAAGTATTAACGGATTCAACCTCTATCAGGGGCTAACAGAGAGCGCAGGGCATCTGATTCAGTTTGGAGGCCACCAGATGGCGGCGGGACTGTCTCTACGCGCAGATAGTATAGACGCTTTCAGAGATGATTTTGTTCAGAATGCGGCACGTGTGATCACTGATGAGATGATGATTCACGGGCTTTCGGTTGATGGTGAATGCCAGCCGGATCAGGTTACGGCGGAACAAGTTGATCAGTTGGCCATGCTCGCCCCATTTGGTACGGATAACCCGCGTCCCGTTTTTCAGATGCGTCAGGTCAGGTTGGCCAAGATTAACTCGATCGGCCGCGATAAGGCCCACCTGAAGGTTTCGTTTATAGGTACGGACGGTGAATTGGACGGTATCGGATTTAGGCTCGGCAAAGCGGCAGACCGCATCTCAATTAACGATCCGATCAGTGTGATCGGCGAATGCCAGATTAATGAGTGGAATGGATTCAGAAAACCACAGTTTCTGATCGAAGATGTGCGGGTTGACGGACCTCAAGTTTTTGACTGGCGCGCCGAACGTGAACTGCGTGAGAAATTGAATGGCTTGCCGACTGAATCATCATCTGTTCTCGCTTTTCATTCAGAAACTGCCCGGCGTTATGCGGCGGACGATACTGCTGTTCTGTACCATTCGGGAATGACGTTCGGCAAACCTGCCCTTATTCTCCTGGATCTTCCGGACAGAAAGGAACAACTGTCTGAATTAATCAGGAGCAATCCCCTTGTCAATCGTTTTTATGTCGTTTTTGCCCATGACTCCGATCACTATTTCTCTGCTTTCCCAACACGGAAGCATTTTATCTGGTATTACGCGCTGATTAAGCGGGAACACTCATTTAAACTTGATCAAATGGCCGGGGAGATTGCCAGATTCAAAGGCTGGTCACAGCGGACGGTTTTTTTTATGACAAAGGTGTTTTTTGAATTGGGGTTTGTTAAAATAGAAGATGGTGTCTTGACAGTGAACCCAGTGCCGTCAAAGGCGCCGCTGACCGATTCGGACACTTACAGAAAAGAAAAAAATCAACTGGAACTGGAAGACTTTTTTTGCTACTCATCGATTTCGACTCTGAAGTCGTGGTTTATAGAAATGAAGAAAAGCAGGGAACAGGCAATCGAGCCGGAGGGGAAAATAAATGGATTATAAAAAGTACATTGACTCTGTCATGGATTTTCCAACGAAAGGAATTAACTTCAGGGATATTACGTCATTGCTGCAGGTCGGACCTGTTTATCGTGCTGCAATTGACGAGATGGCCGAATTTGCCAGAAGCAAAAATGCGGAAGTGGTTGTCGGGCCGGAAGCACGCGGATTTGTGATCGGAGGGCCTCTGGCATATTCTCTGGGGGTTGGCTTTGTTCCTGTCAGAAAACCGGGGAAACTGCCTCGCGAAGTCGTCACCGTTTCCTACGAAAAAGAATACGGTGTTGATGAACTATGTATTCATAAAGATTCGATCAAACCAGGGCAGCGTGTGCTGGTTACCGACGATCTGCTGGCAACCGGGGGAACCATTGACGCGACGATCCGACTGGTCAAAAGCCTGGGAGGTATTGTTGTTGGGGTTGCTTTTCTGATTGAATTGAAGGAACTGGACGGGGAAAAACTGTTGAAAGACTATGATGTGTTTTCATTGATTGATTACTGATGAAGAAGATGAGGGGAGTGCCTGAGCGCGGGCACTCCTTTTTCAAAAAGATAAGGAAGTAAAAATCTGGCCAATAAAACAGGGCCTTGGTTGAGATTCAAAGCGGAGGTGCGAGACGCCCTCGGCAAGCGAAGAGCCGAAGCGTTGATCCAACACCTCAATAATACAGGATTAATGATTAGGGACCGGGCTTGCCCGGTTTTCTTAACCTTATTTCTGTGTTGATGTTTATCGCATGTCCGATAAAGGGAAAACTGAAATTAAAAACTTTACATTAATCTGAATTTCTCAGATAATGATCATAATCTACTTATCCAACGAAGGCTTCACAGGTGATAATAATATGACAATGGACGAACTGATTCAGAAAGCATCCACATATCTCGAACAAAAAGATATTGAACTCATAAAACAAGCCTATGAATTTGCGCGCAAGGCACATGAAGGGCAGATGCGTAAATCCGGCGAGCCTTATATCAACCATCCGGTTGAAGTGGCAGGGATCCTGGTCGATCTTAAAATGGATGTGACCACGATTATCAGCGGTTTCCTGCACGATGTCGTCGAGGATACTCCGATCACTCTGGAAGACATCAGAAAGGAATTCGGAGATAACGTCGCGATTCTGGTCGACGGCGTCACGAAGCTGAGGCATTTCGAATATACATCCAAGGAAGACCAGCAGGCCGAAAACCATCGGAAAATGTTTGTCGCGATGGCGCGCGACCTCCGATGCGTGATTGTCAAGCTAGCTGACCGTCTTCACAATATGCGCACTCTCAAATTCATGGCACCGGAAAAACAGATTCAGAAAGCCAATGAAACCCTCGAAATATTCGCTCCGCTGGCCAACCGGCTCGGAATTTCCGCTATTAAATGGGAACTTGAAGATATTTCACTGCGCTATCTTAAGCCGCAGCAATATTATAAAATTGTCAACCTGATGAAGCAGAAGCGGGAAGAGCGGGAAGCCTACATTTCTCAGGTTGTGGAAGACCTGAAAAAGTACGTCAAATCCGTGCACATTGAAGCCGAAATTTCGGGGCGGCCGAAACATATCTACAGCATCTATCGCAAAATGGTGAACCAGCATAAACAATTTAACGAGATCTATGATCTTTTCGCGGTGCGGATTATTGTGGAAAGCATTAAAGACTGTTATGCCATTCTGGGCATCATTCATACACACTGGAAACCGATGCCTGGACGATTCAAAGATTATATCGCCATGCCGAAAACGAATATGTATCAGTCGCTGCATACGACGGTGATTGGTCCTAAAGGCGATCCACTTGAAGTCCAGATCCGGACGGAGGAGATGCATGATGTCGCGGAATATGGTATCGCGGCGCATTGGGCCTATAAAGAAGGAAAAGCACGGAATCTCAATAATAAATTTGAAGACAAGCTGACATGGTTCCGTGAAATCCTGGAGTATCAGAACGAGACTGATGACGCTAAGGAATTTATGGAATCCCTGAAAATGGATCTGTTTTCGGATACCGTTTTTGTTTTCACCCCAAAGGGAGATGTCATCGAGCTTCCTGTCGGTTCCGTCCCGATCGATTTTGCCTTCCGGATCCATACCGAGATAGGAAATAAAACAGTCGGTGCGCGGGTCAACGGAAAAATGGTGCCACTGGACTATAAACTTAAGACCGGCGATATTGTGGAAGTCATGACTTCAAAACATTCCTATGGCCCGAGCCGTGACTGGCTGAAGATCGCCCAGAGTTCAGCCGTGAAGAACAAGATCAGGCAATGGTTCAAGCGTCAGGAGCGGCAGGAAAATGTGGCCAAGGGCCGTGAAATGATCGAGAAGGAATTGAGAAATCAGGGGCTTAGCCTTAAAGATACACTGACTGAAGAAAATATCGCCAACGTCGTAAAAAAATATAACTTTTCACATGAGAATGAGCTGTTCGCTGCCGTCGGTTATAACGGGATTCCGGTCAAGCAGGTTGTTACCCGTCTCAGGGAAGACGACAAGAAGCCTAAAGAGCCCGAGACTGAAGAAGTTGTAAAACAGATATCTGAAACAAAAAGCACGAGTCAACGCAAGACGTCGCTAGGGGTCCGCGTCAAAGGTGTGGATAATTTGCTGATCCGACTGGCGCGCTGCTGCAATCCTGTGCCGGGCGATCCGATTGTCGGTTACATTACCCGTGGCCGTGGCGTAACGATCCACCGTGAGGATTGTCCGAACATCAAGAATGAAGAGGACCAGCGGCTGATGGAAGTTGAATGGGAAAACAGCGAGTCGAAATCCAAAGAATACAACGTTGACATTGAAATCACGGCATTTGACCGGAACGGCCTGCTCAACGAAGTTCTTCAGTGTGTCTCTGACACACACACACCGATTAACGCTGTCAAGGGCCGCGCGGATAAAAACAAGGTCGCTAACATCAGCATGACAATTGCCATCACGAATATTGATCATTTATACCGTGTCGTGGAAAAAATCAAGAGGATACCGGACATCTATTCGGTCCGCCGTGTCATGCAATAATTTTCAAGGGGCTGATTCTGTGAAGGTCGTTATGCAGCGTGTTAAAAAAGCAGCGGTTGAAGTCGACGGGGAAACCGTCGGCAGCATTGATCACGGATTGCTCCTTCTTGTCGGAATAAAAAAAGGGGACAATCCTGAAGATATCAATTATGTTGCGGATAAAATCGGATCGCTGCGCATCTTTGAAGATGAAGCGGATAAAATGAATCTGTCGGTTCATGATGTCGGCGGGGAGGTTCTGTCTGTTTCCCAGTTCACACTGTATGGGGACACCACTCACGGGCGGCGGCCAAGCTTTATTGAGGCGGAGCGACCGGAACAGGCGGAGCCGTTATATGAAGCGTTCAATGACAGACTGAGGGGGCAGGGGCTACGCGTCGCAACCGGTAAATTCGGCGCGATGATGGACGTCTCCCTGATTAATGACGGACCGGTGACCCTTATTGTTGAGAGTAAAAAATAAATAGAGTGAACCAGTGTTGCTTTAACTGTAACAAGAATATAATCTGTATCTTGACATTTTCTGAGAATATTCGTACTATATAAAGACAAACCAATGACGGAGAAAGACTGTGGATTCACTGCCAAAGAGAGGATACGCCGGCGGCTGAGAGCGTATCTGGCATGGTGACCGCAGGAGGACACTCCCAAGGTGTTTTTCTAAAAACCAGATGGTGAGTAAGAAAAACCGATCCCCGGGCGTTAACCGGATTGAGAGGAAACTTCAGGTGAAGTTTCAATTCAAGGGTGGCACCGCGAATGTTCATTCGTCCCTTGTTCGTCATGTTTTATGGCGGACAGGGGCTTTTTATTTTCCGGCCCAATATACCGGATTTTCTGAATATCACATAAAGAGAAAACAGAACTCAGATGAAGGAGGAAACACGGTTGCTTATTCAAATTCCACGCGGAACGTATGATGTCCTGCCGGACGAATCGGCGGTCTGGCAGAAAATTGAAGAGACCGCAAGAAAAGTCTGTGCGTTGTTCAACTATAAGGAGATCCGCACCCCTCTTTTTGAATCAACGGATTTGTTTCAAAGAGGGGTTGGCGACACAACAGATATCGTGCAGAAAGAAATGTACAATTTCAAAGACAGAGGAGATCGCAGTCTGACGCTGAGGCCTGAAGGAACAGCGTCGGTAGTCCGCGCGTTCGTGGAGCACAAACTGTACGGGCTCCCCAACCAGCCTGCGAAAGTGTACTACATCGGGCCGATGTTCCGTTATGAACGGCCTCAGTCCGGAAGAACCCGCCAGTTTACCCAGTTCGGTATCGAGGCGCTAGGTTCGCAAGATCCATCGATTGACGCAGAAGTGATCGCGCTGGCGATGACTTTTTACCAATCACTGGGTTTGAAGAAATTGAAACTTGTTCTGAACAGTCTGGGGGATCCTGAGAGCCGGGAAGCCCACCGGAATGCGCTGATTGCCCACTTCAAGCCGTCGATTGGCGAATTTTGCGAGGATTGCCAGAACAGGCTGGAAAAAAATCCGCTACGCATCCTTGATTGCAAGAAGGATCACAACCATCCGCTGATGGAGACGGCGCCGTCGATCATTGACTACCTGACGGATTCCGCCAGAGACTACTTCAGCCATGTTAAGGAAATGCTTGATGAAATGGGCATTACGTACGAACTGGACCCGACACTGGTCAGAGGTCTGGATTACTATAATCACACAACTTTTGAAATCATGGGATCCAGTAAGGGCGCGATCACGACGCTGACTGGCGGCGGTCGCTATAACGGCCTTGTCAGTGAATTAGGCGGCCCTGAAACGCCAGGTGTCGGTTTTGCGCTCAGCATCGAGCGGTTGCTGCTGGCCCTTGAGGTGGAAAACATCTCACTTCAGAGCGAGGGAGCGCTTGACTGCTTTATTTCGTCGATCGGGGATGAAGCTGGCAAGAAAGCTTCTGTGATCCTTTATGAACTGCGTCAGGCGGGGCTTCGCGCTGATAAGGATTACATGGATCGGAAGGTCAAAGCCCAGTTTAAGCAGGCAGACAGGGATCATGCGAAATTTGTTATTGTGATCGGTGATGAGGAACTTGAGCAGCAGAAAGCCGTACTCAAAAATATGGCCGACGGCACACAGGAACAAGTCGCTTTTGTTTCATTGGCTGACTTTATTAAATCAAAGATAAGCAGTGGGGTGTAAGTATGTATCGGAATGCTAATTGCGGCGAGTTAACCGCGGATTTGGCAGGGAAAACCGTAACACTTGCCGGATGGGTCCAGAAAAGAAGGGATCTCGGCGGAGTTATTTTCATCGATCTCAGAGATCGTTCAGGTTTCGTTCAGATCGTATTTAATCCTGAAGTCTCTCAGGAAGCATGGAATACGGCTGACAAGGTACGCAGTGAATATTGCTTGTCTGTCACCGGACAAGTGTCAAAGCGCGATCCTGAAGCCGTTAATCCGAAAATTAAAACCGGCGATATTGAGATTATGATCAGCGAAATCAACGTGTTGAACAAGTCCAAGACGCCGCCGTTTCCAATTGAAGACGGAATCGAGGCTTCGGAGGATGTCCGTCTGAAATATCGCTATCTCGATCTCAGGCGTCCTGAGATGCTTGAAACGTTCAAGATGCGCAACAGGGTAACGCACACGCTCAGAAGCTTTCTTGATGAAAAAGATTTTCTCGATATTGAAACCCCGATTCTGACGAAGAGCACTCCGGAAGGCGCACGCGATTATCTCGTGCCGAGCCGTGTCCATCCAGGTGAATTCTATGCTCTGCCCCAGTCGCCGCAGCTGTTCAAACAGCTGCTGATGGCTTCCGGTATCGAGAAATATTATCAGATTGCGCGCTGCTTCCGTGACGAAGATCTGCGGGCAGACCGCCAACCTGAATTTACTCAGGTTGACATTGAAATGTCATTCTTTGAACTCAAACCGTTCCAGGATATGATTGAAGACATGCTCGTCAATCTTGTCAAGAAGGTCAAAGGCATTGATATTCCGCGGCCATTCAAACGGCTGACCTACGCGCAGGCGATGGATCTGTATGGCAGCGATAAACCGGACACACGTTTTGGCATGACACTGATTGACCTGACGGATATTGCCGCGGACAGCACGCTGAAGGTTTTTAAAGAAGTTCAGGAAAAAGGCGGCAAGGTTAAGGCAATCAATGTCAAAGGAAAAGCGTCCCACTTCTCACGCAAGCAGGTGGATGAAGACCTGCGCGGCATTGTGTCGCCATACGGAGCCAAGGGTCTTGCCTGGCTGAAGGTTGAAGAAGGCGGAATGAAGGGGCCGATTGCTAAGTTCTTCGACGAAGCGCTGACTGCGCGAATTGTTGAAAGGACGAACGCGGAGCCCGGAGATCTTTTGCTATTTGTTGCTGATAATAAAAAAATTGTCGAGAGCAGCCTTGGGGCATTGCGTCTGCATCTCGGCAAAATTTTGAATCTCATCGACAAATCAGCCTTCAATTTTCTCTGGGTTACGGAATTTCCGCTGCTCTCTTACAGTGAAGAGGAGCACCGGTTTGTCGCCGAACATCACCCGTTCACTATGCCGGTACTCGAAGATCTGGATAAGATCGAGAGCGATCCGGGCAGCGTCCGCGCCCAGTCCTATGACATGGTGCTGAACGGGTTCGAACTGGGCAGCGGCTCTGAACGAATCTGCAACCATGAAATGCAGGAAAAAATGTTCAAAGTGCTTGGCTTCACAAAAGAACGTGCCGAGAAGCAGTTTGGATTCCTGATGGAGGCGTTTGAATACGGTACTCCACCGCACGGTGGCATGGCACTCGGCATCGATAGAATCGTGATGCTGCTCGCCGGACGATCCAGCCTGAGGGACACCATTGCTTTCCCGAAGACAGCCAGCGCGTCGGATCTATTGACGCATGCGCCAAGTGAAGTCAGTGAAGCACAGCTCGGAGAACTGCATCTGGATGTTGCTACGCTCCTTAAATGATCATTCTTCCTGAATGTGGCAGGGGCAATAGCTTGATAAGCGCTTTCAACTATGCTATGATGTATTCAGAAATTGAAGAGAGTCCTGAAGTGTTAGTCGAACGCTGATATGTTTTGACCGAACATATACTTTTTGGGAGTCCGTTGTTTTCACTCGTCACGCATGCCCGCGCCGGGACCCGTATACTGTGGAACAGGGCACCCACCTGCTCACGAGCGGGTTTCAAAGCTGCGGCTTCACAACGGCACGTTCGGGATTTCTTATTTCTTAATTAAAAAAGTTAAACCGGGATCAGGGTTAAACCCCTAATCCCGGTTTTCATTTTGTATGAGAAAAATCAGTGTTTCTCCGAATAGAGCGTCAGAGTGATGGTTGCTGTATATTGAGGCTGCTGCGGCTGCACCGAAGTTGTAGAACCGGACGACTGTGAACTGGTTGCCTGGCTTGTCTGACTGGAAGCAGTACTTGGAGTAGCTGATGAAGCTGAAACAGTGCCGCTCGCTGACAAAGATGCAGCCGGGCTGCTTCCTGATGATGACGGGACCTCAGCCGCGTTGTTCATTTGAAAACTCATCTGATTGATCACCAGCAAGCGCTTCTGTGATTCAAGATAATCGATAAAATTAAGAAGGGACAACTCGTTATCCGCCGTCAAATTGAGCGAGTAGGTATCCGATTCAAGTAGTGAAACGAGCGGCTTTGTGTTCTTGCTGCTTTTTTGATTTGATGTGGTGTTATTTGTATTTGATTGCTTGTTGTTTGCCGCCTGAGCACTAGCGTTTGTCTGATTCTCTGAAAGAGAAGCGAATGTGACTCCCAAAGATTCAGCTTTTTCATGAGCGGTTGAAAAAAACTGCTCGATGTCCGGACTGGTGGGGAGGATGGATGTGCTGACATTCTGTCCCAGTGCTTCCTGTCTTGCTATTTCCTGTTTCCGCTCCGCCAGCGCTTTATTTTTCTGTTCTAGTTTTTTCTTGTTGATGGCCACTGTTTCCTGATAGATCCGGATGTTCTGCTTTGAAGCGTCAATGCTCTGCTGAACAGGCACAATTTTAAAAAAATAGAACATTCCGAAGCCAAAACAGACGATTATGACGGATATACAGCTGATAAAAAATGTTCTGTTCATCGTTACTGAGCCTCTTTCGGTTCGGTTGAAAGAATAAATCCGGTCGTCATGGTCAGCGTGACCTGATAGCCCTTACTTGCCGTTAAGGACGCCGATCCCGCAGTGTTGTTTTGATCCACTCTGTTAGCCTGTGTCATGACTACGTTTGTGAAGCCCTTTTCCCTCAATTGATCCGCAAACGGCTGAATCTCCGAAAAGGTACCCACGTTGCACTGCACGGTCATGCTCCCGTCGCTATTGTAATTAATCGTTGCGACGCTTCCGTCACTGGGAAGAAGACGATCCACAAGTGCCCAGGCATGAAAGACAGAAAGACGTGTCGCTAGGAGTTGACTCACGGCGTCGGCGGGGGTGGGTTTTGTACTTGAAGCAGGAAGTTTCAGATCGACTTTTTTTGATGCCTGTGCCTGCCATTGGCTCTCTTCTTTCTGAACGCTTCTCAGCTGTCCGTCGAGATGCCAGGCATAGATGCAAAGCGCCAGCAAGATGGCTAGACAGGCGGCTCCAAAGAGGGTGGCGACCCAGATCATCTTTCTTGAAACCTTTTGTTCATAGGGCAGCAGGTTGATGTCAATCACGCCGTCACCCCCTTCATGGCGAGGCCGATCGCGGGTATAAAGCTGGCATCCAAGTCATCAGGACACTGTACACGTTCACGGTCAATCTGTAAAAGTTTCACAGGTACGGAAACCACTTCTCCAAGGACAGTTTTAAATTCATTCATCGTATCTGGGCTTCCGAGAAGCTGAATTTCGGAAACCTGGAAACTGCCCTTCTGCAGGCTGTACTGGTAGAAATTAAGCATGCGCTCTACTTCTGTGGCGGCGTTCAGCAGCAATGAATCCTCTGTCTGCATATTTTCAGCATCCTTGAGGCTGATCTGACGGATAAAGAGAGGTGTGTCCCCGTGAAACACAGCGACGTTCAGTGTTTCTTTTTCGAGCTGAGCATACATCCGATGGTCCTCAGGTTTACCAGAAATAAAATGCTGAACCCAACGGTCGATGCCGAGCGCGCTGAATTCGGCGTTTACCGGATCAAGCCCCGCTGCGTCCAAAATCTTGCGATACTTCCTCACCATTGTCTCTGGCGCGGCAAATAGAAGGACCTTCGTCCCGGTGGCACTGCGTTCCAGTACATGGAAATCAAATACCGCGTCTTCAAAGGGCAATTGAATTTTATTGCCGATCTCGATAAAAAAATAGTTTTGAAGATCAGGATCGGAAAGGATACCGGGCAGATCGAACTGGCGAAGCACAAGCTGAGCGTCGGGAATTGCAAAAAAAGTTTTCCTGTGCCGTACTTTAAGTGCGTGTACCATTGTTTTCAAAACGTCGGAGAATGTCTGCTCATCTTTGATACGTCCGTTCTCGACAATACCCGGTTTCAGCCATTCCTCCCAAAACTGAAGGTGGGAAAGGTCATCGGCATTTCCCTTGAAACGGACCATTCGGATGGAGTGGTCGGAGAACGTGAGTCCGACATTCGTATGGCTCTGAAAAAGGTGCAGTTCTTTATTAAGCAAATGACATCATTCCCACTGTTAAAATAGAAGATTCAGATAGAGCGAAATCAGTTGGTCGCCAAAGAAAAAAGCAGTCAGCATTCCCAGCACAATAAATGGGACGAAAGGGACCGGTTGCCTGCGTCTGATCAGGCCCGTCAGTAAACCGCCAACCCCAATAATCGCTCCGAACAGGGTGGAGAAGAAGAAACCGAGAAGAACGATTTTCATGCCGACAAGCAGCCCCATCACAGCAAATAACTTTACATCTCCGCCGCCCATACCGCCTTGGCTGACAAGAGCAATAATCGCCAGAAGGGCAAATCCTGAAGCAGCACCCAGGAGCGAATCCCACCAAGGAACGAGGTGGTAAATTCCCCGGAAAATGATGAAGAACGCAAGGAACCAGATGAGAATCTTATCCGGAATCATCATTTCTGTCAGATCCGTAACTAGCACGATCATCAGTAGTGACACCAGCAGCCATCCGGCCAGCATTTCTTCGATTGATGTTGCACGGAGAAAGCTGAATAGGAACAAAAGCCCGGTCGACGCCTCAATAATCGGATAAATCGGCGAAATCCGCACATGGCATGTCCGGCATCTTCCCCTTAAAAAAAGGTAGGAAAAAACCGGCACCAGATCGCGAATAGTCAAACGCCGCCCGCATGACGGACAGTGCGATGGCGGCGTGATAATAGATTGACCTTCGGAAACCCGAAGGCCAACAACATTGTAGAAGGAACCTAGGACTAGGCCTAGCAGAAAAATGTAGAAATTAGCAACGTTTGATAGTAAAAAGTCCATTATTTATTGAAATTGATTAACGTATTTTCTGTATATCCGCCAGTAGCACTGTCGCCTGAAAGTCCAGAGATACTACTTATTTCTGTATCACCAGTGATCGAGTAAGTTCCATTGTTATAAACGACTACAGCATTTGGAAGATCAGAAGTGGACCGTTTCGCATAATTTGACCAACCATCATTAGTTGAAGTATCGGTACCACTAGAGGTAGTGCCCGCTTGACCACTCTGAATATAAATTGGGCCATTTCCATTTATATTGTGATCAGCAACAAATAATTTTGCCCCATTTATAATTGTTAAAGCATCTTGCACTTTTGCTTTATTAGACTGACTATTAATAATCGAAATAACACTCGGAATCGCAATTGCTGCAAGAATAGCCAAGATAACAATTACAGCCAACAGTTCGATCAACGTGAAGCCCTTCTGATTTTTCTTTGACTTTGCCCGAAGCACTTTAAGCATGATTTTTCCTCCCCAGGAAATCTGTTTTTAAAAATTCTGATAGAGCTGAAACATTGGAATAACCACAGCCAGAACAATAAAACCGACAACGACAGCCAGGAAAAGAATAATTGCTGGTTCAATCAGTGCCTTAAGCCGCTCGGTGATCTGCTCGACGTCGTTTTCGTAATATCCTGCGACGTGGTTCAGCATCTGATCTAGCATACCGGTTTTCTCACCAATCGCCGTCATGTGATAAACAATTGACGGGAAAATTTTTTCCTGCTGGAATGCTTCGGAGAGCGGTCTGCCGAAATCCAAGGCTTCTGCAACGTTATGTATGGCCCGCCGGATGGCAAGGTTGGATGTAATCTTTTCGACGGACTGAAGCGCGTCGATGACCGGTACGGAACTTGAGATCAGCAGAGCGAACATCCAGAGCAGCCGTGAAAGTTCACTTTTATAGACCAGTGGACCTATTAAAGGCAACCTGATTATAGCATAATCTAGTCTTAATTTACTAGACTTATTTTTAATCGCAGCGTATATAATCCCGATTGCAATGATTAACAAAACAATTAGCACAGGCCAAAAGGCCCTCAGCCAATCACTCATCGACAGAATGACCCGAGTGATCAACGGCAGCTGAGTGTGCAGCCCGGAAAACATGGTTCGGAACATTGGAATGATCGATGTCAGAAGAAAGATAATCACACCGAACGACATGAGAAGCACGAAAACCGGGTAGACCATCGCCGTCGACAATTTCTGCCTCGATTTGTGCTGGCGTTCATAATAGGTAGCCAGATGATCGAGGCTTTCTTCAAGACGCCCGCTTCCTTCCCCCGCGCGGATCATGTGTACAATCATCGGACTGAAGATTTTGCTCTGGTTCTCAAAAGCCTGCGAGAGCGACTGGCCTTCCTTCAGATCGGATGACATTTTTTGAATGACTGATTTGAAGTATTTATTTTTCTCTTCCTGATCCGAGAGAATTTCAAGAGCTTCGGATACCGTAACCCCGGCTTTGATAATCGTCGCAAATTGTCTCAGAAAAACAACCTTGGTCTGAAGCTTTACGCTTGATCCAAGGGAGAGCTCTTTGTACCAAATGGAGTCATTGTGTTCCCGAACCGATCGGATTGTGAGCCCTTGCCTGGCAACATTGAGAAGTGCGCCTTGTCTGTTTTCGGCGGTGAGGCGCCCTTTTTTTGCTCTGCCTGTCTGATCGGTTCCTACGTAATCAAATAAAGGCATGCTCTATTCACCCCTTTAGAAGAAATGTCTCGACCGATTCACCAGTGATTTCACGGCGCGCCAGCATATCTTGAATACAAGATGCCATGGTCTGCATGCCCTGGGCCCGGTTCACTTGGATCACGCTCGGAATCTGATAAATCTTCTTCTCACGGATCAAGTGGCTGATCGCTTTGTTATTGATCATCACTTCTGTCGCGACCCGGCGGCCTGAAAAATCCGGAGTTGGGAAAAGGCGCTGGGAAATGACGGCCACGAGTTCGGCTGCGAGCTGGATCCGGATCTGTCCCTGCTGTTCGGCAGGGAAGACATCAATGATCCGGTCAACAGTCGAGACCGCGTCGTTGGTGTGCAGCGTGGCGAGCACCAGGTGACCGGTTTCGGCAGCAGTCAGCGCGGTGCGGATGGTTTCAAGATCACGCATTTCACCGACAAGAATCACATCCGGATCCTCGCGTAGTGCGGCGCGAAGGCCGAGCGCAAACGAGTGGGTATCATTTCCGACTTCGCGCTGCTGTATGATGCATTGATTATGTTTGTGAAGATATTCAATCGGATCCTCAAGGGTGATGATATGGCGTCTCATGCTTTTGTTCATATCGTCGACCAGTGCAGCCAGAGTCGTTGATTTTCCACTGCCTGTAGGGCCTGTGACAAGAAACAGGCCATGGGGGCGCTGACAGAGCGACGCGAGAATTTCAGGAAGCTGCAGAGACGCAAGATCCGGCACGTTCTGCGGAATGACCCGGAAAGCCAGGCTGAAGCACGACCGCTGGCGAAAGGCGTTGACCCTGAAACGGGACAGTTTTGGAATGCTGTAGGAGAAGTCCAGCTCTCCCTGGCTGTCCAGTTTGGAAAATTGCTCGTCCGACAATATACCGCGGACCATCGCGTCCGAGTCTTCGGGGCTGATCACTGGTCGGTCAAGTGCCACAAGTTCACCATTGATACGGATGGTCGGCGGAATACCGACAGATATGTGAAGATCAGAAGCTTTTCGCTCACAGGCAATTTCCAGATATTCTTTTAACAGATTGATCATGATGGCAGACCTTCCTATCGATACGTCATTATTTTTTCAGCTGATAATTTTAAGCAGTTCATCAACGGTCGTCACGCCGGCGGCAACTTTGACCAACCCGTTTTCAAGCATGCTTTGACCGCCTGAGCTATGGACAAGGTTCTGAATATCCTGATATGAATGGTGGTTAATCAGCTTCTCCGACACGTTTTCAGTTACTTCAATCATTTCATGGACGGCGGTTCGTCCGAGATACCCGGTGTTGTGGCATGACTTGCAGCCAATCCCTTTCATCAGAACGTCAGGGCAGGCCATTCCCGCTTTGGCAAACATTCCCCGTTCGATGGGTGAGGCTTCAAAGGGACGGGCGCAGTCGTGGCAAACCCGCCGGACCAGCCGTTGGGCGACCACTCCCGTGAGTGAGGCAGCCACGAGAAAAGGATCAACTCCCATATCGATCAGGCGGTAAATCGTGGTCGGGACATCGTTCGTATGCAGGGTAGAAAGTACTAGGTGCCCTGTGAGACTCGCCCTGATTGCGATCTCAGCTGTTTCTGAGTCACGGATTTCACCGACCATGATGATATTCGGATCCTGACGCAGAACTGCGCGAAGACCGGCGGCGAAGGTCAGTCCGACCGGAGCGTTGGTCTGGATCTGGTTAATGCCTTCAATCTGATATTCGACCGGATCTTCAATTGTGATAATATTTTGATCTTCACTGTTCAGATGGTTCAGTGCCGCGTAAAGAGTAGATGTTTTGCCGGAGCCCGTCGGACCTGTAATCAGCACAAGACCGGTAGGCCGAGTGATCATTTTTGTAAAAACGGTTTCCTGCTCCTTTGTAAAACCGACATTCGGGATTTTCAGAAGCAGATCATTGGTATTAAGAAGTCTGAGTACAATTCGTTCCCCAAAAAGGGTGGGCAATGTCGACACACGGAGATCAATCCGCTGATTTCCAATGGCAACCTTGACCCGGCCGTCCTGAGGCAGACGTTTTTCCGTAATATCAAGCTGGCTCATGACTTTGATACGAGTCACGAGCACGCTGAGCATTTCTTTTGGAAAAGTACGGAATGTCCGCAGCGCTCCGTCAATACGGAACCGGACGACAACACTGAGTTCACGAGGATCAATATGAATATCGCTCGCCCGATCTTCAAGGGCGCTCGTGAGTATTTTGTTTATGATTTTGATGATCGGTGTATCGTTTTCAGCCGCCAGTGCGGGAGTTTCTTCAGTTGGTCTGACATTGATTGTTGTCATCAGTTCAGTAACCGAGTCTTCTTCATTGTACAGGCGGTTGATTGTGGCCGTGATCTCGCTTGGAAGAGCAAGCGAAACATTAGCTTGAAAACCAGTCATCATCTGAATGTCGTCAATCGCGAAAAAATCAAGCGGGTTGGCCATGGCGACATACAGAATACCATCGATTTTACGGTAAGGAACCAGCTCGTTCCTGCGCGCGAAATCCTGATCGACAAGGTTCGCGGTACTCTGATCGATCACAATATTGGAAAGGTGGACCTGTGGAATGGACAGTTGTTCAGATAGTACATCGATCAGCTGTTGTTCCGAAATATAGCCGCGTTCGATCAGAGCGTTTCCCAGTTTCTGTTTCGAGCTTTTCTGTTCGAGCGTAGAATTCAGTTGTTCAAGATTGATCAGGCCGGCTTCCACGAGCAGGTCGCCAAGCCGTCGGTGCGTTCGCTGTTGCATAGTGAACCTCCAACGTGTCAATTTCTTTGGGTCAAAAAGGAGTCTTTCAATCTCTGATTATTCCGTATAAAATAGACAATGTACATAGAAAGGGTTAAGAAGGGATCAGGACTTATGAACCGTAAACAGGCTGGCATGACACTGATTGAAGTAATCGTTTCTATTGCGCTGCTGAGCCTTGTGATCCTCACATTTGCTTATGTATTTATTCAAAGCCAGAGTGCCACCACTGACAATGGGACGAGGCAAACGGCGTTGCAGCTGGCACAGAGGCATTTATCCGATGTACTGAGCGGGGACAGCCTTCCGGCACCGGCTGCTTCACAACCTGTGCCGCCCTCTTCGCCCGGAAATGTTGATCACTATAAATATGATGGCAATGAAAAAATCGGAGATACATCTTTTGATACATATGTCTTTATTTTGAAACCAACAGATGGCAATCAGCCTGTCGTTGTCAGAACATTTTATGGAACGAAGTATGTCGAACTTTATAACTATTATACGACAAATGGCGAATGAGAGGTACCGGGAATTGGTGCATAACAATAAAGGCGTGACGTTAGTGGAATTGCTTGCGGTGCTGGCTCTCGCAACTATTTGTTTCGTCCTGATTTTCAGCATCTGGCTTTCCGGGCAGAAATCGGCAGACCATACGATGACTGAAAATGATCTGCAGAGTGATGCCAATCTTGTTCAGAAGCGATTGACAGATGCGTTCTATGATAAAAATCAGAAGCCGTTTACTTTATCAAACATTAATGGGCAGGTCGCAATTCAGTACGTTGGTTCATCCCAGGAGGAGACCATATCGAGCGATCAGTTTGTTTACTCCGGTACCCCAACTTCTATAGTAGTGAATCAGCAATCAAACATTCTTACGATTGATTATGATATTCAACCGAAAAAAAGTGCAGGAAACAGTGATCTGAGTTTTCAGCTTAAGACGACACTCAATTACCCATGGAACGATGACGGGAGCGGGACAAGCCAATGAACAGAACTGTAAAAATATGTAGAAATGAAAACGGGTCAACCCTCATCGTTGTCTTGCTGGTCATCGCTGTTTTTTCCGTTCTTGGGCTCACTCTCATTGGGGTTTCACTTGCCCATTCGCAGCAAACAAACCAGTCCACGTATCAGGTACAGGCAACTAATGCGGCTGAGATGGGGCTGAAAGCGTATGACCAGAAAATCAGTGAAGTACTCTTGGGCTTGAATAATAATGTCCCTAGTTCATTTAACACTTTTAAAGCTACTTTGGATAGTGATTTGCCAACTTCACTGGACTCAAATCAAGGGGTTAATTCAATGCAGGATAATCCACAATACGAGGTGATAATTGAAAATGAAAGTTTCATAAACAATGAGGTTCAATTTTTGATAAAGAGCACGGGAATGGTTCAAGGTGTACTGAGAACAATCACTCAAAACAAAGTATTCAATTATACTCCGCCGGGATACATGGGATTGTCATTACCTCATATGAGTGGAAGTTTAATTCACGCTGGCGATCTTTGGTGCAGTGGGAGCCAGACTTATATTAACGGTCAATTGTGCACTAATGATACCACACATCAGACAGTTGATCTTACATCAATAAAAGGTCTATTTATTAATATGCCACTGACCTACCCGCAAAATCAGCCAATCAATGGTGCGTCGACCGTGGAAGGAAGTAACGTTGTACAAAGTGAGTTTGATACCCCAGTCAACTTCAATTCTCAGCTCAACCTGAAGTCATCGGAGGATAGTATAGTTTTTAATGATCCGGTTTATGTAGGTGGAAGTATTAATACGGGTGGAACATTTAAATCAGTTGATTTTAACAAAGCAGTCGCAATTAATGGAGATATAAATGCAGGCCAAGCGGCAAATTATCATTTTAAGGATAATGTATATATAAATGGAAATTTAAATATTAGCGATGGGGCGTCAGTAACTTTTGATAGGTCTGTTTATATTATGAACGGAAATTTAAATTTGCATAACACGGGCTCAGTATATTTTGGAGGCAATGTTCACATGCAAACCAGTGGGCAACTCAATGGAACTGGTAGTGCAACATTTGTTGGTAATTTATATATAAATAGTGATTTCAATTCAAGTGGAAACGATTTATTCGAAGGGTACGTTTTCGTTAATGGCTCATTTAACAATAGTGGCCAAGTTACTTTTGACAGAACGGTCTATGTTCAGGGTAATTTTTTTCCTAAGGGAAAAGGTACCATTGCTAATTTTACTCATGGAGTTGTTACGGCAGGTGGCACTGCTTCTCCAAGTACAAACGGAAATGGGAAAATACTTATTGGTCCGATTCAATCAGGAGGAAATGATAGCGGTTCTGATCCAGTCACCGTAACTACGATTAATACAAATTACCAGTGATAATGGAGAGTTTACTAAATCAAAAGCCAGCTCTCATATTATAATTTATGAGAACTGGCTTTTATTGTTCTGAAATATCTTACTTCGCAATCTTCTCCAGATTGCCGTTCTGATCCATTTTGAATGTTGCACCCTGTGCGCTGTCCTGATCCTGAAAGGCGACCATCCGGCGCGCACGGTCCATAATGCCGATTAATGCTTGGTAATCATCTTCAACGGTCTGCTGCCGGTTCTGAAGGCTGCCAACTTCTTTTTCAAGCGTGTCCACTTTCTGAAGAAGACGGCTGTTTTCTGCTTTCAGATGGCTGTTTTCTTTTTCCAGGCGATCTCCTGCTGCGGAATTTCGTTGAAGTGTCTGTAAGTATGAAATGACTTCTGAAAGGCCCATTTTCCCGGAGTCAGTGACGGGACTGACAGGAACATTTTCCGTTTGCTGAGAAACTGTCTCCTCGGTTTCATCCTGCCGGAATTCCGCGGGATCTTCCATATAAGCTGTTTCCATTGAGGGAACTGCGGACGCAGGATGAATAACACGCGTCCGCTGCTCGTCCCGCTTTTTCTGCCTGCGCTGCTTCTTGGCAATACCAATCGCCTGCTCATATTTTCTGCGGACAATGGCGTTCCATCGAAAACCGCAGGCGGCACCGGTGCGGTTCAACCGGTCGCCAACTTCCTCGAACGCGTCCAGCTGTGTGCTTCCCTCACGAATGTGGCGCAGCACTGTTTCGGCCAGAAGCAGATCGTCTTCGTGCGACCAGGCGTCTTGTCTCACTTTTGTCATGGTATTCTCTCCTTCTTGCATTCTTACTTCTTTAAAGGAAACGTGTGAAGCCGGGTTCCGGCTATTCCCTTAAATCATTGAATTTTTTAACTCTATGTAAGAAGGATAGACAACCATAATTTTTTTTATACACAACTTTCTATTTTCAATTTGAGAGAAAAAGATTTTTGCAGAAGAGGAAGGATTACTTCTTATCCTGATCGCGTTGCGCAAAGTAATCCAACCTCTTCTGTACGGTCCGCTCATAGCCGCGCGGGGAAGGATGATAGAATTTTTTGTTCTGAAGATGCTCCGGCAGGTAATCCTGAGGAACATAGCCTCCTTCGAAGTCATGCGGATAGAGGTAACCCTTTCCGTGCCCGAGTTTTTCTGCTCCCTTATAATGCGCGTCGCGGAGATGTATGGGGACCTCTCCCGTTTTTTCATTTTTGACTGCCGACAATGCCTGGTCGATGCCAACGACAGCAGCATTGCTTTTAGGCGCTGTGGCGACATAAAGCGCGGCTTCAGCAAGCGGAATGCGGGCCTCGGGGAGCCCGATGAAAGTGACCGCCGTGACGGCGGCGTTGGCGACCAGGATGGCATTCGGGTCGGCGAGCCCGACATCTTCCGCGGCATGGATGAAAATACGCCGGGCGATAAATTTCGGATCCTCGCCTGCAGCAATCATCTTGGCAAGCCAGTACAGTGTGGCATCGGGATCAGATCCTCTCATGCTTTTGATAAAAGCGGATACCGTGTCATAATGGTTGTCTCCCTTTTTATCATACTGAAGCACTTTTTCCTGAATGGATTCTTCTGCTACGCTCCGGTCAATGTGGATGACTCCATCCCGGTTCGGGTCCGTGGTCAGAACGGCCAGTTCAAGCGCGTGCAGGGCGGTGCGGCTGTCCCCGTTTGCGACACGGACGAGATGGTCGAGCGCGTCATCATCTGCCTGAATCTTATAGTCGCCATATCCGCGCTTTTTATCGGTCAGCGCATTTTCCAGGATCGTTCTGATGTTGTCCTGAGTCAGCGGGATAAATCGGAAAAGGCGCGATCTTGAAAGCAGGGCGGGATTGATTTCGAACATCGGGCTTTCGGTCGTAGCGCCGATCAGAATAATGGTCCCTTTTTCAACGGATGGCAGCAGGGCGTCCTGCTGACTTTTATTGAATCGATGGATTTCATCAATAAAGAGGATTGTTTTCTGTTGATCGAATTTAAGACGGTCTTCTGCCCCGGCAATAACTTTTCTCAGGTCGCCCACGCCCGCCGTTACAGCGTTCAACTGTTCGAAATAGGCGGACGTTGATTTCGCGATGATATGAGCCAATGTGGTTTTCCCGGTTCCGGGAGGGCCGAAGAAAATCATTGGTGTCAGTTTGTCCGCCTGAATGGCGCGCCTGAGCAGCCGGCCTTTGCCGACAATCTGATCCTGGCCGACAAACTCGTCCAGCGTCTGAGGACGCATCCGGTCTGCGAGAGGGCGTCCGCCGATATTGCCTGGATCATCAGAGGGAAAATCAAAGAGATCCATCCCTGTCATCCTTTCGTGAAGTACTGTAAGCAGCTTTGTAAATTTAAAAACGTGCATGCCCAGTATTTTTCGTCTATAATAACTTGTAGTCTGTTCTTATTTTACCATAGATTCTCAGGCGGATTTGATTCCTGATTTGATTAAGGACTAATCTGGTAGGCAGAGAAGGGCCTCGTCGAACGGGAATCCCGACACGGCATAACGTATAAATAATTGTTAAAATATAATAACTGCTTCAGCTGTCATCTGGCAGCACACTAGGAGGTTCACGATGAAAATTTCGACTAAGGGGCGCTACGGCCTGACTATTATGATGGCCCTGGCAAAGAATAAGGGAAGAGGGCCGTTGTCCCTGAAAGCGATAGCGAATGAACATAATCTGTCTGAACATTATCTGGAGCAGCTGATTGCGCCGCTCCGAAACGCGGGACTGGTCAGCAGCATCCGCGGTGCTTATGGAGGTTATGTTCTTTCAAAGACTCCGAGTGAAATTACGGCGGCCGATGTGATTCGTGTGCTGGAGGGTCCGATTCAGCCTGTTGAGGTTATGGAAGATGATGATCCGGCGAAGAGGGAACTGTGGGTAAAAATCAGGGATGCCGTCAAGGATGTACTTCAGGGAACAACACTTGATGATCTGATCCATTATGACTCGGATCCTCAGGTCCAGGATCCGGACATGTTTTACATTTAAGGCTTTGCTGCTCCATTGATAGGAGCGAAAAGCATCAGCATTCACACAGTTATATTTAAAAACGGGTTGTGCTGAAGGTCCGGGATGTATTTATTCCTTCTGCTGCGATCTGATAAATCTTTGAAAGGCATTGCAAAGGAGTGATCTGGCATGGATCCTATTTATCTTGATCATGCTGCGACAACGCCGATTGATCCTAAAGTCCTGGAAGTCATGATTCAGACTTACCAGGAAGTCATCGGCAATCCTTCGAGCATTCATTCGTTCGGCAGGCAGGCGCGCAAAGTCATCGATGATGCGCGCCATAAGATCGCAAAATATATCGGTGCAAGGAGCCGGGACATCGTCTTTACAAGTGGTGGAACGGAAGGCGACAATATGGCGATTATCGGTGCCGCAATGGCGCACCGGAAAT
This sequence comes from Sporolactobacillus shoreae, assembly GCF_004684935.1. Taxonomy (GTDB): domain Bacteria; phylum Bacillota; class Bacilli; order Bacillales; family Sporolactobacillaceae; genus Sporolactobacillus; species Sporolactobacillus shoreae. The sequence goes on from NZ_SRJD01000003.1 coordinate 160,805, forward strand.
CGGGAAAGCATATTATCACAACGAAAATTGAGCATCACGGCGTTTTCAGAACATGCGAATATCTTGAAAAGCAGGGATTCGAAGTTGATTATCTCGACGTTGACCGGACCGGCCGGATTTCGCTTGACGACTTAAAGTCAAAACTCCGCGATGATACGATTCTTGTTTCAATTATGTACGGCAACAATGAAGTCGGGACGATTCAGCCGATCAGGGAGATCGCACATCTTCTTTCCGAACATCAGGCGCTGTTTCATACGGACGCTGTTCAGGCGTTCGGCACAGTGGATATGGATGTAAAAGATACTCCGATTGATCTCTTGTCCATGACCGGACATAAAATCGGCGGTCCAAAGGGCGTTGGATTTCTCTATATCCGGGATGGCGTTACATTGGCGTCGTTCACACATGGCGGCGATCAGGAGAGAAAACGCCGTGCCGGGACACAGAATGTGCCGGCAATCGCGGGGCTTGGCAAAGCGGTTGAACAGGTTGCTGGCCATCTATCCGAAAGGATCAGTGATTGCCTGCTTGCGCGCCGGTCTTTGCTTGGGGCACTGGATTCGTCGGGAATCAACTACCGGATTAACGGGAATCCAGAGCATTTTCTGCCGCAGGTGCTGAATCTATATTTTCCGGGGACGAATGTGGAAACGTTGCTGACCCGACTCGACCTTGAAGGCATAGCCGTATCGAGCGGATCGGCATGCACGGCCGGATCTATCGAGCCTTCCCACGTCCTTACGGCAATGTTTGGCCCGGACGCTGCGGAAACGAGGAGCTCTATTAGAATTAGCTTCGGAAGTGGTAACACACCGGAACGTGTGGCTCAGGCGGGAACAGTTATTGCTCGCTGCGTTCATGATCTTGTTGAATCAGGGAAGGCTGGTGAAACGCTTTGACGAAATCCCCCAGTCATACGAGGGTCGTCGTTGGTATGTCAGGCGGTGTGGATTCTTCAGTCGCCGCGCTTTTGCTGAAACAGAAGGGCTACGATGTAGTCGGGATATTTATGAAAAACTGGGACGATACCGATGAGAACGGTGTATGTACAGCTACCGAGGATTTCGAGGACGTTGTGCGTGTGGCCAATCAGATCGGCATCCCCTACTATGCGGTTAACTTTGAGAAGCAGTACTGGGACCGCGTTTTCAGTTATTTTCTTGAAGAATATAGAGCTGGCCGAACGCCGAATCCGGACGTGGTCTGCAATAAAGAAATCAAATTTAAAGCGTTTCTGGATCACGCCATGTCCTTGGGCGCGGATTATGTGGCGACCGGTCATTATGCGCGCACAGAGCTGAGGGACGGGAAAACGTGGATGATCCGGGCAGATGATCAGAACAAGGATCAAACCTATTTTCTCAACCAACTGTCCCAAGAACAGATATCGAAGGTGATGTTCCCATTAGGTGATTTGGAGAAACCGGAAGTCAGGGAGATTGCCCGAGACCATCATCTGGCGACGGCAAATAAAAAAGACAGTACCGGCATCTGCTTTATTGGCGAACGTAATTTTAAAGAATTCCTCAGCCACTATCTTCCGGCAAACCGCGGTGAAATCCGGACAGTTGACGGTGAGATGAAGGGTTATCATGATGGACTGATGTATTATACAAACGGCCAGCGCCAGGGCCTGGGGATCGGTGGACCGGGCGGACCGTGGTTTGTCTGTGGTAAAGACGTGCAACACAACATTCTGTACGTTGCTCCCGGAAAGGATCATCCAGCTCTGTACTCGCAGGGTTTAATAGCAGAGAATGTGAACTGGATCAGCGGGGAGCCTGAGAAAAAAGTCTTCCATTGTACGGCAAAATTTCGTTATCGCCAGAAGGACCGTCCAGTTACAGTCCATATTTTACCGGGCAATCGTCTGGAAATTGTTTTTGATGAGCTTGAATGGGCGATTACACCCGGCCAGGCAGTTGTTCTTTATGATTTTGATACCTGCCTCGGAGGAGGGACGATCAGTACCGTCCTGAATCAGGGGACGGATGCATCCATTGATTTTGTTGACTCGGCCCCAATCTAAGGACCGGGCCTTTTCATACATATTAAACATTCCGGAGGCGATTTGTGTGGCATTGAAGAGAGGAAGAATTCATGAACTCTTAAAAGGAAGAAAGTTTGAGGAAGTTGCGAAGTTACTGGATCAGGCAATTTCTGAAAAACCTGAAGATCCGGAAGGCTACACAAATTTTGGCAATCTGCTGGTGGCAATGGGTCAGCCTGAAAAGGCGCTCTCTTTTTTTGAAAAGGCAGTCTCACTTGCGCCTAAGAGTGCTGATGCTCTATTCGGATATGGAAATGCTTTGTTTGACACGGGAGACTATCAGCAGGCACTTGCACGATTTGAGCAGGCAACAAAAAAGGGTATGTATGACAACGACTTATGTTACATGATTGGGCGCACCGCTCTGCATCTTGATCAGAACGAACTGGCGATTTCCTCGTTTCGGAGGGCTGTTGACCTAAAGAAATCGGATGACGAAGCCAGATTTCAGTATGGTCTGGCTCTGGCAAAATCGGGGCAGCTTGGAACTGCGAAACAACAGTTTCTCACGCTCATCCGCAGGGATCCAAATCATGCCGATGCGCACTATAATTTGGGTGTGATTTGTGCGTTAACTAACAAACCTGAAGAGTCGGCCGATTATTTTAAAAAAACACTTGCTTTGAATCCAAAACATACGCTTGCAGTGGACGCACTCAGAGAACTTGAAGAAAAAGAATCTTCGGGTAAGGCTGAATAATCCTTTGGGTGGGCAGTAAACGGTTTGACAGGGAAGGACGGCGGGGAAAGTGACAGAACAGGCATCGATGCATCTTTTTTCCGAAGGGCGGCCATCAATAAAGGGCGAACCGGAGCGGATTGTCTTTCAGAACGGTGATAACGGTTATACCGTTCTGATGATTCATATCATTGAAACGGATGAGCCTGTTGACGGAAAAGAGATCACAGTTGTAGGTTATTTTCCTGCTGTTCATCTTCATGAGAATTATCAGTTTTTCGGCAGGCTGAAAAACCACCCGAAATATGGCCAGCAATATGAGGCGGAAAGTTATCACAAATTGCTTCCCCAGTCGCGAACGGGTATGGTCCAGTACTTGTCCGGCGATCTTTTTCCCGGAGTCGGGAAAAAAACTGCGGAAGCTATTGTTGAAAAAATTGGCGATAACGCCATTACTAAGATACTTAATAATCCTTCATGTCTTGAAACGGTCCCGAAATTGGACAAAGAGAAATCTGCATTTATCGCTGAAACGTTGCTTAAAAATGAGGGCCTTGAAAAAATACTGATCGGTTTGTCTGATTTTGGATTCGGCTCTCAGCTGGCGATGAAAATTTATCAGGCGTATGGTGACGAAACACTCGAGACAATCAGAGACAATCCTTACCAGTTAATCGAGGATATTGAAGGGATCGGGTTCCAGCGCGCAGATGAACTTGCTTCAACACTAGGCATTACCGGCAACAATCCGGCACGAATTCAGGCTGCTTTTCTTTACTGGCTTAATGAATGTGCGATGAACGACGGACATGTTTTTATGCCTTATGAAGAAACGATTCAGGCCGCCGGTAAACTCTTGTCGGTACCCGGAGCAACAGTCAGCGAAGGAGACATTGTCCGTGAACTGGACGCGCTTGAAGAAGACGGTAAGCTGGTCCTGGAAGGCGAGGATGTCTATCTCCCAGAGCTTTATTACGCGGAAAAAGGAATTGTGACGGGCATTCAGAAATTGACAGAGCAAACGGAATCTTCAGACGAATTTTCTGAAACCGAGTTTCTTGAAGCATTGGGTAAAGTTGAAGAAAAGTTATCCATGCAATACGCGGAAAGCCAGCAGAAAGCCATCCGTCAGGCGATTCAGTCGCCCCTGATGATTCTTACAGGGGGGCCGGGGACAGGGAAAACGACGGTTATCCGCGGAATCGTCGAAGTCTTTGCTGAGCTCAATAGCCTGTCTCTCGAACCGAAGGATTATGACAGCGAACATCCTTATCCCGTACTGCTCGTTGCTCCTACAGGACGGGCGGCGAAACGGATGAAAGAGTCGACAGGCATCCCGGCGGTGACCATTCATCGCTTGCTTGGCTGGACAGGCGGAGCCGGTTACACGCACGACGAAGATGACCCCGTCGAGGGGCAGCTGCTTGTCGTCGATGAAATGTCAATGGTCGATATCTGGCTGGCCAATCAGCTTCTGAAGTCGCTCCCGGAGGGTATGAAAGTTGTCATTGTCGGTGATGAGGATCAGCTTCCATCCGTGGGTCCGGGCCAGGTACTCAGCGATTTGATTCAGTCACAGGCAGTACCGGTTGTGCGTCTGACCGATATTTTTCGACAGGCAAAGGGTTCGTCCATCATTGAACTCGCCCATCAGATTAAAGAAGGCTCCGTTCAGGATGTATCTTTGCCCCGAGATGACCGCCGTTTTTTTCCCTGCAATCAGGGTCAGGTTGTCGAAGCAATCTGTCAAATTGCTTCAGGTGCGGAAAAGAAGGGGTATCAGCCTAAAGATATCCAGGTCCTCGCCCCAATTTATCGGGGCAATGCTGGTATTGAAAAAATTAATGAAGCGCTGCAGGAACTGTTCAATCCGGGATCGGATCAGAAGCGTTCTCTGGTCTTTGGCGACCATATTTTTCGGGTACGCGACAAGGTGCTTCAGCTCGTCAACAATCCGGACGACCAGGTTTACAACGGAGATATCGGAGAGATTGTGGCGATCATGAAGGCGAAGGAGACAACGGATAAGGAAGACACTGTCATTGTTTCTTTTGACGGGATTGAAGTCAAATATTTGAAACATGATCTGAATCAGCTGACCCTGGCCTATTGCTGCTCGATCCATAAAGCGCAGGGCAGTGAATTCCCCATTGTCATCCTCCCGATTGTTAGAGGCTATCATCGGATGCTTAAGCGAAATCTGATTTATACAGCCGTGACCCGAAGCAAGGAATACCTGATGATGTGCGGTGACGTGGAAGCCTTTAATCAGGCGATCAGTCGCAATGATGTAGATCTTCGCCATTCTAATCTCACGAAAAAGCTGCGCGAACGGCTTCATGTAAACCTTGAAAAGGATGAAGACAAAACTATAAAAGAAAACTTATAGAATCGTTTTTATAGAAGACCCTCGGTTTCTTTTCCGGGGGTTATTTGTATGGAAAAGATTTTCACGTAAAATACCATTCACCTGTTAATCATCCTGCATTGCCTGCCGAATATCTGCTCTTTTATAAAGGCTTTGTTTAAATTCAATGTTGTTTTTGCCCCTCCGCTGTTTGGAGCGGAAGGCGCGAGACTCCTGCAGGATCAGCGAGCGTACGGAGCGAAAGGCAACAGATAAGTTTAACAAAGCCTTTATAAAAAATAATGAAGAGGGTATATTCCACCTCTTTTTTGGACATGGATGCGAGTAATCAATACAGAAGTTTGACCGAAAGGGATTTCTTCTGACTATGAGGTGAAAGCAAATGAAATGTCCGAATTGTTCCAGTTCAAATATTGGCAAGCTGAGTGCCAATCAATTTTACTGCTGGAATTGTTTTATCGAACTGACACTGGAAAATGGAAGGCTGTTGCTTAATCAAGTTGAAGAAGATGGTACTCTGACAACACTTGACGATCTTTTCAGTGAATCAGAACGACAAGCCAAAGCAAATGGCTTTTAATGAACAGCAGTTTTTTCAGGAAGCTGGTGAAGATTTTTCAACGGAGTGGGCAGACTGAAGCATGGAGGGATGACCATGCGGAAGTGGCCCGCTTTGCAATGGATGAAAGTCCTAACAATTATCTTACTTCTTTTTCTGAATGGTTATTTATTTTATCGACTAATCCCGATGCTAAGCTCTGTCTTTCAGTTCATTCTGCGGGTCGCTTTCCCATTCGCGGCAGCAGGTATTATTGCTTATTTGCTTCACCCGCTCGTGAATCGGATCAGCAGGATGGGCATACCCCGTACGATTGCTATTCTCGGTATCTACGCCGTTTTTTTCGGGGTGGCAGGATTAGTCCTGTTTAAAGGCGGCCCGGTGTTTATACATGAGGTTCGGGGCCTGAACCAGGAATTTTCAAAATATGAAGCCATTTATCAATCCAATGTGGATCATGTATATGGGTCAACCCCTGAGGCCGTGCATGATCAGGTAAACAAAGGTCTGGCAAGAATTCGGCAAGGATTCGGAACTATGGGTGACAGAATCATGGACTGGTGTTCGGGCCTGATCCAGTCGCTCTTCACATTATTTATTATCCCCTTTCTTGCTTTCTACTTTCTGAAGGACGCAGAGAGGATAAAACAGGGAATGCTGCATTTGATTCCCCGGAGATGGCGCAGCCAAACGACTGGGGTTCTCTCCGAAATGGATCACTCGATTGGTGATTATATACGCGGACAATTGACTGTCTGCGCGATTCTCGCTGTGATGGCATCTCTTGGCCTGTGGATTCTGAAGGTACCGTATCCGATTGTTTTCGGTATTTTTATTGGGGCCACCGACCTTATTCCCTATTTCGGGCCGTTGATCGGAGCTGCTCCCGCAGTGTTGATGGCAGCCACACAGTCGATGTACTCGGTGATTGGTGTGATTTTGCTGATCCTATTGATCCAGTTTCTTGAGGGGAACGTCGTTGAACCGTTTGTTGTCGGAAAAAGTGTGAACATCCATCCCCTTTATATCATGCTCTCGCTCGGAATCGGAGGGGAGCTTGCGGGTATTGTCGGAATGCTGCTCGCTATTCCCTGTTTTATTGTCATCCGGACAACCTTCCGCCATCTCAGGGGGAGGTTATGGAGAATTGACAAATAAGGGAAATTTCATCTATAATAGCGGCAGATTAACGTAAGCGAGACGAAGAGAATAGCGGCATAACCGTTCGAACAGATAAATGCAGTGATTGAAGGCTCTTTTTCATTATAGAAGGGGATATTCTTTCCTGACCTGCTGAATGGGCTTTCCTGTCCGGGGTTTCAGATGTCTTTCTTTTCATTGCGGCATGAAAGTTTTTGTTCAGCGGGAAGCTTTCGTCCTCTCATGATGATAGGATGGAAGCTTTTTTCATTCTGCGCCTTTGGATTTTTCTCTTTATAATTTGAGTGGGGGTTCTAACGATGAAACAACTCAGTTCGTCTGAGGTCAGGCAAATGTTTTTGGATTTCTTCAAGGGGAAAGGACATACGGTTGAGCCGAGTGCTTCCCTGATCCCGGTTGATGATCCTTCACTTCTGTGGATTAATAGCGGTGTTGCAACGCTGAAAAAGTATTTCGACGGACGGATCGTTCCTAGGAATCCGCGTATTTGCAATGCGCAAAAGGCGATCCGCACCAATGATATTGAAAATGTCGGGTATACAGCCCGCCACCATACATTTTTTGAAATGCTCGGCAATTTTTCGGTCGGCGATTATTTCAAAGAAGAAGCCATTGCCTGGGCATGGGAATTTCTGACGAGCCCGGACTGGATTGCTTTTGATCCGGACAAGCTCTCAGTAACGATTTATCCGGAAGATGAAGAAGCTTATAAGTTATGGCATGAAAAAATTGGAATTCCGGATGGACGTATCATAAAACTCGAACATAATTTCTGGGATATCGGCGAAGGCCCGAGCGGACCGAATACCGAAATTTTTTATGACCGCGGGGAAGCATTCGGCAATGATCCAAGTGATCCTGAACTCTATCCTGGTGGTGAAAATGAACGCTATCTGGAAGTGTGGAATCTTGTCTTCTCCCAGTTTAATCATAATCCGGATGGGACGCATACACCGCTTCCAAAAAAGAACATTGATACCGGCATGGGGCTGGAGCGTATGGTCAGCGTCATTCAGAACGGAGAAACCAACTTCGATACCGACCTTTTCTTGCCGATCATTCATAAAATCGAAACAATTTCCGGAGCAATCTATAAAAAGGGTGAGAAAAACACAGCGTTCAAAGTCATCGCTGACCACGCCAGAGCTGTTTCATTTGCCATTGCTGACGGTGCCCTTCCATCTAATGAAGGTCGGGGCTATGTGCTTCGCCGATTAATCCGCCGCGCCGTACGCTATGCGATGGACATAGGGATCAACAAGCCATTTCTATATGAACTAGTTCCTGTTGTGGCCGATATCATGAAAGATTATTACAAAGAAGTACAGGATAAAGCGCCATTTGTGCAGAAAATAATCCGCGGTGAAGAGGAACGATTCCAGGAGACCATCCATGAAGGAATGTCCATACTGAAGGAAAAAATTTCTGATGCGAAAAAACAGGGTAATACTGAAATAGACGGCAGCGATGTATTCAAACTGTACGATACATTTGGCTTTCCTGTTGAGCTGACCGAAGAATATGCGAAGCAGGAAGGGCTGGCGATCGATCAAAAGGGATTTGAGCATGAGCTTGAACAGCAGCGCAATCGTGCAAGATCCGCCCGTCGCAATCAGAAATCGATGCAGGTTCAGAGTGATACACTCCGCAACATTACGGAAAAGAGCGAATTTGTGGGCTACAGCAGATTTACTGTCGATGATGCCCACATTATTGCGATTGTCAAAGATAATGAAGCAGTTGATTCTGCGTCAGAAGGCGACAAGGTTCAGCTGATACTGGACCGCACTCCTTTTTATGCGGAGATGGGCGGACAGATTGCCGACAAAGGAGTACTTTCGAATGAGAACGTCAAACTGCTGGTTACCGATGTCCAGAAGGCTCCAAACGGCCAGAATCTGCACACCAGTGTTGTTGAGAGTGGGCAGGTAACAGTCGGAAGCGCGGTAAGGGCAGAAATTGATCGGGAGGCCCGCCTTTCCATCGAGAAAAATCATACCGGCACGCATCTTCTTGACCAGGCTCTGAAGGATACGCTGGGCAGCCACGTCAATCAGGCAGGATCTTATGTGTCTCCTGACCGCCTACGTTTTGACTTTTCTCATTACGGCCAGGTTACCGATGATGAACTGCGACAGATTGAGCAGATTATCAATGAGAAGATCTGGGAACAACTGCCGGTCACGACGACTGAGATGCCAATCGACGACGCAAAAAAATTGGGGGCAGTGGCACTATTCGGTGAGAAATATGGAAAAATTGTCCGCGTCGTCAATGCCGGCGACTACAGCCTCGAACTTTGCGGTGGCTGTCATGTGAAGAATACGGCTGAAATCGGCCTTTTCACGATCGTCTCCGAAAGCGGAATTGGTGCGGGTACGCGGCGAATCGAGGCCCTTACCGGGAAGAAAGCGTACGAAAAGATGTATCAGGATAAGCTGGAGCTTAAAACGATTGCCGGTAAAGTGAAAGCGGCTCCCGAACTCCTCCCGGATCGGATTGATGTTCTTCTGCAGCAGATACGCGGCCTTGAAAAGGAAAATGAGGCTTTGATGGCCAAGCTTGGGAATGCGAAAGCGAATGAGCTGGAGCAGGCTGTCAAAAAAGTAGGTGAAGTATCATACGTTGCAGCCAAGGTGGATAATGTGGACATGAACCGGCTGCGCACAATGGCTGACGGGCTGAAAGACCACTTCCATTCACTTATTGTCGTTCTTGCCTCTGTCGAAGATGGCAAAGTTCATCTTGTATCCGGTGTGACAAAGGATCTCGTTGAAAAAGGGTATCATGCGGGAAAAATAATCAAAGAAATCGCCGCCATCTGCGGAGGCGGAGGTGGTGGCCGTCCGGATATGGCTCAGGCCGGAGGTCGTCAGCCGGAAAAAGTGGCTGACGCGCTGAAGGCAGTTTCCGACATGATTGAAAAAACCGCGGTACGCTGAAACAGTGTAGATACGGAGTACGTTTTTTCTCGTGACCTGAAAGGAATGACGTCATTAAGGGAATGTAGCCTTTACAGGGGATGATGATATGGATAAAACAATGATGTTTAACTTCGGCGAACAGGACAGGCACAATGTGCATGAAGTTCTGTTCCAGGTGTATGACGCTCTGGAAGAAAAGGGTTATAACCCGATTAATCAGATCGTCGGATATCTGATCTCCGGCGATCCCGCTTATATTCCCAGACATAAAGATGCGAGAAAACTGATCCGGAGAATCGAGCGCGATGAGATCATCGAAGAACTGGTCACTTATTATCTTAAGAAAAAGTGGGATAGAGAATGAGAATTATGGGTCTGGACTTCGGCTCGGTGACAGTCGGTGTAGCGGTTAGCGACCCGCTGGAACTGACGGCACAGGGGATCGAAACCATTCGCTATGCAGAGCACAAGAAAAACCTGCTTTTCGAACGGTTGAAGACTTTAATCGAACACTATGAAGTACAGTCGCTGGTTGTCGGACTTCCAATGGATCTGATCGGCACGGAAACCGCACGTGCGGAGGCGTCACGAGGCTTCGCAAAGAGTATGCGGAAAAAATTCCATCTGCCTGTTGAGATGTGGGATGAACGCCTCACTACCGCGGCGGCGGAGCGAATCCTGATTGATGCCGATCTGAGCCGGAAAAAACGTAAAAAGGTCATTGACATGGAAGCTGCGGTATTGATTCTGCAGAGTTATCTTGATAAAAAAGGAATGGAGAAAAAAAGAGATGAGCGAACATAATCATTATCCATTGATTCAACCGAGCGGTGAAGAAGAAGATCGGATTGTAATCCCTGATGAAAATGGGGATGAAAGCCTTTTTGATGTCCTGTTTTACTTTGATGTTCCCGAAACGGACAAATCCTACGTCGTAGTAACACCGGTCGAGGAACAGCACGATGAATCGGAAGATGAAGAGGACCAGGAAGTTTTTGCTTTCCGTTATGAAGGGGAAGACGATGCATTTAAGTTGTTCCCGATTGAAACCGATGAAGAATGGGATATTGTTGAAGAAATGATCAATACGTTCAGCGAAGAAGAATAAGAGAAGGCCCCTGCTGCAAGGGGGCTTTTTCGTATCTTTGGTCCGTGACAAGGAAGAAACGCCATTTCGACCCTTTGAAGAAACCGAATTTTGTCGAAATCTGAGCGCTTTTTTTTAAGTGTAGTGTATAATGGGTGAGGTACTCTTGGAAGGGAGCGGCTCATTTGAAGTTGCCAAAACTGCGATGGCAGATTGTCATCATCATAGTAAGCAGCGTTATTGTTTTATCAGCTGTTTCTGCATGGGGTTTTTCAACCTATTATTCAGGACTGCTGACTCCTGTTGACAGTAAGAATAACCAGAAAGTCACAGTGACCATTCCTGCCGGATCATCCTTGCAGGATGTCGGACAACTGCTTGAGAAAAAAGGACTGATCCGTAAGGCTTGGGCATTTGAATTTTACGCGAAATGGAATCATCTGGACAACTACCGCGCCGGTACCTATTCATTCACGCGGAAAATGTCTGTAGACAAAATGATGGCGCTTCTTAAGAATGGGCAGCGCCAGCAGATCATCCTTCTGGTCGATGTCCGCCAGGATATGTGGGTCAGTGAGATTGCGGGGGAAATGGCAAAGGTTTCAGGTCTTGATAAGAAAGAAATCCTGAGCAAGTTAAGCGACAGGGAATACGTCAGGACTCATTATATGAATCGCTACCCTTTCCTTACGAATGTAATTCTTGCTAAGGGCATTGATTATCCGCTGGAAGGATACCTCGCGCCTGGAGTTTATCGATTTATAAAGGGCAAAAAGCCGCTGACACTGGATCAGATGGTTGACCCGATGCTTACGAAAACCGGGCAGACGCTTGAACATTACTCTTCTGAAATAAAGCAAAACCAGCTGGGCTCGGTTCACAAGGTACTGACCCTAGCCTCACTGATCGAACAGGAGGCACCGGATGCCGCGGACCGTGAAAAAATAGCGGGCGTCTTTTTTAATCGCCTGAATCTGAATATGAAGCTGCAGACAGATCCATCTGTTGCCTATGGGCTGCAGCGCAGAATCAGGGACTACACGCAGAAGGATCTTACCACAGATACACCGTTCAATACGTATACACGGACAGGGTTGACTGTCGGCCCGATCGGAAGCCCCGCACCGGATGCCATAGAGGCGGTACTGAATCCCGTTCGTTCGAAAAATCTATTCTTCTATGCTCGGCCGAACGGAAAAATATATTATTCACAGACTTATGCGGAGCATCAGGCGATTATCGCAAAATATAGCCATGAATGGGCGAATAAGAACTGAGTAGGGACGGACAGGGTGAAAGGAAGAGAAAGTGATTGACAGATTTTGAAAAATTATCAGGGTATGCGGCAGCATTTACCACCCCTGAAAATGACCTTCTACGTGAAATGGAAGCGAAAGCCCACGAGATTTACATTCCGATTATGCACCCGCCCGCTATCGCTTTACTTCAGCAACTGATCCAGTGGACAAAGGCTCGGCGGATTCTGGAGCTTGGAACGGCCATCGGCTATTCCGCCATCAGGATGCGTCTCGCGGCAGGTGCTGGGGCAAAAATATTTTCAGTAGAACGGGATCCTGAAATGATCTCTGAAGCGAGAAAAAACATCTGCAAGATGGGTTTTGATCCGTCCATTCAGATTATTGAAGGAGACGCAACAGAAGATCTTCAGGATGTGAGAGAGGCCGCGCCATTTGATCTGATTCTCGTGGACGCGGCTAAGGCCCAGTATGAGCATTTGTTTCTTGAATACTCTTGTTATCTGAAAACTGGGGGAATAATGGTTACTGACAATGTTTTTTTTCACGGACTTGTCTGTGATATTGAAGGTGTAAAAAAGAAACAACTGCGCAGGTTGGTCGAAAAGGTGGATGATTTCAATCGTTTCCTTTCAAAGAGGACTGATTTTGAAACGGTCTTTCTGACAGTTGGGGATGGCCTCGCAATCAGCACCAAAAAAAGAGATTCCGAATCGATGGAGGGGAGCGCTCAATGAAACAAAAAAAGCCTATTGTGATCGGCGTCGCCGGCGGATCAGGATCGGGTAAAACAACGGTTACCAGGGAGATCTACAGGAGTTTCCCCGACAAATCCATTGCGGTGATCCAGCAGGATGCCTATTATAAAGCGCAGGACGACAAGCCCTTCGAAGAAAGGCTGCTGACTAATTATGATCATCCGCTCGCCTTTGACACCGATCTGCTGATTTCGCAGATTAATGAACTGCTGCAGTTTCACTCGATAAAAAAACCGGTGTATGACTATACAGTACATACAAGATCTGATAAAATTGTACCCGTCGAGCCAAAAGACGTAATTATCCTTGAGGGAATACTGATCCTTGAAGATGAGCGTCTCCGGGACCTGATGGATATTAAAGTGTTTGTCGATACGGATTCAGATCTGCGGATCATCAGGCGCCTCCTGAGAGACACCCAGGAACGTGGAAGAAGCGTTGAGTCTGTCATCAATCAATATTTAACGGCAGTTCGTCCGATGCATCTCCAATTCGTTGAACCGACAAAACGTTATGCGGATCTCATCATTCCGGAAGGCGGAAAAAATACAGTGGCCATTGATTTGATGGCAACAAAAATTCGAGCGGTCCTGAACAGTAAGGATGCTTAGAACTGAACTAAGGGAAATTTTCCGGAATAATTGCCGGTAATATGATTTATCGATCATTTTAGTTGGGAGCGTGAATTTATATGGCAGAAAAGCTTCATTACATGACAGCTGAAGGCAAGGCGAAACTTGAACAGGAACTGAGTTATCTCAAGACCGAGAAGCGCAAGGAAGTTGTAGAAAGAATTAAAATTGCCCGTGGGTTCGGTGACTTGTCCGAAAACTCCGAGTATGATGCTGCGAAAGATGAGCAGGCTTTTGTTGAAGCACGGATACAGCAACTTGAATTGATGATCCGAAACTCAGTAATTATCGAAGACGATGAGACGACTGATGTTGTTAAAATCGGCAAGTCTGTGACCTTCAAAGAGCTCCCGGATGGTGAAGAAGAAACGTATCAGATCGTCGGCAGCGCTGAATCGGATCCTTTCGCAGGAAAAATTTCAAACGATTCTCCTATGGCCAAAGGTCTGATCGGATTATCGGTTGGAGAAGAAGTCAGTGTCAGTACACCAGGCGGAGATATCCGGGTCAAGATTCTGAAGGTTGAATAATACCAGGCAGACATCAGCCGGGATTCATAAAATGAGCGCAAACCCTCCGCTTTTATGCCGGACAGCTTGCGCTCTCTTTAATGGAGGAAATATTTCACCGGTTCCCGAATAGTTATTAGAGCCTGGCATAATTTAGAAAAAAAGGGTTTGCAGGGGCTAATTATGAATGGACAGACAGGACAAAGGGATTCATCCGAAAAATATAATAATAGGTCAAGTCGATGATCTGAATGACATTAATTCAGATCAATTGAAATTTATATGATTCAAATGATTCCTGCGAGACGGATTCAATGTCTTTGCGGGAAGGGAGGATGTTTGAATGAGAAACCAGAGAAGCGGCGCCTCATCCCGCGCAGAACAGCGAAAAAATAAAACAGACCGGTTCCTTAACTGGACAATTGGCATTGTTTCACTGTTGATTTTGGCGGTGGGGTGTATCATTCTCATTGCGGTATTCAACACATCAAATCCGCGGCCTGCTGCCCAGCCGGCAAGCTCGCTTGCCCAGACAAGCGCTTCGTCGTCGCAAGCAAAGGGTCCGGACAACAGTTCTTCTGGCGATAGCAGCCAGTCCGGGTCGAGCCAGGTTTCCAATGAAGGTTCCTCGGGAAGCGCCAGTTCCTCAACGGTATCTGATGAAAACCATCAAGCGTCTTACGATATTGGAACCGCCGACTGGAATGCTCAGGTCCAGGCGATTTCTGGTGCGACCGGTATCAGTGTGAGCGATATGACCATTCACTGGCTTGGAAACGGCGGCTCACCAAACAGTTCGCTTGCCCGGGTTTCACCAAAGAGTGCCCAGACTTCAATTTACGTGGTTCATTTAATTTATCAGGGTGGAAAATGGCAAGCTGACAACGTCACAAAACCCGGTCAATAATAAGTATATAGAGTCTTAACCCGGCTGTCATTCGGAGGAATGGCAGCTTATTTTATAGGGCCTTCGGATTGAAAATCCTGTGAAAGTGTGATAACTTGAAACCATTAATCCTATTAATCATACTATTATTATAAGAATAAACTCAGTATAACAACTAATGGAGTGATCATAGATCATGGGACGGGAATTTATCGATGCATTTGAAAAATGGGCGGATCACTATGATCAGTCGGTTGCCGGTGAAGATCCTGAATATCGTGTCGTTTTCAGTTCGTACGATCAAATTCTTGAAGAGACAGCGAATGCAGCTTGCGGGACAGTGCTGGAATTCGGTACCGGAACCGGTAATCTCACCCGTAAACTTGTCGATAGGGGCCTCAATGTTATTGGTGTTGAACCCTCTCACAATATGCGCCTCATCGCACTTGAAAAAATACCGACTCTGAAAATTTGTGACGGAGACTTTCTTGATTTTCCGGATCCGGGCGAACCGGTTGATACAATCACGAGTTCGTATGCCTTTCATCATCTTACCTCGGACGAAAAGGACAAAGCGCTCAGCCGTTATAACGCTTTTCTTTCCGAACGTGGTAGAATTGTTTTTGCGGATACGCTATATAACAGTGAAGTTGACAAATTAAGGATACAGCATTGGGCAAAGGACAAGGGTTATTTTAACTTGTTAAAAGACTTACAGACAGAATACTATCCGCTTCGGAAGGATTTAGACAGGATGTTTCGTAAAAATCATTTTGTGCCTAAATTTAAACAAATGAATATGTTTGTCTGGCTGATTATTGCTGAAAAAGAGAACGAGTGACGGAAGGACGTTGATGATGAAAATCGGTTTGATTGGCGCTATGGAGGAAGAGGTTGAAATTTTGAAAGGGGAAATGATTGATACCAATGAGACAGAAGTGGCTCATTCCCGGTTCTATTCTGGACAGCTTGAAGGTTTTGACACCGTGCTTCTGCAGTCGGGCATTGGCAAAGTGAACGCTGCGCTAGGCACTACGTTGCTGATTGATCGCTTTCATCCGGATGTGGTGATCAATACCGGATCAGCGGGAGGGACTGATGCGGAATTGAGTATTGGTGATGTCGTCATCTCTTCCGGCGTCATCCATCATGATGTGGATGCGACAGCATTTGGCTACGTGCCAGGGCAGGTACCCGGTATGCCGGCTGTTTACATCCCCGACACTGCACTTTCAGAAACAGCTGAATCCGCGGCATCCGCGGCACTGGAAAAACATCGGATTGTCAGAGGGAAAATTGCGACGGGTGACTCTTTTATGGCGGATCCGAAACGGATTGAAGTTCTCAAAAAGCAGTTTCCGGATGTTAAAGCTGTAGAAATGGAAGCAGCTTCTATCGCTCAGGTATGTCTCCAGTTTGGCGTACCATTTCTTATCGTTCGGGCATTATCGGATATAGCCGGGAAGAAGTCCAACATTTCATTTGATCAATTCCTTGAGACGGCGGCAAAACATTCGGCACAATTCGTTCTTGCTGTTCTGGACAGACTGAAAAATGATAACGAGGCGGAATTTCATGCAAAATAAGCAGCAAACCCCCATTCAAATAAAATCGATGATAGCTGGTTGGAATGTATTGGGCAGCATTCTAAAAAGAAATCGGGCTATTAATCCGGCTGAGGACTGTTGTCAGTACGGCCGGGAAAAATCATCGAATGATTAAAATGGGGTGACATCATTGGCAGTATACCGGAGTGTGCATGAAATGGTCGGCAGGACTCCGCTGGTCGAATTAACCGCTTTTCAGATCCCGAAAAATGTGCATTTGTATGCAAAATGTGAATTCTTAAATCCAGGGGGCAGTGTCAAGGATCGTTTGGGTGAAAACTTTGTTGGAAAGGCTCTGGCTTCAGGAAAACTGAAACCTGGAGGAACATTGATCGAGCCGACTGCGGGAAACACGGGGATTGGTATCGCTTTGGCTGCTGTTGGAAAGGGTATTCACGTTATTTTTTGTGTGCCTGAGAAGTTCAGCGCGGAGAAGCAGATCCTTATGAAAGCGTTGGGAGCGGAAGTGGTTCATACGCAGACCGAGAAAGGAATGTCGGGGGCAATTGCCAAAGCAGAGCAGCTGGCCGGCGAAATTCCAGACAGTTACGTCCCGAATCAATTTGCCAACGAGGAAAACCCAGGTGCCTATTTTAACACGCTTGGTCCGGAAATATGGGAAGATCTGCATGGAAAAGTGGATGTCTTTGTTGCCGGAGCGGGAACAGGAGGAACTTTCACTGGGACGGCTTCTTATCTGAAAAGCAAGAATCCTAAGATTAAGACGGCAGTGGTTGAACCTGTCGGATCCATTTTGAACGGCGGGACACCTGCACCTCACAGAACTGAGGGAATCGGGATGGAGTTTATCCCCAAATTCGTGAAAACTGAGTATTTTGACGCGATCCATACAGTGAGTGATGATGACGCATTCCGGAGACTCAGGGAAGTGGCGCGCAAAGAGGGGCTTCTAGTCGGAAGTTCCTCGGGATCTGCACTTCATGCAGCGCTGCTGGAGGCGGATGCAGCCGAACCGGGAAGCAATATCGTCGTCCTATTTCCGGATTCAAGTGAACGCTACTTAAGTGAAAAAATATACGGCTGACCATTAACAGCAAAGAGGAGAGAACCAGTTTTGAAGCCAAAAACGAAAGTCATACATGCGGGCATTTTCGGTGACGACCATACGGGTGCCGTGACCGTCCCGATTTATCAGACCAGCACATACAAGCAGGAAGCGGTTGGGATAACAAAGGGCTATGATTACTCCCGCACAGCAAATCCGACGCGTCATGCGCTGGAAGTACTCATCAAGGAACTGGAATATGGCAAGGCCGGTTTTGCGTTCGGTTCGGGAATGGCGGCAATTTCTTCCGTACTGATGCTGCTGAATAGCGGCGACCATATTGTCATTACCGATGATGTCTACGGCGGTACGTTCAGAGTCATTGACAAAGTTTTTAAAAGACTGGGTATTTCAGCAACTTTTGTCGATACAAGCGATCAGAAAAAAATCGAGGGCGCGATTACAGAGAAGACAAAGGCGATTTATCTTGAAACGCCGACAAACCCTCTTCTGAAGATTACCGACATTAAGAAAACAGCCGAGTTCGCGCATAGAAAAGGTCTTCTTCTGATCGTTGACAACACATTTGCGACTCCATACTGGCAGCACCCCCTTCAGCTGGGAGCGGATATTGTTCTGCACAGTGCGACGAAATATATTGGCGGACACAGTGATGTTGTGGCAGGACTTGTCGCAGTTAGTTCAGATGAACTTGCTGAGAAAATCGGATTCATTCAAAATTCTGTGGGGGCCGTACCCGGACCTCAGGACGCCTGGCTATTGATCAGAGGTGTAAAAACCTTGGCTCTCAGAATGGAGCAGATTGAGGCAAACGCGAGAAAGATCGCTGAGTTTCTCGAGGCACATCCTAAAGTCGTGAAAGTGTACTACCCGGGACTTGAACACCATCCGGGTCATGAACTGGCCAAAAGTCAGGCTGAAGGTTTTGGTGGTATGATATCTTTTGACGCGGGTAGCGGTGAAGCTGCGGACCGTCTGCTTGCGAAGGTACAGTATTTTACACTGGCCGAAAGTCTGGGTGCTGTCGAAAGCCTTATCTCTGTTCCTGCTAGGATGACTCACGCTTCGATTCCTAAGCCACGAAGAGAAGAACTTGGCATAACGGATGGCCTGATCCGTCTTTCCATTGGTATTGAAGACGCCGAAGATCTGATTGCCGATCTGAAGCAAGCATTGGATGACTAAAAATTTGGTTTTGTTGAACGTGTCTGTTGTTTTTCGCTCCATGCGTTCGCTTTTCGCGGGCGATCCGTGAGTCTCCTCACTCGTGGCCCTCGCTGCGGGGTCTCACTTGGTCGCTGATCCCGCAGGAGTCTCGCACCTTTCACTCCAATCAAAGGAGGGGCAAAATCAACATTGAATTTAAACATAGCCATAGAATTAAATACTTGACCTGTCTGGATCCTCATGAATTTGTGGGGATTCTTTTTTTTACAGAATATACCTTTCAAAACTTGTGGCTCCCATGTTAAAGTGATAGAGGACTGGGGGTGCAAAAATGAAAGAGTATGAGAAAAAAATCATGGAAAAAATCGTTGATTGCAGAAGAACAGGCTTTCTTTGCCTGTTTCTCAGTGCGTTTTTATATGCGGGCACGCTGATCCCTAAATTTGAAGATCAGCAATGGAAGATTGGCATCCTGTCTATGTCAAGTCTATTGTTCGTTTTGCTTGCTTTCTTTTTCTACTGGAGGACATCGAAATTAAGAGATAAGCTCGAACGGTAGAAAATAAGTTTTTCAGTTCTTGAAGTGAAAAATAATTAGAGACTGTGAGGCGTATCTGATGGATCTGGGACTTAATGGGAAGCGCGCGCTGGTTCTTGCATCAAGTAAAGGGCTTGGTTTTGCGATAGCGAAACAGCTCGTTCTTGAAGGGGCGGAGGTGATTCTGTCAAGCCGGGATCATGAGCGTCTTGAAGTAGCTGCGGATTCACTGGATGACCTTTCTGACGGCGCCGCTACCTATTATCCGGCGGACGTCAGCCTGAAAGATGAACTGGATGCCCTGGCAGACTTCACAAAACTGCATTTTGGTTCATTGGACATTTTGGTCAACAATTCGGGTGGACCGCCAAGCGGACCGTTTCTATCGATGACCGATCAGGACTGGCAGAACGCCTTTGAACTGAATCTGCTGAGCTATGTCCGAATGATCCGCGCTACCGTTCCTCTAATGGAAAAAGCAGGCGGCGGCCATATCCTCAATATTGCGTCATCATCCATTAAGAAACCGATCAGCAATCTGGTTTTATCCAATACGTTTCGGCTGGGAATAGTAGGCCTCACTAAAACCTTGGCCAGTGAACTGTCGGACAGCAATATTCTGATCAATACGCTGGCGCCTGGCCGTATTCTTACAGATCGTGTTCTCTTGCTGAATGAAAAACAAAGCGAGACAACAGGCATCCCGATAGAAGACATAAGAAAAAAATCGGAAGCTGAAATTCCGCTCGGCCGATACGGAACGCCTGAAGAGTTCGCCAAAGTGGCCGCGTTCATGGTCTCGGATGCCTGCACCTATGTTACGGGAGAATCATTGTTGGTCGATGGCGGACTTGTCCGAAGTATTTAAGTTTTACAACTTTGAGCAGAGGGGTTTACATTGCTGTCGCCATGCCATACAATATCAAATGCATCTGGAACGGCCGCTGATACAGTTAACCGTATCACTGAAAGATTCAGGACGGAGAGACAAGTGTAAGCTGTACCAAGATTCTTTTTAGACGTACCAATCGACTTATATTCCAAAAAACAGCCGCGGGGTCAGCTAGTTGCTTGCCTGCGGTTCTTTGCGCCCTGAATAACAGCGGTAAAGCAGGAGATAGAGAAAGAGTAACAGTAAGCGGTTTTCCTGATTAAGGTGTACTTGATACTGTGGTTCAAAGGAGGAATTCTGCATGGCAGAAAAACGTTTATTTTCATTTGCGGTCGGTAAAAAGAAACAGACCGCGGCGAGCCGGATCGAAGACAATGAACGGATCAACCGGTTGAAAGATGAGATGCTTACAAAGCGCATGTTTTACGGCAAGTTATTCTGATAAAATTTTTTTCTGAAAAACTGAATGGTGATTTAAAAAAGGAATGAAAATCATAATTGATTTCATTCTTTTTTTTAGGTAACGAAGAATAAATCTGGCAAATTAAACAGTGCCTTGGATGAGATTCAAAGCTGAGGTGCGCGGGCTACTGTGGGATCAGCGAGCGCCTGGAGCGAAATGTAACAAAGAAGTTCGGACTGATTTAAAATCAGCCTTAAGCCTGAGCCTGAAACCGTTCAGAAGGCGGTCGATTGAGATTTCGACACCTTGTAATATAAACATATGGAACGGAGGATCAGTCATTTTAGTACACGAGAATGGAGGAATCGATATGGCTCATTTTAAAAATCTGCGCAGATTGATCAGGAGCAACAAACTCAGGAAAAAAGAACAGAGTGCCGATATCTTAGGAGATAACATTAGAATCCAAACAATGCATGAACAGTCTGTTGACCGCCGCTGCAATGCCACTTTTTTCTATATGTAGTTGTAACCTTGGATTTAAAATACTGTCCCGTCAGACAGAGTCCAGAATTTCAAAGGATGTGTAGCGTTTCGCATGATCATAGACATGCATGTCCAGATGATCCACGTGTGAAAATGGGCTGCCTTTCTTAATCGCGCCCACAAAACGGTCCACACGATCAGCCGGTCCCTCGGCGGCGATTTCTACTGAGCCGTCTTCACGGTTCCGCACCCACCCGGAAAGATCAAGTTTCTGGGCGGTTTGCCATGTATAGAACCTGAATCCGACGGCCTGTACGCGGCCTTTCACCATTATATGAACACTTTTAATTGTACTGTCTTTCTCCATAGAGTTCTCTCCCTTCACAGCGATAATAGCTTTACAATTACAGTTTAACATTCTCTTTTCCACATAGATAATGAGAGATCCTGTGTAAGAAAAGGCCAGACCGAATCACCGGCCAGGCCTGCGGAATATTTCATTATAGAGTTTCATCAGCGCGCGTTTTTCGATACGTGAAACATAGCTCCGCGAAATCGAAAGTTTTTCCGCTATTTCACGTTGTGTGAGATCCTGCTGGTTATTTAGCCCATACCGGCCGATAATCACTTCTTTCTCCCGGGGATCAAGCACCGAAATGGCGTGATGAATTTTTTTTGTGTCCAACCTCAATGAGATTTCATCAACAATATCTTTATTTTTTGATTTGAGTATGTCGATCAGAGAAATGGCATTGCCTTCTTTGTCCTGCCCTATCGGATCATTCAGCGAAACATCTTTCCTTGTTTTCTTCAGGCCTCTAAAATGCATCAATATTTCATTTTCAATACAGCGTGCCGCAAAAGTTGCGAGTTTCGTTCCTTTGTCAGCGGAATAACTCTCAATGGCTTTAATCAGACCGATGGTTCCGATCGAGATGAGATCATCGGTATCTTCCTTTGTATTGTTGAACTTCTTAACAATGTGTGCCACGAGGCGAAGATTATGCTCGATCAGCATATTTCTGGCTTCCTGATCCCCTTCAGCCATCCGCTCCAGGCATTTCTTCTCTTCCTCCTCTGACAGTGGCTGTGGAAAAGCGTTGTTCTTCACATATGAGACAAGCAGCAGGACCTGTTTGAACAGGTAGGCGAGTCCGCCCGCTATTGACAGCATGAGTAGTCACTCCTCCGCAAAATTCTCTGTGCTTCCGTACTGTCTTTTAGCATATGGGCGTTTGCCATGTCCTGTGCCTGTCCGGGCCTTTAAGAAAAATTAATTCATCCAGTGGAATAATACGTCTTCATCACGGAGCGGAGTGTTGTAAAAAAGCCCAGTCAAAGCCCTGTCAGGTGAATAATTTATAGTGATCCGAACAATAAGGAGTTGAAATCGAATGGGCTATTCAGGCGGTTACGGATCAGGTTTTGCCCTGATCGTTGTGTTGTTTATCCTGTTGATCATCGTCGGCGCGGCTTGGGTTTATTAAATTTCTTCGAAGAGGGGCCTGTGTTGCAGCAGGCCCCTTTCGGCTTTTAACAGATGATAAAGTAGTTCTCTGATGCTACTTTGTCATCTGATGAACAGGAACATGGAGTTGACGCCGGTTCATTTCCTCTTCGATAAGTATAATAAATTCTTCACTCAACTGATATTTCTTAGCTTTTTTATAAGATTCAATCAGTAGTTCATCGGTCAGATTCTTCATTTTTTTCCGTTTCCGGATGACACCTCCTTCAAAAAAATAGATTCATGAGATTTCTTAAATCCACTCTATCATGATCAGAAACAGTGGACAATCATCTTCTTATCCACAGATCACGGTGTATAAACTGTGAGTATTTTGTTGATAAGGCATAGGAGGACTTTATTTTTCAGTGTGAATTTGTGGACAAGGTTATCCACAAAAGACGACCAGTCATTTTTTGTCGAAACATATAGGTTCTTTTTTCAAAACTGATTTTTGCACTTGGTAAATCGGACGACATGTGGGAAAATGAGATCAGAAGATGAGGTGCTGGATCATTGTTGAAAAAATTTTTACCTGATGAACATGTTCAGAGCATTCTTGACATCCATCCGGAAATGCTCAAAAAGCGAGGAATCAAAGGACTGATTACGGATCTTGACAATACTCTGGTTGCCTGGAACGAGGCCCATATGACGCCGGAGCTTGCCAGTTGGTTTGACTCTTTCCGGGAAGCCGGTATTTCTGTAATGATTCTGTCAAATAACAGTGAACGGCGAGTCAAATTATTTTCAGAACCTGCTCATGTCCCGTATGTGCATCGCGCGAAAAAACCGATGGCCTACGGATTCAGACGGGCACTGAAGGAAATGCGGCTGAAAAAGGATGAAGTTGTTGTGGCCGGTGATCAGATTGTCACTGATATTTTCGGAGGCAATCAGTTCGGCGTGCATACGATTCTTGTTGTTCCGGTTGCGTTAAACGATGCCTGGATCACAAAAATAAACCGGACGGTGGAACGCTTTATTCTGTCGCAGATGCGCCGCCGGGGATGGCTTAAATGGGAGGAATAAGGAATGGACGATATACTCTGTGCCGGATGCGGCATTAAAATCCAGACGGAAAATGAGAATGCCCCCGGCTATGCGCCGCCGGGGGCACTGAAACATAATCCTGTAATATGCAGGCGCTGTTTCCGGCTGAAAAATTACAATGAAATACAGGATGTTCCGATGACCGGTGATGATTTTCTGAAGCTGCTCTCCAAAATAGCGGACGCGGATGCTCTTGTCGTGTATCTGGTTGATATTTTTGATTTCTCCGGGAGCTGGATTCCGGGGCTTCAGCGATTTATCGGAAAAAATCCTGTTCTCCTGGTGGGGAATAAAAATGATCTGCTGCCGAAGTCAACCAACCCCAACAAGTTGAAAAACTGGCTTCGGCGCTCAGTCAGGGGATTGGGCCTACGGCCTGTCGATGTGCTGCTGATGAGTGCGGAAAAAAATCACGGCATTGACGACGTCATGCAGAACATGGAGTATTACCGCAACGGAAGAGATGTCTATATTGTAGGTGTCACGAACGTCGGCAAATCGACATTTATCAACCACCTGATCCGGCAGTCGGGAAATGGGGACGGTGAGATCACAACATCACATTTTCCTGGCACGACTCTGGATTTTATTGGTATTCCGCTCGACGACGGACACATGCTTTATGATACGCCTGGAGTTGTCAATCTCCATCAGGCCGCCCATTTTGTCAGTGAACAGGATTACGGTGAAATCATGCCTTCCAAAGAAATCAAGCCGAAAGTATTTCAGCTGAATGAAGATCAGACACTCTTTCTGGGCGGACTGGGACGCATTGATTACACAGGGCCGGGAAGGCGCTCACTGATCGTCTATGCGTCGAACGCGCTGACGGTTCACCGGACAAAACTGGAAAATGCAGATGACCTTTTTCACCGGCAGTACGGACATTTGCTGACACCTCCAAGCCACAGAGACGGTCTTCCCGCTTTGAAGCGTTATGATTTTCGGACTGATGAACTTAACACAGATATCGTTTTTTCAGGACTCGGCTGGGTCACCGTCAAAGGCAAAGGGGCAAGAGTGTCCGCCTATGCACCATCAAGTATCAGCGTATCCGTACGTGCTTCAATTATAAAGGGGTAAGTTTGACACAAGAGATTTTGGACTCACTGGCGCCCGATGGGATTTCGGGTAAAAACAGATTTCCAATGGTCCGAAGAATGAAGTATGATTGAAAAGAACAGGACAGGAAAAGACACATTACTGAAAATGAAGGGATTTAACAAGGAATGCTGAACAGCAAACAGGTTAAGTATTTGAGAAAGCTGGCTCACCCGCTGAAACCGGTTTTCCAGATTGGCAAGGCCGGACTCGGCGATCAGCTGATCAATGAACTCGATGCCGTACTTGAGCGACGTGAATTAATCAAGGTATCACTGCTTCAGAATACGTTCGAGGACGCAGAAGATGCGGGAGAGCGTATTGCCACGGGGACAGGTGCGGAACTGATTCAGGTGATCGGACATACGATCGTTCTTTACAGAGAATCAAAAGAACACAAAAAGATAGAATTTCCAAAATAATGGGGAAGAATTAATTTTATGAAAAAAATTGGACTGCTTGGCGGGACCTTTGATCCGCCGCATCTGATGCACCTGCTGATCGCGCAGGAAGCACTTGAAGCGTGCGAGCTGGACGAAGTTTGGTTCCTGCCGAGCTATATCCCGCCGCATGTGCAGGGAAAGGTTGCCCGGACAGAGGCCAGTGACCGCGCCGAGATGGTCCGTCTGTCGATCAAGAGCAATGACCGGTTCCATTTATCAATGGTAGAAGTTCTGCGGAAGGGTAAATCTTACACAGTGGATACCCTCAGGGAACTTAAAAACAAATATCCCGGCAACAAATTTTACTTTATTCTGGGTGCGGATATGGTGGATGACCTGCCGACATGGCACGGTATTGATGAACTGAGACGCCTGACATCATTCATCGGTTTCAGAAGACCGGGTTTCCCCGCTGATAATCCGGCACATGTTGATGTGATTTATATTGACATGCCGCTGATTGATATCTCATCAAGCATCATTAGAAGACGACTGTTGGACGGGCGGTCATGCCGCTACTTCCTGGCAGATCCGGTCATAAACTATATAAAGGAGAGACGGCTGTATGAGGATTGAGGAAGCCGAAGAGGCGATCAGGAGCCTGCTTCCTGAGAAACGTTTCAGGCATTCGGTAGGCGTCTCGAAAACAGCGGTAAAGCTGGCGAAAAAATACGGTGCAGATGTTGAAAAAGCCGGAATTGCGGGCATGCTTCATGATATAGCCAAATATTTTTCTGATGCGGACCTGGAAGCAGCCATCAGGCGCAGAGCGGATATCTCCAATGATTTTCTGGAGTATTCGGATAAGCTCTGGCATGCTCCAGTCGGGGCTGTTTACGCTCAGGAAAAACTGGGAATTGAAGACCGCGAAATTCTTGACGCGATGACCTATCACACCACCGGCAGACAAAATATGAACTTGCTTGAGAAAATCATTTTTCTGGCGGATTATATTGAACCGGGACGTGATTTTCCGGGGGTGGATGAAGTACGTGAAGTCGCGGCAGAAAATCTGGACAATGCTGTATATTTAGAGCTTCAGAAAACCGTGATCCACCTGCTGGAGAAGAGACAAAGTGTCTATCCGAAAACTTTTGAAGCATATAATGATCTTGTCAAAAAAATTCAATGAGGTGACTGGATGAACAGTGAGGAATGGGTTAAATATCTGGCGGAAGCCGCGGATGACAAAAAAGCTCAGGATCTTGTCATTCTGAAGATGAAGGGTATCTCCATTATTGCGGATTACTTCATCATCTGCCACGGCGATTCCGGAAAACAGGTACAGGCTATTTCCACAGCGGTTAAAAAAGCCGCTGAAACAAAGGGACTGACCATCCACCGTATGGAAGGCTATGACCAGGCGCGCTGGGTGCTCATTGATATGGGCGATATCGTCGCGCATGTTTTTCATAAGGATGAACGGGATTACTATCAGCTTGAAAAATTATGGGGGGACGCCCCTCTCTATACTTTAGAAAAAAAGCCGCTTTAATAGCGGCTTTTTCTATTATAAATAATTCACGGGACAAGATCGGAATTCACCAAGCCGACACATTTTTAAGAAGGATTCCGCAGGACGAACGGGGAATATGTTAACAGTGTATAGCTCTGAATTAAAGACGATCATGTTTCAGTCGATCCCATCAAAAAATGGATCGAGAGCCTGATGATCTTCAAGAAATTTTTCTTTTGTTGCTTCAAAAAGGTGTTCAAAAACTCCGCTGTATTCCTGATTTAAAACGGCCAGCCCCGCCCCCGTCACCCCGCCTTTGACAGTGACTTTATCGCGAAGCTCCTGTAAAGTGAATTTTTTTTCCTCCAGCAGTTTGCCATATCCGATGGTCATCTGCGTTGCTAGTTCCGTTGCCTCCTTCTTTGAAATAGAGGTTGCTGCAACGGCTCCGTCGATCATTTTTTCCAGCACAAAAGAAAGAAATGCCGGACCACAGCTCGAGATGTCTGAGGCCACACGGATATCTTTCTCACTGACTTCTAGCGGCTGCGAAAAATTTCCCAGCAGATTCCAAAGCTTGTATTTTCCATGGTCAGTCAGGCTCGAACCAAAGGTTACAAGAGTGCTTCCTGACAGAGATTGGTTCACAATACTTGGAACCACTCTCGCGGTATGGCAGGGAATCAGCTTCTCAAGCTGGGCGATTCTGATCGGGCTGGTGACCGAAACGGCAAGCTGTTCCGGGTACCAGACCCCGCGGAGCGGCTGAAGCAATCCAAAGTATTCCTGGGGCCTGACGCAGAGAAAAATTGTATCCGAACGGCGGATCACTTCTCTGGAAGAACCGCAGACCTTCAGCCCGGGATAATGCGCAGCAAGATCATGAGCTTTTTTGGGGGTACGGTTTGTAACGTAAATTGTTTTCGCCTTTGCTGATTTGCTTCTGATTAGTGCACTGACAATCAACGATCCTATATTCCCTGTCCCAATAACGCCGATCCTCATTACTTTTTTCACCCCGATCTTTTCAATCTCCTTGTGAACTTTATGAGAGGAATTATAAAATTATACCCGCTCTTTAAGACACGTTAAATTTCACCTGATCTTTCGCAATTCCCGTTTGTTATCTGTTTTCATTATTACGATAGGAAGTGTGCCGATGGATCAAATTTGGAAAAAATATAGAAAATGGATTTCATTAGTGATAGTTGCCATAGGTCTCGTGCTTGGATTACTTATTTGGCAATTCAATGATTCAAAACAAAAAGCGGCTGCCGAAAGAGTGGAAACGTATTTCTCGGCGGACAAGAAAACCAAGAAAACTGCATCTTCCGAAGGTACAAATAAGCCATCTCCACCACGGCAGGAAATTATAGTCGATATGAAGGGTGCCGTGAGAAAACCTGGTATCTATCGAATGAGTTCCACCGACCGAGTCAGTGATGCCATTAATAAAGCAGGCGGGCTAGCGGATAAAGCAGACAGGGATAAAGTCAATCTGGCACAGAAAGTGTCCGATGAAATGGTTGTTTACGTACCTGAAAAAGGGGAGGATCTGCCGAAAATTCAGGCAGGCGGTGCAGCAGCAACTTCGGCGGGAATGCAACCGGGCAATGGTGCGGATCAAACTCAGGTAAATATAAACACCGCAGACGAACAGGAACTTCAGAACCTTCCCGGAATCGGTCCGGCAAAAGCAAAAACGATTATTCAGTACCGTGAGGAACATGGCCTTTTTAAATCTGTTGAGGATCTGACGAATGTCTCAGGAATCGGAGAAAAATCACTTGAAAAAATAAAGCCCCAGGCCACCATTCAGTAAGACCCCTTGGGGGCTTCAGAAATTATTTTTACGTCGCTAAATGATTTTTGAGAAAACAGGTATTTTCAGTTTCGTTCTGTTACAATAACTGTCGAGCATACGAAACCGGAGGGAAAGAGACAGAATGAAAAGATTATCATGGGATCAATATTTTATGGCTCAAAGCCATTTGCTCGCGTCCAGAAGCACCTGCACGCGACTCATAGTCGGAGCGACGATTGTACGAGACAAACGAATCATCGCAGGCGGCTATAACGGATCGATTTCGGGCGGTGTTCACTGCAACGATGAGGGCTGTTACATGATTGACGGTCACTGCGCGAGGACCATTCACGCGGAAATGAACGCCATCCTTCAGTGCGCCAAATTCGGTGAATCTACTGACGGAGCGGAGATCTATGTCACACATTTTCCTTGTGTCCAGTGCTGTAAAGCAATTATTCAGGCAGGTATCCAGAGCGTCTATTACGCGAATGACTACAAGAATCATCCGTATGCGGTGGAACTTTTCCAAATGGCAAATGTGAAAGTGAAAAAGGTTCCCTTTGAAGATGTTTTTGAATTAAAAGAGGATAGTCTGTCAGGAAAACAGATCGCTTATATTAAGGAACTGTTCACACGTCTGGAGGAAAATGGGACGGGAAAAGAGGAATTGCAGGAACTCCATGATCAGGCAGAAAGACTTTTTAAGCGTGGAAGCTAATGCCTTTCGCATCAAAGTGGCACCTGATCGCGTTTTGCGCCTGCCTCTCAAGCTGGGCGGCTGGGCGCAATCCTTCCGTTCCGGTTCTATTACTAGGTCTTTACAGTATCTACCTCCTGACTGCAAAAAAATATCGGCTGTTTGCAGTTTTCATCGTGGTCATACTGGCCATTATGCTTGATGTACAGCTTTTCCAGACAAATGGAACTGTGCTTTCTCCTGATCGGAACGTTTTTATTGGGAAGATAAAAGATATCCCGCTCTTCGATGGCGATCTTCTTTCATACACACTGAAGGATTCCGGGGAGGATGTCAGGGTTTCCGTCAAACTGCGCAGTGAAGAAGAGAAGAATAGGCTTATGAAAACACTTCGCCCGGGGTTGATCTGCCGTATCGAAGGACAGCTTGAGCGGCCTCCGGGGGCAACGAATTTTCATGCATTCGATTATCGGGCCTATTTGGAGAACAACCACATTTTCTGGCTGCTTAAAGCCAAAGGTCCACCGCAATGCGTGGGCTCATCATTGAGCATTTGGGAACGATTGAACCGATTCCGGCAAAGCCAGATGGAACGGATCCAAAATCAATTTTCTCCCACGAGCGCAGGTATCATGAATGCTCTGATTTTCGGTGACGACCGCAGCATGGATCCTGATCTTGCCGATGCATACCGTCTGTTCGGGCTTGTTCATCTTCTGGTGGTTTCGGGCATGCATATTGCTGCAATATTCGGTTTCCTTTATTTTGTGGCGCGTCGTCTTGGCGTGGTAAAGGAACATGCCTGCTTGATTTTGTTGCTGTTCATTCCTTTTTATGTTTTCCTGGCCGGTGCGGAACCCTCCGCTGTCCGCTCAGGATTAACCGCTGGTCTCGTGCTTACCGCGGGGATCGCAAAGATAAAAAACCTCCGCACTACAGATGTCCTCTCTATTTCTTGCCTGATTATGGTGTTCCAAAATCCGAAAGTCGTCTTTGATCTCGGATTTCAGCTGTCCTTTGCCGTGACTTTTACTGTAATGATCGCCGGACCGGCCATAATCGAAAAATACAAATCAGCGCTTTTAAGAATCTTCATGTTATCTATGATCAGCGAGATTGCCTCATTCCCTATTGCCGTGTATCATTTTTATCAATTTTCTTTTGTCGGGCTATTCCTCAGTATTTTTTTTGTCCCCTACATGACCTTTATTATCCTGCCCTTATCAGTATTGGCCTATGTCGGAGCGAGTATTTTGCCTGCAGCCTCCCGTTTTCTGTCACCTACAATGGATTTGTTCCTGTACGTGCCGCATGAGGTTCTGCTTTATCTGTACAGGCACCCCTTTTTTCAGCTTAATTACGGAGCTATGGAGCCATGGATGCTCGCCTCTGCGATTCTGATTTTCGCAGCGGCTCTGCTGATCTGGGAGAATTCGCGAAAAATCCTAACGGCGGCTTTGCCCGCACTCTCTTTTCTCCTGATTTACGGCATAATTTATGCGGCTGATTTTATTAATCCCTATGGATCCGTTACGTTTCTCGATGTCGGGCAGGGTGACAATATTCTGATCCGTCTGCCCCACCGACAAGGTACTTTGTTGATCGACAGCGGCGGAACGATGCCCTATCCTAAAAAAAAGTGGCAGATTCGAAATAAACCGTATGAAGTGGGAAGAGATGTTGTCCTACATGAATTGCAAGCGATGCGTATCAATTCATTGGATCGTGTTGTTTTCACGCACAAGGACTTTGACCATGTCGGTGGCATGCGGAGTGTGCTCGACGTTATTCCTGTTAGGCGGATCGTGGTTAGTCCTTTTTATAACCCGGATCAATCGGATTTGAAATTATTTGAGGACGCGTTAAACAGGGGAAGTGAACTCAGTCTGATGAAATCAGGAGACAGGCTGATGCTTGGCCATGCAGTCTTTGACATCCTGTCTCCGATCACGGCATCAAGTGACAGTAATGACAATTCGATGGTCATCCGGACAATGCTTGGAGGAAAACACTGGCTTTTTACCGGAGACCTGCCTATTGAAGGAGAACTGCGGCTTATCGAACAGAATTCTGATCTGAAGGCCGATATCCTGAAACTGGGCCATCACGGGAGTCGAACCTCAACCTCCGAAAAGTGGCTGGAAAAAGTAAATCCTGCTTTAGGAATTATATCGGTCGGCAAGAATAACCGGTATGGCCATCCCCATCCTGAAGTCCTTCAATTGTTGAAAAAGCATCAAGTCGGCGTCATCCGGACGGATCAGTCGGGAGCTATTCAATTTCTTTTTACGGATCAGAAAATTGTGCGGATGATCACCGCCTTGGGGCACTGAAGAACAATTTCCAGTATTTTTTGCTGATGACAAGAGTTGTCACCCATACTTTGAGTCATCATAGGATAACATAGAGAAAGAAACGAACATCGTCCGACCGGCGTTGTCCTAGGCTCCGCCAGTCCGGCGTTCATATATAACGGGGATAGGCCTTAGACGGCTATCCCTTTTTTTGTAGATGTCCCATGGCTTGTCAATCGTCCTGGGAAACGGTAAAGTGGGAGTTATGAGAAAAACCACGGGTGAACAAATACAGTTTTTTTGTTCTTCGCCTGTTTCAATGGGGGATGGTCCGAATTGCCACAGAAAAAATCTGCGGATCTGTCGATTCAGAAACCGCTGGCACCTGTAATCCTTCTATTTGGAACTCAGGATTATTTGATTCAATTAATGAAAAAAAATATAATACACGAAGCTTTGCCTGAGGATGATCTGGATTTTAACCTTTCGCGATATGACATGTTTGACGTCCCTCTGGAACAGGCACTTGAGGATGCGGAGACTGTTCCGTTTATGGGTGAAAAAAAGGTGGTTGTCATTGAAAATCCCTTTTTCCTGACGGCTGAGAAGGTAAAGGCTAAAATTGAACAGCACTTGCCCGCTCTGGAGCGCTACCTGGAGCATCCTTCACCGGACTCTATTCTCATTATTTCGGCTCCTTATGAGAAACTGGACCGACGCAAGAAGGCCGTAAAAAGCCTGGAGAAGGCAGCAAAAATGTACGAACTGTCTCAGCTGACTGATTCTACACTCTACCGGCTGATGGAGAACGTGGCGGGTCGATTCGGCGCGGTCTACACCCGCAGCGGTCATGACCAGCTGATTGCTTCCTCCGGTCAGGATCTGGCGAGGCTTGCTCATGAAGTGGAAAAATGCGCGCTGTATTGCGGTACGGATCGTCCGATCGACGGGGAAGCAGTCCTGGAGATAGGCTCCCGGTCGCTGGAAACGAACGTATTTCTTCTTGTCGACAAAGTCATGAAGAGGCGGACAGCTGAGGCCCTTCATTTATTGCATGAGCTGGTACGGATGAAAGAGGAGCCGCTGAAGCTTCTGGCCTTGCTTGAACGGCAGTTCCGGATTGTTTATCAGGTTTCCTATTATCACAATGCCGGGTATACGCAGAACAGCATAGCGGGGAAGATCGGTATTCATCCATATGTGGTCAAACTTGCGGCTGAACAAGCAAAATTGTACAAACCGGAATATCTTAGAGGTGTTCTGGTCCGGTGCACAGAAGCGGATTACCGGATCAAGACAGGTGCGGGGGACAAACTGCTCATTCTGGAACTGTTAATTCATAAAATTTCCGCATAAAAAAACCGGGATTCGCACTTCTGCGATCCCGGTTTTCTCGTTCAATTACGCATTCAGACCGTTCAATTTCTTGGAAAGTCTCGATTTTTCATGAGACGCTTTATTTTTGTGAATCAGGCCTTTTGTTGCTGCCTTGTCAACTTTCTTAGTCGCAGCAACAAAAGCTTCTTTTGCGCCCTCAACATCTTTTTCATCAACTTTTTCATTGAACGATTTGATAGCAGTGCGCATCGCCGACTTAATCTGCACATTGTGCTGGCGATTAGCTTCACTTGTTTTCACACGTTTAATTGCTGATTTAATTTGTGGCATTCCTTTCACCTCCAAATCCTTGAATTCCCGGCCAATCATAAACAAAAGGCTGCAGGAACAGAGAAGGTTCCGGATGATGCAGCCATTCACGTAAGCAGAGATTAATTCTGACAAACTGTATTGTATCAAAGCCGCAGTAGTTTTGCAATGAATGAATGAAAAATGTCGGTGTCGAACACTCTAGTAACAGTATTCATTCAGCTTGCGAGGAGTGGACGTCAGTATGGCAAAGGAATTAGATCTGAAGAACTACGGTGTCCGGACGGATTTGGCGATTGAATCCGGTACGGGAAAGAATCGGGATCGCGGCGTGGTTCTTGAAGAAAAGAATGAAAACGGAATTAAGATTACCCGAATGAAAATTGACGAAGAGGCGTCATTGAAGATGCACAAGAAGCCGGGTTCTTATTTAACCTTTGAGGCACGCGATCTTCGCGGCGGTGACACTGAGGCGGAAATGAAAACAGAAACCGTTTTTGCAAAATATTTCGCCCAATTTATTAAGGATCTGGGAATTTCAAAAGGGGCCAGCTGTCTGATCGTGGGGCTTGGCAACTGGAAAGTGACTCCCGATGCCCTGGGACCCAGCGTCATTGAAAATGTTCTGGTGACAAGGCATCTTTTCCATCTCCAGCCACAGAATGTCCAGAAAGGGTACCGTCCGGTTAGTGCGATTACACCCGGCGTTATGGGCGTGACGGGGATTGAAACAAGCGACATTATTCTGGGCGTGATTAATAAAATCAGACCTGATTTCCTGATTGCCATTGATGCCTTGGCTGCAAGATCAATTGAACGTGTGAATACGACAATCCAGGTAGCCGACAGTGGCATCCATCCGGGGTCTGGAATTGGCAATAATCGTAAAGAACTGAGCCGGGATACACTCGGAATTCCCGTGATCGCTGTCGGCGTTCCGACGGTCGTTGACGCTGTCACCATCACAAGTGATGTTCTGGATCTTCTGCTGAGGCATCTCGGGAGGGAAATGAACGACAAAAGTCCTTCAAAATCACTTGTGCCGTCATGGATCCCATTTGGTGAAAAGGGTGATTACAGGGAATGGAAACTGCCGAGTAAGGAGAACAGGGCGGCTTTTCTGGGGCTGGTTGGTACATTGGATGAAGGTGAAAAAGCGCAGCTGATTCAAGAAGCATTGGGCGCGACAGGCACCCGGTTGATGGTCACGCCTAAAGAAGTGGACTTTTTTATTGAAAAAATGGGCAATATTCTGGCACAGGGCCTGAATTCGGCATTGCACGATCAGGTCAGTCAGGAAAATGTCGGACACTTTACCCATTGAATTAAAATTGTTGTTCAAAAACATTGGCTCTGTCAAACTTGCCTGCTCTTTTTCACTCCATGTGCCTGCTTTTCGCGGGTGATCCGTGAGCCTTCTCTCCTTTTTTGGCCCCTAATATAAAAATAAAGTGGTCTAAAAGGCAGAATCCGCGCATAAAATGTTTAAATACTCTATCAAAAATGATTGTGAGGGAAGCTCATATGAACAAAGAAAGAAAAAAGATTCAATATTTATCCGAGCACGGCTGGAGTCCCAGGCAATATATAAGAAACGACAGAACAACTGTTGTTTGGAGACGCCAGATGAGTGACGGGGTTCATCAGGACCAGTCGGAACTGAGCCTGCTTGAGATAAATATGCTGACCTATAAAGGGTTAGCGAGGCACTGCGAATATATTGAAAATCGTCTGAGAAGAAGTATGGAAAGAGCAGAAAAAAGTGATCGATTGATCAAAAAAATCTATGGCTGACGACCCGCAGACTTTTGTCCGATTCAAAAAGAAATTCATACATCAATGGCTCTTTAATTGAAGGCTATGTGAATATTGAATGTTGATTTTGTTGCCCTATTGATTCGAACGCCTAGAGCGAAAAACAACAGACTTGACAAAACCTAATTGAAGAATTCAGTGCACAGAAAGGGAGATGGTCTGATTGAAAATCGAAATCTTTTCAGACCTTCAAGCGGGTAAATTGGAATGTTCAGTGAATGACTTCCTAAGCCATCATATGAATATTGAAAGGTCGAATTCAGTACATCTCAAAAGGACACTGATGATATGGTGTAAAAAAATGTTTTATTCACTCATGACTGTATGCGATGAATAACGGAATTCAGGAAAAAACACTCTGACCTGAGTGTTTTTTCCAATTTCAGATTCTATAAGTGAGACCAGCAACATATGATTTTGGAAAGGACAAGCATAAAACAGCAAAGGGGGAAAACGCCGTGCTGAAAAGAATGGTGATTGAATTGGCAGTGGTCTTTTCTCTGCTGCTTGTGTGCGTCATTTATGGAGCTGTGACTGTTCGGGATGCTCAGAATCCCGGAATAAACGTGAGCGCCTCGTCTCAGAATAGTGTAATACCACAGCAGAGCAATCAACCGGGAGTCAATCAGGACGGACAGGGGACAATTTCTTCGGGGGCAACCCCGGATTCCGGTATCCGAACAGACGGCAGCAGCAAGGGAGCGGGAGATTCTTTTTCAAACCGTGTCTCCCGTTTCTTTCTGGCTGGAGTCAGTTTAGTGGCAGGTGTTTTCGAGGGAATTGTTCAGCTCTTTTTGTAAATGCTCGTGAACCGTGTGTATTTGGTACAGGATCCGTTCTCCCTCATTCCCATTCTCCCGATTTGCGTTGAAACCGCTTGGATCGATTGATATAATCGAAAAGAGTATGGTTTTAAGCGGGAGGAACAAACATGTCAGAACGCAGCGATAGCAGGCAGTCGCATATCCGTAATTTTTCGATCATCGCACATATTGACCACGGAAAATCGACGCTTGCCGACCGAATATTGGAAGCGACTCAGGCGCTGACCAAGCGGGAAATGAAAGAACAGACTCTTGATGCCATGGATCTGGAGAGAGAACGGGGCATCACGATAAAATTGAATGCAGTGGAACTTACATACAAAGCGCCGGACGGCGAAACCTATATTTTTCATTTGATCGACACCCCGGGTCACGTCGATTTTTCTTATGAAGTTTCCCGGAGCCTTGCCGCGTGCGAAGGAGCATTGCTGGTGGTCGATGCCGCTCAGGGAGTTGAAGCGCAGACACTGGCGAATGTGTTTCTCGCGCTGGAGAACAATCTGGAAATTATACCGGTGATTAATAAGATCGATTTGCCGAACGCGGATCCGGACAGAGTAAAAAAGGAAATTGAGGATGTTATCGGTCTTGACGCCTCGGATGCCGTATTGGCATCGGCCAAAACAGGAATCGGCACGGAAGACATTCTGAAACAGATTATCGACAGAATCCCAGCGCCCACGGGAGACCCTGATGCGCCACTCCGCGCGCTGATTTTTGACTCTCTGTATGACGCTTATAGGGGTGTCGTCGTGTATGTGCGGATCATCGACGGTACAGTACGGGTCGGTGACACAATCAAGCTGATGGCGACAGGAAAGACGTTTGAGGTAATTGAAGTAGGGGTTTCCACACCGAAAATTGAAACCCGCGACGCTCTTTCAGTCGGCGATGTCGGCTTTCTTACAGCATCAATCAAGTCTGTCCACGATACGCGGGTCGGGGATACCATAACCTATGCGGAACGGCCGGCCGCCGAACCGTTGCCGGGTTATCGGAAAATGAATCCGATGGTTTACTGCGGGCTTTATCCGATTGACACCGCCCGCTATGATGACCTTCGTGAAGCACTGGGCCGTCTCGAACTGAACGACGCCGCACTTCAGTATGAACCTGAGACTTCTGAAGCCCTTGGCTTTGGTTTCCGCTGCGGCTTTCTTGGGCTTCTGCACATGGACATTGTTCAAGAGAGACTCGAACGTGAATTTAATATTGATCTGATTGCGACGGCGCCAAGTGTCATCTATAAAGTGAAATTGACCGACGGATCGACGGTTGACGTCGGCAATCCGTCTGAAATGCCGGAACGGAAATATCTCGAGGAAGTTTCCGAACCCTATGTCAAAGCGACGATCATGACGCCAAATGATTATGTCGGCACGATTATGGAACTTTGCCAGCGGAAGCGCGGCGACTTTAAAAACATGGAATATCTGGATGATAACCGTACGAATATCATTTACGATCTTCCGCTTTCAGAAATCATGTACGATTTTTTTGATTCATTAAAATCCAGCACCAAAGGTTACGCATCACTTGACTATGAAATGGACGGATATCGGGTCAGTGATCTGGTCAAGATGGATATTCTCCTAAACGGGGAAAAAGTGGACGCGCTCTCCGTAATTGTCCACAAGGAATTCGCGTACGACCGCGGCAAGGCGATTGTTGAGAAACTGAAGGAACTGATTCCGCGCCAGCAGTTTGAAGTGCCGATACAGGCGGCAATCGGGCTGAAAATTATCTCCCGTTCGACCATCAAGGCTCTCCGCAAAAACGTGCTTGCCAAATGCTATGGCGGCGATGTTTCGCGGAAACGGAAGCTGCTTGAGAAACAAAAAGAGGGTAAGAAACGGATGAAGGCAGTAGGTAGCGTCGATGTGCCCCAGGAAGCGTTCATGGCTGTTTTCAGGATGAGCCACGATGACTGATCAGGTAACGCGCGGTGCGTATATACACATCCCATTCTGTGATCATATTTGTTATTATTGCGACTTTAACAAGGTGTTTATGAAAAATCAGCCGGTGGATGGCTATCTGGACGCCCTTGCAAAGGAAATGGCCTATTACGCGGCAATGGGTCCGGTAAAAACCATTTACATTGGCGGAGGGACACCAACTGCCCTGAATGAAGAACAGTTTGAACGGATGCTGTCCGATGTGTCACATTACTTCGGACATGATGCTCTTCAAGAGTTCACTGTGGAGGCAAATCCGGAAAATCTGAGTGGTGGAAAACTTGAACTGATGAAACGCTACGGCGTCAATCGCCTCAGTGTCGGCGTGCAATCCTTTGACAACGAACTTCTGAGGACAATTGGACGTGCCCACAATGCGGAGAACGCAAGGGATACAATTCAGCGGGCGCAAGCGGCGGGATTTGAAAATATTACTTTAGATCTGATGTTCGCTTTACCGGGACAAACGGAGGAAATGCTGCATCAATCACTTGAAACAGCCTTATCTCTGAACACACCGCATATCTCCATATACTCGCTTCAGATTGAACCGCGCACGATTTTCTATAATCGGATGAAGGGCGGTAAATTGCGCCTCCCGGGTGAAGATATCGAAGCGGATATGTACGGACAGATTATTTTTACTCTGGAAAAGCATGGGTTGCGCCAATATGAAATCAGTAATTTTTCCAGATCTGGCTATCAGGGCATACATAATTCTCTTTATTGGCACAATGAGGAGTATTACGGAATAGGCGCTGGTGCCCATGGTTATGTGAACGGAAAAAGATATGCCAATGCAGGTCCGGTCAAAAAATACATTTCACTGGTTGGTAAACATGGCTTCTCGGAGGCTTCGGCACATGCAGTGACTGTGCAGGAAAGGATTGAGGAGGAAATGTTTCTGGGACTCAGATTAATGAGGGGAGTCAGCCAGTCCCGCTTTCTTCAAAAATTCGGCCGGCATATTAAAGAAGTTTATGGTAATCAGATCAATCG
This sequence comes from Sporolactobacillus shoreae, assembly GCF_004684935.1. Taxonomy (GTDB): domain Bacteria; phylum Bacillota; class Bacilli; order Bacillales; family Sporolactobacillaceae; genus Sporolactobacillus; species Sporolactobacillus shoreae. Next base: position 199,398 of record NZ_SRJD01000003.1, read on the forward strand.
TCTGAAATCGGAAGGGCTCCTTGAAGAATGCGGCGATTACATTAAATTGTCAACCAAAGGAATTTTCTTAGGAAATAATGTTTTTGAAGCATTTTTATTGTCCTAACCATTTGACAAATGGGCGGGAAGTTGGTAAATTTTAATGTAGAATTAGCACTCAGTAAGAGAGAGTGCTAACAGAGGTGATAGGGATGTTGACGGAGCGCCAGTTGTTTCTGCTGCAGCTTCTAGTAAATGACTATATTGTCTCTGCCGAACCCGTGGGGTCCCGTTCCATTTCAAAACGCGATGATGTTCACTACAGTCCGGCGACGATCCGTAATGAGCTGGCGGATTTGGAAGAGATGGGCTATCTTGAAAAGACACATCTGTCTTCCGGACGGGTCCCTTCAGAGAAGGGATATCGCTTCTATGTGGATCATCTCCTTTCTCCGGCGATGCTTTCAGACCTGGAAATGAAAAATATCCGTGACGCGTACCGCCGGAAATTTTCCGAAACTGAAGAGTTGATTCATGTCACTGCCGAGTTGCTGTCCGAGTTCACAAACTACACGGCCATCATGCTCGGCCCTGAATTGCTCGAAATGAAGCTCAAGCATATTCAGTTTGTCAGGCTTTCCGGAAACAAGGGTGTCATGATTATTGTTACAGACTCTGGACACGTTGAGAACCGTGTTGTGACATTCCCAAGTGAAATTAAAGCTGAGGATATTGAGAAAATCGTCAACATCCTGAATGAAAAATTGAATATGGTTCCGCTGTACCAGCTTCAGAAGAGGCTGAACGAAGAGTTCAGAGATGTGCTCCGCAGGAATGTCAGCAATTATGAACACGCCATGACGCTCCTCAGGGACAGCCTTGAAATTAATGATCCGGAGCAGATCTTTTACAGTGGAAAGAGTAAAATACTCTCGCAGCCTGAATTTCAGGATATTGATAAAGTGATTTCTCTTCTTAATGTATTTGAAGGCAAGGATCTCATCAGAGAACTGATGAATATGCCGCCGGGCGGAATGCATATCCGGATCGGGAAGGAAAACAAGCTGAACGGCATTGAGGATTGCAGTCTGATCACAACAACTTATTCAGTTGGCAGTGAGCTTTTGGGAACGGTCGCCGTGATCGGTCCGAAGCGGATGGCTTATCCGAGAGTGATCACATTGATTGATGTTCTTTCGAATCTTTTAACAAAATCGCTGAGCGACAGGAAAGAAAATAATAAATAAAAAACAGCCGGAATAAAGTGAATGAACTTATTCCGGGATGGTCGCATGATGCAGGAGGTGAGCTTATGGCAAAACAGACAAATGAAGAAATTAAGGATAAGAATCAGGAAACCGCTGACGGATCAGCAAATGATCCGTCCGTGAAGAAGAGCGCCGATGCTCCCGAATCCGTTAAAGAAAAGGATGAGGCGGCAGACCAAACGGGACAGAAAGAAGAAGCTGTCGATAATCAGCCGGACCCGGCAAAACTGGAAGAACTGACAAAGAAAGCAGCCGCGCAGGCTTCAGAAATTGAGACGCTGAAAAAAAGCGGACAGGATCTGAATAGCCGCTTGCTGCGAGCACAGGCGGACTTTGATAATTTTCGTAAACGTACGATCAAAGAAAAGGCTGACGCAAGAAAATTCCGTGCACAGGATCTGGTGTCGGATTTACTCGAGACACTGGATAATTTCAAACGCGCACTCGCGGTCGATACGGCTTCTGAAGACGGCACCGCTTTGAAAAAGGGCATGGAAATGATTCTGGGAAAATTTGAATCAGCACTGAAAAAAGAAGGCGTGGAGGAAATTGAATCTCTGGGCAAACCGTTTGATCCGACTGTTCACCAGGCCGTGATGCAGGAAGAAAGCGATGAACACGATTCCGGCATAGTGATACAGGTTCTTCAGGCAGGTTATACGCTTAACGGAAGGGTCATCCGTCCTGCGATGGTTAAAGTCAGCCAGTAAAAATACCAGATTAACAGTCAACATTTTTTTCTTAATATAATCAGGAGGAAAAGATCATGAGTAAAATTATCGGTATTGATTTGGGTACTACAAATTCTTGTGTGGCAGTTATGGAAGGCGGCGAACCTGTAGTCATCCCTAACCCTGAAGGCGGACGTACAACTCCTTCAGCCGTTGCCTTCAAAAATGGTGAGCGCCAGGTTGGTGAAGTTGCCAAGCGTCAGGCTGTGACAAACCCGGATGTTGTGCTCTCCATCAAAAGACACATGGGTTCCGATTATAAAGTTGAGATTGAGGGAAAGAAATATACGCCGCAGGAAATTTCCGCGATTATTCTTCAGAAACTGAAATCGGACGCTGAAGCTTATCTCGGGGAATCGGTTGATAAAGCGGTTATTACAGTACCGGCTTATTTCAATGATGCTCAGCGCCAGGCGACAAAAGACGCGGGTAAAATCGCCGGCCTGGATGTACTCAGAATCATTAACGAACCGACTGCTTCCTCCTTGGCTTATGGTCTGGACAAGGGCGAAGATCAGACGATTTTGGTTTTCGACCTTGGCGGTGGTACATTTGATGTGTCAATCCTGGACCTTGGGGACGGCATCTTTGAAGTTAAAGCAACTGCCGGAAATAACCATCTGGGCGGCGATGATTTCGATCAGAGAATCATCAACTATCTGGTCGGGCAGTTTAAAAACGAAACCGGAATTGATCTTTCAGGAGACAAAATGGCTTTACAGCGTCTGAAAGATGCTGCTGAGAAGGCGAAAAAAGAGCTCTCAGGTGTCACTCAGGCTCAAATTTCACTTCCGTTTATTTCGGCGGACGCCACTGGCCCAAAACACCTGGAAACAACACTGACGCGCGCTAAATTCGATGAACTGACCGCTGATCTTGTTGAATCAACAATGGGCCCTGTCCGTCAGGCTCTTTCCGACGCGGACATGACCATGGACGACATCAACAAAATCATTCTCGTTGGTGGTTCGACACGTATTCCGGCCGTTCAGAATGCAATCAAGAATCTGACAGGCAAGGAACCGAGCAAAGGCGTCAACCCGGATGAAGTCGTCGCAGTCGGAGCTGCTATCCAGGGTGGCGTATTGACCGGTGACGTCAAAGATGTGGTCCTGCTCGATGTAACGCCTCTGTCACTGGGCATTGAGACGATGGGCGGTGTATTCACAAAGCTGATTGATCGTAACACGACAATCCCGACAAGTAAGTCGCAGGTATTCTCAACGGCAGCCGACAATCAGACAGCCGTTGATATTCATGTACTGCAGGGTGAACGTCAGATGGCGGCCGACAACAAAACACTCGGACGTTTCCAGCTGACCGATATTCCGCCGGCACCGCGTGGTGTTCCACAGATTGAAGTTTCCTTTGAAATTGACGCCAACGGAATTGTCAATGTCAAGGCAAAGGATAAGGGCACAAACAAAGAACAGTCGATTACGATTAAGTCATCTTCAGGTCTGAGCGATGATGAAATCGATAAGATGGTCAAAGATGCCGAAGCAAACGCTGAAGCAGATAAGAAGCGTAAGGAAGAGGTTGACCTCAGAAATGAATCCGATCAGCTGATTTTTGCGACAGAAAAAACTCTGAAGGATCTCGGCGACAAGGTGGAAGCCTCTGAAAAAGGGAAAGCCAGTGATGCCAAAGATAAGCTTAAAAAAGCTCTTGAGGGCAAAGATTTGGATGCGATCAAGAAAGCCAAGGATGAATTGAACGAAATCGTTCAGCAGCTCTCTGTCAAGCTGTACCAGCAGGCTGCCCAGAACGGTCAGAACGCTGGACAGGGTGCCGGCGCTGAGGGACAGTCCGGATCAGGCAAGAAGGACGACAATGTTGTTGACGCTGATTATCATGAAGTCAACGATGATGATAAAAATAAAAAGAAATAAGCAGACATAAGATAAAAACATCTGCTGAAAAAAAGCCGAAGTCAGACGCGCGTCTTGGCTTTGGCTTTTTCTTGCTTATTTGTTTGTTCAGATGGTATGATTTATTTTAATGTGAAGTCTTTTCGGGAGTGGTTTGATGAGTAAAAAGGACTATTATGAAATCCTCGGAGTCGGCAAGGATGCTTCGAAGGACGAAATTAAAAAAGCTTTTCGGCAATTGGCGAGAAAATATCATCCCGATGTGAATAAAAGTACGGATGCTCCGGAAAAATTTAAAGAAGTGACGAAAGCGTACGAAGTGCTCAGTGATCCGCAGAAACGTGCGCAGTACGATCAGTTCGGAGAGGCTGATCCGAATGAACAGCAGGGCGGATTCGGCGGCTTTGGAGGTCAGGGTTTCGGCGGTGGCGACTTTGGCGGATTCGGCGATATTTTTGACCAGATTTTCAATGGCGGTGGAAGAAGACGAAATCCAAATGCTCCGAGACAGGGGGCGGACCTTCAATATGAGATGTCGATCACTTTTGAAGAAGCGGCGTTCGGGAAAACAACTGAAATCCGAGTGCCAAAGGAAGAAACATGTTCCAACTGTCACGGTACAGGAGCAAAACCCGGTACAAAACCAGAGTCATGTTCGCATTGTCATGGAACAGGCCAGTTGAATACGGAGCAGAATACGCCGTTTGGCCGGATCGTTAACCGGAGAGTATGCCCTTATTGCCAGGGAACGGGAAAAATTGTCAAGGATCCGTGCCGCGCCTGTGGTGGAAAAGGGAAAGTAAAAGTTAACAGAAAGATTGAAGTGAAAATTCCTGCGGGTATAGATGACGGTCAGCAAATCCGACTTTCAGGACAGGGAGAGGCCGGCGTCAATGGCGGACCAACTGGAGATCTTTATATTGTATTTGCGGTGAAGCCCCACAAAGTTTTCAAGCGCGATGGAGATAATGTATATCTTGAAGTGCCGCTCAGCTTTGCGCAGGTAGCACTTGGGGATGAAATTGAGGTACCGACGCTTTACGGGAAAGTTAAACTGCGTATTCCTGCGGGGACGCAGACTGGCACTAATTTCCGCCTGAAGGGAAAGGGAATCAAAAATGTCAGAGGATATGGCCAGGGCGATGAGCATGTCACGATCCGGGTTGTCACTCCGAAGCATCTAACCGAAGAAGAAAAGGCACTCTTCAGGAAACTTGAAGGAACTAAAGATGGCGCTGCAGACAATGAGAACGAAAGTATTTTTGACAAGATGAAGAAAAAAGTATTTAAGGCTGATTAATGATGCCATCAATTCAGCGAATGGAGCCAAGCGTATGAAATGGTCCGAAATATGCATCCATACAACTGAGGAGGCCATCGAACCTGTCACGGGTATTCTCTACCAAGCCGGAGCGGGGGGCGTTGTTATTGAAAACTCTCAGGATCTTCAGAAGGATCAGCCCGCGGGCACTGAAACCGTCTTTGATCTCGATCCAAATGATTTCCCGGTAGATGGAGTAAATGTCAAAGCCTATCTCCCGGTAAACAGTTTTTTAGGAGAAACGGTTGAAGAGATAAAGCAGGCCCTTAATAATCTGCTTCTTTACAACATTGATCCCGGTGAAAATCTTCTGACTTTCAGTGAACATAATGAAGAAGAATGGGCGACGGCCTGGAAGAAATATTATAAGCCGGTTCATGTCGGTGATCATTTTACAATTACGCCGACTTGGATTGATTATCATTCAGAGGACAGCAAGAGACATATGATCGAACTTGATCCGGGCATGGCTTTTGGTACCGGGACACACCCGACAACTGTTCTGTGTATAGAGGCCCTTGAAAAATACATGACAACTGGTGCCCAAGTTCTCGATGTAGGGACCGGTACAGGGGTACTTTCTATTGCCGCGGCTAAACTCGGTGCAGGCAGCGTTCTGGCTGTCGATCTGGATCAGGTCGCCGTTCATTCATCAAAGTTGAACGTTAAATTGAATAAAGTCCGGGATATTGTCAGCGTACGGCAGAACAACCTTGCCGACGGCATCAAAACAGAATTCGATCTTATAGTTGGAAATCTTCTGGCTGAGCTTGTTATCCGGCTGGTCGAAGAAGGGGCGGCATCTAAATTAAAAGCGGACGGGGTTCTGGTTGTGTCGGGAATCATTAAAACCAAAAGGGATCAAGTCTGTGATGTTCTCCTGTCCAACGGTTTTCATCTGATCGATGAAAAAAGAAGCGGGGACTGGGTGGCTCTTGTTGCTCGGAAGGTGTTCTGACGATGCAGCGATATTTTGTTCCGGATGACCAATTTCATGAAAATCATGTATGGATTACGGGTGAAGATGCGAAACATATCATGCGCGTCATGCGCATGAATCTGACTGATAAAATCGTCTGTGCGAATAACATGGGTGAAGCTTTTCTCTGCGAAATTGACAAAATCCAGGATCAGCAGGTTGCAGCGGTAATCCGCTCACAGCTGATATCGGATCCTGAGCTGCCGGTAAGAGTTGTCATTGCTCAGGGCATGCCCAAGGGGGAAAAGTTTGATACGATTGTTCGAAAAGGGACGGAGTGCGGAGCATCCGCCTTTATTCCCTTTTATGCTGAACGATCGGTGGCGGTCTGGCAAAAGGACAGAATTGAAAAAAAACGTCTCCGCTTGGGCAAGATTGCCAAGGAAGCGGCGGAACAGTCTCATCGCCTTTTTATCCCTGAAGTCACGGAGCCTATGAATCTTGGCCAGCTCCTTGCTGCCTGTAAATCCTTTACTTATGCAGCGGTGGCTTATGAAGAGACTGCTAAAAAGGGCGAACTTTCCGCACTCCCCTTGTTATTGAAACAGATGAAACCCGGAGACAGCCTATTAGCTGTCATAGGCCCGGAAGGCGGCTTGTCTCACGAAGAGGCTCTGGCTTTCCAAGTTGCCGGCTGCCGGCTCTGCGGCCTCGGACCGCGGATTATGAGAACTGAAACGGCACCTTTGTATCTACTTTCCGCTGTTTCCTATCAGTTCGAACTATTAAACAATGAGGTGGGGTACTAAATATGCCTTCAGTTGCATTTCATACACTTGGCTGCAAGGTCAATCATTACGAAACGGAAGCGATCTGGCAGTTATTCAGCAAAAACGGCTACGAACGAAGAGATTTTGAAAAGACTGCCGACGTCTATGTCATTAACACGTGCACGGTCACTAATACAGGTGATCAAAAAAGCCGACAGGTGATCCGGAGGGCGATCCGCAACAATCCGGACGCTGTCATTTGTGTGACCGGCTGTTACGCACAGACCTCTCCTGCGGAAGTCATGTCCATCCCAGGTGTGGATATTGTTGTAGGGACTCAGGACAGGAACCGTCTGTTGGGTTACGTGGATCAATATAGAAAAGAACGCGAGCCGATCAACGGGGTCAGCGACATTATGAAAGCGAAAGTCTATGAGGAACTTGACGTACCGGCATTTACCGACCGGACAAGAGCATCGCTGAAGATTCAGGAAGGTTGCAATAATTTCTGCACTTTCTGCATTATTCCCTGGGCGCGCGGTCTGCTCCGTTCAAGAAAACCAGAAAATGTGATCGGCCAGGCGCAGCAGCTGGTTGACGCGGGTTACAAGGAAATTGTCCTTACCGGCATACATACGGCCGGATATGGTGAAGACATGGAGGATTACAGTTTTGCCAGACTGCTTTCTGATCTGGAGGAAAAAGTCAGCGGGTTGAAGAGAATCCGCATTTCGTCCATTGAAGCAAGTCAGATCACGGATGAAGTCGTGGATGTCATCAACCGGTCACATGTGATCGCCCGTCACCTTCATATCCCGCTTCAATCTGGTTCGGACGGAGTACTGGAAAGAATGCACCGCAAGTATACGACGGCTTTTTTTGCGAAAAAAATTGAGAACCTGAAAAAGGCATTGCCTGATTTTGCACTGACATCGGATGTAATTGTCGGTTTTCCGGGCGAAACGGAAAGAGAATTTCAGGAAACATATGATTTTATCCGGGACTTGCATTTCTCTGAATTGCACGTGTTCCCGTACTCGCAGCGGACAGGCACTCCGGCCGCTAAGATGCCGGATCAGGTGCCGGAAGAAGTGAAGCATGAACGTGTTGAAAGACTGATTGATCTTTCCAACAGATTGTCGGGGGAATACGCGTCAAAATATCAGGATCACGTGCTCGAGGTCATTCCTGAGGAACCGCTGAATCATCATGAGCCAGATGGCTACTATGTTGGCTTCACAGACAACTATTTGAAAGTAAAATTCCGCTATCCTTCTCATGACATTGTTGGAAAGCTTGTACGTGTTAAGATTACGGATGCCGGTTATCCGATCAATGAGGGGCAGTTTGTCCGGATACTTGATGAAGGTGAAAAGCCCGCGGCAACTTTCTAATTTTTTTAAGATCACAGTCGATTTTTTTCGACCCAGCGTCCGTAAGGTTCTGCAAGAGGAACAGCGAGAAGAGCCGTGATCAGGTTGAAGATAACAGATGTGTGTGCCAGAGCTGTCCGTCCGTCTCCGGCAATCATCATGGATAGATTCGCTAAAGGATGGATGAAGGGGAAAAAGATAACAACGCTCAGGACATTAAACAGAATATGGGTGTACGCTGTCCATCTTCCCTGACGCCCGGTCCCAAGGCTCGCGATGTAGGTAGTCACGCAAGTCCCAATATTAGAGCCAAACATAATAGCAATCGCAGCCGGCAATGTCAGGATGTTGTGGTCAAGAAAACCCATGCAGACAAGCATCGTTGCCGAGCTGGACTGAATAATTGCGGAAAACAGTGTGCCTACCACAACGGCATAAATCAAGCTTCCGTTCGCATCCACCAGTAAGTCGCGGATAAAAGATGATCCGGCGAGTGGTTCGGCAAGGGAGCTGAAGCCGGCCATTGAAGCAAACAGGCATCCGATACCTAATAAAAAAGATCCGATGGAAAAACTTTGCCTGAATGGCAGGCACATGAGAATGACACCAGCTCCAAAAAAAACGTAATGCAGCGATCCGACAGGAAGCGCCGCAATTTCACCTGTGACCGTTGTTCCGATGTTGGCACCGAGAATGATACCGACACTTTGTGAGAAACTCATGGCGTGAGCGCCAATAAGGCCAACAGTAATTATTGTCACCGCTGAGCTACTCTGAAGCAGCATAGAAGCCAATGTACCAATAGTCAGCCCTTTTAAAGGGGTACGGGCTGCTCTTTGCAGGGTATCCCGCATTCTGCGGCCTGCGAGGTGATGCATGGCGCTCGACATAATGCCCATGCCCAGCAAAAAGAGAAGAACGTAAAGAACAAATACAATAATCTGCAGATCCATCTGAACCACCTCGTCCTATTCTACGGGGTATGTGGTCAATACATGACTCTAATTGAACAGCATTTAATAGATTTATAAACTTACGGTTCAACTTGTAAAAACAGCAGTCTTGGAAAAAACGCTTTCTTGAATTTGATAATTTGTTCTCTATCGTATATAATGTCAAGTGACATGTTATAGTATGTCATTTGAGTTGCTTTCGTTTTTGGAGGGAGGGAAACATAGATGGTTGAGACAAGGGTCAGGAAAAATGAGTCAATTGAAGATGCCCTGAGGCGCTTCAAACGCTCGGTTTCAAAGTCCGGCACTTTAGCTGAAGTGAAGAAGCGGAGAAATTACGAGAAACCGAGTGTCAAGAGAAAGAAAAAATCTGAGGCTGCACGTAAAAAAAATCGTCGCAGATTCTGAGAAGGAGTTTTGGTACATGGGTCTTGTTGATCGTCTAAACAGCGACATGAAACAAGCGATGAAAGCGAGAGACAAAGCGCGTCTTTCTGTCATCCGAATGATCAAAACGGCGCTTCAGAACGAGTCGATCAAAAAAGGAACAGAATTATCCGAAGAAGAGGCGCTGACGGTCCTGTCTCATGAACTTAAGCAGAGGAAAGACTCCCTCCAAGAGTTTGAGAATGCGGGCAGACAGGATCTTGTTGACGAAGTCAGCAATGAAATTGCCATTGTTCAAACATATATGCCTGAACAACTATCTGAAGAGGATGTAATATCCATAATAGATGAAACAATTTCGGAAGTCGGCGCCGGATCAAAAGCGGATATCGGCAAAGTCATGAAGGCAATTATGCCGAAAGTCAAAGGGCGAGCCGATGGCGGTTTGGTCAATCGTCTCGTGCGAAGTAAATTAAATTGATAAAAGAAAGCTCTGTTTGTGTTGGACACGAACAGAGCTTTGTTTTTCCATATTTAAAACTTTTTTAATCCGGCATCCGTATCCGGAATGTCCGGCTACTTACAGGTAAAGGGGATGGGTTACTTGATGGATGCTTCAACAGTCAGTATTCTAATTATTGCGGCACTTATCATTATCGCGATCGTTGTGCTTTTTACTTTTGTCCCGGTTATGCTTTGGGTCTCGGCGCTTTCTTCCGGTGTACGCATCAGTATTTTTACACTGATTGGTATGAGGCTGCGAAGGGTTGTGCCTCGCCGGGTGATTGATCCGCTGATCAAAGCCACAAAAGCAGGCCTTGATATTCATACGAACCAGCTGGAGAGCCATTATCTGGCGGGCGGAAACGTAGACCGTGTTGTCAACGCATTAATCGCGGCGCACCGGGCCAATATCGAATTGACATTTGAACGGGCAGCCGCTATTGATCTAGCGGGTCGTAATGTGCTTGAAGCCGTGCAAATGAGCGTCAACCCGAAGGTTATTGAGACACCGTATATAGCTGGTGTGGCCATCAATGGAATTGAAGTAAAAGTCAAAGCGAGAATCACCGTCCGGGCCAATATTGACCGACTGGTTGGTGGTGCAGGAGAAGAAACAGTTCTTGCGCGTGTCGGCGAGGGCGTTGTCAGCACGATCGGCGCATCTCATACCCATAAAGATGTTCTTAAAAATCCGGATACGATATCGAAAACCGTCCTTGAAAAAGGTCTGGATGCCGGAACGGCTTTTGAAATTCTTTCAATTGACATCGCGGATGTTGACGTCGGCAAAAATATCGGTGCTTTTCTGCAGACCGAGCAGGCTGAGGCGGACAAAAATATCGCACAGGCGAAAGCCGAGGAGCGGCGTGCGATGGCGGTTGCGAGTGAGCAGGAAATGAGGGCCAGGGTCGAAGAAATGCGCGCCAAAGTTGTTGAGGCGGAATCTGAAGTGCCTCTTGCGATGGCGGCAGCTCTTAAAGGTGGCAAGCTTGGGGTCATGGACTACATGAATTATAACAACATCAAAGCGGATACTGAAATGCGCCATTCATTCGGCAATAATAGCGATGTCAGTGACAATTCCTCAGGAGATGAGTATAAGTAAGGTGGAGGGTTCCGAGCGAAAGGAGATGACTGTACGATGTCCTTTGTAGGGATAATAATCGGTGTCATTGTTTTTCTCTTTTACATTGCAAGATCTGTAGAAAAACAGAATGCTCAGGAACGAAAACGACGTGAACAGCGCCGTGGATCGGGATCGGTATTAACACGCAAAATGCCTGAAGGCGGCTCTTTCGGCAGTGCTGAAAGGGAAAAGGGTGCCCAAATTTACTCTGACTCTGCTCCGGAACCGGCAACAGAGAATGCCGCTGGTGGGGGCGATCTGATGAAACGCTATCGAAAAGCGATCGACCGGGCCCCAAGGACAGACATCGGATCTGTTCCGGAACCGGGGCTTGCCACGCTCCATTCCTTGAACAGGCAAAAACGTCCAGAATGGATGAGGGATCGCAGAGTAGCGCGTCAGGCCTTTATTTTCGCCGAGTGTATCGGAAAACCGAGGGCTGTCGAAAAACATCCCTACTTTACACAGAAAAGATCTAATAAATAAATACACGAACGCGCGCCCCGCAGCACATCGCTGCGGCTTTTTTTTTAGAATGGATAAGGACTGAAAACAGGTCATCCGGAAGATCAAATGACAATAAAGAGCCTTGCTTAATTGAAGTGCTACACAGCAACGATGATACATAAGGTGTAATGAGGTGGAAGTCATGAAAAGAAAGTGGCCGGCAGGATTCAAAAAATGGTTCGCCGATGTCTCAGACATTCCGGAAGATATCATTTCCGATGTACCCAGAATCACGCTGATCGGCCGGTCCCGTCTTTCAGTTGAGAACCATAAGGGAATTATTGCATTTTCAGAAAATGAACTGATTCTTTCCACTCAACTTGGCAATCTTAAGGTCACTGGTGAATCTTTTGTTCTGGGGACCATTATTGAGAAGGAAATTGACCTTGAAGGTGTTATAACGGGCATCAGTTTCATTGGCAGCTGAGAGGAGGGCTATGCTTGAGGCATTGGACGGGACAAGCAGGCGGTTATCTGAAGGCGGAGATTACGGGGAATGCTCCGGAAAAATTTCTGACGCTTTGTGCGGCATCCGACATTCGTTTCTGGCAAGTGAAGAGGAAGAACAAGAACACTTTGATCTGTTTCCTAACAATCAAACGACCCGATCAATTAAAAGCATTATTAAGGGAAAGCGGATGCACCATTAGAATTGTGAACAAGAAAGGGTTCCCGTTCTACTGGAGAAAACTGAAAACGCGTTCCGGGATTATTTTCGGTCTGTTTTTTTTTATTGCCGTACTTTTCATTTTATCAAATATGGTCTGGGCGGTTCAGGTGAGTGGGGCGGATCCGAAGCTTGAAGATGAAATCCGTTCAATACTTGTGAAAGAGCATCTATACGTCGGAACGCTTAATTTTTTCGTTCCAGACTCAGGTCAACTGGAAAGCCGATTGTCCTCTCAGCTGAATACAGTGACCTGGATCGGTGTGTCGCAAGAGGGGACAACTTATAAAGTCGATGTCGTCCAGAAAAAATATCCGAAACAAGATGACAAACCTACAGGGCCAAGAAATTTGGTTGCAGCGAAGCAGGCAATCATCCATAGTCTTTTCGTTGAAACAGGACAGCCCGTCGTGGAAAGCAATCAATATGTCAAAAAGGGGCAAGTGCTGGTTCTTGGGAAAATAGGAACAGATGAATCACCTCAATTTGTGTCCGCCAATGGAAAGGTAATCGGGGAAACATGGTATCAGTCGCAGACAGTGATACCTCTAAAAAGCCGCTACAGTTTCTACACCGGAAAATCCAGTACCGTCCACCGCTTGCAGATTGGACCTGTGAGTATTCCGCTCTGGGGACTGAGTCAGCATCCTTATCGGCAATTTGATAAAGAAATAGTCCGAAAACCAATACGCTTTCTGCTTTGGGATCTGCCCGTGTCTTATGTCAGGACACAGTTCAGAGAGAAAAATGTTTCCATCCGCACACTGACACAGAAGGAAGCTCTTGAGGAAGCTGGTAAAGCTTCAGAGCAGAAATTAATGGGGAGCCTCCCTGCCGAATCAGAGATTGTTTCTTCCAGCGTTGAAAGCGAAAAACTCGAAAAAGGTAAGCTAACGGTGCTGAGTCGGGAAATAGTTTATGAGAATATTGCGCAGCCGCAGGTTATTGACCTTTCCAGGGAAAAGAAGAAATCCGTGAGCAAACAAAAAGCCGGCAGGTGAACACACTTCAAAAAAATTTTTTGTTCTGTTCCGGAGCCTTTGCCGATCAGATTGGAATTCAAAGGTTCACATATGGTAAAATGAGAGAAACGTTAACTGTTGACGAGGGGGATATACAGAGCTTGCCAGAACGCCATCTATATACAATCACGATAAACTGGGATAATGCAAATGAAGCAATTATGCTTTTCGGCCCCGGAGATGCCAACCTGAAAATTATTGAGAAGACCTTAGGTATCTCTATTGTCACACGGGGTGGATCGGTCAGTGTCCAGGCAGAAAATGAAGATGATGTAAAGCGGGTTGAAGAAGTACTTCAAGCCCTGCTTCGACTTATAAGACGAGGTATTTCGATTACCGAGCGGGATGCTGTCTATGCTCTTAAGATGGAAGCAAACGGCCAGCTGGATATATTCGGAACCCTTTATGAGACGGAAATTACTACCAATGCCAAGGGTAAACCCGTTCGCGTCAAAACAGTCGGACAGCGCAGATACGTTGAAGCGATAAAATCTCATGATATGGTTTTTGCAATTGGCCCGGCAGGGACAGGGAAAACATATCTTGCAGTTGTTATGGCTGTAACGGCTCTGAAGGCAGGCAGGATCAAACGGTTGATACTCACGAGACCGGCTGTCGAAGCCGGTGAAAATCTCGGCTTTCTTCCAGGCGATTTAAAGGAAAAAGTGGATCCTTACCTTAGGCCGCTGTATGACGCGCTACATGACGTGCTTGGAGCTGAACACACACTTCGCCTGCTGGAACGCGGGACGATTGAAATTGCGCCCCTTGCCTATATGAGAGGGCGGACACTCGAGGATGCCTATGTGATCCTTGATGAGGCACAGAACACGACTCAGGAGCAAATGAAGATGTTTCTGACCCGCCTTGGTTTCGGCTCTAAGATGATTATCACGGGCGACGTGACACAGGTCGACCTTCCAAAAGGGAAAAAATCCGGCTTGAAGACTGCGAAGGAGTTGCTGACCAATGTAGGTGGAATCGCTTTTGTTGAGTTGCAAAGCACCGATGTGGTACGCCACCCGCTTGTTCAGAAAATTATTGAGGCTTATGGAGACTGAAACGAGAAGCGGTTCTTCTTTTTGAACTTTTTGGATTATCAGATCTTGGTCCATCATCGGGAGGCACAGCAATGGCACCGGCAAATCACTTCAGAATAAAAATGAGGACATTTCTGGTCAGATACGTTGCTGACTGGGGCATTATTGCTATTGTCGGTATTATTCTATATGTGTTGATGATCGGCAGTGTACTTCCGAAGAATCCTGATGTCCGGCTTCATGAAATTTCGTCGGTAGATATCCAGTCGCCAATTGACGCCGTTGATACACAAGCTACCGAATTAAAAAAGCAGGAAGCCATCGGTTCAACACCTTCCGCCTATATATACAACAAAAATCTTGGATTAATGCAGGTTGAAAAAGTTGGGGATCTGTTTGATACCATTACGGCTGTCAAGAAGCAACAGAAAATTACTGCGAATTCCTCCCAGGATGAGCTGAATGTCGCCATAAGTAAAATAAACGACGGTCTTTCAGCTGCGCCGGATTCAAAAATTCCTGATGAAACGCTGAAAACATTGTTAACTGCTCCGGACCGGAATTTTCAGATAGCCGAGGACATTACCAGCACAAGCATCTATGAAGCAATGAGCGGTAAGGTCGGCTGGAATGATCTGGAGCGTGTTCAGAACAAAGCTGCGGCTTCTCTGCCATCCTCTGTGCTGAACGACAGCATGAGGAACGCGCTGACTGTCGTGCTCCGCGACTATATCACAGCTAATTACACGTTTGATGCGACAGCGACAAAACGCAACAAACAGGAGGCCGCCAACAGTGTGGATAATGTGACCATCCATCAGGGGGAGGTCATCGTCCGGAAGGGCGAGCTTGTGACGAGTGATATGATCCGTCAACTGAAACTGGTTGGGCTCCTGGATGAACACTTTAACATGATCCCGTTTATCGGCCTTTTTATTTTTACAGCTTTTATAACGCTTGTTTTCTGGTTTGAGTATAATCGGTTCAAGGCGAGACATGAGAAGTACTCGCTGAAATATTTGTATATATATGCTTTGGTCTTTATCGGCACCGCAGTGATTATTAAAATTTGCAGTTATCTCAGACTCACTCAAGTGTCCGGACTGAGCAATATTATTCCCATTGCTCTGGCGCCGCTCCTGATCCGAATGCTTCTCAGCGAGAGGATGGCTGTTGTCTCCGGAGTGCTTCTGTCACTTATAGGCAGTGTCATTTTCGGGATTAGCGCGAAGGCGGCCATATTTGATGCGCCGATGGCCATCTATATGCTGTTCTCGGCTCTCGCCGGAGCTCTTGTTCTAAGAAAGAGGCAGGTCCGTCCGAAGTTTTTTCAGACGGGCGGTATCGTGGCATTAGTCAATATTTTGATTCACCTGTCACTTCTGATGTTTCAAAATGCACCCTTCTCTCTTGTCGGTACAGGCATGTCCCTGATTTTTGCTTTTCTGTCCGGATTCCTCTCGGTTATTCTGGCGAACGGACTCATGCCTCTGTTTGAAACCGGCTTCCGAATCCTTTCACCGATCCGGCTGATTGAGCTTTCAAACCCGAGCCAGCCATTACTGCGAAAAATACTGATTGAGGCTCCAGGCACCTATCACCACAGCGTTATGGTTGCGAACCTTGCCGAAAGGGCCTGTGAGGCGATTGGGGCGAACGGGCTTCTGGCCAGAGTGGCCGCTTATTATCATGATATCGGGAAAACCAAACGTCCGAAATTTTTTGTGGAAAATCAACTGGACGGGATTAATCCGCACGAGAAAATTTCGCCCCAGCTAAGTCGCACCATTATCTTTTCTCATCCTTATGACGGGGCGGACATACTCCGGCAGCATCATATGCCGAAAGAAATTATTGATATTGCTGAACAACATCACGGAACGACGATTCTTCGCTATTTTTATGTCAAGGCGCAGGAACTGAGTGACCAGCCCGTTCCGGAGAGCGAATTCCGTTACCCGGGACCCAAGGTACAGACTAAAGAAGGGGCGGTGGTTGAACTGGCGGACAGCATCGAGGCGGCAGTCCGATCAATGAAGAAGCCGACCCCTGTCAAGGTACAGAATCTGGTCAAAAGTATTTTTAATGACCGTCTAAGTGACGGACAATTCGATGACTGCGATGTGACTTTGAAAGAGTTGAAAATTGTTGAGAAATCAATTGACGAGACACTTCGTGGTGTTTATCATTCACGGATAGAGTATCCAAAAGATTTAAAAGTGAAAAAGGTGAGCGAAAAATGACGATGACAATTGATTTGCATGATGATACTGAGGAATTGAGTGAAGAGCAGCAGCAGTGGGTCATAAAACTGATTGATCACGCTGTGGATATTCTGCAGTTGTCGGGAGAAATTGACTGTTCGCTGACATTTGTCGGCAACGCACGGATTCAGGAAATCAATCGTGAGTATCGTGGGATCGATCGCCCGACCGATGTTATTTCCTTCGCACTGGAGGAAATGGCGGATGATGAAGTGCCAATTATGCCTGAGGAAGGCGAGCCCCGCGTGCTTGGGGATATCATTGTTTCAATTGACAAAGCAAGGGAACAAGCAGTGACCTATGAACATTCTTTTGAGCGTGAGCTTGGTTTTCTTGTGGTTCACGGCCTTCTTCACCTGCTCGGGTACGATCATACGACTGAATCTGAAGAGAAGGAAATGTTCGGCCTTCAGGAGGAGATATTGTCCACATTTGGCTTGAACAGGAACTGATTATGGCAAAATATCAGATTGAGAAGCGCCGGCACAAGCGTCTTTCGAAAAGTTTCGGGGATGCGATATCAGGATTCTGGCTCGCCTTCCGCCAGGAACGCAACATACATATCCAACTTTCCGCCGCAGTGATTGTGATTATTTTTTCATTAATAATCCACATATCGCGGACAGACATGATGATTGTTATTATTCTGATCGGGGGAGTCATTAGCCTCGAGTTAATGAATACGGCGCTGGAACGTGTCGTTGATCTTGTAACGCGCGAAAGGCATCCGATGGCTAAAGCAGCAAAGGATACGGCGGCGGCCGCGGTATGGTGGTTTTCCGTCATTGCGGCGTTAATTTATGCTTACATTGTCGCAGGGACGCTCTTATTAAAATGAAAAGGTGAGTAGAATGAACGATAAACAGTTGATCGAAGAAGCAGAAAAAGCGATGAAAAACGCTTATGTTCCATATTCCCACTTTCATGTGGGTGCGGCTCTGCTCACAAAATCAGGGAAACTTTTTACAGGATTCAACATCGAGAACGCCGCTTATTCTGTCTGCAACTGTGCGGAACGGACCGCCATCTTTAAGGCTTTTTCCGAAAATGAAAGAGAGTACACGGCATTGGCGGTTATTGCGGCGAGTGGAAGGCCCGTCCCGCCATGCGGCGCCTGCAGGCAGGTGATGAGCGAACTCTGTCCGCCCGATATGCGCGTGATACTGGCCAATACATCCGGGCAAACGCTTGTTACTACTGTCGCCGAGTTGCTGCCCGGTGCATTTCTTTCGGAGGATATGAACCAATGAGCCAACTCTTTAAATCGGGATTTGCTGCGATTGTCGGTCGCCCCAATGTAGGTAAGTCAACATTATTAAATCGTGTGCTGGGGCAGAAAATTGCCATCATGAGCGATAAGGCGCAGACGACACGTAATAAAATTCACGGCATCTATACCAATGAGGAAGAACAGGTTATTTTCATCGATACACCAGGAATTCATAAGCCAAAGCACAGGCTTGGTGAAGTTATGACATCGATGGCGCTGGACACGCTTAATGAAGTGGACCTTGTCCTTTTTCTGATTGACGCGGAACAAGGCTATGGCCGAGGTGACCAGTTTATTATTGATTTTTTGAAGAATACGGAATCTCCTGTTTTTCTTGTCATTAATAAAATTGACAAAGTGCATCCAGATGATCTTCTGCCCTTGATTGACCGTTACCGCAGCCTCTATAAGTTTGCCGAAGTGATCCCTCTATCGGCGCTTCAGGGCCAGAATGTCAACGCTTTGCTTGAGCAGATCAGGGATTACCTTCCTGAAGGACCTAAATATTATCCTGAAGACCAGATAACAGATCATCCGGAGAGATTTATCATAACGGAACTGATCCGTGAAAAAATTCTTCAGCTGACTCGGGATGAGGTGCCGCATTCCATTGCAGTAGTCATTGATCAGATGAAAACAGATGAAACGCGCAAAAAGTCTGAAATTCAGGCGACAATTATGGTTGAACGCCCGTCACAGAAGGGAATTATTATCGGTAAATCGGGAAGTATGCTCAAACAGATCGGAACTCTTGCCCGAAAAGAAATTGAAGCATTACTTGGCGACAAAGTTTTTCTGGAACTCTGGGTGAAAGTGGATAAAAACTGGCGGGATAAAGAAGAGGAACTGAAAAATTTCGGCTATATCAACCGAGATGAATAAGCCGGTTATTTGAGTGGCAGGGATCAGTTTCCGTGATTGTCAATCATTTCTTCTCATGATTCTTCTCTTTTCGCAAAAGATAAGGATGAGGCGGATAATGGGAAGGATGAAAGCTTATGCTGGATTTAACGTGGAAAATTTTTTGTATGACCGGAAGTATTGATTCTTACCTCCTGATCAGGGAAATGGAGAAGGAGGGTGAGGAACAGATTCCTGAAAAGAATATTTCAGATGTTGAGGAGCAGGCAAGATAATCCTTGATCGGCTCAGGAGACAGGAAACCGGGTGATTCGATTGATGACCAAAGCTGAAGGCATAATTATCCGGACGACAGACTATGGGGAGAACAACAAAATTGTGACTCTATACACATCGGAGTTCGGAAAGATCGGACTGATGGCCAGAGGAGCAAAAAAACCGAAAAGTATGCTGTCATCAATCAGCCATGTTTTCTTTTACGGTCTCTGTCTTTTCAACAAGGGCAGAGGCCTTGGTTCGTTGTATCAGGCAGAATCCATTAATCCCTTTCGGTTAATCCTGTCAGATATTGAAAAAACGGGCTATGCGGCACTGATTGTTGAACTCACTGACCGTCTGACAGAAGACAGCCAACCCTTTCCGGGTCTGTACAGATTGCTTAGAGACACTTTGCTTCTTATTGAAAAAGGGACGGACGCAGCCATTCTTGCTTCTATTTTTGCAGTAAAGATGATGAAAGTCGCGGGAATAGATCCGGAGGTGGACCATTGCCTTCGTTGTGGAAATGAAGCCGGGCCGTTTAAGTTTTCACTATCGGGAGGGGGCATACTTTGCCGGAACTGTGAGGCTTCTGACCCCTACGCGCTTCCGATGACTCCCTCTGTTGCCAGACTGCTCCCGCTTTTTAAAAAAATTCCACTGAACAGAATCGGAAATATTTCGGTCCGGCAAGAAACGATTGGCGAAATCGAATCTATTATTGCTGCTTACTATGAGCGAAACGCAGGCATCCGGCTTCGTGCCTGGCGCTTCATTGAGCAGCTGTCCCATTTTCGGGCAAAAGAATAAATAAGACCGATAACCGTTTGGAGGCGAGAACAGGTGGAGCTTAATGAGCGTCAAAGAAGAATCATAGCGATTGTGAAGGAGTCGGCACCTATCACAGGTGAACAAATTGCGGAAAAACTGGATCTCACGAGGGCAACGCTTCGCCCGGATCTGGCCATTCTCACAATGGCGGGATTTCTCGAAGCGCGTCCGCGAGTCGGGTATTTTTACACGGGTCAGACACTTTCGTCACTTTTTTCAGAGCAGATGCAAAAGATTAAAGTAAAGGACTATCTGTCCTTTCCCGCGGTAGTAAAAGAATCCTCATCAGCTTATGATGCCGTCTGCGACATGTTCAAAGAGGATGTCGGATCCCTGTTCGTCATAAATGGAAAGGGGCTTCTCTCCGGCGTGCTGTCCCGAAAGGACCTGCTTCGAACGGCAATCGGTTCACAGGACATGACACAGGTCCCTGTCAGTGTCATTATGTCGCGGATGCCCAATATTACATACTGTAGGAATGACGATCCGGTCATTTCCGTAGCTGAACTGATCATTGAAAAACAGGTCGACGCAGTCCCTGTTGTCCGTGACAGGAATGGCGGCCTCGAAGTCATCGGACGGATGACTAAGACAAATATCACAAAGGCATTTGTTGCCCTGGCCAAGGGATCTATAGAGTAGACAGATCAGGTACTGATAAATGATAAATCTGAAAGATTGATTGGCTCGGAAAGTCTATCAATTGCATGAAACAGTAACATTAGGCTATAATATAATTTTGTTGATTCACAGGACTCTTAAATCTTTTTTGACAATATTTGAAAAATAAAAACATAAAAAGACATGCAGGAATTTGCGTAGCGGAGAGAGAATGAATAAAGTGATGAGAAAAATCACGTTATATGTCGATGCGGATGCATGTCCTGTGAAAGATGAAATTCGGCTGATTGCGGGTCAATTTAATGTTGATGCGGTTTTCGTTGCTTCATATGCTAGCTTTCATCAGGATCCGGAATCAAAATGGGTTTATGTCGATCAACGTAAGGAGGCTGCTGATCTCTATATTGTGAACCATGCGTTTCCCGGAGATCTTGCTGTTACTCAGGATATGGGGCTGGCGAGCTTGCTGACCGGAAGGGGAGTTACTGTTCTTTCGATTCATGGATTTGAGATCGAAGAAAGCCGTGTGCCGGAAATTCTTCACCGGAGATATCTCGCCTACAAGTCGCTTCACGCTGGCCGGAAAATCAGGGGACCGAGACCTTTTACAGAAGACAATCGCAGGGAATTTTCCGAAGCATTGACAAAGTTGTTATGCAGA
The DNA here is from genome assembly GCF_004684935.1 of Sporolactobacillus shoreae. Classification (GTDB taxonomy): domain Bacteria; phylum Bacillota; class Bacilli; order Bacillales; family Sporolactobacillaceae; genus Sporolactobacillus; species Sporolactobacillus shoreae. Next base: position 220,602 of record NZ_SRJD01000003.1, read on the forward strand.
TTGGTTCATTAGGATATAAATAAGTAATAATGTTGGTGGTGCATGACGGTTTGCAGCTGCAGCAAAAGAAGATTGAGGAAATCAGGAAATCACTGGACATTGTCGATATCATTGGCGAATATGTTCAATTGAATAAGCAGGGGAAGAATTATTCAGGACTGTGTCCTTTCCACAGCGAACGTACGCCGTCTTTTTCAGTCTCCCCGGATAAGCAGCTTTATCACTGTTTTGGATGCGGTGCCGGAGGAAATATTTTTACCTTCATTATGGAAATTGAAGGCATGTCTTTTCCTGAGGCTGCCCAGTTTCTTGCGGATAAAGCCAGAATTGAACTGGGTTCGTCCTTCCCCGACTCACATGTGGGGAGAAACGGACAGGAGCAAAGCAAAAAGCAGTTTACAGATGGCATGGAACTGATAACCAAATTTTATCATTATTTACTGGGATCCGCAAAGTTTGGAACGGCAGGAATGAACTATTTAAAAGAGCGGGATTTCAACTCTGAAATGATTGACCGGTTCAGAATTGGGTATGCGGTCAACAGCTGGGATGCAGTTACGTCGCTTCTTCAACGCAGAAATGTCAGTATGGAACAGATGGAAAAGGCGGGACTGATTGCCAAAAGAGGATTTGACCACAAATACTTTGACCGCTTTCGAAATAGGATCATTTTTCCGATATTCAATATGAGGGGGCAAACCGTCGCTTTTGGTGGCAGGACACTGGGAGAAGAAAAGCCGAAATATCTGAATACACCTGAGTCTCAGATCTTTCATAAGGGAAAGATCCTTTATGGTTATCATCTTGCGAGGCAATCCATCCGCAAATCAAATCAGGTCGTACTTTTGGAGGGCTATGTGGATGTTGTGCGGGCACATCAGATTGGTGTGACACACAGTGTAGCCTCGATGGGGACCTCGCTGACGGAGGATCAGGCGGCGGCACTCTCAAGAATGGCAGATACGATCATCATTTGTTATGATTCGGATCTTGCCGGTATTGAAGCAAGTTTCCGCGCGGCCGGAATGCTCCAGGGTGATGGAAAGGTCGTAAAAATAGCAAAAATGCCGGAAGGTTATGACCCCGATGACTACATTCGCAAATTTGGCGGCGAACGTTTTAAAAGCGATGTAATAGGGGCAAGCCAAACATTGATGACTTTCAAGATGGGTTACTTCCGCAGAAAAAGGAATTTGAGTGATGAAGGAGATCGGCTGCTCTATATCGAAGACATATTAAAGGAAATTGTCACGCTGAAAAGGGCGGTCGAGCGTGATCATTATCTCAGGCTGCTTGCGGAAGAATTTTCAATTTCTCTTGATGCGCTGAAGAGGCAGGAAACACAGCTGTACAAAGCTTCAAAACGGCGCGATGAGACGAAGGAACGGGAGGCAACCATTGCTGTACCTGGGCGTGACCGGCTTGCACCTGCATATGAAATGGCAGAGCGAATGCTGCTCGCATATATGATGAGAAGCAGGGAGATAGCAGATCGCGTCCGGGAAACGGTAGGAGGATCCTTCTCGCTTAACATTCATCAGGCTCTTGCAGCTTATCTGTATGGTTATTATGAGGACGGCAATCCGCCAGACGAAGGCCTGTTCATTCAGCGGATCGAGGATCCCCGCCTGCAGCAGAAAGCGGCGGAATTATCCATGATATCCATGAACCGGCAGGCGGAGGAAAAAGAAATTGAGGACTGTATCCATCAGGTCGTCAAGCATGCAAGAGAGTCAATGATCGCAGGTATAGTGGCAGAGAGAAAGAAAGCCGAACAGAGCGGTGACTACAATAAAGCCGCACAGCTGCTGTCTGAGATCATCGACACAAAGAAGCAATTAGACACGAAGAATGCCAAGTAAGTATAAGTATCTGGAAGGAGGGGGTCAAATGGCTGGCAAAGCGAGCAAGACGGAACCGGAGCTAACGGTAGATCAGGAAAAGGAACAGCTTCTTGAATTGGGCAAAAAACGCGGTTCTCTGACATATCAGGAAATTGCGAACCGTCTTGCGCCATTTGATCAGGAATCGGAGCAGATGGATGAATTTTATGAGGCACTTGCCGATCAGGGCATTGATGTCTCTGATGAATCCGATGGTCCTGGTTCTGATGACAAAAACAAAGAAGAAGAATTTGATTTAAATGATCTGAGCGTGCCGCCGGGTGTTAAAATTAATGATCCCGTCAGAATGTATCTGAAGGAAATCGGGCGTGTTGATCTGCTTTCTGCTGATGAGGAGATTGCGCTTGCCAAAAGGATTAACGCTGGTGATGAAGAAGCCAAACGACGGCTCGCAGAAGCAAACCTTCGACTGGTGGTCAGCATTGCGAAGCGCTACGTCGGGCGCGGCATGCTGTTCCTCGATCTGATTCAGGAAGGAAACATGGGCCTGATCAAAGCTGTTGAGAAGTTTGATTATACAAAGGGCTTCAAATTCAGTACTTATGCTACATGGTGGATACGTCAGGCTATTACCCGGGCCATTGCCGATCAGGCCAGAACAATCCGTATTCCGGTCCATATGGTTGAAACAATCAATAAGCTGATTCGCGTCCAGCGCCAGCAGCTTCAGGATCTTGGCAGAGAGCCGACACCGGAAGAAATCGGTAAGGAAATGGAACTGTCACCTGAAAAAGTCCGTGAGATTCTTAAAATTGCTCAGGAACCTGTTTCACTTGAAACCCCTATTGGTGAAGAAGATGACTCACATCTGGGCGATTTCATTGAGGACCAAGACGCAAAGGCGCCTTCCGACGCTGCAGCCTATGAATTGTTGAAGGAACAGCTTGAAGATGTACTGGACACACTAACGGATCGGGAAGAAAATGTCCTCCGGCTCCGTTTCGGACTGGATGATGGAAGAACAAGGACTCTTGAAGAAGTCGGCAAAGTATTCGGGGTCACAAGGGAACGCATCAGGCAAATCGAAGCAAAGGCTTTGAGAAAACTCCGGCACCCGAGCCGAAGCAAGCAGCTTAAAGATTTTCTTGATTAAAACAATAAATTGGATGACATGCTCGCTCCATTTGCCGGAGCGGGTTTCTTTTTTATTTTATAGGCTAAGTTAAAATTCAATGTTGTTTTTGCCCTTTGTTGATTGGAGCGAAAAACAACAGATAAGTTTAGTAAAGCCAAAGTATAAAAAAGAATCGGATTATAAAATATGGGCGATTGGGTCAAAGTGCCACGTCCAGTGACTTACCCGACATTAGGCCCTCCGCTGACCATCACAACAAAGGCTTACCTTGCGCCAAAGGCTTGCTTCGTCGAATTTTCTTTATAATCTGCATCTCAAACGATTAACCCTAATTTCATTTTAAACTAAATTGTAAACGTTATCAATTTCTTTGTATTAATATTTATTTTGGTGCAGCATCACTTGGACCGGCGGTAACGGACGACTTTGGGGATTCTGACAGAGTATGATAAGATAAAATAAAGATGTCGAAACATATCGTTAGAACAGGGAAAGTGAATATGATAAAAACACATTTATCTAGGAGACTTCATGCCATCCTGAATTTTATTCCGGAAAAATCCACGATCGCGGATATTGGATCGGATCATGCACATCTCCCATGCCGCGCAGTACAGGAAGGTATAGCAAGAAAAGCGATAGCTGGAGAGGTGCGTATCGGTCCTTTCAAACAGGCTCAGGCGAATGTTAAAGAATATGGAATGACCGATATGATCTCGGTTCGTTTAGGTGACGGTCTGGATGTCCTTTCTCCGAAAGAAGTTGATACCGTTGTAATTGCCGGTATGGGCGGCGAACTGATTACGGAGATACTTGATCGGGGTGAAAAGAAAATGGGTGCAGATACGACCTTGATTTTACAGCCGAATATCCGCGAACCGCTCCTGAGGGGTTGGCTTAGCGAACATGGCTGGAAAATTACGGGTGAAGCAATCGTCGAAGAATCCCCACACTTTTATGAAGTCATTCAGGCGAAGCATATGGCAAGTGAACAAAAGCTGACTGATGCCGAAAGAATGATGGGTCCGTTCCTCCTCAGAAATCAGACACCTATTTTCAAAAAAAAATGGACAAATCGTGCGGCAAAAATGCGCCGGATTCTGGATGCACTGGATCAGTCGGAACAGACGGATGTGGTGAGTGAGAAGAAAAAAGATTATTTAAGGAAGATACAAATGATTGAATCGATCCTGAATAAGTGATGGATTTCAAAATATAGCTTCAGTCGAGAGATCATGCTTCGTAATATCTTAAAGAAGGTGAAGTTATGGAAAATTGGATTACCGGTCTCCGATTGATTCAACGACTTGAAGAATGGGCACCAAAAAAACTGGCGTATGAAAACGACAAAATTGGCCTCTTAGTCGGCACGCTGAACAAAAAGGTAAAGAAAGTGATGGTAACACTTGATGTTCTCGAAAATGTTGCCGATGAAGCAACGGAGAAGAAAGTGGACCTGATCGTTGCCCACCACCCTGTTATTTTTCATCCGCTTAAAACGGTCGAGTCAGATGAAGGGCAAGGGAAAATTGTTACTAAATTGGTGAAAAATGATATAGCTGTCTATGTGGCGCATACCAATCTTGACATTGCTTCGGGTGGTGTCAATGATATGCTTGCGGATCAACTTGGCCTGGATGAAACTGAAATCCTCCAACCGACATACTCTGAGCCGCTTTATAAGCTGGCTGTCTATGTGCCGGAGGGGTATATTGAAACAGTTCGGCAGGCGCTTGGCGATGCAGGAGCGGGCGCGATTGGCAGTTACAGCCACTGCAGTTTTATCACAAAGGGTGAAGGAACATTTCTCCCGGGTTTGGAAACACATCCATTTATCGGCTTTCCCGGCAAAATGGAAAAAGCAGATGAAGGACGTCTTGAAACGATTGTCCCGGAGCATTTGATTGACGAGGCTATAGCACGGATGATTGCCGTTCATCCTTATGAAGAAGTGGCTTATGATCTTTTTCCGATGAAGAACGTGGGAAAAGAATATGGCCTTGGAAGAATCGGAAAATTGGCGGAGCCTGTTCCCTTTGAAGACTATTGTCTCCAGGTGAAAGAAAGACTTGGCGTTGATGGCTTGCGGGCGGTGGGACCTCTTGAGGAGAAAGTACAGACTGTTGCCGTTTCGGGAGGAGACGGCAACAGTCTGGTTCCATACGCCAGATTGAGGGGCGCTGACGTATTGATTACGGGGGATATCTATTATCACACAGCTCATGACGCTCTCTTGAACGGACTTAAAATCATAGATGCCGGGCATCATATTGAATCGGTTATGAAAAAAGGAGTCCGGCAATATCTCCTGAAAGCAATACGTGAAGAGGCATATGATACGGAGGTCATCCTTTCCGAATCCGTCACTAATCCTTTTCATTTCATGTAAGAGAAAAATCCGACTCCGCAAAGAATCGGATGATAACCTATTATTTTAAGAATACAGTTGCGTAATTTACGCGTTTTTTGCCCTTTTCCCTGCGCGGGCAGAATTCAGTTTCACTTTCGGTAATATATTTTTGTCCCTTGCAGCCGTGCTCTCCGTCGACCAGGTTTCGGGTTTTTGGGGATCATACGTGTCAAGGAACAAAATGACTTCCTTCGTCAGCTGGGTCGGCGTAGAAGCCCCTGCAGTCACCGCAACTTTTCGAACTCCGTCAAGCCAGTCCAACTGCAGCTCGGAAAGATCTGCTATTCTGTAGGCCGGCGTATGAGCAATCTCCTTGGAGACCTGTGCGAGCCTGTTGGAATTATTGCTTCTTGGGTCTCCGACGACAATGAGCAGATCAACGTCTTTTGCCTGCTCTGCTACGGCTTCCTGACGGGTTTGGGTTGCCAGACAAATTTCGTTGCATGATTCAGCCTGTGGATATTTTTCTTTTATATAATCCATTATCTCGCGGACATCCCACTGACTCATTGTGGTTTGGTTCGTGATAATAATTTTTTCAGCAGTAAGATTGAGCTGATCCACATCCTCAAGCGTCTCGACCAGGTGAACAGTTCCTGGAGCCACACCAGTTGCTCCCTCGGGTTCGGGGTGGCCTTTCTTTCCAATATAAATAACCTGATAGCCTTCCGCTTTTTTTTCTTCAATCAGTTTATGTGTTTTTGTAACGTCTGGGCAGGTGGCGTCAATCGTAGTTAATCCTTTGGCTTCCGCCAATGCGCGGACATCCGGAGAAACGCCGTGGGCTGTGAATATCACTGTTCCGTGGTCAATATCCTGTAATAAATCTATTCTTTTTTTCCCGCGTGCGTCAAGGGTAATAATGCCTTCCTCTTTGAAAGCTTCAGTAACGTGGTGATTATGGACAATCATGCCCAAAATATATATAGGCCTGGGCAGGTTGCTGTCCATAGCCGCTTTGCGCGCAATGACCAGCGCATCGACGACCCCGTAGCAATAGCCCCGCGGCGAGACTTTAGTGACTTCCATTATGTGTTCTCTCCGATCTGTTCTGTGGTTCTCCCCGCTCTTATTATCTGTATTAACGGGCAGGGACCATTTTTATTATAAATGAGGTGGGGTGAGAACACAACGAAGCCGATATCGGTGACATTTATATATACATCCGCGGTTTTGAAGGCTTTGTTTTCAGTTGGTCCGTATCCCGAAGGCTTTCTGCTTCCTTACGTGTTTTTATGACCGTTTTACGTGACGTGGTCTGTAGACTTGGCGTCGGTTTTTCTGCCGCCTCATCAGTTTTTTTCTCGTTTTTCTCTTCTTCGTGTTCTGGCGTTTCAGTATCCGTTTCTTCGGCGCTTTTTTCTGAAGACTGCATGCTTTTCAGTACGCCGAGAATGGCCGGAGCGTTTTTAATGAGCGGTCCAAACTGTTGAATCATGGGAATCATTGTCTGAGCCGTCTGAATGGCTTTCTGAGCATTCATCAGCATTCCAAACAGATTGACGCCGCCTCCCGACTGGCCGGCCCCCTGTTGCATTAGAGACGACAGAATACCAGTGAGACCGCCTGCAGACGGGGGAGGACTGGGTACAGGCGGCATCTCCCGCATCATGGTGGGAAAGAGGGAGGGAAATCCGCTCTGAGGCCTCGGTGGGAAGAGAGAGAAAAAAGAAGGCTCCCGAAATTCAGGAAACATCGAATTTTGCTGGAACGGCGGCATTATTATCCCTCCCTTCGAGATGTGAGCTGATATTCAGTGTATGTCAGAATCAGGGTTTGGGTGAATCCGCAAGTATACCGTTCGCCACACCAGATATGATAAAATCAGTATAAATAAAGAAAACGGAGTGAAATCCATGCTGAAAATTGGTTCACATGTTCATATGTCTGGAACAAAAATGTTGCTTGGTGCGAGCGAGGAAGCGGCAGCATTCGGAGAGTCAGTCATGATGATTTACACGGGAGCGCCTCAGAATACGGTGAGGAAGCCTGTCGAGAAGTTGAATATCGAAGCAGGGCGTGAGCATATGAAGGCCCATCAAATTGAGGAAGTGGTGGTTCACGCCCCTTACATTATTAATATCGCCAACACAGTTAGGCCGGAAACATTCGCATTAGGCGTTTCATTTTTAAGAAAAGAAATCGACCGTTCCGAAGCGATCGGCGCGAAACAGATTGTTCTGCATCCGGGTTCACACGTCGGCGCGGGAGTTGACGCGGGAATTGCAAAAATTATTGAAGGGCTGAACGAAGTGCTTGATACGACGGACTCTGTTCAGATTGCACTGGAGACAATGGCTGGAAAAGGCAGTGAATGCGGCTTCCGATTTGAACAACTGGCGAAAATTATTGACGGCGTACGACTGAATGAAAAGTTATCCGTCTGCTTTGACACTTGCCATACAAGCGATGCAGGTTACGATATTACGCAAAATTTTGACGAAGTTCTGAAGGAATTTGACCGGATTATCGGAATAGAACGCATCCGGGTCGTACATGTGAATGATAGCAAAAACCCGCAGGGGTCCAGGAAAGACCGCCACGCGAATATTGGATTCGGGTGCATAGGCTTTGAAGCCCTCAATGGTGTCGTCCACCATCCGCTTCTTGAATCCGTTCCGAAAATTCTTGAGACACCTTATGTAGGGGAGGATAAAAAAAATAAAAAACCTCCCTATAAGTATGAGATCGACATGTTCAGAAATCAGGAATTCAACGAAAAGCTGATTGAGGAGATACTCGAACAGTAAGTTTATCCTCAAATTTCAATGAAACACTTCCTGGATTCCTGAAATTTCTTAACAAGTGGCTACGTGAATATTGAATGCTGATTTTGTTGCTCTATTGATTCGAGCGGATCGCCCGCGGAAAGCGTGCGTTTGGAGCGAAAAAGAGCAGGCAAGTTAAACAAAGTCTAATAAAAAATTACTGATACTTTGCCATGAGCTGTTTAAACTTCTGATCCAGTTCCTGAGCGAGAACGGGGCCAAGCTCTTCAATGAAAATCCTTCGAAGTTTTTCCTGACCGGCGGGTTGAAAAAGGTCAATGTTTTTTCCCCTGACCCGTCCCGCGACTCGGGCAGCCTGATTTCTTGTTATCGGGATGTTGAATTGTATTGCCTGTTCATAAAGCTCGTCGGCGCTCACCTGATTAATCCTCTGATTGATCATTGCCTGAATCATGGGATGCACTTCGTCCACTCCAATTCATTTGTTATTATACACAGGATAGCCTATGATCGGATGACGGAAAAGATACTGACACAAGGGAGATGCCGAATGAAAAATAAGTCGGATTGTGTCAGATAATAATTTATATATTTGTCTATATCATTGAACACATTTCAAGTATAATTAATGACAAATAAGAGAGAATTTTTCGCTTTTACTGAAATTTGCAGAGAAGTTCTTGGGGAGCGTCGGCATTGAAATCGGAATACATGTAAAGAGGAGTGATGACCATCATATATCATGAATCCTTTCTATCCGTTTCTGAAAAAGATGTATTTGAAAATCAGCTGTCGATGGAGATCAGGCTGACCCTTGCTCCAAATGGGACTGTTCTGGACTGCAATAAAAACGGAAAAATACTGGTTGACCGTTTTGGCCGTTCATTTTTGAATTTCTTTCCTGATGAGAGTGTGGGTGAGGCTGAAGATTACCTGAAATCCATTCTGGACAGCGAAGAAGTGGTTGCGGCTTTGCTCCATGACCGGACAAGGGATAACGGAGTCGGTACATTATATAATGGGTTCAGCAAAAACGGGACTATTTTTCTTGCTGGTTTTCAGACGACATTGCTGACACACCTGGCCGCGGAGTTTGTCCATGAACTGCGCAATCCGCTGGCTGTGATTAAGGGCTTTGTACAACTATCAGCGTTAACCCAGGATTTCTATAAATATCAGGGGACCATTTTATCCGAAATTGACCGGATGCATTCTCTTCTGGATAGCTTCCTGAAATTATCAAAGAAAAACATTATGATGCAGAAGATACCTCCGGACAAGTTATGCTCATCAATGATCGCCCTGATTTCATCTGAATGCACAATGAGGAAAGTCGATTTGGATTATGATGTAGCCTTTTCTGAAAACGCATGCAATGCTGATATCTCGATGATCAAGCAGGTGGTGCTGAATATCACGAGAAATGCGCTGGAGGCGCTTGATGGTAAAGGAGAGCATGAGCGGCATATTTTTTTCAGGGGATCCGTGGAAGATAAAGGATACAGGTTTGCAATCAGCGATAACGGCCCAGGGATGGAAACGTGCATACTTAAAAAGATTGGTCAGCCGTTTTTTACCACAAAAGAAAACGGGACAGGCATTGGCCTTTCGCTGAGCAAAAAAATAGTGGCAGAGCATCATGGCAGTTTTTGCGTCAGCAGTGCTGTCGGAAGGGGCACAACGATCAGTTTTCTCCTTCCATTCGTATCCGATTCTTAACACTGAGCGGCCTGAATTTCCAAAAAGTGCCTAGGTGAAATCATTCGAAATGAGTCACACTATATGTGATCCTAAAAAGAAGGCGAGGGGTCACATTGGCTGGTAAGGATCATTTTGATGAGGGATCATTATATGATAAGCGGCATGCTTTCAATAATGAGGAGTATGCGAAGGAACTGGCAGCCGATCAGTACGATCCGGAGGCCGGAGGCGATCGGTCTGATAATCATAGACCGTCACGATCCGGAGACCGGGATTTGATTGAAGGCGGCAGGGGAATGGGCTGGCTGTCGCTGGTACTTTCAATTGCCGCGCTTTTCTTTCTTCCTGTCATCCTGGGCATTGCGGGTATCATTATCGGCTACATTGCCTTTCGTCAAGGCGCCCGTACACTCGGAGGATGGGCAATCGGAATCGGGGCTGTCGCTGTCTTGATTCAATTAATGGCACCTCTTTTTTGGTGACACAAGCAAAAAGACGCTTTGTTTAATCAAAGCGTCTTTTTGCATGAGCTTTTTTCAAGTTAATGGATGTGATATATGTTACAATATTACCGACAATTAATGCAAAATGGTTCAAAAAGGAATGATCAGAATGGATGCACTGGAAGCAATTAAAACAAGGCGTTCAATCAGAAAAGTTAAAGATGAGCTGCCGCCAAAAGAATTGATCATAGAAGTACTGGAAGCCGCTCGCAGAGCTCCGAATCATTTTAATACCGAGCCTTGGCACTTTATAGTTCTAACCGGTGAAGGGCGTGCCAAGCTTGGGAGGGTGTATGGAAAAATTAATCAAAGCGGCCTTGAAAATTCGGATCAGGCAGCGCTCGACGATGCGATGGCAAAAGGTATTGCCCAAGCGAAACGCGCACCGGTGATTATTGTTGTTGCCATTGAGCCGAGTGACAACCCGAAAGTCAAGAAAGTCGAAGAGATTGCGGCAACAGCGTGCGCTGTTGAAAACATGCTTCTCGCCGTTCACTCACTGGGCTTGGGCGCAATATGGAGGACAGGTAATCCGTCCTACACCGATCTCATGAAGCAAAGTTTTGACGTTTCCAGTGAAGGACTGGTCCTCGGTTATCTTTATATCGGCTATCCGGAAGAAGGAGTGGCACCCAAGGGACCAGAGAGAAAAACGGTAGATGAGATTGCGGACTGGGTAGAAGCATAAGTTTCTGTTTGTGTCATTTTAAAAATTTTTTTGCCTATGCTTGGCTAAAGAAAAGGGAGGAGCGATATCGCTCCTCCCTTTTGATGGGGTGTGGAATCAGATATTGATACCTTCCTGTTCCGCCTTTTTCTTAGCAAAATAGGCTTCAGCAAGTTTATCAATTTCAATTTTCAGTTCTTCAACCATCCGGTCTTCAGGAACTTTGCGCAATACCTCACCATGCCGGAATAAAAGTCCTTCTCCACGTCCTCCGGCAATTCCGATGTCTGCTTCGCGCGCTTCGCCGGGACCGTTCACAGCACAGCCAAGAACGGAAACTTTAATCGGTGCATTAATATGATCAATGTATTCTTCGACCTGATTGGCGATTTTAATCAGATCAATTTGAATCCTCCCGCAGGTCGGGCAGGAAATAAGTGTCGCGGCATTTGTCAGTCCGAATGTTTTGAGCAGTTCGCGGCAAACCTTGATTTCTTCAACAGGATCGGCTGAAAGAGAGATGCGCATCGTGTTACCGATTCCTTCGTGAAGCAGAATGCCCAGACCTGCAGCGCTTTTGATACTTCCGGAAAATTTAGTTCCTGATTCAGTAATCCCGAGGTGAAGCGGATAATCAAAAGCCCGCGCGGCTTTTTCATAGGCCTCTACAGCGAGATTAATATTTGACGCTTTAAGTGAAACGATAATGTCATGAAAATCGAGGTCCTCAAGAATCTTGATATGGTGAAGGGCGCTTTCTACCATGCCATCAGCGGTAGGGTAGCCGTATTTGTCGAGAATATGTTTTTCAAGCGAACCCGCGTTCACACCAATTCGGATCGGAATATGCTTGTCTTTAGCGGCTCTGACAACAGCCTCGACATTTTCCTGTTTTCCGATGTTGCCGGGGTTAATACGTATTTTGTCTGCTCCGCCTTCGATCGCTTTCAGAGCAAGTTTATAATTAAAGTGAATATCGACGACGAGAGGGATATGGATCTGGCGTTTTATATCAGGAATTGCGAGCGCATCCTCCATCGTCGGGCAGGCGACTCGGACCATCTGGCATCCTGCATCTTCAAGGCGATGAATCTGTGCGACAGTGGCCTCAACATCCCTTGTTTTGGTAGTGGTCATGCTCTGTATAATGACTTCATTGGTTCCGCCAATGGTTAGATTTCCGACTTTCACTTTTCTGGTCTTCGTACGATGCGTGATTTCAGACACAGAACATTCGCTCCTTTATTAAAGCAAAAATATATTGCCGAGAAAAATACTCAGGCAATTAACAGTATATCATGAATTGTGGCGGAGCACCTTTTTTTGTTACTGAAGGAATGAAGAAAAGTGCCGGATCAAGATTTCTGACTATAGACAGGAAAAGAGTATACTTTGCCAATTTGAAGATGGTTTGGGTCTACTGATGGATTCAGTATAGAAAAATTGTTGATAACGTCAGTAATGGGAGGAACCTGGTTGCTGATACGTTCGGTGACAGAGAGGAGTGTATCACCGGGAGCGACAGTGATCCTCTGAAAAGGGACTGCCGATTTTTCCTTCACCTGGTTTTGAATCGCTGTGGTCGCAACTGTCTTCCCGGCGGGCAGTGATCCCGAGGTAAGATCGGAATAGCTTGTCCAGCAGGCGACCAAAAACAGAATAGTAAAGATCCGCTTCTTCATCATCCCATCAACTCCCTCATACATTTATATGCGGCAAAAATGAAAGATATGCATCATTTTATTGAAAAATTTAAAAAGGAACTTTCACACTTTAACTGCGTATGGTTTAATGAAAGTGTTCTATGTATGTTAAGCGAACACTCTTAGTTTGACTTACGGTCAGTTCTATCAAGGATATCCACTGACAGAAAGCGGGTGCACTTATTGGAATTTTTATCTTATCCAGCAGGCGGCTTTATTGTGATCCTATTCGCTTCATGTTTTCTCTTCGCAGAACTTATTGTTAAAGCAAAAGGAATTCTGGCGATTATGGGAAGCGGGCTATTTATTTCCTATTTTTCTTACTTTCTGACGGATCAGGCTTCTCCATGGATCGTTTTTCTCCTCGTCGGCGGGCTGGTATTGATCATCATTGATGGTAAAATCTTCACGACAGGGATCATTGGTGTCTTCGGTTTTGTGCTCATGATTTTGGGATGCGCACTGCCTGCTCCGACGCTTATTTACGGTATGCTTGTAGGCATCGCTTTTATTATCGGGTCCTGTGGCTCTCTTTCTTTTCGGAAATGGCTACCGACTCGGGACTATCTGGACAAACTGACGTTACATGATAAGCTTTCCACCGACAGAGGCTACAACTCGATCAATGCCGATTACCACGATCTGGTTAATAAAACCGGTGTGACACTCACGCCCTTTCATCCGGTAGGAACGGTGAAGATTGACGGGAGAAATTACAGTGCGGTTACAGATGGTATCTTTCTTGAAAAAGATGTGCGGGTTAAAGTTGTCTCTGTGGATGGAACCAGAATCGTGATTGATCAAGCGTGAAAAACCACACATGGTTTGTCGATTAAAAAAAGTTGTTGTTATGTCCATACATTTATGGTATATTATTTCTTGTCGTTGGGACGGGCATTGAAGCCTTAAGAAAATGTTGACAGGCTTCATTGCTTGTGTTAAATTAGTTCATGTTCTGAATTTGTTCCACAGTAGCTCAGTGGTAGAGCAATCGGCTGTTAACCGATTGGTCGTAGGTTCGAACCCTACCTGTGGAGCCATGGCGGTGTAGCTCAGCTGGCTAGAGCGTACGGTTCATACCCGTGAGGTCGAGGGTTCGATCCCCCCCGCCGCTATTTTTTTACCCAATGGCGGTTATGGTGAAGTGGTTAACACACCGGATTGTGGTTCCGGCACGCGTGGGTTCGATCCCCACTAACCGCCCGTTGGACCCTTAGCTCAGTTGGTTAGAGCAGACGGCCCATAACCGTCCGGTCGTAGGTTCGAGTCCTACAGGGTCCACCACTTATTGTGGAGGAATACCCAAGCTTGGCTGAAGGGATCGGTCTTGAAAACCGACAGGGGCTTCACGGCTCGCGGGGGTTCGAATCCCTCTTCCTCCGCTTTTCTACATAATTAACACCCATAACTAAGCACCCGGGAATTGCTCTTTGAAGCATTTCCGGGTGTTTCCATTTTAAATGAACTATAGGGCACGATCCTGCAGCACATTTACCTGTTAAATTTCTTGATTTGAAAACGCTCTTTTGATACGTTTATTTTGTAGATATTTGTCAGCCCCTTCAATTTCGGTGTTTCGATCCGTTGAAATCAGAGGAGGAGATAATCATGACTACTTTGGCTGGTTATAAGTTGCCTGAACTTCCTTATGCCTATGACGCACTGGAACCGTTTATTGATGAGCAAACCATGCGGATTCACCATGACAGGCATCATGCGACTTATGTTGCCAATCTGAACGCGGCGCTTGAAGGATACCCCAATCTCATGGATCAGCCGATTGAAACACTTCTCAGCGATCTTTCGGCAGTTCCTGAATCAAAATTGATTACTGTTAGAAATAATGGGGGAGGTCACGCCAACCATTCACTCTTTTGGGAAATTTTATCATCGGAAGGTGGTGGTTCTCCCGAAGGACCTGTTGCCAAAGCAATAGAGCAGTCTTTTGGGAGCTTCTCCTCTTTTAAGCAAAGATTTACGGAGTCAGCATTGAACAGATTTGGTTCAGGATGGGCATGGCTTGTGTCTGACGGAGCAGCTCTAGAAGTGATGAGCACCGCCAATCAGGATTCACCCCTGTTTGACGGAAAACAGCCGCTGCTGGGAATTGATGTATGGGAACACGCCTACTATCTGAGCTATCAAAATCGTCGCGCCGATTATGTAAAAGCGTTTTTTAATCTGATTAACTGGAATACAGTCAATCAGCGATGGAACTTGCTCAGGCATCTAAAGTGAAGGCTCCTTTTGACAGAAAGCCGCCCTGAAAGTAAAATTAAATCGTAAAAAGTTTAATCGGGACACCATACAGTGGTGTCTTTGTATTTATTGAAAAATTATTATCTCCGACGTTGTAAACAGGCTTTGTACTCACGAATAATTGTGATAATTGAGGGATCCACGCCGGTTTTGTGCGGCGGTTAGATTAGGGGGAAAAAGGGATTTGGTTAAAGAAACGGTTAAAAACAAAGGAACGAAAAATAATTTGCCCCTGAGAATCAATATTTTATTTCTGGTTGTTTTTCTGGCTTTTGCGGGACTGGTTCTCCGACTGGCTTACGTTCAGATTGTAAATGGTCAGCATTACAAGAACGCCCTTAACGCAAATCATTATCAGACAGCGAGTATTGATTCTGCGCGGGGAAAGATAATGGATAAGAACGGTGTGGTATTGGCCGATAATAACGCTGAGCTGGCTATTGTATACATCCGTAACGCGGGACTGAACGGTTATAAGAGTCTTGACATTGCGAAAAAGCTGTCCAATCTGATTACGATGGACAACAAGGCTGTTCAATTAGTCGCCCAGAAAGACAAGCAGGAGTATTATGTCCTGACCCATTATAAAAATTTGCAGCAAGCCTATGATGCATTTTTAACAAAGAATGAACAAAAAAATTACAGCAGCAATCCGGCGCAGGAATACAATCTGCTGCTCAGTCGCGTTCCTGGGAATCTACTGTCAAGCTTTACAGCTAAAGACTACCAGATCATGGCTATTGATCATGCGTTCAATCAGGCGTCAAACCTGAATCCTTACATTGTGAAGCGCGGGCTCAGCGTCAACAGCCAGGAATATGTTGATGTGGTCGATCATCTGAGTGAATTTAACGGAACTATTCAGACCGCCGATGTCTCTTCCAGAGTCTATGCCAAAAATAAACCATTTTATATCGGGAATGTCGGTCAGATTCCTGCTGATAAAATTAACAATTATCTGGCTGAGGGCTACAGCCGGAATGCCATGGTCGGCGTCAGCAACCTTGAGGAAGAGTATGAATCTTACCTGCGAGGCATACCGATGAAACTCACCTATAATACGAAAAAAGGGGTGCCGGTCGGAAGTCCGACAATCAAAGAAGGGCAGCGCGGTGATGACTTGCAGCTGACTATTGACAGCCGGCTGCAGAATCAATTGACAAAGATTCTCCAGTCAAATATTAAGGCGGCACGCGCCATAGCAGGAAACGGCCAAAATAACAGCGCCTATGCCGTTGTGATGAATCCGAAAACCGGCGCGATTCTGGCAATTGGCGGACAGCAGTTTGTCAACGGCAAATTCATTGATGCTTCCAATGAGGCCATCAATTCACAGTTTGAAATGGGTTCCGCCGTGAAAGGGGCCACGGAGTTAACGGGTTATCGTTACAATGCGATGCCTTCCTCTTTCTACGATATGCCGATACAGTATCCCGACATGAGTGCGAGTGGGCAGCACCGGGAGTTTACATCATGGGAAGGACAAACCGGACTGGGCATTCAGACGCCGGAACAGGCGCTTGCTCATTCATCAAACGTCTTTATGGCTAAGATTGTCTCCAATATGGCCGGTATTACCCTGACACCAGCGGGTGGGCACTATAATGCGACACTTCCTGCGGCAAATTCCCCGCGCTTTATGCAGGCGATTAATAACATGCGCAACGGCTATAATGAGCTCGGCCTTGGGGTGAAAACGGGGATCGACCTGCCGACAGAAGGGACCGGTTATAACGGCGGTATGCCTGCTCAATCTGGTTTGATTCATCAGTTCGCGATTGGACAGTTTGACACGTATACACCGCTGGAAATGGTTCAGTATATTTCAGCCATTGCCAACGGAGGCTATCGCGTACAGCCTCATCTACTTGGTTCGGTTCATGCACCTGGCACTGATCCCAATACACTTGGCCCGACGGTTTACACGTTTAAAACCAATGTACTGAATACCATTAACAACAGCCAGCATGATATCAAAAGGGTTCAGCAGGGGCTTTATTTAGTCACTCACGAAGCCGGAGCAACGGCGACATTGCTTGGAACGGGACCCAATGTGAAATATAAAATTGCGGCGAAAACGGGTACGGCGCAGATTGACCCGAACAATCTGAATCTGTACAATGAAACACTGGTTTCCTATGCGCCTTATGATAATCCGCAGATTGCGGTATCTGTCGTTGTACCAAAGGT
The DNA here is from genome assembly GCF_004684935.1 of Sporolactobacillus shoreae. Lineage (GTDB taxonomy): Bacteria > Bacillota > Bacilli > Bacillales > Sporolactobacillaceae > Sporolactobacillus > Sporolactobacillus shoreae. Next base: position 237,743 of record NZ_SRJD01000003.1, read on the forward strand.
TGAGCATGGTACTCAGAATCAGCAGATCGCATTGGATGTTTACAAATATTATGATCAGCTCTATCACTATACAAGCGGGAATTAACAATAGAGAAAAATAAAAATCAAAAGAGCGGGGCGAAGAAATATCTTCGCCCCGCTCTTTTGATTAAGTTTTTTTATTTTAATGATTTTTTGTAATAACCTGAGCGATTTTCTGTATCGACATGTCGCTTGATACTTTGAATGTTCCAAGCTGAACGTACTTTTCGAGCTTTTTGGAGTGCATATATTGATCGAAAGCATTCTTCTGATTCGATTTCAGTATTTTAGCCTGAACCAGACTGTTTGAAATATCCCCCGGTAGCATGCCGGCCTTAATGTTAAGATTGTAGGTTACTGTTTTTGCTTTCCCCGAATTTGTTTTCGGTTTCGGATTACTTTTTGATTTCTTTGCAGTCTGATCCGTTTTTGCGGTTGCCTTTGTGTTCGCGGCCTGCCACTGATTATATGCGTCAACGTCAATCGCTTTCCTGTGGTGGCTGGTGAGGTATTGAGTGACTGTCGCCTCAGTCAGTGGAGTTTGCTTTACAACCTTTTGTGCGGAAGACTGCGTCCCCTCATTAAAGATCAGATAATAGAAGAAAGCAAAAACGGCAGTTGCAATCAGAATGCCGGCTGCAAAACCACGTATTCCATTTTTAGTCAATACGATTCACCCTTTAAAGTTGTCCCGGTCCCCGATCATGACTTCTTCCTCGAGCACCCTGATTTTTTTCTTGACCTTATACAATTCCTGCATCATAGTGATTGAATTTTCTTCGAGCTGACTCTCAACCTGTTTGACACTGTCCTGCTTGTAATAAGAAAAAGCAAGTGCGACAAGTCCGACAATCACAAGCAATAAAATGATAAATCCCACAAATGACCCCCCCATGCTTTATTAAAAGTGACAAAAACAGGCAATAGACTCAATAAAACAGACATAGTGCCTGACTTATTCGTTTATCGCAGCCAATGATCATTATCATTTATATCATAACTCGACATATTTCGAAAGAAGGACAGGGAAAAAGAAAGAAGATTGTAAAGAAACTAGAAAAAAATACCGGAAATGCGGAAAGTGGGAATCAATTTGAATGACTATTTCATCATCAATTTGACGGCTGATAAAATCATAGCAGCTTAGGTTGAACCAAAATGGATTTTCTGTTAATATAAAGTGTATGTTTTTGCTGAGGAGAAACAAGTCAGCATCGGAGGAGGGATAAGACATGCGTGTTAAAGTGATTCTTGAAAATACGGAAACCGGCGATCGTGACTACATTACAACGAAGAATAAGCAAAAGAATCCGGATCGGCTTGAGTTAAAGAAATACAGCCCGAAGCTGAGAAGGTATGCGATCTACCGCGAAACAAAGTAACAATTTCCTCAAAAAGCCGCTCAGCGGCTTTTTTTTTAAGATACGGAAGTGAAAATCTGGCCAAAATAAAACAGTGAAAGCGGATCGCCCGCGGCAAGCGAGCAACCGAAGCATTGATTCAATACTTCAATAACCCAGGGTCACTGATCAGGGACCGGGCTTGCCCGGTTTTTCTTATCCGGAGGAACAGAGAATGAACCAAGAGAAACAAGTGATGCGGAACCGAATACTGCACGATCTCAGGACAATGGACGAGCATCATTTCAAAAAAAAATGCACGCGAATACGTGATCGTTTATTTAATGAGGCGTTGTGGGTTCAGTCCAGATGTGTTGCTTTGACTTTTTCTGTCGGAAGAGAGGTGGAAACAGCGGCGATTATCTCCAGAGCATGGGCTGAAGGTAAAACGGTCACTGTTCCGAAATGTAATTCTTCCGATAAATCGTTGACATTTTACCGAATCAAATCCTTCACCCAGTTGGAATCTGGTTATTATGGGTTAACAGAGCCCAAACCTTCTGAAACAACTCCAGTGTCCGATAACGAGCCTGATTTAGCGATCGTTCCAGGAGTCGTTTATGATCACAAAGGGTACCGCATCGGTTACGGAGGAGGTTACTATGATCGCTTTTTGGCCCACTTCAAAGGAAAAACCATTTCTCTTCTCCTTGAAGCTCAGCTGGCCGAAAGCGTGCCTGTTGAAACCCATGACATCCCGATAGATGTTCTGATAACAGAACAGCGGACGATAGAGATAAAATGATCAGCAATTTTGAATGAAAGCGGGACGGATGAGTCAGACTAGATGTACTAAGAGAGAGAAGGAGCATCTTTTCGATGAAAAGGCCATCTGTTTTACAGGGAATAATTTTGGCTGTTGCTGCAGTCTATCTGTTCAGAAAACGCAGACTGATTTTTGAAATGGCGGCGGCTTGTCTCGGCTGTTATTGGGTCGTACACCGCCTTATTGATTGTGAAGGTAAAGATTGAACAGGCAGCGTTGTAAGCTGTTAAATATCTTGCATTAATGAAACAGCTGTTTCAGCAGAATAATCTGTTTATCAGCTGTTTCAATGACAATCAGTAAATGATCTTCGCCAATCAGCAAAACGGGTATCCGGCTTCCCGCAGCGGCTTCAAAGGTTCCCTGCGGAGTCTGTAATCCGTTAACCACCGCTTTATAAATCCCCTCCCAAAGCTGCCCCGTGATTCGCATGGCTTTTTCCCGACTGAACGGGAAAATCTGGTTGAAAGACGATTCTGTAAGTTCATTCAATGGAACAATCCTGTACCCGTTCAAATTAAATCCGTACTTTGATGCCGTCCGCTTTAACAAATCAGACTGGCTTTTGACCAGTCTGTCTTGATAGGATGCCGTTATTTCTTCTTCAGCCGCAGTCCGTGCTTCTTTAAAAGCGGCCAATTTTCCACCATTTTTCCAAAGATACAACTGATCTGAGGAAAGCACTTCTTTTCCGAAGATCTGATCATTGACGTGTACTTCAGCCTGATGAACGGAAAGACTTTGGTAGAATCCTGGCAGAGCATTGAGCTGTCTGCTTTCAGAAAGTGACCGTTCATTTCTTTTCCAGTAATTGATTGTAGCAATCAGGCGGCCGTTTGCATACAACAGAGAGAAGTCCTGCATAAAATAAGCGGGACGATTGATTTCTGAATGAACAGTCCATTCAAGCTGTTTGTTCCTGTTTCCGGGATTCAGGCGTGTCCATGCTTTTTTATAAATAATGGATCCGTTGTCAGGGAAATAAGTAATCACGGGACGTGACCCAAAAAAAGCCGATTTGGTCTGCAGGAGAAACACAGCAGCAAAGGATATAATTGTCAGAATCAAAATATAGATTATTCTTCTGCGCATCGGATCACTCCCGGACAAGTTGATCTTACATAATCTATTCAGTATCACCCTGAAACATGACGCGCAGATCAGGCGTCATGTTTTTTTGAAAGCGATTTGATTTTTTCTATTGGCAAAAAGCATTCAATGGGCGAAAATAGAATAATGAGATCACTTTTAAAAGGTGGGTGCAAAAAATGTCTGAAATAATGAATATTGGTGTTGATCTGGGTGGAACGACCACAAAAATGGCTTTAATTGATGATTCCGGAAAGATGATCGATAAATGGGCGATAGCCACAAATACGATTGATAACGGGAGCCACATAGCAGATGATATCAGCGCAAGTGTGATCAAAAAAATGAAACAGTACAACCTTGACCGGTCGGAGGTCAGAGGGATCGGTATGGGCGCACCCGGTTTTATTGATATGGACACAGGGTTTGTTTATAAAGCGGTCAATATTGGGTGGGAAAACTACCCGTTGAAGGAAGAGCTGGAGAAATTAACCGGTTTGCCGGCAATTATTGAAAATGATGCCAATATGGCTGCTCTCGGTGAAATGTGGCTTGGAGCAGGGCAGGGGGCCAAAAATCTGATCTGTGTCACGCTCGGGACGGGTGTTGGCGCGGGAATTATCTGCGACGGAGATATTCTCCACGGTGTAAGCGGTATGGCTGGTGAGATCGGCCACATTACAGTTATTCCGAAAGATGGTTCTCCCTGTAATTGCGGGAAAAAGGGCTGCCTTGAAACGGTGTCGTCCGCTACCGGGATTCGGCGCCTGGCATTGGAGGCATTGGATTATAACGATTCGGAAAGTATTTTGAGAGAAATATTTGAACAGAAGGGTGATATCACGGCGGAAGATGTCTTTAATTGCACTGCAAAAGGTGATCCACTTTCGTCGGCTGTTGCGGAGAAAGCTTCGTATTACCTTGGCTATGCGCTTGGCGCTATATCGATCGTCGTCAACCCTGAAAAAATAGTCATTGGCGGAGGGGTTTCACATGCCGGTGCGACTCTTCTTGATCCTCTGAACAAATACTTCAAGAGATTTTCAATGCCAAGGGTATCCGGAGCGTGCACTATTGATATTGCACGGCTGGGAAATGATGCCGGAGTGATCGGTGGAGCATGGCTTTCTAAAACAAAGATTAAGCAGATACACACCGCCTGAATCTATGAATCTTGCTGTCTGCTGTAGTTTTTTGATCCAATGAGCCAAACCATGGACCATCACGTCAATGGATGGTTCTTTTTTTTATTGGATTCTTACGGATGTTCAATCATCAACTTACCCATTCACACAGCCCCAATGACACTCATACGATGATCATTAAGAAGATGTCAGGGAGCGTGTACAATGAAAAAAAACAGGTATATTGATTTTTTGGCGAAACTGGCAGTAGACAGCGCACATCCGGGCGGAAAAACACTGACAGAAGCCATTATCCGTGATCTGTCCATACAGGCACATGATCAGGTCCTGGATGTTGGGTGCGGAACAGGGGCAACCGCGGCGCTGGTGAGTGAAGAGACAGGAGCAGTTGTAACCGGGATGGACATTCATCCGAAAATGGTTGAACGGGCTGAGGCAAGGGCTGTAGTGTCCGAAAATCCATTTCGGGTGATCACCGGATCGGCGGAATGCCTCCCTTTTGCGGACAATAGATTTGACTGGATCATATCTGAGTCCGTTACTGCATTTACGGATATTCATCAATCTGTTCCTGAATATTTCCGGGTTCTCCGGCCAGGTAAAAAACTGATTGCCATAGAAATGACAATTGAAAAGTCTTTGCCTGAGCAAGACGGCTTAGTCATAAAAAAATTATATGGTGTACCGGAACTTTATACTGAGGAGGACTGGCAGTGTATATGGAACGATGCAGGATTTATCTGTATTGAATCACTTAAGGACAGCGATTTCATTCTTGATCAAAGTCAAAATGAGCTTCCTTCTTACCAGCTTTCCGGTGAGCTGGATGAAGAAGCCTTTGAGGTCTGGCTGGATCACATGCAGATGCTTCAAACCTATAAAGATGTTCTCTCCTATCGAATTTATAGGATGGAGAAGCCATCAACCTCAGAATAATACTAAAGCCCGGTATCCGATACCGGGCTGCTTTGCATTATGTGCCTGTAACTTTATCTTTCTTTGTTCCGAAACAAGCGAATAAATTGCTTCGCATAGCTTTCAATCGCATCCGGAATCTGACCAAAGAGCTGGTTGCGCATGGGGGGACGGGCAGCCTTTTGTTTGAGCCTGTTTTCCCTCCGTTCCGCGCGAGGCGTTTCCATGTAGCGGACAAACTGCTCGGTCAGAAATTTCACATACTCATCAGATTTCATGCGTGTAATCCCTCATTGTTTTTACCTGCAGGATACCCGGACTAAGGAATTTTGATACGTCAGTGCAACAATTTCATTAATCATCCGGTCAACAGATTTTCCAGTCACATTAATCACGAATGAGGCGTGAAAATCATGGATCGATCCTTTCCTGCCATCCGATGATATCTTTACCATTGAGATCATAGACTATTTTGTCAGTTTCCGAATCCGTTCCGAAACTCACTGTGAACTTTACTTCTAATTTGCCCTCGGTCTCGCTGGTTGTGAACGCTGCCGTTCCTGTATCATAGACGAAGCTGCCACGCTCAGGCAATGTTTTTCCGCGGACAGACTGGTCAATCTCAGATAGCGTGTTTTCACGGAGTTGACGGAGTTGGAAGTCGGTATAAGCCGAATGAAAAAAACTGCGGTCAGAGTCTAATAAAAGAATGGCGTGCAGAACTAAGACAAGGGACATTAATGAAAAGATCATTGTCAGAGGCAGCATAAATCCCCTCTGGTTATGGCTGACTTTCATCAGCACCCTCCTTATATTTATAAAGCATGTCCGCCCAGAAATGTTCACGGCCATTACTGTCGGTTATTTGGATCGAGACAAAGCGGCCTTTTTTTTCGAACCATATGTCTTTAACATGTTGCAGAACAATCTCATAACCTTGTCCCCCGACAGTCCGGATGATCCGCTGCGGATTTGAACGTTCAAAAGTTACTATTCCGCCGGTTCTTTCAAGCATTAGTTTTTTATGGTCCGGCGAGCTGTTCATGCCATCAGCAAGATGGAGCTCGGTCGCTGTTTGAGCGAAAAAAAGGTTAATCTCACGATCCTGGCTGAAATCATCTTTGAATCTGCCAGCCACAATGTGAAACAGGGAAGCAGCGAGAAGAAGCGCAATGGTAAAAATACTGAGGGCAAGCATCATCGAAATGAGAGAATAGCCTTTCTGATTGTTCATTTTCTCGCCTCACTGTGCATTGTGAAATGGCGTTCGCCAATCGACCAGCTGATGGAAAGTATAGCTGAATGATCCGTTTTCTTTTCCCAGTTTAAAATAAATTTCGAGTCATTCGGATCATACGGAGTCATCTGTTGATCCGCTTTCCACTGAACCAGCTGATACCGGAGTATACGAAGCGCTTCTGTTTTTTGCCGCAGAACCAGACGTTCTTTGTAAACGTGGGATAGCGCAGGGATGGAAGTTAGGATGACAAACGAGAGAATACAAAGTGAAACCATAACCTCGGTGAGGAAGATTCCTTTATTACCAAGCCGCCCGCTCAATTCGGAACCTCCCCTGACCAAGCTGCAGAATCAGTTGATACTTGATTGATCCCATGAAAAAGGTATAGGTCCCGGGCTGCAGAAATTTGCCAACGGGGCTTATTCTGATCGTTTGGGTGTTCACATTGCTGTACATGACGATACGTGGATCCATTTTTCTTGTAACAACTCGGTTAGGTTTAATGATCTGGTAATAATCATTCTGGCTGTTAAAAACTATTCTGACGGGTAAAGAAGTCAGGACGGCATCCATCTGCGCCTCACTGATTGTATCCCGGATCTCTTCGGCAAATAGCCTCATTTTCTGTTCATCAGATGTATGCGACAGAGGTAGAAAATAAATCGGGGTAATAATGCAGGCAATGGATACGACAATCAACAGTTCAACAAGGGTAAATCCGCCCTCGTGAAATGGATTAAGGTGCGCTGACTTTTCCCGTTGTTGAATCATAAATCAGGTCCTCACCTTCGGACGTTTTGATTGTGTCGACATAGTCTTGCTGAACGAGAATATCGAGCGAGTTTGGGAGCGCGCCATCATTATCCATCTGATAGGCGGAAATCTGGCTTTGCACCATCTTGACGGTTGCTTCAGTACTTTTATCCTGAACGACCGCTTGGGACTTGATCATATTGGGTACAGCAATTAGAAGAAGGATCGAGATGATCATCAAAACGACCATCATTTCGATTAGAGTGAAAGCTCTTTCAGAGGCAAAAATCAATTTACGAAGGGTTTTAAACATGTGAAGAACTCCTTTGTGGTGGGATATGAACGATTTGAAGACAAGCTTTGATTGAAGATGAAGCAGAAGAAAATGTAAAACAGAAGAAAAACGGGAAGGAGTGAAGCGGCAGGGGAAAAATAGAAAGCTACAGAAAAAAGAATAACACCTCCTAACAGGTCAGCAGAGAGAGGGGATTATAAATAAAAAATTCGACAGCATTGGATCTAATCCTTTTTTATAGGACAAAAAAATTGTGACAAAGTTCAAAACCTACTGCACAAAGATTTTTCTGCTTTGCGACTCCATCAAGAGAAATGGTCTCCGAGGTGACCGTTACGGCGTCTTTACAGAGGCTGATTTTTCATCTGCTTGTCCGAAAATCGCGTTTGACCATTACGCAGATAATATAGGAAAAGTGGAAGATAAAGATATACTGAAACACTATGACGGACTGCTGAAAAAATTGGATTGTTTATTATAATTTTTTGATAAACCGTTCATGTGTCTTGAAATATGAGTGATTTCCCCCTAATCTAACCTCTAGGAATAACATTTGCACAGAGGGGTCATAAAAGTGAAATCAATAAAGGTTTATCATTATGATGCATTTACTAAAGTAGCCAATAAAGGTAATCCAGCGGGTATCGTCTTTGATAGTGATAATCTGACAGAAGAAGAGATGCATAACGTTGCCCATAAAGTGGGTTTTAATGAAACAGCATTTGTTTTAAAATCCGGAGTTGCTGATCTCAAGTTACGTTACTTTACACCAGGTCAAGAAATGAGTCTTTGTGGACATGCAACTATTGCAACCATATATGCATTAAAAACGAGAGGAATGTTAGGTGATAACAAAGAAATAACTGTTGAAACTCTGGCAGGAATTTTGCCAATAAGAGTTAATTCAAAAACAAATAATGAAATAATGATTACAATGCAACAAGCTGACCCACAATTTAAAGAATTTAAGGGTTCTAAGAAGGACCTTGCAAGGTTAATCGGATTAAATGAGAGCGATATTGACGACAATCTTCCCATCGTTTATGGGAGTACAGGGACTTGGACTCTTTTGGTTCCGATCCATCAACTTTCTGATTTTAAGAAAATGAAACCAGAAAACGCATCGTTCCCATCTCTATTAAAAGAAGAACCACGAGCATCGATTCATCCTTTTTGCTTGAAAACGTTCGATTCTCTTGCGGATATGCATGGCAGACACTTTTCTTCACCTTATTCAGGCACTACAGAAGACCCTGTTACGGGTACCGCTTCAGGCGTAATGGGGGCATTTTACGCTAAATATATTAAAAAAAATAACTTTGAAACCTCTTTAAATCTTATCATCGAACAAGGCAATGAAATTCATAAAGATGGCCGGGTTATTGTAAACATCTCAAAAAGTGGTACTTCTTATGATGTTGAAGTTACTGGAAATGCTGTATATGTAAAAAGATTTGAAATGATCATATGAGCTGCGCAGTTCGTATTTAACTACGTAGCAGCCACATATGTAGTTTAAAGAAATTACTGTATTTTTTAATTAAGCGATAAATACATCTTTATTGTACGAATAAGGAGTGTTTATTAAGGGTTGCCAGCGGAGAAAACTCGTCCACTTTAATGACGAGATGAATCCGTGTCTGGGACAACCTCATAGAGGGAAGATCACCGGACTTTCTTGTGTTAAAAAGCGAACATGTGTTCTATAATCATCTCTGAAGGAGGTGAACCCCATGGTCACGAAGGGCTTAAAATTGAGAATCTATCCTAACCAACAGCAACGTCAGCAATTGGCTCAAAACTTTGGCTGTGTGCGTTTTGTTTGGAATCAGATGCTGGCGATGCTCGAGGAGCGGCATGAAAATAATCCCAAGGCTTCTTTTTTGACTGCGTATGCGCTGAACAACCTGCTTCCTTTGCTGAAAAAGGAACATCCCTTTCTTAAAGAAGCAGAGAGCACCAGCCTGCAGGTCACCAATCAATATTTAATAGAAGCTTTTCACGCGTTCTTTAGAACAAAAAAAGGGCATCCCAAGTTCAAAGCCAAACACGCCTTCAAGCAAAGCTACACCTCGAAATTTGTGAAGGGCAACATCCAGCCCGTCGGCCATCATGGGATTTGCCTGCCGAAACTGGGGATTCTTCGCTTTAGAGCGGGACAACAAATCCCGGAGACGATCAAACAAGTCACTCTGAGCTGCACACCGACAGGGAAATACTTTGCCGTCTTAACCGTGGAAGGCGAAAGCCAAGCCTTCCTCAAAACCTGTCAAACCATCGGCTGTGATTTAGGGGTCGCAGATTTGCTTATTGGTTCCGTGGAGGGTCTCCGATGGCCCACCACTCGCTTTGATCAAGGCTTAGCCCGTAAGCTCCGGCTCTGGCAGCGAAAACTAGCTCGACGGCAGCAATTGGCGAAGAAAGCCATCGCCTGGGATCGCCATTTAAAGGTGCCGGTGCCCCAAACGATGGATCACTTTAAAAATGTTGCCCGAGCCCGCCTTCAGGTGGCTCGCATCCAAGAGAAGATCGCCCATCAGCGGGCGGACAAGCTCCATAAATTGACGACCCAACTCGTGAAGACGTATGACCGGATCGCCCTGGAGAACTTGAAAACCAAAAATCTTCTTCGGAATCATACACTCGCCCGGGCAATCGCCAACCAGTCATGGGGTGAACTCCGGCGGCAGCTCACCTACAAGTGTGCGTGGTACGGCAAAGAACTCGTGCTTGTCAATCCGTACAAAACGTCGCAGCTCTGTTCGACCTGCGGGCATGACGATGGGAAGAAGCCACTCAACGTGAGAGAATGGACCTGCCCGCAATGCGGCACGCGCCACGACCGAGACATCAACGCGGCCAAAAATATTGAACATCTCGCTTTTGGTGGTTAAACAAGCCGTCTATGGGCTCGGGACGAGCCCTGGTTAACAGCCGTGGCCTCTGCTTTGGTCTTCTCAAAGTAAGCGAACGGTGTTCCCAGAAGCGTGCCATTTCAATGGCGAGTAGTTCACCGCCTTTTAGTATCCCCTATGGAAGTGCCTTGTTGTTTCATACAAAAATGGTAAACGATAATATGGGATTCTTTTGCATTCTTCAAAGCCTAACTTCCGTGCAAGCTTTCTGGAACCGATATTTCCTGAGCTACAGGACCAGACGGGTTCCAATCCATGCTCCAGACAATAATCGATCAATTGGGCACATACGCTTGCGGCAAATCCGGAACCGCGATAATCTGCAGCTGTCTCAATCCCAATTTCAAGTTTATCCTCAATTACAAAGGATGCGAAAGCGGTAGAAGCAGGAATTTTATCATTTAATAGCAATGTAAAACCTATGCCATACTCTTCAAAATCACGGAAACTATTCCAAAAGTATTTCGGCGCTACATTTCCAGCTAACTGATTGAAAATATTTTCTGTTGTTGAAACGATTTTTTGATGTTCATTTAGAAGATTTCTCTGAAAGGTGAGATACTTTTTTTGCTGAAAGATAAAGTTGATTCTCTGATATTCCAAGACTTTGTCCGCTTCCACTGCTGACGGATCGCTGTACGGCTCTTCTGGAGCTTTTTTCCTTAGACTATCCTCTAAAAGCGCATCCATTTTCGAATACAGCGCGGCAGGGTATACCTGAAGCCATTCCGCTCTCTTTCTGGTTTTGTCAAAATCGAGCAAATGAGGTCTCAAGCCTTCATAAAAATCTTCTTTCCCATGCTCTCCAAAAAGCAAATCCATTCCATACGGATGCTTAAGATAAAACGACGACGGAGAAACGCTGTCATCGGCAAAAATTTTCCCGTCCACTTTTCCTTCCAATACGGACATAGCAAATAAAGTATTGATCTCCGCTGTACGGAGAACTGGAATTAAGTCCCGAAACTTCTCCTTTTTTAATTCAATCATCAAGGTTACCCCCTTGTATTTCGTTGGCATTAGTATATAATGCAATAACTAATAGTTCAAACACTTGATATTTGATCTGTACTACTACAGTCAATTAAATACTGTGGAAATGGGTGGGCTCCATGTCGAAAATGGAATTGGTGAAAGAATATATTCTGGGAGGAATCAAACAAAAACGATTTGTGGAAGGTCAAAAGGTTCCGGGATGCAGAGAAATCGCCAAAATTCTTTCCGTAAATAAAATTACGGTCAACAAGGCCTTTAAAGCCCTGGAAGAGGAACACTTCCTCTATTGCGTTCCAAGAGGCGGATACTATGTAGTCAAGTCGGACTTTGAAGAAGCACCATTATCTAAAACAATCGATTTTCAAACGGTAGCACCCGATCCCACGTTAATTCCCTATCAAGCCTTTACCCATGCGATTAACCAATCCATCGAAGAATATAAGAAGAAATTGTTTTCCTATGAATCGCCATTGGGCTTCGCTGAACTGAGAAAAACGCTCCAAGAGAGACTGGCACGGGATGGAATTTATGCTTCAAGCTCCCAAATGATGCTTACCAACGGTGCCCAACAGGGAATTTTCCTCGCTCTGAAAACTATTTTCACGGTTCCGTCGGAAGGGAAGCTTTTAGTAGAATCTCCAACCTATCACGCGGTTCTCGACATGGCTAAGTCGTTAAATATCGATTGCTCGACAATTCGGCGGGACCCCACCGGGATCAAACTGAACGAATTGGAACACGTTTTTCAAGCAGAGCGGATTAAGGCGTTCTATATCATCCCGAGATATCATAACCCAACAGGATATTCTCTTTTGGAAAATGACAAGAAAATGATCGCGGAGCTTTGCGGTCGCTACCACGTTCTGATGATTGAAGACGACTATCTGGCAGACTTGGGGATGGATAAAAGGTGCCTTCCGCTGCACTATTATGACACCAATCAGCTTACAATTTATATCCGCAGTTTTTCAAAGACATTTCTGCCGGGGATTCGTTTAGGCGCAATGGTGTTTCCTGATGCTCTGCGTGACACAGTTATTCAGCAGAAGTATTTGTCCGACATCTGCACTTCCAGCATTGCACAGGGCGCGCTGAATTTCTTTTTAACATCGGGGATGTACGATCGGCATATTCGCAAAGTGAACGCATGCTATCGGCGGAAATTGGTGAAGGCTAAAGCAATTCTGTCACATGCCGATTTGACAGGTTTTTCTTTTCACGTACCCAGACAGGGACTTTTCCTTTGGATTACGCTGCCCACTGAAATCTCAGTCGAACGGATTGCTGAAAAGCTCGCTCAAAAAAATATTAGGGTCTCTCGATATGGTATGTTTAATAATGAGGTGCAGGGCCTTCGTCTCTGCATTGCAGGCGTACCTGAAAAAAATCTGGATTCATTAGAAACTATGCTAAATGTAATCAAAGAGGAGAAGAAATTTATAAATTGAACCATTGAAAACTTTTCTGACTTTTTCTTGAAGCACTGCTTGAAAGCGCTGGGTAGATTTTCTCCAAACAAATGTGTAGCGATTTGAATCGGCTTCGATTTTTGTGCCATCCAAGTAATAATTGTTGCCAAAGACGTAGCCTTGTTCCAACATCTGGGCAATAAAGTCTTCGAAAATGTCTTGGAGACAGGTCTCCATCTGGTGTACACGAAATCGGTTGATCGTTGGAAAATCCGGCGTTTGTTGATTCGCCAGCTACATCATTGGCAGATTCTCATGCAACGCACGTGCAATCTGTCTGCAGGGGTACCATTTTTGTGTATAAGCAAAGAGCGGGATTTTGGTCATCATTCGAGGATGATGGGACGGACGACCTCCACCTTTGTAAGCTTCGAGGAAAACCTCGCGATCAATTCCGTTAACAAAAGTGTTGACAGTCCACGCCATGTGGTTATTGGGAATACTGTCTGATAATGTTTTTCAAAAAAATCGCCTTCTTTTAATGGGATTCGGATAATTTAATTTTAAAAAAATTGGTGTTTTTTTTTCTGTGATTTTTTTTAGATGCGCTAAAAAATGAGAGGGATAAAAATTCCCCCTCGTCTTTCATCTGCTGACCTTTTGAGACAGCCTCGTTTAATTAGCAATCAGAACTTATAGTTTTTGAGTTGCTTGACATTGTTTCTCATTACAATTTCCCACCGGAACAATTTTTCTATGATTTGCAACAAAATCATAGAAATAATCACCTAATCTTATCACTTTTAGAAACTGCCGTTGGCCAATGCGTTATTGTGATTTTCTATGTAGCTGCAGCCGCTGCATATAATCTAGTTTATTATTAATATCCGTTCAAACCCAGTACTACAATTATTCAGCTCAACCCATATCTTCTGACCTAAGCAGGTCAGCGGCGCTAGCAAGCTTAGTGACAAGTGTAAATAATTAAGGAAACAATTACCGGGTAGTGTTTGCCCGGATTTTTTCTGTTCATCTTTACCAATAATTACGAAGTATTATGTATAATGCTGTTGTTGGGGTATAAATCCTGCATTCCCATATAGTGTAACGATAATCCTACTTAAAACTGCCGAAAACACTTATATACAGCGGTTTTTTTATTGACTTTATCCTCGTTACATATTATAATATATGTAACGAGGAGTTGGCAGCC